>JAGWHF010000010.1 GCA_028866895.1 Nitrososphaerota archaeon
GGTGACATGGATTTTCCAAAAGCCTACTTGTAGGACTATTGCCATCTGTAAAAACATCACTGGCACAATACTTCATTGAATATGCAGCCATCTGTTCAATTACGCGAAGTTCCTTTCTCGTTCAGTCAAAAAGTATTCTGCTCTGATAGGGATCTTCGGATTAGAAGTTCACCCAAATCCACCGTTTTGTTATCTATTCAAGCAGATCTTGAACATTTCAAGTTAATACTTTAGTATCAAGTAAGTCAAACTTTAACTGTGGTACAAAAGACCCTGCAAATAGCTACGTTTGGTCAAGACAAAGAGGGAATTTTGGCAGGACTACGCAACTTTCCAATTCACAAACTCGTATTGCTTCACTATAAAGATGATGCAAAGTTAGCAGAAGAATTTGCAGGAAACCTTCGTTCTACATTGGGCGTCTCAATCACTCTGAAGGAAATTGTTCAACCTGATATCATTCGAAGTGCGATGGAGCATGTTTCTCAGATCATAAGAGACGAAGGTACAAACTACGAACAAATTCTCATAAACGTAAGTGCGGGCGACAAAATGATAGGGTGTGCCGCACTTTCTTGTGCTTTTGTAAATGGAATCAAGGCTTTTGGCATTGACATGGAAGGAAACCCGATGCTTTTGCCAATACTGAAGCTAAGTTACAACGAGATAATCTCGGATGCAAAGATCAAGATCTTACAGGCACTAGACAAGGCAGGTGGTTCTGTAGAGAGTCTGGACAATCTTACTAGGCACTGTGAATTTGGCAAGCCACTGCTAAGCTATCACATACAGGGGAGTGCAGAAGCAAAAGGCTTGGTACAGCTTGGCTTGGTAGACGTAGAAAGATTAGAACGGGGAAGAACCAAAATTACACTTAACACTCTAGGTAGGATGCTTATTTCTACGAAATAGTTTCGATAACCCGCGTATTGCCATGTCTATAGGACAGGTATCACAATATACAGCAGAGTGATTTGACTGATGTTCATCTAACTTTTCTTTTGATTCAAATTCCATATTACATTCTGCACATCTGATCTTGTTCTCTTTTCTTAGGTTATCCATGAATTACATTATTCCAAGTACAATAAAAATAAACTCTTTAACAGTTCAATTTTTAATTCGACAATTTGGAAAAATCTATTTAACGTATGGTTTGTAACTGTTCAAATCATGACAATGGAGTCTATTCTGTATCCAAAGAAAATTGCACTGGGAGCTGGAATAGTAGGCGGAATTGCAGGCGGGGCTGTAATGTATGGAATAATGAGTATGGTGATGACACAGATAGGAATGGTGGCAAATTGTTTTGCTATTATAATGGGTCTCATCACAGGTCAGTCCTATGAAAATGCACTAGGTCCGGGAATTACAGCACACTTTCTTACAAGCGTTGCAATAGGCGTAGCATTTGGTGCAGTAATTACAACCAAAAAACTACAGATCCGAGGATTTGGCAAGGGAATAGGTTTAGGAGTTGCTACTGGCGTTATTGCCTATGTCGTAATCTTTCTACCAATTGCAATGACAGCTCTTCCACCACACATGATGGACATAATGAAGATGATGCCTATGGGAAACATGGAAGGCAATATGCAAAGTAATTCCATGAATGAACAATCCCAGATGCAAGGTAATTCAATGAGTCATGGACAAATGAGTAATAATTCAGAGATGAATCAACAAGGAACAATGGCAGGAAATACCATACAAGGCAAAGGCACCATGGACAAAAAGATGAAGATGGAACAAATGGACAAGATGATTACAGAACAGACTCAAAAACTATTTCCAATGATCTTGGCAGGATCGCTCGTATCTCATATTGCTTTTGGTGCTGTGCTTGGAACAGCAGTCACTCCAATAGTGAAAAGAGCAGCACAAAGATCTGGAAGATGAAAATCACGCAGATTTTATCGCTTTGCCTTGCATGAGCATTCCGTAACTACTGCACCTCTTCTTGATGCAGCCCACTGTAATAATGGAATGATCAAATGATATAGTCTGTCCCCTTCATCAGTAAGCCTGTATTCAGTTCTTGGAAGTTTTTCGTCAAAGATCTTTCTATTTATCAACCAATTTGACTGCAATTCGTTTAGGGTATTTGTAAGAGATTTTGCCGTGATACCTTTCAGCTCTCTTCTTAATTCGTTGAATCTGATGCTTTTGTGATTGCCGATCTCGTTTATCACAAGCAAAGACCATTTTTTACTGATTATGTCAATGACTCCTTGTAGGGGACAGAATAGAACGATGCTTTCCTTTTTCATACTAGTATCATTGAATATACTTTACAACTTAAGTAGTTTCTTTTGTATACTAATAACATGACAGAAAAACATACATTTGAGATATTCTCTGCAAACTGTTCGTTGTGCAGAAATATTGAGATTAGAAAACATGAAGGATGCAACCAGACAACCTATAATGTGAACAACATGACTGCAGAAATCAGGGAAAAGATGGAAAAGTACGGCATAAAGGCTGTTCCTACCACCATTATAGACGGCAAGTACAAGATAGTTGGATTACCTGATTTTCCTCTAGTATGCGGCGAAGATTTGTTCAAAAAGCTTCAAAAAGAATATTCTATATGACTGTTGGAATATGAGATGGAGGATCTGATGCCATCTTGAGAAACTTTCGAAGTACATGTGCTTGTGCTTCTGGTGGAATAGGAATATGTCTTTGTACAATTTTCATGAGCTTTAGTATAGTTGGTTCCTCTGTTATAGGAATAACAAAGACTGCTAATACCATGCACAATATGGGAAATATGGCTGGCATGACTACGGCATCACAGAATATCATGATATCATTCTTCTCTGGTTTTTGGGGAGAAGTGATTTTGCTGCTTTCATTTGGTGCAATGTTTGCTGGAATGTGGCTTAGTGGCAACAGAAAGATCCTGCCAGTTTCAGTTGTTGGTGCTATGATACTATATGTTAGCATGTATGCATATTTTTCAATTAGTCTAGAAATTATTGGCGGTATAGTGATGGCTTTTGCATTTGCATCAGCTTACAGTGACAGAGTTGCAAGGACACTGAAACTAGCATAAGTTTCAAAATTATTTAGTTAAGGCAACCTTTAGACATGAATGGAAACTGAACAATATTGTCAGACTTGTAGGATTCATTTCTTGTCATGTCAGCTGATTATTCTACATTTTACATGCGATCTTGACATTCTTTGAGGTATAATACAATGAAATTCCCAAGGCAACAATTGCAGCTAACTTTAGTTCTAATCCATGAAACGGAAATAATGCCAATGCCCCGCTCAAACCAAAGACACCAAGAAAAGGGGCAGTACAAACAGGACATCCTGATGCTACTACACCAGTGAATGCACTACATGCACTAGAGTCTGCTCCCTTTTTGAAACCCAGACTCCCTGTCATTTGTTTTCTGCAAAGAATCAATGCTGTGTTCAATCCTGTTAGTATTGCTATGATAAATCCCATGGTAACAGTAGTGACAGTGAAGGGTACACCGTACATCTGGATGTATTTTGGCAATGGAGTTGGTGTAAAATTAAACGTAAGCGACCAAAAGAGTGCACCCAGTGATATCGAAATTATGACCGCAGTAATGGCATCGGTTGGTCTTTTCAAAACTTGCCCAACAGGACTCATGTTACTCATTTTGACGATACCTCATGTGATAGTGATGAACTCTGTGAAAGGCAGTTAGGAATTATACCAAGCATTTTATCAAGTTCTGAGACAAGTTTTTCCTTTGTCATGCATCCGACAAGTTCTCCTACGTTTCTACCGTCACAAAACATCTTAAGAACTGGAATGCCCATTACACCATTTGCCTGTGCAATGTCCTCACGTTCTTCAACATTTACCTTGGCAAAGACCAACTTTCCTTCATATTGTTTTGAAACTTCTTCAAATACTGGCATTAATTTCATGCACCAAGGGCACCAAGGAGCCCAGAAATCAACTATTACAGGGTTCTTTGATGATGTTACTTTGTCCTGCCAGTCATCTGAAATATCAATTGTTGTCATTTAGCAACACCCCACAGCATGTTTTGTAATCTCTCTTGAGCAGCTCTGATGTTTGTTGCAGTAATCCTCGCATTGCTGTGCTAATTTAGGATCCTTGTATCTAAAACCACATGCATCACAAAAATACAATTTCTGATCTGACTCTGTTAGTTCTTTTACCATGTTATCACTATGAAATTCAAAGTATTTAAAATACAAAGTTCGTAGTATAATAGTTACTATGAAAAACCAAAGTAACGCAATTTGTTTGTGTCCACTGGACGGTGTAATAGATACAATTGGAAAAAAATGGGGTTTATTGATAATAAACGAGATCGGTAATCATGGAAAGCTTAGATACAACAAATTGATGTCAGAGCTGAAAGGTATCAGCCCTTCAACACTTGCTTCAATGCTAAAGGATTTGGAAAAAGAAGATCTTATCCTAAAAGAGGTTTTCAGAGAGATTCCTCCAAGAGTAGAATATTCGTTGTCAAGCAGGGGCAGGGAACTCAGAGAAGCAATCATTCCTTTACTAAAATGGGCAACAAAAAAGGGCAATTATACAGTACACTGCACTTGCAGCCTTGTTAAAAGATAATATACTCTGATCGGAAATCCAAGTTAATTTTTCAAGATATCTAGTAATTGTAATGAAAATATAATTTGATATTAAAACTAGTACCCTCGTCTGTCAAGCCAGTCTGACACAATTTTGTTTGCAAGCTCATTTGGGTGCAGATCTTGGCGGTGTGATTGTACCAATAGTCCACGCGTCTTTCTCTTTGATAACCTTAATGAAACATTCTGTTGTAATGCCAGTGATCTTGCCTTTTTCATTATCTTTTTGTGGGACAAATTTGGGCTGGATCCTAAAACCTTGAGATACCGCTTTTTTGTCTGCGTTTCAAGTTCTGATATTTGATGTGCAATTTTAACTGCTTTTGATACATCTGGAATGACTTGATGCAGCTTTGTTGCATCATCCCTTGAGATTGTCTTTGGTACAAGCTCTTTTAGCTTGTCTGGCACTCCTGCAAAACCGTGGTATTTCTGAAACGTTTGAATCGAGAGTCCGAGTGACTGGGCAGCCTTTGACTTGCCCATCTGTTCTGCCAAAAACGCACATGCATCAGCCATATCCTTTACGTTCATGTTTTTGCGGTGAATGTTCTCAATAACCGAAGCCGCCTTGGCATCCGGTGTATCATATTCCGTTTTTCTTGTCAAGACCAAGACAGGAATTTTTTTTGCACCCAGCCTTTTCAGTGCAGCAAGTCTCCGTTGTCCTGACATCAAGAGATACCGATTTCCATCTTTTTGCACCATTGGTGGATTTTGCAGTCCCTCGGTCTTGATTGACTTTGCCAGCTCTGAAATTCCCTCTAGGTCAAGTTTTCTTGCCTGGGCCTCTTTCCAGACCCGAATCTGCTTTATTGGAATCTCCTTTAAGCGATAGGAAACCCTTGACGTGTATCTTCTTTTTCTAACAGCCCGCCTTTTGGCGATTCACCTGGCTTTCTTTTTGGCCTTTGCCAACTATATGGATTCATTTGAATTTTGTAAAAGGGAGTTGGTTGAATCGGATTCGCTTGTGTGTGATGAATAATTAGGTAATGAAAGATCCATCTTTTGGTTCAAAGACCATATGATCCGCTACTTCCTACATGTTCTACTTTTTAAGATACACTTCATTTCAAACCATGATCTCTGGAAGATCAAATCTTACTGTACTTGGGTTTGACGACAATGGCAAGGCAGTAGGCATACCAAGAGAAGAGCAGATACACACGGGAATCTTCGGCGAAGTAGGATCTGGAAAGAGCACAGTCGATACAATCATGATAAACCAGAACATAAACCGGGAAGAAGGTTTTCTTGTACTTGATCCACACGGCTCACTTGCCCAGGACGTCTTGCGGATGATTCCTGATTCCAAAAAGGATCGTGTAATCTACATAAGTCTTGATGCTGTAAGACAGTGGGGCAAAACTGTAAAGATAAACCCTCTTGAGGTCAAGGGAGACGACCGGTACGTTGTTGTAATGAACCTTGTAAATGCGCTTAGAAACATTTACCGAGATTCCTGGGGTCCGCAGCTTGAGGCATTGCTAAGAAATGGTGCAAACGCACTGGTTGAGATTGAAGGTTCCACCCTCCGAGACCTAGTAAAGATAATAACAGATGACAGGATGCGCTCTATTTTTCTTGCCAAGGTTGCAAACCGTGACGTGAGACACTTTTGGAGCGTTCTCTTTCCGCAGCAGTACCAGAGAGATGCAGGTCGCTCGGCATACAACAAGCTTGACAAGATACTGTCAACCCCGCAGGTTGCAGCGATGCTGGACACATCCAAGTCTACGATTGACTTTGCTGATATAATGGAATCTGGCAAGTGGGTGATAATTGATTTATCAAACGGCGGCTCCGACGACGTGATATCGTTTGTTGGAACCATACTTATCAACATGGTCTACGTGGAAGCAAAAAAGAGATTTAGCAGGACTGATTGTATCCCAAAACCATTTTTCATGTATATAGACGAGGCCCATCTCTTTGCCCCGTTTGCCCTCCGCGAGCTGCTAAATACGATGAGGAAGGCAAACGTCAAGGTTACCATCACGTCACAGACAATCAACACGTTTCCAAGAGAGTTTGCAAAGGAGATATCGGCACTTGTACGTACCATTATCTGCTTCAAGGTTGATACGGAGACTGCAAGCATGTTCAAGACCGTGATGCCAGTACCGGTAGAGACCCTGACATCGATGACCCATGGCAGGTTTGCATTTTACTCACAGGGACAAACACCGCTGTCAGGCCTTCTCAGGGTATTTCCAATAGTTGACAGGAAGAGAGACTGGATGGGGCTTGCAAGATACAGCGTAAAAAAGTACGGCGAGCCGACATCGCTTGAAAAATACATCATGCCAACAAAGACAAGGGGCGAGACACCTCAGGTATCGCCGCTTGAAGCTGCAATCCTGCTTCTTTTGTACAACGAGGGCAGGGACATGACAAGGGACGAGATCTGTGATTTTATTTCCAAAATGTTTCATATGCAAAGAAAGGAGATACTTGAAAAGCTTGACGATATTTTGGTAAACAAACTCAGGCTGGTCGAGCGCAAAAATGCCTCTACAGGTGACGGCGATGAGAACCGTGCCACGCGTTATGTGCTTGCACCTATTGCATACAACAGCTATTTCTCAAACGCTGCCACGGGGAGGCGCGCAGGCTCTGACCTCCACCTTGGTACCATATTTATGATAATGAGGATGCAGCAAAAGGCCTTCAAGTTCTGCATTCCAGACCTTGGAGACAGGGCAGCCCAGAGGCCGGACCTTTTGATATTTGAGCCAGAACGTATACAGAATTCCGGCAATGCAACATCATACGATCCTCTTTACTGGTCTGAGAAGACAATCGCAGTCGAAGTCGAGACAGACCCTACAAAGCACGAATCCCAGGTGGTTGAAAATTTCAGGAAGAACTTTGATCTTGGATACTATATCTGGTTTGTTGTGTTCTCTCAAAAGCACAAACAGTACATCGCAGACGCAATGATCAAAAACAGAATTGATGAACAGTTCTATGATATTGTAATCATCAGGCCGGAATCAGTAGAGCGTCTCTCTAACATACAGAACGGCTCTGTAGCACACCTGACACCGGAGGAGCTTGAAGTATACAACGTACTGCGAGAGGGAGGTGGAACAGGCCAGTGGATTGCAGAAAGGACAAATCTCTCATCATATGATGTCATGGGAATACTGTGGAGGCTTGAACAAAAAGGTATAGCAGAGCGGGGATATGCCGAGACAAAGAGTACGGAGGTTTCAGGACAGGGAAGAAAGGTTACCGAGACCAAAAGGCAGGAATATTTTGTACCAACAGAACAAGGCAGGAAACTTGAATCTTCACCTGCAGCAAATGCAGGCAGTAAAATGGAAATGGTTGAGAAAAAGATGGCATCAGATAAACACGATGACAAAAATGTTCAGGAAGAGTATGTCTTCAAGGAAGGTTTTGACTTTACTGCACTCAGTGACCGGGCGCTAAAGGATCTGGTGACGCATCAAAAGTATGGCATCTATGCAAAGAAGCTTCTTGAGAATAGGGGATATTACGTATCGGTAAAAAATGGAGAGGCAGAATCGAGGAGAAAGTATTGACTGGACAGGCCAAGCAATACGAACCCCTTAAATTATTTTCATTTCTTGCAAGTTATGATAATATATCAAGACATATTTGCTGTGTACATTTCGTTGGTGTCATCTCAGGTACCGTACTTGATTAAAAAATGAGATGAGGTGACGAATACCTATGGTAAAATGTAAATCATGTGGGGTGGACTCTGACCTGATTCGTGAGCAAATAATGAAGATTATCTCGGAAGTGCGTTCAATAAAAGGTTCAGCTTCTCCTCTATTGCAGAAAGACGGGCCTCGTTTGCATCATCAATCTTCAGTGCAGTAGTAAGATCAAGCGGCCTGCCGCATCTTGAACATGTTTGAGAGCAAGCAGGGTTTGGCCTGTCGCAGACATGACACCTGCGAGGAATCTTTGCAGGTCCCTCCTCTTTGCTCTTGGCTATTCCGTAATGCTCAAAGATTGCCTCATCAACATCTGCACTAACCAAGTGTACGTATCTTCCCGGCATCTTGGAGTCTTTTGACCACCCATGTCTTTGTTTCATCTGAGCCTCTGTCATGAACTTGGCCAATTCGGTAGCCTCACTATGCCTGAATAGATTGAGAAAGACGCGTTTTGAAATATGTGCAATCTGACATCTTCTGATTACCATCTGTCTTGTACCGGCATATGTGAGTGGCTGACCGTATCCTTGCTTGTCAATCCTTATCCATAACGGAGCTTCAGCAATATCTCTGAAGGGATGGACTGCAAGCCATGATGCAAGTGAAGGGGTTGATCTCACAAGCCTTACTGGCCTTGCCCCTGTCTTTCCATCCACATGCAAGACCGCTCCATAGTTGTCAAATTTTACATGTTTTATCAGCAAGTTGAGAATCTCGCCGGGTCTTGTTCCGGCTTCTAGATGGCAATCAAGAAGTGCCCTGTCTCTTGCATTCTCGCCACACGCGTGCAAAAGTCTTGTTTTTTCATCTTCTGTGAGCAGATCCTCACGCACTATCTTGTCCCTTACTTTTTTCATCTTGACTGATTTGGTCTCCGGAGGATCTCCCACCTCTACGAATTCTCTGGAACCAAGCTTGAACCACCTGAAAAATATCTTTAGGATCTTTTTGTGGTCATACGAGGTATTAGTCTCCTGACCAACATCGCCAGCATACTGTCCCATTATTCTAAACACCAGCTCCTCAATGTCTGGCTTTGTAACATCTTTCCAGTCCTTGTTTAACAATCTTGTAATGCTCTGCAGTGTCTTCAGATGTGTAAGCCTGGTTGACTTGGCTATTGAGAGCCTGACAAGTTCCTTATCATACTTTTCAATCAGCTCAAAGTTTTCCTCTGAAAACTCCCGCCTCATTGTACTATAGACAGACTTGATGTGTAAATCGTACTTGTGTATCTCGATTCTCTTGTTTTTGAAACTCTGCTGTTGGCTCAAACCTGTTATAATATGGCGAGGTGGGTTTTAAACCGAATTAGGTATACCGGGGGTGGGTTTCGAACCCACGACCTCCAGATTATGAGTATTACCCTTTCTGTGGACTGGCACTCTAGGCCAGGCTGAGCTACCCCGGCATGTGAGGGTAGCTAGGTAGATGTGTAATAACTCTTTATTTTTGCGCGTTACCTTGCCGTTTGGCAGAATTTCGGCAAACAGCCATCTTTTAGGCTTCAAGACGGTTGCACACCTGCAAGATGCCCCTGAAACGATATTCGGGATCTTTTCACAAAAAGATCAAGGTTGAACCAAAATGCATTTGCATGCGGCCTCCTAATAATGCCCATCAGTCAGCATCAAGCATTGCCTGGAGTTTGAACTGTCCTGAGAATAAACCTTACAAATCATGCCTGCGCCATTTCCTTCCAGTCCATCTTCTCCTTTGTGACCCAGTGGAATTTCTTCTGCAGTGCTGTGGTGTAAAGTTTTTCCCATTCAAGTCCAACTTCGTCAGACCATGCCTTGACAACCCTTGGATCGATGTAGTTGCGAAGGGAGGTACCAAGATTGTAATCCCTCGTCTTTTCTATTAATTCGATTGTCAACTTCATCTTCTCCTCGCGCAACTTCTTCTTTTCCGCCTGTTTTTCGGTCTTTGTCTGCGTCTCCTTGATCTTCTTGAGTGCCTCCTTCTTTTTATTGAGTGATTCTTCAAAGTTCTTGGGTATTGTTCTCTTGTGGTTACAGGTTATGGCTGCCTCGAGATTCGCCATCCTGGCATGGTAAACTTTTATGTTCTCTGATTTTGAGTCTAGGCCTCCGACTTTCTTAAGGTACGTCCTTACAACGTTTGTTGCCAGGTATGTCCTGAAGACTTTGGCAGTCAGCCCCTTAACTATCCCGCCCAAGAACTCGTTTACATGCCTTGAAGTAATGTCATTGAAGATCTGCTCGCTTGGAGACTTTTTTTCGGTAAGCCTCTTGAGGTTCTCATAAAATACGCTGTCTTGTTCCCCTACCTGCAGAGGTTTCTGCCATCTCACACTGTCTTTTCCCAAAAAATCAAACTCGATTACTCCCGGTTTTAGTTTGATGTGCTCTACACGCAAAGTGGTTGCACCCACCGTGTCCGCCTCATCTGCATCCTTCTCATCTCCCACCCTCATGGCAGTCTTGTAAATGAGGTAGGTTACCGTGGCCACCTTTCTTGTCCGCTCGTCTTTGTCGGACATCTTCTTGACAATATTTTCCAAAACCTTCCCAATATGTTCTGAGAGTTTGGTGGCCTTCTCATACTTCATCTTGTCGCGTTCCTGTTTCAGGTCAGATGTATCAGAAAGCCATACGTATTTTCTCTTGCCAGTAAGCTTATCCTCCCAGCTAGCAAGCCACATGAAGTCCTGCTCATGGATTATCTCGCCCCACTTGCCTGGGGGAACCTTGGCCTCTTTTCCAAGGTTGAGGGTTACATCCTTCTCGGTAATTCTGGGCTTCCATTTCCCCCTAAGGGGGTGATCTCCACGTCCTATGAAAAGGCCAGGTGGCTCGGCCATCCAGTTGGCCACGTCCACATCCTTGCCGTCCATTATTGCCTTTCCGTACGTCGACTTCATTTTCTCCCTCAATTCCTTTCTAGTAAGGGCGATCTTCTTCTTCTCCTCCTTGGTTATGGTAATTTTCGCATCCTTTTCAATATCGACAACCTTGAAGGCTTCAGAAAAATCAATATCCGAGATTGGTATCTTCCTAAACTTCTCCGGCAAGACCTTTACAAAGTCTGCAAGAAAGTTTTTCTGGAAAACAATGTCCTTGACATACGGCGTATCCTTCTTTTTTGCCCACTGGTAGGCCATCTCCTCGGCTTCAAGACTGAGGGGCACCTTTTCTCCCCTTATCTTGATTGTTACGCCCTTTGTTTCAAACGTTGGGGGGAATGCTATGCCATTATGTTGCAGGGTCTTCCATTTCATCTTCGATATTCCTCTATTTTTGACCTAAATCTGTTGACTTTGACAAAAATTGACTTTCCGACTTATATCAATCTATTCATAAATAATGAAAAATTCTTTCAAAATTTTTAAAAAAAATTGAATGACTTTTAACCAAAGTCATGCTAGCGGATAGAATTTAGTCGTAAAGTTCCTTTTTAATATAATTTTCAAACTCCAAATCAGTCTTTGACTTTTTTGCCTCTAGGAACATCACTGCATCATTGCCTACAGGATAGCGCGGCTGTGGGTTTTCACTCCTTATTGCATTGATAATGGTTCTTGCCACCTCTTGTGGCGGGGTGCCCATCTGGGACATCATGGTGAGCCCCTGCATTACTTTCTCGGTTATTTCCTGGTAGGGGGAATCCGCCCTTGTGGCCTTCTTGAGGGATGAAAACAGGTTGGTCTTGACAACGCCTGGTTCTATGATTATGGTCCTGATGCCAAAGGGTGCAAGCTCATATCTCATTGACTCGCTGAGGCCTTCAAGCGCAAATTTCGAGCTAATGTATGCGGGAGTGACTGGAAAACCAATCCTGCCAGCAACGGAGCTGATGTTGACGATGGTGCCAGACTTTTGTTTGCGCATGACTGGGAGGACGTGCTGCACCATCCTGACGATCCCGAAAAAATTGGTCTCAAACTGCGCCTTCATCTCGTCCAGTGTGATGTCTTCTAGGCAGCCCACGAGGAAGTACCCGGCGTTGTTGACAAGCACATCTATCCTGTTCTTGTCGCTAGTTATCCTTCCGATGCCATCTCTGACGGTTTCTTCCCTGTCTACGTCAAGTGCGAGTACCTCTAAGTTTAGATTTTCTTTTTTTGCCAATTCGAGCATCCTCCCTCCCTTTTTCGTGTCCCGCATGGTGGCATAGGTGTGGTATCCTTCCCTGGCAAGCGCCAGTGCTGTCTCAAATCCTATCCCGCTAGAACTTCCGGTAACGATTGCAGTCTTTTCCACAGTTACCATTCCAAAAAGGCATTAATAATTTCTATTATTTGTGGCCGGAATCCCTGATCTTCCAACGCCCTATACAAGAGGCCTGTCATCCTCTGAGGGCTCGCTCAGGATTGTGGCCTCTCCTCCTGTAATTCTCTTTAGGATCTCAGAGGCTGCCTTCTTGTGTAGGTACTCATTGTTATTGCCGCACCTGTAGGAAAATGTGCAGCGCGGGCAGCCTGCCTCGCTGGCGCACGGGCATTCCATTACTATGTCGAGACTGCGGTCAAACGCCTTTTCGAGTCTGTCGTACAGCGCCCTGCTTGCCCCGTTTCCGCCAATCGCCGAATCATAGACAAATATGAGGCCAGAAGTGCCAAGGGATATACCTCCTAGGTCTTGAGATACTCCGCCTGTTATCATGTTGCTCCCTTCTATGACTAGGTGTTCGGTTGCATGATATCCGCTTGCCTCTGTGTAATCGCCGTTTTCAGATCCCTCAGCTTCATCGATTGGTCTTGGGGCCTTGAATACTAGGCCCTTTGTTATGAAATCATAGTCAAGAGGACTTTCGAGCAGGACCTTCTGGCCCTGTGTTACGTCGTGCCCAAGTTCGATATTGGCATATCCGTAAACGCGTTTTTGTATGTGCATCTTGCAGAATGCAACTTCTATCCCATTGACGCGACGTTTTTCATAGGTGTGCTCAATTGTAGGCCATTCCTCAGTAAGCGCCTTCGTATAATACGGATAATCACGTGGGAGCGTTTCCAACCTTGCTGTGAGGCTCTGTGGATAGCCGAGTTCCTTGACGCGGTATCTTGTCCCCGCAAGAAAGTAAACTGCCGACGGGTGGAGTTCTTCCAAGGCGATGGGCAGAACCCTCTCACCCACCTTTTTACCGTTGAAAAAAATGTCCACAGATCTGCCTATCCCCCTTATGCTATAGCTTTCAAGAAGATCTTTTGCATGCTCCATGTTGGGGACGTACCGGTTCTCAAGCTGGACCAGGTTTCCTGCCGCAAGGTGCCTGCTTATCACCTCAGAGTGTTCACCGAGCTCATGCTTTGCAACAGGCTTGTCGCATGCCATGGCAAGTACTTGGAACTCTTCAACGAAGGGATTTTTTGGGTCGATGTAGACCTGTTCGATGTCCTCGAAATAGTCTCCGGGATGATTCTTGTAGTACTGTGATATGGGATCATTTCCCAGTACCAAGAAGGCGTATCCGTCCTGGCCCTTTCTTGCAGCCCGCCCGATCCTCTGGACCAGCCGGTTTACCGGGATTGTAGAAGAGATCACGCCGTCCACGTTACCTACATCAATCCCAAGCTCTAGCGTGGGAGTGGCTGAAATTGATGAAAGCTTGCCGCTTTTGAACAGGGATTCTACCGACTTCCTGTAGTTTGCCATCAGGCCTGCCCTGTGCACCTTGATGTCTATCTTTCTTCGTCTTGCTTGTAGGGCCAGCAGCTCTGAATTGAGATGGGAGTTGCTAAAGACCAGTGTTTTGTGATTCCGGGAGGTCAGGTTCTTCAGGATGTCCACCATCAATGCACGCTGACCAACAAGAGAAGGGAACAGCATGCTAAACTCTATCTTCCCCCTCTTTCCAGACCCTGCAATCTGTGCCATCTCCACTCCAAAGAGGTCCTGGCAGAATGTTAGGGCGTTTTCAAGGGTGGCCGATGAGGCTACAAATTGGAGGCGGGGGCAGATTCTTTTCATTCTCTTGATGATGTAGTGGACGTTAGAGCCAAAGATTCCGGAATACACGTGGGCCTCGTCCACCGCCATGAACCTAACGGAACTTAGCAATGACGCAAATCTTGTCCTGTGCCATAGGTGGTAATGCAGTACATCAAAGTTTGTAATCAGGATCTCGGGGGGCTCATCTACGATCCTCCTCCGTTCATCCTCCTTGGTATCGCCATCAAAAACTGCGGTTTGCAGGCCGACTTTTTTTGACATGTCCATTATCTTGGGATGTTGGTCGCGGGACAGTGACTTGGTGGGGTAGACAAAGAGAGCTTGAATCTTGTCGCGGTGCGAGGAATCAGATATTTTCTGGAGAATTGGTATGACAAAGGCCTCTGTCTTCCCCGAGGCAGTGGGGGCAGTTATGACAACGTTTCTGCCAAGCATGATCTCCCTTATGGCGTCCTCCTGGAATTTGTAAAAATTTGAAATTCCTTTTTCCACCAGGGTAGAGCACAGGCGGTCGTCAAGCCCTGATTCATCGACTGCAACCCCCATCTCGGGCTCGGGGTCTTCTATAATCCTAAAGTTCGAGACAAAGTGCCTCTTGGAAAACAAGACTGACCTTGTAATCTCTGAGATTTTCTTCTTTCCGATCATCTTCCTGATTTCCTCCTCGCTCCGGACCAGCCCCTCCTTTTGCAGGTGGTCGTGGGACTCGTTGCAGGTGGGGATGTTTCCACCGTCAAACTTTAACAGGAACTCAAGGTATGCCTCGTCAAGATTCTTCCTGTAGTCTATTAGGTCTTCTATCTTGCACTTGGTGCAACTGAACAGGATTTTCTGATTGAAAGTCTTTTGAACCTCTATCTTAGACTTGCACTTGGGGCATGTTTGCAATGGAAAAAGGTGGGGAGTAGGCTGATTTAATTTTTAATCGTAACCAAGATAAGAGCCGAGGTCAAACCTTTATGTGGGAAAATTACAACTTCTATGTTGGAAGTACTGGTAACGGGTGCGGGCGGATTTATCGGTGGGAGGCTTGTTGGCAGGCTTGTTCAAAGAGATGACTCGGTTAGCGCCCTTTTGAGGGGGAAGGAAGGGTACGAAATGGGGGCAAGAATGGTGAAGGGAGATCTTACCATTCCGGATTTTGAGTTAAAGGACGTCCCCTGTGAAGTTGTATATCATCTGGCTGCGGTCTGGCCTGGCGAAAAGAACAAGAAAATCCAGAGGAGAATAAACTACGACGGCACGGTAAACCTTTTCAGCAAGATAAGGGACAAGGCAAAGTTTTTGGTATATGTATCAGGACTTGGCGTCTTTGGGGACACGAAGGGCAAAATGATTGACGAGGATACTCCGCTAAATCCGGGGACCGAGTATGCTAGAATCAGGCTTGAAGCGCAGGAATTCCTTAAGGAGAACTGCAGTAAGTGCGGGATTTCCTTCTCAGTTGCGTATCTTGGAGATGTATATGGAAATGGTGGTTGGTTCAGGTCCATGATGGTGGAGAGGATAATGAGAAACTCGTTTAGAATTCTGGGAGATGGGAAATACTACCGTAGCTTCATACATGTGGAGGATGCCGTATCCGCGCTAATCTCGATTGCAGAAAAGAATCAGAAAGGCCAGTCCTTTGTCTTGACTGATTCTAATCCTGTCGCTTTTTCAGAATTCGTAAATTTTGTGTGTTCCAGGTTGGGCAAGGATGTGCCGGGAACAATACCGGCATTTATTGCAAGACCGTCTCTTGGATCAGACTTTGTGACACTGCTTACGACATCGACAAGGGCCTCAAACTCCAAGATGCTGAAAATGACCTCATTATCCTTCCCATCATACACGGACGGTGTGGAATCGGTCATGGCGGAGATGCGTCCCTGATTGGAAACCGATGCTTCCTAGTATGTTGAAAATCCAAGTTACTCTGCCTCCGTTGACTTTGATGAGTGATCTTCTTCCCATCTCGCCTGCTGCCTAAAAATGGCAAGTAATTGTATCATTATGCGGGATTGCTCAAGCATGAGACCGAGGGCTTTCTTCCGCTCTGATTCTTTTGGAACGATGATCGTCTGACTAGGAACAGTGTCGAATATAATATGCGCCATTTCCTACCTTTTTGTGGGACTTGGAAGCACTTGGGGTCAGGTACTTGACGTTCTTGAAGATATAATCCCTGTTTACGACCGTGTCAATTCGTTCATCTCCCTAGGAAAGGACTTGGAATTTAGGGAACGCGGGATTCGAGGAAGGGTGCACAGGGGAGACAAGATCCTTGACGCAGGTTCTGGTTTTGGTAATATGTCAAAGACGGCAATGAGGATGTGTGAGGACGACCTGAGTGTGACACTTTACGATCCTCTCCAACCCATGTTGAAAAATACCGGAAGGCTGTTTGCAAAGGCTCCAGATTTGTCCTGCGGAGTCTTTGAACATATGCCATTTAGGGATGATACGTTTGATGCTGTTCTTTGCGGGTATTCTCTCCGGGACGCAATCAGCCTTCGCATAGCGATAAGCGAGGTACATAGGGTCTTAAAACCGGGAGGCAGGTTTGTGATCGTCGACTTGGGAAAGCCGGATGATGTTCTTATCAGGGCGGGGGTATCATTCTACCTTCGTACTTTGCTGCCTGTTATAGCCATGGTTGCAGGTGGAAAATTGGGCCTGAAATTTGCCGCTCTCTATGATACATACAAGCTTTGGCCGCAAAACGGTGATCTGAAGGCGCTTTTGCTTGAAAAATTTTCGCGCGTGGAATTTGATACGGGGTTGCTTGGCGGTGCCGCCATTGTTGCCTGCTACAAGCGGGTCTAAAGCTTTAATTTCGGAAACTGCCAAAATGAGGCATTGATTGAATACTCTCTTACCATTATGGGCAACGATTGGATAGTGATAGCATTCGTAGCCCTATTGATGCTGCTTGGGACAAAGCGGATGCCGGAGGCTTCCAGAAAGATCGGCAAGATAGTGGGGGAATTTAACAGGACAAAAAATACGGTGCACAATGAGATTCAGAGGGCAAAAGGCGAGTTTAGCATCCCAATAGAGGGTCCTGCCGCCTCGGAAAGGCAGAAACTCGAGTTTTTGGCAAAAAACCTCGGAATAGATTGCGTAAATAAAACAGACGAGGATCTGAGAAATCAAATTTCTTCAAAGCTCGGAGGGAACGATGTGGGGCAAAATACGGGTCAGTCTGCGAAATAAGTTGGAGATCAAATCTCAACAAATTTAAATACAATAGCTAGAGAGACATATGGATAGGGTTTGACCAAGATAGATCCGTGGCAGAATGCGCTCAAACAGCTTGCATCTGCCGCAAAAATTTTGAAACTTGATCCGGGCATCCATGAGATGCTCGCAAGCCCGAAAAAAGTTCTGACGGTTTCTCTTCCCGTGAAGATGGATGATGGAAGGATAAGGGTTTTCACAGGTTTTAGGTCGCAGCACAATGATTTCAGGGGTCCCTTTAAGGGTGGGATAAGATACCACCCTGACGTCACAATCGAGGAAGTAAAGGCACTGTCCATGTGGATGACGTGGAAGTGTTCCATAGTTGATGTCCCATTTGGGGGAGGCAAGGGAGGGATTATTTGTGATCCGAAGAGGCTCTCAGCAGGAGAAAAGGAAAGACTCACACGAAGATACGCATATGCTATATCGGAGGTAATCGGACCTGGAAAGGACATTCCTGCTCCTGATGTCTACACCACGGGGAAGGAGATGGCGGAGATTATGGATGTCTACAGCGTGATGCACGGCCAAGCTGAGCCTGCTGTAATCACTGGAAAGCCGATACCCATTGGTGGGTCCCAGGCAAGGAATGTTGCGACTGGGCTTGGCGTATCTTACTGCGTACGGGAGGCTGCCAAGAAACTTGGACTGAAGCTCAAGGGCGCAAGGGTTGTTATTCAGGGATACGGCAACGCTGGGACGTTTGCGGCCGAGTACATTGAGAAGATGGGCGCAAAGATAATTGCGGTAAGCGACTCAAAGGGATCGATTATAAACACAAAGGGACTTGGTGCAAAGAAGGTTCTTGATTACAAGGCAAAGGCTGGAACCGTGGTTGGATATCCGGGAAGCAGGAAGATATCGACTGAGGAACTTCTCACCACTCCATGTGACGTACTGGTTCCGGCCGCGCTGGAGAACCAAATCACGCCGCAGATTGCTAAAAATGTCGATTGCAAGGTTGTTGCAGAGGCTGCAAACGGGCCTACGACACCCGAGGCAGACGAGATTTTACATAAGAACAAGATAATGGTAGTTCCAGACATACTGGCAAATTCGGGAGGTGTGTGCATATCGTATCTGGAGTGGGTGCAGAACCTGCAGAGATACTACTGGACTTTTGACGAAGTGGCAGGCAAGATGGAGCATCATATAGTCAAGGGATTCAATGATACCTATGCACTCTCGAAGAAGCATGATGTTGACATGAGGAAGGCAAGCATGGTTCTTGCTGTCGGGCGGGTTCTTGAGGCATACGAAGCCCGCGGCCTTTGGCCTTAGTGACTAGTCGGTACCCAATATCGTGATTTGAATGGATTTACTGCAAACATGCGGATAATCCTGGAAGCGAACTTTTCGGTGGCATTATTGTTGTACAGTTAAAACTAATCTGGAATTAAAAATAAGAGTGGAGCGTAAATCTAAGAGGTACTAAATGAGTGACCGCAGGAGCACGATTTGGTTACGTTTGGATTGTTTATCTTAAACCCTGCGCCCATGAGGCTCTCAATGTAGTCGATGCTTGCACCCTTGAGGTAATCTGCACTGTAGCTGTCTACGAGCATCTTTACGCCGTTTTCCTCAATTACCAGATCGTCCTCTTCGGCCTTTTTCTCAAAGCCCATTCCGTAGGACAATCCTGAGCATCCGCCTCCCTGCACGTAGACTCGCAGAAACTCTGGCTTTTCTGCCTCCTCCTTCATGAAAGAAGCGACCTTCTCTGCAGCCTTGGGCGTGATTGTTATCGGTTTTGTTGTCTGAGTATTGCTCATGGGTGTATTTTCTCCCTTAAATTATAATAATCTTTTCATCTCAGGCATACTAGGAAGCGAGTGGAAGCGGCTGGAAGGATCTGCTATTTCTTTGACTTGTTGACAAAAGCGGTCATTCTTTCCGACCTGTCTGGGTGGGTGAAGCATAGACCCCACGTGTAAAGCTCCAGTGCAAGTCCGGTATCAATGTCCGCATTCCTGCCCTTGTTTATCGCAACCTTGGACATGCGTACTGCCATTCCTGAATTCTGCGCAATCATCTTGGCGACATTTGTCGCCTCCTCGCCTAGTCTTGCCAGCTCGACAACCTTGTTTACCAGGCCCATCTCCTTTGCCTCGTCGGCCTTTACCATTCTTCCTGTAAATATTAGGTCCTTTGCCCTTGAAATTCCGATTATTCTTTGCAGCCTCTGTGTGCCTCCCCAGCCGGGACACACTCCGATTGTTACCTCGGGCTGGCCTAACTTTGCGCTGTCTGCAGCTATGCGCATGTCGCAGGCAAGTGCAAGCTCGCAACCTCCGCCTAGGGCGAATCCGTTGATTGCGGCGATGGTGGGCTTGGAACAGCTCTCGACAGTTTGCGTCAGCAGATGGCCGACCTTTGCGTATGATTCCGCCTCAATCGGCGTGATTGTGGACATGTATGCAATGTCGGCACCGGCGGAAAATGCCTTGTCTCCCTCTCCAGTTATGATTACAACCTTGACCGACTCGTCAGTCTCGATCTCCTTGAATGTTTTGATTATCTCGTTTGCAACGTCGATGTTCATGGCATTGAGCTTGTCGGGTCTGTTTATCTTCATTGTGCAAACGCCGTCGGATTTTGATACGATGACTAGGGACATGCTGAGACTCCGAATTCTGAGGGAATTAAACTTTGTCAGGTTTGTGCTTTCCCCAGCGGTGAAGTGCAGCCCCGGCAGCAACCCAGTTTCTAATGTCGTCATAAACTGGTACCTGGTGCTTCTCTATGAGCGCAGATATTTTTTGAGTGTAGGGGCCGCCATTCCCGCCCACGAGAAGGGGCTTCTTTCCCTGTTTTGAGAACTCGCCGAGATGATCAATTATCGTCTCCTCTAGAGGATCATCCTGGAATACGAACCATGGCATGACGATGTCTATGTTCGGATCGTCCATGAATTTTTGGATTGCGTACTTGTAGTCATCGGCATTGGCACCGCCTGTGACATCCACTGGGTTTCCGGTGCCGATGACGTATGTTGCCGGGTAGTGTTCCTTCATCTCCTTCAGTGTAGCTTCAGTGACCCTGCCAAGTTCAAGCCCGAACTTTTCAAACTGGTCTATTGCGCCTATCATTGGACCTGCACCGTTGCTTACCAGTCCTACTCTTGGGCCTTTGGCGGCCGGCTGCCATGCCAAGGCCTTTGCTACTGATGCGAGTTCCTGATAGCTGTCAACCGAGATAATCCCTGCCTGCCTGAAGGCGCCCATGATTATGGCGTTCGATCCTCCGAGTGAGCCGGTGTGGGAGGCAGCCTGCTTGGCACCCAAAGTTGTCCTTCCACTCTTCCATATGACTATGGGTTTTTTCTTCTCAGACATCACGCGTTTTGCTGTTTCGATGAACTTACGTCCGTCTCCAAAGCCTTCAACGTAAAGTGCGATGACCTTTGTTTGAGGATCATTTGCCAGATACCAGATCATGTCTGCTTCATCCACGTCGGATCTGTTTCCATAGCTTATCATCTTGGAAAGACCGAATGTATCTGCGGTCTCAAGAAAACTGATGCCCATGGTGCCGCTCTGGGACAGCAGTGCTACCGGGCCTTGCTTTGCGCGGACCATTCTTGCCTGTCCTTGAAATGCACAGTCAAGGCGGTTTGCGGCGTTGAACATGCCGATACAGTTTGGACCGATTATCCTTATCCTGTGTTGTTCTGAAAGGCGTTTGATCTCTGCCTCAAATCCTGCCCTTTCTCCTCCAAGCTCCTTCCCTCCGCCTGATACTATGACCACATTGTGGATTCCCTTCTTTGCACATGTTTCAAGTATCGGGGGCGTGACTGAAAGGTCCACGCATACAACAACCAAGTCTACTGGTTCTTGTATGGACTCTAGACTTGGATAGCACTTTAACCCTAGGATCTCCTCAGCCTTGGGATTGATGGGGTAGACCTTGCCCTTGTAATCGTGTTTTGCTATGCTGTCAAGGACGGAATTTCCAACCTTTCCAGGTGTTGCAGAGGCCCCAACAAGGGCTACCGAATTGGGGGTGAAGAAGGTCTCCATGAATTCAATGTTGGGCTGGGACTTGGAGATTGCATCCTTCTTTTTCTCAGTTCTTAGGATTATTTTTGCATCCACGACGTAGTATGATTTCGGGTAAACGACTATGGGGTTGAAATCAACGCTGTCAAAGTATTCGGCATTATCAACACCTATCTTTCCAATCTGGACAAGGGCTCTTGCAAGCATGTTGATGTCAATAGGCTTGCTGCCTCTGTATCCGTGGAGGATTTTGGAGCCTTTCAGTTCCGCAAGCATGGACTTTGCGTCATCAATGTTGATTGGCAGCATTCGAAATGCTACATCTTTGAATATCTCGGTCAGTACTCCTCCGAGCCCAACCATTATGACTGGTCCGAACTGGGGATCGTTCTGCAGGCCGACAATAAGTTCGATTCCCTGCGGTACCATCTTTTCTAACAGTATGCCCTTGAGGTGCACTCCCTTTTTTTTGGAGAGCCTCGAATGCATTTCTGTGAAGGCTTTCTTTACCTCCTTCTCATTCTGCAGGCCGACTTTTACTCCTCCAACATCCGTCTTGTGAAGTATTTGTGGTGATACTACTTTCATTACTAGGGGGAAGCCGAGTTTTTTGGCGGATCTTGTTGCCTCCTTGGCATTATTTACAAGGGCGTATCCTGGCACCTTGATTCCATATTTCTTCAAGACTGCCTTTGACAGATCTTCGGTGATTACCTTGTGATCGGTCGAAATTGTTTGTTCGAAAATTTTAGTAACTGTACTCATAACGAGATCCGAGTCTTGGTATCATTATATTAAACTTTTGTGGCATGATTGGATTGGGAGGGCTGGGCTTCAAACACTTGTCTTAAACTCTCGTCATAGATCAAACTCTGCCTTTAGGTTTCGGTAAAAAGTTTGCATCGTTTCTTGTACTGACGTAATGTACTTTGGAATGGCCTTGATTATCTCGTCAGTATGTATGTAGGGTACGCTTGCTAACTCGCTTGCCGCATTCTCGAGCCAGGATCTTATCGACTGCTCCTCAACCTCCAGGTGAAACTGGACTCCGACTGCACTGCCAATCTTTATCGCTTGGTTCTGGTACTCCCTTGAATGTGCCAGTCTGATCGCATTCTCGGGGAGATCGAAGGTATCGCCGTGCCAGTGAAAAACCGTTGCAGGACTTTGAATCCCATGGAAGATCTTGGACTTGGCGGTATTGTCAAACTCCACATCGGTGTAGAAACCGATCTCCTTTATTCTGCCCTTGTAGACGCTTGCTCCAAACGCCTTGGCAATAATCTGAGAGCCGAGGCATATTCCGAGAACCGGCACGTTGTTCTTTACTGACTGCCTTACAATGTCCATCTCTTTTCTCAAGTATTCAAGATCATCATTTGCACTCTCTGGAGCACCAAGTATTACAATGGCTTTGTGGTCTTGCATGGGGATGGGCTCCCTTTTGGCAAGGACTGGCCTCAGCCTAAAGCCGTCCTCCTCAAATAATCTCCCGAGGGTGCCGATTCCCTCGTTTTTCGCGTTCTGGATGACTAGTATTTCCGACATGGGGGATCTTTAAAAATTCATTAATATTTTTAATTCTAGCGAAGGCAATGGAATATTCGGAATCGGAAGCATCTGATCTCAAGGATTTCGTGAGGGCACTAAATTCAAAAAAGGACAGCATGGTAGTGGTGGAGGGACGCAAGGATGAGGAGGCGCTCAAGCTCTTGGGCTTTTCGGGTAAGATCTGCCAGTTTCATAGCTTCAAGGGCTTGGCAAGGTTTGTGGACTCGGTGACGGGGTACAAAAGCCTGATTTTGCTCTTGGATTCTGATAGGAAGGGCGCTTACCTTACCAGAAGGATATGCTCCCAACTCGAGCACCGCTTGACAGTCGATCTCTCCTTCAGGAGGAGGCTTAACGGCATAACTAGGGGCAAGGCCCGACATATCGAGGATCTTAGGCTCTATGTGGAGGATCAGTAGATGACAATAAGCACTTATATCTGCCCCTTTGGAACCTAAATTGATCAAAAATTAAGAGGTTAATGATTTGCCATATACAGGAATTGTCAAGTATCACGTTAAGCTCAGCTTTGACGTTGATGGACTCGTCGAGAAAGCCGATATTATAGGCGCAATTTTTGGCCAAACAGAAGGACTGCTTGGGCCAGAGATGAACCTAAATGAACTTCAGAAAGTCTCGAAAGTGGGGAGGATAGAGGTCAACGCTACGAGCACGACTAATCAGACAAGGGGGGACGCTTTGATTCCTATGAGTACTGATATCAACACAGCAGCTCTGATAGCGGCCGCGATCGAGAGCATAGACAAGGTAGGCCCGTTCCAGGCTCATTTCAAATTGGAGGCTATTGAGGATGTGCGTTCTGCAAAGAAGAAGGAGATAGTTGACAGGGCCAAGCAGATAGTGCAGAAATGGTCCACAAAGACGATAAGCGAGGGCGAGGAGATGCTAAAGGACGTCCAGGAGGTCACCTCATCTGGCAAGCTTACGACGTTTGGCAGGGAGAAACTTGCGTGCGGCTCGGGAGTCTTCGATTCGCCTTGGGTTATACTGGTGGAAGGAAGGGCGGATGTTATCAATTTGTTGAGGGCTGGGTTTGACAACGCACTTGCGATAGAGGGGGCAAGGATAGATGAGTCGATAAAGTCTCTCTGCGAATCAAAGCAAAAAGTGGTTGCATTTCTTGATGGCGACAGGGCAGGAGGATTCATACTGAAAGAATTGAAATCGCTAGTCCACATTGATGTTGTCCATCGCGCGCCGGAAGGAGTTGAGGTAGAGGAGCTGACGCCGATGCAAATTGCAGAAATTCTCAAAGATACAGCTGAAGAGATGAAAAAGGAGACCGCCAAGCCGAAACTCCAGAACCCCAAGGACGAACCCATAGCAAACGTTGCAAAAAAAGTCTTTCCTGACCTGAACGAATCTCTGGAGGCAGTCGCGCTTGATGAGGGACTGAACAGCGTCTTCAAGGTGCCGGTAAGCGAAGTAGTTTCAAAGCTTTCCCCAGGATCTGGTATCAAGTACCTTGTTTTGGACGGGATAATAACACAGCGGCTGATTGATTCTGCAAAACAGGCCGGGATAGAATACGTAATAGGGCACAGGATGGCAAACTTAAAGTCGACCGATGGGATGACGCTGAAGACATTCGCAGAGCTTGGTATTGCGTAATCCAAATGCCGGAATTAAAACTACAGCATTTGTTGACTCTTGCAGAACTTTTCTCAAAAGGCGCAAGGTATAATTTTATTCCAATTACGACATCGTCTCTTGGAAGAAGCATCCGCAAGTCCCAGCAGGCAGCCTCTAAGCATCTTCTTGAGCTGGAATCGGATGGATATGTGGAAAGAATAAGATCCGGTACGAGGGTTTCAGTGAGAATTACGACAAAGGGGCAGGCGGAAATGACAAAAATTTTCTCAGTCCTAAAGTCAAGCCTCGAGACCTCCCCGTCATACGTGGAATTCAGGGGGTCGATAGTGTCCGGCATGGGGGAGGGCGCCTATTACATGTCATTGAAGGGATATGCCAAGCAGTTCAAGTCAAAACTTGGGTACATTCCATTTCCGGGCACCTTGAATGTGAAGTTGAAGGACAAGGAATTCATCGAGGCAAAGAGGTCACTTGAGGCCTATCCTGCGATAATGGTTAACGGATTTTCAGATGACAGGCGTACCTATGGATGGGTAAAATGCTATCCTGCAAGAATAAACAACAAGGTGGATGCTGCACTGATACTTCTTGAGAGAACGCATCATGACGATTCGGTCATTGAGCTTATTTCAAAGGAGAGCATAAAAAAGACGTTACGTCTGTCAGCAGGATCGCAGGTAACAATCCGGGTAAATGTAAAGCCCAAGTCCGGTTAGTTTTGCACCTCCAGTCAGAGCCCGTGGATGGATTTTCCATAATCGTTTTCTATCTTGGAACTCTTGATGTCGGGCACGGGGGATTGGAGTCTTGCAATCGATACATCGACACCGATTTTTTTGCATCCGTCGATGATGAATTTTTCTTGGTGTATCTGATCATATCCTAGGGCAATGATGTTTGGCCTAACGTGCAATACTGTCTTGAAGATGTCTCCCTCGCGTCCTACCATGGCATGGTCGACCATAGCCAGAGATTTTACTAGGTCCCTGCGCAGTTCCATGTTGTGTAGGGGTATGCGGTTTTTCATCTTTTGTGCAGTCCTGTCGGTTGCGACCACTACGACCAAGACATTTCCCAGCGCCTTGGCGCCCCTTAGGGTATGTATGTGGCCTGGGTGGATGATGTCAAAAACACCACCTGCTAGTACGATTCTGATGGATCCCCTCCCGATCTCGGTAAGAGTCTCCCCATCCTTTTCTACGAATCCGTGTGCTGCAAGATAGTCAATTCTCTCGGAGATGTAATCTGCTCCCAGCGGCAGTTTTCTCCTTATGATTTCCACGGGCTTCTCGCCAGAAAGCGAGGCCACGTAACAAGCAGAAATTAATTCCTTGTCAAAGGCATCCAATTGTATCAAAAGAAGTGGGATATTACCACTTGATTAAGCTATGTCCAAGGATCTATGCCCTTTGAGAGGCGGAGCGCGTCGAGGAGACCTTCCGCGTAACCTATGCTCAGTATTGCAAGCTCCTCCTTGCCCTCCCCTTGGAATTTTTCTGCATCGTCTAGGTACAATTGGGCGTTCTGGATTATCGGCTGCATTGTTCCGTCGTTCCTGAAGGCGTTGGCCACCCACTCCAAAGCCTTTCTTGCTTTGGGGATATATTTCTCAAGCATCTGGTCTGATATCTTCTTGACATGTGAATTGCTTGCCGGTTCGTCAACGCACGTTGCAAAGGCCTTTAGCGCGTCGGTTTCTGTAAAATGCATCCTACCAGGTATTATTATGGTATGCGGCGGTCTTCCAAAGTCCATCTTTGCAAGGCTGGAGAGCCTGCCGCCAACTATGCCCTGATTTTTGGCTCCTATTCTGGAAGCTACTATCGCAAACGTCGATCCACCGATGACATTTCTTCGCTGTTCCTCCTCGGCAGACAGGAGGCCTGATATCGCCTCCTTTGGGTCAAGGAAAAACCCTGCATCTTCATTGTATTCCAGAATGAGTACACTGTGCATGCCCCTTACCAAGTTGTCGTAAATCGTAAAATAGACCGTGTTCCAGGACTGTCTTTCCCTCATTACGGTTACGGGCCGTCCAATCTTGTAGTACTGCAGGCCGCACTCGCCTATGAGGGAGGGAATCGCCGAGGCGGCGTGGACGGTCCTCGTCCTGATGTTATCAAGTTCGGCGCGCGTCCTCAGTTCTATATGTGTGGTTGCGATGTAGGGATCGCCGTATGTGAGCATGACGACCTTCTTTTTTTTGGCCTCTGCAAGAATTGTCTTGCCATCCTCGACTAGCCACCGTGGGGCGGCCTTCAACCTCTTGCCTGCCACCGCTCTTATCTCGGAATGATACTTCCTTGGGATGGGGCTGGTGAAAGTTTCAAGATATACGATGTCTGCATTTTTGATGATCTTCCGGGTGTTGGGGCTAATCTCGCTTGGCCCTGAAATTCCTAGGCCTATGAACCATAACATGAGGACGGTCCTTCTCCATTCTATTTTGGTGTTAGGTTTTGACTATGCTTTCTTTTGGCCGTCGTGGAGCCGTTTGAGGTGGTAGAGCATTCTCTTGAATACCTCTATGCTTCGCAGGTATTCGTCTGTTGAGACATGCTCGTCAATTGTATGGGAGGCGTGGGGATCACCGGGTCCGTATGTCACCACCGGTATGTTCAGGGTATTTCCGATTATGTTCATGTCTCCTGTTCCAGTCTTTCTGATGAGCTGGGGTCTGGCCTTTTCTACGTCGAGTATCCCCAAGGTCAGGGCCCTGACTAGGGGGGAACTGTGCGGGGCCTCAAAGGGCTCCGTCTCATCCAGGATAGAGTAGAACGCATTCACGCCCTGTCTTTTTGCAACCTCCTGCACTGTGGTCGCAATCTTCTCGCCGACCATCTTGCAGTTCATGTCAACGGGAATTCTGATGTCCATTACTGCGTCGCATTCTACCGCAGTTACGTTGTGACTAGTACCTCCCTTTATCTCGGTGAGTGCTGCTGTCAGCATCATGCTTTTGGGCTTGTTTTCCTGTCCTTTCTCAAGCTCATCCCTGATTGTCTTTGTAAACACAAATGACTCCTCGATGGCGTTTTTTGCAAGCCATGGAGCGCTGGCATGGGCACTATCACCTACGTTTACCTTCAGGTTTATTGCAATCCTTCCCTTGTAGGCGATGGTGATGTTGCGTATGCTGCTTGGCTCCCCGAAGATGGCATAGTCGATATCCAACTTTTGCTTCACTAGGCTCTTGATACCTGTTGCGTTCCCCTCCTCATCCACCACTGCTGCAAAAACCACAGTTCCGTTGTTGTTCTGAAGCGAGGCGGCCGCAAGAAGCATGGCCATGAGGGGCGCCTTTGCATCCGAGGCGCCTCTGCCATATATGTGGCCGTTCTCGTTCCTCACCTTGATCTTTCCTGGAACAGTATCCATGTGTCCGCATAGGAGTATCTTCGGGGATCCGGAACCTTTCGTTGCAATGAGGTTGCCCACCTCGTCTATTCGGATGTTCTCAAACCCCAGATCGTCGCACTTGTCTGCAAGAAATTCCGCAAGCTGCCTTTCCGACAGGGAGGGGGTGTAAAGCCTTAGAGCCTTCTCTAGCATCTTTACAGAATACCTTGGTGTTATTGTGATTGAGGAGTCCAATTCTTATTTTCTCGATTGTAGGGCGTAGTCTATCATCAATGCCGGTATATCTACGCCAGTAACCCTCACGGTATTTTTGTATTCCGTCGTGTTGTTAATCTCGTGGACAACGAGGCCGTTTTCCTCGCTTTCCATCAGGTCTATGCCCACTATCTGTCCTTGTACTGCATTTTTTGCCTTGATGCAGATGTCTTCCATCTCCTTTGTTACCTTGAATGGCTCGGCCTTGCCGCCAAGTGCCATGTTTGTCTTCCACTGGCCCTCGCCGGAGTATCGATAAATAGCGGCTACAACCGTGTCGCCTACCATGATTGCCCTGATGTCGCGGGGAGGACGGTTGACAAGCTCCTCCAGGTAGTAGACTTGGTATATCGGATACATCTTTTCACGCGTCTCCATTATTCCCTCGGCAGAGTCGCGGTCCTTTAGGAGTGATATCATCCTTCCCCAGCTTCCTACTGTTGGTTTTAGGACCATGGGGTATCCTCGCTTTTCCAAATAATTCAGTGCGGCATCCTCTGAAAAAGCAACCGTACTGAAGGGAGTACGAATCCCGTGCTTGAGCAGGAGCATGTGGGTGAAAAGCTTGTTGCCTGCGTAAATGCTGGTGTTTAAGCTGTTTATCACGTCGACCCCCTTTCCCTCAAGCGCTGCTGTCGAATGCAGGCTGCGATAATAGCTGACGCATCTCTGTATTGTGGTGCCAAACTCTTCGACGGTACTGTCTAGGTTGATTGCGAGGCCCCTGCAGTCGACCATCCTAATGTCTACTCCCTTTTTCTTGCCTGCCTCAAAGAGAGCCTTTTCTTCCCACCTGATGGTATCGTAAAGTATCGATATGCTTGAGCTCACTGGCCCCAGTCCTCACCAACAGTTTGTGCTGGTTTTAACTCGAAGCCTGAAGGTCCCTTCACTAGCTCGAAACTTGCACCGCAATCCGGGCAGGTGATTATCTCACCCTCCATGGAATCTTTGGGAGGGTTGATGTTCGCATCACATTCTAAACATTTCATGTTATTTACCTGTCTTTACCTTCATTTGGGTGTCATTAATTATCTTTCTTTCAAGCCTGTCATCCAGGGGGATCTCGAGCAGGTCGCCCATCCTTAGGTTCTTCAGGCCGGCAGCCACCTTCTTTGCGTGTTCCTCATCCTGATCAAGCCCGAGAAGCGACATGAGGTATGCTGCACCGTTCTTGCCTGCCAGTTCCCCAAAGACTATCTTCCGGCGGTTTCCAACCACCTTTGGTTCGATGGGTTCGTAAGCTGCGGGGTTTCTCAGGATGGCGGCAAGGTGGGTTCCTGCCTTGTGCTTGTATGCTGTAGGGCCTACGATTGGCTTTGAGTCATAGGGGACGATCCCGGTGTATTGCTCAATGAGCCTGGAAAGATCCATCAGCATGTCGAGCCTGAAATTATTTGGAGATTTGTAGAGGTAGGTGAGTGCAACGGCAGTCTCAGCCAGAGCAGGTATTCCTGTCCTCTCGCCTACGCCATCTATGGTGGTGTGGATCTGGTCGGCTCCTGCATCGCATCCTGCCAGCGCGTTTGCCAGGGCAAGACCTATGTCATTGTGACAATGTACGTCAAGCGGCGTCTTGACGTTGTCCTTGACGATTTTGACCAGGTTGTACATACCTATCGGCCTCATTATACCAACTGTATCTGGTATGCTTATCCTATCCACGCCGGCATCGGATATCTCCTTGCAAATCTTGATGAGGAATTCCGGGTCAGCCCTGCTGCCGTCCTCAACGGTGAATCTCATCTTGAGGCCGTGGGACTTGGCGTACTCTACGGTCTCTATGGCCCTCCGCATGGCCTCCTCTCTTGTTATTCTTAACTTGTCTTTCATATGTATGTCTGAAATGCCCAGATAGGTTGCCATCCATGAGGCATCGCACTCCAATGCTATGTCGACATCTTCTTTTAATGCCCGCACGTGGGCAACAATGTCGGCCTTTAGACCCTGCTTGAGGATGGTCTTGGTAGCTTCCTTGTGGTCGGGTGATACTACTGGCGAAATTTCGATCTGATCAACACCGAAATAGTCAAGCATCCATGCAATCTGGATCCTCTGCTTGTTTGAGAATGTAACTCCGGGATGCTGCTCGCCTTCCCGGAGGGTGCTGTCCAATATCTTGATCTTCTTTGGCTTTGTACCGTTCTCGTTATGCTTGTAAGCATAGTAATTCGGATCATCCATTGCTACTTTAGTAACAAAATTTACGAATATAAACATATTTGTACAGAATTCGTCTGAATTTGTATTTTTTGTAACGAATTTCGTTCCAAACAGTAGTGTGGAGCCGAACTTCGCCTTATGAGACAGTCCGTAGTATTATGACTGTATTCGTATCAAAAACGCCTGGCACCTTTCTTAATGCGTCTATGCAGGCGTTTATCTCGGTAATGTTTGGTGCGCGAATGACCGTAGCTATGTCGTACTGTCCTGTGATCTCGTATACTGTGTGGACGCCATGCAGTTTGGAAAGCCTTGCCGAGACCTTGGAGGTGTCGGTGGAGGAGTCGACGGATATCAGAATTATGGCGCTTGTTGAATTGCTATCGCCGGTTTCAATGGTGAATTTCTTGATGACGCCGCTATCAAGGAGGTTTTTTACCCTTCTCCTCACCGCAGATTCGGAAAGCCCGAGCCTCTGGCCTATCTCAACAAAAGACTGCCTCGAGTCCTTCTTTAGCATCTCCATTATCGTCTCGTCTGTTTTGTCCCTAGACATTTCGTCTCTGCTCCTCCTTTGTCATTATCATATCCAAAGTTTCTAAACTTTTGTTAATGTCGAACTCTGAGATTACCAGGGGCGGAAGCAACCGCAGGATGTTCTTTCCTGAATATAGCAAGAGAAGATTGTTGGCAATGCCGTCAAACAAAATATCCCTTACTTCAAACTTCATCTCTACGCCAATCATTAGTCCCTTGCCGCGAACCTCGCGGATTATTTTGTGCCTCTCCTTTAGCCGGATCAATCCCTCGATGAACAGTCTTCCCATTTTTGAAGCGTTTTCCACCAAGCCGTCTTCGGTAAGGGCCTGGATGGTGGCAACTCCTGCTGCGCACGATAGCGGGTTTCCTCCAAATGTAGACGACTGTTCGCCTTTTCCTATGCACGCAAGAATATCGGGCTTGACCAGGGTGGCGCCCATTGGAACCCCTCCAGCGATCCCTTTTGCAAGGCACATTATGTCTGGTGTAGTTTCCCAGTGCTGACCGGCCCATAGCTTACCTGTCCTCCCAAGGCCGGCTTGAATTTCGTCGAAAATCAGTACGACCCCGTTCTGGTCACACAACTTTCTTACCTGCTGCAGAAAGCCGTCGGGGGCCACGTGGATTCCGCTTTCTCCCTGTATGGGTTCGAGTATGATTAGGGCCGTATCGGAGTCTATTGCAGATTTTAGTGCCTCGATGTCTCCAAACGGGGTAAATGCGACATCGGAAAGTAGGGGCTCAAAGGGCTTGCGGTATTTTTGATTGAATGTTACTGATAGGGAACCGAAAGACTTTCCATGGTATGAACCGTTCATAGCTATCATTTTCTTCTTTCCTGTAAACTTGCGTGCAAACTTCAGGGCGGCCTCCACGGCCTCGGTACCGCTGTTGTTCAGGTATATCTGGCTGAGGCCTTTGGGGGCGGCTTTCATGAATCTATCAAGGAATTCCTCTCTGGTCTTGTTGTAAAGGGAACTGTGTACTGTGATTATCTTTTCTGCCTGCTCTCTTATCGCCTTGACCACCCGGGGATTGCAGTGGCCTACGAGCGCGACTCCGTAGCCTCCCATGCAGTCGATATACTCCTTGCCGTTGACATCCCATACGTGGGACCCAAGTCCGCGTTCTATGGTCACTGGAAACCTCTGGTAGATATTTCCCATGAATTGATCTTCTGTCATCTTGATATCACCGTACAGTTGTCGTTAGAAATTGCTTTGGATATTGGGTTTTCCCTTTGGCCGTTTGCAACAAGGGCCTGTTTTACCCCCATTTCTATGGCTTCGGTTGCCGCAAGTATCTTCTTTTCCATTCCGAAACCTATCTTGGGAATGATGGCTTTGGCCTCGTCAAGGGAGAGTTTTGTTACGAGCTTGTCGTCCATGAGTAGGCCATCAACGTTGGTGAGGAACAGGATCTTGTCCGATTGCATCTTGCCTGCTACGTAGGCAGCGGCTCTGTCTCCGTCAACGTTGAGGAAATCTGACTCTTCGCTTATGGCAATGGGTGAGATTACTGGGACGTAGCCGTTATTGAGGATAATCTCTATGAGGTTGGAATTGACATCATGAATTTTACCGGTATATCCGCCGTCTATTATCATCTTTCGGCCCTTCTCATTCATTACGATTAATTTTTTTTTCCTTTCGGCTTGGATTATCCTGCCGTCTATTCCTGATAAACCCACCGCATTAATGCCGTTCTTTTGGAGCATGCCAACTATCATTTTGTTTATCTTTCCTGACATGACCATGGTAAAAATCTCAGCGGTCTCCTTGTCTGTGTACCTGCTTTTGATGCCCCCGGGTGATACTATGAATTTCTGTTCCTTGCCAAGCGCCTCGGATATCCGGGTGACTTCTTTTCCTCCCCCGTGGACCAAAATTACCTTTTCCTGTTCGGCGACTTTTTTTAGATCTGAGATTGTCGAGGGATGGAGGCCGTCTACCACACTTCCGCCTATCTTTATTGTTATCATCTCTTTACACTGGAGTGAGGGGAGAATATGTGAGGCCATCCATCTCGTTAAAGCCGGCCATGACGTTCATGTTTTGTATGGCAGAGCCTGCAGCACCCTTCATGAGGTTGTCTGAGGCTGAAAGTACTACCAGTCTGTTGTTATCTTCGTCAATGTCGAACCCGACATCGCAAAAGTTTGACCCTACGACGAACTTTGGATCCGGGAACTTGTAGAATCCTTTCTTGTCGCGGATAAGTCTGATGAATTTCTCATTCTGGTATTGTTCACGATACATTTTCCATAGATCCATCTCGGTTACTTCCTTTGTAAGAAACGTATGGTTCGTGCAGAGGATACCTCTGACAATGTCCACCGCATGGGGACTCATTGAAACCTTTATCTTCTTGCCCGCAGCTTGGCTTAGTTCCTGCTCTATTTCTCCCGTATGCCTGTGTTTTGCAGGCTTGTAGGGCCTGATGACTCCTGACCTCATGGCATGATGGGTGCCGGCTTCTGAGCCTGCTCCAGCTCCCGAAGATCCTATCTTGGAATCAACGATGATGTGTTCGGTATCGATGATTCCCTTCTTTACAAGCGGATAGAGGGCAAGTATTGAAGTGACTGCCATGCATCCGGGACAGGACACAAGCTGTGATTTCTTTATCTCCTCTCTATGCAGTTCCGGTACTCCGAAGACTGACTTTGGGAGGTAGTCTGGATGGGTGTGGTGCCAGCCGTACCATTTGTCGTAGTCTGACGCATTATGTAGCCGGTAGTCCGCACTCAAATCTATTATCTTCATGCCCCTGTCATATAGCTCTTTTACTATCTCTACTGCGGTACCATGGGGTACGGAGGTAAATACCAAGTCGCACTTGTCAGACAACCTGTCATAGTTTAACTCCGAAAAGGTGAGATCAGTAAAACCCTTAAGGCTTGGCTGAACTCGTGAGATGTATTCCCCGACATACTGTCTAGAGGTGACGGCGGAAATTTCCACCTTGGGGTGACTAACAAGCAGACGGAGGATCTCTCCACCCACATAACCTGACGCGCCAATTACTCCTATCCTCATAAGTGATCTCCTAGCATATGGTAGTATAATTTAAACTCTAAAAAATTCTATCTGCAATCTTACCTTGAGGAAGACCTTACTGCAAACTCTATCATTTCTTTTGGAATGTCTTTCTTTGCAACCCTTGCAAGTCCTTTGAATTCCACGGTATTGTTTATCTCATGTACTACGAGGCCATTTTTTTCATCCTCCATCAAATCTATCCCCAGGATGCCTCCTCCCACAGCCTTTGATGCACTCATGCAGACATCCTCAAGTTCTTTGGTAATCTCGCAGAGGATGGGCTCACCTCCGAGCGCGATGTTTGTCTTGAACCCTCCAGATGAGACCCGGTACATGGCTGCCACGACCTGATCTCCAACGGCGATTGCCCGTATGTCCCTTGGCGGGCGCTTGATTGCCTCCTGGAGGTAGTAAATCCTATCCAGAGGGCCGTCGCTTAGCTCTCTTACCTCTATTATGGCATCAGCCGTATCCCTGTCTTTTAGCAGTATTACGCCCCTCCCCCAACTGCCAATTACTGGCTTGATCACAAGGGGGTATCCTACCTTTTCAAGCACGCCCTCGGCAGACTCGGATGAGAACGAGAAATAGGTCTTGGGTGTGGGGACATTGTGTTTTTTTAGCAATAAGGATGTCAGCATCTTGTTGCCACAGTTGTTTGCAACGTCGAGCCTGTTGAAAACTGGGATATCGAGAAATTCCAGGCAGGCGGTAAAGTGGAGCCCCCGGAAGTAACTCACACACCTCTCTAATACGACGTCGCCAAAGTCAAAATCACCTTTCTTGCTTTCAGTGCTGATGTTGGTTGTCTTCGCATCTATCATTTTGGTATCGTGCCCGAGTTCTATGGATTTCTCCTCGAGCATCTTCTCCTCTAGTCTCACTCTATCGAACAAGATGCGTACTTTGGGCATTTACTCTCCCCAATCTTCGCCTACTTTCTCAGCATGTTTCAATTCGTATGTGGTGCCGTTCTTGGAGGCAATTTCGAAGTCTGCCCCGCAATCAGGACATGATACTATCTCTCCAACACTTGCGTCGTCTGGAATTTTTAATTTTGCATCACATTCTGGACAATTCATTCTTTGATCTCTCACCTCTTTCTTAGTAATTTATTAGCTTCTGTTGACTGGAGGCCCCATAATTCTACAAATCCCTTTGCCAGGGTCTGGTCGAACGTAGAGCCTGCGCCATATGTTGCTAAATCATGACTGTACAGCGAATATTCCGACTTCCTTCCAACTACTCTTAGACTTCCCTTGAACATTTTTAGTTTGACGGTTCCGCTAACTCTCTTTTGAGACGCATTGATAAACATATCTAAATCAGTTCGTAGAGGATCCTGCCATAGCCCGGAATATGCAAGCCATGCCCATTCGGAATCCACCATGGCCTTGAATCTTAGCTCGTGTTTTGTGAGGACCATCTTCTCAAGGTCTGTATGGGCCTCGATCAGGCATGACGCGGCAGGCGTCTCGTAAACTTCCCTGGATTTTATTCCTACAACTCTGTCCTCGATGTGATCGATTATCCCTACGCCGGAAGCCCCCGCCTTTTTGTTAAGATGCGCAATAAGATCTACCGGCTTCATGGGCTTGCCGTCCGCCTCGATTGGAACTCCCTGAATGAACTTTATGGTGACGTACTGAGGCCTGTCGGGCAGATTCCTTGTCCTGACCCAGATAAAGGCGTCATCGGGAGGCTCTTCAAAGGCATCCTCCAACTCGCCGCCTTCTATGGCCCTACCCCATAGGTTTTGGTCGATGCTGAACCTCTTGGCAGCCGTTTCTATGGGAATTCCATGCTCTTTTGCAAACTTTATCTCTACATCCCGGGTGAGATTTAGGTCGCGTATTGGTGCAATTATCGGGAGGCCGGAGCCTGATCGCATTGTAACATCGAATCTTACCTGATCGTTTCCCTTGCCGGTGCAGCCATGTGCAAGTGCTTGGGCGTTTTCCTTTTTGGATATCTCCACGATCTTTTGGGCTATGAGGGGACGTGCAAGAGCTGTCGCAAGGCAGTATTTTTTTTGATAGAGGGCGTTTGCCTTGATGGCTGGTAGTACAAAGTTATCGGCAAACTCCTTCTTGGCATCTATATTGTAATGCCTTACGACGCCAAGTTTCTTTGCCTTTCGGGAAATTTTTTCTAGGTCGTCTCCCTGCCCGACATCTACCGTGACGGTAACTACATCCAAGCCGTGCTTCTCTTGCAGGTATTTTATTACAACTGATGTATCCAATCCTCCAGAGAAAGCCAAAACTGCCTTTCCATTCATTGAGGTTTTCTGTGATCAGAATTTACCATTTATCTTTTATGCTTGAAATTTGTTGGAAAAAATCCGGAGCGGCAAACTAATTTCCGGTCACCTTGTGTTAGTCCAAGCTAAAATTCGAACAATATTTAACCGCTATATTATAACGCTGTTATATGAAATTTGCGTGCGGGGTAACCAAGGTTTTGTATTTGATGTATTTGCAAGCGACGGTGTAGTTTAGATGACCAAACTTCAGGCAAGAAACATCGTAAAACACTTTGATCACAACGGCACACCAATCCTTGCGCTTGACGGCGTAAATCTTGATGTGGAGGAGGGCGACTTTGTTTGCCTTGTTGGCCCGTCTGGATGCGGAAAATCGACCTTTCTAAACATAATTGCGGGGCTAGAAAAGCCGGATTCCGGGGAGATCCTGCTCAATGGCAAGTTAATTGACACTCCGGGGCCTGACAGGACGATGGTCTTTCAGGAAGGGGCGCTCTTTCCTTGGTTAAAGGTGGTGGATAACGTGGAATTCGGTTTGAAGATTGCCGGCATTCCAAAGGAAGAACGGAGGCAGATCTCAAAGCGCTACTTGGACATGATGCAACTTGAGAAGTTTTCAGAATCCTATACCTACCAGCTATCAACTGGAATGAAGCAGAGAGTTGCAATCGCAAGGGCTCTTGCCATGGATCCGGAAATACTCTTGATGGATGAGCCGTTTGCGGCCCTTGATTCGCAGACAAGAGATCTGCTGTTTGTAGAGTTGCAACTAATTTGGGAGAGGACGAAAAAAACAATCATTTTTGTGACTCATAATATAGCGGAATCGGTGGTATTGGGAAGCAAGGTGGCCATATTCAAGCATAGGCCATCGAGAATTAAAAAGGAGATCGTGATTGACTATAGGAGGCCTAGACTGGCTGAGGATGAGAACCTGCTGAAATACCAACATGCAATAATTCAGGAATTAAAGAATGAGGTAATAGAACAGAAGAAGTCAGGTGATTAGGTTGGGGGGAAAAATAATTGCCAGAAGAGTTGTCTTCTATGTCGGAATCATAGCTGCATGGCAGATTGTTTTTTCGTTGCATCTGGCTCCTCAAACTGTTATACCTTCCCCATCTGATGTAGGGCAAGCCCTGGCAAAGGGAGTTTATGACGGAAGCCTGCTTTATGGGATTGGGACGAGTCTTTTGAGATTGTCGGCTGGCCTTGTGATCGCCATTGCAGCTGGGATTGCCTTGGGTATTTTTATCGCGAGGTTCGAGACTATGAACCAGATAATCGGTCCCTTTCTGCTCGGCCTGCAGTCCATCCCATCCGTTGCTTGGGTACCTCTGGCATTTTTGTGGTTCGGGAGGACGGATGGGGGAATAATATTCGTGACGGTGATAGGGGCACTGTTTGCAGTGGCAATAAACACGCATTCAGCTATCAGGGCAGTGCCTCCGACGCTTGTAGCAGCAGGACGGAACATGGGGGCAAATGGAATACAGCTGATAAAGGATGTCATAATTCCAGCATCGTTTCCGCAGATGATCGCAGGTTTCAAACAAGGGTGGTCTTACGCCTGGCGTGGCGTGATATCTGCCGAGGTAATATTTTCAGTCTTGGGCCTAGGTTCGCTGCTGAACTCTGGCACAAAGAACAATCAGATAGCGGAGGTCATCTCGGTTTTAATAATAATAATGATAATTGGAGTATTGGTGGACGGACTTGTTTTCAAGCGGTTGGAACGGACAGTCCTGTCTAGGTGGGGACCAGTGAAATAGGAGGACCTATTGTTTTAGGCTGTTTAGTACGGAAAGGGCACTTTTGAAGTCGTTTGGAGAACTGATTAAGACATCTCCGGCCACATTGTGGACTTGTTTTATGAATCCTACCACATCATTGCTGTAGGCAGACCAGTCGAGATTGAGCATGCTTGCAGACTTTCTGTTCAGCTCTGATGCCAAAAGTACGCAGGGTATTATCCTAAAGCCGTGGGGCTTTAGCCTGTCGACTATTCTGACGACCTGGTCTACGGAACTTATTACCTGGGTTACAAACCCCTTGGGTTCTGCCTCTATTTTTTTTTGAATTTTCTCAAAGTCGGGGTTGCTGGAAATCGAGAGGTACAGATCAATCTTTTCGCCAAAACCCTGTTCATTGAACTGTTTTACAACCTGGCTTGGGACCAGCCTTGAATCCTTCGGCCCCGTGGGCGGGGCATCGCCCTTGATGATGAGGACGCCGTTCAGATTTAGCAAGATTGCGTCGCAAATTGTCTGGGTCATGGAGGTGTGGTTTCTATCTCTTACCCTGACGCTGGCAGAAATGCTGATTTTGTTATTGGAATTCTTGATAAAAAATCCGGCCGTTATGGGGGAGATTCGGGGAATGCCAAGTACCGAGTCCGTTACGTGTATGTTTTCGCAAAGCCGGCCTATCTCAACCGATTTCGCCCTGAATTTGTCCAGCGAATCTTGGAGTTCCTTGCGTGAGAGGACAGTATTCTGAATTACTTTGGGGGGATTTAGCTCATAGATTACCGTCATAATTGAGGGTGTTTATTACTTTGTTATAACCTTTGAAGGACCTTGTATTCACATGCAAAAGAAAAATAATCCGTCAAACTAGGACAAGTTGTAATTGGCCCAAAAAATCCCGCTTGGTGAGTTGATAAAACAAAAAATTGTGCTGTTTGACGGTGCAATGGGGACGGAAATCCAGAAACTAAATCCAAAACCCGAGGACTTTCCGGACGGCAAGGACGGGTTCAATGACGGACTGTCCTTCACAAGGCCTGAATGGATAAAAAATATTCATAGAAACTACCTTAGGGCCGGTGCGGATTGTATAGAGACTAATACATTCGGCTCAAATAAGATCAAACTTGAGGAATACGGCTACGGAGACAAGACTGTCGAGTTTAATAAAAAAATTGCAGAGCTGGCAGTGGGGGTAGCAAATGAATTTACGGATAGGCCAAGGTATGTCATAGGCTCGATGGGGCCGACAGGGTTCCTGCCAAGCTCAAACGATCCTTCACTGGGACAAATGCCTCTGGACAAGATAAGGGAGGCCTTTGAATTGCAGGCGGAGGGGCTGCTAGCTGGAGGGGTTGATGCCATACTGATTGAAACGAGCCAGGACATCTTGGAGGTAAAACTGGCAATAGAGGGATGCCAAACTGCTATGGGGAAAACTGGGAGGAAAGTTCCAATAATCTCCAATGTTACACTCGACAAGTACGGAAAAATGCTGCTTGGGACAACAGTCCAGGCTGCATATACCACCGTGTCTAGAATGGGAATTGATGCATTCGGGCTGAACTGTTCGACTGGACCAAGCGAGATGATGCCAAGCGTACAGTGGTTAAATGAACAGGAGGATCTTCCTTTACTTGTGGTTCCAAATGCGGGGATGCCTGAAAACCAGGGGGGGAAGGCAATTTACAAGATGGCCCCGGAGGATATGGCGGGGGTTATGAAAGACTTTCTGGGGCAGTACGGGAAGGTAAGGATCATAGGCGGTTGCTGCGGCACAAATCCGGAACATATAGCACTTTTGAGAAAAATAATCGATGAAAAACAGTCTGGAAATAACCGTTAGGTATTTAGAAAAAGAAATGGACAGGGTTGGTGTTGAAACCTTTTCGGGTCAGTTCGGCATTAAAGGCTGTGGATTTGAGGCAGGATCCTCCTCCGTTAATCATAGGGGAGAGGCTTAATGCCCAAGGGTCAAAAAAAGCAAAGGAATTCGTCCTGCATGACAATTTTGAAGAACTTGTGAGGATTGCAAAAGACCAGGTGGAGGATGGGGCTCATTGTCTGGATGTCTGTGTGGCTACGACAGAACGGTCCGATGAGCTTGAATTCATGAAAAAACTGGTCAAGATGTTAAGCCTCGAGATTGACGCCCCCCTTGTCATAGACTCGACGGAACCCAAAGTGATAGCCGCTGCTCTTGAGCAGATCCCTGGCAGGCCGATCATAAACTCAATAAATCTTGAGGGCGACGGCAGCAGATTCAGTGCACTTGCCCCTCTGATGATAAAATACGGGACCCCTGCCATTGCTATGTGTATTGGGCCAAAGGGCATGGCAAAAACTCCGCGGGAAAAGCTTGAGACTGCAGAACTCTTAGTTGAGACCGGGAGAAAATATGGCCTTGATGAGGGACATTTTATCTTTGATGTCCTTACATTTACCTTGGCTACGGGCGAGGCAGAATTTCTTGAGGCGGGAAAAAATACTCTGGAAGGAATAAGCCTGGTCAAAAAAAGATTTCCAAACTCCTACACCACGTTGGGTTTAAGCAACGTAAGCTTCGGTCTTGCTCCTAGGGCAAGGAAGATCCTAAATGCAGTATTCCTTTACCACGCCGTAAAGGCGGGATTGGATACAGTCATAATCAACCCGAAGGATGTCATACCGTATGCCGAGGTGGATGAGAAGGAACGAAACCTTGCAGAGGGTCTCATATTCAACAGGCATCAAAACGCACTTGCGGATTTCATATCTTATTTTGAAAAGTCAAAGTCCACCTTGGGGCCTTCTGAGAGGAAGACGCAGGTTGATCCTACCTGGCCTGCCGGCAAGAGATGTAATTTCAGGATAGTAAATAGAGTCAGGGACGGCATTGAGGATGATGTCATAAGCGCAATCTCTCAGCGGATTCCGGATTGCAAGTTGTTGGAAAATGGTGCTAGTCTGAGGATTGATGCGCCCAGGGAGCTGACGCACAAGGCGGCAATACAGACATTAAATGAAGACCTGCTTCCGGCAATGAAGGAAGTCGGCGACAAGTTCGGGGCAGGAGAGCTGATATTGCCATTTGTATTAAAGTCTGCCGAGTGCATGAAGGCGGCGGTTGCCGAACTTGAGAAGTACCTTCTCAAAGAGGAGGGGAGCACGAAAGGAAAGCTTGTGCTTGGCACCGTGTATGGCGACGTACATGATATTGGAAAGAATCTCGTCAAGACAATCTTTGAAAACAATGGGTATACCGTATATGATCTGGGAAAGCAAGTGCCGCTGCAAAAATTCCTGGACAAGATCGAGGAGGTAAAGGCGGATGCCGTAGGGCTGTCGGCGCTTTTGGTCTCGACCTCAAAACAGATGCAGGTCTTTGTGGAACATGCAAGGAAAAACAGGTTGCAGGTACCGGTCTTATGTGGGGGTGCCGCAATCAACAGCAACTACATAAACAGGATTGCCAAGGAGGGAGGAATTTATCAGCCGGGAGTTTTCTACTGCAAGACCATGTTTGACGGGCTCAAGACCATGGACAAACTGGTATCAGAACAGAAAGGGACATTTGTCAGGGAGTGGAATGAGCGGATGGAAAAATGGGCAGAGACTACCGTGGAGAGGACTCCGGAGGGGGTTATGGAGAGGAGCTTGATAAAACCTGTCGCGGCACCAAACCCGCCGCACGTCAATAGGATAATCCGTCTGGGACCAAAGGAGGTAGACCTGAATGAGATATGGGGGTTTCTGGACTTGAAATCGCTCTTTGTTTTGTCATGGGGCCTGAGAGGCAAGTCAGCAAAAGATTCGGAAGAGGAACACAAGGCCCTGCTTGAGGAATGGAAGCGACGGATTCTTGCTGAAAAACTATTCGAGCCTTCTGCCGTGTATGGATACTTTAGATGCCACGGCAGGGATGGGATCTTGATTGTCGATAGCCCCAACGGGGAATCGCTGACGTTCGAATTCCCACGATCATCAAGATCAAAGCATTTGTGCCTTGCAGATTATTTCGGTGAAGATGATATCGTGGCGTTTCAGGCAGTTACTGTGGGCACCAAGGTCTCAGAGATGATTGAACAGTGGAACAAGGAAGGCAGGTATACCGATGCCTATTATCTGCACGGTATTGCAGTGGAGACGGCGGAAGCCATGGCGGCTTGGATTAACCAGAAGGTAAGGGACGACTTCGGGATTGGGAAAAACCGTGGCCTTCGGTACAGCTGGGGATACCCAAGCTGTCCAGACGTCTCGCAGCATTTTATGGTCTGGAAGCTATTGGAACCGGAGAGATCGGGAATGACACTTACTGAATCGGGGCAGATAATACCCGAACAATCGACTGCTGCCATAGTGGTGCACCATCCGGAGGCAGAGTATTTTGCATTGTGAGGCAGTCATGAATATGTCGGTCTTGAAACCCTATGCCTGAACTAGGAAGATTAAAGGAGATTCTTTCAGGCCCGGTAGTGGATCCTTCAAGAAGGCCCGAAGGAACAAAACTTGCCTCGGTTCTTGTCATAATTTATGGGCAGGGTCCATACGTCATAATGACGGAAAGGCCAAAGACCATGAACAATCATGCAGGTGAGGTATCATTTCCAGGCGGAAGTTGGCAAGGCAGGGACGTTGATCTCTTATCTACCGCGCTGAGGGAGACGAGGGAGGAACTAGGGTTTGCCATTTCTCCCTCCGATGTTATAGGGCAACTAGAATCTGTCACCACGCTGAATTCTGGTTTTACGATATTTCCATTCATAGCGATAGTCGAAAAAATTCCCGAGATGAAACCTAATGCCGAGATTGAATCCGTCCTGAAAATACCTCTCATTCCGCTCCTCCATACGATGGGAACTGACCAGAATCCGGCCCATCGCTCAATCCGTGAGATGTACACTTTTCAGTTTCAGGACTATCTGATTTGGGGAGCATCTGCAAGGATAATGCGGCAGATATACGTCAGGCTATCAGCAGGAAAGATGATCTAGGCCAGCCCGTGAGATTCATTTAAAAAGAGGTCTGGATTCTCAAAATTTCATGGCTGCCCGCAAGTCAACTCCAAGAAAAGTGAGGCTCATGAGCAAAGTTAAGCAGAATTCTGCAGTCCCAGCGTGGGTTATAGTCAAGACAAAGAGGAGGGTCAGAACTAACCCGAAGAGGAGACAGTGGCGCAGGACAGATGTGAGGGTCGGATAAATGTCAGAAGAAACTACGGAGAGGATTTATACTATAAACTTGGGAAAGGTGATGCTCTCACCAACTAACCAAAGAGCAAAGAGAGCGATAAACATGATCCGGACCTTTGCCTCAAAGCACATGAAATCTGAAAGTGTAAAGATTGAGGAAGAGATAAGTCATCTTGTATGGGAGAGGGGCATAAGGCATCCGCCTAGAAAAATAAGGGTCAAACTCTCAAAGGATGATGACGGAAACATACTGGTCTCAAAATATCAAGAGGAGAGAAAGGCAGGCGAGGAAAAGCCGAAAAAAGATGCCAAGAAGACTGAAGAAAAGAAGGCTGCCGAAGAAAAGCCGAAGGAGGAAAAGAAGGCCGAGGAAAAGCCAAAGCCGGAAGTGACGGCTGAGGAAAAGCCGAAAAAAGATGCCAAGAAGACTGAAGAAAAGAAGGCTGCCGAAGAAAAGCCGAAGGAGGAAAAGAAGGCCGAGGAAAAGCCAAAGCCGGAAGGCAAGAAGGCTGAAGAGAAAAGTACTAAAGAAGAGAAGAAACCTGAGAAGGCAGCAAAGAAGCCTAAAGAGTAATTATTCTATCTGCTCTAATTCCAAGTCGATTTTTACACTGGCCTCTGGCTCATCCCAGTCAAGAGTATTTTCTTTTGGAATGATTCCCAAGGGATCATATCTGTCAAATCGGGTCTCACCATCGACGGAGCTGAGCAAAACCACTTTTGATTTTTCACCATTTGCAACCGACATACTGACGCGGGTGCTGTCATTGCTGAATATTCCGCTGATGGTGTTTACCATTGAATTTAGAGTGCCTATTGGCACTTTTTTTCCTCCCATTACATATAGGAGGGCGCTCTTGATGTTCTTTGGTGGGACATCCTCATACAACATCTTCAGGGAATCCCTCAGGGAGTCCTCGATGTCTGGAATGTCCTTGCTTGTGGAAAGTATGTTGGTCCTTAGAGGCAACGCTGAATTCTTCAGGGTTGAAACTACATGCATGAGTGCGGCATTTGTGATGACGTTGCAGGCGTCGGGGGTAAGATCGGGATTACTGTCGAGTAGGGCATCGTTGTCTATGATTATGGTGCAGTCTGAATTTGCCTTTAGTCGCTTCAATGAGACGCCTGAGAAGAATATCCTGTCCTTCTCGAACTTGAACGGCATGATTCCAAAGGAAAGTACGTTCTTTCCAAGCTCCTGGGCTATCTGCGATACGACTGGGGCCAGCGCGGCGCCAGATTTTCCAGCCAGGTTTGCTACTATGATTACGGTCGAATACGGCTCTATCTTCTCGACAAGTGATTTTTCAGCCCCTAACGAAACGCCTCTTATGAGATAGGCTGAAGGGTTGATGATGGGGCTTGTATTTATCAGGATTCTGGATGATTTTCCTGCAAGGTCTTTCGGGTCATGGCTGATGACCAGGCTGTCCGATCCGAGTTCTTCCTTTATGCCCGTGGCTATCCTGCTTCCTGCCCCGCCTAGTCCAATTACTAGGATTGGCTCTTGGATTTGGAACTCCATGACTCTCTCTTGCTTATAAAAAAGGTTAAAAAACTTTGTTGCTTAGTTTTAGTCCTAACTTCGATCTAAAAAATTTAGCTCGTGATTTGGCCTCGCAGGCCGTGCGTTGAAGATTCTGTAATTCTTACCATTCTCTTTTCGCCTATTTTTGCGCCCTCGTCAACAGATACGGCCTTGTAGGCAAAGTTCCGCCCCCTTACTCCGTCCTCTGACGTCTCATCGAATATGATCTCGCCTTTCCAACCGACCCATTCGAGATTCCGCTCATATGAGATCCTGTTCTTTAAATCAAAAACTTCCCTGCTCCTTCTCATCACTTCGGAGACTGGAATTAGGGGCATCTGTGCAGCCTCAGTTCCGCGTCGTGCGCTGTATCGTGAGAGGTTGACTATGTCGGGCCTTGTTTCCTCCAGCAAGTCCAAGGTCCTTTCAAAATCTTCCCTCGTTTCCGTGGGAAATCCCACGATGATATCTGTAGAAACCGTGAATTTCTCAAACTTTTTTCTGAATAAATCGCTTGTTTTTTTAAATGTCTCAGCGGTGTGTCCGCGCTTCATGTCGTTGAGGACCTTGTTGCTACCGCTTTGGACGGGTATGTGGAGGAACTTGAAAACCTTGGGCGACTCGAACGACTTGAGAAGGCCGTCCCTTATTCTTGGCATGTACATGGGATTTAGCATCCCTATCCTGGCCATAAAGTCTCTATCGATCTCCGTGACCGCCCTTACGAGTGAGGGAAGGTCAGTGCCAATGTCAAATCCGTAACAACCATTGTCGGTAGAAGTCAACCAAACTTCCAGACATCCCTCGCTGATCTCCTGTCTTACCTGCCTGACAATGTCGCCTACCCTGAAACTCTGAAGCTCTCCCTTTGCTAGCTTTGTCTGGCAAAAAGTACACTCGCTGAGGCAGCCGGTGGCTATCTCTACTATGCCTACAGCGGAGTTCAGCCTTACCTTTGGAAGTCCGACTTTTGAGATGTCAGAGTCATCGACCTGAACCGTCCTGTCGCCCATCAGTGTAGATCTGACCACCTCGAGGGTCTTGCCTATGGAATTTGGGCCAAGAAGGGATGCCGTTGGCCCAAACTTCTCTACGGTCTCCCTTTCAGTTTTTGGCAGGCAGCCTGCCACCACCAAGGGTTTGCTTTTCAACTTTTTTATCCGGTTGATCATCTTGTTGGCGGTGGCATCCTTTACTGCGCACGTCACTATGAGGTTGAGGTCTGCATCCGCAGGATCTTCTGCGAGCGTGTGCCCACCGTTGACAACAAGCCCCGTTATCATCTCAGAATCTGCAAAACTCGCAGAGCAGCCGTAAGCTTCAATCCAGATCTTAGCCATGCTACTTCAATAATGCGTCTACTTCCTTCTCGCTCATCAATCCCTTTGAGACTACCAGGTGGCGTATTGTCTTGCCAGTCTTAAGGGATTCCTTGTAGAGGTCTGCCGAAACAAGATATCCGAGTTTGGGCGAGAGCAGAGTTACTATGACGGGGCTGTTTTCAATATACTGGCGAAGCTTGTCCCTGTTTGCGCTCAATCCTGAGACTAGGTTACGGGAGAATATTGGCACAAAGTTCTTCAACATGTCTGTCGATTCCAGAACGGACTTTAGCATTACCGGCAGCATTACGTTAAGCTCGAATTGTCCTGATTGGGCTGCAAGGGAAACCGTCAGGTCGTTGCCTATTATGTTAAAGCAAACCATGTTCATGCACTCTGCAAGTGAAGGGTTGACCTTGCCAGGCATTATAGATGACCCTGCATGGACTGCGGGAATTCCAATCTCTGCAAGACCTGCTACTGGGCCGGATGCCATCAGTCTGATATCGTTTGAAAATCTGCCCATCTCAAGTGCCAGATTTCTGAGAGTGGAGGACAGATAAGCCACCGCAAACCTGCTCTGCAGTCCGAACTGCATGTCTGATTGCGGCCTTAGTGGGAGCCCGGAAATCTTTGCCAACTCTGATATCGCTGTCGCCCTGTACCCCTTGGGAGTGTTGGCACCAGTGCCTACGGCGGTCCCTCCTAGGGCAACATATTCTAGTTCTTTCTTTGCTACTGCGATTGCATCGCGGGCCTTCGCCAAGGCTGTTGCATATGCGCCAAACTCTCCGCCAAGGGTTACAGGAAGGGCATCCATGAGGTGGGTTCTGCCAATTTTTTGATAACTTGAAAACTCTCTTGCTTTTTTTGTAATTGTTTTTATCAGGCCATCCAGAGCTGGAAGGACTTCCCTTATGTTGAAAAGAATGGCCATGTGCATGGCTGTAGGAAAGGTGTCATTGCTTGACTGTGACATGTTCACGTGATCATTTGAATGGATGACTTTGGCATTCCCTTTTTTTTCTCCGAGAATCTCGAGTGCGACGTTGGCTATGACCTCGTTGGAATTCATGTTGAAGGCCGTGCCTGCGCCCGAGTTGATGGGCTCGACAAGGAACTGGTCGAGGTACTTGCCCGAGATTATCCTGTCACATGCCTTTGTGATGGCATTTCCACGCCTCTGGTCGATTGCCCCTGCCTTCATGTTGGCTATGGCCGCCGACCGTTTAATCATCACAAACGCAATGATCAAATTCGTATGTGGTTTTAGTCCGGTTACATGGTATTGCTGGATTGCCCTTGAGGTGAAGGCGCCATAATATGCTTCAATTGGAATCCTTACGTCCCCGAGGGAGTCCCTCTCGATTCTATATTCCACGGCAACCTACCAGTAAAATTCCTAATATTCATTCCCATTTGAAAAATTACAAAAATACCAAGCGAGATCTGATATCTTTCACTTATTTTGGTCCCAAAACCCAATAGATTAATATACTTATAATAAAGATTCGAGGTGATGAATAAACGATACAGTATACTGTCTATTGTTGCAGTAGCAGCAGTGACAGGAATTCTGTTCGGTAGCACATATTCAAACACACAGGCAGCTGGTAACGCAATGGGCGTAACACCAGAAACAATTGACAAAGTCACTCCAGCGACAATCGATTCTGTGACAGCAAACGAAGTACAGAAGATGGGTGGTCTGGAATTCCGTATGTTCGGAGCGAGTGCAATACCGCTAGACCAGGTTGCGGCGCTACAAGCAGCAGGTCGAACCGTCCATAAGGTAACCCTCACCGCCGAAAGCGTCGATCTTCCAATTCCTGGCGGAAAGATGTATCACGCAATGACCTATGATGGTCAAGTACCTGGCCCGACAATAAGGGTAACACAGGGAGATGTCATCGAGGTCACCTTGAATGTACCATCGAGCGAATTGACCGGTCACAGTCTTGACATGCACGCTTCAGCGATGGGAGCACTACCATACTTTGGTCCTGTGATGCCTGGGCATTCCAATACGTATGCATTCGTTGCAAACTATCCTGGTGCCTTCAAGTATCACTGTGAGGGAGTAGGTGTAATAGGGATGGACCAACATGTTCTTTCCGGCATGTACGGAATGGTCATTGTTGATCCGCTCAACGGATACCACAAACTCCTAATCCAGAGGACAGCGACTGTAGATGGTAAAGTGGTGTTGAACAACACACTAGTTGATCCAGCAGCGTACGAGTACGTACTGGAGTACAACCAGCTATACCTTAATGCAGACGGATCTTACAACCAGCCAGCAATGTTCTTGCACAATACGACATGGACCGTGGTTAATGGCAAACCATTCGGCTACGACCCAGTCGTAACAAAGGTGTGGAACAATGCTCCAGATGCTCATGACAAGGCTGCACCGATAATCGTACCCGTTGGCAAACACGTACGATTATTCGTATTGAACCAAGGTAACATGCCAGTATTCTTCCACATTGTGGGAGGACAGATGGACAGAGTTACACAGGGTAACGTCGTGCAGGCAATGGGCACCCAATCGTGGTTGATAGGAGGTTCACAAGACGCAATAATTGATGTGGTCTTTGACGAACCAGGAGCGTACGTTGCAGTCAACCATGACTATGCTGCAATCTTCACGGGAGCAGCTACAGTCATGCTGGCACAGGATAACATGGCTCCAAACCCATCCGATGCAGTAGCACCACCGTCAAGCCTACCTGACACGAGCATTCCACAGCAGACTTTCGTCCACTGTGAGTGCACAAACGAGCGTGCTGCCCAACTGGCAAACATGACTGGACAGTAAGTCCATTTTCCCTCTTTTTCCTTTTTTATCTTTTTACGCACAATGAATATATTTTGTCCCAGCGGCTCACCTTTCATGAGCTTCAATCAAACAGTCTTAATCTGTGATCAGGTAGATAAAATTCTAACAGAGATATTGCAAAAAAACGGGCTAAAAATAACGTATGAACCAGAAATTACACCTGAACAGCTAAGGGAGACAATAGGAAGATATGAGATTGTTATTGTAAGGAGCAGGACCAAGTTAACAAGAGATTTGGTAGAAAGGGCCGACTTGTGCAAGATTATTGCCAGGGTGGGCGTCGGCCTGGATAATGTTGACGTTGATGCCGCAAAGACAAAAGGGATACGTGTCATTAACGCCGTGGAGGGTGCAATGAACGCGGTAGCGGAACTTGTCTTGGGCCTCATGCTTTCTCTTGCAAGAGAGATTCCACGTGCAGACAGGGAGGTACGGAACGGCAAGTGGCTGAAGAAGGAACTGATGGGAAGCGAGCTTTCTGGAAAGTATCTGGGCATTGTAGGCTTGGGAAATATAGGTAAAAAACTTGCGCGCCACGCAAGGTCGCTTAACATGAATGTTATTGGGTATGACGTAACGTCTATACCGGACGATTTTTCAAGGGAGGTGGGCCTTGTTAAGGCTGACCTTGACACGCTCTTGTCAAGCGCAGACTATGTGTCATTTCACGTTCCGTTCACCCCGGAAACACGTCATCTGGTCAACGCCCAGAGGCTTGCAAGGATGAAAAAGACCGTTTACATCATAAACACCTCGAGGGGAGAGATTATCGACGAAGATGCGTTGTATGAGGCATTAAAGGAGGGGAGGATTGGAGGTGCGGCACTGGATGTCTTTGAGAAGGAGCCTGCCGTCGGAAACAAGCTAACCACGCTTCCTAATGTAATATGCACTCCTCACATAGGAGCACAGACAAGAGAAGCTCAGGCTTTAGCTGCAAATGTTATAGCAGAAAAGATAATAATGATTCTTCGTGGCGTAATTTAGCCGTGGCAAAACCAGTAGTTGCAATTTCGTTGGCCATACTGGCCTCGATTTGCGTCATCCCTGCCTTTGCTGGATCGGGTACCGTGGCGGTCGTTTCAGGAAAAACTTTCCAGGTTAATTACACTTCCAACGGGGTAACGGTTCAGGACATTGAGACAAATCCTACGTATGACGAGCTTGTCCTGACCGTGCAGGTTTCTGGTCCTAACGCGTTTCTTCAACTTACAATACCGCGTGCCCTGCTAGACTCTAAACAGGGCAACCAGGACATTCCATTTATCGGTGTGGTTGACGGGACGCTGGCAAACATACAGGAAACAAACCCTGCGCAGCTCTCAAGGACCATATCGTTTTCCCTCGAGCCTGGAAATAAACAAATTGAGATAATAGGGACGTATGTTGCGATGCCGGGATCCTCTGCGGCGGTACCGGGGGGAGGATCGGCACCTTCTACCTTGCAGCAACCGGAGGGGGGGTCACACACAACATCCACCCCATCACCGACGTTGCAAAACCAAACAGCCCCTGCACCGAAAACCGCCAGTACTGCTCCAGCACCGAGCAAGCACATCATGGAGGCAAGCGCACCGCCAGCACCAGTTGCAAGTCAAAACATTACGACCATCGGGGCCCTTAAGATACCATACCTTCAAAATACCGGCATCAATTTGAGCGCGGTGGATCTATCCGTAGTTGGAGCGATATCCGTCATCGTGATAATTGTGGTAGCGAGTACTGCAAGGAAGAAGGCTGCCAAGATTGGAAAGTGATTGTTTTTCTTAAACGATTTTTTGCAAGGGGAGGAGTTGCCGCCAATCAAAAAAAAGGCCTTTTGAGACTAGTTTCCGGCGCAAGGTTTCCTGCCCAAATTGCTGCAGGGGATTCAATATCTGGAATTGGGAGCATTACCTCAAACTTGTTCCAACTTCCTTGTAACAGAATATTAAGGGGTAACTTGGTAGTGCGGGGTATATGACCAGTCATCAAGAGCAGGTCTGGCTTAGGATGTGGAAGGAAAACTCTACTGAGCTTAGGGCCAAGGCTGTGGAATGGAGGAAACAGCATGCACTTGAAAGAATTGAGAGGCCAAGCAGGCTTTTCAAGGCAAGGCAGCTTGGCTACAAGGCAAAACAGGGGGTCGTAGTTGTGAGGATGCGCGTTGGAAGGGGCAACATGCGCAAAAAGAGGCCCGTTGCAGGAAGGAGACCCAAACATCTTGGTGTGCTGCGGATAAAGCCTGCACTTAGCATGCAACGTGTGGCAGAGCGCAGGGTACTGGAGAGATTTCCAAACTTGAAACTACTTGGTTCGTACTATCTTTATCAAGACGGTGTATATCTTTGGTATGAGGTGATAATGGCGGATCCCTCACATCCTAGCATATCTAAGGACAGAGAGATGCGCGGAAAGATTGCCGGCCTGAAGAATTGAGATCAGGACTTTTAATTGCCCTATCTGTGATCATTGCAGCATCTTTGATGATCTCTTCTCCCGCCTTTGCGCAAATTCACATCAAGGGATTGCACCATCCGGGCATAAGATGGGCATGGCCAATCAAGGCTGATCAATATACCTTTACAGTCAATACGACGTCCAATTATGACATGGAAAACGTGACGTTTGACAAGGATGCCAAGACTCTGACATTCCTTGGAAACAGCTCACATGCGGGAAATATTGCGGAGATTGAGATACCATCCAACCTAATCGGGGGAAATTACACTGTATTCCAGGAGGGACAGGAAATACACCCGATTGTACTTAGGAATGGCAATCTTACAACGGTCATATTAAAATTCAATGACTCTGGAGATGTAAAAACAGACATATCGGGGACAACCTACTTGCCGGAGTTTTCCGGCATTGTTCCTCTAGTGATGGCGGCCTCGTTTGGATTGCTGTTCCTTGCGCCACGGCTGCGCAGGTTCTAGTAGTAGCCGTTCACGTAGTCTTCCCACATGTTGGACCTTGTGGTAAACTTGTTGAGCTGATAGAAAATTCCGCCAACTATTCCTGACTGGTAACATGCGTACAGGTAAACCTGGGAATGGGTTGGGTCACTATGTGTCAGGCTCAAAGAAATCATCGTAAAGAAAATGTAAGTTCCTAGGAACGTGAAGACCTTGCTGAGAAGCCCGTCCATCCCGACTATACGTTTGGTTGCAGCAGCCATCATTGTTATGCTCGATGCTATGAGGAAGGTCAACCCTCCGTTGGCCTTGATGAATTCATTTACCCAGGGGACAAGACCCTCTTTTAGAATTGAATTCTGAGGGGGGTGGGCCCCGCCGTGAAGTGCAAACGAGACAGATGTGAATATTGACCCCATCATGAAAATAAAAAGGAAGATCTTGATGATGGCCCTCCTTACCGGGCTTCTTGGGGCGGAGGGGGACATTACGCGTTCTGCCATCTTTACTCCGTAGAGCAGGCCTATGAGAAAGGAGGGGATAAACATGAGGTCTATAATTATTGGAGATTGTTTTATTGCGTTATCAATATCGGGACCAAACACCAGGGAAACCATGAGAGAAAGGAATGCGGCGGCTACAAAGATGCTGATGTCTAACCAGTTTCTACTGTGCCTTATCTCAAATAGGTCAGGTCCCCACTCGTCCAATTTATGATAAAATTCTGGGAGGCGCATTAAAGAAAGAAATCCAAATGATTTTGCCTAATTTATCAACTCATTTTGCCTTTATTTTGCGTCGTGGCAATCATTGCATGCGGCGGGGCCTCCTGCTAATCGCCATAGGGGCGGTAATCCTATCCTTTGGAACTCTGTTCTTCCTGCAGGGCAACTCGGTGGTGGGACCTACCTCGTCGTTTATGTATTCCAACCCCAAGTGGATAAACTATGGGGAATCAATAATCGCAATGGGGCTTGCGATCATGGCGATCGGGTTTGGCATCAGCTTACGATGCCCAGGGTCATAGTGGACCTTACCTTCTCCATCTTTCTTATCTTGTTTGTAATGAGGTTGTCAAGTTGCTTGTCTGTGCCTGCCTCGGCTTCGACGACAATATCGTAATCCCCGTATACCACCCTTGCATCCTTGACTCTGTCCATTCGCCTTAGTTTCTCTGCTATTTCGGACTCGGCCCCAAGTTCGCACCCTATCAGTATGTACGCTTTTTCCATGGTTTGGTATGCTACAACTACCTTAAATTCTTGACCTTAAAGGCTGGGATGGGCTGGAAAAGGGCTTCCGTGGCTGAGAGAGAATGAAATTTTAGCTTTTTAAATGCCTGCAATTTAGGTTTGACATGGGATTATTCAGAAAGAACAAGCAAAAAGACGAGAATCTGGAACGGCTAAAGACCATCCTTGATAGGTTTGAATACCAGCACCTTGAAAAATTGTGTGCGGACGTCCTGAAAGACTCTCCGCAGATCCCCGGAAGCGAGCTTGTAGAGAGGACGCAGTACCTTGAGTTCATCTGGGAACAGTACAGGAAGGGCAAGCTAAGTTTTGATCAGGTATTCGAATTTGGCAAAAATCATGGGATTGTTCCTAACGACTTTTTCGATTAGGTTCGGAAATGTCAGGGTGTTATTTCCAGGGTGGACAAAACGTTTGAGCCCGGATGATATACCCTTATCAAATGATTGTTAGTGTCGGCGATGTACAGCCTGCTTTTGTAAAACTTGACATCACTTGGTTCATAGAGACCAAGGCAGTCGCAGCCTGTACTGTCAACACTGCATACGCCCTGATTGTAGCCTCTTCCAATTATTGTTGAGACGCTGTTTTTCTGCAGGTTTATTTCTCTGAGGGAAGAGTTGTAGGTGTCAGCCACGAAAATTCTGTCACCTAATGCACAGAGTCCTAGCGGGTGTTGAAACTTTGCATCCTCTAGCAGACCATCCTTGTGGCCAAAGATGAAAAGATCAGATCCAACGACAGTCCGTACGTGATTGGTTTGCAGGTCTATCTCTCGAATCGATGATGTCTCGCTGTCTGTAAAATACAACTTTTCGCCAAATATTGAAAGACCACTTGGCTGCGCAAGCTGAGCATCCATCCGGTTTCCATCTACCAAGTTCTCTTGCCCGTTTCCTGCGAACGGAAGGGCAAGGCCCTTCCTAGTGTCTAGGGTCCAGATCTGGTGGTTTCCTGCCATTGCTATGAAGACCAGATCGTCCCTTACTGCCACGTCCCACGGAGAGGAAAGGGCTACCTCGACTGCTCTTCCTCCTGGAGAGAGCCATCCTCCCTGCCTTCCAGTGCCTGCCAAAGTTACTACTTGTCCAGTCGTAACGTCTATCATTCGGACAGAATGATTTTCGGTATCTGCAACAAATAGCTCATCGTTTCTCCATGCCACGCCCTGGGGCCGGAAGAATAGCGCATCCTCGAAATTACCGTCAACAAACCCACGCCGTTTGCCTCCTACGGTGTGCATGATTTTTCCGCTCATGTCAGTGATGATTATCCTATTGTGGTTCGAGTCAGAGATTGCTATCTTGTCATTTGATATGGCCAATTTGCCGGGGAATGAAAGGGTGTTCTTGCCTTCCGGAACACGACGGCCTGCCTTGACTGGATTTCTTGCCAGCATCCCCGTCCGAGAATGGGTCTCCAGCAGGACCTCTATGGTATCTTCGATCATCTCCTTCTGTCCCTCGCCTGACCGCCTGTATACTAGATTTCCCCTTGGGTCTATGATTACAATCGTGGGCCACCCGGTAATACCATATCTACGCCAGACTGTCATTTTTTCATCAACCAAAACTGGATGTGAAATTTCATATCTTCTCACAGCCTGCTCTATGTTCTTGCCATCCTGCTCGTTGGAGAACTTGGCTGAATGGATGCCTATGAATATCACGGGCTTGCCTTCAAATTTTTTTTCAAGCTGGGCAAGCACCGGGAGCGTGTGCATGCAGTTGATGCAACAATATGTCCAAAAGTCGAGCACCACCACGTGTCCTGAAAGCATACCCAGTGAAAGGGGCCTGTCGGAGTTTATCCACTGAAATTCCGAAGGAAAGTCGGGTGCCTTGAGGACTTCGGTATGGAACCTGTCAAACACATCTACTGTTTAAATAATTCACAATAAAAGCTCTTACAGCGGGCTTCCCTAAAAGCCGGCTGCTATAGGATCAGCGGGCTTCATAATCTCACGCAGCATGATGGTCGCATAGGAACCCCGTGAAAGCGTGAAGGCAAGATATGGTTCCTCCACCTCCAATTCCTTGCACTGGATGAGGGACTGCCTAAAGCCTCCCTCACTGCTTGCCTCCTGCATCTCCTTTACAAAGAAATCCTTTGGCCTAATCTGTTCTTCCGCAAGGATCCTTGATATCTGGTAATCGAATCTGGTTTTTTTGTAAGAGTAACCGACAAGCGGTATGGACAGCTTTTGCTCTGGGTCATTCTGGTACATGCCTAGATTGTCATCTCTGTCATAGCATACGTCGCCTTGACGGGCCTGGAACAGATCCTCGCCCATCTCGTATGCCATGCTGACCGTCTTATTGAAGATGAACGACTGGTATGCCTCCACGAAAAATCGCCGCAGCCAGATTGGTATGGAATGCAGAGCTCTTTTAGGATCGCCGCGCTCGATCATCTCTTGAACAATCATCCTTTCTATGTCCATCTGTGGAGGTATGTCCTTTGACATCTTGACAAAGTTGTTCCTGTCTCTCAGTTCGGTTCTTATCTTGGTATTTTCGGGAAGGTCAAACTCGGAGGTGGTTGAAAGGAGAGTCTCAACAGCGCCGTCAAAATCAGCCTGGATGATTGACCTTCCGACAAGGTGGGAGATGGGGCGCCTACTTCCAAAACGCTGGTAGCCGTAAAAATTCAATATCTTGTCGTATTTTTCAAAATTTGAAACCCTTACAAAATCTGCCCCATCTATCCTTATCCTGAACCTGTTGCCTATCATGTCCTTTTTTGTAAGGGGTTTGTGCAAGTAACCAATTCGTTCAAGCAAGTATCTGTTTGTAGTTATGTTTTTGTGATCGTGGGAAACGTTCATGTCGCAGACAAACTGTTCGGTATTGGCATTTGCATCCTTCAGTCCCAAAGCCTTGAGCCTGAGGCCGTGATTTTTAAAAATTTCTGCGAGGGCATGAGTGGTGTCTATCCCGGACTTTTTGAGGGTGTAGACTGCGTATTTGCCGGATGTTCCTATCTTGTCCAGAGCCTTCCGTCGGAGGACTTCGGAGACTGCAAAGTGCTCAGGAGATATTCTAATCGTGCCGCCAGATCCGGATGATTCCGTACAGTATGTGGAGATTCCTATGAGGATGTCTATTTTTGGGACCACTTCTTACTGGATTGTTACTGTGATGTATCGGGAGACTGTGATGTCTTGGTACCGTGCGCTTACCAGAACCTTGTAGGTGCCGGAGAGTGCAAAGTCGTCAGCCGACAGGTTGACTGATATTGTCTTTGGTTTGTCAAGAATTACCGCCTTACCAGATGTTCGTACTATGAGGTCTTGGGGGCTTGCAGTCTGTTGTGTGATTATGTCTACTGGACCTGTAAGCGTCTCCTTCGGAGCAAGTGTCAGCGTAACCGTTTCATTCTGGCCACGCTGTAGGGTGATCTTGGAGGCTGAGACCACTTCAGAAAATGGAAGGGGCACGGCGGGATTCAGCATACCAATGTTGTTTTCTACCCATTCCGGAAACCATACCTTGTCGTGGGCGACGGTAAAGTCAAGTACCTGTGCAACACCGCAATCAGTCTCGGTACCGCAGTCTGACCAGTTGGGGTTCTTTGATGGTACCAGATACTCTACAAGGGAGTCGTTTGCAGGATCAAAGACCCCGAGTGTGTTTGCCACCTGTTCGTTAAACCAGAGTCTTCCCTTGTCGTCGAACTGATTCCAATATGGCCTCGTGATGGGGGTCTTTATCAGACCTGAGGCGTTTCCATAGGTCAAGGCTTGGGGCGGGGACGTTATGTACTTGGAAAAGTGCTGGGAATTGGGGTCAAAACTTACAAACATGCTGCTTGCCGTATCTGTAATCCATAGCTTGCCGTCCCGGTCGATGGAAATTCCGTTGGGTGCCAGTATTCCGGAGGGGAGGGTATAATTGGAGAACTGCGAGGTCTGCGGGTCGTATTTTACAAGCTCGCCTCCCAATTGGTATGTCCATACAGTATACCATATGTTGCCGCCTGAGTCAACTGTCATATCGCTTGTAAAGTTGTAGGCGCCGGGAGAGTTGATGTTGACTGTCTTCAAGTCTGGTCCGGTCTGATTGGTGCTGAAAATGGAAAGCTTCCTTCCTGTAAAGTCATTTACTATGAGATCTGGGCCGTCAGGCTTGATCATTTGGGGCAGGGATTGCGATTGGTTTGCAGTCTTGGGGAAGATGAAACTGGTGTAATCCTTTGTCAGGGTGTTGAATCTCCAAATCAGGTTGTGTTGAGAATCAGAAAACCAGATGTTGCCGTCTGGCTCGTAGTATATTCCCCATATCATTGATTTTTCGCCGCTTTGCCACGATGGGTTTTGGAATTCTTGAAAAGCGCCCGTGACAGGATCGTACTTTGCGATCTCTCCCGTATTCGTCTCGGCAAACCATACGTTACCGGACGGATCGGTGGTAATTGCAAGTGGTTGTGTGCACAGCGTTGGAATCTTTATCTCTGTGATGTACTTGGTGGACTTTGTTCCGTTTTCGCTCTGGCAGAATGTAGTCCACTTGTCTGGGGGATAATTATCCTCGGGGGTGCCAGTTAGTTGAGCTTGTTGACTCTGGTTGTTGGGCCTGAAATAACCTGCACCAACTACTGCGATTGTGGATATGACGAATACTGCCATGAATGATATTGCTAAAAGTTTCTTGAAATTCTTTTTCACAGAAAAGAGGGAGTTCCTACCTCGTTATATCTTATATCATTTCAGGCAGCCCTTGAGACTAGCTGATATTTGTATCTTGTCGGCTTGGCGTAATGCTTTGCCCCGGTTGAATGGGACGCACCTAATTAAATGAAAATCAATTCGGGTTATCGTGGGATCCTGCATGTTGTCTGGCAATTTTTTTCAATTTGCTCTCTGGTTGGGGTGAATTGGATGTTCGTGGCATGGATAAACGGTCAGGTTTCAAGCTTTATCGTCGGGTAGGGAGAATTGTTTTGAGAGGTCGTCTGCAAGCTTCTCATACTGGTCCCGCGTCTTGCCTAATTCCTTGAGTTTTTCAGCCTCCACGCTTGAGAGTTGTTGGTTCACCCTGTCGACGTCGTTTCGGAGCGCCATTTCTGCCATCTCGAACAGCCGGTTGTTCTCCTTCCAAATATGCTGCACTACATGATTGATGTATTCCTGCATGTCTGTAACTAACTGCTTCGAGTCCCCCGTGCTGACGTAGCTCTTTGAGGATTCTTCCATTCTGGCGGCAAGCTTTCTTGTAAGTTCGTGCTCCATCAACATGATTGCTATTGGGCCTGTGTCCTTTGGCATTCCTTTTTTTTCAAGTTCCGGAAAGAGCGAGTTTTCCTCCTTTCCGTGGTGGCATACGTCCGTGAAGTTCTTTGTAAAATCGATTACCTGTGAAATTATTGGTTCGGGGATGGTCTTTCCACCTTGCAACATGGGTATTGTAGCCCACATTGCTTTTAGCACCTTTTCTATTAGGGCATGATCCCTTCTCAGAGACTCGGTGGACATTATCATTGATCACGTTTTATGCCAATTTAAGGGTAATTTTGGTTCTCTTTTCCTGCGCTTTGATGCCGCGAATCACCTGTCTTGACCCAGCCCCAGAACGGATGCCTGTCTCTACTTCCGTCCGGTGGGCTCAAGTGGGAGCCGTCTGGCAGCAAAACCCTGCCACATCGTCATCATGTTTGCAGGCAACCAGCCCCTCCAATTCTTGTGATTTGAACCTTGATGGTGCTTTCCATGCGGTATGTGCTGGCGCGCACTGTCCCAAACGTGTGCACAATGTGCGGGACTTGACAACACGCCCGACAAATTATTTCATGATAATTATGCTGACATGACTACCATGTGGAGATCTAGGCATACAACTTGGGAATCTGGCATGGCATTACGCCCACGATCATTTGTATCTGATTACACAACTACTTGGCAAAGATATTTGCACAAAACACCGCCGATAACCCAAAAAGGTAGCCAAAAGGTGTTGGGAGAGTAGAACCTGGTGCTTTGGAGGTTATATTTTGTCATAGGGATGAGTTCCTCTAAAAAGTTAAATTGACACCATTGGAACTAGCACTATGGGAGATCTGCGGAAGGACTACGTTGTTGACAGATTTGTGATTGTTTCTCAAAACGGAACAGGTCTTCCGGATTCAAAAAAATGCCCGTATTGTCCAGGAAATGAGTCCATGACAAATCCGTCGTCACTATCGCTTGTTGCAAAGGACGGGATGCTTCAGAGGCTGCAAGATTCGGAGGATTTTTATGTTCAGGATTGGTCTGTCAGGGTTTTCGAGAGCAAGAACCCTGTTGTTGCCACCACGTCGGAGAATTCTTACAGCGACAGGCCTCTTTATAGTGAGCCGGCCTACGGGTATCATTATGTTGTTGTCGCATCCGATAAACACAAGGACTCGCTTGCCACAATACCGGTTGAGCAGTGGTCTAATGTGCTTGTGGTAATACAGGACAGGCTGAGATGGCTTTACACCCAAAGGGGTGTGACTTATGTTTCGATTTACGTAAATTACGGCAAGGAGGCAGGAAGTCCGATAATCCATCCGCATCTTAATGTGGTTACGTTCTCTACAATACCGCCTGTAATTGAGCAGGAAGCGGAAGCTGCACACAAAATCCTAAATGAGAAGGGTATTTGCCCCATGTGCCAGACCGTCTCGACGGAGACTGGAGGGCCGCGGCAGATATTGCAGACCGAGGGGTTTATCGCCTTCTGCCCGTGGGCTCCGTCGCATCCCTATGAATTCTGGATATATCCGAAAAAACACACGACTAGTTTTTCAAAGATCACGCAGAAGGAGATAAACGATCTCTCGCTCATCTTGCGCGCTACATTGGGCGGTCTTGCAAATACCATGAAAAACGCCTCTTACAACATGGTCTTCCACCTCTCGCCTGAGAAGAAGAACAATAGGCAAATCCACTGGCACATAGAGGTCTATCCGCAGTCCGATTCGTGGTCCGGCTTGGAAAGGGGGTATGGGGTATTCTTGAATAAAATAACCCCAGAAAAGTCTGCAGAGGATCTAGGGGCTTCTTGCAGAAAAGAGCTCGCGGGCCTGGTCGGCATAGTATGACTGACCATTTGATTTATTTATTGAACTGAATCAGGACGTTTGTGGCAGTAGAACAATGGCTCGCTGGGGCAAGTCTTGCAATGTTTATCCTGTTTACTGCCCAGACGGTAGAGATTTCCATCTTTCTAAAAAACCCAACGTATGAAATCGACCCGTCGTCTATGACACGTGAGTTTCTCTCCATCACTGCAGGGCCGGCAATGATTCTTGCCGGTACGTCGTACTTGATGGCAAGGAGGTACGGATCCAGGCTCTGCGGGTCCTTCATACTTGCGGGGGGAATAATAACAATGGCTGGAATGCTTTACGCCAATACGATAATACCGGGAATACCTGCACAGTTTGCGGTACTGGAAATTAAGCTCATTCCTACAATATTCATAGGGGTCTCGGCTGCCGTGATTGCAGTAGGGGCCATGCTGTTCAGGGTGAGGCCAAGACCGAAACGAGATTATGTCTTTGACCGATGATCAAATCTCATTGCATTGGAGTACTTTTTGAAGCCTAGCTTTTCATAAAAAGGTACGAGATCATCCGAGCAGTCCAAAATGGTCTTGTAGCAACCACTCTTCTGGGCATGTTCTATCAAGGCAAGAACCACCTTCTTTCCGATTCCCTTTCCTTGGAATTCTTTTGCAACCGCAACATCCTCTATGTGCCCTGCCTTGCCTCCGTTGTGGATAAATTTCTGCTCTACGATGATGCTTGCCGCCCCTACGATCTTGGAATCAACGACCGCCACATAGATTGCCTCGCTTTTGTCAGATGATATCTTGTCAAAAATTGAGGATGCCTTTCTGGGGCTCAGGTCGCTTGCCCTCCTGAGTGAGTCAAGAGTCTCCAAAAAGCCATTTGCGAGGTCTTTTTTTTGGATCTTGCGGACCTTTATTTCTGCCATGGTTTCCTGCTAGATCTGGCCGAGTTTTTCTAGATAGTGTTGATATGCCCTGCGATAGGATGCCTTGTCGCCGATGTCTATGAATCCGTTCTTGATCGGGTATCCATTGACGCGCTTCTTCTTAACTAGCGCAGTACGGATGACATTATCCATTCCATAGGGCTTGTTTTCTGGAATAAGGCTGAGAATTCCAGGCTCCATGACGTAGCATCCTATGTTGATGTTCCCCTTGACATCTGGCTTTTCCTGCCAAGCCTTCACCCTGTTGGTCTTGTCCATCTCTATGAATCCGTATTGGAGCTTTGTCTTGTATTCGACCAATCCCATCGTCACAAAGGCGTTTTTTCTTTTATGGTAGTCAATCATGTGCTTTAAGCTGAAATCAAAGATGGAGTCGCCGTATACGCAAACAAAAGTATCATCAAGGAAACTCTCCGCAGTCTTCAGCTGCCCTGCAGTCGCAAGCGGCCTGTCTGCTACGGCATATTCTATGTTTACTCCAAACCTGCTGCCATCCTCGAAATAATCCTGTATTGTCTTCCGGAGGTAGCTTACGCAGAGAACGAAGGAATCCACGTTGTTGTGTTTTATCCATTCTATGAGATGTTCCAGCAGCGGTTTGTCGCCAAGTGGAAGCATTGCCTTTGGTAAAAACGTGGTATATGGTTGAAGCCTGGTTCCTAGCCCTCCAGCCAAAATCACGGCCTTCATAACGGGTAGTTTTGGAGCGGGGTATTTAATCTGAAGGATGAATTGACTTTATGTAATCTTATAGAACTTTGTCAGTACATCCTTTGGATTTCTGCCAAAGATGATTATCATGGACTCCTTGCCGATGTCGCCAGTATGATAAACCAGGTCGGGAGTCTTCTTTAGTTTGGCAATTGCATTTTTCACACCCCAGGAAACTGACATCCCTTCAGCTTTCTTTATCGCATCAGGCTCAAAGGCTCTCTCATAATTTGCCACTTGGAGTCGTTTGGCAGCTGCCCTCTCAATTACTCTCTTGTCATACTTTATGTTGATGGCTGATCTTGTTGCGGGAAATTTCCTTGAAACTTCCAACAGTGCACGTGCGACATGGCGAGAAGCTCCGTATTTCAGCGAGCCGGAGACGAGCACTCCGTGCCCCGTCCTGACTATTCTGCCCTCGATTCCCAAAATATCGGACAGCCCCATGGGGCCTGCCCTAGAGTAGACAAAGTTGGTCTGGACCTCGGGTATGTGCATATAGGCTTTTGTAGATGAAACAAACTCTGAAATGGCAATTGCAAGTTCTCTTTCCACGCTGTCTGAATCTTTCTGCACTGCGATGGAAAACCCTCCTCCTGCCTTTCTTGAGGACTTGATGGACTCGAATGAGATTTTTTGTGCCTCCTTTACAGCTTCGGGAATGCTCATGCCCTTTGCTATGTTTCCGCATAGGGCCGCGGAGAAAATACATCCTCCTCCATGGGTTTCCCTGGACAGCCTTCTTAGAGAATAGGAATGGAACTTGTTATCCTCGAGAAGCAGGTCCGTGACAAATCTTGCATTCATGTGGCCTCCCTTTATCACGACGTTCTTTGCCCCCATCGTCACAATCTTTTTTGCTGCTTTTCTTGCATCCGCCATGGACTTTATCTTGATTCCTGATAACTTCTCGGCCTCTGGTACGTTTGGTGTTATGATGTGGGCAAGGGGGATTAGGGATCTTTTAAAGCGATGAAAGCATCCCTCTTGTAGCAGGGTTCCGCCAGTAGTGGCCCGGAAGACGGGGTCAAGGACTATCGGTATCCTGGTACCTGCAAGTTCGTGTCGGAGGACGTCTATTGTTTCTTCATTGTAGACCATTCCTATCTTTATGGCCTCAACCCTGAAATCTGACAGGACGGCCCTCAGTTGGCTCCTTATTATCGCGGCTGATGCCGGTTCTGACCTGAAAAATCGAGACGAGTTCTGGCTTGTGATCGCAGTAATTACGGTCAAGCCGTATAGTCCCATTGCATTGAATGTCTTTATGTCACCCTGGATTCCAGCACCAGATGATGGATCGGAGCCTGCAATGGTCAGGACATTCATTTTTTATCTCAGGCAGGATAAGATATAAGAAGCGTTCCTTGGATTCGATTTTTTCCTAGGGGATTTCCTCACCTTTAAATTCAATTGTTGTCTAAAAAGAGTAAATTGGGAACACAGATGAGTGCGGCCCGAAGGGGCGTTGCAACGGACGAGATGAGAACGGTAGCTAGGGACGAGGGCGTGACCATTGAATGGCTGATTACTAAGGTGGCAAATGGCTCCATAATAATCCCGCATAATAATGAGCGGCCTCAAAAGATCCATGTGGTCGGAATCGGCAGGGGCATGAGGACGAAGGTAAATGTCAACATTGGTAACTCGACACTGAATCAAAACCTTGAGGAAGAGGTAAGGAAGGCCAGGGTCGCAGTAAAATATCACTCTGACACCATCATGGACCTCAGCGACGGCGGAGATGTGGGGATGTTCAGGCGGACACTTCTTGAGGCGGCACCTATCACATTCGGAACGGTCCCAGTATACGAGGCGTATAACTATGGAGTTGAGAAACACAAGAATCCGCTTGACATCACAGAAGATGACTACCTGAGGGCTTTTGAAAATAACATAAAGGATGGCGTGGATTATACCACGATACATTCGGGAATAACAAAGGAGATTGCAAAAAGAATACTTGCAGTAAAAAGACATGGGGGCATAGTTAGCAAGGGAGGGACCATTACTGCCGCGTGGATGCTAAAGTATGACAAGGAAAATCCGTATTATGAGCATTTTGATTACCTGGTAGAGCTGGCAAGAAAGTATGATGTTACTTTCAGCCTGGGAGATGCATTGAGGCCGGGCTCCATACTGGACTCTCATGATGAATTGCAGGTACAAGAGATGATAAACATCTCCAGGCTTACCAAGCGGGCACATGAGAAGGATATCCAGGTTATGGTGGAGGGACCGGGGCATGTGCCGTTAAACGAGGTTGCGGCAAACGTGAGGCTCGCAAAGTCCCTCATAGGGGAGGTTCCGTATTACGTTCTTGGGCCGCTCGTTACTGACGTGGCATCAGGCCACGACCATATTGCTAGCGCAATAGGGGCGGCAATATCTGCAAGCGAGGGGGTGGACCTTTTGTGTTATCTAACCCCGGCAGAACACCTTGCCCTTCCCAATGCGGAGGAGGTAAAGGCTGGGCTTATTGCATACAGGATAGCTGCACACGCAGCAGATCTGGTGAAGCTTCGCGAAAAGGCGATAAAATGGGACATGGAGATGACAGAGGCAAGAAGGACTCTCAACTGGGAAAAACAGATTGCGCTTTCGATAGATCCAGAGGAAGCGGCCAGAATACACGCAAGAGCAGGCCAGCTGAGGGGAAACACTGTTCCATGCACCATGTGTGGTGGGGCCTGCGTGTATATCATGCTGCCACAGCAGCGGCATGCCGCTCCAGACCAGAAAAAAGAAGAGGAAAATTTACAGCAGGCTTGATAAGACCTTGTCGAGACTAGGGACCGTCTGGTATCGCGAGAGGTCTGATGGACTTATCCATGCATACTCTTTGTTCTCCCAGTTGAGAATAATTTTTGGCTCGATGAGAGAGAAAAGAAATGGGTAGATCATCCATTCGTGGTCGTAATACTGTGAATCCACCCTCATCTGTGGTGCCGCCTTGAGCAGTGTGATCTTGTCCTCTGGGATGCCGGCCTCTTCCCAAACCTCCCTTTTGGCCCTGTATAGTGGATCCTCGTTTCCTTCTATGATCCCTGATATTCCAGCCCATAGGTTTTTCATAGATTTTACGCTTTGACTCCGCTTGAGGATCAGGTACTTGTCCTTGTACCTGAGAAATACGGTGACAATCTTCGTGGTTTTCAACTATTTTTCAACGGCATTTACCATGGATACTAGTTTTTTGTATGCGTCATCCAAGTCTATGTTTTTTGCCAGCCTCTCTTTTGCACTGCCGACATATTTTAGAATCTCCTCGGTCCTGTTTTCTTGGACCAGTATGAGCATCCTTCCTATGTCCTTCCAGAACTCCTCTGCATATTTTCGTATTTCAGGGTTTGAAATTATGGTCTCTATAAGCTCGGGAGATTCGGTCATTATCCCTGCAGTCAGGAGTTTCTGGGCCTTGAAGGTTGTCCCGGCCATCTTCTCTACGAGCGTAAAGTTTTCCTCTTTTGCAAGTATGTTGGCAAGTGCCAAGTTTACCAAGTGCGTCATCCCAAGTATTATTGCAATCTTTTTGTCATGCTCCGTAGCGTCTATCTGGACAAAGCTTGCCTCTGGAAACAATGATTTTGCAACCGTAAGCTCCTTTTTCGCATCCCTGATTGGGATCGAGATGACATTCTGACCCTTTAACTTCCTTGTTCCGGGGCCGAACATCGGGTGCATGCAGATTGGGATTACCTTGTCTGGGATCTTTGACAGCGCGGCTGCGGTTTTTAGCTTCAAGGATGAGATGTCGATGAGGTATGAATCCCTTTTCATCTCCTTTGCAATCAGGCGGATTGTCTCGGGGGTGCGCTTGACTGGAATGCACAAGAATACGTAATCGGCTGAGAGGATGGCCCCTACGAGGGACTGGGCCTTGGTGACGGCCTTGTTTTGGACCTCCTTCTCGGCATCGTAGCCTACCACTTCGTAGCCCTTCTCAAGGAAGTATTTGGTGAACCATTTGCCCATTTGTCCCTCTGAGCCGATTATCGCGATTTTTTTCTTCATATTTCTCTCCTCATTACCTCTTCTATTATCTTCATTCCTTGGTTAAGTGTTTCCTCCGGCTGGCAAGCCGAGATCCTGACAAACCCCTGATAATTTCCAAAACCATCACCAGGTGCTATGGCAACACCATAATCTAAAAGCTTGTTTGTGAACTCGATCGTATCCATCTGCGGCCTGCCAAATCTGGCAAAAACGTACATGGCCCCGTCCGGTTCTATAAATTCCAATCCCATGGCCTTGGATTTTTCGACCAAGATCCTGAGCCTTGACCTGATCTTCTGGGTATTGCCTGTGGTGTCCGCCTCAAGTGCCTTCATGGCCACATACTGGATGGGTTCTGATACGTTTGTGAGTGCGAGGGACTGAAGCCTTGCCATCTTGTCTGCGGTATCCTTGCTCGAGATGGAATACCCGATCCTAAAACCAGTCATGGCATGTGATTTTGAAAAAGACTGGGTGACTATTGCCTTCTCATACTCGTACGAGAGTACGGACCTCCAGTCCCTAAATGCATACGAGGAGTAGATCTCATCGCTTAGCACGTGGATGTTCTTTCTCATTGCGATTTCCATTATGTCATCGAGCAGTTTTTTGGGGAGGATCTTGCCGGTGGGGTTGTTTGGGTAGTTTAGGACGAGCATCTTGGTGTTCTGGTTGATGGTGTTCTCAATCTCGTCAACACTGGGCTCCCATCCCTTCTCAAGGCTTGTGTGGATGGTCCTTACTTTGATACCGCAATTAAGAGCATTGTCCCTGTATGCAGGCCATGCGGGCTCGATGACGATTATCTCGTTGCCCGGGCTCAGGAGCGTAGATATTGCCAGAAAGATTGAAAATCTGGCACCGGGGGTTACTATGATATTCTGAGGGTCAGTTTTGGCAGCAAAATTTTTTGCTACATGGCTTGCAATTGATTGACGAAAACCCTCCATGCCCCTTGGGTCGCCATACTTTGTGTACCCCATGTCGTACACCTCAGAGAGGGACGTCTTGACAATTTCAGGGGGGAAAAAATCTGGCTCACCGACCTCCATGTGTATTATTTTTTTTCCTTGCCGCTCCATGTCTTTTGCCTTAAGAAAGACCGACATGTGTGTGGGCTTGTTTGTAGACTGGATTTTGATTGACTCGTTTAGGAGGAAATTCAACGTGGTAAGGCCGCTCTTCTCGTCAAGGCCTATCTCGGAACATAGGTCTACTACCTTCCTCCTCAGCTGGTTTTCCCGCTCCTCGTTTGTCACGCCCAGCCCAAGGTTGCTCTTGAGATTTCCGATCTCTTTTGCGGTATCATTCCTTTCTTTTAACAGTCTTAGGATGTCAAATGTTATCCTGTCCATCCTGTCCCGGAGCTTGTCAATTTCCGACATTTCGCATCAAATCACTGTGGGGATGAAGCCTGCCCTCAATGCATGATCCGCAAGTACGACGGAGACGAGCGAGTCGACCACCGGAGGGGCCCTTGGAACCACGCAAGGATCGTGTCTTCCTTGTACTATGAGTGACGTGGGTTTTTTCGTTCTCATGTCAACCGTCTGTTGTTTTTTAGCAATAGATGATGCGGGCTTGAAGGCTACCTTTAGCACTAGTGGCATGCCAGTTGAGATGCCGCCAAGTATGCCACCGGCATTATTTGTCTTGGTGACTATTCTGCCGCTCCTTATTGTAAACTCGTCGTTATTTTCTGACCCGTGGAGGGTTGAACCGTGAAAGCCAGAGCCAAACTCAATCCCCTTTACTGCCGGGATTGAAAACAGGGCCTTGCTGAGATCCGACTCGAGGGATCCAAATATTGGCTCGCCCAAGCCGACGGGGATGTTCGTTGTGATTGATTCTATCATCCCGCCCAGGGAATCCCCGCTTCTCCGTGCTGCAAGTATTGCAGCCCTCATCTTTTCCGCGGTATTTTTTTCAGGGCATCTCACTTCGTTGGTATAGATTGATTTGATGGCTTTTTCCGTTGCTTGTGACCTCATACTTACCTTGCCGACTTGGCAGGTGTAGGAGAATGTCTCTACTTTGAGTGTCTGGGAGAGGAGCTTTCTTGCGATAGCTCCTGCCATGACGAAAGTCGCCGTGAGCCTTCCGGAGAACCTTCCGCCCCCCCTGTAATCGTTAAACCCCTTGTATTTGATGTATGCGGGGAAATCGGAATGTCCGGGCCTTGGCTTGATGGACAAGTTTTCATAATCTCGGGATCTCTGGTCTTGATTCCATATTACCATTGCAATGGGTGCGCCAGTGGTGTAGCCGCGAAAGACACCGGAGAGTATCTCTACTTTGTCCTCCTCCTTTCTCTGGGTTGTGACTACTGATTGCCCGGGTTTTCGCAAATCTAGCATTTTCTGGATGTCTTTTTCATCAATCTCAAGTCCAGCCGGGCATCCATCCACAACCGCCCCTATGCACCTTCCGTGACTCTCTCCAAAACTCGTAAAAACATAGCGTTGGCCGATGGAACTTGATGACATGCTGAAATTCGTTTTTAGATGCTTATATTCTTTAGAGTCAGCGCTGTGATTGGAACAAATCATTGCGTGAAAGTTAGATAGATGGCCTGCAAACTTGTTTCTGATGGAGATACGAAAAGCGAAACGGGATGACAGGCAGGCCGTATTGGAATTCTGCAAGGATACATTTCCTTGGGGTGACTATATCTCAGACGTCTGGGGAATCTGGGAATCGGACGGGGGGCTGTATGTCCTTGAGATGGAGGATGCAGTGGTAGGCGTCTACCATGTGGCCTTGCTTCAAAAGGAAGCATGGCTTGAGGGTATGAGAGTTCATCCAAATCATCGGAAAAAAGGGCTTGGCACCGCGATGATGGGGCATGCGGAATCGGTAGTAAAGGAAGGAACGATCAGGCTCGTAATTGAAAGCGAAAACCATCCATCGATAAAGATGGTAAGGAACATGGGCTACGATATTGAGAGTGAGTGGAGGCTTTACGTCATGGAGCCGGGGAGGGAGACCTCAAAGGCCTCCATTGCAGAAACCGCCGCCAATCTGGCGGATCTTGCCGACTCGCATACTTATGCAGATTCATGGAAATGGCTTCCGCTGGACGGCGAGGAACTGGGAAAACTAGTTGGGAATGGCAGGGTCGTGGAATGCTCACAAAATGGCTCCGTCTTGGCTGCTGGGATCTGGAACAGGTCGAGGGATTTTCCAGAGGCATTCCAGATCGGTTTTATCAACGGTACGGGAGATGGAATTGATGAAATCCTGAAGTTTGCAAAGAACAGGGCCTTTGAGACGGGCTGTCGTAGGATTCAAGTCTTTGCGCCCGAAAGGTTCAAGCTGAATTCTAGTCTGTTGGAGGTAAAGTCCTTGTTCTACTTGATGAGAAAGGAATTGCGAAAGACCCTATAATGGGCGGACCTGACAAGGATCATGAACTACTGGTTGCTCAAACAAGAACCTGGCACCTACAACTATGAAATGCTTGAAAAGGACGGAAGAACCGTATGGGACGGAGTTCACAACAACCTTGCACTAAAACATATCAGGGCGATGAAAAAGGGGGATCGGGCCATCTTTTATCATACGGGAGATGAAAAACAGGCGGTGGGAATTGTGGAGATAACGACCAATCCATATCCGAATCCAGATGAGGATGACAACAGGTATGTGGTGATGGATGTCAGGCCGGCCCGGTCGCTGAAAAGACCTGTAACACTTGCCGAAATCAAAAATGATCCAAAATTCAAGAACTGGGTTCTCCTGAGGATATCTAGGCTGTCAGTAATGCCTGTCCCAAAAGCACTCTGGGACGAGATCTTGAAAAAATCGGAAAAATGATCGATATCTTCTCACTGCCCCAGTACCTGTAGCAGGACCTCCCGCTGCCTGCCGTGAACGTCCATCTCTACGAGCACTACCTGCTGCCAGGTTCCGAGGGTTAAACTTCCATCCCTGATAGGTACTGTCAGACTGGGCCCCACAAGGGAGGCACGAACATGAGAATGCCCGTTACCGTCATGCCACATCTTCTGGTGTTCATACTCTGCATTTTTAGGTGCTACCCTTTCGAGCATTCTGGGGAAATCCTCCCGCAGTCCTGGCTCGTATTCTATGGTGGTGACTGCAGCAGTTGATCCAGTCACGAATATTGTGACTATGCCATCGCGGACCTTGAACGAGTTGATTGCTGATTTGATCTCCTCGCTGATGTCCACCATGTCGCCCTCGCCCTTTGTGGTTACGGGGATTGTCTTTGTCTTGATTTCCATGGATATCTTTTACCATTTGTTTAATTGAAGTTATTCTTTCGAGGGCATGGTCCGGTATTTCCATGCCTTCTGAGTGCCAATGGGTAGTGCGAAAGGAATCTAGGTTCCAGTAGGTCTAAACGGACCCGCTGGGCGTCGTTACCCCCGTTTTTAAGATCAGTTCCAGCAGTTTGGAACGCGGAATAGTGTTTTTTCATAAACCATCCAAACCTTATTTCAGTTTAAAAAACAGCCAGTTTTTTTCTTGTGGCTTGAAATGCAATAGGCAGTACCGTCCCTCCAACTTCTTGCCCTTTATCAATACTATCATCTTGTTAGGGCGGCTTTCCAGCAGCTCGAAGGTGCCAGCGTCCCATATGGTGACTGTGCCTGCTCCGTAGTTTCCACCTGGTATCTCGCCTTCAAACAACGCATATTCCAGCGGATGATTCTCTACTTGTACTGCTAGCCTTTTTTCGCCCTTCTTTTGGGGAGGGGTCTTGGGCAGGGCCCAGCTTTTCAGCGTGCCGTCAATCTCAAACCTCAAATCCCAATGGAGACTTTTTGCATGATGTTCTTGTATTACATAAATGGGATGTGATAAATTGCGCCCGTCGATTCGCTTTAGAATATCCTGGCAGAATCCATTGATTGTCTCACCTTCAATGTCTTTTCCACCCGATGCCGGCAAGACCTGCCTTCTTGCAAAAGTGGGGGATTTTGGGCCGATGCGGGTCTACTCCTCCGATTCTTCGAATTTTTCATCCTGCTCGTATCCCTGCTCGAGTTCGGCCTGATGGAGGTGTTCCTTGGCAACCTCGTGCTCCCACTCCTTCTCATTGTTCTTCTTCACCTTTTTCCTTGCCATGGTTTTGGTAGGTGCCTACTCAATATTAGGGGCGTCCAGATTATCACACCTGAAAACGGCTCCTGGAAAGGGGGGCAGGCTGCATTATAATATAATTTTGGCGCCTATTCTTTGCATGTCTCCAATGAAAGTAGGATAGGAGACATCAACTGACTCCGGATCTGTGACGACGCAGTTTCCAACATACATTCCTGCGATGCAAAATGCCATGAACAGGCGGTGATCATCCGATGAATCAAGCATTGCCCCTCTCATACTTGTTGGAGGGCTCAGAATCAAACCGTCCTCTTTTTCTACTACGCCTACCCCTATCTTTGCAAGCTCCCTAGCAAGGACGGAAATCCGGTCGGTTTCCTTGAACCGTGCGTGCCTCACGTTGTAAATCTCGATTGTATCTGATGCTTCAAGCGCCAGGATGGCCATGGCGGGCAGGAGATCCGGAGTGTTTGAGAGATCGAATCTTCCGCCACGAAGCCTCTCGGGGGATTCCACTCTTACCGTGTCGCCTATGTGAACCTTGACGCCCATCTTCTCAAGATGGGTAATCATCTCTCTATCGCCCTGGGGCAGATCTCCTATGGGCGCACAAATTTCCATCCGATGTCCTACAAGTACAGCGGCAGCCAGAAGCAATGCCATGCTGGAAAAGTCGGCAGGAACGGTGAAGTCGGCGGGCCGGTATTCCTGCCTTTCCACGCGGTATTTCTTGTAGGGTAGCGTGACGTCTACTGCGACGCCGAATTTTTTCATTGTTGCAATGGTTGCATCAAGGTAGGGTTTTGAGACCAAGTCTCCCTCTATCTCGAGGCTTATGCCCACATCTGTCTTGGGGGCCGCAATCATGATTGCGGATATGAACTGGCTTGAGACCGAGCCTGGAATGGTGGTGCTTCCCCCTGAAATCCTCCCAGTAATGGTAAGCGGGGGAGTGCCGGTTGACGAGGCGCATCTTGCACCAAGTTTTACGAGGGCATCCAACAGGGGTTGCATGGGGCGCTTTTTCAGGCTGTCGTCACCTGTCAAGATGATTTTTTTGTCGGAGAGTGATGCTATTGCGGATGCTATCCTGATTGTTGTGCCAGAGTTGGATGCGTCAATCTCGTTTGATGTGGGGTTGACATAGCCCGTGCCATCTATGGTCACAGTGGTGCCGTCGACACTTATGGTTGATCCTAAAACCCTGCACGCGTTTATCGTAGCAACCGTATCCCTTGAGAGAAGGACATTCCTTATGGTGCTCCTGCCCTTCGCAAGCGATGCAATGAATATTGCACGATGTGTGTAGCTCTTGTTGGGGGGACAGGATATTGTGCCTGACAGCGTGGACTTTTCAACACTACAGTTCATGGACTTTGGCCCTCTGGTTTGTGATCTGCGAGACCAGCGTGGTTCCGTCAAGCTGCGCAAATACTTTTTTTACAAGCGCCACCTTCTCGTTTTTTGCCACTGCCGCAACGGCTGGGCCGTTGCCCGACAGGGAGGCCCCAAGAGCACCGCTTTCCATCAAGTCCGTGAGGATCCTAGGATCTGAACCCAGAATGGAGGATGCCGCAAGGCCGTTGAGAATCATCGCGTTCCAGTAGTCCGAACTGTTTGCAAGGCCCCAAGCCTGCGCAAATACATTGTGCAAAATTTTCAATTTCTTTACATTTCCCCTCTTCCTTGAACGGGGCACGAAAATTATCGCGGAAATGTCATCCGGGGCCTTTTCAGCCCTTGTGATCTTCATGTTTGTGTTGTCAGTTACCACGAATCCCCCAAAATAACAGCCGCATGCGTCGTCAAAGGCGCCTGTGATGCTTACCTTTGCCTTGATGGATGCATGGACGCCGTCCCTGAGAATGTCCATGTCTGATGCTCTTGGCTTGAAGATTTTGGCGCATGCAAGCGATACTGCGGAAGATATGGCACTGGAGCTCTTCAATCCGTACCCGGATGGTATTTGGGTGCGTATGGAAATTCTCAGTTTGTTCCTTTCAAGGTCAGACCTTGGGACTGATTGCTCGATTACCGCCCTTATCAGGCGTGCAGAAAGGTTGGATTCCTTGTTTTCAAAAACGATGCCCCTTCCTGGCACGGCCTCCACCACTGCCTGGATTGGTATGGATATCCCCAGTGTGGCACCCCTTCCGGTTGCAATGGCATTTACTATCGAGATAGCACCGTGCATCTCCGCCCTTACTTGGACCATCTGCTAGAACCTCCCAAGCAACGTCAATTTCATTGCTTCGTACGGAGCTGGTCTTCCGATCCAGATCTCAAATGATTTCATGGCCTGGGCTAGGAGCATCTCCCAGCCGTATATTATGGCCGCTCCTCTCTCCTTTGCCTCGACTATCAACTGTGTTTCGACAGGCATGTATACGATGTCATAAACGATGGTGCCTTTTGTTATCTTTCTCGTGGATATTGGAAGCCCTGTTCCCTTCAGGCCTACCGAGGTTGCGTTAATGATGAACTTGTACTTGTCTGCAGTTTCGCCTGCAGTGGCAATGTCGACGCAGTCGGATTCAACTCCTAATTTTTCAGCGAATTTCGCAAGGCTCTCGGCCCGCTCGGCTGTCCTGTTTGCAATGGTTATCCTGCCAGCCTTTTCTTTTGCCAATCCGGCCACAATTGCCCTTGCAGCCCCACCTGCGCCTACTATCAGCACATCCATCCCGCTGCAGTCGATTTTTCTCTTTCTTACTGGATCGAGGAATCCCCAGACATCTGTATTGTAGCCCTTGAGATATCCGTCATTATTTACTACTGTATTTGTTGCACCAACCGCCCGGCATTCCTCATCAGCCTCGTCTAGCAGGCGCATCATGTCTACCTTGTGTGGAATCGTGACGTTGAATCCGGCAATGTTGATCTTCTTCAGGTCGGAAATTCCTGCCTCTAGCTCCCCCTTTGGGATGCGGTAGGCAATATACGTGCAGTCAAGACCGAGGAATGCAAAGGATGCGTTGTGAAGTGCCGGCGATAACGAGTGATCAATGGGGTCGCCTATGACGGCATAAGTCCTAGTCATCGAGAACTAGTCTTGCCGCCTCATCATTTAAGGATACGGCATGCGTTTGGCCAAGCCTAGACGCCGTAACGGTTTGTTCCCGAATAGAATTTTTTTAGGCTCGACCCGCATTTTGGACATGTTCGTTGCCGGTGTATGGTGGCGCAATCAAGGCAGACAAAGGGCGCCTCCGTGTTTCTAGAACCCTTGTAATAATATATTATGATGTAAGCTAGGACCACGACCCAGACAAGCATCAGGAGGGGTACGAGGCGGAAAAGGCCAAGTACCGCAGTCACCGCTATGGCAAGAAGGGTTGCGTTTCTTGGGGGATTGTTAAGAATGCTTCCCAGATTCACCATTGTTTTACCATTCTCTTCATAATAAGGCTGCCTTGGTTTTAGAGGTTCCGAGCAAAGGATCAGTTAATTAGACCATGGAAGAAATGTCGTTTGTTGCACTCGGACGATTTTAGGGATATTGTAGGGGAATGCGGAAAGTTGCTTGATGACTGCATGGGGCTGTTGGCCGACGTTGAATTTGACCTCAGCTCAGCAAACGAGGACGCCTTGGAGCCAATAGCCTCCAAAACTGAGATATCTGACATGGCAGATGACGTTGCTTCCTCGCTGCGCATCAAGAGGGCCGAGTCATGCTTCGTCAAAAGGCATCTATCCTGGGCTGGACCTGAATCCGACTGATCTTTTCAACGCTTCTGCAGCCTGAATATTGATTTCATCTCGTCCAAGCTGAACTGCCCGGGCGCTACCGGTTTTCCAAGTGAAACGTAGGTAAACGGGCTTCCGAGCCTCGTGCACAGTATGCGGGACATCCTTCCATAATCCCCCATTGCAAAGGCGACTAGATTGGTTTTTCGCGGCGCCGTCTTGTACAGGCCGAGTACACGGATGGTATCCCCTATCGTCCTTGCCATGGTGACAATCTTGATGTTCGTTGAGAATTTGGACATTCTTCTTGCCATTCCGGCAAGAGTATTGTCGCTTGGAGTCTTTGCAAAGTCGTGCCAGGAGACCAAGGTGTCGGATCTTCCGGACTTGAGGTATCTGTACAGATCCTTGTTGAGCCGGAGAGTGTTGTACTCTACGTCGATAAGAAACGGGTCAAAGTCTGCAATCAGCTTCAAAATTGATATTCTCTCGGATTCTGGACCTGGGAACTTGCCACCCTCGGACTTGGGCCTCAATGTGCAGATGCACCTGTTAAGGTATGGCCTGAGGCTTCTTAGGCATGTGGGTATGTCGGCCGGTGGTAAGAAATCCAGCCTGAGTTCTACGTAGTCAGACCGTCTGAGGGCTAGCTTGGCGTCCTTTACAAAGCATGCGACACTCCAAGTGCCGATTGACGCGCATGTCTTGCTTGCCAACTTGATTAGTCTGCTGCCTTACCCTGAGTGGGTCTGGTTTGTTGGAATGCATGCGTGCCACTGCTTCAAGGAGGCACATTCGCCCGGATTGCGCTGTGCATTGCCCAACGCCTGCTGCATCGCTGACCATTCTTGCGGAGAGCAGAGGTGGTCGCCACATACTTCCTGACCTCCTGGAAACCTTGTAGTCTTGTGTGTGTCTTGTAGGTACTGAAAGTCTCTTGGGGTCAATGCGCTGGCAGAGGGAACCGCGAATGCGTATGCAATCAGGGCTGCAAATGCTGCCGCAGCCAAAACGCCCTTTACTTTTTTATCTAACATCTGTCGAATTTAATATCAACTAGTATATGTACATTAGCATACAATTATACTTGATTTTTAGATCTAAATTGTGGAATCATGCCTGCTGCATTCTTGCTTATTAGACATTGTGGCAGAAACTTTTATGAAACGATTAGGTAATGAAAGGACATGAGCACGGAAAACAGGTCGGAATCGAAGGATACTGTCTTCATAGGAAAAAAGCCTTTGATGGCATATGTGACATCAGCGCTCATACAGCTTGCCAACAATCCCAGGGTGCTGATAAAGGCAAGGGGTCTTAGTATAGGCCGGGCTGTGGATGTGGCACAGATAATTGCCAGGAGGACAGAAGGTTCCGGATATTCTGTCGGGGAGATAAAGATAAGCTCCGAGCAGCTAGAGTCTAATGACGGAAGGTCAAGGAACGTGTCCACTATAGAGATCGAGGTTAAGAAAAACGCCTAGAGACTCTAAAACATGTGTTTTTCTAAAGCATGTTTTAGCGGATTTTATTTGATTATTTTTGTTCGAATTTATTCAGCCCTCGGGACAATCAAAAACGTGTGGCATTCAAGGCGGATTCCTGCATCAAGAAAAATAAATACCAAAGAAAGTCAGTAAAATAGTGTGGAAAACAAACTCGATATTCGTTGCTGATTCAAGGGACCTCTCCCAAATAAGACAAAATTCCGTTTCTCTTACCGTGACCTCTCCCCCATACCATAATGCAATCAATTATGATGATCACCAGTCCACCCAAAAGTGGTACAGGGGAACTGTCTCCGTTCCGCTTGAAAAGTGGGTTGAGGAGATGCGGCAAGTGTTTTCCCAAGTGTACAGGGCGACAAAACCGGGAGGCTTTTGTTGTATAGTGATTGGCAACGAGATCATAGAGGAAAAGGTCAAACTTCCGTTGCCTGCAATTCTCGAGGTCGAACTTACGAGGGACGAGATAGGGTGGAAATTCTTCGAGGAGATAATATGGAACAAGGTTACCGGCGGAAAGAAGAGGTTCAGAGTCACGGTACAACACCCATACCCAACATACTACTACCCAAATATCATGCATGAACAGATAATCGTGCTGAGGAAGCCGCCCTTCCACAACCAAAAGGATGGAAAGAGCAGGCTTGTAATAGACGACCTGATGAAGAAGGAGGTTGCAAACTCGGTCTGGCATATAGCACCGGTACCCCCAAGCTACCGCAGGTACCATCCAGCCGCATTCCCTGAGGAAATCCCGTACAGGCTCATCCGATTGTACAGTAATATGGGTGATCTCGTTCTCGATCCTTTCGTAGGAAGCGGCCAGACCACAAAGATGGCAAAATTTCTCAAGCGCAAGTTTATCGGGGTTGACAAGTCTGAAAAATACGCTTCCGTGGCTAGGAAAAGGACGATGGAGTCACCCCTCCTCCGTATGTTGCAGCTTGTGCCCAACTGGAAATTCCCGGTACCACTGGACAGGGGGGTCTAGATCTGCGGGGGTGAGGGGGTCAAAAGGTCCTCTTACCGTACTTGGCACCTGCACCCGTGCGGGACTGTACAGGCATTGATCTGCCAAGACATAGATTTCAATCGTAAAGGTTATCTAGCAAGCCCTAGCCAATCAAGGCATGGTAACAAGCAACAGCAGGTCCTATTTTCGCGAAGTCGAAAAAAGCCACAGGGCCTACAGTTCTGCACTAAGGAGAGCAAGGAACAGGCAGGCAGTTATGAACCTCTACTGGAAGCACAAGAGGCAGCATGAGGCTCTTCTCAAAAGGCACCTCAGGGACGAGATGACTGAGGTAGTCCAAATAAAGAAGAAATTCAAATAACTCTTCTTCTTTTTCTTTAATTTACGCCCCGGTTCCTTATTGATCCTTTAGGGATTCATGCCAAGCTTTAACGACGCTGTCATCGGAGCCTGCCGTCGTCATTCCTGCGATCTTCGCCTTATTCTCCTTGTGGGCTGCGGAATCCAGGTGTTTCTCCAGCATGTCCTCCTGTACTTCTTCGGAACAAATGTTGCATCGTAAGGCCAATCAAAATATTTGAAGTCTTTTGCTATAATAACGTGGCGCAGTAATGGGTACTAAAGAAAGGACTCGGTTGCTGGCTTGCTTTCAAACCTGTCTTGGCTGGAGGAATTTTTCGAAAATTGCAATTGTTGCCGCAATTTTGTTGGGGACAAGTACCAGATATTCTGTTGAGTTTGGGGAGATCTACGATCACTGTTGCATGTTGCACTTGACTTGATTTGAAAAATTTTGAGCGTTAATGTTATATCACCGTGATTTGATGGTATTGATAATTAATTGCCAAGGGGGCATGGAACTTATTTTCACGCAAACGGGGAGTACGCGTGACGCCCCCTTGACACTGCGATCTTGATCGAGCCAACATATTTAGATTTATCTTGCCTTTACGCGTGACCTCGGGGGATTCTAGTCTAGGGCAAGCAGGAATCTCAGGTTTGCCGCCTATTTTTCCACGATGTATTCATCGTCAACTTCCATTCCAAAATGCCGTCCTGTGGCGGCCTTGGAATGCACTAGAACCGTATCGCCTTTCCTGAGGTGGGTCACTGATACTAGGTGGCCGTCAGGACGGACAAGCCTTATCGTCTCAGCATTCTGTGCGATGATTCCACCAACCTCGTTTCCAACCTGGGCCTTTATCATTAGCATGGGCCTGCTCTCTATCTTTGATCTTCCTACTGTGGCCCTTCTTGCTCTCCCATGCGAATCTGTGATGAGGACCTCCGACCCTGTTTCAAGCTCGGAAAGATACCTGGTCGTGCCGTCAGGCGAGAGGGTATAACAGTGGACGGCCCCAGCGTTGACTCTGAACGGCCTGGGAGACGTAAAGGAGGAACCGACAGACTCGTTGTGAACTAGGAATAGAAAGTTTGACCTGCTTCCTATCAGCATGCCTTCGCCGCGTCCAAGCATGGAGGCCGTGTCGACGCAGACGCGCTCGCCATTGCCAACCTCCTTTATCTCGAGGATCTTGGCTGGGCGCAACTCGAAATTTTTTGTTCCAAGAAAAACCAGCGCCTCTCGCACCTCGCCAAGAGAGCCGGTCGAGAAGATGACTCCGTCAACTCCTATCTCCAGGATGGAAAACATCTTTCTGACCTCGTCGGGGGTGTTTGCTATGGCGTAAATCTTCGTATGGATTTTGTGCAGCTTGGCGATGATGTTCTCAAGAGGGATTATCTTCCAATCCTTGACCTCCACCACCACGAAATCGAGGCCTTCCTTTGAGATGTGAAGTATCCTTTCGATGTCTGCATTGGACAGTACCCTGAATTTCATGCCCACCTTCTTGCCTCTGATCTTTGCTACCTTGTTGAGAATTACGTAATCGGCGTCCCGCGAGCTGTGGATGGTATCAAGCCCAGTTTTGAGGCCCTTTAGGACTGCGGGGTCCACATTTACCGTCTTGATTCCCTCCTTCTCCAACTCGGTCAGAAATTTTCCAATATTGCCCCTTGGGATTTTGGGGGCTATGATTAGCTCTCTATTTTTTGCCAAGGTGTTTTGCAGCTTCCTTTGCGGTTTCTTTCCTGAATATTATGGCGGCAAGAGCCTGGGTCATCTTTGCGGGATCGGCATGTTCGAAGATGTTCCTTCCATACGTCACGCCTTTTGCACCTGCCTGCATGGCCTCCTCTGTCATCTGCAGGATGTCCCTGTCGGTCTTGGCCTTTGGGCCACCTGCTATTACTACTGGCACTGGCGTGCTCTTTACTATCTTTGAGAACGAATCTACATCTCCAGTGTAGAGCGTCTTTACGATATCCGCCCCGCATTCTGCCCCTATTCTCGCAACGTGCCCTACGATTGCTGGGTCGTGCGGATTTTTTACATTCTCGCCCCTTGGATACATCATGGCAAGCAAGGGCATGCTCCACTTGTGACATTCGTCGGAGATTCTGCCAAGCTGCTCAAGCATCTCTGGCTCCTCCTTTCCACCGATGTTGATGTGCAATGATACTCCGTCGGCCCCAAGTCTGAGCGCCTCCTCGACGGAACCGGTTAGCATCTTCCTGTTGGGTGACATGGAGAGGGATGTGCTGGCAGAGTAATGTACTAGTAGGCCAATCTTCGGGGGCTTGGGCATGTTCTTGAAGATTCCCTTGTTTATGATGACTGAAGTAAGGCCGAAATTCTGGCAGGTGTATATCAGTGGGTAGGGATCCTCGATTCCCTTGATAGGGCCGCTTGAGATGCCGTGATCCATAGGTATGCACAGCATCTTGCCATTTCGAAGTATTCTGTTCATTCGAATCTGGAAACCGCTGACCATTGGAGTTAATCCTTGGCGTGCCCTACTTAAAAATAGCGGGTTTTCTTCAAAGTCTGTTTGTCTCGTCCGTCATGCGATTTCTTGCGCGTCGGCTTGCACTATACCATTAAATACGATATAGAAAGATCAAAACTCAGTTGAGCCAGATAGTTCAGCAGATTCGGCATTCTGAGATAAGTGATATTCTTGAAAATTCCCTTGAGGGAAATAGGCCTGGATATGAGGAGTGTCTTAGGCTGCTGGAGTCAAACGACGTACATCTTATGGGCCTTGTCGGCGGGTACTTGACGAGAAAAAAATTTGGAAAAACGGCATCCTTTGTAAACAACATGATTCTGAACTACACCAACGTTTGCATCACTGATTGCAAATTCTGTGCTTTTTACAGGCCGCCGGGACACGACGAGTCGTACACTGTGTCCCTCGAGGAAGTGGAAGCAAGAATGAAGGCCGCCTGGGAGACGTTTGGGATAACACAGGTGATGTTTCAGGGGGGGCACAACCCGCAGCTTCGGATAGAGTATTACGAGGATGCCTTTAGGATGATGAGGTCAAAGTTCCCCAAGGTGGGAATTCACGCACTTTCGGCATCGGAGATTGACATGATATCAAAAGTGGAGCATACAAGCGTAAAAGAGGTTCTCCATAGGCTGAAGGAGGCTGGCCTGCAGTCTGTGCCTGGGGCTGGGGCGGAGATTCTTGTTGATAGTGTCAAGAAGGTTATCAGCCCGAAGAAAATTTCAAGCGAGACATGGCTGCGGATAATGGAGGAGGCACACAATCTGGGGATTCCCTCGTCTGCCACGATGATGTATGGACACGTAGAGACCAAGGGCCAGATTGCGGAGCATTTCATGAAAATAAGGGAACTGCAGGAAAAGACCGCTGGGTTTATGGCATTTATTCCGTGGTCGTTTGAACCGAACAATACGCAGATGCAGAGGGATGAGACCGTAAAGTATTCGGCAGGCGGAACTGAACTTCTCAAGATGATTGCAATCTCAAGGATAATGTACGACGGGCTTATACCTCATATCCAGTCCTCGTGGCTTACAAACGGCCTCCCAATGGCGCAGATGGCATTGCATTACGGGGCAGATGATTTCGGGGGAACACTGCTTGGGGAGGAGGTGGTATCGTGCACTGGTGCAAGATCAACCGAACTTACAGTGCCAAAGATTGTCGAATCTGTAATGCGGATTGGGTACCGGGTAGAAGAGCGCGACAACTTTTACAACGTAATAAAGTCGTATTAGAGGCCGTATTCCTGCCACCTCGAGTCGACCATGCGCCTTGTGGCGTCGTCCGGACTGACAAGTTCTTGGACTTCCCTCTGGTATCCCTCCTCCTTGGTCTTCTGAGTGGCGTCTATTCCGAGCTTGGAGCCCAGGTTGACAAGGGGTGAGGCCGGATCCAGCGTATCTGTCGGGGCATTCTCGATAATCATGACATCCCTTGCCGCGTCTGCACGGGTGGTGACTGCCCATATGACGTCATTGAGGTCATGTACGTTGACATTCTCGTCGACCACCACGAAGATCTTGGTTAGCGAGAGCTGTCCCATTCCCCAGAGGCCCATCATCACCTTTTTTGCCTGTCCGGGATACCTCTTCTTGATTGATATTATTGCCATACCCTGGAACCATCCAGCTGGGGGCATGGCAAAGTCAACGACCTCAGGGTGGAACATCCTGATGAGGGGGATGAAGGAGCGCTCGATAACCTTGCCCAGATAAGCGTCCTCGAGGACGGGCTTGCCCACGATGGTGGTAAGGTAGATTGGCTTTTGCTTCCTCATGATCCCGGTCAGGGTAAATGTGGGATAAGGCTCCGGAGGGGTGTAGTATCCTGTATGGTCTCCAAACGGGCCCTCCATTCTCAGGTCGGACGGGTCGACGTAGCCCTCCAGGACCATCTCGGCGTTTGCGGGGACCTCCAGATCTACAGTCCTGCACTTGACTGTCTTGATTCCAGTCTTTCTTGTAATTCCTGAAAAAACGTATTTGTCAAGGCCTTCAGGCACCGGCGCAACTGCTGAGAACACAGTGGCAGGATCAGCTCCTATGATTACTGCCGCGTCTATCCTGTCTCCTGCGTCCTTCTTTATCTCGGAATGCTGGGCACCGCGTTTGTGTTTTTGCCAGTGCATGAGCGCATGTTTGCTGTCAACTATTTGCATCCTGTAGACTCCTAGATTCCTCACTCCTGTCTCGGGATGCTTTGTAGCAACCAGGCCGAAAGTGATGAACCTGCCGGCGTCTTTAGGCCACGTCTTCAAGACTGGGATTCTGTCAAGGGATGGTGAGTCGTCAAAGATCTCGGTTACGGGACCGCTCTTTTGCAACTTTGGGGCTACATCGGTCATCTTGGCAAGCTCTGGCAGCTTCCTTAGCTTGCTGATGATTCCGCTTGGCACCTCCATGCGGGTCATATCGACTATCCTCTGGCCAATCTCCGTAAAGTCCGGGTTCTCGAGGCCTATCTCAAGGCGTCTCATGGAACCAAACGCATTTCCGAGGACTGGCATGTCGTAATTTTTTACTTTCTCAAATAGGACGGCAGGACCGTTGGAATACATGATGCGGCTGAGGATTTCAGAAATCTCCAGGTTGGAATCGACCTCCGTCTTTACCCTCTTGAGCTCTCCTGATTTTTCTAATTTTTCCACGAACTCGGGCAGGTCTTCTATGGGCACACGACTACTCGCGCGCCATCCAGTATAAGCTTAACTGGATTTGCGGGGAATCTCAAACGAACTTTTAATTAGACTGCGACGAGAATTGTCCTAGTTGTCAGGCCAAAAATGTGCCGTCTGCGGTGGAGGGGGAAAGATTGTCCTTTTGGATACGGTATGCTCCTTCTGCAACGGTACCGGGGAATACAGCAAGACTGCCGACAGCTATATGAAATCGCACATCTGCCAATGCATATTTCTTGACAGGATCACATGCCCTCTTTGCGGGAAGAAATGCCATCATGATACTCCAAACAAGCCGAAAATTTTGATTGGCCCGGTCTAGATTACGGGCGGAAGCTCGCTCTTCTTGTCATGTCCGCCAGAGCCGAACCTGCAGTAAAAGCACTGGTCTGACTGCATGTATTTCAACTCCTCTACCCTGATTGCGCCCATCTTGAGGGCAATCTTTGTCAGCACCCTGTACTTGAAGGGCATGGAGGGGATTACCTCCTTTAGGTAAACACGGTAGTGGTCGGGGCAGAATTTGAGGGTGATACTGCTTGCTTCCTTTGTGTTCTCGCTGACTGTCTTGGCGACTCCTATCTGCTCCCTGATGTACTCGTGTTTTGGACAGGGGCAGTTTCTTCCGCCTGGATGTTTGTATGCAGGCGTGTTTTTCCAGTCAAAATCCGGGTATTCCTTCTCAAAGTCGTCCAATGGGATATGATCGGCCCTTGCATCTTATAAAACTTGGTTAAAATACTCTGGGCTGATCAAAATGTAAATAAACAAGCTTGTTCAGACATTTAGCAAATGTCTAAAGAACCAAAGGCCAAAAGAACACGTTCTACTAAAAAAGTTTCAGAGGAGGAATCTCCTCATACTGCCGAACTTGAGGCAAAGATAGCCGAGCTTGAAGCCAAGCTGGCTAATCTGTCGTCGCAGGTAAGGCCCGCCGAGAGCAGGGCGCCGCCAGCTCCGCAACCTGAGACAAGGGCGCAGCGAGGTACGCTGCCAGCTGGATTCAAGCCTACGCCATCTCCACAGGCAGAGCCAAAACCGTCCCAGCAGCCGGAGCCGGCAAGACCGAGGCCTGCTGCATCTGGTCCTACACATGGTACACTGCCTGCCGGAATGAAGCCGACACCGCCCCCAGCTCCAAAGGAGCAGCCAAGGGCAGAGGCAGGATCGTCACCACAAGTGGCAGAGGTGGCTCCTGCATATGCGCAAATCAGCTCCAGCGGTTATACTGGCAACAAGTACTATGCAACACGCGCGAGATTATCGTATCATCCTCCAGGCAAGCAGTTCAAGGGAGAGGCAAGTGCGAGAACGACAACTGCGCCTCCTCCGGCTCAGGAACCTCCAAAACCGAAATCCACATTCAGGACTACGCTGCCTGCTGGATTCAAATCCTAGCTAGTGAATGCGTCGAGGACCTCTTGGGCGTGACCTGAGGGTTTTACTTTTTCAAAGACCTTCAATACCGTACCTTTCTCGTCTATCAAGAACGTGGTTCTGTTGACCCCCATGTACTCTCGACCCATGAACTGCTTCTTTCCCCAGACACCAAACTTTTTTGCAGCTTCCTTTTCGGTATCTGCAAGGAGTATGAATGGGACCTGCATCTTCTCGCCAAATTTTTTGTGTGATTCTTCATCGTCGGGGCTGATGCCGACAATCTCGATTCCACGGCTCTTGAATTTCTTGTAGTCTCTTGCAAATTCTGCCGCCTCGGTGGTACATCCGGGTGTGAAATCTTTGGGATAAAAGTACACGACATATTTTTTGCCTTTGAGATCGGCCTTCTTTACGGTATTGCCTTCAGAATCCTTCAGGGCAAAATCGGGTACATGGTCGCCTTCCGAGAGCATGCGGTTAGAGGCAAATTACATCAATATTATTTTTTTCAAGGTTTACGGCCATTTTGGCGGGATTTTGCGCGTGAGGGGTTGGATTACATATGTTTTAGGGTCGTTTCTTGGGAGGCTTCCTGCAACCAAATGCTTCCTGGGGGTGCATTCGAAGCTGGGAGTGGGTATGAAATGATTATAACAGGTTCGGCAGGAAACTTGGGTGTGGACCCGTAGCACAGCTTGGATAGTGCGGTCGCTTGCGGAGCGACAGGTCGTGGGTTCGAGTCCCCCCGGGCCCGCTTATACTTAATCACCGAGCACCCTTCTTACTACCACTTTGCCGTTTGGTAACGTTCCT
>JAGWHF010000011.1 GCA_028866895.1 Nitrososphaerota archaeon
AGAACAAATCTTAGAATTAGCCAACAAAGCATTTGATTATGTTAAATTCAAATTTAACGGAGGGAAAACTTTGATTAAATATAATGACTGTGTATGTGCCGTTGCTAGACACTTTACAAAATCCACTGCAGATTCGGTTTTCCATTAGAGATGTTTTTTATCAAGCATCTCTAATGGCAGGAAAACGATCTCTTGAGTCATAATTATACCCTGTTGTCTCTCCCATAGAGATTTTTGTGGTCGTCAAGGTCAATCAGTTGGATGATTTTCTCCTCATCGAAGACTCGGTAAAGCAGCGTATGAGATTTTGTTGCATGTATGCCATAACAGTATCTATACCTCCCGTGTTTGAGTTCGCCCATTTTTCGTGGGTTTTCGGAATTAACCAGTTCGACTACAATCCTCTTAAAGTTTGTAATCACTACTTTATCAGACCTGAACTTCTTCAGTTTCTTTTCTATGCTAAAGGAATCAAAATCTAGTTGCCACAAAGTTATTCAGAAACTGCCTTGTCGACAAAACCTAGAAACTCGTCAACATTGTATCTCTTGGTTTTAACCTTGCCCGTGTCTATATCTTCCAGGATCTTCTCTACTTTCGGGCTGAGCTCCGGCTTGTCCTTGGCGGTTCGTTGCATGATATACTACACTCATAGGTTCTAAAAAGGCTTTAGATTTTTCGATTCGTTCAAATCTACGAGTCCTTGTGTGTATATAGATCGCACAGTTTTGAGAGCCTGTGATTACATTAAATCCAAATTTAATGAAATAAAAATTTACGGACTCGAATGTTTCAAATTGTTTGATTCCTCAACTTTTCCATGATGGTTTACAGTCAGAGAACATCCTGCATTCAAACATCCGCTAAGGAAACCCCTAGGCATAATCCGTAAGAAGCGCCTGGCTGCCCTCCTCCTTGCCGAACACAAGCTCCAGCTCGTCAAGGAGGGCAAGGACGCGGCCCCGCAGGTAGGGCTCTATGTTGTATTTTCCAAGCATCCGCCTTGCAAGCTTGAGGTATTTCTGGACGGAAGGCCGCGTCATGGTCTGGATGAGCTTGTTGCCGCACTCGAGGCATTTGCCCGCAAGCGGAATCCTCCGGAAGCTTGCCCCGCAGGACGTGCATCGGAAGGACTGGCCAGAATACGCCCTGAGGTTCCCCATGATGTCAGGCAGGAGGTGCGTCGTCATTACCATCGATACCACCTCGCTTGGGTCCACCGCGTTGATGATGTCGGCAGTCCTTATCTGCATGTCGAGCTTCTCGAGCACCGACCCGAGGGTCGAATATGCGCTACGTGATTTTGACGTGGTAAGCGTGCTGGTGATGTTAGTGAACCCGTAGCCGTAGAACTGCCTTTCTGTCTCCAGCCTCGACTTGAGGATCTCAACGTCCTTTATCTCGCTTGCCTTTGCCCTCTGCAGTGTTGCCTGGAAGAACGAGAGCGGGTATCTTGTCACGACCTCAAAGTTGTGGGCCTGCCTCTGGACCTCTTGCGGTATCACTATAGGCTGCACGAGGAGAGGGGCGTCCATCAGTCCGCCTATCCTGTCAGACAGGAACAACCTCGAGAAGTTGAGCAGGCTGTCCATCAGAAGCATTATCGAGTCGGCATCGCCGTCGGCATCCCTCCTTTTGGCGGAATGCCAGACTGCGGTTCCAAGGCAGACCTGCGTATCGGTGTAGCCGATTATCCTTCCAACAATTCCCACCGATGTGTGCGGTGCAAGCCCGATTATCAGGTGGCCGACAAGCCCCGCGGCATCCCTTATCTGGTAGTACGGGGGGTGGCCGAAGAGCTTCTCCAGTTCCTTGTCAATGTACTGGCAGACAAGCACGAGGTTGTCGCCGCATTCCTTCGGTATTATGACATCCTGAATCTTCAGCTCCACCATCTGGTCCGGGCTTGCAAGAGGCCTTCCATCGATGTCGTGCGTGTATCCAAGCTCCACAAGCCGCTCCGGCGTGGTGCCTATCCATGCTGGCTTGAAGTGGGAGATGGGGGCGTTTGTTGCGTCAAAGCGTATCGTCCCGTCCTTGAAGACGTTGAGGTTCAGGCTCTGCCGTATGAGCCCCTTCTCCATGGGCTCGGCCACGCGGTCCTGATTGATAAGTTCCTTTACCCCCTTGAAGGGCTCCTGTGCGCGTATCCCCGTCCTTTCCTGGGCCGAGTACAGGAGCTCCTTGATGGGAAATGCCTGGTACGAGTGGGCCGATGCCCGTATCTTGCACTTGGGACAGCGTGATTCCCCCAGCTCCTGCCTGCACTTGGGGCAGACGAACCTGGTCGAGGTCTTTGCCTTGCAGCGCGGGCAGATTATGCTGATTGAAGGGAGGTTGCAGTTCCTGCACGTTCTGTTGTAAATGTTGCAGTAGAAGCTTGGCTGCTTGGCGGCCTTGAGGAGGTCCCTTGAGGCACCCCCCTTGCCTCCCACCGGAAACAGCGTGTGTACTGGAGGCTTCATCTTTCGCAGCGACGCCTTCTCGGGCCTTCCGACCCTTACGCCGATTGCGGTGGAAAACTTGGGCATTATCCTGATTCCGGATGATCTCGAGATTATATCCGGGACGGAAAGATCCTTTTCAATGATTACGGGCTTGCGGAAGAGCAGGTTGTAGAAGACTGCTGCCTCGTCTTCCTTTAGGACGAGTAAGTCACCCGCCACCATGTGCGGCACGCCGAGTTTTTCCAGCAATTCCTTGGCGTCCTTTTGGTATTCCACGATGTCGTGCTCGGCCCTTGCCGGGGCAAGCAGCCTTTCAAGCTCGCCTACCGTCAGCTGGTCCCAGTAGTAGAGGTAGTGTGGGTGCAGGCCGATTCCGAAATTGAGCGATATCTTGAAGGCCTCGTCGAGCGGGGGCACCCTGTCCGCATAGCTTAGCAGCTCGCTGTCGCTTGGCTCGTACTTGGCAACCTTTTCCCTCAGCTCTTCTGCCCAGAACTCCTCGACGTAACCGCTTGGCACAAGTTCGGCGTTGTTCTCAAGAAAGTCGCCGTAGCTTATCAGTATGTCCCCGAGGTGGAGGATCTTCGTGATGCGGGGCTTGAGCTGGATCCCGTGGTGTGTGTCCCTTATCTTGACGACGCTGCCGTCATCCAGCCTGACCACCGGCGTGTCAACCGAGTCCACGAACGCCACGGTGGAGGCCTTGCCCGGGATGTCCAGCTTTATCTGCGTGCCGACAGATATTACGTGGTCCAGAATCTCTGCCACCACTGGGTGGATGCCGATTGAGGCAAATCCCGTATTGCAGGCACGCCCGTAGCGGAGCCGGAATCCTCCAAGCTTTCTTGGCATCGAGAGCACCGATCTTCCGGTAATCACCTCCCTCATCCTGTGGGCGGCAGCGTCCTCGTCGCCCGTCTGTATGGCCCCCTTGAGGTCCTTGAGCCAGTCCCAGCCGTCCAAGTTGAAAAGCTCGATGAGTTTTAGCAGCTTGCGGGACCTTCCTATCAGCCCGTCGTTGAGCACCCGGAGGGCCCCGCCCCTGACGCGGTTTGTTGTTATCCTTGCCATGTTCCTGTGGCTGACAATCTCGACCGGGTCGGTATCTATGCCGTCAATCTCCACCGAGAGGTTGGAGATGACCGTGACCACGTCCTCGTCTGGGACGTGGAACTGGAAGTTTCCGACCTCCCTCTCGTACAGGCGCAGTTCCTCCACGAACCTGCCGGTCTCGTCGTCATACGAGTTTGCCTTGTATTTCCCAAGCCCGGCAATCTTGCGCACATGGTCTGCAATCAGCATGGTGGAGGCGGCCTCGGTACCTCCAGCGGAACGTATGGGGCCGGCAAATGATACCGAGAGGTACTCGGAGCCGTCCGCGTTCTTCTTTATCTTCACCTCGCTTATGCCCTGGAGTGGGGCGATTGTCACGCCCTCCGTGACTATGGCAAGGGCCACGCGCACCGCAAGATCGAGCTTTTCCTGCAGTCCCATCTCGGGGCCGGAATACTTTCCCTGGGCAATCTCCTCTGCAAGCTTGAGTGCGGCGAGCTCCTTGGTGGTGGTCTGTATTAGCCTCCTGAGGTTCTCGGTAACGTCGATGTCGTGCATCTTTGAGACCCGGTCGGAGAGGTCGAATGCTATCTTGGGCTCCACCATTCCCGACGAATCGGAAAGCGTCGCCTTGGCGGCTGCCGCCTTTTCAAACACCGTAAAGACCTCGCTTGATATCTTGCTATAATAGTCAAAGTATGAGGCAGGCATTGGGACCTCCCTTAGTCTCAATGCAATGTTTTCAGACATTCCTACCTCTTTATGGACTGGATGGTCTTTACTATATCGGAGACGGTCTTGAAGCTGCCGCCCTTCTCGATGAAGGTGCCTATCACGATGGCGTCGGCCCCCGCCCTGACAATCTCGGCGGCCGTCTTGGAATCACGGATCCCGCCCCCGACGATGAGGAATCCCTTGAACAGTTTTCTTACTGCTGCAACCATCTCCGGCCTGACATTGGATTTTGCGCCAGAGCCCGCCTCCAGGTATGCAAACCTCATCCCCATGAACTGGGCCGAGAGGGCGTACATTGCCGCAAGCCCGGCCTTGTCAAAGGGTATCGTCCTTACAGATCCGACATGCCAGACCGTGGTCCCCTCCCCTATGATGATATACGCGGTAGGCAGCGGCTCAAGCCCGAACTTGAGTACGTTGGGCGCCCCAAGTGCCTGTGCCTGTGAGATAAAGTACGGGTTTTCAGAGTTTAGCAGCGAGCTGAACAAAATGGCGTCTGCGCCCGGCACCACGCCTGTAACGTTTCCTGGAAAGAGTATTACGGGAATCCTGACTGAGCTCTTGATCTTTTTTACCGTCTCGGCCATGGTCATCTGGTCTGTTGCAGAAGATCCCCCGACAAGTATTGCCGAGGCCCCGAACTTTTCCGCCTCCCTGGCAAGCGAATGCGCCGATGTCGCACCGTCGTTTTCAGAGTCTATCAGTACGAACAAAAGCGCCCCCTTTGACTTTCTGGAGTTGTTAAGGTATCCTTCCACATTTTTCATATTGAGTGGTTGAAGGGTATTGATTAAAAGTTTAATTGAGCAACGGTATACAATATTGTATAGCTATGAGCGACCCTCTGGAAGACAATTTAAACAAAGTTATGAAGGAAATTATAAAAAATTCATTATTTACAGAGAGGCAGATTGAAATTATTTCAAAACGGAGGAACCTGTCAGGACGCCAGTTTGCAATCAGCAGGGGGGCCTTTTACAGGCAGGTCGCGCAGTGTCAGGCAAAGTTCCAGTCCTTTTGCTACTCGTGGATCCTCCTAAAGGCATTAGGAATCCTTCGTGAAGAGGATATTACTGTGATAAACAGGCTTGCAGAGCAGGTTTCTGTGATAAAAAACAGTGATGTATTCCCCGAACGTGAAGACCAGGTGATATATGTGATTCATGAACTACTAGAACGTACGTGTAAACTGTGATTTTTGTTCGTAATTCACATATGGTGTGGGGAATCATCACGTGATTGTTTGTGACTAGTACGCAATAGGTAAAATTATTTTACTCGAACATGATATATCACATCATCATATGAGGTGTGATAATGATAGTGGATGTTGATGTTGGAATGCTACTGAGCATACTTGCATCTTTCTTGATAGGCCTCTCAAGCATCGCAACATACAACAAAATAAGGCCACGACTATCATCAAGGACAAATGATGTAAAAATTCTATCAGAAAAGCTAGAATATTATGAAAATTTGTTAATAGATATGAAAATTAAATTAGATTCATTAGAATTATCAGTGGAGCCTGAGGAGCCTGTCCAGGCACAAATCCCAAAGCCGAGGGAGCAAAAGGAACAGGTGGAGGAGGTTGTCAAGGTAAAGGAGGAGCGGCCGAAGGAGAGATCACATAATGTGAACTTTGGTAGTGCTACAGAGTATGTGTTGAGATTAATCACGGAAAAGCCCATGACATCACGTGACATACAAATCACAATAGGAAGGACTCGGGAACATACGTCACGGATGATGAAAAAGCTCTTTGAGGAGGGTTTGGTCGAAAGGGATATGAAGACAAAGCCCTTCACCTACAAGATTACCGAGAAGGGGCTCATTAGGATAGGGACGCTAAAGACGCCCACCCCATAACCTCCTTCCTGCATAAATTTTGGCAAGTTTTCCATTAGGAGGTGATCCGCCCCTCCCGTCCGCCAGGAGAGAGAAATAGAAGGTTGCAGGCAAGCAGAAAGGCTGATTTTTTAGCTAATTCAATATTTTAATGTATTAATATAAACTTAAATTATTGAATTAATAATTATCTGTATGTCCCAGCCCGAGCAGTTAGTAAAGATTACCGCCGTAGGAACAATCTCCATCCCCAAGGAATTGAGGAGGCATATGGGCCTCCAGAAGGGGGATTATGTCAAGATTGCAATGGAAGGCGATATGCTGGTAATAAGGAAGGCAACAATCACCTAGGATTCGCTTGGCTCCCTCTGGGCGACTTTGAGTATTTGGTAGCTCCATTCCTTCCCCTTCCTCTCGCGTCCTATCCTGCCCCTGCTGGAGAACCTGGAAAGGTACGTGGAAATGACGCTCAGTTTTATCGGCTCCCCGTACTCGTCCTCGTATTTCTCAAGTACTGCCGTCGAATTGAACCTGCCCATGGGGAAGTACTTGTCAATAATGTTCCATATCTTGGCCCCTACAGAGTCAAGTTGTACCGAGCGTTCCTCCTCCTCAATATTCATCAAATCCATTAGTTCGAATATCTTTAGCATCTTGTCCCGGGTGACGTTGCCTTCAAGGCTGAAGTTGTACTTGGCCCCGTCCGCGTCCTCCAGGTCGATCCTTATCCTCTTACGAGCCATCGTGATCGATCAGGTTAACACCTTAACACTTGAACAGATCATAGAAGATTTGTTAACAAACCGGTTTGTTAACGTTCACTGTGTGGCCGTGAAGGCCGTTTTAGGGCGTGTTAACATATCATCCTACCAAACACTCCTTTATATAATAAGATTCGTGCCTAGAGTGGAAATAAAGGGGTATTCCCAGTTTATTAACAGTGTTAAGGCCGAACTTCACGCCTAGAGTGGAAATAAAGGGGTCATTTTGGGCCTTTCTAGGACCATCATTAACAAACAATTAACTTGTTGTTAACTCCATCCAGGAAAACCCACACACCCTTCCTTCCACTCTAGCTTTTTTAAAAAATATTTTTTTTAAGAAAATAAAAATAATTAATGACATACTAAACTTGAATTAGTTATCCTGTTCTAATCCATTAGATATAGTAGAGTCATATGTGGACAGAGAAGAAACGGTGGTGTGTGGGTTGATGGTGAAGGATCCTATCGACAAGCTTCTAGATGATGCTGCAAGCGGCCAGTCCTTGTTCAAGAACAGGGAGGTACTTCATTTTACATTTATCCCGGAGGTAATCCTGCACAGGGTCGAGGAGCAAAAGAAGGTGACGCAGTCGCTTATACCATTACTCAAGCATTCGAGGCCCTCAAACTTGCTGATATACGGCAAGCCCGGCACCGGCAAGACCCTGGTTGTAAAGAAGGTCCTAGGCAAGATACAGGAGCGCGTCAAGGACGGCTCGTTCCCCATACAACTGCTCTATGCCAACGCAAAGGAGGAGACCACGCTCTACGGACTGCTCGTAAAATTCGGCCGCCAGCTGGGACTTGCATCACAGAAGGACCTGCCGACAACAGGCCTTTCAATCAGCGAGGTCTTCAACAGGCTGATGGCCGTCATAGAAAGGGACTCGCTGAACACGGTCTTTGTGGTGGACGAGATTGACTACTTGGCAGAACTTGTCTCAAAGACCGGCAAGGACGTCTTTTACTCGCTGACGCGCGCAAACGAGCGCCTGAAGAAGGGAACGCTCACGCTCATAGGAATATCAAACGACCTTACCTTCAAGGAAAGGCTTGATCCGAGGGTGCTGAGCAGCCTCAGCGAGGAGGAGATTGTATTTACCAATTACACGGTCAACCAGATAAAGGAAATACTGACGGAGCGAATCAGGGAGGCGTTCATCGCCGACGTTGTCGACACTGCAGCCCTCAACCTGTGCTCCGCGATGGCAGGCCAGGAGCACGGCGACGCCAGGAGGGCTATCGACCTTCTCCGGGTGGCAGGCGAGATTGCGGAGAGGGAGCAGTCGGAAAAAATAACGGAGGAGCACATACGCAGGGCGTCCGTAAAGATGGAGGAGGACAAGGAGACTACCGCGCTGAACTCGTATCCACTGCATGAAAAACTGCTGATACTGGCGGTGATGAAGGCCAACGGGAGCACGACAGGCGAGATCTACCATTCATACAAGAGCCTCTGCAAGGCAACAAGGCAGAAGGAGCTGACCCAGAGGCGGGTCACGCAGATGCTAAGCGAGATTGAGATGACGGGGCTCATATCGGGAAAGATAATCCACCAGGGAATGCACGGAAGGACAAAAAAGTTCGCCCTCACGCTGAATCCTGAGACGGTAAAAAAGGCCTTCCGGGAGGATCTTGTACTTGAGGACCTGCTCTAGTCGGACGTCTCGGTAAAGTCCTTGGTAAAGACCTTCATCATGGAAAGGTCCACTATGATGGCAACCCCGGGGGTGGGCGTGATGCCGACGCTTGCCTGATAGCCAGTCTGGCTCTGCCAGGCGCCGGAATTTACGATGAGCGTCCCCTTGTACATGTCAAGGTCCACTACGTGGACGTGCCCCGAATGGAATATGTCCGGAACGTCGTTTATCACCATAAAGTCCTCGACCTCCGGCGCGATTGGGGTCCTCTTCCCGTAGATCGGGCTGAGGTGCCTTGTCCTCAGAAGGGCCCGCATCGCCTTGGCAGGCTGGGCGTAGCTTAGGCCAGGCGTCGTCCCCACCACGTCATCGAGGCTCTGGCCGTGAAACATGAGTATCTTGACCCCGTTGAGGTCCAAAAAGGCGGGGTTGCCCAGCATGAAAAAGTTCTCCCTGTTCCACAGGTTCATGTTGTGCTTCTCCGGAATGGCAGGCTGCGGGAGCGCCCTGCGGCCCGGGTCGTGGTTGCCGGGTATTATGAAGGTCTTGATATGGCGGGGGACCTTGTCGAGGAGCTCTGCCGCCTTTGCCATCTGGTCGCTTATGTCAGGCAGCACCAGCTCCTTGTCCTGGTTGGGGAAGATGCCCACCCCGTCGACGAGGTCGCCGCATATCAGCAGGAACCTTACCTTCCTTGCGACCGGGTCGGGGCTTGAAAGCCACGAGATGAATTCGGTAAACTCCTTTTCCATAAAGTACTTGCTTCCGATGTGAATGTCAGATATCAAAACCGCATAGGTCTCTGTCCTTGAGCGGTTTGCAATATGCTCCGGGATGTCGGGCACCAGGAGCTCCCTTGCGATAAAGCCGCCGTTCTTTCCGTTTGCAATTCCCACCATGACAAACTGGTCCATGAGGAGCGAGTTTGCAGACTCTTGGAGCTCGGCGTTGAACACGAGGACCTCGATGGAACCCGTGGGATCGTCGATTACAAGCTTTGTCACGTCCCTCTCGCTCTTCCTGTCCATCAAGAGCCCGGCGATAAATGCCTCCTCGCCAAGCTTGGCACCCGTAACGTTTGCAATCGAGGTCAGCTTCTTTGCCTGCGACCTCTGCCCCATGATCTTGAGCAGCTTCGAGTACCGGTCTGAGAAGAGGGAGGTAAAGCCGTCGATGCCCTCTGCCGAGGTCACCCTTTTCGTGGGGTCAAAGATGATATCATGCCTGTCCTCCGTGCGCTCGTCGACCTCGGACTCGACGAACATCTTGAGGTCGCTCTGGCTTATCAGGAACATGTTCTGCCTTGCCTTCTCGCGCACAATCTGCTTGATGATGTTCTGGAGGTCCTTCACGTCAATCCGCTCCAGTATCTTGAAGGCGTCAGGATGGATCTGGAAGCCCTTGCTGAGGGCATAGGTTATGGCTGAAGAAACCTCCTCGTTCACAAACTGTCATTATTCGACTTTTAATTAAATCTGTTCAGGCTGTCAACCCTCAAATAACTCCTTAAAACAAACCGAGTATTGGCCAACAAGAGGGTCCTGATATTCCTGATATTCATCGCAGTCTTTTCTGCGGCCTATTCCGTAGGCAGTGAGAGCAACATGTCGGAGAAGGATTCCAAGACCTTCATCAAGGACTTCCAGCACACCGTCCAGGGGATAGACGCGCTAGGGATCTTCCAGCACAACGTGACCGTAATGCTTCCGATGTTTGTCCCGGGCTTTGGGATTGCATGGGGCTCGTTTGCGGCGTGGTCAACCGGCCTTGCATTCAGGGCCCTGGTCTCCACGACGCCGTCCCTTGCCAAGCTGCCGCCGCTTGCAATAATCTACCTCTCCCCCTTTGGGATCATGGAGCTGATTGCCTATTCCATCGGGATGTCCCGGAGCTACCTGCTGGTAAATGCTATAATGAGGAGGGGATCGCTCAGGCGCGAGGTCAGGCCCACGCTGATTGAGATCGGGATAGCGGTAGGCCTCCTGCTTGCGGGGGCCTTTATCGAGTACGCGATGATCGAAAAGTTCGGATCAGCTCTTGTCCATCCGAAATAGGAACCAGATTCCTTTTTATCCCAACCAAGGAAAGCCCATGTGATGCTCGGCCTCAAGATTCACAAGATTCCCAAGCTGCGCAGGCCGTCGATGGTGGCCGCACTGCCCGACATGGGAAACGTGGCGGGGATCGGGATGGACTTTCTTGTAAAGAAACTGGGGGCAAAACTGTTTGCGGAAATTTACGCGTTCTGGCCGCCTGCAGTCTCGTATGACAGCGGCGTTCTGGCCCACCAGCAGTCAACCTACAAGTTCCATTTCTCGCAAAGGGAAAACCTGGTCCTTTTTTCGGGCGAGTTCAACCCCTCGGACCCCCGCCGCCTCTACGAGCTGTGCTACGAGGTTGTCGGCATGGCCGAGCGCCTCCATGTTGCAACCATATACTCGATTGGTGCCGCACTGAGACAGCCAGGCCCGTCGGAGCCCAGGGTATTTGCGGCCGCTACATCGCAGAAGGATCTGGGCATGCTGAGGAAGAAAAAGGTGGAGCTCCTCTCGGGGAAGGGGCAGATAACGGGATTCAACGGGCTGGTTTTGGGGATTGCAAACGAGAAAGGCCTCGGCGGCATCTGCATGCTTTCCGAGATTGACAACCCCAACGTCATACAGCCAAGGTCGGCCCAGCACCTGCTGGAAAAGCTCTGCCATATCTTGGAGATCCGCAAGTTTGACATGGCGGAACTTGAGGAGGAGGAAAAAAGAAAACAGCTCATGGAACAGCAGATGAGCTACATGAACGGGTTGTCAAGAAAGGACAATCAACCGGGAATTGCCTAATTGGATTACTAAATTATACCCACTGATTAAATACAAGTTTTAGATCTAGCTATTCAAATGGCCTACCGGTTCCTGCCCCTAGTGGCAATTGCAGTCATGTCGATAATCATCATGTTTCCGCACGCCGCATACTCGCAGCTTCCACCGGGCGGCAAGTACCTGATCCAGGGAACGGGGTTCGTGGCTGGGAGCAATGACATACTTGATTCAAATTTTTACGTACAGCTGACCACGGGAGCGCAGAGCGGGAGCAGCATACTTTCAACGCTTGACAACGGCCTTGTCACAATAAACGGCGACAATTATCTTAACACTGGAAGCTGGACCGCCACCTTCCTGAGGGACGGCAGGTTCCTCCTCCTGCAGGGCAACGCGCAGGACCAGCGGGGAAACGCGGTACAGGTCAACCTCTTCGGCAGGCAGATAGACAGCAACCAGAACGGGCTGATTTACAGCGTTACGGGCAAGATAAACAGCACCGAGACGCTCAGGTCGATTTACAGCGCAAAGGCGGTAATTGCGGGACAGGCCGTGACTCCTACACCCGTGCAGCAGACAACCTCGGTGCAGAACCAGACGACCGGGAACGTGGTCCATATCAGCATAGTCCCGGGGGCGTCAAACAAGTACAATTCCGTATTTTTCTCGCCGTCTATTGCAAGCATAATGCCTGGCACTACGGTCATCTGGACAAACAACGACAACGTCCCCCACAGGATAATGAGCGGAGTTGCGTCGGCAACAAGGGGCAACGACACACTGCCCGTCTTCTCGCCTGACGGGATGATTGACAGCGGGACCATAGCTCCTGGCAAGTCCTTCCAGTATACGATTACCACCTTTAGTTCCAAGGCCTACCTGAGCAGTTCCGCCGCACAGTACCTCAACCTTCCGCAGTCGCAGACGCAGGGCGACATCACATTCTTTGATCCGAACTACACCTGGATGGTCGGGGTGATATCCCCCTCCTCTGCGCAGGAGCAGGGCAAGTCCGTCCAGATCCAGATAATGCAGGGGGCCTCGACTGCAAAAAACAACCAGAACAGCCAGTACCTTACCCCAACATCGATACAGGTGACCTCCGGCACCACCATAGTGTGGGTCAACCATGACTCTGTGGCCCACAGGATACTTACGGGCCAGCCGATACAGAATACGGCAACCACCGGGGGCGCCCCGCCCACGGGCCTCCTGCCGCCGCCGACGTTTGTCCCGGACGGCAAGATTGACAGCGGCGTGATTGCGCCTGGGCAGAGCTTCCAGTATACGATTACCGGGGCCGGGACCTTCTCGTATTACGATCCCACAAACACGTGGCTTAACGGGAACATAGTGGTGGCCTCGCAGGCGTCGCAGATGCCGCCCGTGCATGTCAGCATACTGCCCGGCTCCTCGCTGTCCCAGGGATCGGCCTCCCAGCAGAACCAGTACTATACCAACGGATACTACTCGCAAGACCAGGTGCAGATAGTGCCGGGAACCACGATCATCTGGACAAACAACGACACCGTGGCCCACTCGGTCTACAGCGGGACTGCGACCTTCAGCATGACCAACCCGTACATTCCGGACGGCAGGATAAAGAGCCCACCGATACCTCCCGGGCAGTCCTACCAGATAACTGTCAACCAGACGGGGATGATAAGGTTCTATGATCCGACCTACACGTGGATGAACGGGATAATAGTATCGATACCTACCACTGGGACGCACATCATAACAAATGCGCCGCCTACAAACCTCATAACGCCCATGCTGCACTGAAAGGCGCTACCTAAAGTTAACGTATGACTCCAGCCTCGTCTGGTCGAAGACCATCACGGAAAGGTCGGAGAACTTTCTGCCTTCGAGGTCACTTACCATGCCCTCAAAGTGCGTCTCGGAATCCGTCGTGATGTTCTCAAATACGTGGACCTTCATCTTCGAGGTGTCAAACCCGTGGTCCCTGAGGTAACGGGCAATCTCCGACTGCATAAAGTGCTTGGAGGGCTGCTTGGGCCAGGGGCGCGGCACAAGCACAACGCTGAGGCCGTCTATGAGCGCCTTTTGGAGCTCGAGCTTTTTTTCCTCGATGCTTGTAGATATGTGCATGGTTATGACCCTGCTCTTGTCAAGGGGCACCCTCGACCTTGAGGCAGCGACCTGTACGGAGCTAATCCCGGGTACGACCTCCACGTCCCCGAAGATCTCAATCAGCCTGTCGACCACCTCCGATTCCGAAAAGTTCACGTCGCCTGTAAAGGGGACGACACACGTCCTGTCTCCCAATGATCTTGACACCTTCTGGTACGCATCCTCCTGGTCCTGCATGGTGATCTCGTGCACCTCCTTTCCGCTGATGAGGTCCTCTATCGTCTTGAGCGTGTACTTGTAGCCGATGACGACATCGCAGTTCCGCACGATCTCCCTTACGATCTCGGTAACATACTTGGGGGAACCGGGACCGACCCCCACTGCAAAGACCTTTCCCATCAACGGCTCTCCTGCGGCGTCCAATATAATTCAAAATTTGAGGCCGCAGTTGGCTTTTATGTGACCGCGTAAGCTTGTCCGGCGTGTACGGCAGAATCGCAATCATTGTCTTCTTTGTCCTGGCATCCTCCATCCCAATCTCATACGCCAGCCCCGAGAACTCCACGCTGGGCTCCCAGGGCGGCTATGCAAATCCCTCCCTTGGAATAGAGTTCCAGGCGCCCGCAGGATGGACGGTCGAGGAGCCAAAAAAGTTCGACCCCGGGGCGCCTGACGTCGCGGTTGTGGCGCCATACTCGAGCAACTTTACCGCCTCCATCTCGCTCAATGTCGAGTCTGCAAACGCAACCACGCTTGACAGTTACGTCAGGGCCAAGACCGCCCAGCTTGAGGCGGGCAACCCGGCTGCGGGAATAAGACTTCTCTCCGAGCAGCCCGATACCGTGGACGGTTTTCCTGCAAGTACGCTCTTGTTTGAGGAGAATTTTACCTCCAAGGGCCAGGGCAGCATGATAAAGTTCAAGCAGGCCATGGTAAAGGCGGACGGCAGGTTTTACACGATTACATATGCAAACGACCTGAAGGACTTTGACTCGGCACTCCCAGACTACGGGCAGATGATCTCCTCGCTCAAGCTTGGGGGCGGCACAACGGCCTTCCCGCTTGACTATCTCTCCATGGCAATAGTGATTGTCGCAGTCGGCGCAGGACTTGGAATGTCGATCCTGAGGAAATCAAAAAGGCCACAAGGCAGTCAGCCAAAGAAGGGCTGAGAAGGCATGCCCTGGGTTCTGTAGGGGCGCATCTTCCGGCCGCTATAAAAGGGGCGCCGAAACCTGACTTGTCAATGTGGAGAAAGATAAAATACAGAGTTGGTACAAAGCTAGGACATGAAGAAGGAGTACATTGTGGTAAGAATCGAGGGATCCCCTGATGGTGCCCCGTATGTAGTAGTCTCGCTGTCGTCCTCAAAGGATTTCAAGGAGCAGAACAGCCCGCCCATGTCCCCGTTCGGGTCCGGCGTGATGGGCTTTACGAACATGGATGACATGATAAAAGGCCTCAACAAGATGATGGCAGGAGGGATTGGAGGAATGGCAGGGGGAATTACATCAATCAAGCTGGACATGCACGAGTACAAGGAGCTCAACCTCTCAGTAGGCGACAAGGTGTACCTGGAACTTACAAGGGCAGAGTCCCTCGGGATCTAGGGACGGCTGCTATCTGGAAATTTCAGCGCGCAGTATCTCGTATGCCCTGGCGGCATCCTTCTCATGCAGGACCAGCACGATGCTGTCCTGGCCGAAAAATGCGTTGACAAGCTCGATGCCGTTGTTGTGCAGGATTTCCGAAACGTAGGAGACGATGTCGCGGTTGTCTTCAGGCTGCGGTATGCTGATGCTTATCTTTGCAAGGCCCGTCTGGAAAAAGTTCTTGTGGGAGGAGAAAGGCTCGAGCAGTTTCCGGACGTCGCTGACATCCTCGGCCAGGAACCGGAACGAGTCTGTAAGCCTGAAAAACTCGTAATCGGGATCGATGCGCGTAAAGCGGTCCATGAGCGAGAGGGCGTCCTCCACCCTGAAATCCTGCGAGGAAAACTTGATGTCCATTATTCCGTCCGTAAGCGAGAGCCTCGCGTTCTTTAGCACCGGCTCGTTCTGCACGTCATCCTTCTTCTCAAACGAGTCGGCGTACCTCTTGATGGCAACCACGATGGTGTTGAGGTTTACCGGCCCCCCGACGTGGGCCTCCACGTCCTTTTGGATCTTTACTGCAAGCGCTGTATAGTTGATCAAATCCATCTTTATGCAGTCATAAATCGACCTGTTTCTTGTGATGATGTCCCGTACTGCGTCAGGAACGGAAACGCTGGAGGCTCTCATTCAACGAATCTCCTCATGTAAGCTATATTAATTTATGTAATTATTATCTCTCTTATTTCAAAATATTTATATATTGTCATAACTATTACATTGGATAGGTGAATATGACATGAATGAATGGGATGAATTCGATGTTCTCTTCCAAAGGATGATGCGGCCATTCAAGGGAATGGACAGAATCTGGGATGAGATGAGAAACTCCTCCGGCCTGCAGACTTTTGGGCCGTACTATTACGGATGCTCCGTAACGGTCGGACCTGACGGCAAGCCGGTGGTAAAGGAATACGGGAACGTGCACCAGAGCCTGCTTCCAAATCAGGAGAAGAGGGAGCCCTTTGTAGATGTCATCGTTGATGACAAGGAGAAGGTCCTCAAGGTAGTAGCAGAGATGCCGGGCGTCGAGAAGAACGAGATAAAGATCGAGGTGCTCGGAGAGGCAATCCTGCTGGAGGCAGAACACGGGGAGCGCAAGTACAAGACTGAGATACCCATCAAGCAGAAAGTGGACGAAAACTCTGCCAAGGCCACCTACGCCAACGGAATCCTCGAGGTACGGTTCAGGCTGAAGGACGATGACGGGCCCCGTGGAAGAAAGGTGGAGGTAGAGTAAGCCCGCCTCCTTTTTTTATGGTGATAAAGATATGAGCGAGATTATACTGAGAATAGCGGAAACCCCGCAGAGATACGTGGGCAAGGGAATAGCGGTAGTGGACCCGAAGATAGTGGAGGAGAACCGCTGGGAGGCGGGCAACATCCTGGAACTTTCAGGAAACAGGAAAAGCCACGCCAAGCTATGGCCCGGATCAATCGAGGAGTACGGTACTGGGACGATAAAGGTAGACGGAATTACAAGGCAGAACATAGGCGCCGGAATCGGGGAGAAGGTCTCGATAAAAAAAGCTGAGGCAAAGGAGGCCGCCCAGGTCACGGTGTCGCCCGTTGAGAAACTCAGCGCCGAAGGCCTGCAGGAATACATGCAGGCAAACTACATCGGGCACGTGATGACCATGGGCGACACGCTGCTGGTCGCCACGCAGCTTGGGGGAAAGACGCAGCTTGTAGTGACAGGGACCGCGCCCGCAGGAAGGCCGGTCCTCATAACTTCAGGGACGGAATTCAAGCTGGGCCCGGTTACAAAGGCTGTCGACAATTCCGTTCCAAGGGTAACATACGACGACCTGGGTGGTCTCAGGAACGAGGTGCAGAAGATAAGGGAGATGGTAGAGCTTCCGATGCGCCACCCGGAACTCTTTGAGAAGCTGGGCATCGAGGCTCCAAAGGGCGTGCTGCTTTACGGCCCGCCGGGGACGGGAAAGACGCTGCTTGCAAAGGCGGTGGCAGGAGAGACCAACTCGCACTTTCTATCAATCAGCGGCCCCGAGATAATGGGCAAGTATTACGGCGAGAGCGAGGAGAGGCTCCGCGAATTGTTCAAGCAGGCGGAGGAAAGCTCGCCAAGCATCATCTTCATTGACGAGATTGACTCGATTGCCCCAAAAAGGGAGGAGGTGACAGGCGAGGTCGAGAAGAGGATCGTGTCGCAGCTGCTGACATTGATGGACGGCATGGAGTCGAGGGGAAAGGTTGTGGTAATTGCCGCGACCAACAGGCCAGACTCGCTTGACCCCGCGCTGAGGCGCCCAGGAAGGTTCGACAGGGAGATGGAGATTGGAATTCCGGACGAGGCGGGAAGGAAGGAGATACTTGACATACACACAAGGGGCATGCCGCTTGACGGCGGCGTAAGCCTGGGGCAGGTATCAAGGGTCACCCACGGGTTTGTGGGGGCCGATCTTGAGGTGCTTGCAAAGGAGGCCGCATTGAGGTCGCTTCGGAGGGTCCTGCCGGAAATCGACCTCGAGGAGGAGAGGATTCCCCCGGAGGTACTCTCGAAGATAGTGATAACCGACGGCGACTTTAGGGACGCGCTCAAGGAGGTAAGGCCGTCCGCGCTCAGGGAGGTGCTCGTACAGGTACCGGACACCTCGTGGGAGGACATCGGGGGCCTCGAATCGCTCAAGCAGGAGCTGCACGAGGCAATCGAGTGGCCGCTGAAGCACAGGAAGGCGTTCGAGTATGCAGACGTCAGGCCGCCAAGGGGCGTGCTGCTTTACGGCCCGCCGGGGACGGGAAAGACGCTGATAGCAAAGGCGGTTGCGCACACGACGGAATCGAACTTTATCAGCATCAAGGGGCCCGAGCTCATCTCAAAGTGGGTCGGCGAGTCGGAGAAGGGCGTGCGCGAGATCTTCAGGAAGGCGCGCCAGGCCGCGCCGTGCATAATATTCCTTGACGAGGTGGACGCGATTGCTCCAAGCAGGGATTCGGGAAGCTCGGACTCGCACGTGACTGAAAGGATAGTCTCGCAGCTCCTGACTGAGATTGACGGCCTTGAGGAACTCAACGACGTGCTGGTAATCGGGGCTACAAACAGGGTGGACCTTATTGACAAGGCGCTCCTGCGGCCGGGAAGGTTCGACAGGATACTTGAGGTGCCGCTGCCCGACGAGGCGGGCCGCAGGGGGATATTCCAGATACACGCAAGGAAGAAGCCGCTTGCGGCAGACGTGGATCTTGCAAGGCTTGTGGACCTGACGCCAGGTTTCAGCGGTGCCGAGATAGAGGGCGCCTGCGACCGTGCAGCCATCAGCGCCATCCGCAGGTACGTGGACCAGAACGAGAGGTCGGTCAAGTCGATAAAGATAACGCAGGCGGACCTTGAGGGCGCGATCCAGAAGATGAGGCCTGAAAATATCAAGCCCCGCCAGGCCGTCGCGCCATAGCTTATATGCCAAAACGCAGCATCAGAAGTTGACGACAAAAGAAGCTGTTCTTTATCAGAAACTGCCTGATGGCAGGGTGAGATGCACGGCGTGCGCCAGATACTGCGAGATTGGAAAGGGGCAGGTGGGGCTTTGCGGCATCAGGGCAAACAACGGCGGCAGGCTCGACCTTCTTGCATACGGCAAGGTGATTACGGGACACGTCGATCCCATAGAGAAAAAGCCGGTGGTCCACTACAGGCCCGGGACGAGCATCTTTTCAATTGCGACAACGGGATGCAACTGGCTGTGCAAATACTGCCAGAATTATGATATCAGCCAGAGGAGGAAGATAGAAGGGTCCGAGATGGGCCCGGAGGCGGTGGTGGACCTTGCGGTCAGGTCCGGCGCCCACGGCATCGCCTATACGTACAACCAGCCCTCGATCTTCATCGAGTTTGCAAGGGACTGCGGCGTGCTTGCAAGGGAGAAGGGGCTCTTCAACGTCTTTGTATCAAACGGCTACGACACACCAGACACCGTATCCATGATGCGCGAGTTTCTTGACTGCATCACGGTTGATTTCAAGGGGAGCGCGGAACCGGAGTTTACGCGCAAGTACATCGGGGTGCCGGATCCCGCGCCGATATTTGAGACGCTCAAGGAGATACGGGACAAGACCGGGATTCATGTGGAGATTACGGACCTTGTGGTGCCCGGCGTGGGCGACGACCTGGAATACGCGTCGCGCCTGTGCAGGTTCATCTACGACGAGTTTGGCCCCGACGTGCCGGTACACTTTTTGAGGTTCCATCCGGACTACAAGATGATGGAGTTCGAGCCGACGCCCGTCGGGACGCTTGAGAGGCATTATGATATAGCAAAGAGGGAGGGCCTCAACTACGCATACCTTGGGAACGTGCCGGGGCATCCGCTTGAGAGCACATACTGCCCGGAATGCGGAAAGGTCGTGGTGAAAAGGTACGGCTTTGACATACAGGGCTGGCACCTCAAGGAGGACAACTCGTGCCAGTTCTGCGGCAACAGGATCCCGATAACCGGGGGCCTTGCGGCAGGATACAGGAAGAACAGGTTCCAGTTCGTCATCTAGACTGCGACCGCCCTTGCGGGTGATCCCGTTGCCCCCCTGAGCTTCAGCGGCAGCACTATCAGCCGGAAGCGGGTATCTCGTATCCTCCCGAGGTTGCACAGGTTTTCCACTATGGGGATGCCACTTTTCAAAAGTACGTGATGTACGGGAAATTTTGGGTCACTTCCCAGGTCGATGCTGGGGGAGTCTATTCCGACCAGGCTTGGCTCCCTTGCCAGGAGGTGCCTTGCGGCGCCGGCCGAAAGTCCCGGGTTTTTCGTGAAATAGTCACTCCTTGCCACATTTCTTGACCATCCGGTTCCAAAGACGACCGCGGCGCCCCTTGGAATCCTGCCGTGCCTTCTTTCAAACTCTAAAATGTCGTCGCGCGTGACCTGCCCGTCCGCCCCCCTTGCCATCCTGCACAGTACGGCCTCGCCCATGAGGCGCGAAAGCGGAATGCCGTCAATTTTTGCGCCGTCCCTTACAAAGTGGTAGGGCGCATCAAGGTGGGTTCCTGAATGCGAGCTGAGAAACAGGAGCTCAAGGTTGTAGCCGTCAGACTTGACGTCCGCCCACGGGATGAAGCTGGTGCGGGGGGATCCGGGAAAGCTTGGGAGCTTGCCTGATATCTCCAAGGTGAGGTCGACGGGTTCCACCAGTCTTGTTGGAGGCGGTGATAATTCAATTTTGATTTTCCGGCGGGCAAAGGCTAAATATCATACAAATGGCATTAACTCATGCCTACCACCTACATACTGATAAATTCCGACCTCGGTTCCGACCTTGATATAATCAGGCAGATAAAGGACATGCTGGGCAAGGAACCCGGGGTAAAGTACGAGATACAGGGAGTTTACGGGGTTTACGACATCATTGTAAAGATTACCGCGGACTCGATGGAAAACCTCAGGAGCATGATCACCAACAAGATAAGGAAGATAGACAAGGTCTACTCCACGCTCACCATGATGGTCATCGAGGAGCAGGAAAAGTAGCTAGTTTTTCAGGGCGCCGACGGTCCGCAGGATTTCCGACTCTGTATTGTAAAAGTGGGGCGAGGCCCTGATCACCTTCTGGGAGAGGGCGTCCCTTACCGCAAGTATGATCTTCTCCTTCTCCAGGCGCTTGACGACGGTTTCGGGGTCGCGGTCCTTTATGGTAAATGACACGATGCTTGTCCTCCTCTCGTCCTCGGGGGGCCCAAGCAGCGTTACGCCCGGCACCTTTGAGAGCTCGTCGCGCATCAATTTGGCAAGCATGGTATTGCGGGCCCTTATCTTGTCGATGCCGATCCTGAGCAGCAGGTCTACCGATGTCCTCAGGCCGACGACGCCCGCCCAGTTGCGGAAGCCGGCCTGGAACCTGTCGGGCATCTCCTTGTAGACAAGGCCGTCCTCGTGGAAGATGGCCGACTCGCCGCCCACCTGCAGCGGCTCTACCATCTCTGCCGAGTCCTTCCTGCAGAAGAACACGCCCATGCCCATCGGCCCGCACAGCCACTTTGACCCGTTAAATGACATGAAGTTGCACCTCATCCTTCCTACATCCACATCCGTGATGCAGCCCACGGTCTGCGCGGTATCCACGAAATAAGGTATCCCCCTGCCTGCCAGGGATTCGCCTACCTCCTCGACCGGCAGAATGGCCCCGGTGTTAAAGAGCGCGTGGCTGAGCACAACGAGGCCGGTATTTTTGTCAATCGCGCTTTCAAGGGACCTGGATTCAAAGCATCCGAATCCGTCGATCGGGATGTTCCTCAGCTCGGCCCTCCTGCCCGCCCTCACCCAGGGGTAATGGTTTGCCGGGTGCTCGTGGCTTGAGCCGCGGATTATGATGTTGGAGCCGGGCCTGAGCTTCAGCCCGCTTGCGACAAAGTTTATCCCGTCGGTGACACTCTGCGTGAGGATTACCTCCTCGGGCTGGCACCTGATGATGGAGGAAATCGACTTGCGCAGGCCGCTGATGTGCTCCTTTACCATGCTGACTGCAAGTTCCGAGTCAGGCCCGTACTCGCTGTATCTGACAAGAAAGTCCCTCATCGCATCGATGCTTGACGCGGGCATCCTGGAGGTTGATGCGTTGTTGAGATAGATTCTTTCCTTGTAGGGGAATTCTCCCGAATAATCGGAATTCATTATTATATTACGATTTGAAACATGTTCTATTGTTTAAAAATCTTGATGAACAAGAGCGGGCACTTGCGTCACACCTTGGGGGCATCCGGTCGGAAAGGGCCGCCACCTCGGTGCTCTATTCCGACCCGTTCCTCAAGGCGGGCCTCTTCTCCCTGCTTGTGGACAGGACGCAGGACCCGGTGCTCTATCTGGATCTTGACCTCATGTTCAGCGGTTACGTGGTGTCGGGGGCGGTTCCCCGGAAGGAAAACCTTGTACTGTACCAGCCGACAAGGGAGACGCTTGTCGGGATGGTGGCAGAGGTCTGCGTGAGGGCAAGCTCGGCAAGATCACTGGTAATAATTGACTCCATCAACGGCCTCTACAACATCCTGCATGATACCAGGCAGGCAGGAAAGACAATCGCGTCAATCTTGATGATGATTGCGGGCATGTCGCGCTTTTCCGGCTCGTCCGTCGTCATGGCAAGCATGGCAAGATACAGGAAGGAGGAGGGGTGGGTCCTGTCGCCGACGGGAAAAAGGATAATCGAGGCAAGGCACGGCAGGAAGGTATTGCTGGAGTACGGCAGGGGAGGAATCGCGGTAAATCCCCTTGACGGACAGGGAAGATTCCTGATACCTGCAGATTCCGTCCGGCTCTAGTCGAGCCTCTTGATGATGTGGTACCCAAACTGGGTCTTTACAATGTCGGAGATCTGTCCCTTCTCGAGCGCAAACGCGGCCTTTTCAAACTCCTTGACCATGACGCCCCTGCCAAAAAGCCCGAGGTCGCCGCCCCTCTTCTTTGAGACGTCGATGGAGTGCTGCTGGGCAAGCTTTGAGAAGCTCTCGCCGGCCGAGATCTTTGCCTTGATCTCCTGCGCGACGCTCTGCTTTTCGACGAGTATGTGCGCACAGTGAATCTTGGTCACCATTGTTTTCAAATCAGCGGTAAATTATAAAAAAATTTGTGCGCTGCGGGATCTCATTCCAGAAGTTTGGAATGAGGGGAATTTCCGGAAACGGTGTTATAAAATTTCCAAACGCCGTTATAACACGGGTTTTTTCAGCAAGTTATATTAAGATCATTTCAAGTAATACTGAACATGCCAGTTGGAATTATTCCAGATATAGGCGAACAAATGTGCATAGGATGTGCACTCTGCGTAGAGATCTGCACGTCACTAGGCCCCGACGTATTGAGAGTAAAGCCAGTAGAGGGCTGGAAGAGAGGAAAAGCATTTGTATTTTATCCAGAGAGATGCATCTCAGACGGTGCATGCATCGGCGTTTGCCCGACAAAGGCAATCTTCTGGATGAGACCAATGGACTTCACTCCAGGACAGCCAGTTCCGCTCTACAGAAACTCTGTATTCGTCAAAGGTTGGACCGAACTAGTAGAATAGGTCCGACAAAAACTTCTTTTTATTCTTTCATCCAGTTCCGGATATTACATATATGGTTTTGATCAAGTTACCAGGGTGAGCAAACCCGGAAACCTGTGGAGGGCGGTGCATGGCAAGATTACGAAGAGGCCGACCAACTTTGGATGGCTGCTGGACAGCAAGCTTGCAGGAAGCGGGATGCCCACAACGCCCGCGGAGATTGACTGGGTGCGGAAGCAGGGCGTAAGGTCGATTGTCACCATGACGGAGGAGGCGCTGCCGGGCCCCTGGCTCAAGGACATCAAGTACTTGCATGTTCCCACCGAGGACCTCTCGGCGCCGGAGATTGACGATATCGACAGGGCGGTCGAGTTCATCCACCAGCGGCTTGAAAACGGCGAGCCCGTGATGGTGCACTGCGCTGCGGGGATTGGAAGGACGGGAACCATACTTGCATGCTATCTGATAAAATACCATAAGGCTACGGCAAGGGAGGCCATAGAAAAAGTGCGAAAGGAAAGGCCAGGCTCGATCCAGTCGGAATCCCAGGAGGTTGCCGTCGGCCTGTATTACAAGCACGTCAGAAGGTAGCTATTCGGGTATCGAGGTCGTTACCATCTTGCCGTTCTCTAGTTTTATGAAGAGGTACCTGTTGTCCTTGAAGATGAGGGTGATCTCGTTGTCTTTCTCGGACTTGTCCTCGACCTCGAGAAGCTCCTGCCCTCTGATGCCGTCAAATTTTGCCATACCAAGGCTCGGGAGTTTCCATTTATATCCTATTTGGCTCCTGCCTCTCACCGGTTAATAATCCGGTCCTTCGGGGGCGCGGATGCACGGCAACCCCGTTTACTTATTTCGTGACTTCGATCTCAATCTCTTTTGAGCTTGACTTGCCGTCAAACTCTTCGGCGTAATCGTGCTTGAACCACGATACGTACACTTCGGCTCCTATCTTGTGCTTGCCGGCCCCAAGGTCGGATGCCTTTACGTCCATCTTCTCGTCAAAGTCTAGGAGCAGCTGCTGCGCCTCGGCCTCCGTCGATGGAATGCGGGGCTCGAAATTTTTTGATATCTGGACCCACACCTTCTTCTCCGCCATCTGCGTCAGCTTGGGGTTGCGCGTCCAGAAGAGCGCCGCCTTCTTGTAGGTGTCAAGGGTTCCTATCTCGTGCTTGCGCAGGCCGCCGGAGTACAGCTTTACGCCGTACTTTAACTTCAGTACGTTGTCGTGCTTGTTGTACGCCCGCTCCCAGTTCTTCTCGTTGAACGCCTCGCGGAGCCCGCCCAGGACGGAGAACTTGACGTTTATCGTTATGTTGTCGTTCACGCCGAAGCTGTCTGCGGATTTTTCCAGCAGGACCTCGCCAATGGTATTTTTTTGCTCGGACAACTCAGCTCTGTAACATTGGTGGTGCCATTATAAGATTTGCGTGAAGCGGCGCACCGGGACGGGGCATTGTGTTGAAGCGGTTGTTTTTTGCGGTGATTGCGCCAGATCGCGTCTTGGGCCCTAGGCAACCATTTATATCCTGTTTTGGTATTTTTTTCCTTTGCACATGGATGTTCAAGTAAAGGAGTCCTCCTCAAAGGAAGTTCTGCTGAATATCAGCAAGTCCGACATCAGCACGCTGTACATCGTACAGCATGAGCTGCTAAAGGACCCGACCGTCGAGTTTGCAGGAGTGATATTGAAGCATCCGCTGACCAAGGAGTACGCCATGCGCGTGAACACCTCCAAGGGAAGCCCGATAAAGGAGATTGAAAAGGCCACAAAGGCGGCTCTTGATTATTCCGACGAGCTCAAAAAGGCAATCAACTCGAAGATCAAGGGTGCCTAGATGAAATTTTGCCCCAAGTGTGAAGCGCGGCTCAAGATAGCCAGCTCAGAGTCTGAATTTGTATGCCCCAAGTGCGGGTACAGCGAGAAGGGCTCCAAGGCGGCAAAGCAGGTTGCAGTGGAGGGAGGCTCCACAATCAACGTACTTGACGAGGCGGAGAAGAAGGAGGCGCTGCCGGTCATAAAGATCGAGTGCGCCAAGTGCGGCAACAACGAGGCGGTCTGGTGGATGCTGCAGACAAGGAGCGCGGACGAGCCGACGACGCAGTTTTATCGCTGCATAAAATGCGGGTACACCTGGCGGAACTATGCGTGATCATCTCGGACAAATTTTTACTCACAACGTTTAACTTGAACTTGCAAGACAGGTGATTAAGTTTGGTATTTTCTGCAAAGACCGGGGGGTCAGACGAATGGAAGGCGGTGATCTCTGCCATCTCGACCCTGGTGGAGGAGGCAACATTCGAGGCGACAGGCGAGGGGCTTGCCTTCCGCGGGATGGATCCGTCGCACGTTGCACTGATAGACATATCGTGGCCGAACTCGGCCTTTGAGAAATACGTGTGCGACGAGGACGTAAAGTTCGGCGTGAGGATAGACGAGTTTGCCAAGCTGATAAAGAGGGCTGACAAGAAGGACGCGATTGAGATCAGCATCTCGGAGGAGAAGCTGCTGCTTGTAACAATAGGCAAGAACAAGAAATACAAGATGAGGCTCATTGAGAGCTCTGCAACAGACACGCCGCTGCCAAAGATAACATACAATGCAAAGGTCGCGGTAACCTCGGCAGAGTTTGACAGGATCCTTGGGGACATACAGGTGGTGTCGGAGTATCTCTCGATAAGCGCAAACCAGGCAAAGGCGGAGTTTTCGGGCAGGGGAGATTCCGGCGAGGCCGTGATAACGCTTGAGAAGGGGATGCCGGAGATGCCTGAGATCGAGGTAAAGGAGGACAGCACTGCAACCTACAGCCTTGAGTACCTCAACAGCATAGTCAAGGCGGTCGGGGCGGCGGCAGGGACTGTGGTGTGCGAGTATTCGACCAAGATGCCGCTGAGGCTCGAGTTCAAGGTGGCAAACGTGGGCAGGATACATTTCTACCTGGCGCCAAGGGTAGAGAGCTAATTACCTGCCTGCAGGACGACTGATTCAAAGGATGTGCCGTTGCGGCAGATCTTGGGAGGGGCCCTTTGTGACCCGAATGAAAATACTCCAATTCGCTAAAGGGAATTGACACATTTTGACCAGATCTCCGTCTTGAATAAGATATTCAGACATTGGACGTGGTCATCGATGAGGGAGCTGGACATGGATGACCCGCCGGGGGTATGACGGCAAGCAGTACAGACATCACCGCAAGAAATACTGGGAACAGAAGGAATTTGAGCGCAATTTAACGGGAAATCACCGTGAAATTGTCTTGAAATCACCGGCAAAGGAATCGCAAAACAGCGGGGAAAACCACCGGGAAAGAGCTCCACATCAAGGCTCTAGAAGCCGCTCCTTCTATAGGCGATATGTACGGGTGGGGAGTCCCCCTCACCTCATAGTAACAGTCCAAAAGGAACGGTCCTGAAAGGTTCGAATCCTCAAGGACTCGCCTAACGCCTAAATGCCAAGAATACGTGTTCCTGATCTAATGATGGCGATTGTCATTGTTTCCGTTACCGTGTGAGTTTGCAGGTACTATCACGGTAACAGTATCAGAACCAATGTTACCGATGTAAACGTTGCCGTTTTCCGTGTCAACAATGCCTCGTGCCGGACTGTCAAGGCCTGATAGTGTCTCAACAACTGTATTTGTCAGGCTGTCAATCACTGAGATAGTGCCCGAGGAGGAATCCCCGATGTAAACGTTGCCGTTCATTTCATCAATGGTTGCTCCTATTGGGCCTGATCCTACCGATATGGTACCTGCTACGGTATCACTCAAGCTGTCAATTACTGATACGGTGTTGTCTCCAAAGTTTGTCACGTAAAGGTCGCCATTTTTCTTGTCAAATGCAACATCGATGGGATCGGTCCCAACCTTTATCGTGCCTGTCACGGCATTCGTCAAGCCGTCAATGACAGAAACGGTACCGTCAAAAAAGTTTGTTACGTATATCTTGTTGTCTCTCTCGTCGACTGCAACAGAGTTTGGACCGGTACCGACAGGTACGGTGGCATTAACAATATTTGTTCTTGTATCAATGACTGATACGGAACGCGAGTTTGTGTTTACCACGTAGAGGCGGTCATTTTTACCGTCGAATGCAACACCAATAGGTCCTACTCCTACTGTTATCGTTCCAGCTACCTTTCCTGTCTTTGCGTCAATTACTGCTACGGTATTTCCTCCAAAGGATGTACCGGTGTTTGCAACATAGATCTTGCCGTTCCTTTCATCAATCGCAATGCCCTGCGGCCCGTTGCCTACCGTTATGGTGCTTGATAGGGTACCCGTCCTGCCGTCAATTGCAGATACCGTCCCATCTGCATTGTTTGCAACATAAATGTTACCGTTATCCCTGTCAAATGCAAGCATCTCGGGGGCATTTCCAACGGCGACTGTCCCGACTATGGTATTCATGTCGTCAACATCCTCATTTTTGATCTCGATGTGGCCCTTTACTGCTCCAGAGTTCTGGTATACTATGTATCCTGTGCTGTTTGTTACAGTAATTGAGAAGGTATCATGGTCTCCTGTCTTGTCCGGGTCTGTGACTGACACCAGAAACGTGTCGGCGGTGTCACGAATATCATGCCTGTCATGTCCATAATGCCTGTCATATGTTCCAGTTCCTACGAATGTTGCCTGTGATGTCGTGGGGTCGACCGAGAGGTACGAAATCTTGTTGCTGTGCAGTTCAAGCTTGACGTACCTGTCCTGGTATGCAAATGTGCCACGGATTGGGTTTGCCTTGTCAAGATTCGAGTGGACCTCAAACCCAAAGTTCGTGCCCTTGCCAATGTTTCCGCCGCCTGTGAGCCTGCCGTTTGTCGGGTCTGCAATGGCTGCAGGATCTGATATTACTCCCGTGGTCGGATTGCCGTCATAGGGTCCGTTGTCTGATATCGTAAATTTCATGGTGTTTCCAGATATGGTTACTGGTATTGGGATCCAAGTGCCGCCTATCAATTTGAAATATTGAGACTGGCTTGGCAGCAAGGTAGGGGATGTCACTGTTATGGTGACAGATGTGGCGGGTGCAAACCCTGTGATGTCCCACGAGAAGAATCCCAGTGGATAGCTGCCAGATGGGGGTGATGTTGGGAGGCTTGATTGCTGGATTGGGTCAAGACTTGTGAATCCTCCATTGCTTGAGGTAAATGTAACCTGTCCGCTGCCTGTTGGTGGCGGAATGGAATCAGTCGGCGCCGCATATGTAATGGATATCGAGGATATGGCCACAAGTCCTGCCGAGTCTGTTGCGTTAACCTCTATGGTGTGGGATCCTGGTGATAGGACACTTGTGGTAAAGGACCAGTTTACATTTGGTCCGGGAGTTATTCCAGATACAGCCGACACTGCCCCCGAATCAACCTTCCAAGATATTCTCGACACTGAAACAATGTCTGATGCAGTGCCTTCTACTGGAACAGTCGCTGTATTTGCCATGGCATTGTTGCCAGGCGATGTAATCGATATGGCTGGGGGAATTTTGTTCTGAACATTGACGTCAAAGGTTCCCGCTGCCGTGTTGCCATGTGCGTCCGTTGCGGTGCACGTTACAGTTGTGGTTCCATACGCAAATGTGCTGCCAGATGCTGGGCTGCATACAGGGGTTATGGGTCCGTCAACCAAGTCAGTTGCGTTTGCCTTGTAGGATGCAGTGGCCCCGGAAGGTCCAGTCGCCTGTAGAGTAATCTGTGGCGGCAGCTGTAGGACTGGAGGCGTGGTATCAGTTATTGTTACCTTCTGATATGCAGTAGCAGTGTTTCCTGCCAAGTCTGTTGCAGAGTATTGTATTTTTGTTATGCCAACCGGATAGTCTGTAGTCGCGTTGCTTGTTACCGTTACAGGACCGTCTACTGCGTCAGTTGCAGTTGCTGTACCCAGAGATACCATCATCAAAGGACCTGTTGCCTCCTGTGTGACATTTGGAGGTACCGTGATCACAGGCGGTGTCGTATCTATTGCAATGTATACAACGTTTGGCGATTCTACATTTCCTGCATTGTCGGTAGAGTTGAATGCAAGTGTGTGGTTGGAGTCGCCTGATACTGTAAACGGTGCAGAATATGTTGTCTGCGGTCCGCCGTCAAGTGAGTATGTTGTTGTTTTCACTCCGGAACCCCCAGAATTGTCCGATGCTGTCAATATGACTTGGACCGAGGAGGTATACCAGTTGTTGGTTCCTGCAGTACCGGAGAGTGCGGCTGTTGTAGTAGGAGGAATGGTATCGCACGTATTAACTGGTGCCGTTCCAGATATGGTACCTATAATGGCCCCGCCACAACCATCTTTTATTACTCCAGAATTGGTAAAAATGCCTCCAGGATTATTTTGAAGATCTCCCGAGTTGTTGATGAGACCAAGGTTGATCATGGTACCACCGGAAACGTTGTTGTCGATGAAACCCGAGTTGTTGTTTATGATGCCGCCGGCGTTGTTGTTTGTGGTACCGCCCGAGTTATAGATGCCGCCGGAGTTGTTGTTTATGATGCCGCCGGCGTTGTTGTTTGTGGTACCGCCCGAGTTGTTGTTAATAGTACCACCAGAGGTGCTGTTTATGATGCCGCCGGCGTTGTTGTTTGTGGTACCGCCGTTGAAGTTGGTCATATGACCATTATTTGTTATGTTTCCGGCATTGGCAATATTGCCGCCGTTGTTACTTATGCTACCAGATGCTGATATATTTATGACCCCCGAATTGGTAAGACTTGCTTGATAATTCAGAGCACCTCCGTTGAAGTTCATCGTACCATAGTTGAGTATGGTGCCCTCGACATTGGCCATTCCTCTGTTATCAATAACAGTTCCGGTAATGTTTATGACTCCGCTATTTTCCACGGACATGTCAAAAGTGAGAGAAACTCCAGATGGGATCGTTAGCTTCCCCCCAGAAAGATTGCAAAGTGGAGAGCCATAGTTTGGATTCCAAACCGGTTTGGCTGATTGAGGGAGTGCAAGACATGAGGTCTGATTAGATACATCATATGACGTAGATAGCATTGATCTAACCTCGTTTGATTTGCCTGATTCGCCTGCAGAATTTACTGCAGTTACATAATAATAATAGGTTTGGCCAAGAACTGCACTAGTATCTGAAAAACTCGTCACGTTACCAAGTGTGGTAAATTTTGCTTCAGAACCTGATGAAGTTCCGCGGTAGACATTGTAGTTTGTAATCGCTGTACCTCCATTTGGAGATGGCGCTGTCCACGATAGATTGATTTGGAATGGAGAGACGGCAGCTGACAACGATGTCGGTTGAGATGGAAGACAATCATTTACTGCTGTGTTGCCGGTTATTGAGCCTGTTATTATACCGCCACATTCATCATCGATCGTTCCAGAGTTATTGATACCGCCGGAGTTGTTCTCAATGGTACCAGAATTATTTATAACTCCTCCAGAATCTATGTTGAGCTCGCCGTTTACATAGATAATGCCTTTGACTGAATTGTCTAGCGTACTGCCAGATTCTACATGAACCTGCGTCCCAACACCCAAGTTGTTAATTTGGATAGTAGCATTGTTAATGACGGTACCACTTGAGAGAATGGTAAGTCTGGAAGAAGCCTGTACGTTTATGTAACTTTTGAAATCCGGATTGGTAAGTTTCCCATATATGTCCAAATTTGCATCCTGAAGATCGATTTCTCCATGATTAATGCCAGAGCCAATAATATGCATGGCTCCGATGGAATTACTGACAGTTGATACACTAATCGTGCCATTATTAATCATGGTTCCATAGTCATTTATCACGTACCCAGGATCTGCAAGCGTTACCCCACTATAGATTTGAAATGTGTCTCCCGAATTAATAGTCAGATCAAATCTCATTGTACAAATATGGTTAATCGAATCCCAATTCCACGAATATTGTTCACAGGAAGATTGATTGTCTTGTAGTTGGTATGTTGTTGCATGTGCATCAGGAATGGAAAACGATACAAGAAAAATAGAGAAGGCAAATATTGTAAGTATGAATACATTTCTCACATTATCAAACCTGTAACGAAGTTCCACGAAATGTTTCTATATAAATATGATCAATATAGAAAATAATTCCATTTTAGAGATCTGCCACTTTGAATCTAGATTTGCAGTGATTGGCAATAGTTTGCAATTTGATTTTGGTTATATCCTGCAATAAACCAGACTCTCACAGTATTGACCCGAAAACTGAAACTCAAGGACTTGAACCTAAAATTCGATTAAAAAGCGAAGGAACTAAACCATTTGATTACTCTTCAACTGGCTGTTGAGAGGGAAAAATACCCACAAACCGACATATGGAGAGCATCTAGTTGTGGGCTATATTTCATCACAAAATTTCTATTTAAGGAACAACCTTTTTGTTGGCAAAGATACAAACCAAAAGACCCTTGTGAAAATAGATTAAACATGTCCCTTTGGTTTCCGGATGTACACCAACGGCAACCATTTCTCCTTGACAACTTAAATGGCCTGCGGCACAATCAATTGTGATGGACGCAATCAAGGACAAGGTAAGGGAAAGGTACGGAAAGATTGCGTTGACCGGCAACTCGGACTGCTGCTGCATGCCGGGGGAGTGCACTACGGGCGACACTCCAGCGGATGCTGCCAGGCTGATAGGCTATTCCGGGGAGGACCTCAAGTCAGTACCGGGGGAGGCAGTCCTGGGAGTGGGGTGCGGCGCCCCGATAAATTTTGCAGGCCTGGGGGACGGCGAGACTGTGGTGGACCTCGGGTCCGGCGCGGGAATCGACGCGTTCCTGTCTGCAAAGAGGGTCGGGTCAGGCAGGGTAATCGGCATAGACATGACTGACGAGATGCTCGAAAAGGCAAGGAGGAATGCCAGGGATGGAAATTATGCAAACGTGGAATTCCGCAAGGGGGACATTGAAAATAACATACCGGTTGGTGACAATACCGCCGATGCGGTGATAAGCAACTGCGTGATAAACCTCACGACTGACAAGACCCGCGCGTTCAGGGAGGTCTACAGGATACTGAAACATGGCGGCAGGATGGTGATCTCCGACCTTGTAACGGACAGGGAGGTTGGAAGGGACGAGGTAGATCCGGACCGGTGGTGCAGCTGCATAGACGGGGCGCTGACGAGGGAAAATTATATCGAGAGCATCAAGAGGGCGGGATTTCAGAATGTCAGCGTACTGGATGAGCGGGCCTACATGGACGGGCCAGAGTCCGGCGGACGGAGGATAACAAGCCTTGTCATCAGGGCGGTAAAGTAGTCACTGCAAGGCCAGCTGGAAACCTGGCAGGACAAACTTGCAATCAGCCTGCGGCTTTCTTCACTAGTGCGGCAATCCTTGCCTCTTCGGCGGCAGTCAGCTTTTTTAGCGCAAAGCCGGTAGGCCACATCTGGCCCTCGTCCAAGTTTGCCTTGTCGCTAAAGCCAAGCGTCGCATACCTTGTCTTGAATTTCTGGGCATCCTGGAAGAAGCATATCACCTTGCCGTCCCTGTTTGCATAGGCAGGCATCCCGTACCAGAGCCTCGGTGCAAGGCCGGGGGCGGCTGCTTTTACTATGGAGTGGATTCTTCTGCCCATGGCGCGGTCCTGTTCCTGCATCTTGTCTATCTTTGCGAGCACGGCATCCTCCCCCTCTGACTTTGCCCCGCTGATCTCTCTTGCGCGCTCCTTCAAGGCGGCACGCTCACCGTCAGTGAATCCCTTGGGGGACCGGCCGGCTTTCTTCCTCATGATGTCTTACAGGGTGCAGGAGGTTTCTATTAAACCAGAGCGGGTCCACCTGCAGTTTGATTTCAGGCCGGCCGTCCTGCGGCGGCCTGAATAATTGAATCATCACTTTCAACTCGAAAATTTGGGGCATCTCGAACAACAAAAGCATTTAAGGATAATGTCTTCAGGTATTATGGTTTGAAGCTTGTACTAAAGTTCGGCGGCACATCCATCGTATCCCCGGAGAACATAAGGAAGGTGGCTGCAATGACAAAATTACTTTCAAAGGAGCACACGATAATTCCCGTATTTTCAGCAATCAGCGGAGTCACGGACGACCTCATCAAGATCACCTCCTACATCAAGGCAAGGAACAGCGAGGGCGCAAACTCGATTGCAAGAAAGCTTGTCAAGACGCACATGGAAATTGCCAACGAGTGCGTGAGGAACCCGAAGATAAGGAAGGATCTAGTGGAACGGATGAAGGCGGACCTGGGCGAGCTGCAGGAGCTCGTCAAGGCAATGCTTCTTCTCGGCGAGGTCACGCCGCGCTCGTACGACTATGTGGTCTCGTTCGGCGAGAGGCTCTCGATAAGCCTCGTCGCATTTGCGCTAAACGACATTGGCATCAGGGCCGTGCCACTGACGGGAAAGGACGTGGGAATCATAACGGATGCAAACTTTACGGAGGCAAGGCCGCTGATGGATACGACAAGGCTCCACGTCTCACACAAGATTGATGACTTGGCCCAGAAGAAGGTAATGCCGGTAATAGGGGGGTTTGCAGGGGCAGACCAGCACGGAAACGTAACTACGTTTGGCAGGGGCGGCTCCGACTATACCGCCACGATAATTGCCTCCAGCATAAAGGCCGACGAGGTCTGGCTTATGAGCGACGTGGACGGGCTCATGACGACGGACCCGAAGATTGTACGGAATGCCAGGCTGATAAAGGAGGTCTCATATGTGGAGGCGATGGAGATGGCGCTCTTTGGCGCAAAGCAGATCCATCCAAGGGCGCTTGAGCCGCTTGTGGCAAAAAAGATACCTCTGAGGATACGCAACACCTTCAACCTGAAAAATCCAGGCACGCTTGTCACGGCAAACCCGCAGCCCGACACGCAGAAGACGGTCAAGTGCGTAAGCGCAATCAGGCATACGGGGCTTGTCGATGTGAGGGGCGGAAGCATGGTGGGGGCCCCGGGCACGGCAGCAACCATATTCTCAACGCTTGCAAGGGCGGGCGTCAACATCATGATGATCTCCCAGAGCCCTTCCGAGTCGAGCATCACGATTATAGTAAAAAAGAAGGACATGGACGAGGCAGTCAACGCGCTTGAGACCGAACTGCTTGGCAAGATGATAAAGAAGGTTGACGTGACAGTCGACGTCTCCATCATAGCTTTGATAGGGTCCGGGATGAGGGGCATAACCGGCGTGGCATCAAAGGTCTTCACCGCCATTGCAAGGAGGGGCGTAAACGTCATCATGATAGCACAGGGCTCGTCGGAGCTCAACATCGCCTTTGTAGTCAAGGACTCGGACTGCAACGCGGCAGTCCAGGCGCTCCACGAGGAATTCGAGCTTGCAAGGGCGGGCTGAGCTGCCTCCTAAAAGATATTTATTCGAACCGGGCACTCTAAACCTATGAACAGGCTGCTCATAGCGGTAATTGTAGCCGCCGTTGCAGGCACGGTGTTTGCAATACCGATAATGTCGGAGCACTGGGCTGCGGCCGGGACCATCAGGAAGATCCAGTTCACCCAGACGTTCACGTCGGTGGAGGATCCCGGCATCGGACATTCAAGCGAGCAGCTTGCAATGGTACTTGGACCTAACAACGGCACGATTTACAGCGGGACCCTGACATATACGGCAAGCGAGCCCGTCCAGATAGTGGTGTTTCACAAGATTGACAAGAGCGATTCGAGGGGGCAACCTGTCTGGACAATTGACAATAATACCATATACGCCGAGACTGTTATCAGTCCCGGCACGGACGGCGGGACTCTTGATTTTGCCGGGTCTGCTCTTGGAATCCATTCCACAAACTCCTCCCAGTTTACCGCAACGGTAACTATTGACGGCTGGATAAGGGGCGCGACACCCGCGTTCCTCCAGAACGCGACCACGATTGCCCCGGTCAGCACGCTCAGGCTGTCAAGGGAAGAGGTCCCGGTCACAATACCGCTTCACGAGGGATTCTACGGCGGCAGGCCGCTCTACTACATCATGACTGATTCAAGCGACGGCCAGTATGCGGCCCAGCTGTCAAGGCAGGGCTGGCACCTCCAGGTGTCCACCATTCTTGCGCACACGCCGCAGAACCTGCTGAACAGGATGTACGTCTTCACAAACGGAGTGCCCGGGACCGGCATAGAGGGATTCCAGAACGAGGTCTTCTCAAGCATACCGTCAAGCAGGAATTTCACGCCGCTGACGCTGGTGGTCCATGCCAGGTGGGTTAGCGGCATGTCGCGGCAGGTCCTAAACTCCACAAAGGAGATACTTGCGGCAAATGGGACGGGCAAGATTGCGCTTACAAATACCGGTACGGTATTGAACATACCGCAGGTAACGTGGCCGGGCGGGCAGATGGCATCAAGGAACGGCACGGTGCTGTCGGACGGGACATCCTACACGGGGGGCCAGGTGATTGCAATCGACAACTCGACAGAAACAGTCACCTTTGTTGCCCACAGGGGGTGGGGGCCAGACGGGAGGACGGCCTATTACATCTTGACCGGTGGGACGCCTCAGGGTCCTGCAAGGCTGATGGGGCTTCCGGACATGCCGTCGCTCTCGGCCTTTGCGCCCTACGCAAGGGACCTCTACCTTTTCACAAACGGCATCAGGGGAGGAGGTGCATTCGGATACCAGGAGGGAATTTCGGCGGCGCAGCCGGGGGACTCGTCGTACTCGCCTGTGTGCAAGGTCTCGCTTGCCGCATGGAATGACGGGAGGAAGGCTACACTGCTTGAGAACCTGGGGGACATTGATTTTGAAAAATCGCAGGGCCTGCTGTCAGTCAGGCCTGGAATGGTATACGGCAGCAGCTACATGCTTGACTGCCCGATAATCGAGATTGCAAACAAGACCTCGTGAGCTCGGGGATGAAAAGCGCCAATGGGGGAAGAGGCGGGCCGCGCGGAATCAGACGACACTTCATCTTTCCTGGGTGCCGCACATGATCAAAAGGGATAAATTTGCACCAGAAATTTTTTAATCTGCCATGGCAGGCAAGCTATTCATCGTCGGCGTAGGACCGGGTCATCATGACCACATGACGTTCAGGGCAAAGCAGGTAATCGAGGAAAGCGACACCATTGTTGGATACGAGACCTACGTAAACCTGGTGCAGGACCTCATCGACGGCAAGGAGGTGCACCGCTACGCAATGACGCAGGAGGTCGAGCGCGCACACCAGTGCATCGAGCTTGCAAAGGCGGGAAAGATTGTCTCGCTTGTATCAAGCGGGGATCCGGGAATCTACGGCATGGCAGGACTGATTTACGAGATACTTGCCCAGGAGGGCTGGGACCGGAAGGAGGGACTCTACGTCGAGATCGTGCCGGGGGTATCGTCCCTCAACTCGTGCGCCGCGCTTGTCGGATCGCCGCTGATGACTGATTTTGCCGTGGTCAGCATGAGCGACCTGCTGGTACCGTGGGAGATAATAACAAAGCGCGTCGAGGCCGCAGCCCAGGGTGATTTTGTGATAGTGATTTACAATCCTGCAAGCAAGAAAAGGATTCACCAGCTGCAGGATACAAGGAAGCTCTTGCTCAAGTACCGTCCTCCAAGCACGCCGGTTGCGATAGTCAAGGGCGCGTACAGGGAGTCCCAGGAAGTGGTGCTCACCGACCTTGAGAACATGGAAAAGCACCAGGACAAGCTGGGCATGATAACGACTGTGATAATCGGGAACTCGTCCACGTACAGGTACGAGGACATGATGATAAACCCGCGCGGTTACACCTCAAAGTACGACATCGCAGAGCCGCAAAGCAGGAACAAATGAAGAGGGTCCGCATAGGCCTCACCCTGCCCCAGGGGTGGCTTGACGAGTTTCCATCCGCAAGGCCCAACGAGCAGTTCCTCTTCTGCAAGCGCGTCGCACAGGCGGCGGAAAGGCTGGGGTATGACGCGGGCTATGTCTACGACCACTTTGTCCCGTACTATGGCGGCAACACGGGCGGGCCGTTCCTTGAGGCGTACACACTGCTCTCGGCGGTGGCATCGGTAACGTCAAAGCTCAGGATAGGCCAGGTGGTAACATGCAACTCGTACAGGCATCCCTCACTGCTTGCCAAGATGACGTCGACGCTGGATGCGATAAGCAACGGGAGGCTCGAGTTTGGAATCGGCGCAGGATGGTTTGAGAAGGAGTACCTCTCGTACGGCTACAGGTTTGATGCTGCATCTGCCAGGATAGAGCAGCTTGACGAGTCAATCTCAATCATAAGGAGGATGTGGACCAAGGAGAGGGCAAGCTTTGAGGGCAGGCATTACTCGATAAGAAACGCGGCATGCAGCCCAAAGCCCGTGCAGGTGCCGCACCCGCCGGTGATGGTGGGGGGAGGGGGCCAGAGGCTGATGGAGGTTGTGGCAAGGCATGCGACAAGGTACAACCACCCGTTTGGGACCCCGAGGATACTGGAGGAGAAGGTTGCGCTGCTTGAGAGAAAGTGCAGGGCGATTCGGCGTGACCCCGGCGAGATTGAAAGCTCGGTGCTGCTGCGCGTCCTTGTGGGAAGGGACGGCGACGAAATCAAACAGGTCATATCAACCCTCAAGAAGAAGAACGAGTCGATAACGGAATTCATCCTGCGCTCAAAGGACAGCATAGCAATCGGCACGCCTGACGAGGTTGCAGGATACCTTGAGAGGTACAGGAAGATCGGCATAAGCTACTTTATAGTGAATTTTGTCGGGCTTTCAAGGTCGCTTGGCATGCTCTCTACCTTCTCAAGAAAGGTGGCGCCATCGCTCAGGTAGTGCCCTTGATGGCATCGCGGAGGTCGTCCGAGAGGACCAGCTTCTCCCTGACAGGCCTGATGATGTCCGAGACGTACCTTGCCGCCGCCAGCTTCAGGTCGGAGGGATGCAGCTTTCGTGCCGCAAAGTCGGCCTCTAGCTCGCCGTAGCTTGCATAGGCCACGTTGCCGCCGAATTTTTCCGGCCGTTCTATGCTGATTTTTTCCAGCTCGTGGAATACGACGTACCTGAAGATCTCAAGGATGGGGTTCTTGTCCACCACCCCTTCGGGGCACCACGCCTTCCTGAACTTGGACTCTATCTCCTCGTCGGTATCATGGATGAATATGCCGGAGGATGACTTTGACTTGGACATCTTGCTTGAGACTATCTGCGAGTCTGCATCGGGGGCCGCCTGCGGCTCGCCCAGGCCAGCAAGTATGTGGTGGTGGACCGCCACGGGGACCTTCCACTTGAGCTTTGGGAATATCTCCCTTACAAGCATGTGTATCTTCCGCTGGTCCATCCCTGCATGCATGATGTCAAGGTCAAGCGAGTGTATGTCGACTGCCTGCATCGGCGGGTAGAAGAGCTGGCCAAGGTCGATCTTGTCCCTGTCGCCGCTCCGCCCCATTATGGTAAGGGACCGCATCGTCCTGTCAAGCGACATGTTCTTTGAGAACCTTACAAGGTCCATCCAGTAGCCCTTCCTGGCCTCGTAGAGCCCGGAGCCCTCTATGATCTCGACGCCGGGGCAGAAGAGCCTGAAGGCGTCGGCATAGTATTTTGAGACCATCCGTATCTTGTCCCAGTCGCCCCCCAGCTTGTTGTTTATGTATGTGTGCCAGTCGGCAAGAAATACGGTACACCTGACCCCGGCCCTGATAAAGTCGTTTATCTTGTAGCCTGTCAGAATGAGGCTTCCAAGGTGGAGAAATCCCGAGATCTCAAGGCCGATGTAGTGCTTGGGGTGATCGTTTGTATTGAAGAGCGACACAAGCTCCTCCTCGGTGACGACCTCCTCTGTCGGGTCCCTTGTTACCAGTCTTACCTTCTCTGTTACGTCCACTGAAAGTCAGGTCTTTCTTGTGATGCTATAAAGTTACGCGTCAGAGATCCTCGCCTGCCTTCTTCCTCGGCCTCGTGCTAAGGTAGAGCGCGTGCGAGCTTATGATGAATCCTGCAAGGAACATCTTTGTGGCAAAGTTGAGGTTCCACGGCCTGTGCGGGTCGGGATACGCCACCATGAGCGAGTCTATGTTGGGCAGCTTGCCGTTGACGATGCCGGCGGTAATCTGCGCGTCAAGAACCACAAAGTTGTAGATCACCTCGTAAAGTGTGATGGCCGCAAGGCTTGCCAGCATGAGCTGCACAAGAGAGATCTGCCACGAGGGGACCTGCACGGTCCTCTTCCATCCGATTCTTGTGACGCAGTACCACCCGATTATGGAGGAGAAGAAGAGCCATGAGGTAAGCTTTGCAAAGTGCCTTGTTGGAAACTCGGTCTTCTCCAGCACCTCGCCCATCACATAGTATCCGGTCTTCTCCCACTCCGCCATCATCTCGTAAATTCCGTAAATGGTGATTGACAGCATGATGAAACCGCAGATGTAGAATATGTAGAGGAATATCCTGTAGCCTGAATCGCCCTTCTGCAGATGAATCGTCATTGTCTCTGAGCTGATGCCACCTGAAATATAAAAATTAGTTTTCAGGCCAGTCATGAGGTTTAATTACTGTGTGATTTGATACTGCATAGTTGAAGATTCCGATAAACGTCCCGCTTGTGGGTAGGGAGGAGATCGACGAGGTGCGTGCAGTCCTGAAGGAAAAGTCGCTGACCAGCGCGGCAAACGAGGGCGGGAGGCGTGTCCGGGATTTTGAAAGGCTGCTTGCAAATTACACGGGCTCGCGCTATGCGGTGGCGGTAAACTCGGGGACAGCCGCCCTGCAGGCCGCACTTTACGCGCTTGAGATAGGGCAGGGCGACGAGGTGCTGCTGCCGTCTTTTACATTTGTAGCCACGGCAAACGCCGTGGTCTCGGTCGGGGCAAGGCCGGTCTTTGTGGACATTCTTCCGACAAATTATACCATGGATCCTGCTGATCTCAGGCGGAAGATTACGAAAAAATCAAGGGCCGTAATGCCGGTACACCTGTACGGGAACATGGCCTACATGGGAGAGATAACCGAGCTTGCGGCAAGGCACGGCCTTGATGTAATAGAGGATGCGGCCCAGTCGCTTGGGACATCGTACAGGGGCAAACAGTCCGGAACATTCTCGCGGCTTGGGTGCTTTAGCATGTATGCGGCAAAGGTGGTAACTGCGGGCGAGGGGGGAGCGATAGTGACGGGCGAGAGGGAGCTCTATGACAAGCTACGCAAGATAAGGAACCACGGCATGCTCCACGGGTACGACACGCGCATTCTGGGGCTCAACCTGAGGCTTCCGGAGATGTCTGCCGCGCTTGCCAAGGTGCAGATGAGGCGCCTCCCGGACCTTCTCAGGAGGAGGGAGAGGAACGCAAGGATGCTCACAGAGCTTCTTGACGGCCTGGGCGTGGTGCTTCCGAGGGAGAGGCCGGGGGCCAGGGTCAACTGGTACCTCTATACGGTATCTGCCAAGAACCGTGACAGGCTGGCAAGGAGGCTCAACGCTCGGGGCATCGGGGCTGCCGCCTACTATTCCGTGCCTGTGCACAAGACGCCGTTTTACAATTCCAAGGCAAGGCTGCCAATGACGGAATGGGCAGCCTCTGCAGTGCTCAGCCTTCCGGTACACCCGCTTGTTACGGAGGACCAGCTCCATTACATCGCAAGAGTGATGCGACAGGAGCTCAAGCGGTGAGCCTGCTAGGAGAGATTGCAGGCGAGATCTGCAGGATTCTCCTGCCAATAGATGACAGGATTTACCACGGGAATCCCTCCTCCAATGTTGCAGTATGCACGCTTTCAAGCATGGGCCTGCTAGAAGAGTTGTCAGGATCACCGCTGATGGGCTCCGTCTGCATTGCGGGCAGGCTGCTCTCGGAGAACAGGGGGATTGACGCGCTTGTCAGGACGGTACTGTCGGGCGGGAGGATCCGGTACCTGGTATTGTGCGGGAGGGATTCCGCAGGGCACAGGGCCGGGCACTCGCTTTTGTGCCTGCACCGGAACGGCGTTGACAGCCGGGGAAGGATAATCGGCTCTTCAAGCCCGCATCCGGTGCTCTCGCTTACGGCAGACGAGGTCGGGGAATTTCAGGAAAGGATGACAATAATCGACATGACGGGCGAGACTGATCTTCCTACGATAAGGTCGCGGGCTGCGGGCCTCTCCTAGTAGCCGTCTAGCTGCCTCTGCCTGTTGATGTGGTGCTTTTTCCGGTACTCGTTTAGGATGTCGGCGGGGGTCATGCCAAGCTCAAGCGATGCCTGGACCACAAAGTGCCAGATGTCGATGAGCTCCTCCCTTGCAGCAGCCTCGTCAAACTCGGCGGGTTTTTTCCACCACTTCCAGTTTGTCGTGCGCTGAAGTTCCACTGCCTCGTGGATTATGGCGGTGCACAGGGCGGAGATCTTGCCCTGCGTCTCCTTTGGATACCTCTCAAGGTTCATGGCCTTCTCGAGGCTTTTCTGGAGCCCGAAGATCTCGTCGAGCGTGTCTGCCATGGATTAAGCTTTCCGCCTGTTCTCTATAACCTTTCTTAGAAATAGTAACGTGCAACTAACGAGGTTTGGACATGAATAGTTCTCGGTGTGCAATTTTGGGGTTTAATCAGGATCAGGCGAGAACATACTCTGCCAACCAAAAATAAAAAGTTGGATTATAGCAAACACATAACCTAAGAGACCACCAACTGTGAAAAGAAGGGCCTCTCCACTGACTTTTCCATGACAAGTTAATCTTGCCAGTTTCCTATTTCGACCAATAGATATCTATTGGTATATGGCTATGAAAAAAAGAATGGTATCTTTGCCTGAAGAAATGGTCAAAGTTTTAGAGAAAGAACAGAAAGAGAGATCACTTGAGACCGTGCCTGAAACAATTAGGATGATCTTAAGTGATTATTTTAGAAGAAAGTTACAGATGAAAGAGAAGTAAGGCTTTTCTTTCATGAGAGAGGTTATTGTCTGTAGGGATTCTCAGATATTGAGTTATAAACCCCTACTAGGTACAACGTACCAACTGTCACCCAGCAGGGTTCGGGATCGCCAGAGGCGGCACCGTCTGCGGAAATAGACACACGGTGACAGTTTTTATCATTTCATGCGGTGTTCTGGATGATAATCCAGATACTAGCTTATATGTTAATTTCGCCATAGATATGACAAGGCTAGTTCACCCAGCAGGGTTCGGGATCGCCAGAGGCGGCACCGTCTGCGGAAATAGACACAACGGGAACCTCGCCCTTTTTTTAGTAAGTGGTTATTCAGTAGTGAACTCTCTCTTTTCCCAGAGATAACATTTTGCGTCCCTTTGCTTTGAATCACTTTTCAATTTATTATGAAACTCCCACGGAGTCAAACCCTTATGTTCCCTGTTCGTAATTCGATCCTTCAATATGCCACAGAGAATATCAGTTACTTGTATTGGTTGAGATTCATGCGAATCCTTTTCTGCATGTAATGGTGTATGTTCATCCTCATTAGAAAGAATTTTTACAAACTGTTTTACGATCTTATCTGGTCCTAGCGGTTGAAAATCCGCATCACAATGAATTTGTGTTTCATTTGCAAATTCAAATAATTTGCTTCTAAGCCCTTGCCGCTCGTTGTATTTGTAATCATAATTAGAAAACCACCCATCAATTAACTTGATGAAAACGTCTATGATTTTTTCATCAGAACAATCTAAGGCATTGGTCTTCATCATCAATACAAACTGAGCAGACATTCCCAAGACATGATCCAATTCACGGTCCAGAACTCCTCTGAGTATCGAATTCAACTTATTCCATTTAAATTCGGCTCTCTGACCAACTGTTTTTGGTATTTCAAGCATATTCTCAAAATAATGATATGCCGCTCCATAATTATCATAAAATGCAAAACAGATGAATCGATCACTAGAATTGCCGCTTGTGTCTATCCCAATGGCAGGTTTGCTTAAAATCGGTACCAAAAAAACGTCATTTTCGATTTGAAACTGCTTTACTTTTCTTTCTTCATATGCTCGTTCAATCCAGCCACCAGATTTTCTATATAATTCACTTTTTGCAGAACTAATAAAATCAGAAGGCAGATCAGAAAACAATCGATTCATCTCACTTTTACTTCCAAATTCAGGGGCTTTTCTTAGGAAATCGTATTTTCGCAAAACAGTAGGTTCCAACGAATATTTTTTATCATCTAAAATCATTGAACTTCCCAAAAATGAGGATCTCACAATATCTGTGAAAAGATCGTAGGAAACGACCACAAAAAGGGTAATTTTGAGCAGTTAATAATAATTGTCTAAAAAACCAGCACCCATACCGAATTACTTAGAAACGGTACAAATACAAATTAAATTTGATTATCAATATCGTTTATGACTTTATTTTGAAGGTCCTTTCGGAAATTCTCTATGATCTGATCAAGTTTAACTAACCTGAAATGGAAATTATGGTGTTTATCATCAATTTCGCAAGTCGAAATAATTTCATTAAAAATAATTTCTGCCATATCAGCATTGTAATTTTCAATCTTACTAAAGCCCACAAATCGGTAGTTTCTCCAGACTAGATAAAAATTGATTATCAGTCTCATCATCGATCTAAAATTTGATATGCCTATTCATGTCCAAACCTCGTTAGTTGCACGTTACTTTAGAAATGGACCATCTTCTTGTACCGTCTGAACCTGCCTGCTATCTGCTCCCTTTTCAGGCTGACAAGCCCCGCAGTCCCATACCTTTCCACCGCAAAGGATCCCATCACGTTCCCGTATATGGCGGCCTCCCTTATCGCGGACAGCCGGGTGCTGTTCTTGCTCGCAAGGTATCCCACCATCCCGCCTGCAAATGAGTCGCCTGCGCCGGTGGGGTCCACGATATTCTCAAGCGAGAATGCGGGGGATGGAAACACTACGTCGTCGTAGAAGAGCAGGGAGCCGTGCTCCCCCTTTTTGATTATCACAAACCTCGTGCCCCACTCCATTATCTTTTTTGCAGCCTTGATGAGGTTGTGCGCCTTTGTAAGCAGCCTTGCCTCCTCGTCGTTTATGACTACGGAATCGACCACGCCCATCATCTTTATGACGTCGCTCCTCTTGGTCGATATCCAAAAGTCTATGGTATCGCACATGGAGAACCTGACCCTGTCAAACTCCCTGATTATCCTGGTGTTCTGGGCGGGATCGTTGTTTGCAAGGTAGACAAATTCGGACTTTCTGTACTCTTCGGGCACGACCGGCTTGAAGTCCTTGAGCACGTTAAGCTCAGTCTTGTTGGTCTTCCTCATGCTCATCGTCTGGTCGTAGCTTCCGTCATAGCGGAATGTCCTGCCGTCCTTGGATACCACGCCCCTTGTGTCGACGAATTTTCCGAGGAGCGACCGGTATCCCTTTGGAAAGTCGCTTCCGACAACCGCGATGAGCCCGGGCTTTTGGAAGAAGCTTGACGAGATTGCCGCATATGTTGCGGCGCCGCCCAGCGCGTTCTTTATTGTCCTGGAGGGGGTCCTGATGGTATCTAGCGCGACTGATCCGAATACTGTCAGCATATCCTGCTGGTTCTAGGCACCGTGTATAAATTCTCTGGCCTCGGTCTGCGTCGGATAGTACGTGAACGGGATGCTCACTGTGGCAAAGAGGATCTTGTACTGGCTTGTGCCGCTAAGCTTCAGGCTCGGCAGGTTTTGGTTGTTGTTGTACTTGTCAAGCACCGAGTTGTCGGCAAGAAACGGCGTCTGGGACACCATCTTTCCCATCGCGGGTATCACGGAGGGCTGGAGGATGCCGGTACCGAGGTTCTCCCCGTCCGCGGAGACCTGGAAGTTGGTCTTGCCCACGTTTAGCATCAGGAGCGAGGGGTTGCTGAACTGGAGCTGCAGGTTGTACAGCGTGCCCTGGTCCGTCCTCTGGACTATCTTGCTCTGCACTATGGATACATGAAGGTTGGAAACCGAAAGATACTGGGCGTAGCCGAAGATGCCGACTGATGCCACTATGATTGCAATGACTGCTATCTTGGTGCGCCTTTCCATGCCAGAGATTGCAGGAGGCCTTTTTAGGGCAGGAAGGAAAAAAATCCCAAATAACTTGTGTAATCTTTTTGATCTGCCCTTGAAGCTACTTAGAGCCAGCAGGATAAATCAAAACGGCAGGAATGGTATTCACGCATGGCGCGAATCAGGATAAAGTGCGGCCAGAACGAGGTCGAGATAGAGTCAAAGGACTTTTATATTGACAACCAGACGGCTGGCGAGATCATAAACAACCTCTCGGTCTACGTAAAGGAGGGCGCGCCGGGCGGCATGCAATACGAATATTCCTATGGCCAGGAGGCCCGGAATCCCGGGGTCCTGAACATGCTTGAGGACGCCGAAGTGCACGAGCCCGAGTTTGTAAGGCCCTCCCCGCTGCACAAGGGCGAGATTCGGGATAAGATAAGGACGCTTGTTGAGGACGCCTTTTTTGACGAGCCGAGGACCGTGTCAGAGGTGGTCTCGCAGCTGCACGAGTACGGCTGGACGGCAGTACCGCTTGACGTATCAAAGGTTCTTACGGACATGGCGTTTGGCAACGAGCTCAAAAAGGACCTAAAGGACAGGCGCAGCTACTATTCTGCAGCAAGGATACTTGAGCTCAACTAGGATTATATCCGCACTTGGGGCAGGACCGGAACACGTCCCCCTCGAGGTGGTCAAAGTGCGTTTTGCACTTGAGGCAGGTATGGTGCATGTCAAAGTAGCCGTCCTTTTCAACCGGGCCCACCTGTATTGACTCAAGCTCGGTGCTACCGCACCGTATACAATGGCAGCCGCACTGCATGGCTTGGAATGAGGCCGCGCCGTTAAAAATCTACTTGAAGTTCAGCTTTGTGAAAAACCTGGTGGCCACAACTGCCGAGATTGCAAATGCGAGTGGCACAAAGAGCGGGAACTCTGGGATTGCGGTGGTCCCGGTTATCTGCACGGTGCCGCTCTGGGTGGGCATCAATCCTATCCAGGCATACGTGTCGTTGTCGTGGAACTCGTTTGTAAGAGTTGCATTGGAGTTTATCTTCCCCTGGTACGGGCCCCACAGGAGGGCCTTTGGCATGATGACTGTCACAAAGGAGCCTGCCTTGTCGATGTCAAAACCGTAAGCCCTCGCAGACTGGTCAAATGCGGCCGGGCCCACGTTTGCAAGCGTGCTTATCCCGACATTGAAGGTCTGGTTGCCCCACTGGACGGCCTGTATCTTCACGGGCTCGTTTGTGACATATGCAAGGTGCATGCCGTTTCCTATCTGCCTGAGTCCCTTGCCTGCCAGGTAGACAGGCCTTGCAGTCGACTTGTCGTCGGAGACGACCCATATGGTGTCGACCCCCTTTGGAAAGTGAAAGTCGGTAAAGGCGGCATCGCTTGGGGCGAAATAGTCCCACCTCCACACGCCGTTGTCATCAGTTACGGCTTTGGGCAGGTTGTAGCTGATTAGGGTCTCGTTCCTCTGTGTGGGAAAGATCATGACCGACATCGGGTTGCCGCTGATTGAGGAGTACTGGACCGAGTTTCCCTGCACGTCGGTCACCGAGAGGCCGGTATAGTTGCCTGCAATCATCTGGACTGCGACGGGGCTTGTGGCGTTTCCTGCCACTATGTGCAGCACGTGGGCGGTCCCGTTGGAATCGATTGCAACCTCGATGTCTTCCTGCGGGGCCGCGCCCATGGTTACCTGGCCGAATGCGGCAGCCGTGGAGAAGACCGTTACGGCTACGAGTGCTGCCATGAGGATCTTCAGCATGCCTACTCCGAGATTGTAATGCGCAGTATCTTGGCGTCCTGGTTGGGGCAGTCGTTCCTGCCCCTTGGGAGGCGCGAGATTGCCTCGGCAACTTCGATGCCGCTTTTTACCTCCCCAAACGCCGTATACTGCCTGTCAAGGAACGTGCTGTCCCCGGTTACTATGAAGAACTGCGAGCCTGCGCTGTTCGGATCGTCGGTCCTTGCCATGGAGACGACGCCGCGCAGGTGCGACTTTGAGTTAAATTCGGCCTTTATGGTATATCCTGGCCCTCCCATACCCCACTTGCTCTTGTCTTGCTGCTTTGTATTGGGATCGCCGCCCTGTATCATGAATCCCGGTATCACCCTGTGGAAGAGGATCCCGTCGTAAAAGTTTGACTTTGCAAGTTTTACAAAATTCCTTACCGTCTCGGGGGCATAGTTTGGCAGTAATTCAAAAACGATATTTCCAAAGTTGGTCTCAATCGTTGCCTCGGCCACCTTTGAGAGGCGGGTATTTTATCATAAGAACCTTTCCCCCTCACTTACTTTTCCAGTGGGGCAAATGCTACCTGATATCTTGATCCAACCGGGCAAGTAAGATAAAAGGATTCTAGCTTGCAGGCAGGTCAGAAAAAACTCTGGAAAGTTTTGAAAATTATGATACAAACATACCGTTTGAAAACTTTGTCAGGAAAAATCCGGAGATCCAAAAAGAAAATACCGTTACCAAAAACATAGTAACAGTCTTATATAGAAGATCTGAAAAAGAAAAAACGTGAATCGTACTACCCAGAGCACAAATATCAAGCAAGCAATCAACCAACTGCTTGACAAAGGTTTGACGGATAAACAGGATATCTACACAAAAGTTGTAGAGGAGCTCGGCGTCCCAAGGCCGACCGTGAGGCGGGTTGCAAGGGATCTTAGAAACGAACTTTTGGCGAAGATCAAGATTTTGCAGTCTGAGGTTCCAGAGCTGGAGAATGGTTCCGGGGCCGCCGAAGGAAGCGACTAGCAAAATTCCTCCATTTTTATAATTCGTATTCGCAATTGAAAATTTCCATTACTATTATATTCCACCTTTTTAAGGGTATTTTTATGGCAAAGCAATACGATATTCCGACTATCGTGACGACTTGTCTTGCCGTGGCGATGTCAATTTGCTATATCATCGTGCCAGAAGCGGGAAAGACGATATTCTTGGTTTTTACGGCGATCTCGTGGTTCATTGTGGCGGTTTGCTGGCTTGCACTCAAGAGCACCCAATACATGCACAACATGGGCGGCCATGAGGAAGAAAAAAAAAAGCTAGCAACTAGCCATGGACAGCAGACGGTACAGCTCAGTTCCAGCGAGCTGAACCATGCCAAGCAGGAACTCAGCGCGGACCTTGGGTCGCTGCAGAGCTCCCTTCAGGACAAGGATGCCGAGATTGGGAAATTGAAGGCCGAGATTGCAAGCCTGAACACGATGGTCGAGATTGAGAAGCTGAGGGCCGAGATCGCAAACCTCAAGGCGCTTGCGGCAAAGGAAGCTTCCAGGAAGAAATAACCGCATCCTACCTGCAGTGGGGGCAGCCATGGGTTCCGTGGTTTTCCTTGCATGACGGGCAGCTGATGGCCCCGCCGTAGTGGCACTGGCACTTGCAGCCGTCGTTTAGCGTCTCCGGTATCATAGGGTCGACAAGTGTCATGCGTCATTTTTATATTTAACATTGTAAGATATGAGTTTGTGAAATACGCCGTACTATTCGCGCTGGCGGCATTCGTGCTGTTTCCGGGAATTGGGCTTCCGGCATCGCATGCGATTGTTCCGGGCAACTTGGTCCCTGAAAGCGACGTTGCCATGAAGAAGGTGGAAATCACGATGAACATACCTCAGGATCCCAAGCTTCCGTTTGGGTGCGTCTGGGGGACGGTACAAAACGCAGCCCCGGGATATCCGGTAGAGATTGAGATCTACAAGAACAGCAAGCCGGTCTACTTTGCGCAGGCAAACGTCACCTCGGATGGCGCGTACCAGCACTACTTTCGGGTGGCAAACACCGTAAACGGCCATGAGACGAACATCTTTGAGGGGACATATACCGTCGACATTTTCAAGTACGTGGTAAGCCCGGCGGCGCCAGCATCGACGCAGACATAGGGCTGGGGAATGCCAGCAGGGGGGGAATCCCGTTAACAATGTTAATCCACACATAATATGCACGCGCGCGCATTGAAAGCATGAAGGGTTCAAGATGAGCTGCAGCTTGGCCAGGGTTCCATGGAAGGGGCTGGCGCTTGCCTCGGTCCTGCTCTTGATAATTTCCGGCTTGCCACTGGTTGCATTTGTGCATGCCTACACGCCGCCAAGCAGGGCCGCCCTGCTCAAGGCAAACCAGCACGTCTGGACGGACAAGAAATTCGACGTCAAGGTGATGTTCAAGACGATTCCTGCAAACCCGGACCCAAACGCGCCTTCAACGCTTGTCTTCCGCGTCCTGCACATGAGTACGGGACAGCCGTTTACAAGGTACAACGCACATGTGGTGGTGATGGAGCCGACAGGGGGATACTACAACTACAGCGCCCCGGGCGCGGCACTCAACGGCGGGGGATACTTCAAGTTCCCGCCGGTTGCGGTAGACAACAGCACGGGCTCGTTCTTGGAGAACTATTACTTTCCGTGGTGGGGCGGCTACAAGGTGTTTGCCACAATCAGCACGCCCAACTTCATAGTGCCTGCAAACTTTATCTTCAATGACGTCAAGCCTGCAGCCCCCGCGTACCTCAACTATGTCTACCTGATAGTACCGGCTGTAGCTGGAATCGCGGCAGTCGGCGGGTTCTTTGCGATGCGCAGGCCGTCAAAAACCCCGCAATAGGCCGGGCTGTATGCCGTACCTGGATGCAAAATCCAGCAAATGCAGCCGTGGGTGCCCTGTGCGGTTTGATCCTGATCAGTTACAATTTGTAAGGATCGTAGCCAACCATCCTTTGGGTGCAAGCCAAGCCGGAAAGCATCCGGTCTTTGCATGGGAGGAGGAAAAATGCCCGCCCGGCCCGGAGGGACAATCCGGGGCATGACAGGGACACGGGAATGGGCAACGACGGCAATCCCGGACACGAGGACAGCGACCGTGAGTGAGTTCATGGCGGAGGCCCAGGACCAGGCACACGGGACAGACAGGGCAGGCAGGATACGGCGCGGGCCGACCCCGGCTTTTTCACGGGATAAAATCGGGCAGTGACCGTACAACCTGAAGTACCGATACCTAAAAATTTTCAAGAGTGACTCTTTCTAAAAATCTATCCATAATCATTTTAAGGATAAAACGTAGGTGGTTCCATGAATCCAACAAGACTAGACAGAAGCGGTTGGACGGTTCTTGTCCTCGCCTCGATAGTGCTACTTTCTGTCGGCCCGTTCGTGCATGACGCGTTTGCAATGGGCCAGGCACCGTCGACATGCCCCAACAGGTATGACGGCCAGATAACATCTGCGACCATATCGGCAGGGGGCAGGACGTACAACCCGCTAGCAAATCCCGGCGTGGCCTTCACGCTGCCAACAAACGAGCAGTACACTGTAACCTTTACCATACAGACTCCCGCACAGAGCTCACAGGGAAACTCCGGTCCTGGAAGCACCTGGTACAGTTCAGACACTAACGGCTACTATTACGGTGCCTGTGTTGCAAACGCGGGTCCGAACGAGAATGTGACGACAACAGTGACTGCAGGGTACTCAAACAGCCTGCCTCCGGCACCGTTCCAGCAGGGCGTCTCCTTTTACACACTGGAATCGCCAAACGGCGTGGGATTCTCGTACGCGGTGAACTGGACGAGCCCGGCAGGCAACAGCCAGGCTGCAACAAGTGCCCAGACTGCGACCTCGGGTGGCATCTCACTGGCAAACACCCAGTCAACATCGGGAACGGTTACGTCATCAGACCAGATGACACTGGCAAACTTTGACGCGGGGACGGGCGGCAACAGCCTCCTTGTGGTGGGAATAAGCGCAAACAACCAGGGAGCGACGTCCGTGGCCTTCAACGGCCAGGAGCTGACCCGGGCTGTGTCGTCATTTAACAACAATGACGCCGAGTTCTGGTACCTCAAGGACCCAAGCGGCACTGGAAATGTGGCGGTGACGTTTGCGGGCCAGACGCAGGCAGTAGTGGGCGCGTACCTGGTATCAAACGTGGACCAGGCAGCCCCTGTTGCAAATACTGCGGCTGCATACAACTCTGCGTCAAGCAGCCCGTCGATCTCCATCAAGGCAGTCAATGCAAATGACATGGTGCTTGACCTGCCGTCCATATATGGGGGCCAGACGCTGGGCTCGCCCACATGCACGCAGGGGTGGGACACCAACATCCCAAGCGCGATAACGGGGGCGTCAAGCAGTACGGTAGTATCGTCCGCGGGCCAGGTAACGTGCGGATGGACTGCAGGCAGCGGGGGGGACCTGTGGGATGACGTCGCAGTAGAGATAAGGGCAATGGGATAGGCTGGGGCGGCAACTGCCCGGCCATCCAACCGCCTATTTTTTTAGGAAAATCCGACAGAAAATCAGGTGCGGCCGCCCGGAGGGATAATCCGGGACAAGCCGGAGCCCGGTTCCAAAGCTGGGAAGATACTCGGAGACATCGGCACGAGCCAAGAGGTTCTGCAAACTTTTCGGTTGCCGGCGCTGTTGACCTGCCGGTCGGCCATGCATTGCACCACACAAATACCTCGGTGAGGCAGGAAGAGCCTGCCTGGCTTGTCCGGGATAAGTTCACTGTGTACAATTTAATGCAACAGTTTGCACGTTTTCAGCCATGATAATCTGAATTCCTCTTTAAATCAAATCAGGTGTATCGTGGAGGCATGAATGGGATATCGTGCCGAAAAATCCGCGACATGGACCTCGGCCCTTTTTGGAGGCGCAACGAGCTGGCCTTGAAGGGGCTTGAACGTAGCAGGATGCCCGCAAGGTCAAGACTGGTCTACAAGGATGTGGCGGTAAAACGCGACAAGGCAAGAAAGACGTATAGTGCACGTTATGATTTGGTCAACTTTTATGACAACAGGAAAAACCTGTTGAGAATTATCGTCCAGTTCAGGAAGGACCTGACAATTAAAGGGGAAGAGATTGTAGCAAGAAACGGCCTTTCAGGGGTAAGAAAGACAACACTCCAAGGCAGCCGTGTGACAAGCCCCGGCCACATTGCATGGCTCCGCAACATGACAAAACGCATGGCGGCTGGTGATGCGTTAAGATGACGGAGGAAGGCAGGCAGGTCACCATGAGTGAAAGGGAGATCAAGACAATTGTCGAAGTGCTAAAGTTTGCGGAGGGCTCATGCCCAATCCAGGACGTAACCCATGAGTTCAAGATAGACGAAGACATGATTGGGGGGCTGATCTCAAAACTTGCGGCCCTCGGGCAAGGGGAGTGACGAAAAATCCTTGGGCAGGCGAGGCCAGGAGACAAACCAAAAAAGATCTGCAAGAGGTGCAAGACCGAATTCAAGGAGGAAAACGGGTATCCTGTCTGCGACTATTGCCTCAAGTACCTTGACAACTGGGAGTAGGCATGTCTGGTAAATTACATGTGTCTTCGGAGACCGGCTACCGTCCCGGGATGTGCCAAGAACGGTCATGGGACGCATCATACGGCGAGGAATGCCCGGTGTGCAAAAACCCGCTTGGCAAGCCCGGCCCTTGCGCCTGTGATACGATTGGGGGGAATTGGAATTGGTTCTGGTCAAATCCGTTTTCCATGTTGCCCGATGCCGGCGGACTGGAAAGGGTCCCGTTTCAGGTGAGAAAATAATGCCGATTGACCCGGAATTTCCCAAAAACCACAGGGTAATAGGAATGCACAGGCACGCAGACAGGGAGCACTTTCACTTTGTCTGGGGGCCGGGAAGGGACGACGGCGAGTCTTCGTCCGACGAAAATGTGCAAAATGCATACAAGGACAGGGGGGAGGAGTACGTCCCGCTTGGTGTGCACGGCACGTTTGTTGCCGTGGACTGGGACTCTTGCATTGCAGACGGGGGATGCATCGAGGTGTGTCCGGTGCAGGTATACCAGTGGTACAGGACGGAAAACGACGTCCCGGCCGCGCAAATGGCAAATGCCGTAAGCGCGGGAACTGGGGACGACCGCCAGAAGGACGGACGCAGGGATTACACAGACAAGTCGGAACCCATCCGGGAGCACGACTGCATCTGGTGCATGGCATGCGTCTCGGTATGCCCCACGCAGGCAATCAAGGTGGACCAGGCAAACCAGAAGATACATCAGGGGATGAGGGAAAAAATGGGGAGATAGGATGGCGGCAGCACACAGGCCGAAAAACAGGAAGCGGCAGGAGGGAGGGGCACCGGAGGGTGGGACCAGATGCCCAAAGTGCGGCAGCAAAAACCTGCTTGTCATAGGGGAGGGGGGCGACAGGACGTTGTCATGCCTTGACTGTGATTATACTGAGGGCGTCGGGACATGACACGCGGAAAGACGGGAAATCCGGAATGCAAGCTAGGGTATATTGAGGACTTGGAAAAACGATACGTTCCAAATTAAAACAAGATGACAGGGATAGCCAACCGTGCCGCTGGTAGGGAAATTGAGAGACTATGCGGAAGAAAAAGGCAAGTACAAGGGCAATTACAGGAGAAGATACGGGAATCAGCTGCCTGGCATCTTTTATCCGGACGCGCCCATGAAGGCGCGATTTTCTTCCGCACGGGGCCGCTGGGGTACAGGCATGTGGTTGGCAGAAATTGCCTCCTCGTTAAAAAAAGGTGGGGTTAGGGTGCGTCGGCTACTCTTCCTCGCTCATCGCATCCTTGCTTCTTCCGGAGTTTAGCCTTCGGATCTTCTCTTCCTCGCTTATTGCGTCCCTGCTTCTTGATTCCGAGGCCGCCCGTCTCATCATATCTTCCTCACGGCTGACTGCATCATTTCCTCTTTGCTTCTTCAGGTGTACGGGTTCCTTGTTATCATTTTTCATTGTATTGCGTTGATCTAAATCAAATTTAAGATCAAATGACAATTATCATGGCTGAAATTTACAATTGCAAAATAATTTTTTGCAATAAGTTTAACGCAATCGATTGTATGTTACCGGCCGTGGCAACACGGGTATGCATTTAAATCCGGTACGTATGGCCCCGAGTGGAGTCACATATCAAAAAATTTGCGATATGTATGCGGCAATTTTTTGAAAGTGCGACGATTCGATGTTGGAAAAACTCAAACCCAAAGTGTGAATGGCGAGATGATGGCCGGAATGATATCCTGATAATGATATCCTGATAATGGAGACATCTGGAAAGCAAAGGGCGGTGCGTTGAAAAATCACGGAACGTGTGAGCTTGCGTGCTCCGTGAAGTTTTCAGAACCTGTTTCATGGCTGATAATCATGCCGGGTTTTATACGCGATGGTCGCGTTTCTATCTGCATGGCTTCGATGCTTGGGATCCGGGCAGGTAAAAATTACGACGCAGGTGAGACAAAACACGGGATCCACGAATCCGTTTACACGGCTTACCTCGAGGAAATGTTGGTCAAGGCAAGGGAGAGGCTGAAGAAACTAAGGGCCGATCCGGCCAAATTTGATGAGCAGATAAGGGAGGCAGAAGACGAGATTGAGATCCTGGAATCACTACATGAAAATTTTGACGCAAGCATGGACGTTTTCGGGAGAATGGAGTAGGCAGTAGGTCGTGGTAACGCGGTGCTGGAGGCTGCAGTCACAACGGTGTTTCCCCGTGTGGTAAGAGGACAGGGTACGGGATTACCGCCGTTCTTGGTGAAACAGGAGGCATCTGGAAAATCACGGGAAATTTCACGGCCTCCTTGACACCGTATCGGGCAGCCGCTCCGCCATGTCTTCCGTTCAGGCAAATCAGGCATTTTGTAGGCGTTGCCGCCTTCTAGCGGCCTTCCTGTGGGGCGGGGATTTCCCTTAGAAAGTCGGGCGCAAACGCCTTGAGGTTTGCCTTGTCATATGCCAGCGCGTTGTATGCCAGCGGGCTTATGTGGGCAACCGAACCGGGGTTTACCCCAAAATCCCTGAGGCAGTGGGCAAGCTCCACCGGCTCGAAAAGATATACGTTGACCATGTATGCTGCAAGATTGCCCATGGTGTAATGCGGATAGTCCTCGACGTAAAGGCTTGCCGCCTCGTTTAGGCCGTTGATGTCCTCCCTGTAGAGCTCGGTGTTGTAGGCCAGGTTGGCCTCCGTACAGGGCCTGACCGCGCTTAGGCCGTGGGCGCCGGCGTATTGTACCATGAGGGGCACCATCAGGATTGCGGCGGCCATGCCGGCCATGATTCTTGCATCCATGTGGTTGACAGCGCGATAATCGCTAAAAAGATCACAGCAGGAAAATGAAGGAAACTTATTGCAACTGCAAGGAATGGGGGTGCGCGCCTCACGAAAATGTCATGCAGTCAAGTCGCCTTTGGGAGGTGCGGCATCCAACGTTATGGTGATGGTGTTCTCGGTATAGTCGAACCGGGCCTTTGCCCCGAGATCGTAGAAGACGTTCTCGTAAAACGTCTTGAAGTAGAGCGACCACTTTTTGCCCATGTCATGCTGTATGACAATCTCAAGCTCGTCACCGCGCCTGTACTCCATGATGTTAAAGCCGGACCTTGTGGCCCGGGAACGGATCACCGACAGCCATGCTTCAAGGTCGTGCCTTCCCCTCATGAAAAGATCGGCATCCTTTCCAAACTCGCTTGAGAGGCCCGCTATGGTGCGGGTCATATCCTTCTCATCTATCAACTTCATCAGCTCGATGAGAAACGGCTTTGGCATCGATACCCACCCAGCGGCAACGGCCTTTGCCCCCCACTCCAGGTACGAGCCGAGTATCTGGCCTGCCAGGGAATTGGGGCTGATTTTCTGCCTCTTTGCAGCATCCCGCAGGCTGTCTAGTACCTGCTTGTCTATCCTGAAAGTGATGGATTCCGTCTGCCGTTTTTCCACCATGGAATACCTTGATGGGGCATGAATCTAAACTTTCAGGAATCGCGCCTATTCTATCCCGACTCCTGCGGCATAATCGCAGTCAAGACAGCAGATCGTCTGGTCCCCGCTCTTCCCTATTATGAGGACGTTCTTGCCTCCGCATTTTGGGCACCTTGTCTGGCCCTCCTCCAGGCCCGCAAGCCCCCTGGCATTCATCTGCATCATCCCGCCCACCTTGGAACTCTCTGATTATTTAGAATGCAGCAAAAATTTGCAATAATTCTATTGCAGAAATCTTTCTCGAACAGTTGTGTGCTGCCTCGGCAAGTCTTGGACGCAGACTTGGGCCTGCTAATCATCATATTTTATCATGTCTTGGTTCCAAATGACAAGCCCTGAGATCATTCCGGTATTTGGGCAGGGTTAGGCAATGATGGGCAGCAAATGTTCGGCTATGAAAGATTCGCCGCGGATTGAACCGCTCAAATTCCTGCGGATGTAAAACCGTCCCGAATTTACGAACGTTTTATGGCCCGTTTCACGGATTCCCTGTTCTTTAGGAGGTAACAGGTAGAGCCGCCGGTTTTGAAGTTCACTTTTGCAATGCTGCTTGTAACAAGCCTGACGAGCTTTGCGGGGTGGGTCTCCACATCAAACCATTGCCAGCCAAGGTACTGCTTGTTTGACAGGTTTTCCTCCTCCTTTTGCACTGCCAGTTGCAATGTCTTGAGGTATTCCGGCTTTTGGGCTAGCAGCTGTATTGTGTTGTTGTAATCCTGCATGGCTATACATACATATACATACACATATACCTTTTTTGCATAAACAATTAAATTCGCAAAATCAAAATTCAGCACAAAGACCCAATCTATGAAAAATCTTCTCAAAATTGTCGGGGGCTTTGGCTGACGGAAATAAGCGATCTTGCCTTGTTTGAGGCAATTGTCCTGCTGTTTCTAGGCGGGGCAGTACTGGCACTGGCATCAGGAAACCGGAGGTTTTCAGTGTATGCCATATACCTCCCCCCGATGGCCGGGTCCGCCCTTGCAGTTCTTTTCTCGGTTGCTGTCATTACTGGAAGGCCGTTTTCGTGGGCGGCTCAGGGAGTGGTGCCGTTCTTTCACCTTGAGATCTTTGTTGACGGGATATCCGCATTTTTCATGCTGATGATTGGCATCATCACTTTTGCAGTCTCGCTCTATTCCATCGGATATTCAAGGGAATACCAGGAAGCAAGGAGGGTTCAGGCCTTTGGCTTTCTCTTCAATGTCTTTGTCGCATCAATGTTCCTTGTAGTATCGTCAAACAACGGCTTCTTCTTCCTTGTGTTCTGGGAACTGATGTCCCTTGCATCCTTCTTCCTGGTAATATACAATCACGAACGGGAGGAGAACATCAGGTCGGGAATGACCTATCTTGTCATGACCCATATTGGGACTGCCTTTATCTTCGTCTCGTTTCTTATCGGGTATCTCCAGACCGGAAGCCTCAGTTTCGACTCAATGAGGGGCTCGTCAACCTCCTTTCCCTTTTTGGCAAAAAACCTCATCTTCGTATTCGCGTTTGTCGGGTTTGGAACAAAGGCGGGGATCGTCCCGTTGCATACGTGGCTGCCAAGGGCGCATCCGGCTGCCCCAAGCAATGTCTCGGCCCTAATGTCTGCAGTGATGATTAAGATGGGAATTTACGGGCTGGTGCGCACCTTGTTTGGCCTTGCAGGCCTTGGCGCCTCGCCGGAATACGCCTGGTGGGGCGTGCTCTTGATTGTTGCGGGGTCCGCATCCGCGCTGGTCGGCGTGCTGTATGCCGTCGTTGAGCGGGACATCAAGCGCGCCCTTGCATACTCTAGCATAGAAAACACCGGGATAATCCTCATCGGCCTCGGGCTTTCAGTTGTGTTTGCCTCATACCACCTGGTAGCCCTCTCGGCACTGGCCCTTGTTGCAAGCATGATGCATGCAGTCAACCATTCATTTTTCAAGGGACTGCTCTTCATGGGTGCTGGTTCTGTCGTTCACGCAACGCGCACAGGGGACCTGGAAAGGCTGGGAGGCCTTGTCAGGCTGATGCCCTGGACCTCGCTTTTGTTCCTGGTAGGTGCAGTCTCAATTTCCGGCCTGCCGCCGTCCAACGGGTTTGTAAGCGAGTGGCTTGTGCTGCAGGCGCTGCTTTCAAGCTCGCAGATCCCGTCCACAATACTGCAAATCTCCATCGCGTTTGCGAGCCTGCCGCTTGCATTGACAATAGGAATGGCTGCCGCGACGTTTGTCAGGCTGTTTGCAATGACGTTTCTCTCGAAGGCAAGAAGCAAGCTTGCCCTAAACGTGGGCGAGGTGCCGCGTACCATGATCGCAGGCATGGCGATACTTGCATCTGCCTGCCTATTTCTTGGAATACTGCCGTCGCTTGGAATCTCCCTTTCGGCCTCGGCGTTTCACCTGCAATACATTCCACCTGGCCCGTTTGATGCAGTCTCGCTGCAGAACGCCAGCGGGAGGAGTTTTGCAGGCCTTTCCATGCCTGTTGTGGCAATCATGCTGTCATGCATGGCCCTTGCCTCCCTCGGCTTTGTTCGCGTAATGGGCGGAAGGACCTCGAGGACTGCAGGCGGCACGTGGGATTGCGGATTTGGAGGCCTGGATGAGCGGATGGAATATACCGCGACATCACTCTCGCAGCCCATACGCGCAGTCTTCAAGACGCTTTTCAGGCCGCATAGCGAGTCTGACAGGGAGCCTTATGAGCAGGCAAATCCCTATCTTGTAAGGTCGGTAAGATTCAACTCCTCCACGAGGAACATCTTTGAGGAGAACCTCTACAATCCCCTGGTCTCCTCGACGCTTCTTGTCCTTGACAAGATGCGGAAGATCCAGACGGGAAAGATAAACTCGTACCTCCTTTACATCATGATAACGATAATCCTGCTCCTGCTGTTCGTGAGGTTGAGCCATGCTTAGCATTTCCGATGTTGTAATTGGAATCCTCCAGGCTGCAGTCATCATGGCGCTCTCGCCACTTGTGACGGGAATAATGAGAAAGACAAAGGCAAGGACACAGAAGAGGGCGGGTGCCGGCGTCCTGCAGCCTTATTATGACATTGCAAAGCTCCTGCGCAAGGACGAGGTCGTGTCTGACCAGAGCTCCTGGATCTTCAGGGTCTCGCCGTGGATTAATTTCGTCGCAATCGGGACTGCCGCCTTTTTCATACCTGTATTTCTTGCCTATTCGCCGTTCGGACTGGCGGGCGACCTGCTTCTGGTAATCGGGCTTTTTGCACTGGCAAGGTTCTTTACAATGCTTGCAGGGCTTGACGTCTCAAGCTCATTTGGAGGCCTTGGAAGCTCAAGGGAGATGATGCTCTCATCACTGCTCGAGCCTGCAGCATTTCTTGCAGTATTTGTAGTGGCAGTCACGTACGGGGGGACAAACATCAGCACGATAACTGAGGCCGCGTCAGGCTCCGCCCTCCTGCCGCACCCGCAGCTCATCTTTGCTGCTATTGCCATGTTTGTTGTCATGCTTGGCGAGACGGGGCGGCTGCCCTTTGACAACCCTGCAACACACCTTGAGCTTACGATGGTGCACGAGGCAATGGCGCTCGAATATTCGGGAAAAAGCCTGGCGCTTGTGGAATGGTCCCAGTCGATAAAGCAGCTCATACTATTTGCACTAATTGTAGACATGTTCGTGCCGTGGGCAATACCACAGTATCCGGGGCCAATGGCAGTCGGCCTCGGCCTGTCCGCATTTGTCGTCAAGGTCGCGGTCCTTGCAGCGGGAGTGGCATTCCTCGAGTCCTCCGTGGCAAAGTGGCGGCTGTTCAGGCTTCCTGACCTTGTCTCAGTAGCAATTGCAAGCTCGATGATAGGGCTGGTCTTTTATTATCTCTAGGTGGATGCCATGGAACAGATTCAAGCCGGTCTTATGGAAATTTCAGGCGCGGTACTCCTTATTGCTACATTTGGAGTAATTGCAAGGCGCGGTTTTACGGACTGGCTTGACGCCTACAGGCTGCAGTCGGTCGTGCTTGCCGGGGTGGCTGCAATCACGGCGTATGTGACGGGAATCTGGGAGATTTACATTGCGGCGATTCTTACCCTTGGAATAAAATCAATCGCGATCCCAAAGGTCCTGGCACATGTAACAGGCCGGCTTGGGATGGAATACAAGACCGAGACAAACCCGTACCTAAGCCTCCGGGCCTCGATAATGGTCTCGGCCCTGCTTGTGGCGCTCGCGTATTTTCTCGTCCAGCAGCTGCCTTTCAGGACAGACACGGTGGCGGGCATTTATCTTCCTGTATCCCTGGCGCAATTCTTCCTGGGACTGCTTGCACTGGTAAACAGGAGGACCGCGCTAAGCCAGGTCGTCGGCCTGCTGGTAATTGAGAACGGGCTCTTCCTGTTCACCCTGTCGCTGACCCACGGCGTCTCGCTGATAATAGAGATGGGCATATTTGCCGACATCCTGGTCGGCATAGTGATATCGTCAATCCTGCTTTTCAGGATGAGCAGGACATTTGACAGCCTTGACGTGGGCAACCTAGAGAACCTGAGGGATGACTAGTGGGATTTTCATCGTCTGACATTACGGTCCTCCTGCTTGTACTGACCCCGCTGGCAGGCGGCATCCTGGTCACCCTTGCCAGAAGGAAGAGCCTTGCAGAACTGATTACAATATCCTCGGCATCACTCGTGCTGGTGCAGGTATTCCTCATCCTGTCAGAGGTGGCGGTAAAAAAAACGCTTACCGCGTTTGGAAACTCATTCTACATAGACTCGTTCAGCGCAGTCATATTGCTACCAATATCGCTTGTGGGATTTGTATCAGTTTTGTATTCGAAAAACTACATGGGCCGCCAGTACGACATGGGGCTTGTTGACGACAGGCACATAGTACGGTACTACCAGGGGCTTAATGCGTTCCTGCTGTCGATGCTTGTAGTGCCGATCACAAACAACATGGGTGTAATGTGGGTCACGGTGGAGGCAACCACGCTGGTATCGGTCCTCCTGATAATGCTCTACTTCAAGGAAAATGCGATAGAGGCTGCATGGAAGTACCTCATAATTGCGACGGTCGGGCTGTCATTTGCGCTTGTAGGGACGGTCTTTTTCTATTATGCCAGCATCAATTCCGGCGCGACGGGGGACGCTATGGACTGGACGGGAATGGTGCAAAACTCAAAGTCGTTCAACCCGGCCCTGGTCATGATCGCCTTTGTCTTTATCGTCGTGGGATATGGGACCAAGGCAGGCCTGGCCCCGATGCACACCTGGCTGCCTGATGCGCACAGCGAGGCGCCGACGCCGGTGAGCGCACTGCTCTCGGGCGTCCTGTTGAACTGCGCCCTGTACGGGATAATCAGGTTCCGGATTGTTACAAGCGGGGCCATAGGGAAATCGTTTCCAGACGAGCTCCTGGTAATTCTTGCAGTCGTATCGATAGGAATCGCCGCAGCTTCGATCTACTTCCAGAAGGACATGAAGAGGATGCTTGCATATTCCAGCGTAGAACACATGGGGCTGGTATCCCTTGGAATCGGGTTTGGGGGGCTGGTTGGGATCTACGGGGCGGTACTTCAGATAATCAACCACGCGATAGCCAAGCCCCTGATGTTCTTTGCAAGCGGGACCATCAGCCAAAGGTACGAGACAAAGGCAATGTCCAAGGTAAGGGGGATAATCAAGGTGATGCCGGTTACCGGCGCATTATTTCTGATTGGGGGGTTTGCCCTGGTGGGAATGCCCCCATTCAACATCTTCCTGAGCGAGTTTCTGGTGTTAAGTGCGGGTTTTCAGGGCGGGCAGTTTGTCGCGGTATCAATCGTTATTGTCTTTCTTGCCGTGACGTTTGCCGCGTTCCTGAGGCACCTGATAGGGATGGTCTTTGGGAATCCCGCGGCCGGGATGGAAAGGGAGGAGATGGGAAGGCTTGCGATAATACCGATGGCGATACTGGGCCTGCTTGTAATCCTGTTTGGATTTTACATCCCGGGCCAGCTGCAGGCGCTCATACACGACACTTCTGTCATAATCAACGGGGGAGGGTTTGCGTGAATAGGCAGGGCCTTGAGGGATATGCAGGCGGGATGGAGGCAAGGTTTCCAGGCAGGATAAGGAGGGTGGGGTACAACCACAACGAGATTCATTTCCACCTTGAGGACCCAAGGGACGCGCCCGGTATCTGCGGCCACGTGCATGCATCCATGAAGGCCAGGCTTGCAACAGTTGTCTGCACCGACGAGAGGAGGCACGGCAACGGATTTGTCATACGGTATGTCTTTGAAAAGGAGGGCGAGGACGCCTTCATATTTATCATAGTACCATTGGGCCACGGAAATTCCTTCCCGAGCATAATTTTGCATGTGCCGGGTGCATCCCTCTACGAGCGCGAGATAAGGGACATGTTCGGCCTTGTACCGGCCGGAAATCCGGACACAAGGCCGCTTGTCTTGCACGAGCACTGGCCGGGGGACGCATATCCGCTGAGAAAGGATTTCAGGCTGGGGACAAAGGCCGGAAGGAGGGAGGGGGTATATCCATTCCTCCGGGTAGAGGGGGACGGGATTTGCGAGATTCCGGTGGGGCCGGTACATGCGGGGATAATCGAGCCGGGACACTTTAGGTTCAGCGTGCTTGGCGAGAACATCATCAACCTTGAAACGAGGCTGTTTTACGCCCACAAGGGGATAGAAAAACTGGCCGAGTCGATGGCTCCAGAGGAGATAGTCCGGCTTGCGGAAAGAATCTCGGGCGACGAATCGGTGGCAAACTCGACTGCATACTGCCAGGCCGTGGAAAAGATACTGGAAATACGTGTCCCGGAAAGGGCAAAAAAGATAAGGACGGTATTTGCGGAGCTTGAGAGGGCCTACAACCATGTGGGGACGCTGGGCGGGATGGCGACCGATGCGGGCTTTGCGTTTGGTGCGGCAAGGATGGGCATACTAAAGGAGAGGCTTATGTCGCTCAACGAGGCCCTCTGCGGAAGCCGCATACTTTTTGGGGTCAACAGGATTGGCGGAGTGGTACCGGACATCGGGCAGGAAAACAAAGAGCTGATTCTTGGAAGGATAGGCGTGATCTTGCGGGATTTTGACAAGGTGGCAGGCCTCCTGGGGTCAAAGTCCTCCTTTATGGACAGGCTGAAGGATGCTGGAAGGATTCCAAAAAAGGCGGCACGCGACCTTGGAATCGTCGGGGTGGCGGCAAGATGTGCGGGGATTGACCTTGACACGAGGCGCGATCATCCATATGCAGGTTACAACATTCGGAACGGGCGGACGCCGCAGGAGGTGGTCCGGGATCAGATCGAGATGGAAAAGCGTGCGGGGGACGCCATGGCAAGGTACGAGATCAGGATAAATGAGGTCAGGGACTCGTTTGGCATCATACTGGGCTTGCTTGACCTTGATGGTGACGGCCTGTGCGGGGAGGTGCCTGAAAGGATGGAGCCCTACCAGTCGGCGCTTGGGTATGCCGAGTCCCACAGGGGGCAGACGCTCCACTGGGTCATGACTGGGGAAGACAACTCGATATTTCGATACAAGGTCAGGACCGCGTCGTTTTGCAACTGGCAGATAATGGGGCACTGCGTGTCAAGCGACATTGTGCCGGACTTTCCGCTGGTAAACAAGAGCCTTGACCTTTCTTACTCGGGGAATGACCTGTGATGGGGGGATCAGGGGACATACTGGGCAATCGTCTGGAGGCAAGGGCAAAGGACGGGCTTGTGCGCTTTCCCTGCGGTGCCTGCCCGTCCGTGGCAGGGCGGTATGAGGAGATTGGCAGCGAACTGAGGGAAAAAATAGCAAAGATGTTTGGCCGCTCGCTTGCAATACGCGAGGTTGATGCAGGGTCGTGCAACGGGTGCGAGATCGAGATTTCCGCGCTCAACAATCCAGTATATGACATTGAAAGGTTTGGAATCAGGTTTGTGTCCTCGCCCAGGCATGCTGACGTGCTGCTGGTTACCGGGCCCGTATCAAGGAACATGGAGGCTGCGCTGCGGCGCACCTATGAGGCTATTCCGTCACCCAAGATTGTTGTTGCCGTGGGCGCATGTGCAGCCGACGGGGGGATATTTGGCGATACGTATGCAACGGCGGGAGGGGTAGGCAGGGTGGTGCCTGCGGACGTTTACATTCCAGGATGCCCTCCGAGGCCGGAACTGCTGCTGCAGGGATTGCTGCTTGCCATCAACCGGTTAAGACAGGAACCTGGGGGGAGGGGGCAGGCATCCTCTGGGCTGGCACGCTCATAGGATTTCTTGCGCTGGTCTTCAGGCCAATCTAATGCTGCCAGCATGGGACATCAGGCCTTGCCAGCCCTGCTTGTGCAGGCATCCCATGATTTTTCCGGCCCGTCCTGATGGAGACACGGCCGTCCAAAATCCGGCAGCTCCTGCAGGCCAACACCATCGCGCACATGAACGGTCGACATTTCAGAAGGCTTCCGGGCGGTGTAAGCACGGCGGTTAGAACTTGTTATATCGTACCTTTGCGTATAATACACCCGGAAATGGCAATAGATCCAGTCTGCGGAATGGAAGTGGATGAGGCACAAGGTCTGAAATCGGGCGTCGGAGGCAGGAAGGTCTACTTTTGCTGTTCAACCTGCAAGTCCGCGTTCGAGGAGAAGCCGGAAGAGTTCCTGTTCGACTATAGCTAAAGCTCGTACGGCCATATGCTGTACTGTCACTGCGGGAATGTGCCCTACCCTCGGATGACTAGTGAATCTGCAGTCGGTACGGTTAATGGACGGGAAAATTTTGATGAAATCCAGATTTTACAGAGGGAAAACCTTGGTCAAATATGGTAACTTTGTCTTTTTCCCTTGCTACGCATATTTTCCAAACAAATCAAGTACCTGGTTAGCTTCTTTGTAGTAGATGGCCGTGTTTGCATTTTGTAGAGTTACATATTTATGGTAACAATACCATAATATTATGGTAATAATACCATATGGGAGGGAACATGCTGGACGTGGAATTTAGAATATTGGACATTCTATCAAGAGGGATAGGAAATGTACTATCGATAAACAGGATAGCAAAAAAAGTCAGGTCTGAATATGGAAGTGGCGATTACAAAAATATCTATGTGGCGATAAACAATATGAGCAAGAGAAACATCGTCAAACTAGAACAGGCAGGAAATGCGTCTCTTGTAAGCATCAATTTTGAAAATTACATGATAATAGACCTGCTATCAGAAATGGAGCTTAGGAAAAAAGGAGTATTTCTACAAAATCGAACGGAAATGCAAATACTTTTGCTGGAACTTGACGAATACGTCTATAATCTCGACATGCTACAATCAGTATCCATAATTGAACCGGAACGTAACGCAAAGCTGAACAAGGCAGATTTTCTTGTGCAGCTGAAAAAATCAGACAACCATAGGATGGCCTATGCTGCAAAGACTGGCATCTACAAAAAACTGTATGGTTTACAGATGATTCATGATATGCGAATAAACGTCCTAGTGTTGGAAGACGGCGAATTTTCTGGTCTTGTAAAAGCAAATGAGGCAAATCCGGTGCGTGAAATGCTTCATGACAAGATTGTCATATCAGGTCAGCAAGGCTTCTGGGCCTCGATAAGGAATGAGTTCATAAAAGGAACGAAAATAAAGGTTAAGGAAGGTCAAACCCATCCGGCAAAAATTCCTGAAGATGTTCTGGTTTATAATCTTGTGCGATTTGGATATACGGAATTTGGACCGGTGGTAAAGGAGGCAGAACAAGTATGTATTGAATACACAATAGCAGCCATAATATTCCAAAAGGACGAAAGGCGCATGGATGCCATCCCGGTAATACTTGCAAAAAACACAAAAAAGACAAGTTATGATCTTCTCCTGTTCATATCAAGAAAATACGGATTTGCTGGGAAAATACTGGGGATCCTCAAGTCGTTGAGGAACCTTGTTGTACATGCCAGAATGGTGGTTGAGGAGCCGATAAAGCTGCTCGAAGCCATTGATACAGAAGAAGTCAAGCCCGACGAGAAGAGAATGAGGGACAGATTGAGGCTTTATCATGTCACTCGATAACACGAAACTACTAGATTTCCTGGGGGAAATTGACAAAGAACTGAATCGCAAGATAGTCCTAGTGGCAGTAGGAGGAACCGCAATGACGCTTTTGAAGACCAAGCCATCCACAATAGACGTAGATTTTACAATACCTGTCAAGTATTATGCCGATTTTCAGGCTGCATTGCAAAATGTACAGGCCGGCTTTCAGGTAGATGCCTATCAAGCTCCCATGGTGTTTACTACCTCGTTGCCTGAAGATTACCTAAAAAGAAGCAAGCCTTTCAATACTGGACTGAAAAGGATAGAACTGAGGGCACTCCATCCTCTTGACATAGTTGTTACAAAGATTGCTAGATTGGATGGGAGAGACAAGCAGGATATTGTCTCATGCATGAAGAGATTCAAAATAACCCGAAGGCAGATTTTAAAGAGAGCCAAGGAGATCAAGTCGTTGGCTGACGACCAGGATTTTCAGGATAACTTGGGGGGATTTTTCAGTTGACGGCAATACAAGAAGATGCCACAAATTTTTCCTGGGCTAAATTCAGATTTAATGGAAGGAAAACCTTGGTTAAAATTGCGGCTTTGCTTGGACCTTGCGACAGAACTTTCCTAATCCCACCAAAGGCATCAATCTCCGACCTGTAGTGCTTGCAAACGGGTGCTGCCGGACCCGGAAGAATGTTGCGCCAATTTTTTAAGCAATACCAGTCCAGTACGAATCAAACGCGATGAACCTACAATCTTTGATAATTGCGGCAAGCATCTCGTCAATGGCATTTGGAATAGTGCTTGCAACCGAGTTTTATGCCTTTTACACCCAACCTCTTGACGAGGCAAGGGGGCTGCTATCCAAGGTCCAGTTACATCGGACCCTTTTACGATACGGGATGACATTGCAGCGGCAAGGGTTCTCCTGCCCGAATCGGGCAACCCGGTCCTGGTTTTTCCGACAGGCGAGACTGACTTTGGGGTGATGCAAAAGGACTTGGACTCCATGATTGGTACTGCAGACAACATCTCGCAGATTCCAGTCACAAGCGGGGAATTTCACATTGGGATGCTCAATATTCATGCACGGGCCGCCACCATCATCTTTGACATACTTGATGCAATGCCATATGTCGACCTGCAATTTGCGCTTGCCAATGCAATCTGGCTGCAGGGAATGATGGGACTGATACGGTATGTCAGCATCAGGAAGAAATGAAAACCCTGCATCTTGCCACAATTGGAATCTTGCTTCTTATCCCATCATATGCCATGGCATATGCACAACAGTATCCACACGGGATTGGAAGCAACTCTAGCGCCCTATGCAACTCTGTAGGCCTTACCTACAGGCAATGCTAGAACAAGATTTTAGACGAGTTGCAAAAAACCAGGAGCACCGCGGCCCGATATTCTTTCCGTCAAATCGGATCAGATTCATGAAATTATCATTTGACTATGGTAGGTAAGAGTCCCATTAGACTAGGATACTAAATTGGAATAGTGAAAGTTCCGCTTTCAGCCGCATCGCGGGTTCTAGCCGAGAAATCGTATCAAAACCTTGGGACCCGACCTAATCATGGCAAGAGTCTCTCACAGGACGGGGTCCATTTCTTGGGATGGCACGCCAGTTTGGGCCCGTTTGGTGCGATGTACCGTACTAGTCGGTTTTGGTCCTGTTTTACCGGTAAATCCGGGGAATCAGGTAACCAATACCGTTAATAATGGTCAGATTAGAGGTTGTACGAATCGTAATGATGTCGTCAAGATACTTTGGGAAAAAGAATTATCTCTTCCTGCCCGTATTCGCGGTTATCGTACTTGCACTCTCGCAGGTATCATCGCATGATGCCTATGCAATACCGGTCTGGTCGGCATCCGGCCCGGGGACTGTTGCCACTACGATTCCTGATCAAGGCATCAACGGGACTGCCCAGTTTACATATTTTATTGACTTGGGCAACGGCGGGGTCCCGACCCAGACATGGACGTTTGAGACGACGGCGACCCAGACGGGCCCCATTACATTGCACTACAACTGGCATGGGTTCCATGCATTCTTCCAGGTAACCACGTTTTTGAACAAGGTTGACAGCGCCGGAACGACAAACCTGATAAGCCAGGGGCCGGTGGACTGCTGCACTTCGCCGTCCGCCGGGTTTAACTACACTGGTTCTGTGACTTTTAATGCCGTTGCGGGCCAAAAATACGGGTTTACGCTGGGAGGGAGCAACTTTGACTCTAACAGCAAGCTATTGGGCACCTTTACAGTTTACAAGCAGGCTACAACCACAGCAGTGTCATCGTCGGCCAACCCGTCCATTTTCGGGCAGCCTGTGACCTTCACCGCGGACGTATCTCCGAACACGGCGGCGGGCAATGTGACGTTTAGCATAGATGGAACTCCGCAGGCGCCGGTGGCGCTTTCAGGCGGTACGGCGGCACTTACCACATCGTCGTTATCAGTCGGAAATCATACGGTTACGGCGGCATATTCAGGCGATAGCGGCGATGAGTCAAGCACATCGAATGCCCTTACACAGACCGTAAAGCCGGTTCCTTTCTCGTCGCTGGGAGCCAAGGTCCACATCGAGGATAATTATACCCACTTTGAACTAAGGTCCAACTTTACGCTAGGCGCCTCAAGCCCTGGGATTAACCCGGTAACAGACAACGTATCATTGCAGGTAGGGACGTTTTCCATGACGATTCCGGCGGGTTCCTTCAAGCACGATGACAGGCACTACAAGTTTGAGGGGGTCATAAACGGGGTGCACGTAGAGGCTGGCATCATGTCCCGTGGCAGCAATACATACGACCTCAAGGTGGAGGCGGAGCATGCAAACATGACAGGGACTGTCAACCCCGTGACGGTGCAGGTAACGATAGGGGACAACTCTGGCTCGACTGAAGTCAATGCCAAGATAGATGTGGATCATGACGGTGAGTCAGATCACCACGTAAGTCATGATGACATCTCGGGACATCACGACTCGAAATAAGGCGGCTTTATAGGCAGCATGTGTTGCTTGCAAGGTGATGAGCCCATTGGGGCTGATCGCATCCCCAAGTAAAGGTTACGCGGCCAATCCTTCCTGTAATGATTCAAGCAATGCGCCGGTCTTTAGGTATGATGAGGGATTCTGATATATGGTGAATCTGGGCAATTTCCATGGAAGCAGGATCCTGCCTGCCGGGAGTCTGCGCCACCATGACGCACACTACAAACCGTTAAAAGGTCGGCAAGACATGGTAATGCCAATATGGGCATGCCTGACGACCACGATTCCAGGATAGAAAGGATTGCGTCGCAGATAATATCGGACAACACGTCCCCAGACGAGCAGGATCCTTCAAGACTGCAAAAATACCGTGATTATGCAAGGGACAATTTTCACCTTGACGAGAATGATGCGGCCTTGCTTGTCAATGAGGCGTTCTTATACCTGAAATTGAAGAGTTCCGACTTTGACCCCTTGCAGGAAGGGGACAGGTTTGGGGCCGGGTTTAGCTGACTGGGTGTTTGCACCGCGGTTTCTACACGGCTGATTCTATTGGTTAACCTTGGAGTTAACTTTGGATAAAATTCGTCCTGCCCATTTTATTGCATCATTGGCGTCCCTTTCAGTCATCAAATTAGGCTGATACTCGGAGACATTCTTTTTGTTTATAAGAAATGTAAATTGTTTCCTTATGTCGTCATATTGTTGGGGTAAAAGTATCCCTTTGACAATGTCAAGCACTTCGGTATGATCATCTGATCCACGCGTGCCTTTAAACTTGACAGTCAAGGCATCAAGCGAGTTTATAGAACTATGAATTTGTCACTGCACTGTTATACCTCTTACTGGCTAGTGAGTCTTTGGCAGTTTTCAATAATTCCTCGGCTTTTATGATGTAATTTGCCGCTTTTGATGGATCAACTGATCGCGCCATTTACAGGGTTTCAATGTTCAAACCGCATATTAGAATATGATTATCCATTATCGATCGTACCAAAGATCCTTTTTGCTTGGCCTTGAATTCCTTTCTAGTGAAAACTACCGGGGATATGCTGCCATGAAATATTGAGAATATTTCTTCTGCTGCTTCAGATATTTGCTTGATGGCATGCCCATGGTCATTTGAAACCACCAGTAGATCTATGTCACTGCCTATCTTTTCTTGCCCCTTTGCAACGCTTCCAAAAACTGCCGCAGAGAAAATCTTTGTCGTGTCGAGGTGTTTCCTTAACAATCCAAGAATCTTGGACATGGTATTTTTTTCTGATTCGACCATGGGTCCTATGATCTTGTCCAGGATGTAGTTTTTCCTGTTTAATTCCAATTGATAGGCCCTTCCCACAGGCTGAATTTTTACAATGCCGAATCTTTCAAGATCATGAATGGTGAGAGCTGCCTCATTTGGTGTAACTTTGGCTTCCTGTGCTAATCCCCGGATGGTAAAGACCTTGCCTTGGTAGTTTATCATGGTACGCAGCAGGGTGATGCTTGCCTTGTTTCCTAGCACCTCTTCGAGGTATCTATGCAGTAGCATTATGTCCTATAATTAGGACATATGTCCTATATATAGGATATATGTCCTAAACTTAGGATAATTGTTGCCGGTAGTCGAGCATGTCAGCCGTGTAGAAGCCTGCCAAAAATAACAAAATAATTCCCGGCAATCCCGTAGCAATTGTACGCAATCATCCTGTACGGCGTCTTCCTGTTTTGCGTCATGTTTGATCTTGACCTGACGCCGTCTCAAGGCATTTCCCCTTATCACCGAAAATACCGGCCCATTTAGATCAGTCTTTATAGTACATTCTTCTGAAACGATCGATTCCGGTAATGAGAAAAATACTGATTCTTCCACTATTTTCGCTTCTTGTAGTTGCTTTGTCGGTTCTACCTGGTGAGGCGCATGCGGCAACGGATGAGATAAAGGACCAGCCCTCGTGTCAATCAGTCGGAGGCATATGGACCTCGAGCAACAGCACGTGTGCTATTGCCTCCAGCCTGACAACCTATGATACCTGGCAGGTCGACAAGGGAGTAACGCTCCAGATTAATTCAGGCACCCACTTGTCGGTGGAAACTGCAGGCACGGCAAGCGCCAATTACGGCATCTACAACAGCGGCGGGACCATCAACAACTATGGCAACGTGCTGGTAAGCGGCGTCTATCTTACAGCCTTTTACAACTACGGAGGCACGGTCAACAATTATGGGTACTTGGATGCCGCTGCAGCATATTCCGGCGGCACAGGCATCGGAAACAACGGCCCCTTCAACGTTTATGGCACCATCAACAACGAAGGGACACTGATTGGTGACGGCGGCTTTTTCGGCATCGACAACAACCCTGCTGAGACCGTCAACAACGCCGGGAGCATGTATGGTACCGGATACCTTGACGGCATAGTCAGCGCCGGCACCGTCAACAACGCGGGGTCCATGAGTGGCACGAGCACAGCCCCTTCAGGTACCAACAACTACGGCATAGGAAACTCGGGCGCCATCAACGACTATTGCGGTGCCACCCAGTCAGGGTCCTATAACGGCAACGCTCCAAACAACATTTCATGCTACACGGTAGGCTTTGACCAGAACGGCATACCGGCATCGGGTGCAACCTGGGGAGTGACAGTGTCCTGGGGACCCTTCATCCCGTCTGGTCATACGGGGACTGGGACAGGCATAGCCATTCAAGCAACGGGGCCGCTCACCTACTCCTATGACACTCCTGTCACCAGCCCCGGAACAGCCTACGGGTGCGCTTCAGGGTGTTCGGGTTCCGCAACTATTGCCGGGGCCACCACCTTTACGGCAAATTACGTGGCCATAGTTCCGACATCCACATCCATCTCATGCGCACCGCCCTCTGTCTCGGTAGGCTCTCCTAGCACCTGCACTGCAACAGTCGCAGGAAGCAGCCCGACGGGCACCGTGACGTTCTCAACTTCCACTGGAAGCACGTCCCAATTCAGCTCCGACACCTGCTCCCTCTCGTCCGGCTCCTGCCAGGCGACCTACACCCCATCGTCATCCGCCTCCCCCGTCACAATCACGGCGTCCTACGGCGGTGACCCGAACAATCTCTCAAGCTCCGGCGCCTTCTCACTTACAATAGGAATCGTGATTACCACCTCGAACGGTGCTACCGTCTGTCCTGCAGGCCCCTTATCCGGGACATGGAGCGGAGGCACTTGCACGGTACCGGCGATGGTCGACATCCCTTCAGGCATGAACCTTGGCATAGGCCCGGGCGTGACAATCAACATCAGCGTCACAGGAGGCAGCTTCGGCAGTAACTTTGCCATCCTGAACCTGGGCAACATCGATAACAACGGGACCGTGACAGGCAGTAGCGGGTCGTATTACGGCATATTCAACCATGGGACCATCAACAACTACGGGAACATGACCGGCGGCAGCACAAACTACTACGGCATCTCGAACTTGGGCTCGATCAACAACTACGGGAACATGACCGGCGGCAGCAGCGGCAGCAACGGAATTTACAGCTCGGGCGGCACCATCAACAACACCGGCAGCATGAGGGGCACCGGCAGTGTCGGCATCGAGTTTGTCTCCGGCACCATCAACAACAATGGGACCCTGGGCGGCATCGGAGGTGCATTTGGCTTGATAAATGCCGCCACCATCAACAACGCAGGATCCATAACCGGCAGCGGCAGCACTGACATTTACAACCGCGGCACCATAACAAACGAGTGTGGAGGGACAGTAGGCGGAAAGATATCGGGAAACCCTACAGTGAACCTCTGTGATTCAATACCGCCGGTTACAACGGCGACATTGTCAGGTCTGCAAGGGACAAACGGGTGGTATACCTCACCGGTATCGGTGACGCTGGCAGCATCTGATAACGAGCCTGGCGGAACGGGGGTAAAGTCAACATCCTACTCACTTGATGGGGGCCCACAGGCAACATATGCTGGGCCATTTACGGTGACCGGCGATTCCAACCACACGCTGGCGTTCAACTCTACGGACAATGCCGGAAATGTGGAATTGCCGCACCTCGTTTACATTGCGATAGATACGGCCCCACCCGTAATCACAATACCTAGCGGCGTGACAAAAGAAGCTACGGGTCCCTTGACAATTGTAAACCTTGGCACTGCAACGGCGGTGGATGCGGTAGACGGGCCTGTCACTGTAACAAACAATGCGACCGTATCCTATCCTGTAGGGAATACCGTAATCATGTACTCTGCAGCAGACCTTGCGGGAAACGCTGCAACTGCCTACCAGAAGGTGACAATAACGGATACCACTCCCCCGGTCCTGCAGCTGCCGGCACAGATTACGGTCCAGGCAACGGGACCTTCAGGAGCTACGGCATCCTACAAGGCAAACGCGACTGACCTCGTAGACGGGCAGGTAACCCCGGCATGCAGTCCGGCTTCAGGAAGCGTGTTTGCATATGGCAATACCACGGTAACATGCACGGCAACAGACGCCCACGGCAACAAGGCTAAAGGGACGTTTGATGTCAACGTCCAGAACAGGATTCCGCCAACAATATCGATAACATCCCCTGCCAACAATGCCATAGTGGATTCCGCAACGGTTTCTGTGTCTGGAACGGCATCAGATATCGTGTCAGTATCCAGGATATCATGGAAGGTAGACTCGGGGGCAGTATCTGCGGTTTCCGGAATGACGCCGGGGCCTGGCGTGAACTGGTCGTTTGTCACGGGCGCGCTTTCTCCTGGATCCCACACAATCCAGGTCAACGCGACAGACTCGGCAGGACTTGTGGCAATATCGTCAGTATCCATAACATATGCGGCACCGACCGGTTCAATTCCGCCGCCAACAGGCAGTGGACAGATAACGTTTACTGCAAGCAATGGCGGATTTACAAGCCTTGATTCAATTTTGCAATCAAGCCTCCCAGCGCCGCCTCCGCCCGGGAATTACCCGCTTGGATTCTTCTCATGGGACATCACGGGTTTTGCACCTTCCACGTCTGTCACGGTTACAGTAACATCCCCTACCATGCTGCCAGGCCAGTCGCAATATTTCAAACTGATAGGCGGTACTTGGATCCCAGTACCAGTGGCGGTATCTGGAAACACCATGACATTTACGATATCTGACAACGGGCCATATGACGGCAACCCGGCAGCAGGAGTGATATCAGATCCTGCAGCAGTTGCAGACCCGACCAGCGGAAGGGTCACAGGCGGCGGAAACATAGGCAGGGGTACCGACTTTGGGTTTGAGGTGCATTCAAACCTTGACAAGGCAGGCCCGATCCGTGGCACATTTGAGTACCAGGACAGGTACGTCAGGCTCGACCTGCACGGCAACGACATTTCATTTCTCTCGGTAAATCCAGCTGCAACACAGGCAACATTTGTGGGAACGGGGGCCTATGACAGGCATTACGTGCATGGCAGGCACGATGTCCATGATACTGGGGATACCTTCCTTGTATCAGTATCAGATCCTGACGGGATGGGAAACCATGACACGTTATCAGTAACGGTGACAAACAGCACGGGATACGTGGTATACCAGAATTCCGGAACGGTCAGGGGACACATTGAGATACACAATTCAGACGCCGGTAATGGCAGGCAAGATGTCCAATCACCGCATAACAGCCATGACCGATACGGCAGCAATGAAGGCTCCAAGCCAGATAATGGCAATCACGGCAAAAATTAGAGTAATTTAAAATGAAAAATAAGAAACGGGGTCTTGCACCTGTCTTGATTTAGATTGATACTGGGATAGAAAGGCGGCTGGAGGGAGATTAACGGCATCCTGAGACTGAGCGGTTCTGACTGGCTGTCAAACGGCAAAATTTTGATCAAAGATAGCCGGGGCTCGGAACCAACATGTAATATGGGTCCGGGGGGACTAGGGTACCATCTTGGTACAATTTCCGGGCCCACTAGTATAGAAATGTCAAATTTTGTTTAGATTTTTTGGAATAATTTCACACCCAAATTTTTTGGAGTTTTTCAAACATACAGTATCTTCATTTTAAGGCACTATTGTTGAATTTCCAAGATCTAAAAGTGTTGCACTTTTGCTGTCATGAACAGACGAAATGTCAAGCTGTATGTGTACCATATCCCCATCCTTCCACTTGATGTCTTTTGGCAGCCATACCTGGACATATTGGGATTTTATGACAGAATTGGCAGGCAACGGAACCGAAAGCGTGTTATTTTCGACGCAAGAGCCTTCATCGCATATATCATATCCAAAAAGGTATGCAGACGAGTTTGAATTTGCCTTGAGATAGAAATTGTTTGGAGGACACGGGCCAAGGCAGCCCAGGAATGGGTGGTATATCACAAGAGCTGTCACCACCAGAGGATTGGCAGGCGCGGTGTTTTTTTCAGTGTTTTTTCAGTGATTTTATTTGTACTTACAAGCAGCTTTATTTTATCATGGTATATTGTCATCCCGGCTTGCGGGTCCATGTGATTGCTGAGGACCGTGGTCGAGTTTACAGCAAGATGAGGTCCAAACTGTGTGGGAACAGGGATTCCTCCAAACTCATTTGCGGTATGCGTACCATAGATCTCTTCAAAACCATCTGGAAATTTCACGTCAAGCATTACAAATGCGCCGCCTGGAGTAATCATGGTTCCCCAAGGAAAAGCAAATGTGACATTGTGAAACCGTATCGGCACTGCCTCCGGTAAACGGGTTGCAGAATAATTGAGTGTGGTCTGATAGTATGTTTGATTGTCAATTGATACCGTAGTGTTGCCTTCTTCATCTATCCCGGCATAGGCATAGTCATTCAATGTGACTTTGGGCCTGACATGTGCATCATGATAGTATGGTGCTTGCTTTGCCCACCCGCGTTCTACGAGAGCGGCTACATTCTCCGGTCTTACACATGCGGGATAGCCGTCTTCTGCTTTGATGATTAGTTGTAAACCATCATTGCATTTTACATCACTTGCTGCAGTTCCTGATCTGAATTGCTGCAGTGGAGATTCAAGAGAGTTCTGATTGTTGTTTGCCACCACATCAAGATATAGAGTATCTACCCCATTGAGAGGATATGCAAGACGGTATTGATACATTTCAATTTTGGACGTGTAGTTTCCGGACTTGGCACTTGCAGGAATTGTAAAATTAATGCTGAATTTGCCTTTGGTATCTGATGCAACCTCTTTTGTGACATTGAGTTGTTCTGCAGTAAAGTATACTTTTTACACACCCAGATGTCTGCCGCAAGCATCAACAAGCGTACCGTTAAAGATCACGTCCTGTCCTGAATTGTAAGTGCCTGTCTGCGGAATTCCTTTAAAATGTACTAAAGGTGATACTGCCATTCCAATAAATCCATTGACTATGGTGGCATTTTGTGAACCTTTTGGAACATCAAATGTCAAGGAGACTTTGTCATTGGTGGTGGATGTTGTAAAGTTTTCGTGATTGTTATCCACTCTCACGTCAAGCGCGCTACCGCTTTTTAGATAACTATCTACATCAGATCTTGCAATGCAAAAAACATTTGCTACTGCCTCTTTTGTCAATGTTAAGGTCAAAGAACCATTGTATTGCTTGTTACTTGTCAGATTCATATCAAGAGAATTATAAACGTAAGAGTGTAGATTTGGCGATATTTTGTTGATACTTACATTCTCACCATTGAAAGTGACATCATACTGGGTATCATTAACACTGATTACTGATTTTGACATATCTGCAAACACAATGTTAGGATATAGCGTAATAGTAACTAAAATTGCAATTGTCACAAGAGGTAGAGTTTGCATATCCTAAGGAAGACCACCGTTGGGTCCGTAAAGATATCCGCATAGACCATCACTCCTGTCAAGCGGCTTTTGATTCTTCTCGTCCCAGATACCATCAATTACGGCGCACATCACGTTGTTTGTATCATTGATCCTGCCTGCCATAGCATGATGCAGGGTTTTTGTCTGTGACAGTGAGTTTGTCCCGTTGCCATAACCCGGCCCTGTCCCCTCAAAGGATGCTTTGATAAGACAGTCTTCCGGAAATGTTAAAAGACATACTGCGTCTTGGTCTAAAACAAGGCTTGATTTTAATCCAAATGTTTCAAAAGTAATGCTTGAAAGAATGAAATCCCGTGCCTTTTTCTTGGCAACATCAAGTATTGTGTTATCCGATGTGTCAATTACGTTGCGCCGTGAAAGCACATCTGCGGTTCCAATTGTCAGACAAACAGGACTATGGTCTTCTGTTTTGAAAAATAGGACTAGCGGTTTTTCACATTGTATGTCTTCAAGAGATATTCCAGACTTGAATTGCTGTAATGGAGACTTGATAACTGGCATAATATTGCCAGACGTTCCCGGCCCTCCACCCATAACAACTTGGCATTGATGTGACCCCATTGTAGGAT
>JAGWHF010000012.1 GCA_028866895.1 Nitrososphaerota archaeon
GGAGGAACAGTGTATGGGGGGGCGCGAATGTCCCGGTGGAATTCCTCCGTCTCCTCCCGCGAGTATAGGTAACAGGAGACTGGAACTCACTCTAAAGATCTACCCGAACTCAACAATGCCTAATGTACATTATATCTGGTTTAGGTTTTTTGATGCAAATACAAATCAGACACTTCACCATATAACGTTCTTTCTTCATATAACAAACCAAAGTCAATTATTGTTTTACGAATTATTTCATACTCATACGGGTATTTTAGAAATCAGATTCATTTCCACCTCAGGTACAAAATGGTATGTTACAGGAGATCGAGAACCAATTCTAGGTGGATGGATGCCTTACAAGGACGATGAGCCTGTTACCGTACACGCACCCATGTTCAATGATACCAAGGCCACGTATCACTTTAATGTACAAATAAGGACCATTGATCAAGACAACAATCTTTTTAATATTACCGATGCACCAGTTTTTGATTTCTACCTTAATATGAAAGAACAGAACCAAACCATCACCACTCCGAATATAACAGTGCCAGAATTTCCTTTTGTTATTCCGGTTTTGTTGATGGGAATAACAATTGCAGCTATATTCAAGAGAAATCTTAGTTAAAATGGATGTTGTTTTCCTGTCTTACACTCCAATTCTCTAATAGACACATTCCGCCATGCCTTCGCTAATTGACGAAAGACCAAATTTTGTGATGTGAGACAAGATTGTAGGCAGAGCTGGGTGGTATGTGTTTCATGCAGATTTTGGTACTTCATCTGATGATAAAGGCGCATCCTATAGTTTCTATGTATCAAGTCCGTAACGAGAAGAAATTTCTGTCTTATGTGATATTGGATGACACTCATAAAACATTTTAAGACCGATTGCATTATTACAAGCATGCAAAAAACCGCTAGAAAAGAGGCGGTTTTGGATGCTGCGGCAAGGGAGAACTTCCAGGCTCCTTGTGTGGATGAAAATAAAATTATTCATTGTGGACATACAAAATGTTTATCTGCCCCAAGGGCGCTTACAATTTTCTTTAGAGGGCGAACAATACCTGGAATTTAATCGCTAACGCAGATTCAGCTTTGTGATGGTATCATCAAGTATCTCCCTGCTGGCTGCAGCTATGAATGAGATTTTTTTGTCGTACCCAAGGTCGGAATCTATGGGCTTTGAGTTTTTGCCCACTATTATGCCGCCAGCCTCGGATGCTATGAGAAAGCCCGCAGCGACGTCTGTAATCCTTAACTTTTCCCTCATGTCGACAAAAAGATCGACCAACCCGCGTGCAAATATGGCAAGTTCCAAGGCGACGGCGCCAAAATGCCGCACGTGGTTTGAGGCTGAAATTATTGGGGCCAACTTCACAAGAGCCTCTGCCGATATTCCCGACATGTCAAGGCCTACAACAAAATAAGGCGGCCTTTCCTTATGAACCATAATCCTTTTTCCATTCATAAATGCGCCATTTCCCTTTGAAGCTGAATACAGGTCTCCGCTGTAAAGGTCGATGATGACTGCATCCGTAACGCTGCTGAGTTTGTTTCCAGTTGAATACGCGAGGGAGCAGCAAGAAAAGGGAATTCCTCTTACCGCATTCGTAGACCCATCTACCGCATCCATTATTACAAACCCGTCAGATCTTCCGGAGATCTCCACCTTGCCGCATTCCTCTCCTAGAACAGTACAGGGAAGCTCAATCTCCCTCAGGTAATCCAAGACAGTCTTTTCTGCCAGTACGTCGATTTTCCTCGAAATATCTCCGCCGGCACCTATGCCGAAATCTCCTGCTGACTCTTTCGTTCCGGGGAGGTGCTTGACGCTGTTGTAAACCCGCTTTGCCGCCTCCTCCAATACCTCTATTTTTTCCAAGATTTTTTTTTAATTTCGGTCCTAATTTATTTCAAATATAGAGAGGGCCATCTCAATGCATAAATATCAAGTGGCGTTGTGCCATTGTGTGAGTAGCAAGGACGAATCCATCTACAGCAAGGATTCTCTAATGTCAACGAAACCTGGGAAGGAAATAATGAAGCAGGCCATATTCAAGAGCAAGGGATACAGGCAATTTGACAAATACAAAAAGGAGGCAGAAGAGGAATTTCCAAAATTTACCAGAAGGTTTGCAGACGATTTATTCAGGCAGATCAAATCTGACGACAATCCGACTGAGACCCAGGGAAAGTTTGCCTCCGAAGTAGGTTCTGATGAGATAATCCTGGCAGCTGCACAAATTGACGACGTCCGGAAAAGACTCGGCAATTACGACGTTTTGCTTGACAGGATCTCGCGAATCCTCAATTCCAACTTTGTGAAGATGACCCTTCCCGTCTTCAATGCGCTTTACGATGCAGCCTCCCAACACTTTGGTGATCGGGTGGATGCCAAGAAGAAGGCGGATCTCATAGATGGCCACATTATTGCAATTGATCTGAGCGAGCCGATGGACAGGATAATGGACAAGGACGAGGATGTGGAATTTCTTGATGACTACAAACTCATGAACCCGTACATCCTGAATCTTGCCAGGGAAAAGATAGCTTCGGGTGGGCCGGATGTGCTCGAAGAGTTTGAGAGGGGCTTCAAGGATGCAAGGGCCGGCCAATACATGGATTTTAAACTGAAGATGAGGCCAAGGGGCATATCGGAGGAAAGCATGATAGAATGCTACAAGAAATACAGGGCAGTCATGGGAACCGCCGGCAAAAACATGGCGCTGGGACGCCTTCCGCTGGGCGAGATCTTCTACCTTGGAATGTCCAAGGCGGCGGAGTCCGTCGGATGCGGAAACGAGATTGAGGACTCTATAAAGAACGGACTTGTCAAGATCCCTTCCTGGCCTCTGTATTATGCCATGCTTGCAAACAATGTCCAAAAGGGGTTTGAGTTTACCGTGAAAAAGAGCGAGTTGTATCTGGCAGAGGCACGCCTTGCCTTGGATCTCCTGCCTGGAGGTTTCTCGCACAAGGAATTTCTCGAATTTCTTTTTCTAACCGTGGAGCATTACAACCTTTTCTGGTTCGGCCAACTGCAGAAACAAAAGCTATGGTCTGAATTCGAATCAAAGCTCCCGCGGTGATCTAAATGATGTGGTCAGAGAAATACAGGCCAAAAAGCCTCTTGGAAATGATCGGAAATGAGGAAGCAAAGGAATCATTTGTAAAATGGGTGGCAAACTGGACGAGGGGGGCAAAACCCATCCTTCTGGTTGGCCCTCCCGGCGTGGGCAAGACCACGATGGCACTGCTTGTAGCAAAGCAGTTTGGCTACGACCTTGTGAGCCTCAATGCAAGTGACGTGAGAAACAAACAACGTCTTGAGGAAATCCTAAACCCGGCGCTGGGGAACCTTGGCCTACTTGGAAAGATCATGATATTTGTAGATGAAGTTGACGGAATCCATGGAAGGGCAGACTTTGGAGGCGTCAGCGCACTTCTCCAGATACTAAAGGAGCCCACAGTGCCGATTGTCCTTGCCGCAAACTCTGAGAGCTCCGACAAAATGAAGGATATCAGGAAGGCATCGGTCACAATCAGGATGATGCCTATTCCTCCGCGACTCCTGCGTCTCTATCTCGAATCCATCCTGCAAAAAGAGGGGGAGTCGCTGAGGGTAGGAACGCTGATAAAGCTTGTCCTTGATTCCAGGGGTGACATCAGGTCCATGCTAAACTCAGCCCAGGCACTGGTTGGAGGGTTTGAACCGCAGACGGAGAAATCATTTGAAACAACGGATGTGGAATCCGCAGTCAATGCGTTCTTCAAGGCAAGGTCAAGGGATGAGGCAATGGCAATACTGTTTTCCCTCAGGATGGACCCGCAAGAGAAGATTAACGCCTTTTATTCGAGCATAATCACAAGCCACCTCTCGAAAAATGACATGAGTGAGATGCTTGACATCGTATCAGAGGCAGACATACTTTACGGAAGGATAATGCGCGAACAGCAATGGAGGCTCCTGCGGTATCTCGATTCCATACTTGTCAAGCTTTACAGGAAGGATGCAGCGGTACGATATTCGCAATATAATCTTCCATGGCCCCTGATAACCCGCCTGAGATGGGATGGCAAGGCAATAAAAGACTTGGAAACAGCCCTCTCAAGACGGATGCATGTGTCAAGGAGCAGTTTTGCCACCTTTTACCTGCCATACCTTCTGAGGTGTGTGAAAAACAAGACGCTTGAGATGGATCTCGATCCGGCACAGACTGAAGTCATACAAAAGGAGCTGTCCTCTGCAAAATGAGCTGGCGTTCTATTCCCATGAAATTTCCGGGAACCTGCACAGTTTGTAAAAAGAAGATAGAGGTGGGGGAGGTAGCTCTCTGGGCAAAGGGCCTGGGGGTAAAACACCAGTCCTGCGCCGAGGCGGATGTAGAACTTGACTGCGCCGTGTGCGGCGGGAAGGCAGGTTGCAACCAATGCGAGTTCATGGATGACTGCGACAGAACAAAAGTCTCGCAGCTGTGCATCTGCAAAAAATGCTATGAGGCCAAGGACTCCATTGTGCTATACCGGGAGGCCGTCTCGAGGAATTACAAGTTCCCGCCCCAGTAGTATCGTATCCTACTGCAAGTAAAAAGTTAAAATTTACCCCTTCCAAAATGAAATCGATGACTAACGAGACCAAGATTGCCCCGCTTGATCCTGCATTTCATGGCGAGTCCAACTACGAGGTGGGGCTTGAGAAACTGCTTGCGGAGACCAAAGAAATGGTCCAAAAGCTAAGGTCAGATCCCCATACGCCGGCAGACATACTGCAGGATGCCGCTGAAAAACTGCAGGTCATAGAATCGTTGTGGGAGAACTACCACATGGGAATGAATGTGTTCAGAAACGCAAAGGGCGGGCGTGACGGCATCAGGGAAGTCAAGCCAGAGTAAACGGTACCTCTAGTACAGACTATTCCCTAAACAAGGGCGGGCAAGCCCGATTTAAAATCCAACATTCTACTGGTACATTTATCGCAAAACTCTCCACGATCTCAAAAGGATCGGCGCGTGCAAGTTGCCTGGCCCGGAACTGCAGTTGCGCTCGGGCTACCTTGCCAACCGATGACCGACCTGATGGAGCCTTAAATTAATATAGGTTGGAAATTGCTTCTAATTCGAATCATGCACTCTGAAAAACTGAAAAATTTTCTTCAAAAAAGGCGTCAGGCAGATCAGGGTGGTGGCGAGGAAAGGATTCTTGCCCAGCATGACAAGGGCAAGCTTACGGCCCGCGAGAGGATAGGCCTCCTGCTTGACGACGGAAGCTTTACTGAGATTGACGCACTGGCTACCCACCACTATTACGAATTTGAAATGCAGAACAAAAAGTTCTTCGGAGATGGGGTGGTCACAGGCTACGGAACAATAAACGGACGCAAGGTTTTCCTCTTTGCCTATGATTTTACCGTCCTTGGCGGCACTCTAAGCGAGATGGGTGCCAAAAAAATCACGAAAGTTATGGACCATGCCACGCGTGTAGGCTGTCCAATTATAGGAATAATAGATTCTGGAGGGGCACGAATCCAGGAGGGCATCTTGAGCTTGGACGGATTTGCAAGTATCTTCTATCACAATCAGCTAGCATCAGGTGTCGTACCGCAAATCACATGCAGCATAGGGCCATCTGCAGGAGGTGCAGTATATTCTCCAGCCATGACTGACTTTGTTATAATGGTCGACAAACTTGCCACCATGTTCGTCACAGGTCCCGAAGTTGTAAAGACTGTGCTGGGAGAGGAGGTATCGTTTGACGAGCTAGGTGGTGCAATGTCGCACGGCAAGATAAGCGGGGTCTCCCATTTTGTGGCAAAAAATGAATTTCAATGCATGGACATTGTAAAGACATTGCTATCCTACCTTCCTCAAAACAGCACGGAGGAACCGTCAATCGTAAACACGGGGGATGACCCGAACCGGCTGGATAACAACCTAATAACCATAGTTCCAGAAAACCCGTTACAGCCATATGACATGAAGGAAATTATCCATTCGATAGTGGACAACCACCAGTTCTTCGAGGTTCACGAGCTGTTTGCACCAAATGTCATTGTGGGCTTTTGCAGGCTCCACGGCAGAACGGTCGGCATTGTGGCAAACCAGCCCATGGTTCTGGCAGGAGCTCTTGACATCGACTCATCGAACAAGGCCTCTAGGTTTGTCAGATTCTGTGACTGCTACAATATTCCCATTATCACTCTGGTAGACACGCCAGGTTACATGCCTGGGACACAGCAAGAGCATGGTGGTATCATCAGACATGGGAGCAAGCTCTTGTATGCCTACTGTGAGGCGACAGTACCGAAGATCACGATTATAATCGGAAAAGCATACGGAGGAGCATATATCGCAATGGGAAGCAAAAATCTTGGAACGGACATGAATTTTGCCTGGCCTACAGCACAAATCGCAGTTTTGGGTTCCGAGGCTGCAGTAAGGATAATGAACAGAAAGGAACTTGATGCCGCGAAAGACCCAGCCGCGCTGAAAAAACAACTTGTCGATAATTTCTCTGAAAAGTTTGCAAATCCCTACGTCGCCGCATCGTACGGAACCGTTGACACGGTGATAGACCCGGCGGAAACGAGGCCCGCGATTATAAGGGCTCTGGAAGGCCTCGCAAACAAGAGGGAGAGAAGACTTCCACGCAAGCACGGGAACATAAATCTCTGATAGGCATGATCGAAAAAATTCTCATCGCAAACAGGGGAGAGATCGCAATACGGGTCATCAGGACCTGCAACGCGCTGGGCATCGAGTCAGTAGCCATATACTCCGACGAGGACGTAAATTCAAAGCACGTCAAGATGGCCTCCGAATCCTACCATATAGGCCCTCCCTCTCCGTCACAGAGCTATCTTAACATGGAAAGGATAGTAGAGGCAGCCTTGAAATCGGGGGCCGATGCCATTCATCCAGGTTACGGCTTTCTCTCGGAAAATGCAGACTTTGCAGACTTGTGTGAAAAAAATAAGATTAACTTTATCGGACCGTCCGGAAAATCGATGCGGCTTTGCGGCGACAAGATGTTGTGCAAGGCAGCGATGGCAAAAGCCAATGTTCCTACCGTCCCAGGCAGTCCGGGGATTGTCGAGGAGGTGGAAAAAGCTCTTGATATAGCGCACAACATTGGGTACCCGGTCCTGCTCAAGTCGGTATTCGGGGGCGGAGGAAGGGGTATCAGACTTGTGCATGATGAAAAGGAACTCAGGCAGGCCTTCGAACTTGCTTCAGGCGAATCAAAGGCGGCATTTGGGAAATCTGCACTCTTTGTGGAGAAATTTCTTCCGAAGATAAGGCACATAGAGTTCCAGCTCGCAAGGGACAGGCAAGGAAACGCCGTCCATATTTTTGAAAGGGAGTGTTCCATACAGAGGCGCCACCAAAAACTGATCGAGATGTCCCCGTCCCCCGTAGTTGATCAGAAGACACGCGACGAGGTGGGACAGCTGGCGGTAAACGCCGCAATTGCCGTTGATTACCTCAATGCTGGGACTGCCGAATTCCTCCGGTTGGACGATGGGACATTTTATTTCATAGAAATCAACGCACGACTCCAAGTGGAACATCCTGTCACCGAGTTCGTTTCGGGGCTAGACTTGGTGAAACTGCAGATTGATATTGCCAACGGCAAGGAGATTCCGTTCAAGCAGAAGGATCTGAAGGTAAACGGATGCGCAATAGAGTGCAGGATAAATGCCGAGGATACATTCCTTGACTTTGCCCCTTCCACGGGAAGGATATACGACGTAAACATCCCGGCAGGGCCGGGAGTGAGGGTGGACACATACCTCTATCCTGGCTGTAGCGTCTCCCCATACTATGACTCCCTTATGGCAAAGCTCATCACTTGGGGACAGAACTTCGAGGAGGCAAGGCAGCGGATGCAGACCTCCCTTTCAGACTTTTACATTGAGGGGGTGGAGACAGCCATTCCACTTTACAAGACCATTCTTGATACCAACGAATTCATCAAGGGTGACATGTCTACTGACTTTCTTGAGAGGTTCAAGATACTGGACAGACTGCGTGAGGATCTCAAAAAGGAAGCCTCCAGAAAGGCCGAGCCAGGCTTGGCGGCCACGCTCATTCACTCTGAATTCCTTAAAAACAGGGTAAGGGCACAAAAGGAGCAATCCATCAGGTGGAAGGCACAACTGGACAGGAGTTAAGATGAAATTCAAACTTGAAAATACAGAGGAAAATCTGGAGGGGGCGGTAGTAAGATCCCTTGGCAATAATGAGTTTGTCCTAAAGATAGGAAGTCAGGAGCGCAACCTGAGGATAATGGATATGACCCATGAAAAGGTCGAGTTCATGCTTGACAATTCCTTCCATGCTGCAAAATACATAGAGAGCGCGACATCCAAAATAACGGTTGTCGTTGACGGCGTAAAGCTGACCTTCAACAAGCGTCCTGACCTCGAAAAAATAGTCTACAAAAACTCCGGAATGGAGTCTGCAGCAGACTCCCAGCTCAGTCTCAAGAGCCAAATTCCAGGAAGGGTGGTCTCGATAAACGTATCACAAGGGGACGAGGTAAAGAAGGGCGATGTCGTATGCGTTTTGGAGTCAATGAAGATGCAGGTCTCAATCAAATCGCACAAGGACGGCAAAGTAAGGGCTCTTAAGATAAAGCAGGGCGCATCCGTCGCAAAAAACGACGTCCTTGCAGAGATCGAATAGGGAATTTTTAGCAGGACAGGGATACGCAACAAAAAATTGGAAGGTAGGATTATCTTCCCTTCTTCAGAAAGTCGCCTATCTCTTGGTAGTTAGGCTCTACCAATGGATTATCCGTGACCCATTTGTAAACCACAGTGCCATTCTCATCCACGATAAAGACGGAACGTTTTGCGGCATCATACCCCTTGACATGCAAGAGGTCCGGCATCAGAACCCCATAGTCGCGGATGGTCTGACTCTTGTAATCTCCAAGCACGGGAAAGTTCAAGTGATGCATCTCGGCAAATGCCTTGTTTGCAAAAGGACCGTCATTGCTTATGCCTACTACCTGGACTCCGAGCTTCGAAAAGTCATCCCATGTATCCCTGAAGGTACACATCTCCTTTGTGCACACGGGAGAACTTGCAGCCACGAAGAATGAAAGGACAACCTTCTTTCCCTTGAACTCCTCCAGACTTCGCATTTTGAGGTCGGTATCAACAAGGGTGAACGGTGGTGCCTTCTCTCCAACATTTACCATATCAAGGCTCGATCATGCTCATATATCAATCCTCATCAGGAGTGCTTCTGCTCGGTGATTTTTTGAAAACCCCGCCAGAACTTGCTAACAAGTTCACTGTTTGATGAAAAATTATAAAAAAATTCCTTTTAATTTAAAATTCTGATCGCACTGTGCACATAGATTTTTATACTCTCCGGTTAGCTTGTTAGCTACTTTGGTAGGAGAAACCGCGGGTACCTTTAGTCCAGTCTTACTAATGTTTGCTTTTGCAATTGTTGCAACAGGGCCCGCCCTAATCCTTTCTAGGATGATCGCACCACGAAAGACCCCAAGTCCGGTCAAGTTTCTCCCGATGGAGTCGGGCCAGGTTCCAAAGGAAGAAGGCCGTACCCACTTTATGATGCAGTATTATTCCTATGTTCTCATGTTCGTAGTCTTTGATGTCATGTCTATTTTCCTGTATGCCTGGGGCAGCAGCCTACTGGGTTTGCCAAAAACGGCGACTCTTCCAATTATTGCTTTCCTTGGGGTAATGTTTGCGGCCTTTGCCTACGCCTTGTACCAAGCAGGGAGGAAAAACATTTGGTAACTTTTAAATCAAATACTGGAAAACTTCGAGGTAGGGAAGAGTATTGCTAAAGGAATTTTTCAATCAGGAAACAGCACCGCACGCAACAAATGTTCTTGTTGGAAAACTAGGCGATATTCTCGTAAGGGCGGTAGGAAAGCCACTTGACTATGCGATAAATTGGGGCAGGCTGTGGTCGCTATGGCCCGTGCATCTGGAAACAGCCTGTTGCAGTGTGGAGTTTGGCGCCGCATCAAGTCCCAGGTATGATGTCGAGAGGTTTGGGATTATAGAAGCGTTTGGCTCTCTTCGTCAATGCGATCTCATCGTCGTAATGGGCACCATTACGAGGAAGATGGCGCCAAGACTGAGGATGGTTTACGACCAAATGCCGGATCCAAAGTACGTTATAGCAATGGGTGCGTGCGCAATTACGGGCGGCTTATACTTTGACTCGTACAACGTGCTTCCGGGAATCGATGGCGTGCTCCCGGTAGATATCTACGTACCGGGCTGTCCTCCCAGGCCGGAAACCCTTATTCAAGGTTGTATGTTACTTCAAGAAAAAATTAAACGGATGAAGGGCGCATAGGGATGAGCTCAGAAAATGACAAGGATGGCCAGCCTGAGACTACCGAGTCTCACGGTGATGAAAAGCCGTTATCGAAAGATGAGGCAAAAAAATTTTATGAGGAAAAGGGAATTGATTTCTCTCCAGATGCACCGATAAATCCACGACCTGTACCCGAGTTCGAAAAGTCGATTTCCGACAAGATCTCGTCAAAATTCGGCCCCAAAATAACGGTTGACTATGTGAGGGCGCACAGGATACGTGTTTCCACCAAAAAGGAGGACATTCTGAGCGTGGCACAATTCATCCGCGACGAGCTCGGATATGATCACGCCGAGTCTGTAGCTGGAGTTGATTATCCAGACTCGAAGGAGATTGAGGTTGTTTATCATCTTGGCTCATATACCGACGAGAAACTTGCCTCCCAAGTCTTGGCCCTTGCAACGCGCGTGCCTCGCGAAGAAATCCCCAATCCGGGAAAAGACAGTTCCAGGATGACCTCGCTCAGGGAGGTTTTCTATAGCGTTGAATTCCATGAAAGGGAGTGCTTTGAAATGTTCGGTGTATTCTTTGAAGGGCATCCAGATAATAGAAGGCTTCTTCTGCCCGAAGACTGGGCGGACATTCCACCATTCAGAAAGGATTTCAAGATAAAGGGAAGATAGAAATGACAACACAACTCCCGCCGGGCATCAGCCTTGAGAAGGTAGACGACAGGATAATGACGCTCAACGTAGGGCCACAACATCCGGGTTCGGGCCACATGAGGCTCATAATCAAGGTGGACGGGGATTATATCGTTTCATGCGATCCTGATCCTGGATACGTCCACCGAGGAGAAGAAAAGATGGCGGAGTACAGAAACTATATCCAGAACATCCCACACCTTGAAAGACCGGTAATCCATGATTCCTCCAACATACTCTATCCTTATTGTCTGGCGGTGGAGGACCTGCTTGGAATCGAGGTTCCGGAGAGAGCCAAGTACATCCGAGTGATAGCGGCGGAGCTAAACCGGTGCATCTACACCCTTTACTGGCTTGCGATCTATGGGATCTTTCTCGGCCACTCGACCATGTTTATGTGGCCCGCAGGCGATCGTGAGCTTTTCATTGACTTGTTGGAGGCCATGTCAGGTGCAAGGGTCACCCATGCCTACCTTGTCCCCGGAGGCATTCGAAACGATCTTCCTGCAAACTTTGAGGAGAGGTGCCTCCGCCAAGTAAACTACTTTGAAAAAAGGATCAAGGAATACGAGGCGATATTTTATCAAAATCCGATTCTCAAAAGCCGTACTGAAGGGACCGGCATACTTTCAAGAACCGATGCCATAAGGCTTGGTACTACAGGCTCTGTCCTCCGCGCTTCTGGGATCGACTTTGACATACGAAAGAAAGAGCCATACGATGTTTATGAAAACCTTGATTTTGAAACAGTGGTTATGAAGGAAGGCGATTCGTATGCACGCTCATACGTCCCATACCTAGAGATGTTTGAGAGCTGCAGGATAATACGGGACGCGCTGTCAAAGATGCCAAAATCCGGCTCCGTGCGTACCAAACTCAAGCCAAATCCAAAGGGTGGAAACGAGGAGGTCTTCAAGAGGGTAGAGTCGGGAAGGGGTGCTCTTGGCTATTATATTGTATCAAATAACAGGCCTGAACCTTATAGGGTCAAGATAAGCGTGGGCTCGTTCAGAAACCTGATCTGCATGCCGTACCTGCTGAAAGGCGAACTGCTTGGAAACATGCCGTCAGTTTACTGGAGTCTTAATTACTGGCCTGTGGAGGCTGACAGGTAAATGTCAACAATTGCGCCGCAGTTTAGGCTCAGCAGGTTCATTGCCTCTCTGTTTGACATCATTTTCTGGGTCCTCCTCATATTTTCACTCGTAGGACTGCCTATCGTCTTCATCATCTTGTTCTACATCAAGCTGCCAATCATCAACGGTCAGCTTATGACTCCGTACCTTGCACTGACCTGGATTGCGGACCCATCACAGACAGTGCCCATAATAAAGTCGCTAATTCATACCACGTTCTTCCACGTGGTTGCCTTTCCGGGATTCGGCTTTGCCGCACTCCTCTCGGCGGCCACGATATATGTAGAGCGAAAGTTCCTCGCAAAGATACAACTTCGCGTGGGTCCACTGTACTGTGGCAGGATCGAGGGGATACTCCAGCTTATGGGCGACGGCCTGAAACTAATCTCAAAGGAGATAATAATTCCTGCAAAGGCAGACAAGCCAATCTTCTGGATTGGTCCGCTGCTCTTTGTCGGCACGGCGGGAGCATTCGTCTCGCTCATCCCGGTAGCGCCAGGCTGGGTTGTTGCAAATCCCACCGTTAGCCTTCTTGCCGTCTTTGCCACCATAGGATTTTTCCCGATAATATCTGTCCTCACAGCTTGGGCGGCAAACAACAAATGGACATTCATTGGCGGGCTGCGGGCACTGCATCAAATGATCGCGTTTGAAATTCCTCTGATACTGTCACTGCTCTCCGTTGTGATATTGACAGGCACCCTGAATCTGTCTCAGATAGTCCAGTCGCAGCAGCACTATTGGTGGATAGTCTTTGCCCCTATAAGCGCGATCGTATTCTTCATATGCATACTTGCAGAACTTGAGAGGATACCGTTTGATCTTCCAGAGGCAGAAAGTGAGATAGTCGCAGGCTGGCTTACCGAGTTCTCGGGCATGATGTATGGCCTGATACAGCTGGGGACATACCTGAAACTTTATGCATTTGCAGGACTCTTTACGGTGCTTTTCCTGGGGGGTTGGAACGGGCCTATGGTGTGGCCGCCGCTCTCGCCTGAGCTTATCACGCACGGGATAACCATCGGACCGGTGAATGTGCAAATTGCAGGCCTTCCACTCTTCAGCCAGCCGATGCTTAATGGAACGCTGATGTTTGTGATAAAGACAGTCGGCGTGATTCTCTTGATCCTCCTGCCGCGAGGAGTCTTCCCAAGGATCAGGATCGACATGTTGCTGCACACGGGATGGTACAAGCTAATCGGTCTTGCATTCGTTAACATCTTTATAGCTCTTGGATTGCTATACGCAGGTGTCTTGGGACCGGGAGGATTGATTCAATGAGTTCTGCGGGCGGAATTATAAGGGCGCTCAATTCTGGCGTAAAGCATCTCGCCATACGCAGATTTACGCTGAGGTATCCTGAACAGAAGCTGAAATTCGTAGGCGATGGTTTCCAATTTAATCCGGAAACGGGCGTAGGAATAGCTGGACTGCGTGGACGCCATATATTGTATCATGAGCACTGCACGGGGTGTCAACTATGCGCCGTAGCGTGCGAAGGAATAGCGGAGGCCATCAGCATGGTCAAGGTCAACGAGACATGGAAACAAAACAAGAAAGCGATAATGCCGCAGATTGATTATGGAAAATGTGTATTTTGTGGTCTGTGTGTAGACGCATGTCCATTTTATGCATTGTACATGACAAATGACTATGAGCTTTCCTCCTTTACCAAGTCAGCCTTGATTTACACCCCTGCCCAACTTGCCATCAAGCCAAAAATCTCCCAAGACGTAGAAATAAAAATCGATGACAGGGGTGCTACGCATGGTTGATGCGGTTTTCCTTGCACTTTCAGTCCTAACTATAGGAAGCGCCATAGTGGCACTCGAGATACGATCTCTGATCTACGGATCTATAGCCCTCATGCTTACGCTGTCGGGTATTGCGGGCTTTTTCTTGCTCTTGGACGCCCCGTTTGTAGCCATGTTCCAGCTCTCAGTCTACGTGGGTTCAATCGCTGTACTCATACTCTTTACGGTGATGCTGGTAAGAAGGGAGCTGATATTCAACAAGATAGAGGACAAGCGCAGGAGATACGCGGGAATTGGCCTAATGCTAGCACTCATGCTAGGATTGGGCATGGTAATCATAGGTTCCGGCATGAAATCCATGGAGACCAATTCGCCCTCCGTGGACTACAAGAAGATTGGCGCGGACTTTCTCACATATTATTCGCCTGCTCTGATAGTTATGGCACTTATCTTGGCGGCTTCAGTGGTTGGAGCCCTAACTTTGGCAAGAAGGGAGGATATTACAAATGACCAACGGACTGATTGATTTCGTTCTGGTCTCAGTGGCCCTTCTGGCCATAGGGATTTATGGTCTTGCAGTAAAGCGAAACGCGATAAGGATGCTTTTCGGAGTGGAGATGATAATCAATTCTGCTAATCTAAACCTGGTCGCATTTGCAAGGTTTATCCCAAACAGCCAGGGTCAGACCCTAGCCCTTTTCTCGATTGCCATTGCGGCAGCAGAAGTGGCAGTAGGGCTTGCCTTGATAATCGTGGCCTACAGGATGTACAAGAATATAGACATTGAAGACTTTAGGAGCTTGAAGGGATGATGCAGTACCTCCTACTACAAGCAATCTTCCTTCCGCTGCTTCTCTCTCCGGTGGCCTATATCCTAGGAAAGCGGTCGGGGCCAAATGCTGCCACGTGGTTCAGCTTCGGAATCATGGCATACTGCACCGCCATAGTGATTCTGGCCTCTACTTCGGGGAACTACGGCGAGCACTATCCTTGGACCCAGCAGTTTGGCGAGTTTGGGCTGGTCCTTGACGGACTGTCAACACCATTTGCAATAATCATCTACGTAGTCTCCACGCTAGTGGTCCTGTTCTCGAAACCGTACATGGTTGCAAAACTTACCGCGCAATACCAGGAAAAAGCGAATTCCCAAAAACAGGTGGTAGGGGAGGGTCAGACCACGATGGTAGAGTCTGCTTCTCTTAAGAGCTATGTGAACCAGCAGGTAGGGATCTACTATGCGCTATACCTTGTCATGGCCATGGGGATGCTCGGCGCCGTTCTTGCAACCAACCTGATTGAATTTTACATCTTCTTCGAGTTTATGCTGATTCCTGCATTCTTCATGATCGCCCTCTGGGGTTATGAATTGAAGAGGAGGGTTGCCCTGCTCTTCTTTTTCTGGACACACGTGGGAGCTGTAGCACTTCTTCTTGGTTTTCTTGCAATTGGGCTGTACTCGGGAAGCTTCAACTATGCCGATATTCATGAAAGTGCAATTCCTCACAGTATCCTCGTTCTTGCCGCAATAGGGATAATCATCGGGCTTGGGGTGAAGATGGCAGCATTTGTAATACATGTGTGGCTGCCTCATACGTACAGGGCCGCCCCCACACCACTCAACGCCCTGTCGTCTGGTGCAATGATGGGCGTAGGCGCCTACGGTTTCTTTAGGTTTCTTGCAATGCTGCTGCCGGCCGAGTTCGGTCACGTCGCGCTATTCTTGAACCTCTGGGGCGTTGCAACCATGCTGTATGGCTCCATAATGGCGCTTACACAAGATGATATACGGAAGTTCTTTGCCTATTCGAGTATCAGCCAGATGGGCTACATATTATTTGGAATCGGTTCTGCCTCGGCGCTTGGGCTCTCAGGCTCTGAGCTTTTCTTTGTTTCCACAAGCATCGGGAAAGTGATTCTCTTTTTGATGGTTGGCGCAATCATCCTGCAGGTGGGCACTAGGAGCATTACCAAGATGGGCGGGCTTGCAGCAAACATGCCAATAACCGCGACATGTGCCATGATAGGCGTGCTCACGCTAATGGGCATACCTCCGACAATCGGCTTCATGTCGGAATGGACAATGTTTACTGGCGTTCTGCAGACTGCAATCCAGGAAGGTTCAACAATCCGGGTGGTCTCATTTGCCCTTGGCTTGATTGCTACCGTTATTACCATGGCCTATTCATTGTGGATGATGAAGAGAGTCTTCTTTGGAAAACTCCCGGAACATCTAAAAAATACCAAGGAGGCAAGCTGGTATGTGACAGGCCCGATGATGGTCTTGGCAGGCTTCTCAATTGTTATTGGAATCTATCCTGATATCTTCTTCAACAAAATAATTCCCTTCATGAGAGGACTGGTGGGGGTCTAGAAATGGATTTTAGTTTTCTCGGCTTTAACATTGGTTCACTCAACGTCTGGGCGGTCTGGATACTGCCCTTTGTAGGGGCACTTGTAATCCCGGCTGCGGCAAGGGTCTCTAAAGCCGGCCCCGGTTATGTGGCAGTGGCATTCGCACTTGTAAGCGCGATATCGGCCGCCACGCTGCTACCATTGGCACTAAACAACCATGAGATCCACAGCCAAATTCCATGGATACCATCCGTCGGACTAAAGGCCGGAGTACTGGCTGATCCCCTTGCTGTCCTGATGGCCAACATTGTAGGATGGATATCTTTCCTGATCTTCGTTTACAGCTTGGGTTACATGAAGGGCGACAGGGACTTGATGAGGTTCTTCTTCTGGATGGCATTCTTTGTAGGCTCGATGCAGTTGATTGTATTATCGGACAACTTCCTCCAGCTCTTCTTTGGATGGGAGGGCGTGGGCTTGGCCTCTTACGCGCTCATCGGGTTTTGGTACAGGGACAAGAAAAAGGATCACGTAGGGACGGAGGGACGCACGGTCCTTGGGCTCTTGGATTACTATTCTCCTACCCAGTCTGGAATGAAGTCGTTCATCATGACCAAGGTGGGCGACATCATGATGCTTTCTGGAATGTTCCTCATCTTTGCCTTTGCAGGAACATTTGGGTTCAAGGAACTTGCCTCAAACACCTCCTGGGCCACTGCAATGTCAGCCCACAACCTGCTGATCCCGGCGGCGATCCTGCTATTTGGAGGCGCCGTAGGAAAGTCGGCGCAATTCCCTCTAAACGAGTGGCTTCTTGAGGCCATGACCGGTCCGACCTCGGTCTCCGCACTCATTCATGCGGCAACGATGGTAAAGGCCGGTGTATTCCTTGTTGCACGGCTTGGGCCGCTGTTCTTTGCACTTGCTGCCGCAGGCTTGGACATGAACCAGTTCTTCGAGGTTGTGGCATGGGTGGGTGCGATAACGGCATTCCTCCTTGCAACCCAGGGAATGGTGCACACCGAGATAAAGAAGGTCCTTGCGTATTCCACCGGCTCGCAGATAGGTTACATGATGTTGGCACTCGGTGTTGCCGGCCTCTCGCGCCAGTTCGTGGACGGCTATACTGCCGGATTTTTCCACCTTATCTCTCACGCAATGTTCAAGGCATCACTCTTCATGGCGGCAGGCTCTCTCTTGCACGTCGTAGGATCTAGATTTATGACCGATATGGGAGGCCTGAGGCGGCTCATGCCCAAGACCTACATCTTCATGTGGGCTGCAGGACTCGGACTGATGGGCGCCCCATTCATATCCACTGGCTTTTGGAGCAAGGATGCGATATTTGGAGCCGTTTACCAATCTGGAAGCAGCTGGGCGCTGCCACTCTTCATAATAGCGGCGATTACTGCGGTGATGACCACCTTCTACACCACGCGGCTGATAGGAATGGTGTTCTTTGGCAACAAGAGCAAGCACATAGAGCATCTGGAAAAGGAGGGATACCATGTACATGAGGCAAGTCCGGTCATGTGGATCCCGTACGGAATACTGGCTGCCCTTACAATCGGAGTAGGTATACTGGGCCTTGCATTTGAACACCAGATCCATGACATCTTTACGGCCTATCTCGCGTCAGACTTTGGAATCAAGTCCAGCGTGGGAGCTGTTGCGACCCAGTCCCAGAACCTGCTTGGGGGCTTTTTGGAGGGTGTCAATCCGCTAGCACTTTCAATCTCTCTATCGGCATTCGCCGTAGGCTTTGTACTGGGTTACATCTTTTACATCGGTAGGTTCGCAGATCCTGCAAAAGTCGTTAATTCGAACATATTCTTTTACGCCATACACAAGTTCTTCCTTAACAGGTGGTACCTTGACGCGCTTATCAACTGGACATTCGTTGTGGGTCCGCTGTATGTTGCAAGGGGAATTTACCGCTATTTTGAGGATAAGGTGATGGAGGGTTTCAACCTCGTGCCGGAAAAAACGATGGCGGGAGGGGCAAGGATCATGCAGGCAACCCAGACCGGAATATCGCAATCCTACTTGTACATATTTGGAGCAGGCATACTGATAGTGTTGCTGCTGCTTTTCATATAGGTGATAGACATGCTGGACTTTACCTCGACACCAATAATTCTAACGCTGATGCTTGGAGCCGTGGGTGTGATCATCCCGGTGATAAGCGCGGCAAGGAAGGAAAAGGGAGGAAAACTCTACGGCGGAATAGCATTCGGAGCACTTGTGGCCGCAATCGCCTTTGTCGGCTACCAGATAATGACAAAGAACGTGGCATCTGGTGCGCTCTTCTCAAAGGACGTTCTTTCAAACGACATGTTTGGATCCTTCTTTGCAATAGCCATGCTCATTGTGGGCATAATGACGACGGTAGGATCTTTCAACTACATGAGGGGCAGGGGCAACCCGGCAGTGTACTACTCGCTCATAGTGCTCTCAACGATAGGCATGGTTCTGGTCGCATATTCCACGGACCTGGTAATGCTGTTTGTGGCATGGGAGCTGATGAGCATCCCTACATACGTGCTTGCGGGGTATGACAAGAAGAACCCGTCCTCAAACGAGGCTGCAATCAAGTACTTTTTGTTTGGCGCTCTCTCCTCCGGTATAATCATTTGGGGGATATCCATTGCATACGGACTCACAGGCTCTACCAACATAGAACAAGTGATCTCAGGCTTTTCACATCTGAGTCCAGGCATGCTCCCGCTTGCAATCCTCGCAGTAGCCATGTTCATTGCCGGTTTCGGATTCAAGATAGGGCTAGTGCCGTTCCACATGTGGCTTCCGGATACATATGAGGGGGCACCGCCGCCAATCTCTGCACTGCTTGCAGCCGGTACGAAAAAGGCGGGATTTGCCGCTGCCCTGCGGGTCATAGTGATGGGTGCTATAGCACTGGACCTCAACTGGTCGTTTGCTCTTGCAATAATTGCAATAATAACAATGACCTTTGGCAACCTGGCTGCCATCAGGCAGAAAAACATCTCAAGGATGCTTGCCTATTCTAGCATCGGCCATGCGGGATACATACTGATAGGGCTGAGCATTGCACCGTTTTCAGCATTAGGAGCTGCAGCGGCACTCTTCCACGTGCTAAACCATGCCGTAATGAAGGCAGCGGCATTTATTGCCGTGGCAGGCATTGTTGCCACACTGTCCATTACCAACATCGACAAACTCGCCGGGCTTGCAAAGAGGATGCCGATCACATCGCTTGGTCTTGTGGTCTCATTGCTTGCACTGGCGGGAGTGCCACCACTCAACGGATTTTGGAGCAAACTGATGCTGTTTGGGGCCGCGATAGATGCAGGCCACGTGGTGTCTTGGGCACCATACCTTGCAGTGGCAGGTGTCCTTAACAGCGCCCTGTCGCTAGCCTACTACGGATGGCTGATAAGGAAGATGTACTTCGAGGAAGGAGAGTCTGAGAAGAGGGTGAAGGAACCAAGGTCGATAATTGCTGTGATGATCTTCTCAATAATCTTCATGGTCGGCGTAGGCGTATATCCGGATCCGTTCATCCAATTTGCCAAGTCGGCAGTTCCAGTCCTTACATCGATTCCGGTTATACACTAAGCATCGTGAGGTCTATCAGGCTCTCGAGCCTCATTCTTGCCTCGCTGTCGTTTATCTTCCGTAATGAGACCTTTGCCTTTTTGGAATAGCTGTTAAGCAGTACGTCCATGTGATCAAAAACGTCCCTGGGATCGGAACTCTTCTTTATCAATATGTTGAATATCTTGTCCTCGTTGTTCCAGTCCTGCAGGTCGTCCCGTATCTGATATGCTATCCCCATGTTCTTTCCATACTCTGCAAAAGCCAGAATCTGCTCCTCGTTGCCCCCACCCAGTATGGCTCCTATCTTCGTTGCAGCCTCAAAGGCAGTTGCCGTCTTGTACTCTATCACCTTGAGGTAGTCATCAAAAGTGACATCCTCGCTTGATTCCAACCTGGTCTCAATCATCTCGCCGTCGCTCATCATCATTGCTGTGTTGGCAAGCTCCCTTGCTATCCTTGCATTGTCAATACGGGAAGATATGTTGAGGATAAGACCCAAGACAAAATCCCCGGTAATTATGCTCGTGTTGTAGCCATACTTTATGTGGAAGGGGTCCTTGCGCCTCCTTAGTATCTCGTTATCAATAATGTCGTCATGTATTACAGATTCCGTGTGAAGCAACTCGACTGCACAGGCGGCAACAAAGGCGTTTTCTTCACACCTTCCAATGCTTTCGGCGGCCAGAATGAGAATCAGCGGCCTGATTCTCTTTCCACCCTCCAATGCGTACTGAAGCGGCTCAAAAAACTCCGAGGCGGAGTAAAGTTCCAACTCCTTTTTGAGTGCCTGGTTTATCATGTCAATGTATCTTTTGTAATCCTTTATCAGCGGGTTGATCTCAAAGTTCTTTCTATCCAAAAATTTGCACTATCGTGCGTAGGAAATTGTATGCATATTAATGCTTTTGTAAAAAGCCTTTATTTACAAGCCATGATGCGACTCCCGGAATATCGTCAAACAGGCATGACTGGCATTACTGCGCGGGCCGGAAGGGTTTCTTGGATAATTATCAGGGTGTTGAGTTGCCCTCAGCTGGGTCAGCAGATTTCAAATGCTTTTGTTGGTGCTCCAGCCGGGATTTTCATCGCAAAGAATTTGAACCCGGGATCCCCGGCTTGAAAGGCCGATATGCTTGACCGGTCTACACCACTGGAGCCCGAACTTGCATCCGGGTTCTTATCCATAAAATCCTTTTGGAGTGATTCAAAAGATTTTTTTAGTGCTGAACTTGATAAAGCGCATGAAATCACTCGTAGAGAGGATTGATAAGATTATCGAGGAACAAAGTTTGCTCAAGCACAAGTTTTATGTCATGTGGAACGAAGGAAATCTGTCCGTTGAATCGCTCAGCGGATACTCCAAGGAATATTTCCAGCTGGTCAAGTCAGTGCCCTCCTACGTGGGCGCGGTTATGGAAAACTCCCCCTCGGAACTAAGGCCGGCAATTTATGCCAATCAGGAGGAAGAGTCAGAGCATATTGCTCCATGGATCAAATTTGCTAGCTCCTTGGGCGTGAATTCCGAGGAAATGCAGTCCTACATGGGGCTCAGCAAGACAAGACAGGCCGTGTCCGACCTTTCAGGGCTGATGACGTCGTTTGAAGGAGGCGCGGCAGCAATGTATGCTTTGGAGCAGGAGATCCCAAAAATAAGCCTGTCAAAAATTGACGGCCTTAGGAAATTCTATGGTGTGGCAGACGATGACGCCATCGAGTACTTTAGGATTCACGCAGAGGCTGACATACGGCATGCTGCTCTCTGGAGGAGGGTTATTGAACAGTCAAGGGCAAGCGAGGACGATCTTGTCCAGTCTGCAACCGAATCACTCAAGGCTCAGAACCTGCTTCTTGACAGCTGCTACGAGGCGTACTGTTAGCATCCTGCCAACTCTATACTATTTTATACTGCATGCCAAATTGTTCTGTCGTTGGGCCCATAACTCAGCTTGGTAGAGTAACCGGCTCATAACCGGTGAGCCAAGGGATCGAAGCCCTTTGGGCCCACTTTCCAACTAACCTTCAAAATAAAGCGGCGTTTCTCAAATTCATGATATGTAAAAAACCCCTCTCACAACCCAGCAAAACCAATTTTAAAATATTCAGCCATCCATTCTGATTTGGCTGCGATGAGGAATCAGAGTTATGGCTGAAGTGATGATGTAAAGGCATTTGTCTGAGCTGCCGAAGATTTAGGAGATCTGATAAATTTGACACAAAGAACACCAACATAAAACGTTACAGAGTATATATAAAGCCCATATATAAGCACCAGAGTGCCCCAGACAAAACCTATTGTCAGCATTGAAAATGTCGTAGCCTCGGCCTCGGTTGACCAACGCATTGATCTCAACGTGATAACGCAGACCTTCCCGGACGTAGAGTATCACCCAGATCAGTTCCCGGGGCTTGTCTTTAGGTTGAAATCGCCAAAGACGGCTACGCTAATCTTCAGCTCGGGCAAGATGGTCTGCACTGGAGCAAAATCCGAAGAGCAGGCAATTAAGGCAGTGCAAAGCGTAGTCCAGAAATTAAGAAAGGGAGGAATCAAGATAAAAAAAGACGCAGTAATAGTCATTCAGAACATTGTTGCATCCGCAAGCTTGGGTGGGAAGATACACCTCGAACAAGCTGCAAGGGGGCTGCCAAGGAGTATGTATGAACCGGAGCAGTTTCCAGGCCTCATCCACCGGATGCTTGATCCCAAGACGGTGATTCTTCTGTTTGCATCTGGAAAGCTGGTATGCACGGGTGCCAAAAAAGAGGCTGAGGTTTACCGTGCCGTGCACAACCTGCATACGCTGCTAGAGGAAAAAGAGCTCATGATATACGAGAGCTGACCTTTCAGCCCGCCTAAAACTCACCGCCTCATCTGGTCCCTAATGCGCTCAAGGGTCTTGCCGTCCAGCAATTCCTCCTCAAACAGAATTTCTGAAATTTTCATCACGTCAGTTATTTCATGCAGCCGGACGCCTTCTGACGCGAGCAGCTCTGCCGCGCCTTCAAGCCTGTTTATTACCACAAATGCGTCTTTAACCGACATCTTTGCATCCTTTAGCGCCTTGACAGCCCTTATGATGGACTGCCCAGTCGTCCCTACGTCGTCCACAAGAAGGACTCTTGTTCCCTCACTTATCCTTCCCTCTATGAGGCTGCCAGTCCCATAATCCTTTGGTTTCTGCCTTACGTATGCCAACGGCTTTACGGTTTCCGTTGCAAGCGCTGCAGCTATGACTAGTCCAGAGGTCGGAACGGAGGCGATGCAGTCAAAACTGTCCAATCCCACGCTTCCTGAGATGGCCTCCTGCAGGTTTTTTATCATCTTTCTGAATTGGTGTGGAAAGCTTGGAACCAGTCTGAGGTCTACGTAATATGCGCTTTCCTTTCCGCTTGAGAGCCTGAAAGTACCAAACTTTATGGCAGAACTTTGGTGCAAAAATATTGCAAATTCTTTGACAAAATCCACAGCAAATTTTACTGAACTAGATTTATTTTAACTGTCTCATCGGTACTGTATGCCGGAAATTTGGCTCAGCTACGGGGCAACCGAGGTTGTTTTAGACATAAGGGCGGAAAACCTTGAAAGGGAGATAGGACCACCCGCCTCGAACCTTGGAGACTCCGAGATATCGTCTAGATTGCAGTCTATCGACCTTTCCAAGCCCACCGAACTTGTAGTTCTGGAATCCACCAGGTCAGTGCAAAAGGTAATATCATCCGTCCTGGAGATATGCGACCAAAAATCATTTCCCAAACCGAGAATCCTCGTAGACAAATCGAACCTCCACTCCGCCAAAAACATGTTTTCAGATCCTAATATCTCCATCTCGGGGTTTGACACCGCACAGCTGGCAAGCGCCAATATGATGTTCATAGGAGAGATGGAGTTTGATGGGCTTTTTGGGTACAGCACGGTAGCCACGAAGCTGCTGCGGCGTTTCGGGCAGGAGGGCATGTTGGAAGCTTACGAGAAGAAAAGCGGCAACCTGCCCCACCCGGGAGAGGACCTGCCTACAATCGAGGTCGCAAAAAAATTTACTGATGGTTTTGAAATTTCAGCACTCGAAATCGTCGCAAGCCCGTCAGGCATAGTGGATCTTTCGGTCGGCCACCCATCATCCACCATGAACCTTTCAAAATCACTTTCTTCTAGGACCGTTGGTGATGCAGGCAGGAACAAGATATTGTTTATCAGCACAGGGAAGGAGACTAGCAATGAGACGCTTGACAGGTCGCTCTCTTCTCTTTGGAACTGTGCGGGCGCGGTAAAGGAGCAGGGCTTTGCAATACTCCTTGCTGAATGCAAGAGCGGCCTCGGATCAGATGCATTAATCCAGTATGTTGAGGGGAGGATGAGCCTTGACAGGCTGAAAAATCCTGCAAGGTACGTTGACGGAATGGAGAACCTCCTTTACCTGACTGAGATCCAAAAACAACTCGGCGTAGGTCTAGTCTCGGTTCTTCCCCACTACTATGTACAGGACAAGCTTGCCCTCGTGCCTTTTGGAGGCACAAAGGAGTCGATGGAATACGTGCTGAAGACATACGGGGAGAGGCAAAAAGCCGTCATAGTTTCAGATGGCAGCCGCGTCCTATTGAGATAGTAGAGAAAAGGGAAGCGGCGCGCAAAGAAAGGCAAGTACCATGATAAATGGAAACATCCTCCTCCTGCGGGGAGAAAGGGGTGATATGTCGTCGAGCGGCCTGGCATCCCCAGTCCTCATGCTTAAAGCCAAAACAAAGAGGGCCATGATGTAATAGCCTGATACTGCAAGAATGCCAATGCTTGCGTATGTGAGAACCCTGTGCCGTCTTGGGCCCACTGTTGCCCGCGCAACATGGCCGCCGTCAAGCTGCCAGGCAGGAAGAAGATTGAGGAATGTGAGGAGAAACCCAAACCATGCAGCCAGCATGACGGGGGACATTATCATTTCCTCCCCAGGCACGTGCTTGTGCATGAGAATGATGGTGGCATCCATCAGCATGCTTGAGTGAATCTCCAGCAGGCCGTGTTGCGAGGAAAGTGTGTGGGCCTCCTGAGCTGAAATCATTGGAGAGAGATAGGCCCCATAGGTGGAGACTGCTATGGCTACCAACAGCCCGGCAACGGGACCTGATATCCCTATATCAAACAGCATGTTCTTGTTGATTATCAGGCCCCTTGATAGTATGAGGGCGCCAAACGTAGGGATGAATCCAATTATGGGTATCCCGGGAATGAAGTACGGCCAGCTTATCTTGATGCCGTGTCTTTTGGACGCAATCATGTGGCCAAGCTCATGAATGCCCAATATCCCCATCAGGGAAACCGTATAAAGGAAAGCTACGAAGAGGGGATCCCCCACCTTTGCTATCGAGTTTGTAGCTATCGCACGGTAGTATCCGTCTATCATGACGGTGGTGACCGTTCCCCCAAACAAAACGCGGGGAATCCACGTGCGCCTGGACTTTGGGGGCCGGAAGCTGGATATTACTATGAAGGTTGCACCCGTGTCTCTCTCCAAGCTTGCAACAAGATTCCGCTGTTCCATCCTCTGTGCCACGGCCTGAAACCTTTTCATCAGGTCGTGGTCGCCAATCTCTATCACAAGTGATTTGGGGGTCTGGTTTACGCCCTTGATGGTGAAAAATGCCGAAACGATATCTATTACCTCATCAGTGGTAGGTACGCTCAATCAATCTTTGTGATGCGCCATTACATTAATTCCTTTTTTCTGGAATTCTGCATGCCACTGTTGGGATGTCCCATGGGGCGTTGCTTACGGTACCCTGTAGCAGCCAATCGCACCAAGAAGCAAACGTCCATAGCAGGTACCAATGCGAGAATTGGGAGCTCCGCCGCGTAAAGTTAAATAATTAATAATTCAAGTAATCTCGGAATGCAAGTGGCCCTCAGAGAGGTAGGAAACTGCATAATAAGACGGTGTGATTCATCCGACATAATCCCAGTAATGGAGATTAACCTCAAGACACTGCCGGAACATTATTCGGACTACTTTTATGAGAGCCTGCTTGCCGAACTGCCAGAGGCATTCATCGTTGCAGAGGTTGAAAAAAGACTGGTAGGGTATATCATGTGCAAAATCGAGTACGGCTTTTCAAACTTTAAAAAACTCGGATTTGTAAAGAAGGGCCACGTCGTCTCTGTGGCAGTGCTGCCGGAACACAGGCAAAAGGGGATTGGCCGGGCCCTCGTGGAGGAGTCAATAGCGGGTGTGAAGCTGAAAAAGGCCGACGAACTGTATCTTGAGGTGAGATGCAGCAACAGGGAAGCTATAGGACTCTATGAAAAACTCGGATTCATAATAAAGCAACGACTGAAGGCGTACTACCGGGACGGGGAGGATGCATACCTGATGGCGATTGAGTTTACATACTAGCTTAAAATAAATTAGTCCGAAAGAGTGGTTAGCTTAATGACCAAAAGGCGCTCCGTGGGAATAATGATCTTCGTCTTGTCTATCGGGGGTTTCTTCGTTTACGCCTACCTGCTGATGCTCTCTGAATGGAGCCCCATAGTCCTCCAGCTCTCCGTCCTGATGGCAGTAGGAGGCATACTTGGCGTGATATCGTGGATAGGGTATAACATGGCAACCTCGAGGCCCTCGCCGTCCTCCTTCATTACAGACGATAAAAAGTAAGCCGCTCCCGGGGTAAATTACTAGGACAGTCTTGCATCGACCACGGCTTGGTAGAATCTCGGCCCAATGGGCCTTACATTTTTTGCGCCCAGCACTTCAGCCCTTCCCTCCATGACTGACAGGAAATGCTCCCTTGCCACAGAGGGGGCATCACCCTTCCTCTCAGAGTGAACGTGGCAATAATAATGAAGTATCCCGTGTCGCTTCAAGGATTTTACGGCGGAAGGCAGGAACTCGTCGGACCTCTCGGGGAGGAGCATCAAAACCCTGTCTCCCACCTCTGCAAGCCTCTTCTCTATGACCTCTGAAGCGTCTCCCTCGATAGATTCCACGGTACCCTGCAGCTTGTTGAGGGCGACGTTCTGAGAACAAAGGTCTACGGCATACGGATTGATGTCGATGCTGTACACGTGGCACTTCTTCTTCTTGGCTGCCACTATAGAGAACATCCCCACACCGCCAAACATGTTGACCACGACATCCCCGTCATTTACCAGATCAGCTATCCGCAGACGTTCAGTAGAGAGTCTCGGCGAAAAAAAGGCCTTTTCAATGTCGACTTTGAACCTGCAGCCATGCTCCCTGTATTCCGTCTCCGTACTGTCCTCTCCTGCAAGCAGTTCGAGCCTGCGTATGCGGTAGTCACCCTCAACGGGAGAGGACTGGTAAAAGATCGATCTTGCCGTCCCAACCTTCTCCAGGAGTACTTCGCCTATCTCCTTTCTCCTTGGGAGCAGTGAATCGGGAATCCTCAGGATGATCCTGTTCCCAATCTGGTCAAAGGCACCGTACATCTGCTCCGTCTCCTCGGGAGTCAGTATGCTTGCCATTGCCTGCTTTAGCATCTTGGTCAATTTCTATAGTAAAAATGTCCGCTCTGCTTCTGTTCCCTGTCGAGCCTGCTTTCAGACTTGTTTACACGCGGCCTCATGCTGACCTCGTCCCTCCTGTATGTGATATCAAGAGACCGGAGGAACTGGTTCATGCCGTCAGCCTTTGACATTGGGGCACTGGCGTGTCCCTCCCTTCCGGGATTCCCATGGAAGATGACAAGGGAGTCGGAAATGAGATCCATGAGCTGAATGTCGTGATCAATTATGATTGCAGACCTTCCGTACGAGCGGACGAATCTCTGGATGAGTTTTGCCATCGCAATCCTGTCTTCCACATCTAGGAACGCCGACGGTTCGTCCAGGGCATAGAGATCTACCTTCTGAAGAAGGCACGCAGCTATCGCCACCTTTTGGAGCTCTCCGCCCGACAGGTTCTTGACGGACTTGTTGTAAAGCTTCCTTATCTTCATGGGGTTTAGTATTATCTCTTCTTCCGAGGTTCCTTCTAACGGTCCGCCGTTTACCTTCTCAAGCAGCGCCATCACCTCAACCTCATATTCATTTGAGAGATACTGCGGCTTGTATGCTATCTTTATCCTGGCATCAATCTCGCCGGTGTCAGGCTTTTCAACACCTGAGATCATCTTCATCATGGTAGTCTTGCCAAGCGCGTTGGCGCCCACGATGCCCAGCACCTCGCTCTTACGCACCCTGCCTGCGTCCACTGTCAGCGAAAAATTGGGAAATTTTTTCGCCAGGGGGGGATATTGAATGATGTTCTCCGTCACCACAAACTCGTCCGTCGAGGTAGACGCATCGAACCTGAAGGCGGCATCCCTGAACCTCACGTTCTCGTTTGGCAAGTATCCGTCCAAGAAAACGTTGATCCCCACCTTCGTGGAGAGCATGTTTGCCACTATTCCATATGCTGCGGGCTCGCCGTATACTATCTCAATGAAGTCGCTGAGATAGTCAAGCAAGGTAAGATCATGCTCTACCACCATTACGCTCTTTCCAATCTTTGCCAGATTCTGTATCACTCGGGCAACACCCATCCTCTGGAAGACGTCATTGTATGAAGAGGGCTCGTCAAAAAAGTAAAAATCGGACTCTTTTGATGCAGCCACCGCAACTGCGATCCTTTGTAGCTCCCCACCGCTCAGCTCCGGAAGCCTTGTGTCAAGTGCGTTTTGCAGTCCAAGCTCATTGACAAGTTCCGGAATCTTGTTCCGCTCATCGTATCTCTCGAGGAGCTCTCTTGCGGTTCCATCAAACGCCTTTGCTAGGTTGTAAACCTGCTGGGGCTTTATTGATGCCTTTAGGTCCTTGTTTGCTATTTTCTCGAAGTGGACCTTCAACTCTGTGCCCTGGAAGTTCTTCAGGATCTCGGCCCATTCGGGTGGGGACTCGTATCTGCCCAGATTGGGCCTCAAGCTTCCCGAAAGGATCCCCACCACAGTACTCTTTCCAATCCCATTCCTTCCGAGCAATCCCATCACCTGTCCTTTCTTCAAACTGGGTATCCTGTAAAGCCTAAAGCCGTTGACTCCGTACTGGTGAATTTTATCTGACTTTAGCTCCTCTGCAAGGTTCACGATTGTTATGGCGTCAAAGGGACACACCTTCACACAAATTCCGCATCCATTGCATATGTTCTCGTCTATCTGTGCCTTGGCAGTCTCATCGTTGAGTATTATGCAGTCCGCCCCTGATTTGTTCATGGGGCAATATTTTATGCACTCAAGGCCGCACTTTTTTGTTTGGCATGCTTCCTTATCGAGGACCGCCACCCTGTGTGTCATGGCTATTCCCGGCGTTATTGGGTTATATCTCTTCCAAGCAACCTTAATACAGATCATTATTTGTTATTGAATTCAAGCCGGCCATAGCGTTGGGGTCCGACCCGGTCCCATTCCGAACCCGGAAGTCAAACCCAGCGTCGCTACTGTGCTACTAAGGTGCGAGAGCCCTTGGGAAGCAGTAGTGCTGGCGCCTTTTCTATTCTAATGCAACGGAGTTTGGGGAACCCTTCCAGACGGTCAGGGTTGCGATATCCTTGTCTATCCCCCTTTTCTCGGCATCATCGGGAAAATTTTCCACATAATCCGATATCATGGCGCTAATCACCTTGTCGATCTCCTGGACGGAATTTGTGTCTGTGAACAGGTAGGGTATCTCATTGCATACCACCAAAAACCCGTTTGGATTGGGATTTATGGTAAATGTCAGCCTTGGAATCTTTCGAGTCCTTGCCATTCCCAATCTATACGGCAACAAAGCCTAAAAAGATCTTGTTTGCCAGTAAGAAACATTGGCAACCTGCTCAATCTGTGGCGAACGGTTCTCCGATGATATAAGATTTCTGAACCACATGATGGAAAAACACGGCTTTAGGAATCCAAATACCGGAACCCCTGACCGCAACAGCCGAGGTTACTGAACACCAACAAGACTTAGTCCAAAGGTATCTTCTTGCTGTTTGACAACAGGATGCATGCCCGCATGAAAAACTCCCTCGTCGTCTTGCATTGCTCCCCAAAAATAAGAGGCACCTCCTTGAACGACTTCCTCCTAGTCCTGCCCACTACGGAAAGAAGCAGAGGCAAGACTCCAGCCCGTCCCCCGTAGGCGGCCTTGCCAGTAACAAACCAAAACATTCCTGTCGGATCATAATCCGCTGGAAAGATATGTGACTTTATCTCCCTTCCAAGCTCCGTGTAATGGCCTACTATGAGCATCTTCCCACCTGCAATGGCCTTGACAATGCTTGCGAATCTTGAGCAATGATAGCACGTGTCATCGTAAATCAGTATGGGCGTGAGATCCTTGACATTCATATTCTAAATTCGCGTGGTCTGGATTAAAATTTTACGAGATGGAAATGGGGCGGTTTAGCTGAAAATAACTATTTATTGTCTGCAAATGCGCTAAAAAATCATGAAATCCCGTTCGCACCGTGCCGGTCTCACCATTCAAACTTTTGGACAGACATGGGCCTAAATTACTATCACATCTTAAAAAGAGTAAGGCAAGCCAGAAAACTTGTCATAAAGGGGACGACGGCGGCAGGCTCCGGCCATCCGGGAGGCTCATTTTCGATGGCGGAAATCATGGGCTGCATGTATTCCAAATTCCTGAGATGCGATCCCAAGAACCCGCTCTGGGACGGGAGGGACAGGCTAGTCCTATCAAAGGGGCACGCCTCGCCAGGCCTTTTCTCCAACCTTGCAGTCGCCGGCTTTTTCGACAGATCAGAGATGGAGTCGTTGAGAAAACTGGGCAGCAGGTTGCAGGGTCACCCTGACTTCAAGTGCCCCGGGGTCGAGTTCTGCGGAGGGTCCCTCGGCCTGGGACTCTCGTTCTCCATCGGTCTTGCACTCGCCGCAAAAATGGACGGCAAAAATCACCACATCTATACCGTCATTGGAGACGGAGAGTCTGATGAGGGGCAGGTGTGGGAGGCAGCTATGGCGGGGTCAAAGTTCAGGCTCGACAACCTCACTGTATTCCTTGACAGGAACTTCATCCAGCAAGACGATTATACTGAGCGGGTAATGCCTCTTGACGAGGAACTCCTCGGAGATGATATTTCCGAGATGTGGAAGAATGCCGCAAGATGGAGGGTCGGAGATAAATGGAGGGCCTTTGGCTGGAATGTTCTGGAAATAGACGGCCACCGTATAGAGCAAATCTCAAAGGTGGTAAACTCCGTACTTCAAACAAAGGGCACCCCCTCAATAATCATTGCACGCACTATAAAGGGCAAATCTGTAGAACACATGGAGGACAATCCGAAATGGCACGGCGTGGCGCCTAGCCCGACCATCTCGCCCATAATAGAACTTGAGATTGATTGCCAGTTCCTAATAGCCCCATCAATCATTGCAGGGGACATGTCAAACCTTGAAAACGAGGTCAAGAGGGCATCACACGGCAGGTCTGACTTCATTCATCTGGACGTTATGGACGGCCAGTTCGTCCCCAATAGGACGTTTGACCATGAGAAAATAAGACAGCTAAGGCCGATTACTACAATACCGTTTGACACACACCTGATGATAAATGAGCCGGTAAAGCATGTAAGGGATTACATCGAGGCAGGCAGTGACATCATAACAGTCCATGCCGAAGTCTGCGACGAGTCAAGTTTTGGAGAGATCAGGGACATTTTGCGTTCAAACGAAACCAGCCTCGGACTTGCCATAAACCCTGAGACGGAAATTCCTACGTGGGCTGAAAAATTCATCCCCGATCTTGACCAGTTGATAATAATGTCCGTAGTCCCGGGCAAGTCGGGGCAGAAGTACATCGAATCCACCCATGAAAAAACACAGAGAATATCGAAATTTCTGCAGGAGCGGAACTTTCAGGGATTAATAGAGGCAGACGGAGGAGTAGACCTGTCCAACGTGGAATCGTGCTTCTTGGACGGTGCTAGGGTGTTCGTCGGGGGCAGTGCCATCATAGGGCAGAAGGACGTGCGTCTTGTCATCTCAGAATTCAGGAAGCGCCTCATGCATGCGCGACGAAAACTTCTCATAACCAAGGCACACAGCCTTGGAGGCGCTGATCTTGTGACCAAGTGGATAGACCTACACGAGGTAGGAAAGAAAAAGTCGGAACTTGTTCAGATAGCAAAGGAGTCAGGCTTCCTATGACGGAGTATGCTGACATGAGGACAGTCTACGGGGATACTCTCATCAAGGTAGGGGAGGAAAACCCCAACGTGGTGGTTGTGGGTGCGGACACAACTGATTCGCTCAAGACAAAACCATTCGGCAAGAAATTTCCAGGCAGATTTTTCAACATAGGTATTGCAGAGGGAAACCTCATAACGATAGCGGCAGGCCTTGCAAACGAGGGAAAGATTCCGTTTGCAAGTACGTATGCCGCATTCCTGCCTGGGAGATGTGTTGACCAGATAAGAAACTCGATCGCGTATCCGTCTCGCGATGGAAGGAAGGGACTGAACGTCAAGATGGTTGTCTCTCACGGAGGCTTGAGCGTAGGGGCAGACGGCGGCTCCCACCAACAGATTGAGGATATCGCAATCACGCGCTCCATACCCAATGTTAGCGTGATGGTGCCATCTGATACGGTTTCAGTAGAAAAATTGGTCAGGCTGATGGTGCAGCAGTATGGCCCGTTCTACATGAGGATGGCAAGGTCAAAGACTCCGATAATTCATCCACAAACGCAGGAGTTCAAGACGGGAAGGGGAATAGTCTTGAGGGAAGGCTCTGATTGCACCATCGCAGCATGCGGCATCACGGTACAGATGGCACTGGATGCTGCGGACTTGTTGAGGCAGGAGGGCATATCGTGCAGGGTGATTGACATGTTCTCGATAAAACCCATCGACTCGGAACTCCTAGAAAAGGCTGCGCGGGAGACGGGCGGGATTGTGACATGCGAGGAACACAACATAATGGCAGGGTTTGGCTCCGCCGTATCTGAGGTGGTCTCCGGCATGTATCCGGTACCGATAAGAAGGATTGGGGTCAGGGATCAATTCGGCGAGTCTGCAAGGGACAGCGAGGTGCCAATGTTGCTTGAAAAGCACGGCATAACATCAATTCATATATCTAATGCTGTTAAGGATATCAGGAGCGGTAAACAATGAAGATTTTCCTAGATACTGCAAACCTCGCCTCGATAAGGACGTACAACGATATGGGCCTTGTTGATGGCATCACTACAAACCCGTCACTTTTGGCAAAGGAGGGGGGAGATCCGCAGAAAACAATGGAGGAGATTGTCAGGCTCATCAAGGGTGATGTAAGCCTCGAAGTGGTCGGCACTGAAACTTCCTCCATGATAGACGAGGGAAGAAGGCTGAGAAAATTCGGCAACAACGTAGTGGTCAAATGCCCTCTAACGTCTGAAGGACTCAAGGCATGTCGGACCCTTACAAACGAGGGCATTCCGGTAAATGTGACTCTCTGCTTTTCCGTAAACCAGGCCATACTTGCCGCAAAGGCAGGGGCAAAGTACGTAAGCCCGTTTATTGGCAGGCTTGACGACAACGGGCAGGATGGAATGCTCCTCATCGAGGAGATTCACCAGGTATTCCAAAACTACAAGTTTGGCACACAGATCCTGGTTGCAAGCGTCAGGCATCCAATGCATGTGGTGGAGGCCGCAAAAATAGGGGCAGATGTAGTGACGCTGCCTCCGGAGGTACTGGGCAAGATGCTAAAGCACCCCCTTACTGATATAGGCCTCAAGAACTTTTTGGCAGACTGGGAGAAACTCAAGAAGGAAAACCCCGGAATCAGAATCTGACCAGAACTAATGTTTTCCTATCCACTGATACCTGTGCTCCTCGTCAAACAGATCTGAGATTAGCTCGTTTTTAGTGACCCGCGGTCCAAGGTCTGCCTCAAAAAAGCCCAGCTTCCCCTTGCAAGGTATGGGGACCAGCAACTCCCTTGGGTTTCTCAACAAAAATCCATACCTGCTGCCCTGAAAGTCGCTGCCTGCAAGGTGTTTCTCATAATCCAATCTTATCTCCTCCGCCGTCTTGTAAACCCTGACGCCAAAAATCTCGACCCTGCCAATTATGACCCCCCTCCTCAGCTCCTTTTCATCAACCCCAAGCATCCTGCAGGCATCGGTGTTAATCTTTAGTGGCGCATGCACCAGAAATTCCCCGCGAAACCCAGTGTTCCATCTCCGCAGTTCGATTGTTTTCCTGCCCTGGACGATCAGGTCGGCGTACGGCTGCGAGACAGATAGGCACTTCATGCTAGTCGGTCTCAAGCACGGTTAGTACTCTTTTTGGTATCTCGTTCAACCTGCTCACAGCCAAGGTGCGCTCGTATCCAAGCCGCCTCAAGTTGTTTGCTATGGTTATGGCCGATCCTGTGTCGGGACCTACCCCTATTGCAACCATGCGTACGCCAAGAAGTTTAAAGTCCCTCATGACGGATCTTACCGCGTCCGGATCCGACGGTTCGCCATCTGTGAGAGTGAGGAAGATGTCGGGCTTTTTCGACCTGAGAATGGGGAGGAGGAGATCGTAAACCTCGGCCAGAGGGGTGCTGCCGTTTGCCTTTATCTGGGCAAGTCTCTTTGCCGACGAATTATTCCACTGCAGGTTTTCAGGTTTTATCAGCCAGCATGTGACCTGCTTCTGCTCAGTGTTGAAGGCATACACCGAGAATTTGACCTTCAAAAAGTCCAGAACCTCGCATAGGGCAAGGGTTGCCTTCTTGTACTCGGTCTCCTGCTCGGCAATGCTGGACGAATGATCAAGAAGAATGAATATGCGCGTCTTGATTGCAATTTTTTTATCCATGATAAACGGCTTGTGGCCCTCCATGTATGTCTCCTCGTCAAACTCGTCGCCTGCAAAGACGTGCTGTTCTTTCCAGCCAGATTTCCACTCCTTAAACTTGCTTTTCAGATTGTTTATCAGGTCCATGTCATAGATCTTGGTCTCATCCACGTTTGTAAGGGCCGGTATGCTTATCCCCACCACATCTGTCACAAGGCCTTTGTTCTCGCTCCTCTTTGCCTCATCAAGCATGACCTTGAACTCCTCGAACACCTGTTTTCCCTCCATGATCCTTGTGGGATCCAAATCGCCAAAATCGCTTTCCCTGTACTTTGCAATCTTCCCCAATGTCTTCACAAAATCCTGTTCCGTCATTGCAATCCCGGAGGATATCTTGGGCATGGAGATGGGGATGGTGAAGAGGGGATCAATTTCAAGGGCCTTTATGATCTCGGCTACTTTCTTCTCGAGCCAGTCAGTACTGTATCCTTTTTCAACCGCCTCATCTATCGAGGCAGAGGCAACCGATGATGCCTTCTGAATCTTTTCGAAGGCGCTGGCTTGCAGGTCTCCTTTGATGTCGCCTAAAAGGAAGTATTGGGCAAAACCTTCAACAATCCTGCTTGGCCCGTAAAGCGAATTTAGCAGCGGCCTGTACAGCCACGAGAAACCGTAATTGAATATGATCTCCTCATCCATCCCCTGCCAGAACTTCCTGCCGATCTTCTCTATCCTCCTGGTATCCAGCGTATTTAGGATGAATCCAAACGCGTGGTCATTGCTTAGTATCTTGCTACAATGCCTTACCCTCATGGCCTCGTACCATAGCGCTGTCCTAAACTGCCTGTATTTCTGGAAGTTGGTCCCGTGGTATTTGTCGAGGGGAAACATTATGATCTTTTTTTCGCGCAGCTTCGTCTGGTTTTCCTTCTGATCCTTTATGCTCAAAGTGATCTCCTCCTTTCCGGACCAACGTCTGACAAGGAAGGTCCCGATTTCAAGGAGTGTGTCAGTCCGCAGCTGCAGTGGCGAGATCAATTTCCAAACATCGATGTTATGATGTCGTTTACCTTCTGGTACTCCACATTGCCCCACTGAGCGTAAACATTTGCAAAGACAATGTCTGCAGCCTGCCGCGGCTTCATTCCGGAATCCAGGACCTTCCCAAAGGCGATGGTCTCGCGCAGGCTTGGCGAATAATACAACTCCTCAACTGCGGCAGCCTGCCTGAGGGTGTTTGCAAGCCTTATGCCCTGGACAAGCTCGTTTTCATGCGATCCTCTCACGTATTTTTTCACGATTTGTAGTTCAATCTCCTCCGGAGGGTAATCGAGCCTTACCCTGACGGGAAACCTGCTGAGAAGCTGGGGGGGAAGCTCCTTTGTGCCCACGTGGGACAGCGGATTTATTGTCGAGATTACAAACCATCCCTTTGTCGCCTCTACCAACTCTCCACCGGCCTCCTTTAGCACAATCTGCCTTCTGTCGTCCAGTGCCTCATCCAATCTCAGCAGCACGTCCGCCTCCGCCGAATTGATCTCATCAAGATAGAGCATGCTGCCCTCCTTCATTGATTTTACCAGAATGCCGTGCTCAAAGCCCACAGAACCGCTCTCGAGAGTTTTCGAGCCCACAAGGTGGCTCTCCCTTGTCCTGAGGCTGAAGTTGATGGACTCTAGTTTTTTTCCCTTCCTTGTTGCAAACTCCCTCACAAGGGTGGTCTTTCCAGTGCCCTTTGGCCCTATTATCAGAACAAACAGTCCGGCTTCATATGCCTTGTCTAGAACTTCGAAGGAATTATTCCAATCAATGTAAAGGGATTCGGCTAGCACGATTATAGAAAGTAGTTTCCATAATTTAAGATTGCCTAAGTTTGACAAAAGTTAGACGGGTCTGGGACATGACCGTTGTTGGATGCCTAGTTCTCAAGCCTTGCATAAGATTCGTCCAAAATCTTGTGCAGTGTCTTGTTCCATACCTCGTATCCTTCCGGCCTTCTTGGAAAGTTGCGGTAGTGTTCCGTCAAGACCTTGTTCTGCTGAGCGGTAAACCTCAGCCCGTCGGCCAGCTTCTTGTTCAAAGCTCCTCTTATCATCATGCCGAGCTTTCCCACCGTGCCAAAGTCGGGGTGTTCCCCCTTGCTGATGGCCTCCACGTCCATCTTGGACAGGAAATGTTTCATACCGTAGTTTATCTGATCATTTGTCAGTGTCTGCAGCATCCTCCTGAAGATCTCAAGTCCGGCAGTCTTGTAACCGTAGTCGTTTATGAAATCGATGTTGTACTTCCACAGGCCTGCCTCGCTTACGTCTCCTGCCTCTAATGCCTCTACTGCATTTCTTCCTATTATGGTCGCGGCAACAATTGCGGGCCCTATGCCTCCAGCATCAAGTGGCTTTGGCATCCATGCCGCGTCACCCACGAGCATGTATCCGTTAGCAACAAGGCAGTCATTCTGCCTCCTCACTGATACCTGCCAGTTTCCACTCACGTTTGCAGAGTCGCTCGGATCGTCTGACAACCTGGGATTCTTTATGGCCTTGTTTATCTTCACATAATCATTAATCAGCTTTGTAACATCATCATTTTTGCCCAGCCTCTGGTTCCGTTTCTGCAGCTCCTTCTGCTGTACGCCAAGCCCAATATTCACCTTTCTCTCGCCCTTTGGGAAGACCCATCCGTACCCGCCGGGTGCAATGTCCTGGTCCAAATGTATGATGCAATAGTCGGGATCAAAGTCCTTCTTGTCCTCGATACCATGGTCGAACTTCATGATGTGTCTGCCTGTTGACTCTAGATCATCACGGTCGATCTTCCTCTCAATCTTTGAGTTGATTGCAAGGCCGTTTCTTAGCATCGAGGTCACTCCAGTAGCGTCAATCACTATCCTCCCGGTCTTTTTGTACGGCTCATTGGTGGCTAGATTTGTCCCCTCTACGCCTACGACCCTCCCATCCTCATAGGTCAGGTTTCTCAGGGCGACGGAAAACTGGATGTTTATTCCCATCTTCCTTGAATCACTAAGCTGGCGCCTTGGGAGTTGTTGCCTGTTTAGCATGTACCCGTCACCATCAAACGGTATGGATGTCTCCCTGTCAGGTGAGAATGCCATGACGCCCTTTACGGGATGTTCGATCTCAGGGTTTCCCCAACTGATCTTTATCCTCTCGGTCATGTAGTCCACGGTGTTCTTGCCCACAGCATCGCCGCATATCCACCCGTTTACAGTCTTCTTTCCAAGCGTAGGTTCTGGGTTCCTGTCAATCACGAGGATGGACAGCCTTTGTTTTGAGTAGAATGCAGCCGACTGCGCGGAGATCATTCCAGCCAGGCCTCCTCCAGCCACTATGATGTCGTAATCCGATTTCACAGCCAAAAAACAGGATCAACTCTATTTAAAAGAACCGTATCAATGCAGATCAGGTCTTCGGGTCGGTTCGTCGCGGCTTCCTCACAGCGATAGCTCAGACTGGAGCGGCAAAAATATTACCTCATTCCCTTTTTGCACTTGTTATCAAACACTATTAAACCATGCCATGCATGAGCTGAATTTTGCAACTTAGGTTCTCAATAATTCTGTATATGTTCTTGCAGCCTCCCCTTTTTTGTAAATTGGCACCTTGATCCTTACCTTTATTGCATTATTTTGTTGCAAGCTTATCGTCCTGCCTGCAATCTCTGCCTTTCCTATCCTCAAGTACAACGACGAGTCCTCGAAATACATGCCGATGTTGTCGCGTACTTCCTCTATCTGCACGGGGGGAATCCTAGACACCAGGTTGCGAACAAAATCCTCCGCCCGTCTCTTTGTAAGGATGGCCCTGGAGACAATGATGGGATTTCCATGGTATCCTTCCGTCCTTTCATGCGAGAATTCAGCCTCGCCAATCTTGAATATGTCGGATAGCGGACCGAAGATCTTCTCTCCGTCCTCGGTGGCATGGAGAATTACCTCTATGCTGACTTCTATCTGGTTTACCATGGCAAAAGCTGCCTAGCGCTCGATTATTCCTATTTGGCCTGCAACAGGACGGTCTCTGCCTCTGCAGTCCTGATAAGCTTCGCCTTCTCTATTCCTATGTGCCTTACATGGATTATCTTCTTTACGGCCGCCATTATGTCGGAATTTATCTTCCCAAAGGCTGTTGCTTGGATAAATTGATCTATTGTCATCTCCGGGATGGTCTTGGACATCACGTCCTTTGCTATCAGCCTCAACGCATGCTTTCTTGAAGTGTTGAGCTTCTTCTGTGTAAGCGCAATTATCTTTATCCTGAAAAGATAGCCGTCCTTTGTCCTTACATCACCTATGAAGTTAATCAAGGAGGACCCGCGTCTTACCAGGCTCCTGAGAAACTCTTTGGCATATTCATACCTCTTGAATATCGAGGTTGCAGTCTCACCATCCACCTTGTTTATCTGGAAATACAGCTTGAACTGGTGCTGGGAGGGATCACCCTTCACGATGTCAAAAAGCGTCACTTCGACAACCCTTCCTATGGCCCCCTCATCCTCTGTAATGGGGATATACGCTATGGGGACATTGTTGAAGGCTGCCGGGGCAAGAACTGTAACCCATTTCTTCTCTCTCCACTTATCCTTGACCCTTGTAGTCTTTTGACGCGCCAACTAAAATCAACCTCTAGAGCCAAAATATAAGTTGTGTCGATGGGCTGGACTAATTTGCATCTAGGACCGGATTCTTTCCCGCCAAGGGTTCTACCTAAAACATCTCAAATCTGAGCCCGTGTGGAGAGGTGGCCTACAATGCGTGCCATCTCCGTCCGGCCGTACGGTGCCTAGTTAGGAAATACCGTTTACGAAATTGCGCAAACCGGCATCTTGCCCATATCTGCCAATCTGCCGCCATGACGGCACCTCAGATCGTGCTTGATCCAACATACTTTTGCAGTACCTTTGGCACAGATATGTGGCCGTCTACCGTCTGAAAGTTCTCAAGTATGGAAACCATGGTTCTTGTTGTCGCCACCAGCGTGCAGTTAAGGGTGTGCAGGTATTGGGGTGGTTCGTCCGTCCTGTCCCGGAACCTTATCTTGAGCCTCCTTGCCTGAAAGTCGAGGCAGTTTGAACATGATGCCACCTCTCTGTAATTTTTCTGACCTGCCATCCAGGCCTCCAGATCATACGTCTTGGCAGAAACCTTTCCCATGTCGCCGCTTGATAGCAAAACTATGCGGTATGGCAGCCCCAACTTCTGGTAAAACTCCTCCACATTTGAGAGCATCTTCTCATGTTCCGCCCACGAATCATCGGGCCTAGAGAAGACGAACTGCTCTACCTTTTCAAACTGGTGCACCCTGAATATGCCCTTCTGGTCTCTACCATGAGCTCCAGCCTCCTTCCGGAAACACGTGCTGATTCCTGCATACCTCAAAGGAAGGCTTCCCCCTGCAATTATCTCGTCCGAGTGCATAGATGCGATTGCATGCTCGGATGTTCCTATGAGGAAGAGGTCCTCTCCTTCCACCTTGTAAATCACATCCTCAAAATCCTCAGCTATGACAGCCCCTTCCATTGCATTACGGTTTATCATGTAGGGTGTCTGCACGGGCACGAATTTTCTCTCCGTTATGAATTCCAGGGCAAACTGCAGTAGTGCCTGATTCAATTTTACAAGCTGGTTTTTCAGGTAGTAAAACCTTGCACCGGACACCTTTGCCGCCCTCTCCAGATCCACAAGGCCCAGCCTTTGAGTCAAGTCTATGTGATCGCGTATCTCGAATCCGAACGACGGCAGATCCCCCCACTTCCGTATGATCTTGTTTGCAGTCTCATCCTTGCCTACGGGAACTGACTCATGAATGAGATTCGGCATGGTCAGGGAAAGCCTCCTGTACGCCTCCTCCGTCCTGACCTGATCCTCCTCCAGAACTTGAAGTTGTTGAGAGACCGACTGCATCTTGGAAATGAGTGCGGATGCATCCCCGCCTGACTTCTTCTTACTTGCAATCTCCAACGAAATCTGGTTTTTCGTCTTCCTCATCTCGTCTGTTCTGACTATCAAATCCCTTCTCTCCCTGTCGTACCGCAGAAAATCATCAAACGGAAAGTCGATGGACCTTGCGCTTAGCATATCGCGTATCTTGTCAGGATTGTCCCTGATTATCTTCGGATCAAGCATCTTCTGTCACTTTGAGAACGAGGTTCGTATGTTCAAGAACTTCATCAATAGTAGAGATCAGTGTTCGTATATTTCCTTTCCCCTCGAATGTGAGGACCAGATCTCTGCCCGTCCCCTCGATCCTAAACGAGAGGCCTTCCGGAAAATCTACATTGTCAGGCTCAAGGGCCTTCCTGACCGCCTCTGCCTTCCTTTCTGTAATGTTATTTAGAAACACTTGCACTCTGCATTCTAGAGACATTTTCTTCCAGATAATCCAGAAATTCGTCCAATTTATCCTTGGTAATTCTTGCTCCTGCGGCAGCGTCGTGCCCGCCCCCAACACCGGATACCTTTGAAGCGCATTCCCTCATGAGCAACCCTAGGTTGACCTCTGACTTGCAACCCGTTGACTTCCTTGAAGAGAACTTTATTGTCCCCTCCTCGCCGTTCGTCCTAAGGATGATGATCTTTCCCGTGTTCTTCTGAGAGCCTCCTAATAGAGACGAGACTGCCCCGGTCATGTTCTCCGGAACCAATCCCTCACCGTTTACAAGGAGGTACGCCCCATTGTCGGTAATCCTCCACCTCTCGCTTGACAGCGTATTCATGTAGGTCCTCAAAAATGTCCGGTATTCCACAAGGATGCTTTCTCCTTCCTGCAACATCTTCGTCCTGTCCCCCATGCATATGGCCACTCCGACGCCGGCCTTTCGTATCCTTCCACACGAGTTTAGCATCGTTGAAAACTCCCGCGCGTCGCGCAGGAAGCTCCTTTTATCCTCCCCAACCAACGTGTAGGTGTATCCCACCAATTCGTCGATTATGTTGCTTGCATTTTTGTTGGGAATAAATTTTGATATGGTTTCCAAAAGAATTCTCTTTTCTTCCTCATTTAGCTCCGCAGGTACTCTCCACCTGCCTCCCTCCTTGAGTTTGATTCCTGACGAGTTGAGCAAGGAGAGGCAGGCGTCACGATTCCACGTAAGCCCCTCTATGAACGGCTGGGAGGTGAATGCAAGTGCGTCAGGCAGGGGTCTTGTCTCCCTTCCAACCAAGAGGATGTCAAGATCAATCTCAAGCTGGCGGTTCTTCTTTGCGGTTGCCGCAATCTCGACGTTAGTACCAGTGAAGGACTTTTTCTCCCCCCTGTCCTGCCTGTCCCCAAGTGCGGCCACCACGGCAATCCATGCGAGGTCCGTGTTCTCCCTGTGCAGAGCCTTGGAGACCAGATATGCCATTCCGCCTGCCGAGACATCTAGTCCTCCATCCAGACCGTACTTCCATGCGTTGATCACCCGCTCGTTGTCGAATTCCTCCTGGGGAATCTGGTGGTGATCTACCACTATCCAGTTATCATCTAACGCCTCATCCAATTCACTCCCGAATCCGCCGCCAAGATCAGTTATGATGTGAAACTGCCTCGAGTCGCCCTTTAGACGCTCGATGAGACTCTTGCTGAACTCGTTGACTGTCCTGAGTGTGCACTTTGCACCTGACCTGATGAGTGATTTGGTGACAATGCTCCCGGATGTAATGCCGTCGCAGTCAAGATGGGTTATCACCGAGATGTTTTTCCCGGATTTTATGCAATCAGATACCTTGTCATGAAAATAGGATAGAGCTTGGTCGCGGCTGCCCATTATTCAAGTTGAGCTATGACTGCCTTATATTTCCAAGTTTTGGGAATGCGTCCGATCTGCTTGTAGTATGACGAAAGCCTGTGTACCTTTGCCTCCAGCAGCTCAAGTGATCTGACATTTCTCCTGTCGGATTTGTTTGCTCTGAGGTGTTTCTGGAGGCCTAGGGCCTTGGTGACTAGGTTATTGAGGTCTTCTGGCATGTCTGGGGTGACTCCCTTCTCTTCGAGTATCCTCACTATTGATTTCTTTGTGATGTGTTTGGTCAATGGTACTGCATATTGGTCGCGCAGCTTGACGCCTATCTCGCTTGGTTTTAGGCCTTCCTTTGAGTATTTTACCACGAGTTCCTCGATCTCCTCAGGATTCTGCTTTACCCATGTCGGCGCACTCGGAGTAACAGGCCTAATCGAGTGTGACTTGCCATGTCTGTGTGAATGAAGTCGACCCACGAACGGCATCCCTGTGTTGCAAACATAAATGTTACTTGAGGCTTCTACCCCCGCCGCCGCATAAGAGTTAAATACTATCAAAAGTCATTTTTAGTAGGTGCTGAAATGAACAAACCAATAATTATTGGAGCTGCACTACTTGGTTTCTTTGTAGTGTCTTCGTTTGCTCCACTTGCTGCGGCACAGTACGCAGGAGTTGGGGGCGGCGGTCATATTACATTGGAAGACCAATTAAAACTAGCACGCGAAAGAATTGCCGACGTACAGGCAAATCCACACGCTGGATCTGGTACGCCATACCTTGACGCCAATGGTGTCATCGGTGCGACCATAATCTCGGGTGCGATTTTTGGCGGAATCTTCATTGCTTTTGTCGTAAGAGCAAAGCAGATCGAGAAGGCAAGAAAGCAGCGCTAGATCTTTTCCCTTTTATTATTTTATTACGAGTAGCAGGCTACCCTATCCTTTAAGGCGGCACAGAAATGTATATATCGCACATAACTTGTTTTGAATAATGATGAGCGCGATATTTGCTATGCTCGTAGGCGCACTGTCGAATTTTGCAGGTCAAATAGGTCCACAATACGACCCGTTATTCTACGATGTAATGACCTACATATTTGCAACTATGATGTTCGCAGTCTTCCTACTCGGCGTCATCGCTTTCTGGCTCAGAGCACATGGTATGGGTTCAGGCGCTGTCCGAGAAAGATGGGTTGCTGAACTTGACAAGCACTTTGAGAGAGAAGGTATTGGTCTGATACCAGACAACGGAAAGTACTGGTAAGACTCCATCCTTTTTCCTTCTTTTTACTTACTGTGGTACACACTGTTAAAGTAATTCCGACAGACAGGCCCGAATTAACCGTAGTTTTGCTGCCAAAACATATGCTGTCTGCCTTCATTGATGTCCAAATCGGGGTTTGTTCACAAATCAGCGACTAGTCTTGTTATCCTTCGTGGCTATGGGGCTGCAAACCTTCACATCATGTGCAATTTTTTGCTCCGGAAGCGATTCTCTTGTGTTATTCTGACAGGGTAGTTTACAGACAGTCGCGCTCTTGTGGTTTATCCATCCGTACCCAGGACGCATTCTAGACTATTGATGACGTGTGAGGTGGAGCCAAGTCCCTACTGTTTGGGTGGGGTAAAAGAAGGAGCTCCTTGGTTATTTGAAACGAAATCAGCCCTGTAATGCGCTCCATCAACCATGGGTGCATGGATGTAGTCCGGTGACTCCACCCCGTTGACATAAATCTTGGATTTTGCCTCGTTCATGTTTCGTATGTCAAATCCCTCTATCCACATAAATTGTCCTATCTGGAAGGAATATGGCTTTGTCCAAGCAGCGTGAATCACCCCATCATCTGATAATGTGTAAATCGACCGTTGGCAGTTCTTGGTAATCCCAACGTCAGCCGGTATCTTCTGTTTAACCCCATCTATGTACATGTCCAGGGTAACGGCGACCTGATACTTTATCTCGAGGCCATTTATGCACTGGTAAAGAGGATCATCGGCCTTTACTATTTTCTGCACTATGAAGGTATTTGTCAAGGCCACCCCAATGCCTATTGCCGCAGTAAGTGCGAGATATCTTATCGTCTGCTTCCTTTTTACAGGATCTCCGGTCCCGGGCCAGATCATGATTCTGTTTATTCTGCTAGAGTTATATATATTGGCCCTCGTCTTGGTGGGTCATTGCCGCCCTCACAAAGACAGCTACGCCGCCTAAAAAACAACCCGCTGTAGAATGGATGATCTAAAAGAAATTTAGAGTGAAGACTCGCCACGTTTCTTCGTGCCTACGTCGATGGCGTCTTCAACATTGTAGATGAATATCTTTCCTTCTCCTGCCATACCAGTGCTTGCATGAGACGTTATCGCATCGATGACTTTGTCTACCATGTTGTCATGCACAACGACGAAGAGATTCACATTGACATTGTAGGAAGACATGAATCTTCCACCCCTGCCTGATGCGACCAGCTCCCTTGGCCTCTTGCCCCTCCCCTTTGCCGTGAAGTAAGTAAAGCCACCGATGTCCAATTGCGTTAACGCAGTAAAGACAGGATCCAACTTGTCTTCTGGAACTACAGCTTCAATTTTTTTCATGGCTTGATTTCAGTGCAACTATGAAATGCTTTTATTAAAATTATTGCTTAGAAGTATCCGGGAGAAAGAATATTATCATAGAAAAATGATTTTGGGATAAAATACCTTTTATAGATCAAAAACCTCCTTTTTCAAAGAATGACCCAATCCAAAGTAAAAAAGGTTAGAATCGTGGAAAAGGTCCAGGAGAAATTGAAGCAGGGGATAGATAATTACCGAGCAGCAACTGACGCAGCGCCAAAGTTTGATGTCTATGATGTGATAGAGGAGGTGTTCGCAGCCATCAATCCGCAAGTTTCCGATGAGAGCAAGGTGACTGTGGATGAGGTAAGCGGCTGCCTCCGAGCTGCGTATCTGGACAGAAAAGACCCATCCGAACAAACCCACAAGCAGATGATGGAAAAAATCATGCAGAAGAGCGCATTGAGCATAATGGAAAAACCCATGGAAGGCAAGCTTGATGCAGGGTCTGGCGTGAAGCTTGTTGGAAGGGCGGAAAGGGTGGCAGACGATGTGGCCATGGTGTTCAAATCAGTTGAGGAACTACCGGAGATGCCCTATGCCGAACACTTCATTCAACTAAACTCCTACCTGCACATGTTTGACAAGCCGGAGGGCGTGATTGTCTACTTTGACAGGGAGGGAAACGAGATGGAGTTTCAGGTTCCAAAAAGCGAGAAGCTACTCGGTGAGACAAAACGCAGGGCAAGGATTCTAAATACGCTGCTCAAGAACAACGTAGCTCCAGCCATAGAGCCATCTGAGAGATGCCTTGGATGTCCTCACAATGAAAAGTGTTACTATACATCGGAGGACAAGCAAAAATGGGGATTCTGGGCCCGTGGCAAATGGCGCGAACTCAAGGCAAAGGACAGCATCCTGTAACCCTAACCCAATTTTATTTCACAACTTTCCTATTGTGGGGTTTCCGTCTCTCATACCCCAAGACAATCAAGTACCTTGGGATCCACTTGTAAGGGGTAACATAGCATCCGGTTTCACATATGGCTAGGGTCGGTATTTGTACCTGGCGACAAGGTGACGTTCCTCTATGTGAGATGCGTCCACAAGGAAACAAGCCTGACAATGTACCTTTCTCCCGGCATGCCATCACCTTGTGTTTCCCCGTGGGATGGGGAAGATCGAGAGGATTTTTTGGCCTGGAAAAATCCGGCTTTACGGCAAGGCGGAAAGCAAGCGCAACCATGCACAATAAAATTCAAGTCAGACGCCGCGTCCGGGTAAACGGGACAGCATCTTTATCCCGTTTCAGATTCGGTTTGCAACATATGGGACAACAATCGTGCTTTGATTCTGGTGGGATGTAATGTGATCATCCTTCCATATTTCAAGGCTGACACTGCAAGCTAGAGGAACGTGTTCACCACACTTCTCCAAAACATGCTTGTGACAGACAGCAAAAGTATTGAAATAAGAAGAGAGCGTCTTGCTTCTGCATGGTTTCCTTCAACCACGTTTAGGGTGTTGCACAAATGGGGAAATATCCCGTTCTATGGTAGTACCGTCAGCCTGAAACGTCAGGATTTTTCAGAAATACACGGGTCTTGAACGGTTTATGGGAATTTGGGTGGTAATACTCTGCCCTCACACCTTGCCCAAAGGGTATTATCTTGATCAAGTCGGTTTGCTGTAGTGCTATGTCAGTTTCCCTCAGGTATTCTATGATTTCATGCCGGGACATGTTCAGTATCTCATCAATTTTTTTCCTGCCAGCCACAATGTACTCGAACCCATCATCCGATATTTAACGTGTCTTTTGAGGGAAAATCCGAGGGTGTGGTGTTTAATGTTAAATACGTAGAAGGGGTGATATCCTAAGATGACAGATGGTGTGACGGAGTGGTTTGATGATTTTCTTGGCCTCGGCTACCACCTATATGACGTGCGCCCCGTAATATTCCTCCTGCTTGATGAAAGGAGGAAACTGGCAGGCACTTGGAACAAAGTTCTCAAGTACCTTCCTGACGACGAGATTAAGATGAGGTTTGTCGAGACAGATGAAAAGTATGGATTTGTCCTTTACTGTCAGTCAAGAATACTGCAGAGCACCTGGGTATTCTTCAAATCTCTCAACACCTCGGTGCATTACAGGCAGTTCAAGGACGACTATGACGGTGCGGCAATCCTAAAACTTGCACTGCTTATCAAGAAGAAGGACGGATCAACAGAGCTCGAGATATTCAAGCATCAAAAACGCATCACTGACGTGAAGTTTATGACGGAGCCCGAGGCTGTCAACGATGCGATCCTTGCAAGCTCGCTTAGAAAGATGTCCAGTCAGAGCGGACAATAGAAAAGGAAGTCAAAGATAAGATCTTATCAGGTTTACCCATTCTGTCCAGTCCAAACTGTAATACATCAGAGGCTGTCTCTGCGGATAATTAATTACGGATTTTGTTATTGCAAACTCGTATTTTTTTTCCTTGTTTTTTTCGTCCTTGAATGTCACGCGCAAAAAGTTTACCTTCCTCGAAGTTACGCTTTCTACGCTCACTATGGAATTTAACGGAATCAGCCAGCTCTTGGAATTCTTTGAAATATCCTCGTCCAGATCTACCTCAGAATAGTTTGCCAGCTTGCCAACCCTTGCCTTGTCATCACCGAAATATCTTTGCTGTTCCTTCGGCGTGATGTAGAGGTAATGGGGAACGAAAATCAAGTTTTTGTTTGTGAGTGCAAGCACGCCCTCCTTGCTTTTGTGAAAGAACCCTGAAAGTCCTAGGGCGATTCCCCAAATCTTTGGGAGTGAGGCTATGATGTTTTCGTCCTCTTCAAGGTTGACCTTCATAAGGAATCACCAACTACATGGTAATTCAACCTTTTTTAAATTCAGAATTAAAAATAACGAGGATTTATGGATGTTCTCCGCCTTCGTACTGCATTCCATAAGTCCCGGCGTGTTTTCCCTCTCTTATCCTCTTGTACCGATAGGCCCTTTCCCCAAAGTAGATGGCGATCGTCATGCCGAGGGTAACCGCCGTTGCAATGAAAATTTCGATGCCTGCTTCGGCCATGCCTCAACTACCTTATCTCTTGTATAATAATTTTTTTTAAAATTTTTTCAAATTCTATGATACCCAAATTTTTCTGGAAGGGATCTTTTGATACCTAGTATCATAGAAATTTTATTTTAGGATAAAATACCTTTTATAGACGGGAATCATCTCTACGAAAAGATGTCGGAAACAATCTCGAGAATGCCACTACAGACAATATCTAAGCACAAATGGCCGCTCGTTTTTGCAGTTGCAGCACTGGTTGTTACAATGTCAGGAATCACTGCAACTCAGAACGCGCAGGCACAATTTGGCCCGATTGGGAATCTCGCGAATCCTCAAGACACACATGAGATTCACTGCGGTCAGCCGATGACGCCGCCAGGAAACGGGACGTTCGGCGGCAGTGCGGCTCCATGCATTGACACAGGAGACACCACCTTCATGTACACAGCTGCAGTCTTCGTCATGATAATGACTCCGGGAGGCGTAGGCTTTCTGTACGGTGGTCTGTCCAGAAGGAAGCAAGCACTCACCGTGATCTTGCAAAACTTCATGGTATACTCCATTGTGAGCGTCCAGTGGGTCATTTGGGGATATGCACTGATGTTCGGGCCATCCGCAGATCCGTATGGCTTCATAGGAAATCTCGATTGGTTTGGCCTCAACAACGTCTTCCATAACGCACCGGCTGACGTTTACGCACCTACGATTCCACATCTGGCCTATGTGATGTTCCAGCTCATGTTCGCCGCCATCACGCCTGCCCTTGCAATCGCAGGGTATGCTGACAGGGTGAAGATGAGCGCGTTTCTTATACATGTAGTTCTATGGACTACCTTTGTATACGACATTGTGGGACACGCAAACTGGTCACTTGGAAGCCAGGGGACTTCGGTAGGCTGGTTGGCAAAGATAGGGACTGAGGACTTTGCAGGTGGAACAGTCATCCACATCACCTCCGGTTTTGCCGGGCTTGCAGCAGCAATGTTCCTTGGGCGTAGGATAGGCTATGGAAAGGCGCCGTTTGAACCACATTCGATTCCTCTTATCATCTTGGGAGCCACGATCCTTTGGTTTGGATGGTTCGGCTTCAACCCGGGGAGTGCAGGATTTGCAGGATTCCTTGAGACACAAGCATTCCAGAACACAAACATCGCCACTGCGGTTGCAGCAATATGGTGGTTATTCCTTGCATGGGCTCATACCGGCAAGGCAAGCGCTATAGGTGCATGCAATGGTGCGGTAGCAGGCCTTGTAGCAATCACACCAGCATCAGGATTCATAGGAACATGGGCGTCGATAATTGTAGGCTTTGCCTGTGCGACTGTATGTTTCTACTGTGTTCTGATAAAGAACAGGGCCAGGATAGACGATGCACTGGACACATGGGGTGTCCACGGTATGGGTGGTGTCACTGGCGCACTCTTGACGGGTGCATTCAGCGAAACACGTATCAACCCGTACGGCCACAACGGTCTGTTCTTTGGAAACCCCATGCAGTTTGTAATCAACTGTGAGGGAGCGGGTTTCGGTGCGGCATGGTCGTTTGGTATCACCTACATAATATGGAGGATACAGGACGCGATCTGGCCGGGCGGTGTAAGGGTAACACCCAAGGAAGAAGAGATAGGCTTAGACTTGTCCCAAGTAGGAGAGAGAGCATACTCGCAGTTTGCGGAGTAGTGCTTAAGCCCCCCCATTTTTCTGCTTATTTTTGATATCGGAATGAGATTAACTTATGAATCGTACTTGGAAAAGGTAAAAAGGATGAGGGATTTGACTCAAACATGGCAGACAAGTGGCTGATATTTTGCGCAACACAGTTTGTTAGCGCAGCCTTTGGATTCTACTGGGGTTTTGCAGCACGGGCTGATCCCCATCACTACAATCTGATCTTCATGTACGTGGGGGGATTCTTCTTTTCCCTGGGTGTTTTTTCAATTACAAGGTGGGGTTATGATAGGTGGAAGTCGAAGCAGAAACCTAGAAAACGCAGGTAGAGACAAATCCAAAAATTGTCTGCAGTTATCAGTTTTGTTTATATCGACCGCCATTGCGAATACTTTTGATATTGCTTGTCCTCTGAAAAATCATTTCACTTATCAAGAAACAAAAGATATGCCATTTTTGCAATAATTACCGCGATCGGCGTTTCAATAGCACTATACAACGCACTTGGTAGCTTCAACTATGGTCATATCAAGGACTGGAACTTTGACTCTTACCAAAACAATACCACGCCGTCATCGTTTGAGGTTTTTGAATCCAACTCCCAGCCAGGGCTGTGGCTTGTTAAATCTGATGATTCGGCGCCCTCCAAACCCAACGTGTTGGCAACCAACCCTGTTGGAAGCAGTTCTGGCTATCATATACAGATAATGCCTGATTCGCCCATGGCATCAGATGCCCAGGTAAGCGTAAAATTCAGAATAATGCCTGGCACTGTGGAGCAGGCTGGATTGGTGGTCCGCTTCATCGACCCAAGCCATTATTTTGTTTTGATGGCAGATCCACTCCATGACAGGATCTCCCTGTGTAAGGCTGATGTCCAATTTCTTGTCTGTAATTACGAGGCAAGTGCTCACATAAGCACGGGCACATGGCATACCTTGGAGGCTACCATATCCTCCGAAGGAATAGGCGGCTGGTTTGATGGTACGGAGATAATCAAAGCCAACAATGAATACTACCAGACGGGTCAGATAGGGCTGTGGGCCAAGGATGACACCAAGGCCTCATTTGACGACCTTCAGGCAAAATATTGATTGCGGCACAATTTTAGGAACCTGCCTTGATGAAATATGGTTTCTCTCGGGTTGAATTGAGAGGTAAATCCGATGCCATTGCAATCTGAAAATTGAATTCTCTGGTGTCGGATACGCTGACCTGATTGCGCAAATCTCCTTGAAGATTAATAAAGCGCTTCCTTGAAACACAATTTATGTTATTTGGAGTCTTTGCCATCCACAGTCCAGAATCCTGCCCAATGAACAACTCTAGAAGCAAGAAAATCTTCCTTGATATTCAGAACAAGATGAAATCAAGCACAAGGAAGCACAATATCCTGAAGGTCGTCGCGTTCTACATGTCAGTACTTGAGCATGAATGGATAATCATACTTGACGCAAAAAACGCGCATGATATAGAGAAATTCTGCATGGATGTGGGAATTTCATCTACAAGCACGGTAAAGATAGTGCCGGTAAGCAATTACAGCGATGTCATAAAAAAACTCGCTCAATAATGAAAAACTCTAGAGTCCATACTCGTAATTTAAGTGTGGAATTGATGTTTCTCTTTCGGAAGTTTTGGGCTTTTTCATGCCTTATCTTGGTTCAGCGGCAGACGTGTAAATGCCTGTAGCCGCCAAGAATATTATTGGCACGATCTTAGATTTGACATGGATTCGAAAAAGGAACGGGTCTCCTTTAGGACTCAGATTGTCCTTGCGATTATTCCATCCTTTATCTCACAACTAATCGCCTTTTACCGGGTTAAAAAACTGGTTAATGGGCTGGTAATCGAGGTTGCGGTATTTTTCATCGACATGGTAATACAGATAATGATATCATGGCCTGTCGGGATGATTGTCTCGCTGCCAATTACTATTGGGATTCCTGCGTACTATGTTCGCAAGTGGACTTTGGAGTTTAATGCACGGCCGCAAGGATTTTTCTAAAGTAAGACTTTGGTTCTTTGGATAATAAAATGAAAAGAGAGGGGGTGATTTTTTAAATCACTTGCCACGGTCTTGTCGCAAACGTCACCGCATACCCTGCTCCAATTATTATGGATTGGTAAATGATGTTTGTGTATGGGATTGGTTTGACGATCGGCGGGCCAGTTACGACAATTGTCTGTCCTGGACCTAGACCTGGACCGATGCTTGCGATGTTGAGCTGTGTGTGCATGTGGTAAACTGCAGGCTCAAGAGCTCTGATGGTGATCTTGTATGGGACCACAGCGTTTGCAGGAATCGTTATGACGTTTCCTGGTGGGTCTCTTGCTACTACCTCCCATCTGTTACCGGCGTTGGGAGAGTCACCGTATACAGTATACCAGCCCCTTAGATCTCTGTCTACGAGGCTGACAAACTTGCCAGAGTCTGTTAGCGTGTCACCTGTCTGGACTGACTGTTTAGACCAAGTCTCGTCGTCTATCCTGACAAAGCGACTTTGAAGTTGTGCCTGCACACCATGCGCTTCTGCATGTTGGAACATTTGTGCAAATGATGGTCCAACTGCTCCAAGTGCTACTACCACACCTATCGCAGCTACAATAAACTTCTTATCGACCATATCGCTTAACTAATCCAAGTGACAAACTACAACGATATATGTTTTGCCTTTTTTCTTGGCCGATCTTCGCTGTTTTGTGATGTGAAATGATTAGCTTTGATGTCAATCATCCTATCGCGGTTTATTTAATAAAAATTTTTTGATATTTTATCATAGGAAAAAAAAATAATTTTGAAAATTTAATCTTGTATTATGAAATTAATTTAATGAATATTGTAAAAATTATGGCTGATGGTTTAAATATCTGATTTTTCACCATACAGACATGGCACAAATGCCAGCACTGATTCCAAAGGAAGTCGAGATTCAGAGGCTGAAGAAGATCTACATGATCGTCATAGCGATGGGATCTATCGCAGCTTCCGTTGAAGTCGATAACTTTGTTGATGGATCACTGCATCAGACATCAATCAGAGACAGTGCCTTCACACCGGCGCACTGGTGGCTCTACAGCCACTTTATCGCATTGCCACTCGGCTGGGCCGCAGTGTCAATGTATGATAGAAAAGTGCCGATACTGAGAGGACCGAACAACTCGATGAACACTGGTCTAAAGATGACAATCCTTGGCTATCTTGCGACGATGTTCACGATAGCAGTCAATGAGTTGTGGCACTTTTGGTACGTGGAGGAGATCTTTGCAGTTCCAAACCACTGGATGTTCAATATGGGTGTGGTGGTAGCATTCATGGGCGCACTTGCCTATGTAGTTAGAGTCTACGCACGCCTTGTCGAGCTTGGTGCTGAAACACCTGGTGAGAACCCGTATGTTGCAGAGATGTACAAGATGGCCCTAGAGGGCAAGCTGTACAGCAGATCCATCCCATAAACAAGCGCGATTTGCGCATTTTTTTATTATTTTTATAAGCACTGACGGTATTCGTATCGAATATCTCTGGGCAGATGAAGACCACTGGTTTAAGATCTTGCTATCCTATGCAAGTGCTTGGTTTTAGGACAAATTATTCAGGTATCTGGGAAAAACTTAAAAGCAAACGTCTTTCTAACAAAGACACATGACCTTACCAAAAGGATTCGGTTCTGGTGGCGGAGCCTCCAGCTCAGACGTCTCCAAGATGATTGGCAGGCGTATTGAGAACTACGTTGGAGTAATCACAGGCGCATTTGTTGCGTTGTGGTTGGGAACGTGGGGAGGAGTTGCCGTAGCAGTTACCTACTATCCGTGGGCATATCCACCGCCGAGCGCACACTTTGCACTGACTGTGTTGACCATCATAGAGTCAATAGGATATCTATTCTGTGTTAAGGTAGCAACTGAAGGTACGGATAAGGCAAAAACATACAATGGTCTTATAGCTGGTGTGGTAGGTGCGCTTGCAATTGCGACAATAGTTACCGACAGCCTCTTCTTTGGATAGAAGGCTTAACTTTTCTTTCTTTTATTATGAACTGTTCAGCCGGGGCTAATCTCGGTAGTCGGTATTCAAGATTTATTTTGTATCCTGCACAGCTCTTCTCATCCCGATGTGTTGTGCTCGTCATGATTCAGCATATGTGAGATCCTGACCAATCATGGAAACCAGGTCAATGGGTTTATCTACCGATCAGATGGGCAGTCTCCGTACGTAAATATAATAAAATTTTATATATCTCGCCTATTCATAAAAATTCAATGGTCTGGCTAAGACGCTGTACTCACTACTTGTTTATAGTAGTGGTAGCAGTCAACTCGACCTTGTTGACAATCAACACGGGAGACTGGGATTTCTACACTGACTGGGCCTGGACATCGTTTGTTATCTTCTCGATAGGACAATCAACGATGCTCGCAGTCGGTGCAGCATATTACCTTACGTTCACTGGCGTGCCAGGAACGGCAACCTACTATGCACTGATAATGACGGTGTATACGTGGATTGCAAAAGGTGCCTGGTTCTCCTTGGGGTACCCGTACAGTTTCATCGTAGTACCAGTGTGGTTGCCATCGGCAATGCTGATGGATCTGACCTATTGGGCCACCAAGAGAAACAAACACATGTTGATCTTGGTTGGAGGTGTGCTGTGTGGAATGGCTCTACCCTTGTTCAACATGATCAATCTGTTGACAATTGACGATCCATTGGAAACTGCCTTCAAGTATCCAAGAACAACATTGCCGCCATACATGACGCCAATAGAACCGCAAGTCGGAAAGTTCTACGATAGTCCGACTGCTCTGGCTTCTGGCGTAAGTGCAGTATTGTGTGTAACAATGGCTGCCTTGGGCACAAAGTTGACGACTTGGACGTATAGATGGATGGCAGCCTGGTCGAAGTGGGATTAACCCCTCCCTTTTCTTTTAATTTATTTTGACAGAGTAACCCTAAGGTATCCTCCCACATGCCTCAATCCGTATCAAAGACGCATAAGGTGTGTTTTTGATTAAAAAAAGCAACACAATGTGTGATCTTTTCTTATCATCCTAGAGGAAATTCTGCTTTGAAATTAATCCCTATTGAAGCAAGAATATTCGCTAGTCTCCTCCCAACTGAGACCTTTTGTAAAGTGGGCCGGTGGAAAGAGGCAGCTCTTGCCTATAATATCAAGCCATATTCCTGCAAAATTTGAGAGGTATTTCGAACCCTTCCTTGGTGGAGGGGCAGTATTCTTCAGCCTGGTTTCTCAAAGGAATGATGTCAAGTGGCTCCTGTCTGATCTGAACTCGGATCTAGTCTTGTCCTATACCACCATTCGGGACAAAGTTGATGATCTGATTGCAGCATTGGAGCAACACTCGTCTGCCTACTTTAAGGATCCAAATTCTTACTATTACAGTGTAAGGGAGCGTAGCACGAGGGGCAGGATTGAGAAAGTATCAAGACTTATTTTTCTCAACAGGACCTGTTTTAACGGACTTTACAGAGTAAATAGCAAAGGAAAGTTCAATGTTCCACTAGGCAGGTATGTAAATCCAAATATTGTAAACAGGGAGAATCTTCTCGCAGTAAGCGAGGCATTACGATCAAGGGACATCTCAATTAAATGTCAAGATTTCGAGGAAGCCCTCAAAATTCCCGCTTGCGGTGATTTTGTCTACCTGGATCCTCCGTACCAGCCTGTCAGCGACACCTCCAACTTTACAAGTTACACCAATGACAGCTTTGGCTATGAGGATCAGGAGAGGCTTTTTTACAGATTCAAGGCACTCGATAAGAAGGGAGTAAAGATTCTCATGTCAAATTCAAAATCACCGGCAATTATAGAACTATTCAAGGAATTCTCTGATGGCATGGTGGAGATTAACGCGAACAGGTCAATAAATTCGGTCTCTCAGAAAAGGACCGGCCATGCCGAGCTTCTCATCATGAATTACGGAATCCGGCAGTCCAGATAAGGTAAAATCAAGGATGATCCAAAGATCTGGATAGTTGGAATCTGCCGTCAAAGAAGAGGCCTTGAGGATGGCCGAATCTGCAAGCATAGACCTATTGGAGGAAAAAAAGCCACTCAGTGAGATTCTCGCCTCGTGCAAAACGATAGCAAAGCTGCTCCGCATATCTGATGTGACTTCCTGGATAGATCTTGAAATAAACGGCTATCTTGTAAGATATAAGACAAGGGACCAGCTGTCAGTCGCCCTGCCATCTTACAGGAAAACCGATTGGAAGTTTTACGATCTTTATGGAAACCTGCTCTCCCTTCCTCCTGATATTGTGGGTCTCTTTGGAAAGTCCGTAGTATATCATCCCGTCTCGGAGCTTGAAAACAGCAGTCAGATTGTAGTTGGGGACAAACTGCTGGATGATTTTAACAAGTTCATATCAACCCATGGTATGGATTACGCCTCAAAAAATGTCAGGATACACGAGGCAAAAATCTCGAAAATGGAGATAGGCCAAGTGCTTGAAGGCATCAAGAAAAAGGTGCACGAATTTCTCGACATGGTGATTGCTATGCTGGAGCCTGCTTGACTGCGGGCGTAACATTGGGGAGAGATGTTTTCTTACCAGAACTTCATCCCTTCTAGAAAACACGATAAGCTTCGAGCGGGATTCGATCCCGCGACCTTTACCTTACCAAGGTAACGCTCTACCAGGCTGAGCTATCGAAGCATGAGATGCTCGACCTGACGAATCCTTATTAACCTTACTTGATTCGAAAAATTATTTTTCATAAAACGTTTAATTTCTCCAAACTTTTGCTAATAAAACGCAGGAGTCGCCGAGCCTGGCCAAAGAAGGCAATATTGGCCTTTGGACGCGCGGGACTTAAGATCATAAAAATGGGTGATCCCGTCTCTTAGGGGTTCGTGGGTTCAAATCCCACCTCCTGCATCTTACCTTTGGTGTTTGATTCCCTTTACATTCAAGACTTCATAGACTTCGGGAAGCGAGAAAACAAATCCAATGTGGACGCAGTCCTTCTCCTCGCACAACAAGCAATACAGTTCGCCGTTCTGTACGGCAACCTCGGCTATCCTGTTTTTTATGTTGTCCTTTACGACCACCCTGTTATCGTCAGCAGAAATCTTTTCAAGTTTGGGAGCATATCTTGCAAAAGTTTCATCCTTTTGCATTAGATCCTCCATCATAAAGGTGATGTACCCTGCGAAGCTATTGATTCCTCGCATCGCCAAGTCCTGCTTGTTCTTCTTGTAGACGTCGTGGAACCTGTTGTATACCTCTTCTGAGACTGTTATTGACTTGAATCCTTCTTTGGGCATGCTGTACCTATACCGTACTTTAAAGTACTCATATTTAACGCTTGTGAAGCCAAAAAGTATGACTGTAAGTTAACAAAAATCGGACGAAAATCATTTTCAGGGTTTGTCTGGGAACCTAAAGACACTTATCTGCAATCCCAGAACGTGATTCAATATTTTGGTTTTTAAGGGATTCTCTAAGTGGCAAAAGTTGGAGGACAATAGGTGACCCAGTTTTGCAAAACGCTGAAATGCTGATTCTTACTCTTGGGATGGTTTCTGTGGGAGCCCTTAGATTCCGACGGCGTATGTCTGGCGGGAGAGTGAGCAGAGGTTCCCTTATCACCACCCTTTCAGTCTATTCAGTTGTAAGCATAGTAGCAATGACGAGTTCCATCATGTTGGGAGTTCCGGAGATGGTAATACCTCTCTACTGCGCAACACTGCTATGTTCTGCCTTTCTTACAATCAGGTGGGTTGACAAAAAAATCATTCTCTGGAGAGGAGATGATGGTCTTGTCTGGGCAAAGGGTGGGAATTTGCCATACATTCTTTGGTTTGGAGGATTTTTATCGAGAATAATTATGGGATATATCTTCATAGGGCCGGACATGATCTCCAACATGTTTACCATTCACAAATCTCTTGGCACCGCAGGATTGGACGCACTCGTTATCTCCGATGTTGTGTTGATGGTGGGGGTGGGGGCATTAGGGGGCAGAAATATGCTGATAATGTCAAGGCTAAAGGCCTTCAAGTAGCCAAGAATTGGCATTACTGTTAACCGCATTTGGAACTTGGAATTTCGTGCGTGACCGATAAAATCATCTGAATAGACTTCCAATACTGAATTTCTAGTTTGGTATCGGCAGTCTTTGCACTCAAAGTTTGATTGAACTTAAGTTTTTGGTATCAATAATACGCGGCTCTTATTTACTTTCTTTGTAGTTATACCATTAACAGTGCGCTCGTAATATACGAAGACCACACCACGCACTTGGATAACCAGACCATACCAAAGTACCTGTCAGCAGGAGTCCAAATGTGGACTCCTGCTGATTTTAATAGTTCTAAATAACAGCAGATCCGACTAGAAAACAGTGACAAGAGGCTACAACGTAGAGCAAATCAGGGAAAAATTAATTGACGTCCTCAACCAGTCCAAAATCGGGCTTACCGGGACGGAGATTGCTGAAAAACTTCATGTTAACCGGGTTACCATGGCAAAATACCTCAAGGTCTTTGCGGCTGAGAGCCTCATCAAACAGAAAAATATCGGCAGTGTAAACCTGTGGTTTGTCGAGAAGGGAGTTGCCCAGCTAAGCTTTCCCGCGGATCTTTTCCACGTGAAGAGCCGCTATCTTGAATACGTGCTGGCAGGAGCAGGACAGGAGGCGCGCAACCTCATAAGGACATCGCTGCATTCAGGGGCAAATCCCTCAAAACTCGTGGCCGAAGTGGTGGTATCTGCAATTGATGCTGTGGAAAACTCGTACAAAAATGGCAAGATAGGAAAGTCGGAGAAGTCATCAATTGAAGAGATAGTGTCGTCTTCCCTATACCTGATCCGTATGTCTGAAAGGGAGGTAAACCCAAAAAAGAATGTGGTACTTATCTCAACCGACTACCAAAACTCGCTCCTTGCCCTCGCCGCCTCTGCAGCTTTTCAGGCGGAAGAGTGGGGGGTATCGTTGTTGGGCGACATGTCATCCGAGATAGACGTGATGTTTGACATCGATCTGCAGAGGTTCCTCAGCAAGATATGGCAAAAGAGGGAAGGTGTCATGATCATCGTAGTCTTCTCCTCTGGGGAAGGCCCCATCAGGTTTTTCTCCCAGGCGGCGATCTCTTGTAAGGAAAAACTGGGTAAAAACCTCCATCTTGTGGTATGTACCAAGGGTGGAAAGAAATCAAAAACTACATCTGACTTTGTCTCAGATGATCTCGAAAAAGTATTGCAGTGGTCTCAGACAACATATCAGAGCCTGCAATCTCAATGAGCCAGTATCTCAATCACCTTGAAGGGAATCTCTGCGAAATTAATTCCCCTCTCTGCAGAAAGCAGAAGAACATTGTCTTGGACGGGAAAACTCATGACGATTACCTTTTCCCTGTGTGACATTGCAAACTGCACGGGGCCCAAGACCTTGTCGAATTCACGCCTCATCTTTGTCCTTAGGACGAGCTCCATGTAGAGCATCTCGTCATCTTTTGTGTCCTCGAAGGATTTGAGGCCATTCCTCATTCCTCCGGCGACAAGCCTGCCCCTCTCGTTTACCAACCCCACAAAACGAATCTTCGCATCAAGATCCATTACCTTCTTGCAGGTCTTCTCATAATCCATATTTTGTGCACTCTCTGCTGGACAGATTCGGGGGTTGACAGCTTCCCGACAACAAGAGGAGTAGGAATAGCGACTATTTATGAGATCTCTCATCTTGGATTATAGGGATGGGCCGAATGGGATTTGAACCCACGACCTTTCGATATCTGAATAATTTTATCAGTCGAACGCTCCAGCCAAGCTGAGCTATCGGCCCAAGAATTTTTCCGATTCAACTGTCATTTAAGTCTGCTGGCTTTTGGATCTTCCTGCTAGAGGTTTACCTGCCGGATATTGTTGGCTGGGCGTTGGGTGCTAGTCTTTCCATTTGATGGAGCAGCCAATTGACGGGTCGAAGTCCCGCTCGATTTTTTTTCCTGCAAGAACCATTTCTATATTGGCGATCATGGTTTTCTCGGTCGCCGTGTCTTCAGGCTTCATGGCATTGTCTATTCTTCCATGGAAGACAAGGCTTCTATTCTTGTCAAATAGGAACGGATCAGGGGTGCAAACAGCTCCATACTTCTTTGCCACCTCCTGGGTTTCGTCGACAAGGTAGGTGAATTTTATGGCCTTTTCTTCTGCAAACTTTTTCATGTTCTCAAAGCTGTCATCTGGATAATTTTTAGGATCATTGCTGTTTATGCCTACCATTGCTATTTTTCCATTGAATTTTTGGTATATCTCGTTCATTGCTGCAACCTTGGCCTGTACGTAAGGGCAGTGGTTGCACATGAAGATTACAAGTAGTGCGGGATAATCCTTGAATTCTGACAGTGCGTGCTTCTTGTCGTCGATGCCGACCAGGTTGAAATCCGGTGCCTTGTCGCCCGCTTTTAAGACACCTTCCGATTTTAGCAGGACCATGGGACTTTTAGCAAGTATATCAATAAAATCTTTACCAGTGGAGGACAACAATTAAAATCTGCACGCTTTTGAATGCATACGATGGGCTGGTAGTTCAGCGGTAGAATACCCGCCTTGCACGCGGGGGGTCTGGGGTTCAAATCCCCACCAGTCCACCTACCACAGCGTCCAAAACCCCCTTTTGCATTTCACTCGCTTCAATCTCCGGAACCCATTAAAAGGGAATGCCGTTCTGTTGGTATGCTAAAGTGCACAAGACTTCTAGTAGATGACGATGTCAGGAGATGGTACGAGAATCTTTGTAGGGGAAGCAAGCTTACCGCAAGCGTAAGGCTACGAAGGCTTAACCTCTTTTGTATCCAACACAAGACATCTCCAGGGGAACTTGTATCGATTGGAAAACAGGATCCAAGAAAGCTTGATGACTTGTTGCACGATCATGTGGCAGAGCTTGAATCAAAAAAACATGCGCCAAGCTACATCGATGACGTTCTCAAGGCAGTAAGGTCATGGCTCTCCTACAACTATATCGAGCTTAAAAGAAAGATAAAGATAGCAAACGCTGATGTTGCCGTAACACTGCAGAACGAGCAGATACCATCAAAGAAGGAGCTAAAAGAGATACTAGATGCGGCTACCAGAAGGGGACGTGCCAGCATATCCCTGATGGCGTTTGCAGGGCTCAGGCCGCAGGTTCTTGGAAAAGACGATGGTTCTGACGCGCTCCGTATGTCTGACATACCGGACTTGGGAATAGAAAACGAAACGATACATTTCAAGAGAATGCCTGCAATGATTGTGGTAAGGCCTGCGCTTTCCAAGGCGGGACACAGGTACATTACATTTCTTACAAGCCAAGGATGCCAGCATCTCTTAGGATACCTCAAGGGTCGCATCATGGAAGGTGAAAAAATAACAAACGACTCTCCTGTGATATCAGTAAACCAAGGATGGGACAAGAAGGGAGGAAGGACAAGCAACCCTATTCTTACAACCAAATCAATCACAGTAGAGATTAGAGAAGCAATCTGGGCTGTAAAAAAGTCAAGACCATATGTCCTGAGGTCATACTTTGACACCCAGCTTCTCATGGCTGAAAGCCATGGAAAGATAGCTCATGCATACAGGCAGTTCTTCATGGGCCACAAGGGAGACATGGAAGCTCGGTATACAACTAACAAGGGAAGGCTCTCAGACGAGATGTTGGAAGACATGAGGAGGACATTTCAGCAGAGCGAACAGTTCCTAACTACAGAAGAGATCCAAGAAAAGGACAAGAAGGAACTACTGCTTGAGATGTGGCGCGAGCAGGCAAAGCTTTACGGAATAAATCCGATGAAGATAAAGATAGAGAAGCAAAGGGATGAAGAGGGTACACCAGGCCTTGATGACGAGATTCTTGCAATCAAGGACGCCATAATAAAATCAAGAGAGGAAAGATATCAGGGCAAGCTCGTCTCAGAGGAAAATCTTGTATCCTTTGTAGAACAGGGGTGGGACATCGTAAAGGAACTACAGAACGGCAAGGTCCTTGTGCGAAGGCGAGCTCTCTAGTACGCTCAGTATGGATTCTACTATCTTCTCCTTCTTTCTGTATGCCTTCTCTGATAGTATCGCAAGCAGCCCGTTTACAATCTCCTGGTACGGCTCTATTGCCTTGCAAATCAAATAATCAAAAAACTCATGCCTCAGTGTCTTGACTGCCTCGTTGACGGTCTCAGAATAAATGTATACAGTTCTTCCACACACCTCACCCTCCTTTGCAGAGTTGGCATCTGGAACCCATCTGAGCTGCAGTTCTTCCCCTTTCCCTGATGCTTTCTTGAGCCTTTCAAGCTCAGATTCTAACCTGTACAATACAGGATATGTGCAGGTCGATTTTAAGGGGCACGAGGATTCTTTTTCCTCCGGTGCTGATTTTGTGCAAGAAGCAAAAAGCTGCACGTGGCAAAAAATTTTCCACAAATCCCCAACTCGACGGTTCCAGAATATCATTACGTATCATAAAGGTGGACATCCAGCGGGAATATTTTCTCCCGTTAGATGTCCACCTTTATGATATGTAAAGATGTTACGTGGTAAGCCATCCTGGTGACAAGAAATAATCCTCTAGAATCAAAAGATATACAATCGACGGGAATTTTTTCTCCCGCTGTTTGTTTATCTTTCTGATATGTAAAAATCCTACACAATATTGCAAGCCACTATGATGATAACATGGAATGATCCTCTAGAATCAGAGGTGAATCATCCAACGGGAAAAAAAATTCCCGCTGGATGATTCACTCCTGAATTCATAACATTGTTCCATATGGTACAGACCCCCGAGATTAAGAACACCTGACAGTATGAGGCCGGGGACAAATTCCTCTGATTTTTGTTGCAGTGTTATCCTCTAAATCAAATTGCAGCGTCATTCATGTGTTATACATCAGGCGCAGCTTGCGGCCTGTCTCCGGCCCTTAAATGGCACCCGCGTCACAATATTCGTTGACAGCAATAGGCCTTGACGTGGGAACCGGATTTGTGAAATGTGTCTCGGATGCCAAGAGGATAAGGTTCCCGTCGCTTTACGCTTACAGGCTGCCCCATGCGTGGGAAAAGGAGCAGAGGAAGGTCGAAGGGGTTGGCGATGCAGCAGCTGCCATGCTGCATGATCCTGATACCATATCAATCAGCCCTGTAATGTACGGAAGGCCGGTCAACGAGGAGGCATTTTCCAAGCTTGTAAGGGAGGCCGTGACATTAACTACCGATAGCAGGGACGCGCTTGGCGAGAATCCACCGCAGATGGCATTTGCAGTGGGGCTGCCATATGAGGCCAAGTCAAGCCTTGGTGCCATACAAAAAATGATAACAAGGCTGTACAAGCCGATAGCCTGTGATGTTGTGCCGCAGGCACTAGGCACAATTGTTTGCCAGTCCATGACAGACGGAATCGTGGTATCGATAGGCCGGGGAACCACCGAGATTGTAGCATTCTTGGGAAACGAGGCCAAGTGGGGCCAGTCACACCACCACGCGGTAGGTTACATCTCGTCCAAGATCGGGGGCGAGTACTCGTACCTTGACGATACAATATTTGCATCAGGGGAGAGTGCAAAGCTTGTTTCCGCACTTGCAGATTATATCATCAACAGGATACAAGCTTCAAGGCAGATCTTCCCAAGCCTGCAGGTAATAGTGTCAGGCAACGGCATACTGATACCTGGCATGGAGCAAGTCATCCGGTCAAGGATTGATGACATCATAATACCGCAGGATCCTGTCATGTCAAATGCAATTGGGCTGTACAAGATTGCATCCTGGTACAAAGATTCGAGATGCTAAGCCGCACCCAGAGAAGGTTTCTTACAGAACCGGATTCATTTTCAAGGAGGAATTCCAGGCAGCATCGCTATACCATAAGAAAGATGGTCGCAAGATCTCTTGATGATATCGAGCTTGTGATAAGGAACCACAATATTGTTGGGCTTGATATCAAATCATTGAAGACAAGGCTTGAGAGCCTTGTCATGTTGCTTGGGTCTGGCGATATCTCAGAGGATAAAAAAACGTCACCGGATATGCAGACAGGGGCAAACCCATACGTGAAAGCCAATTCCGCCTGGTGAAAATAGGCCTTTAATAGAAAACCCCTTTCTCTTCTTGAGCTCGAAAGCTCAAAACCAAAACCATACGTAAGACTGCGCAATACTGCGCAAATGCATCCCAGGCAACATCGCCACCCATTGTAGAATGTAAAACATTTTCCAAGAAAACTGTACAAGACTAAAACCTCCAAAACTACACAACTATATCCATATTGTCATCGTATGCAATGACGTCTGAACATGACTTGTAAAACCATCAAACGGCAGACCAAAAACCATACGACCAAGCTTGTAAATAAAAAATCAGACAAGAGAAAAAAGATACCCGGGATGATGACATCTTGTAAGATACTGCGTGAGCAATGCTGGGACCAATCAAATAACACCTGATGGAAGAATCAAAGAACAATCAGACTGGAATAGAAATGATCTTGGCTAGGCCAAAAAGAAATCATACCGTGAAAATAGTTGAGGGAAACCAAAAGTTAACGTCAAAAATTCTCAAGATCCTGCAACCAATTGCCTCCCCATATTATTTACTCCGTCCATTCTTTTTTATTTTGATTCCTTTAGACAGTCTAAACTGTTCAATTCTGCATTTGCTGCACAAATATGCATTTTATTTTATAAGATCTTTTTTTTGGACTGCACACTGCTATCTTTTCTTCACGCTACTTTCTCTTCTTCACGCTACTTTCTCTTCTTCACGCTACTTTCTCTTCTTCACGCTACTCGACACCCTACTTTCTCAAATGCACGACAATCTTTTTTACAAACTCCAAATCTAGTTCTCTCCACTCCATCATCAGACTCACAACCTCCCCCTGAATGAATTGCCTCTTTCTGTCACATAACTTTACACTCAAAACCCCGGCTTGAAACCGTTATCAAAATGCTCGTCCTTTCCAACAACCAGCCCGGAATACGCATCCTTGTGAATCTCGTATAACGCCTTGACACACGGTACCGCCTTCTCCGCCACCTCCGCAAGATCATAGTCGTAGATTCCGTCTTCCTTCTCCGCGATATCCCTGTCAAAGATCTCAAACCTTATCTTGATGGACCTTGTAGCCGTTGTCTTTCCACCGTCTGACGCACCTTTCTTTGCAGGGTCCAGGGTGTGAACCAGGCCATGGCTTATGACTGGATTGTAACTGGAATATCTCTGCATCAGGTCCTCGATATTGACGCTCTCCATCTTGGTTCTGCCCAGAAAGTCCTGTACCTCAAGCTCCGCAAAGACCTCAAATGACAGCACGGAATCCCCCTCGTAAACCCTTATCTGTATCTCTGCAAACTCGAACCAGATTCCCTCCCGCCTGAGGTGCAACAGGAAAGAACTGTCACTTGGACCTGCCTTGTCCACTGTGGACTCAACCTCTACCCCAGGCAACGCCTTGAGGACGGTGCTATTTATCGCAAGCATCAGGTTGGACGCAATGTCTGCGGCATGCCTATTTCTCATAGTCATCTAGTATCCGCTTGTTCCCTGATGAAAGTTGTTAAAATAAGTTACATAACAATCTTCTAGGTAAATCCTTCGAGATGCCTTGATTGAGATTTAATGTCAAGTCAGAATTAAGCAGTCTAATAAAACAGATCTCTTGGAATTCTAAATTTTGTTCAAGCCAAGAAATTCCTGTCATCGTACTGCATTGATCTTTGCCAGGAGAGCCGGAGCAAGCAGTAATGTATACTCAAGCTTGACAGTCAGCAGTTCTCCTCTAGCAGGTCTCTTATCTTTTGGTAACACAAAAGATACTCCCTTCCTTTGTTCGTTATAAAATATTTTGATGTCCCGTCGTATGCGACCAATTTCTTTTTCATCAAATATTCAAGATAGTCTTGAGCCGTTTCAGGAGAGATACGTATTCTGTACTTGATCGTCGTATTTTTAGCGCTCGATCTTGAGAGGTAACCGAGAATATCGAAGATTATCCTTTCCCTGCTACGATTGGTCGTATCTTGGGATTAGTGTTATATTGTAAAAGTATCATGCCGTAATAAGATGTTACACTATGCACATGATTTGCGATCAGCAAAATTGTTTCCTCGTCCATGTAAAGGGCCAGATTGTGTATGGGGGTGTACCGGTCATGATGTAGTGGTAGCAGTATGTAATAATTTTCTATGACAATTACGGTACTGAAAGTACCGTAACAATATATAGTAAGAAATCTATACTGTGCCAATGCAAAAGAACGGTACCAAAACGCTTTCGATCTTTGTCATGGCAGTGCTGGTCCTTGTACCTGTATTACAATCACTGCCGTTAAACTTACCATCACTGCTACCTGAGGCAAGCGCACAGCCTTGGTATAGTGTCAGTCTGCAGAGCCATAACTCAACGTCAACCAATGGCACTTCTGCGTCATTTAACCTCAATGTAGGAACAAATACCGATCGTCTGCTTGTTGTCGCCATCGAGGCAAATAACTATTCTGCAAGCTCCGTCACGTTTGGGGGCAAGTCGTTAATTCGAGTTGCAAAATCTTTCCACAACGACGATACAGAATTTTGGTACCTTACAAACCCCAACGGCACCAACACAGTCAAAGTCAACATGAACGGAAATACGGGAATTGTAGCAGGAGCATATGCGTTCTACGGAGTGGATGAGGGAAACCCGATACCAACAACTGCCACAAACCACACATACTCGACTCCCATCAATGCCAACCCGCACATCTCATTGAATACGGAATACTCTAACAGCGAGGTAGTTGACTCGGCATCAACCTATGGCGGTGGAAGTCTTTCCAGTCCGACTTGTACCCAGGGATGGGAAATTAAAAATACAAAGCAAGTAACTGGCGCGTCAAGTTATACAAATCAAGCATCCGCAGGTGCTGTAAAATGCCAGTGGACTAACAGCGTTTCAAACCCATGGGATGATGCCGCAATTGAGATCAAGGCTGCAGGTAGCCAACCTCAATCATCTCCAATCATCCTAAATGGCAAGAGTACGGACTCGGGCTGGGTCCCTGCGACCTCGGCACATGTTACCCTCTACAACTTTACTGCGGGAACTGGAAATAACCGCCTTTTGGTAGTAGGTATTGCCTCTGACAGCCAGTCTGCAAACTCGGTTACCTTTGGAGGTACGACTCTGACCAAGGCGGTCTCATCATTCGTTAACAATGATGCAGAGTTTTGGTATCTCAAGAATCCTACTGGGAATGGAAACATTGTTGTTACCATGAGCGGCGGTTCCGAGCTGGCGTCGTATGTGATAGGTGCATATGCATTTGCCAACGTAAACCAGACAACCCCAATACCTACCACCAACTCAACCAATGGTAACGGCAATCCCAGTGTCTCAATAAAAACCGCAAGTCCCAACGATCTTATTTTCGACCAGCCGTCAATCTATGGGGGTTCCAAACTTTCCAATCCAACCTGTTTGCAGCAGTGGGACTCTAACGTACAAACCACCTCCAGCTTTCCGGTTAGCAAGATTACTGGTGCATCAAGTATGATGCTTGTACCTGTATCATCAACAACTGTAACATGCTCTTGGACTAACAGCATCAGCACAAACACGTGGGACGACGTTGCTATCGAACTAAAAGGGGTGTCGTTGACTGCAAGTACTGGAATCTTGATTCCGCTTTATTCATATCCAACCAATGGTACCAACACCCTTTCAACTTATTGGAATTCTGTTTATCAAACAAAGCTAAGCTATCCTCTGGTCCCAATCTTTGCAATAATTAATCCAGATAGCGGTTCCTGCGGTTCCACATGTCCTGATACCAACTATGAATATGGGATAAGCCAGTTGAACAAATCAGGTGTAACCGTCCTTGGCTATACATATACTGCTCAAGGTACCAGAACTTTTGCGCCTGTAACTTCTGCAAAAAGCTTGGAAAATGACACGAGCAATTACACAAAGTGGTACAAACCATACGGCCTAAATGGCATAAATTTCGACGAGTATGCTACTACCATTAATAGTCATCAAGAAGTTTACTACAGCAATGCTACTAAAAACGTGCACATTACTAATGGCCTGACATATTCATTTGGAAATCCAGGTGCAAAGACCTTTTCAACTTACATTAACAGTGGTTCTGCGGATCTTCTAGATATATGGGAGGATAATGTTACATTACCATCCTATCAAAATCTAGCAGGCAATACCTATTCGCAATGGACCGGCTCCGGGTCACTTGGTACCACTGACTTGGGATTTGACAAACACAACTTCTCCTTCCTCTCTTGGAACATAACCAAAGCAAATTTCCCAAACAACGCAACGCTTGGTAATTATTCAAACTTTGTCGGCCTTTTCTATATTACAGATAACACTGGTTGTGCCCCCAATGTTTCTCCATGTCCACCGCCCCACCAAGGTGTCAACCCCTGGAATACCACATCGACCTATCTTACTAACATGACAAAGGCGTTAAACCATCCTTCTTCTATCATAACGATAAACTCTACTGATTCCTCAGGAAAGCCCATTACTGGAGCTTTTGTTCAAATTAACCAGACCAACCAGACAATTCCGTCTGGATTTTCCCCATATTCATTCCAAGGAACACAGACCATAAAATATTTATTTACGCCAGAAAACTACAGTTCTACCTGTACATTCCATAACTGGAAAAATGGTCCTAGCACAGCAACTAGAACAATTATTGTAAACTCTACTAGTGCTGCGTTTACGTTAAACTATATCGGTAGCGGCTGTCCGTAAAAACGCTAGATGGGGTTTCCGTATTGATTCTAAAGTTATGTCGTAACTGGATTCTTTCTTTCATTTAAGAAGTGCCATTAGATGAACAAGACTCTTGATCTGAATTCCTTTCACAGTATCGTCTCAGATGAGAATTGATCCTTTGATTACATACTTTCTAGACTTGATAGAACTCATCTCAAAACTACCCAATCGGTAAATAATTGACGATCCCACGATCTATTTGTAGCGCGACTCTTACATTTTTATAGAAGATTTTAGGCTGAGTGTTATTAAGTAATAATAATAGTGAATTTTGTGGCTGAAGCAAAAACTCGCGGTATATTGTTATTTGCAATTATCTTTACCTTTGTTGCATCAGTAACAGTCCTGTCACACAATGCATCAGCAGATCAAGTTGTTGCTACTATTCCAGTCAATGGTGCTTATGGTGTAGATACGAATCCTAACACGCATTTGACGTACGTCGCTACTGGCCAAGGTTATCAGATCCAAGTCATAAATGATACAACTAACTCGATAATTGCTACCATACAAACTCAACCTCAGGCCCAAGCCGGTACTTGTAGTGGCAATACTGAATTTGTCACAGTGAACCCAAATAATAACCTGGTCTATGCAAGCAATGGGGGATGCGAGTATCAACTGGGCACTGTTCCTGTCTTTGTAAAACAGACAATTTCTGTAATAAATGGTACTACAAATCAGGTAATTGCCACCATAACTCCTAGTAATGAATATGATCATGCTGCGCAATCGTCACCTATTGCAGTAAATCCTACGACCAACAAAATCTATGAAGCCGACATTAATGGGCTCTTTGTAATTGATGGAAGTTCTAATTCTGTCAAAGAGATAACGCTTTATGGCACATCGCTTGGATGGGATGATCTTGCTATCAACACAAATACAAACACGATCTATGTTGATGGCGTGGGAAGTAACGGAGGAGGTCCTTCTCCAATTGCTGTGGTAAACGGCACCACTGACTCATATGTAACAACATTCTACTCAAATGGTGATTCTCGAATTGGCATAGCGACCGTACCTGAAACTAATCAAATCTATGTGTCAAACAGTTATTTATGCAGTAGTTCCAATGTGTGTAATGTAAACAGCGGACAATATGTCAGTGTTTTTAGCGGTTCAAACTATCAGCTGATAACTGCAATACCCGCAGTTCATGGATACATGAGCACAGATCCAATCATGAACAAGATTTATGTGGACAATCAAGGGGGCAATACCATCCTTGTCTTCGACGGACAAAATAATAACATGACCGGAACAATTCAAGTTGGAAATGATCCCTTTGGAATTGGAATTGATACCGAAGCAAATGAGGTCTATGTGGGCAATTCCGGCAGTAATACAGTATCAGTAATAGATAGCAATTCATCAAGTACCTCCTCTAATTCAACCAGTTCGGGGACAACTGCTGCCATCCCATTTGCTCCACAGAATCTTCAAGCCTCGCCAAACAATTCGCAGGTCTCACTTTCATGGCAAGCACCATCAAGTAACGGTGGCTCGACAATCACAGGATATGATGTCTATCGCGGTACAACATCAGGCGGTGAATCAACAACACCAATCGGTACAGTAAGCGGCTCAACACTGTCCTATAATGATACTGCAGTTACAAATGGTCAGGTATACTACTACAAAGTAACGGCCGTAAACTCTGTAGGCCAGTCAGCACCTTCAAACGAGGCAAGTGCAGATCCAACAGCACCACCGCCTCCCCCACCAACACAGGCAACCATATCGGTTAACTCTGTCGACCTGTGCGGAAACCCGATAACTGGCCTGTGGTCTGTAATCCGGTATACCAACGGTACCACGATAACAAGCGGCTATACGCCTGCATCGTTTAGTGTTATGACCGGCACCACATACGTCGTGCACGTGGGAAACTATGGCAGTGACGTATTCAACCACTGGAGTAACGGCAACACGACAAGCTACTATACCATTACGCCAACACAGAGTGCCACACTTACGGCATACTATTCGACAGGAAACACATGCACCAGTACCACAACCACCGCGCCAGGTGCCCCGACCGGACTTGCAGCCACTGCTGGAAACTCCCAAGTTTCCCTTTCATGGACTGCACCTGCATCTAACGGGGGATCTGCAGTTACAGGCTATAACGTATACAGAGGGACTACAACAGGAGGCGAGAGCTCGACACCAGTTGCAAGTGGAATTACAACAACTACATACACTGATAATGGACTGACAAATGGTCAAGCTTACTACTATACAGTCAAGGCAGTAAATTCAGTCGGCACAGGTACTGCATCAAATGAGGCAAGCGCGACACCAATGGCATCTGCAACTGCTCCCTCTGCACCGCAAAACCTTGTAGCAGCAGCCGGCAATGCCCAGGTATCTCTCTCATGGGCGGCACCATCAAGCAATGGCGGTTCTGCAATCACATCCTATAACGTATACCGTGGTACTTCATCCGGAGGCGAGACGTCGCTTGCTTCCGTATCGGGCAGCACCACATCTTACACGGACACTGCAGTAACTAACGGTATAACATACTACTATTATGTTACCGCGACCAATTCCGCAGGGACAAGCACCCAGTCAAATGAGACAAGTGCTACGCCGACTGCTCCAAGCGGCAACTCAGGTTCTACAGGCGGAATTGCACTAAACAACGTCCAGTCAACATCAGGCACCACGGATTCCTCAAACCAGATGACAATATCGAGTTTCAACGCAGGATCTGGCACAAACCAGCTTTTGGTGGTTGGAATCAGTGCCAACAACCAGGGTGCAACAACTGTCACATTCAACGGCCAGCCACTGACACAGACAGTCTCGTCATTTACTAACAACGATGCCGAGTTCTGGTACCTCAAGAACCCGACTGGAACAGGAAACGTTGTAGCAACGTTTGGAGGCCAGACACAGGCAGTGGTGGGAGTGTATTTGTTTGCAAATGTCAACCAGACAAGCCCGATTGCAAATACTGCCAAAAACTCTAACACGGCATCAAGCAGTCCTACTATATCGATGACAACAAAGTATGCAAACGACATGGTGCTTGACCTGCCATCGATATACGGTGGCCAGACACTTGGCTCACCCACATGTACACAGGAATGGAATACAAACATCCCAAGTGCAATCACTGGCGCATCAAGTTCTACAAACGTATCCTCTCCGGGCTCTGTCACATGCGGCTGGACTGCAAACCAGGGCGGAGACATGTGGGATGATGTAGCAGTTGAGATAGAGGCTGCCAGTTAGATTGGCACATGCATGGAACGCGGGGACCATCAAAGACGACGTACAATCTTGTCTGATATCTCACCTGAAGCCTCGGCAAAATCTATTCTCAAACTTTTAGGTATGTATGGATTGGCCTCCAGTCGGAGGCTTTTCATAAGGGCCTTGTCATCTAGCTTTCTTTTTATCCCCTCCCTAAACTTGTCATAATCTATCTTGGCTGATTCGAGAACATCTTCAAGTATTGCAACGATTTTTTCTGAGTTGTTGTCAAGTTGTAGGCCGTAATAGAGATCGTAGACATCTTTGCCCTCGTTTCTCTCGTAAAATGCCTTGAGTTTCTTGGCAATCAGCGTGTCAAGTGAATAGACGGGTACCCTGTCTACGTTCAAGGGCAGTAAGTAGCTTTTAGCCCTTGCTATCTCGTCATTGCCGGTCCTTGACTCGCCAATGTTAAACTCTATCTGCACGTTGTCCTTCTCATTCTGCTCGTTTTGGAACTGGCAGAAAAACAAGATTATGTTCCTCTTTCTTGCCTCCTTCGGGATGGTGTAGGAGCCTGTCAGAGTGGAAATTATGTTATCCTTGATGAATTGAATCTTGTCCTCTCGCTCAAGCTTGTTTTTGAAAAATATATCCATGTCAAGATCCTCAGAGAACCGCTGTACTTTTCCAAAAAATATTTTGTTAAGGGGTGTGCCTCCCTTGCAGATTATTGTTGCGTGGTCCACGATATCCTCTGAAAGGATTGCCCTACATATCTTTGACCAAATGTCAAACACTCTTGCCTCTTTCATCACATACTGCAGTCCTATTCCAGTCTTGGCTGCAGCTTGTCTGGCTTCCCTGAGGCTAACCATTGTACCACCACGAAAGAAGATTGTTCTTCCCAATGTTGTCGATTATCATCCAATCCCTGTTGTATGTACCTCCATTTCGTCCAAAATCAAGCTTGGTCTTGTTCTTTACTCGGTTCTTCATATATCTGACAATATCATGTGGTACAACAAAATCGGTCTCCTTGAGAAGTGTCAACATATATCCTATCTTCTGGCAGAGACTTGAAGAGCCGAATTTTTCAAGATATTTTTCAAACTCTTTCCAATCGATCTTCTCTGCGCGGCGAAGAGACTTGAGTACTTCGGAATATCCTCCAGCATACTCTGGGCGATAAAAACAATCAAAGAATGTCTTTGGTATGGTAGATACCGCATACCTTGCTTTTTTTTCAAAGCCGGTGCACCGTCTTCCAAATTTTACTGCCCGAATCTCATAATCTTTTAAAAGTGTTACAGTATCTGATCTTGTTTTTGTTGCCATGTAAATTGTAAATGGTTGGTAGTCGGACAATCCATGCACCTTGAGCGCGCTTGAAAATGCGATGTAACCATCGAACATCTTTGCTGCGACTTCCATCGGATCTTCGAGGTAGACCTTGCCTCCGATTGCAGTTGACGCCGGCAGGCGAAGGTATACTCCCTTGCCGACTCCTGTGAGCCATCCTTTCTTCTCTAACCTGTCAACTAGCACGTAGAGGTAGCTTGGTGCAACCCCGAGCTTCTTGAGGTCAATCTCGGAAACCTTGAAGACATTCCTATCAATCGATTCCAGATAGAGGTATATTCTCTGCTCCTCATGGCTGAGTGGCTTTGTGGTGAGCTTTAGGGTCATAATCTAACTATGGTAGTTAGATTTTAAAACCTTTTCTCACTGAGCGGAGTTCTCGGGTTAATTTCTAACAGTTGTAGTTAGATATACACCCTATTTCTCTCCGCGATAAATTCGATAGGGACAGGAGATATCGTGGTAACAATGAACAACGCGTCATCCATAGTCGTAGGGGCGTATGGATTCTCAGGGGTCAACCAGACAAGCCCGATTGCAAATACCGCCAAAAACTCTAACACTGCATCAAGCAGTCCTACTATATCGATGACGACAAAGTATGCAAATGACTGGGTACTTGACTTGCCGTCCATATGTGGTGGACAGACGCTTGGCTCGCCAACTTGCACGCAAGAGTGGGACACTAACATCCCAAGCGCAATCACCGGAGCATCCAGTTCCACAACCGTATCATCTCCGGGCTCTGTCACATGCGGCTGGACTGCAAACCAGGGCGGAGACATGTGGGATGACGTCTCGGTCGAACTGAGAGCAAATTAGATATCATCTGAATTTAGATGCTAAATCCATTTTTTGGTAGCGTGTAATCCACGAAACCTCGTTAATTCTAGGTCTAGTCGATTGAACAGAGAGTTGATCTGGCAGTTCCGTAAGAGTAATCGTAGTATGACGAAAAATTTTTGATTTTGGTTCACGTGTAATATGTACAACTTGGTATATTTTTATGACAAAGTATTAAGTATCGGTCCCAAGTAAGAAATTACATGCGGCGCCACACCGTGGTAAAGAAGCCAACGGTATCCTTGGGAATTCCAGAAAACGAACCGATTGAGGATGCCGAGCGAGATCTGGACAAGCTGGCTAAGAGTTAAAAGAATTTGGCACCGGTCTTATCTCACAGTTGAGCTGGCAGTTTAAACTAAAACCACGTGATATAGTCCAAGCCGATCCTGGATACGAAGATCAGAAAGATGAGAAGGTGCGACCGTTGCTGGTCGTCTCAAGACCATTGTTTCACCAGAACGGCAGGTTTTTCATCTCACTTGGAATTACCACCAATCAGGAAAAAGATCCGTATCTTATTCCAATAACAAGTAAAGATACAGCACACATTCTACAAGAAAAATCCCAGGTAATGTGCAAGAGAATAGTGACAGTATCGCAAAGCAGGATACTTCGGAAGCTAACCGAGGTTACACCAAGCTTCTATTCTGTCATCATGAAAAAGATCAAGGATGATATTATTGAGATGTGATCTTATCACAATCCCATCTTGGCAGTTACACAATCAGACAAACTAGAAACTGGATTCATTTTGCATAAAATATTTTAAGATCAAATGATTTAGTTATTTGAGACATGGGCATTATTCTTTCCAAAAATAAATCCTAGTTGCAAAGCATACGCTTGACACATCTTGGGTTATCACT
>JAGWHF010000013.1 GCA_028866895.1 Nitrososphaerota archaeon
ACGGCACCATGAAGCCATCGATATACGTGAGGATGGCTTGTACGATGATGCGTATATTGGAGAAGGCAAGGGTGCCGCCGTACCTGCACAGAAGTTCCAACCACGTGTACTCGGTCTGGCAGCACCTCGTGTTGCTCACGCTTCGTCAGTATGAGCGCAAGAGCTATCGTAGGTTCGTCGAGTTCCTAGAAGAGGCTTTTGGTGTTGTAGGATTCCTCTGCCTGTCAAGGATTCCACACTACACCACGCTGCAAAAGGCAGCTGCCCGATTAAGACACGGTATGCTGCTGCGAATGCTGGAATCGTTTGTCATATACTGCCAGATATCCAGGATGCTTGCAGGGATGGATGCGACCGGACTGTCACATGGTCAGGCCTCGTATTACTACACCAAACGCTTCAAGCTGCGAAGGAAATTCGTCAAGATTACCATATGTGCCGACCTGCGGCGCCAGATTGTCTGCGGCATCAAGATACGTCACAGGAGGAGAAACGACATGCACGATTTCACACCATTGCTGCGCAAGCTCACAAGGCTGGCAAGTGTCGGGACGATGGTTGCAGACAGAGGGTTTGATTCCGAGCAGAACCACGTCGATGCGGGTAATCTTGGCGTTGAGCGGTGCATCATCAGGCCAAGGTACGAGAACCTAAAGCCGTCCAAGACAAGGGGAGAGCACCGGAAGAGGATGAAACGGAGGTTTCCCTGGAGGCTTCTCTGGTGGTATGTCCTGGTTGAGACGATATTTTCAGTGATAAAGGGAATGCTTGGGGACAGCGTCATGTCAAGGTCAATCGTGACGCAGAACAGGGAGACGCTGTACAGGGTGATTGCGTATAATTGCTACAGGATTACCAGGAATTATTTTGTTATTTTTGGATGGTTTCTACGCGGCTTATTATACTATAAATTCAAAATACGGTCAACATAATGTTTTTTCATTATCGGATAAATGCGTAGAACTTTGGGAGATTTTCTTAAAACAGAATAACCTCCTTTAAAATCATTTTTGTATTTTTGCATTTTGAATTAAGGTTATCCATTTGTTATTTCCTCTTCAATTGCCTTGGCTAGACCTTTACGAGTATAACGCGTAGTTCCAGAACAATAAATGCACTCTTGACTATCGGTATCATTTTTTATAAATCCGATAAACTTGCTATTGCATTCAAGACAATAGAAGATCCTTCTCTTCCAAAGCCTTGTACGATAGTAAGGAACAAGCAGTCTTGATATTTTCCTAAACCGTAGCTTTCCTTCTTCTGTATAATAATAGATTCCAAGTACAGGTTTTGCGCCCTTTATACCTCGATTACGAGGATCTCTATAATGCGTCCTTGCGTGGTTGTACCTTTTTGCTATTGAAATTACATACTCCATTGAGCTGTCACTGAGCTATCAGATTTTTGCAAATAATAAAGGCAGATTATGATCTTGGTATTGATTTTAGAGCCTTGTACTGGGTTTTCCTCTCTTTCTAGGAAGTTTCTTCCTGCCTTTCTTTCTGTTTTTGACAAAAACATTGTCAAATTGAGAAAATATCCTGTCTCTCTGAGACATTAGTTTTTCCAATTCTACTTTTTGCTGTTCCTTTGGGAACTCTTTCAAGGCTTGTTTAATTTCTGCAATCATGAGGCGATTGTACTTTTTGGCAATTTGTTTTATTTTTTTAAGAATTTTGCTGTCAGAATCTGCATATATTTCACCAGCAGAGATCATCCTGCCTAGAATTTCAACTCCGTTTTTAACCGACTGGTTATAGCTCCAACCATAGACGTCATGTAAAACATCAAGAATTCTTTTTTCTTCTGATGTGAACCTTGCCCTAACAGTATGCCATTCTGCCACGAAAACTTGTCTACAAATTTGGATATTAATTTTAGTCTATACCACTATTGCATGAGTCAGGAAACAAAGGAGAAGGAGCTGGATCTAGGAACAAGGAAGATCTCACGCATGAATTTCAGCTATATTGTTACAATACCCAAGATCTTTGTGCAAAATACGCTCGATGGCGGGATAACAAAGAAGGTGAGAATGACCCTTTTGGCAGACGGATCTCTCAAGATTACGCCCGTACGAGAGAAAACCGAACCTGCGGAATTTACAATAATGTGATTCTATGAAAAAGGTAAATACTACAAATCCTCTTGTTACAACCGATGAGGACCGCCACGAAGCCCGGCGGTCTGATGTGGGAAACAAAATGGCATCAATATCAGAACAGAACACGACTGCCAAGTCAATACTGTCAACAGACCAAGATCTTAGGAGATGGTACGACAACCTTGCACGAGGAAGCCAGCTTACAGCAGACGTAAGACTGAGAAGATTGGCTCATTTTTGCAGGAAACATGACATAACACCTGCAAATCTTGCCAAGCTCGCAGTCAAGGACGTAAGGGCTGTAACAGACATGATAGAAGACCATGTAACATGGATGGAAAAGCAGGGATTTTCGCCGGGTTATGTGGAAGACACGGTAAAATCTGTCAAGTCATGGCTGAGGCACTTTGAGGTCGAAATAAAGCGAAGAATCAAGATTACAAATCTTGACAGTACGCCAACTCTTGAAAACGAGCGTGTGCCAAACGCAGAAGAGATCTCAGAGATGCTCAACAGATCGTCACTCAGAGAATCTACAATAATTTCCTTGATTGCCAAGTCAGGGCTCAGACCCCAAGTGATAGGAAATCACAACGGGACTGACGGGTTAAAGATTGGAGACCTACCTGACCTGATAATAGAAGAGAAAGAAGCAAGGTTTGTGCAAGAACCGCCAAGGATAACAGTTCGAAGAACGTTGTCCAAGGCAAGACACCAGTACTTTACGTTCCTAAGCACAAGTGCGTCAAGAAAACTCCTTGCATATATCAACGACAGGATAGTGCATGGAGAAAGACTGACAAGAGACTCTCCCCTGATATCCCCCGATACAAAGTACAGATATGGGCGAGGAAGGAACACTGGAAAAAAATTCCTGCCAACTCAGAGGATATCAGATCGTGTAAGGCAAGTTTTCAGACCAAGATTCGAGTGGAGACCGTACGTGTTGAGGGCATACTTTGACACACAGCTTCTCATGGCTGAATCAAGAGGAAAAATTGCACATGACTTTAGGACCTTCTTCATGGGTCACAAGGGAACAATCGAAGCCAAGTACACGACAAACAAGGGAATACTTCCAGAAACTCTGATTCGAGAAATGCGTGACTCATTCAAGCGAAGCGAAGAATTTCTAGACCTTGATCTGGTGACAACGACAGAAAACAAACAAGAGACAAAACCAAACAATCCGCTGGAAGATGTGATGCTCAAGGCGACAAAAGAAGATCTTGGAAAAATGCAAGAGATGCTTCAATCTTGGGCAAAAGAGATACTTGCAAGAAAATGACCTCGGATCCGAAAATCGGCAAAAACACTGCGCCACTGGCTAGGTTCCAAACCCTCAGTGTAAGTGGACCGAGGGGGATTTGAACCCCCGACATCCGCGTTGCGAACGCGGCATCACTACCACTAGACTACCGGCCCTGCTGTTATCGAAAAAGCCGTCCGCTTTTAATTATTCCGTCAAGGAATAATACTGGCTGCCCTGCAAAAGTTTCTATGACCTATGATGCCATAATACTCAACGCCCACGTGGTGCTTCCGACAGGCATTGTGGACAAGAACATCGTCATCGATGAGGGCAGGATAGTAGGTCTCACGACCGACGAGCCCCAGTGCGACAGGAGGATAGGTGCCGCAGGCCTCGTCGCCCTTCCAGGCCTCATAGACCCGCACATCCATTACGGGGTGTATTCACCAATAGAGCAGGCAGCACTGACCGAGTCCCGCGTGGCCGCAGCGGGGGGGATAACAACCATGATGAGGATGCTGCGGCTTGGGGGCTCCTACCGCAGCCAGCTCGACCTTCACCTTGACGGGAGCTCGCGCTACCATTATGTTGATTATGCTATCCATGCGTCAATCCTGCACGAAAGCCAGATTGACGAGATGGAATACTGTGCAAAAAAGGGGATAACCTCGTTCAAGCTGTACATGAACCTAGGCGACGAGGTGGGGCACGTATACATGGACATGGTCCCTGGTCAGAACCAGCTGGTCGAGGACAAGGTGGAGATTGGCCCGAAGATGGTAGAGCAAATCATTGCAAAGGCCGCCAGTCTCGGCTGTCCGGTACTAGTGCACGCCGAGGACTATCAGATGTGCTCCTGCGGAATACGAGAAGCGAGGGCCAAAAACAGGAACGGCCTTGGGGCCTGGTCCGAGAGCAGGCCCACGCAGTCGGAGGTCAAGTCCATCGCCACTGCATCAAGGATTGCAAGGCAGACCGGCTGCAGGCTTTACTTTGTCCATATAGGCTCGCGGGCAGCCATCGAGGCGATAGCGGGGGAGCGGAAGGCTGGGACCGAGATCTTTGTAGAGACGTGCCCGCACTACCTTACGCTCTCCCACGAATCCCAACAGGGATATCTTGCCAAGGTGATGCCCCCTATCAGGTCCTCAAAGGATGCCGAGAGGATATGGCAGGAGGTCAGGTCAGGCAATGTTAATACCATCGGGACGGACCATGTTGCCAACCAGCTGAAGCTCAAGATAGGAGGGGACACTGTGTGGGACGCCCTTGCGGGATTTCCCGGCATGGGGACGATGCTCCCAATCCTGCTAAGCGAGGGGGTAAACAAGGACAGGATAACGCTTCCGCAGCTTGCAGGCCTTACCAGCCTCAACACTGCAAAGATCTTCGGCCTTTACCCTGGAAAGGGCACCATCCAGAAGGAATCAGATGCGGACGTGGTCCTTGTGGACCTCAAGGCGGAAAAGAAGGTGACTGCGGAACTCCTCAACGGCTTTTCGGATTATACTGTGTACGAGGGCTGGAATCTCAAGGGCTGGCCGGTAAAGACAATCGTAAGGGGAGAGGTGGTTGCAGAAAACTCGGAGGTCACCGGAAGGCCCGGCTTTGGCAGGTTCCTTGCAAGGAGTACCTCATAGCACTTCGAACCTGCCGTCCTCTCTTGCCTTGTAAATCACGTCCGGCCTTGCAAAGATTCCAACTTCCATTACGCCCGGGATCTCTATTATCTTGGTCGCAAGCGACCTGGGATTTGAGATGGAGCCAAAATCGCAGTCAAGTATTATGTTTCCATTCTCCGTCACGAACGGGTACCCCCTGTCCAGGATTCTGATAGTGGGCCTTCCACCGTAGGATATTATCTTCTTTGCCGCGGTATTCCTGGCAAACGGGTGCACCTCGACCGGCACGCTCCTGTCAAGCCTCCTTGCAAACTTTGTCTCGTCCGCTATTATGACCACCTTCTTTGCTATGCTGATGAGTATCTTCTCGCGAAGAAGCGCCCCCCCTCCGCCCTTTATCATGTTGCCCCGTGCGTCTATCTGGTCCGCACCGTCAAAGACGATATCTATGTGGTCTATCTGGTCCGGCTCTATTATCGTGATTCCTCCCTTCTCGGCCTCCATCTTTATCTGCAGGGATGTGGGAACAGCCCTGACAGAGAATCCATTCTTCCTCAGGTGTGTCGAGAGCAGCTTCACAATCGCAGTCGCAGCCCTCCCGCTACCCAGACCCACAACAAAATTGTTCTTGACCATCCTCAACGCATGCGGTGACAATGCCCTGATGGCATCATCTACAGTCAACTACTCTACCTCTACCTGTTCAAGCTTTGAAAGCGCCCGCATTATCTCGCTCTTTATCTTGTCAAGATCCTTGTCGTCATCCTCTAATCTATCATCCTCTTCCGGAATCCTGATTGGTGCGGGCATCTCGATCTTCTTTTCCACGGCCGGCCCTGCCATCTCTATGCCTTTTTCCACGACAGGTGCAGGCACGTCGACTTTTTCCACTACGGGCTCCGCCCTTGGAGCCTCCGGCAGTGGAACCTCCCTTGTGACAAGCGGCTCCGGCTCCACCGGAACTATCGCCTCTGGCACCATGTATTCCTCCATGTTCTTTATCGTCTCACGCGGCTCCGGCTGCTGCGGCTTCATGAATTCTGCAGGAAACTCGGGCCTTCTTCCAGATATTCTCGTAAGCGTGCTGAGCTCAACGGAGATCCTCTCACGAGGGTGCTCGATCTCGGCAGGAATTGCAGCCTCCGCCACTTGGGGCCTTGGAATCTCGATCCTTTGCTGCTCCGCCACACTTCCGGGCTCTGGCACCTCCGCCTTGGGCGCCTCAAAGACTGGTTCCAACTGCTGCTCGGCCTGCTGTTGACGCAATTCCTGGCGCGGCGCGGTCACTTTTGCCTGCTGTTGCGCCGCCTGACCGGCAGGCTGCGCGGAGTTTACTGTAATCTTTGAGGAGATCTCGTGCAGCCTCTCGTCAAGCTTTGAAAGCCTGCTGTCCATCAGGGATATGATGGTGTCCCCCACTGGCCCAAGGTCGGGGTACCTGCTTGCCGCCTCGAGTTTTTCTATTTTTGCTGAAATCACGCCTATCTGGTGCTGGTATCTTATGAGCAGCTTGTCGCGCTGTACGCCCTGGATTCCGGACCCGTCTTTGTGAAGCCTTGTAATCGTCTTGGTAAGAATATCCTTTTCAATCCGCAGTGAGTGCAACTGGGACTCCATTGCGGAGCTTACGGTGGCTGCCTGCCTAGGCTTTCGCTTTGGAATCTTGTCCATCGCAACCGCAGTGCAGGCGCCCGCCAGAGAACTAAAGACTAGCGCAATCTCTTCCATTTACGTATACCATTTGATCCAGTTGTACTTTCTAATCCTTGCGTCCGGGTAGCCGCAGCTTGCACACTTGTTGTGTCTTGCATGCATCGCATTCTTTCCACATCTTCGGCACCTTATGTGGGTGTGTTTCTTTGTGTATCCTCCCATGGAGGTGGTGCCTTTAGTCATTGCCTACTCACTTTGGAGGGGGAGATATGATGACTACGTTGTCTCCCCTGACTACGATGGTCCCGAGACTCCTTGCCTCGCCCTCAGAAGGGATCTCTTCCGAGGAGTCAAGCAGCAGGTTCATGTGCTGGTCGAAGCCGTGAAGGTTGCCTCTTATCACTTTTCCTCCCTTCAGCTTGATAAGGACCACCTTGTTGAGGCTTTCATCAAGTACTTTTACTGCCATGTCAACTGACATTTATCTCACTTATTACCACCTCTACTGAGGGTATATATTAAAATTTCATTGGTGGATTCTGTTAACTCTGCAAGTTAAAATCTGGACATTCCACGCCACGGCAGGCGTCAGGAAGTACGTTGCAGGGATGCGCGGCAGCCTCATCGGGCCTTTTTGCCTGCCCCAATCCGATGCCTGCGACTTGCGGCTTTCTTCCCTTTGAACCAAGTCAAGCTCTCCTTCGCAATCGACCCGACCACCTCCGAGATTATCCTCCTTCCCTCCGCCGCCGTTGCGCCCCTTGGGTCCCCCCATACGCCGTTCTTTGTAGCAGCTACAAATGACCTGCTTGCAATCCTGCCGAGCCTTGAAAGCTCCTCCCGCGTATAATCCTCCTCGACAAGCCCTTTTTGCGCCCTGCCCATGTTGACGCGCCGAGAAATTGCGCGCATTATGGATGTCTCTACAAACCCAGCATGGTCAAACCTGCCCTTCATAAAATGCCAGTACGAGTACACGACCACCTTGGGCCCGGCCCTTCCCCTTGCCACCCTTGCAGGCACTGCCCTTAGCGCATCCTGGTTCCCATGATGCCCGTTTAGAATGACTACCGCCCCCACGCCGTTCTTCCCAAGAGACCTGCAGATCTCCGTGACATAGTCTTCAAGCGCACGCGGGGTAGTGCTCAGGTTGAAATAGGGGTGGTGCTCCGCCGATACGCCGCATTCTATGGTGGGCATGGTGAGAAAGCCCGTCCTTTCCGACACCTTGCGCGCTATGAATGCCACAATCTCCGAGTCGGTGGAAACGGGAAGATGGCGCCCATGCTGCTCTGTAGAGCCGATCGGAATTATTGCAACGCGCCTCCTCCTGATCTCCGCAAGGAGGCGGTCGTTTGGCAACTCCCTTGCAATCATTTGGATCGTCTTGGCCTGACGTGCACCTTTCCCCAATAGACCTCTAGGCGGCCCTCCAAATGCATCTTTACGGCCTCAAGGAGTGTCCTTGCCTCAAGCCTCTGCCCCTTCCGCTTCAGGGACTCGAGTGTCTCCTTCTCGTCTATTGCAAACGCGTCCTGGAATATTATTGGTCCCTGATCAAGGTCCTCCGTGACGTAATGTGCAGTACACCCCACTATCTTTGCGCCCCTCTCGAATGCCTGCACGTATGCAAACGCGCCGGGAAATGCAGGAAGTAGGGACGGGTGTATGTTGATTATCCTGTTCGGATACCTCCACACAAAGTTTGGCGATAGTATTCTCATGTACCTCGCAAGCACGATGAGATCAACGCTGTAATTCTTGGCGACCGCGATTATCTTCTCCTCCGCCTCCGACTGATCCCTCTCGTCTACCAGCACAAACGGAATCTTGGCGCTCCTTGCAAGCTTGGAAAGCGCGTTCTCAGTCCCTATTATTACCGCTATCTCGCCCCTCAGCTGCCCCTTGGACCTGGCATCAAGTATTGCCTCAAGGCAGTGCGGTTCCTTTGTGACAAGGACGGCAGCCCTCTTCTTTTTCGAGGCCTCGTGATGAATGTTGACCTCCATCCTGAGGCCCCTTGCAATTCTCTGTGCCTCTGAGTTGAACCTTCCGATATCAATTTTTTTTGAAAAAGAAGCCTCCATGTACATCCCAAAGAGGCCCTTGATTACGTTCTGATTAATCTTCTCGATGTTCCCACCGTTCTGAAAGATGAAGTTGGTAAACCCCGCAACCACTCCCTCGTGATCCTTTCCAACTATTGTAAGCTCCACTCTTGTCTTTTCCATCTTGGCTGCCACGAAAGCACTTGCCTATGAATCCTTAAATAGTCTTTCCGGGTATGATGAGATGTCAAATGCTAGTAGAACTAGATTTTCATGCCCCGTAACGAGTGATTGAATGGAAACCCGTGCTTTCTCAATTTTGCATTCCGAGGAAAAGTAATGGATAGATCAAGGAACTCAGGCAGGGGCCGAGGCAGGGCAAGCACCTACGACCACAACAATCCTGTAAAGACCTGCAAGGTATGTTCTACGATAGGCGACTGGCACTGCTACGAGTGTTCCAACAACTTTTGCAGCACCCACTTCCACAACCACAAACAGATGCAGCTCTGCATAATTCATTGAGGTGCGGGAGGTGGGATTTGAACCCACGAACTCCTAAAAGACAGGGTCCTAAGCCCTGCGCCTTTGACCAGGCTTGGCAACTCCCGCATGCACCATCATTTTTAAGTCAAATTTATTCTCTTGTTGATGTAAATGGCACGATTGTTTGGCACCAACGGCGTGAGGGGCGTCTTTGGCGATGATCTCACTCTGGAATTTGTTTCCGATATCACTTCCGCAATTGGCACGTTCTTCAAGATGGGCCCTATACTTGTCGGATATGACGGAAGAGACTCTAGCAGGATTCTTGCAAAAATAGTCTGCGCCTCGCTTGGCGCAGTGGGCCTCAATTCCGCCCTCTGCGGCCTTGTGCCCACGCCCTGCCTCCAGTTTGCCACAAAAAAATTGGGCTACAGGGGCGGCCTTATGATAACAGCATCACACAATCCTCCACAGTACAACGGACTCAAGCCCACTGCAATGGACGGCGTCGAGATCTCGCGAGAGGACGAGCTTAAGGTGGAGGAGATTTACTTCAAGAAACGGTGGCAGGCCGAGAAAAAGCCGGGCCTTGTAGGCACTGAATACCGCGCGGTAAACGCGTACCTTGCAGGCATCAAATCTCAGGTAAACGCAAGAAGGATAAGATCACGCAGGTTCAAGGTCGTACTAGATCTAGGCAACGGAGCACAGGCAGTTACGGCACCCATGCTCTGCAGGGAACTCGGATGCGATGTGGTCACAATAAACGGCAAGATTGACGGCTCGTTTCCCGGAAGGGGATCGGAGCCCACACCGCAGAACCTCGGAGGTCTCTCCCGCGCAGTTGCAAGGGCAGGAGCCGACCTTGGAATCGCATTTGACGGCGACGGGGACAGGAGCATTTTTTGCAGCAACAAGGGAGAGATTCTCACGGGAGACCGGTCTGCGCTTCTCCTCTCCAAGTTCATACTGGGCAGGAACCCAAACTCGATGGTCGTCACAACCGTCAACTCCACCTCGGTCATAGAGAGGATTGCACGGGAGACCGGTTCCAAGGTCCTACGGACAAGGGTGGGGAGCGTGGAGGTATCTCGCGCGATGGTACGTAAAGGCGCCCTGATAGGATTTGAAGAGAATGGCGGGTTCATGTACGGCAGGCACAACGAGGTCAGGGACGGGGCAATGACACTTGCACTTGCACTCGACCTCCTCTCGCAGACGGGCGGCTCGCTGTCCGACGAGATGGCAAAACTTCCTCCATCATTTACAACCAAAGGGAAGATTCCGTGCACACCGGACAGCTTTAGGAAAATCCTTTCATACCTCAAGCGCGAACATTTCAAAAAAGACATGACGGACGGCATCAAGATCATACTTGACGGATCAAGCTGGGTGATGGTGAGACTGAGCGGTACTGAGCCCATTGCGAGGATCTACGCCGAATCTGATAGCGAGGAAAAGCTCCGCGAGATCTTTGAGGAATACATGTTGAAGATAAAGCGGGCTGCAAGGTTGTAGGGTGCCTCCTCTCCGCGACTGGGCCGACAAAATCAAAATAACGGCCGGTCTTTTACCGAGCACTCTAGAAGACTTATTAAACCAATCAAAAACACTCAAGGAATGGAAATGATCCCATTGGGTGATACATGTGGCTAAGGCTTATTACGTAAAGTTTCAAGTCCCGGCTGATCTGGTCAGCCCCATCTATGAGGCTGTGAGGGTTGCATACCAGAGCGGCAAAGTCAAGAAGGGCACCAACGAGGTTACAAAGGCGATAGAGCGGGGAATAAGCAAGCTTGTAGTTATAGCTGAAGATGTCGAACCACCGGAGGTAGTGGCACACCTGCCAATCCTCTGCGAGGAGCACAACATTCCATATGCCTTTGTGCCAAACAGGCAGGAACTCGGCAAGGCGTTAGGGATTGACGTTACCTCGGCCGCTGCTGCGATAATAGATTCGGGTGATGCCCAACACATTGTTGACCAGATTGTTGCATCGCTGTCGCAGATTAAGGGTGGTCAAGCTAGCCAATGAGCTCCGAAATTCCAATTCCAGCTGAAGTAATACAGATTGTCGGACGAACGGGGATTGCAGGCGAGGTCATCCAAGTGCGTGTGAAGATATTGGATGGAAAGGACAAGGGCAGAATTCTTACTCGTAATGTAAAAGGATCCGTCAGGATGTCGGACATACTAATGCTTCGCGAGACCGAGCGCGAGGCAAGGAAGATAAAGTGATTGTGGCATGAGCGTCCTCGTAAAACCGTGCAGTTTTTGCAACAGGGCAGTAGCCAAGGGATCAGGCACGATGCTTGTGAAAAACGATGGTACGGTCTTTTGGTTCTGCTCTTCCAAGTGCAAGAAGAACATGCTCGTCCTAAAGCGTGATCCACGAAAGCTCAAGTGGACCAAAAAGTACGTAAAGGGCGGAATCAGGGTCAAAAAGTAAGATGGCTGAACAAACATTATTCATAGTAAAACCCGACGGCGTAGAACGCAGGATTGCAGGCGAGATAATAGCCAGGTTTGAGAGGAAGGGCTTTACCATAGTAAAACTGAAGATGTTCGCATTTACAAGGCCTATGGCGGAGGAGTTTTATTCCGTGCACAACACCAAACCGTTCTTCGGGGAACTTGTCTCCTTTATCACCTCGGGCAGGGTTATTGCAGCAGTAATTGAGGGAAACAACGCGATTGCTACCACCAGGCTCATGATCGGAGCCACCAAGTCCTACGAGGCCGCACCCGGGACAATCAGGGGCGACTTTGGGCTTGGTATGTCAGACAACATTATCCATGCCTCCGATTCCAAGGAAAGTTTTGAAAAAGAGGTAGCAGTAATATTCAAGTGAAAGCGGTTGCAGATACGACAGCCGATCGTGGCAGTTCTAGGTCACGTAGACTCTGGTAAGACCTCGCTACTTGACAAGATTAGGGGGACGGGAGTCCAGGCACGTGAAGCCGGAGGCATAACGCAACACATAGGCGCAAGCTTCCTACCGACAGACGCAATCAAGGCTGCATGCGGGCCGCTCTTTGCAAAGATGGCAGGAGACAAGCAGGAGATCCCGGGTCTTCTCGTAATTGATACTCCTGGACACGAGGTCTTCACAAACCTGAGGGCAAGGGGGGGATCCGCGGCAGACATTGCAATCCTCGTCGTGGACGTGAACAGGGGATTCCAGCCCCAGACGAACGAGAGCCTGAAGATACTGCAGAGCAGGAAGGTCCCGTTTGTAATTGCGCTCAACAAGGTGGACATGATATCGGGATGGAAAAAGAACCCAGCCTCGCAGTTTATCACCCAGTCGATAAAGGATCAGGACCCGTCGGTGCAGACCGCGCTAGACGAGCTGCTATACAACGTAGTGGGCACGCTGTCAATCCTTGGCTTTAGCTCAGAGGCCTTTTACAGGGTGAAGGACTTTTCAAAGGAGATCTCCATAGTGCCCGTGAGTGCAAGGTCGGGGGAGGGAATCCCGGAGCTACTTGCAGTTCTTGTGGGTCTAACCCAGCAGTACATGCAGAAGAAATTGGACCAGTCGGAAAAACCAACCCGCGGCATAGTGCTTGAGGTACGGGAGGAGGTGGGCCTCGGCGTCACAGCCAACATAATTCTTATCGACGGGACCCTCAGGAAGACCGACTCGATAGCGCTTGCCCGGAGGGACTCTACTGTGATTACCAAACCCAAGGCGATTCTCCTGCCAAAACCGCTTGACGAGATGAGGGACCCGCGCGACAAGTTCAGGCCCGTCAACGAGGTCCATGCGGCAGCAGGAATCAAGATAGCATCGCCCGACCTTGAGGGGGTGCTGCCGGGAAGCCCCGTATATGCGTCCCCTGACGAATCAAGGGCAGAGGAGTTCAAGAGGTTGATAGAATCAGAGATGAAGTCCGTCTTCGTAAAGACTGACAAGAAGGGTGTGATACTCAAGTGCGATACAATCGGCTCCCTTGAGGCCATGACTGACATGCTCAAACGCCAGAATGTCCCAATCTCGATGGCCGACATTGGCCCCGTAACAAGGAGGGACGTGGTAGAAGCACTTGCGATAAAGGAGAATGACAGGCACCTCGGCGTAGTAATTGCGTTCAACGTAAAGATATTGCAGGACGCACAGGATGAGGCTGAGGCAAACCATGTCCGGATCTTCCACGACCAAATTATCTACAGCCTCATTGATGACTACATCAAGTGGGTTCAAGAGGATACTGCAAACGAGGAGAATGCGATATTCTCGGAACTTACACCGATTTGCAAGGTCGTCTTCCTCAAGGGATATGTTTTTAGAAAGAGCAACCCGGCCGTCTTCGGAGTGCGCGTGGAGGTGGGAACCCTGAAGCAAAAGGTCGCCATCATGAACGCGGAGGGCCGTAAGGTGGGAGTAGTGCACCAACTGCAGGACAGCGGGAAGAATATCGATGTTGCCAAGAAGGGCCAGGAGGTCGCCATGTCAATCCAGAATATAACCGTCGGGAGGCAGGTCTCGGAGGAGGAAACGCTGTACTCTCTTCCTCCCTCGCACGAGGCAAAGATGCTCCTCAAGCAGTTCTCCCACAAGCTGACACCTGAGGAGCTTGGTACGCTAAAGGCAATAGTGGAGATCCAGCGGAAGTCAAACGCAGCCTACGGCTACTGAGAAAACTTTTGGGCAAGCATGTGCAGGCCTGGCTCCCCGACGGCCCCAACTGCCTTGTCGACAAGCTTTCCATCCCTGAAGACCAGGAAGGTCGGGATGGCATACACCTGGTATCGCTGGGATATCCCCTGGGCCTCGTCAACATTTACGCGGGCAAACCTTATGCCCTTGTACTTTTTTGAGATCCTTGTAAATATCGGGAGCATGAACTGGCAGGGACCGCACCACGTGGCCCAAAAGTCCACTATTACGGGCATCTGGCCCGCTATCGCCCTGTCAAAATTGGAGTCGTTTAGCTCCAGAATCTCGCTTTCCTTCTGCGAGGACATCTCTGCTAGCTTTCTCTTCATTATCTTCTCGATCTCCTCGTCTGCCAACTTTGTAGGTAAGCCCGGAATCGTATTTATTATTTTTCGGAAAACAAGACCCGCCCTGCCGGCAAAGTCCAGGTATAATGTCACAGATCGAGCAGGAACCTCATCACCACCCCTCCGTCCTGAATTATCTCCATGAGGTGGAAGGTTGGAGCCTTGACCTCCACCCTGAAGTGGTGCCTCCCAAAATCAATCTCCTCGCCGCTTATCCTTGCCTCGAGGCGGTACTGGCCATCCTTGTGTATGCTGACCTCGAACTCCCGGCCCGCAAACCCGTCCGTAATGGTAAGTATGATAACCTCCTCAAGCCACATGTAAAGCAGATCGTACAGGTCGGGCGATGAGACCGAGACCTGCCGCTTGCCCCTTTTCTGGACCGACTTGATGTCAAGTATAGTGTCCACCACTGCAGTCCCTGCGGTGGCAAATGCCTCCTCGATGCTGCCCGCTGTCACTTCTATGAATGCGTCCGTCATGTGCTCCAAATATCTGAAGGGCATTGCAGAATGCTTTCTTTCCCTTGCGTTATTAATTATTCTCCCTCCCAAGAAAACCAGAAGGTCTAAATGCATTGGAAAATGAAGAGTCTTGAAATTGGACTTACCACGCGGGATGAGGGATATTGAACCCAGCGAGTCTGTCACAATGGAATTCGTGAGACAGAAATTCATAGAGACGTCGAACCTATTCGGATTTCAATTCATGGAGCCCTCCCCGATAGAGCTTCTCTCGGTGATTGAGGCAAAGAGCGGCCCTGCCATAAAAAACGAGGTCTATTTTTTCACCGACAAGGGAGACCGGGACATTGCACTGAGGTTTGACTTTACCATCGGACTCACGCGGTACGCCGTATCGCAAAAATCCATGAGGCTTCCAGCCAAGTTCTCCTCGTTTGGAGGCGTGTGGCGGTACGACGAACCCCAGAAGGGACGGTACCGTTTCTTCCACCAGTGGGACATCGAGATATACGGCGAGCAAAACACCGAATCGGACGCCGAGATAATCGACTTTGCATCCAAGTTCTTTGCAAGACTGGGCCTTGAGAACATAACGATCGAGGTCTGCGACCGGGCCCTTGTAGAATCATACGTGAAAATGATCTTCAAGACCGACTCGGCCGAGATGATAGCCGACATCCTCAGGGCAATAGACAAGGTGCCAAAGAAGAAGAGGCAGGACATAATACGCGAATACCAGGAAAAGGGATACTCGCCAGAAGACCTCGAGAAAGTCATCTCCATTTCCCAGATAAGGGGCAAGCCTCGCGAGGTGGAGGGGCTGATAGAAACTGGCAATCTTGCAAACTGGGACAAGATTCTGCAGCTTTTTGACTCGTTGGAAAACAGGGGGGTGGGGAACGCCATGGTGAACTTTGGCATCGTAAGGGGGCTTGACTATTACTCGGGTATTATCTTTGAGATCTTTGACAGCACATCCGACCTCGGCGCCCTTGTCGGGGGAGGCAGGTACGATACCCTGACGAGGGCGTTTGGAAGGGACGATCTTGGGGCCACTGGGGCGGCAGGTGGGGTTGAGCGGATAGTACACTCGCTTGAGATGCAGGGGATCGGGGGCAGGCAGGAGGCATACAGGGTGTGGGTTGCCTTTGTAAACGACGAGATGAGAAAGATTGCCATCAACCTGGCCTCCGCGCTGCGTATGAAGGGCATCCGTGCTGAGGTGGATCTTTCAGGCAAGTCTCTAAGGAAGCAGATGGAGATGGCCTCAAGTTCCGGACATGCTGTAATTGTGGCCCCAAAGGAGTATGGGGAGGGATCAGTCGTGGTCCGCAACATGAAGGACGGTACGGAGAGACGGGTCAGGCTGGAATCAATGCTTGCGGATCCCCTTGCTAATCTTCAATCCTAAAGGCCTTGGTAAGCATGACAAGTTCGGGACCGTTTGTAAGGGTGCCTACCACGAGGGAGGCATTGTTTGCCAGTATGCCGGAGGCCACAAACGGCGAACCGCCGTTTATTGTCGCAGGCTCCACCTCCACGCCCAGCACGTTTGATATCGTCCTTACCTCGTCCTCCTCCGCAGCAGGATGGATTATCCCACCGCGGGACGTCGCAATCGCCATGGCTCCTGCCTGATGGTATCCTGCAATTCTCTTCCTTATTACTTCCACCCCTAGCACGTCCTCTACCGTTTTTACAAACTCCTGTGGAATTAGCGGCGACATTATCCCACCTCTGTCGTTTACGCATATTAGGTTGCCAAGGGCCGTATACTTTGTGTCGAGAACCTCGACGTTGAGGCCGGTTGATTTCCTCAGGTGAACTATCTCCTCCTCAAGAGAGTTCCTCGGTAAAAGGAGGCCCTTGTTGTTTGCAACCATCAGGGCCCCTATGAGCCGCGTGTTGGCAACAGAGGTGAACACATGTCTGGCGTTGAGGAACTGGCACAGCTTTTCGGCCTTTGTGGGCGCAAACCCGTTGGGAATGAAGACAAAATCGTCGTTGCACTTGGCATAAATCCCGACGTTTGGGCTGCGATAGATATCATACTTGAAGATTCCCACTTGTTAAGGCCGCTTTATTTAAGATATGAATTTATCTTGGTCTTGCCTAACCCGCCCGTCTTGCATGCGCTGGATGCGTCTTGGATGCATTTTTGTAGAGAATTTAAATAACAATGAAAGTTCTGCAATACTGTGCCAATCGATCCAAACTTTCCTTCAAACCACAAGGTGGTAGAAAAGTTCAAGGACCCGTTGAGCGAGAATTTTCATCTTGTGTGGGGGCCTGGCAGGCTTGCAGAGGCGGCATCAGATCCCAAGGTGGTTGCCGACTATACCGCCACGGGGGAGAAGATTGCACCCATGGGAGTCCACGGCACATATGTCGCAGTAGACTGGGATTCATGCGTCGCGGACGGAATATGCCTTCTCAGCTGTCCCGTGAAGGTTTTCGAATGGTACAAAAATCCGGGCGAGACCGGCAGGAACGACAGGAAGGATTACACTGACAAGGCAAACCCTGTCAAAGAAGCAAACTGCATCTGGTGCATGGCATGTGTGGAGGTTTGCCCCACAAAAGCAATCAAGGTTGATCAGGCAAACCAAGAGATCCACGAAAAAGAGATCGTCAACTTACCATAGTTTCATCATGTCTAGGTTTAAATAACATACCCTGTCACAGTCATGCATGCCAATACCCGAAGACTTTCCAAAGGGTTACAAGCCAATTGGAAAAATAGATCAAGCCGACGGACACTTTCACTTCAGGTGGGGTCCGGGCCGATTGGCCGATGCCTCAAAGGATGAGAACTGCATATCTGCATTCAAGTCCAGGGGCGAGAAGCTCGAGCCGGTAGGCGTAAGTGGCACCATGGTCGCAGTAGATTGGGATTCTTGTGTCGCTGACGGTGCATGCATCGAGGCATGTCCAGTACAGGTCTTCCAGTGGTACAGAACTGAGAAGGACATTCCTGCGAGCAAGGCGGTAAACATCGAGATGGCAGGAACTGGTAGTTCCGTGAAAGAGGAAAGGAAGGACTATACAGACAAGGCCGATCCGATAAGAGAGCATGACTGCATCTGGTGCATGGCATGCGTATCAGTCTGCCCACCACAGGCAATCAAGGTGGACCAGTCAAATCTGGAACACCACGAGAAGGCGGCAGGCACCTACACCAAGATGGATGTCGGTTCTGCCAACCCGCACGCGCACCATTAGAAACTTTCGATCTTTTTATTTTTATTACGCTGCCTAATGGCAATTGGACGAAATTCGGTTACAAGAGTCCGGTGCCTTAACAATTTTTAACTGGTGTTTACGGAAATAGGTCGCAGAGGTCGCCTAGCCCGGCATGGCGTGGGCCTTGAGAGCCTATGTGCGCAAGCACGCGGGGGTTCAAATCCCTCTCTCTGCGCTTATACCTCTTTTGGCAACCCACTAGGAACAAAATTTAGCCATAAATTGATCGGGAATATTGGTGGTGTGATGAGGGATCTTGACATGCATAACAGCCGGAAGAAGATGGAGTATGCCCGCCATATGTCCTCAGATCCTTCTTAGAAGAAAATGCCAAAATCGCAAGCAGATCTTCAAGGTATTCCAATCCTGGTATTGGTTGGCAAAGCACGTTAGGGTGGAGACCAATTAATTTTTCAAGTGGAAAAATTAAAGTCGATTGCAAATTCACCCAACCATGACTTTAAATGCCGATGGCCGGCCGGAATCGAATATTTATCAAAAGAGGGGATATATTCCCAGAATTTTCCAGTTGTTTCATCCTAAACTAGAATATGTAGCCAAGTTTGGTCCCAGTAAAATATTGCCGCACCTGTAATTTCATAGATATCCAATGCGAGGAATTCGGATGAGGAAGCAAGTGACTAGCGCAAACCTGATTATCGCAGCCTTGCTGCTTTCAGCCTTTATGCTAGTACTTCTTCTTCCGCATGCTATAGGTGATACCGGCAACCACAGGCATGGAAATTTGCATTCAAAGGCTGCCCCACGAGCAGGCAGCTACGGAAACATCAAGATACACGGCAAGACTTGGGGGGTATTTCCACCCCTTGTCACCAGCGGAGGGCCCTTGCAACTGAATCATGTGCCTCAAAATCAGGTCAAAACTGGAGGACCGGAACAGCCCCAGCACCGGGGCAGTCAAGTCGCCAGCGCAAGCCACGCGCTGATTACGGAGGCTAATTCCAAGCGTCCCCAAGGTCAGAATCCTTTCTTGGGCCCGGACATTCTCATTGAAAAGTCGGCGTCAGGCCTTGTTTCATCCGACCCGCTGACAAATGAGACCCGGACCCAACAAGAGCTTGAGTCAGACCCGGGCTTTTGGTCCTTTGGAGGAGATGCCGGCGCGGAGAATGCAAGTTATGCCTTCTGGAGGGATTCCATGGGACTTCACATCGGCATACAACCGCATGGAGGGGACAATAATCCAATCTATGCGGGCTTTTATGCCGAGACCCAGCAAGCCAATGCCACGCTCTTCCATGTTGCAATCACGGCGCCTGCCAGATATCTGGCCGATGGGAGCGCCTACTATCAGGCCAACATGATAATAGCTCCGACCCTCCAGTCCTCCCAGAACTACATATCATGCTTTTCCGACACTGGGATCTCGGGCACCGTATGGGCCGTAGCCCTTGCAGGAAAGGGCCTCAAGATACTCTGGGCGGACGATGGCCAGCAACAGCCGCTCACGCAAGACTGTACCTTGGTTACAAACGGCCGGAATTACCTCGCGGTCTTCCTCGGAGGTACCGAGGTATATGAGAACCGTGAATTGGCATTGAACATGAGCGCGCCATTTAACGTATACCTTGAATCGGAATCATCCTACCGGGGTCAGATGATGAATGCAACGTTTGCGGATTATTACTCTACCTCAAACGACACGGTCACTATAGAAGGCCGTGCCGCAAACGCGACCTATGCAACCATATCGACGGGTTCGGACGGTAATATCAGCCGCAGCCCGTTCCTGTCAGGAGAGGCAGTCCTGAATGTCGGCGGTTCTCGCTACCCCTTGAACGGTACAATAACGGTGTACGGTGCAGGAAATGAAACACTTTCCTCAAGCAGGCAGGAGATTTTCGGAGGCGACGCGTACCGTCTGTTTGCCCTTCCTGGAGCGCCGCAAAATCTTACACTGGACAGCGTAAACTCGTCATCGGCAACCATCTCCTGGGACCCGCCACTTTCAAACGGCGGCTCCCCAATCACCGGATACGAGATCGAGAGATCCGGAAGCGAGTCCCTTCAGAAGGCATCACGCAACTCGACCGGCCCTGCATACTTTTCATTTGGCAACGGAACCACGTTTGATGACATCTCGCTTGATGGCGGCTCGACATACATCTACATTGTATTTGCGAAAAACCTGGCAGGACTGGGCCCGCCGTCGTATGCCATAAACGTTACAACACCTGCCGACCTCCAATCTCCGTCGCACCTTGCTGCAAACTCTACCTCCCCGACGGAGGTTAGTCTCTCATGGCAAGCACCGCCGGAGGACGACCTGCGGATTCAGGGATATGAGATAGAAAGGTCCTCCGATGGTGCTGCAACATGGTCCACCATAGTATACGATACGAGATCAAACCTTACAACATTCCAAGATACCGGGCTTGAGCCGCAGGCAAGCTACGCTTACACTGTGGCCGCAATCACCCCGCTCGGACTCTCACCCAAATCAAACATTGCATATGCCACAACCCAGCAATCAACAGTCGGTTCGCCCACTGCAGTCGCCGGAATCGTTGTACCGTTGTACTGTGCGCCCTATGGCAGAGATTCCTCATCGTGCCCAGTAAACTCTACCTCGACTGACTGCAGCAAATACCCAGACGATTTCTGCTGGCAGCCGATCGTGGACGCCCATCTGTCACATCCGCGCGTCCCACTCTTTGTCATAATAAACCCCGACAACGGACCGTGCCTGAGCGCTGACAACCCATGCGATTACAGCCAGGACTATGGAAACGGAATAGGCAACCTTACCAAGAACGGCATAACGGTACTGGGATACGTACGGACGCGCTATGCCGACCCCGCATCGACGCCAACCTGCTGCCCATACCGGGAGGTCCAGGAAAACCTCACGCAGTGGTCAACGCTTTACGGGCAAAAGGGGGTCAGCGGGATAAACCTCGACGAGATGTCAACAAGGCTGGGACCAAACCATACGACGCTTTCCTACTACGAGAACCTCACAAGATACGCAAGAAACAACCTTGGCTTCCAAAACGTCTTTGCCAACCCGGGAATACCTACGATCCCGGCATACCTAAACGGCCATGCAGCAGACACCATCAACATCTACGAGGGTGCGGGGGCACCAAGCCTTTCCATGATATCGTCTGGGACATTGGCTGACACCTCCCCGGTCTTTGGAAGGACGAACTTCTCGCTTGTCGCATTCTGCCAGCCCGAGCTTCCCAACTCCACGGTGGTGGGAAACTACTCAAACTATGTGGGCTACCTTTACTTTACCGACGTCGGGAGCTACTGCACTGCATATGATGCCAACCCATGGGACCGCATATCGTCCTACCTGTCAGAGCTTGCAGGCGAGCTTGACAAGCCAGCCTCCACACTAACCATAAACACGGTGGACCAGTCGGGGCGCCCAATTTCTGGATACTATGTAGGGGTGACGCAGTCAGGCCATATCATCCCTTCCGGATATTCCCCGCTTCCATACCTTGCCACTGCAGGTGTCGCGTATACGTTTACGCCGGTGGGATACGCGGCATGCAGCTTTGATCACTGGAACGACAACCTCTCGGGAGTTGCGTCAAGGACTGTTCGAGCAACTGCCTACAACCAACAATTTACAGCCGTCTTCTCCGGGCCTGGCTGTCCCTAGCCTTCCAAGTTCCTGCGTGCCTCTTACCTGCCAATCTTTCCAAGCTCTGCAAGCAGGGCCGAGAGCTGGATCTCTGGATTTGCCCCGATTATCAGCCTATAATCGTACTTTGCCACGGACTCTAGCATCTCTGAGAGCTTGTCGGTCTTGAGCTTGTAACACTCCTCGTTGAGGTACTTTAAAAAGTCGGACTCTGACATGCCGTAGACCTTAATCAGCTCCACCATCTTGTGCCTTGCCTCCGCCAGCTTGCCCCCAAGTGCGAGTTTGAGCACGTCTCCCACATCTCCAGCCTTGGACAGTCCTGCTGACGCCTTTACATTCTCCTCATTTGCAACACCCAGGCTTGCCGTTGCCTGTAGGATGTTGATTGCATGCCTCATGTCGCCCTCCGAGTAGGAGTATATCGCCTTCAGGCCGTCCCTTGTATGCTTTACCTTTTCCTTCTTGCAGATCTCCTCGAGATAGTCTACGATCTCCTCCTCCGGGATTCTCGTAAACTTGAATACCGCACACCTGCTCTGGAGCGGCTCTATTATCTTTGAGATGTTGTTTGCAATCATGATGAACCTGCAATGGCTTGCCGTGTCCTCTATTATCCTCCTGAGCGCAGTCTGCGCATCGGAAGTCATCTCGTCTGCCTCGTCAAGTATGACCAACTTGAAGGGTATGCTGGTGTCAAGTCCCGAGAATCTTGCGAACTTTTTAACCCTGTCCCTTACCATGTTGATGCCCCTCTCGTCGGAGGCGTTAAGCTCAAGCGTGTATTCCCTCCATATGTTGCCCAGAATCTCCCGTGCAATACAGAGCGCAGCCGTTGTCTTTCCTATCCCGGCCGAGCCTGAGAACATCAGGTGCGGCATCGCTTGCGGGTTCTTCAGGAGTGCCTTGAGGCTGCCTATGACCTCCTTCTGGTTTACAATGTCGGATAGCTTCATGGGGCGGTACTTTTCCACCCACATGAACGAGTCTGTCATATGGTCATTCCTTTTAACCCGACTAATTAATTCTAGGATCGCCACACCATCCACCGAGCAGGCGTCACGTGGTAATAACAAAATTACCTGCTCTTAACTTACTTCCAGTCCGTACCATATGGAGGCGATCAGATGGTGAAAATTACATGTTGGAGGGACGAAGAGTCGGCCCTAGGAAGCACTAGATCAAATGTTCAGAGCAAATTGTTAAAAGATCTGATCGATCGATCCCATTAAAGGCCCAAAGGAGGATCATGACATAATTTGAACATCTCCGAACTCATACAGATCCACAGCATAGGATACCAATTGCAGGAGGTAAAGGTCAACTTTGGCTATGATGTAAAGATCGATGCCCCAGACGCCAGCATAGACGCAAAGCATGGCGAGATTTTGAGCGTCCCAAGGTGGGTGGCCGACGTCCTGTCGCAGGAAAACCTTGCAGAGGTTCAGGATACCGACATGGTGGTAGCACTAAAGCAGGCAATCGTCAAGGAGAACGTGCAGGGGGACTTTGACCTTTCAACGCTAGAGCCGGAGTTTTACATCAAGATGATTTCCTTTATGAGGAGGCTTCCCCCGCAGGACCGCGACAAGCTTGAGAGCATGCTCAACTCGCTTGTCCGGAAGAGGCAGGGAAAGATTGTCCGGCTTGCAGACTCGGCCAAGATGAGCGCCGACCTTGCAAAGAAGGTCACAATAGAGGAGCGCATACTTTTTGACTATATCTATAACAACAGCACGGAATTCAAGCGGCAGATACTAAGTGACAAGAAATGACCCTTTCCCCAGAATCAATATCCTCAAGCAAGCTTCACGACCAGGTAAAAGACTTTCTGAGCCAGTTCAAGGACAAGTCCGGCTCGTACAAGTATGTCGACGAGATAGACCAGATGATGGCAAAAAAGATCCAGTACATCGTGGTGGACTACAACGACCTAGTCACGCATCCCGAGATAGAGTCGGTCTTCAACGTCGACCCGGATGCAATCCTACACGCCTTCAGTGAGGCAATCAAGGACATTCTCAAGGAGAGGTTCCCGCAGTATGCAGAGAAGATACGCCATGACATACGGGTAAGGATATCAAACTATCCGGCACAGCGCAGCCTCAGGGAGGTAAACGCAGAGGTGATAGGCAGGATGATAAGCGTCTCCGGCATGGTCGTGAGGGCATCTGAGATAAAACCTCTTGCAAAGGAGCTTGTCTACATTTGTCCAGAGGGTCACCAGACAAAGCGTGTACAGGAAAAGGGACTAGAGTTCAAGGAGCCACTCAAGTGTGACAACGGCAAATGCACCCACAGGGATCTCGACCTCAATCCGGAGCAGAGCAAGTTCATTGACTTTCAGATGGTAAGACTGCAGGAGCTCCCGGAAGACCTACCGCCAGGCCAGCTTCCACACTATCTGGATGTAACGGTGCTGCAGGACCTGGTCGACAATGCAAGGCCTGGTGACCGTGTGATACTGACGGGAATTGTTCGAATAGAGCAGGAGCACATACCATCGATGCGCGGAAAGAGCGGGATTTACAGGCTTAGGGTTCAGGGAAACAACATAGAATTCCTCGGGGGAAGGGGACAAAAGAGCTCGCGCAGCACGGAAAGGGAAGAGATCTCGCCAGACGAGGAGAAGATAATAAAGTCGCTTGGCAAAAACCCTGACATCTACGACAGGCTGGTGGCCTCGTTTGCACCCCACGTCAACGGGCATGACATCATAAAGGAATCCATACTCTTGCTTATTGTGGGATCCACACAGAAACTCCTGGCTGACGGGGCCAAGATACGTGGCGACATCAACGTCTTTCTAGTGGGAGACCCGGGTACAGCAAAGAGTGAGATGCTCAAATTCTGTGCAAGGATTGCACCGAGGGGCCTCTACACGTCAGGAAGAGGTTCGACAGCGGCGGGACTGACAGCTGCAGTTGTACGGGATAAAATCGGAATTATGATGCTGGAGGCAGGCGCCGTAGTTTTGGGTGATCAAGGACTCGTTTGTATGACTGAAGACACCGAAATCTATACAGGCAGTGCACTTGTCCCGGTAGGAAAACTCTGGGATGGAATCAATGGTGATGTTTATCTTACGAAATCTGGAAGGGAGGCAAAGAAAGAACTCATCCCGATTAACATTTACGATGGGAATGTAAGGGCAGATCTTGATGGTAACGCATTTGCAATAATGAGAAAAAAGTACAAGGGAGACATAATCAAGATGACCTTCTCGTCAGGACTAATGCTCAAACTTACGCCTGAACACCTGATGAGGCGTGTAACACATGTCAAGAATCTCTGGATAAAAGCTAAAGATGTCAAACCCGGCCAATTACTCCGGTCGCCAGTGCGAGTATCAAAACCGGCATGCACCCTGAACATGAGCGAACAAGAATCTTATGTTATTGGTTGTATCTACGGTGATGGCCGTACCACAACCCACAGCATCACAATTAGTCAATCTAAAGTAAACGAGGATGTCATCAGAAACATTCAGAAAAACTCTGATGTCTTTTCACTTTATGACAAAGGGGATCGCGTTAGAACCCTAGGCAAATACTCCTTGATATCAAGAATGTATCATCTATACACAACAGACAAGACATTTTTGCAGAAGACGCGATTCTTAACAAAAAGTCCCTCGATTGACAACATCTTGCTTCTTCCAGACAGGTCTCTATGGGCATTTCTTGCAGGAGTGTTTGACACTGATGGTGATTTCAATCATGTACGCGGTAAAATAATCGCAGCAAGATTCTATCCAAGCTTATCGCAACATGAATTGACAGTCATGCTATATGCTTTGCGTAGATTTGGCATTTGTGCGAAGATAAGAAGAACGCGCAAGGGTTTTCCGTTGATTCAGATAACTGGTAGAGATATCTCTCGCTTTGCCGAGGGCATCAAATCCTACAGTATCAAAGCCCAACGTGAGATAGTTGAGATTGATCACAAGGGTGCATTAGAGAGAGGGACTGAGAAGGTCGTTAGTGTGGAAAGAGTGCCATATGATGGATATGTCTATGATCTAAGTGTTGGTAAATATCATAATTATGAGGCATCTATGGTCTACATCCATAATTGTATAGATGAGTTCGATAAGATGAAGCCAGAAGATCGTTCCGCTTTGCATGAAACAATGGAGCAGCAGTCAGTCAGCATCGCAAAGGGAGGAATTGTAGCGACCCTAAATGCAAGGACTTCGATACTTGCTGCCGCAAACCCGATGTACGGCAAGTACGACCCGTTCAAGAACATCACCGAGAACGTAAACCTGCCGGTACCACTACTTACCAGATTCGACCTCATCTTCGTTGTAAGGGACATCCCATCAAAGGAGCGTGACTCGAGGATTGCAAGGCACATACTCAATCTGCACAGGACTACCGGCACCGATACCAAGTCGCTCATAGACGTAGATATCCTCACAAAATATCTCACGTACGCCAAGAGGTTTGACCCAATACTGACCCCTGAGGCAGAGGAGAAGATCCTCGATTACTATATGACCATGAGAAACGTCGAGTCCGAAGGCATGATTACAGTCACTCCGAGGCAGCTTGAGGGCCTGGTCAGGCTTGCCACCGCAAGAGCAAGGCTCCTGATGAAGACCCAGGTTGACGGCGAGGATGCTGAGAGGGCGATCTTCCTCATACAGAGCATGCTCCAAGATGCAGGAGTCGATGTCAATACGGGCAAGGTCGACCTTGGCGTCCTGCAGGGAAGGCCTCACAGCGAGGTCTCAAAGATGCAACTCTTCATGGACGTGATGAAGTCGCTTGAGGGAGACGAAAAGAGGCCGGTCGAGGAGAAGACGTTTGTCAAGGAGCTCGTAAAGACTGGCAAGTTCACGGAAGAAGAGGCAAGAAAGTACCTCAAGAAACTCCAGCGAGAGTCAGCTATTTATGAATCCAAGCCAGGTCATTATAACCGTGTATGAAAGTAGAAGACATTGATCTTCCAAAAGGCGTCATAGAGTTCCTCCTCCAGAGCGGCATCACGAAACTCTATCCGCCTCAGGAAAAGAGCGTAAAGGCAGGCCTTTTGGAAGGGAGGAGCATCCTGGTTTCCGCGCCCACCGCGAGCGGAAAGACTCTGATAGCAATGCTTGCAGCAGCAAGACACCTTGCTGACAAGAAGGGGAAGATTGTCTATCTCAGCCCGCTCAAGGCGCTTGCATCCGAAAAGTTTGGCGAACTGAAAAAACTCGCATCAATTGACTGGGGCAGGGAGATAAGGATCCAGATCTCGACTGGCGACTATGATCAGACCGACAGGGACCTGGGGTCAAACGACATACTGGTCCTGACCAACGAGAAGATGGACTCGGTCATAAGGCAGGGGGCCGAGTGGCTGGACGAGGTAAGCCTCGTCATTGCCGACGAGGTCCACCTGCTGGGCGACGAGGACCGGGGCCCAACGCTTGAAATAGTGCTGACAAAGCTCGCACTAGACCCAAGGCCGCAGGTGCTCGCTTTGAGCGCCACCGTGACAAATGCCGGCGAGATCTCGGAGTGGCTTGGCTGCAAGCTTGTCGAGAGCGACTGGAGGCCTGTTCCACTTTGGGAGGGCGTGTATGACCAGGGTGTCGTGACCATGCAGAACCGGAAGAACTTTGAGGTCGAGACTTCTGTGAGGGGGGGACCGGTGGACCTTGGCATCGACTCTCTCAAAGACGGAGGACAGGCAATCCTGTTTGCAGAGACGAGGGCGCGCTCGGTCTCGCTTGCAACAAAGGCCTCAGAGGCAGTATCAAAGTACGTATCTGAGAAGGATAAAAAGGCACTTGAGGATGTATCTGCCAAGATTCTTGCAGACAACGAGCACACCGAGCTCATCGAGAACCTCGCATCGCTTGTCAAAAAGGGCGTTGCATTTCACCACGCCGGACTTAACCAGAACTGCAGGGAGGTAATCGAATCAGAGTTTAGGGGTGGGAGGATAAAGATTCTCGCATCCACGCCCACCCTTGCTGCAGGCGTGAACCTTCCCGCAAGGAGGGTCGTCATCTCGAACGTAAACAGGTACGACGTCAAATTCGGGGGTAACAAGCCGATCAGCGTGCTAGAATACAAGCAGCTCTCGGGGCGCGCCGGAAGGCCCCAGTACGACAAGTTCGGCGAATCCATCATTGTGAGCACGGCAAACAGCGACGAGATATTTGATTACTACATCAACGGTGTGCCAGAACCGATATCCTCAAAGCTTACCGACGACAAGGCGCTCAGGATTCACGCCCTCAGCCTGATCTCAACCACCCCGGGCGTAAAGGGGGAGGAGATTGTAGAATTTTTTTCAAAGACGCTTGCGGGCTTTCAGGAAAGAAAGTCCACCCTAAAGTTCAAGATCCACATAACACTGCGATACCTCGAGCTAGAGGATCTCGTAAAGCAGAAGGGAGGAAGGTTCATTGCAACCGAGTTTGGAAGGAAGACATCGACCCTCTACATAGATCCAGTCACGTCCGTCTATTTCAGGAAGACCCTCCGCGCGGCCAAGGGGAAAGGGAAGCACACGCTTGGATTACTGCACGCGATAACAAGCTGCGAGGACTTTTTTCCCAAGTTCTCGCTTCGAAACAAGGATTACGATCTTGCAGGCACGCTCCTTGAGAATTACGCCGACGAGCTGATTGAGAGCATCTCAGAGTACGACTGCAACAGGAGCCTCCTTGCAATGCATGCATGGATAAACGAGTCAACCGAGATCTTCCTGTCAGATAATCTGGGGGTGGAGTCTGGTGACATGCACAGGATGTCGGAGACTGCTGACTGGCTTACACATGCACTTTATGAGCTTGCCAAACTTGAGAAACTTGACGGGCCCATGGAGGAGCTCTTGGCAATGAGGGCAAGGATAGACTATGGAATAAAGGAGGAACTTGTAGACCTCGTGAAGGTGCGCGGGATAGGGAGGGTGCGCGCAAGGCTGCTTTACAAGAACGGAATCCGGACGCTTGATGATTTGGCCTCCGTCCAAGTAGAAAAGCTTGCCAAAATCGACAAAATAGGGCCTGTAATTGCAGAAAACATAAAGACACAGCTCAAAAAGGTAAGATGATGCTTGACAAGACCATTGCCGCAGTAGCGGTCTCAGCAATTGCATTTCTGGTTGTTTATGCTGCCACTCCACCCCTCATAAGGGCCCTTGAGAGGAGAAAACTCGTGGTCAAGGACTACAACAGGGTGGGAGGGGCAAACGTGGCGCGCCCGGGAGGTCCGGCCATCCTTGCAGGAATACTTGCCTCCGAGCTTGTCCTGTACGGTCTTTACTCCTCGCCTGCCGTTCTTGCAATAATACTTACAACCTCACTCTCCTTCCTCGTGGGGCTTGCCGACGACAGGAGGGTGCTGGGGGGATGGTTCAAGCCTCTTGCCCTTGCGGCAAGCGCAGCCCCGATACTCCTGCTTGGCTACTTTTGGCCACATCTCGTCTATGATCCGCAGCTGGGATTTCCGCTCTTTGGCCACGTGACGATTCCGCTGCTCTACATGGGGCTTGTCATCGTGATGATTCCAATAACTGGCAACACCATAAACTCGATCGACGTACTCAACGGTGTCGCAAGCGGATTTATGATGATAGCAAGCTTTGCGCTATCCCTTTGCCTCTTTATAGTACATAACTATGACATTGCCATGGCAAGTCTTCCTCTGGGCTTTGTATCTGCCGCCTTTTACAGGTACCACAAGTTCCCAAGCCGCATATTTCCGGGAGACTCGGGCGCGCTCACCCTTGGGGCCATGTATGGAACGATTGCCATAGTGGGTCACGTGGAGATTGTGGCTGCAATAGCACTCCTGCCAGCAGTGATAAACTCGTTCCTCTTCCTCTCAAGCGTAAAGAGGGTAATAGAACACAGGCAGCTCAAGGCAAACCCCGTTGAGCACACCGATGATTTTAAGCTCAAGGCAACCGCAGACAGGGATGCACCGGTAACCCTTGTCCGCCTTATTGTTGCCAACAAGCCAATGACTGAGAAGGAGGTCGGCTTTGCTATCTTCAAGCTCGCGTTTTTCTCTGCGGCGCTTGCAGTAGCGACTTCGTTTATGATGGGTGTACGCCTGTGAAGGCGCCAATCTATGCCTACATACTCATAATGTGGGGCCTCATTATTGCGGGAGGAGGCCTTCTCATCTCGATAATAGGGCCGCTCAGGATAGAAGGCTACGGGAGATATAACGAGTTGCTCGATTCGGGGATAAAGGCAGCCATCGCCATCCTCCTCGTAGTGCTCTGGGTCTTCATTATGTCAAAGATAAAGAACTGGATATTCCACAAGCAGATAAGGAATTAGCCGTCCTCCCATTCCTTCTTCTTCTGGTCGTACTCTTTCCTTGAATATCTGGCCCTTGCGGGAACGCCAGCCACTACTGTATCAGGGGGGACGTCCTTTGTGACTACGGCGCCCATTGCCACCACGCTGTTCCTCCCCACCGTCACGCCTGCCTTTATGACTGCCCTTGAGCCTATTACGGCGCCATCCTCGATTGTAACGCCTATCATCTTCTTGCTTGTCGGATAGGGGTCGTTTGTAAGTGAGGCGGCAGGACCTATGAACACATTCTTGCCTATCCTCGAGAGCGGGGGAATGTAGGCCATTCCCTCTATCATGGTATTCTCACCCACCTTTACGTTGTAATCCACATGGGCAAGTGAGCCTATCTTCACGTTGTCCCCGATCTCGGTGTTGTCCCCGACGTAGGCAAAATGCCATATCCTGACATTCTTTCCAATCTTTGCCTTCTCGGAGACGAAGTTTGTGACCATGGATATCACAGGTGCCACGGAGCACCACTTCTGACGATCTTCTCCGGCAGGGCGTCCTTGTTCTTCTTGAGAAACTCCATGTCCTGGTTCTTGTCCCTCAGCTCGTCAGGCAGCATGATTGGAATCTCGTCTATTATGGGATAGAATCTGGAGCACTTGGAGCAAAATATGGCTCCTTGCCGGACAACTTCCTGTTCCGACTCCACCTCAAAGAGGTCAAGCGGAAAGTGCTTGTCCAGTGGACACGCAAGAATTTCCATCATCTTCTTGTTCATAATTCCAGATAGATTGGGGTTCCCTTCTGGCTAGATAAAAGTGCCGCTTCTGCAATCCTTGTGGTATTTACCGCGTGTTCAGGCCTGACCCTTATTTCCTCCCTACCCTCGGAGGCGGATATGAAATTCTTGATCTCAAGCAGCAGGGGCTCCTCGACCTCCTTTCGGGGGATCTCTGCCCCTCCGTCTGTCTCTATTTTCACCTCCTGGGTGATAAAATCCGAGGAGATTATCGCATCGGTGCAGACCGCATTGAATCTTCTTACCTTTATCGGCGTTATCCAGTTGGACGAGATTATGGCTATACGGTTGTCCCGGAAGCCGAGCATTATGGTGGCAAAATCCTCATGGTCGTGCCTCAGCTTCCCAGATCTTGCAAAGACCACCTCGGGCGCATCGTCAAAAAGCCACATTGCGGTATCGATGTCGTGGACCGACGTGTCGTAGATTATCCCGACGTCCTTTATGTGGAGGGGCATCCTGTTCTCGCGGTGGAATTCGAGCATTATAAGCTCGCCGTACTTCTTGGTCCTGACATACTCCTTTACAAGCGAGACGGCCGGGTTGAACCTCTCAATGTAGCCAGAGGTGAGGACTACCTTTTTCCTCCTTGAGATCTCAAGGAGCTCCTCGCCTTCGCGAGAAAGGTACGTCATGGGCTTTTCTACAAATACGTTCACACTACTCTCGAGCAGGGTCTTGGCAATCCCAAAATGCGTTGATGTGGGCGTGCACACAAAGGCGCCGTCAAAGCTCTCGCCGGCAAGAAGCGACTCCAGGCTAGAGTAGTGCTTTACGCCGTATCTTGCCCCGAAATCTGCCGCTCTTGCAGGGTCGGCGTCACATACTGCGGAGAGGACTCCCAGCTGCGAGAGTATCCTTGCATGGTTCTTTCCAAACCCGCCTACGCCTATCTGTACTATCCTCATCTCAATACACTGGGGTTATCCAGCGGGAATACTTTTTGTTTCTTCCCATTGCTATGTCGGAATAAACATTCCTTATCTTCTGGGTAATCCTGCCAGCTTTGCCATTCCCCACTGGCTTTCCATCGACGGACGTGATGGGGGTGATCTCGGCTGCGGTTCCAGTAAGGAATACCTCGTCAGAAAAATAGATTTCAGTCCTTGGAATCTCGCGCTCCACAGTATCATATCCGAGGTCCCTTGCTATCTCTATCACGGAGCTCCTTGTAATCCCTTCAAGCGCGGAGGAACTGCTGGGGGGAGTTATCATCTTCCCGTCTCTTACCAAAAATATGTTCTCGCCCGGGGCCTCGCTTATGTTGCCTAGGTGGTCGAGCAGTATTGCCTCGTCGTATCCGTTTCTCTTCCCTTCTTGGGTGGCAAGTATGGAGTTTAGGTAGTTTCCCCCCATCTTTGCAAGGGGGGGAGTGGAACTGTCGTTTATCCTCCTCCACGATGATATCCCTGCGCTTATGCCGTTCCTGTTGAAAAGGTCGCCAAATGGAAACATGACGATTGCCGCATGCGTCGGACTCTTCTCCGTGACGTGCAGGTTTATGCCGTACCTGCCCACGAAATAAAATGGCCGGATGTAGCATGACTGCCTTGCATTGTTTTTTCTGCAAAGCGCCGTTATCGCGTCAGATATCTGCCTGTCCGTAAACCGTAACGTAATAGAATAAACCTTGCCCGAGTTCCTGAATCTCTTTACGTGGTCCTCAAGCCTGAAGATGTTCAAGTTCTTCGAGTTCCAATATCCCCTCAGGCCCTCAAAGACCGACGTACCATAGTGTATGGCATGGGTCATGACGGAGACATTTGCCTCGCTGTCCCTGACGTACCTGCCGTCAAACCAGACAAACTTGGGGGCGAATGATTTCATATACAAAACCAACTCTAACTATAATTAATCCATTTCTACCAGAATCCGGTGCTTGGGAACTTCATTCCTAGAACTCTGTAGGTGAGGTCAGGCGACTTGGCAAACCTCCTTACGACATCCCAGTTGTCGCGAATAATGCTGACCACCTCGGGTTCCACGTAACTCTCCCAGTCGGTTTCCCTGCCTTCGGCGGCCTCGAACATCCTCTGCTTCACAAACGAGGCAGATGTCTCCTTCCTCTTGCCTACGCGGGGATTCAATCCGTACAGATTGAGCACAAATGCCTCGGCCTTGTCGCCCGTATACGTATAATAGTCGTCCCTGACGCCATCCAGGATCTGTCCTTTTATCCTCCAAGAGTAGGGGGAGATGAGTGGCGGTATGTATTTTGCAAACGGCGCATAAAAGGTATAGTTTGAGGAGACGGATATCGAGTCGCCAAACACCGCATCCAGCATCTTCTTTCGAAGCTCGTAGGTGAACGGAAAGCTCCTACTGTTGACCTCCCTTCCGTCAATCTTGAAGATGACGGGCATCACCTTTACCTCATCCCTGCTTCTTAACTCCTTGATTATCTCAACATGGGCCTTTGTGACCGGGTTGAGGTGGGCAAGGTATATGGCTACGGTCAACCTTCTTCCTTATTTTTGCGGGCCTATTTCAATCATCTATAGTGGTCGCACTAACTTAAGAATGGGGACGATGGGACTTGAACCCACGACATCCAGCGCCCGAGGCTGGCAGTCTATCCAAGCTGACCTACGTCCCCGTAGTCTCGCCAGACTGAGAGAATATTATCTTTTCAATAATCTGCCTAGCCGTAGGATTCGTACTTTATCTCGAAGCTCTTGTCTGCTCTCTTGTTTCTCTCGGTTACAAATCCCTTCGGCGTGAGGACATCGAGGCATCCGTCTATGGTTCCCTGCCAGCCGCATATGAAAAACACAGTGTTATCCTTCGTTATCTTCTCCCCTACCATCTGCTCAAGCGGGGACTGTTCGCCATTCTTTGACTGTAAAAATGTCTCCACTCTGCCCTTCTGGCCGTTCCAGGTCCTGTTGAACCACTCGTCTGGCCTGCTAACAGTTGCCCTGTACCTAAAGTTCCACTTGTCTCTTCCCATGTCGATGCTCTCCTCCTCGAGGTTTGTAAGCTCATCCCTGTAACCTAGCTCGTCCACATAGCTTGCGCCATGAAGTACAACGATCTCCCTCTTGCTCCCTGTTGCATAGAGGTGGCGGGCAAAGCTTACAAATGGAGCAAGGCCGGTACCTCCTCCGAGGCAGACTATCCTCCTGTCATCGAGTTCTCCGTTGGGTTTTTTCTCCTCGATGGTAAAGGCCCCCGTGGGCTTTACCCATGTTATCTCGTCTCCCTCCTTTGCGCTAAATAGAACGGTCGTCAGGCGACCCGGTAGTGGTTTCCTGACCCACCTGATGTAAAGCTCGATGTACTTCCTGTTCTCCGGATTGGACGCGATGGAGTATGCCCTCCTTATCACCTTGTTCTCAGACTGGACGTGCGCGCCAAGGGTTACGAACTGGCCGGACTTGTATTGCGGTAGCTCTCCTTCTTTTGGTTTGAACCTGAAAACTGCCAAGTCTTCTTTCTGAATTTGAATGTATGAAATTATCGCCTTGTTCTCTACGACCACGCCGAGAATTCAATTCTTGATAGTTAAATATCTTATGCTACTTTGGTCAAGCTAATTTCCAAATGCGCGCTAAACGTTAATATCCTCACAAAAAAAGTTAATGCAAATCAGAATCAAACTCTGATTGAAGCCGGGCCGGTCGTCTAGCCTAGTAGGATACGCCCTTGGCATGGGTGAGATCGTGGGTTCAAATCCCACCCGGTCCACTTTATCATTCATACCGGACAGGTCACAGTCCGCTACCATTTTTCTCCACTACTGCCTTGTCTTTTGGCAAAGTGGCCACAAATCTCCAACCCTGCGACATTAGCATTTCCGCTTGGTCGATTGGCACAACCACCTGAGTTGGCTGTGAACTCGGTTTGTTTGTATTCTCTTGCTCTTCTTTTGTGACATCGCTTCTTTGCATCTAGAGGTCAAGCAATTGCTCGCTTCGCCTAAACGCCTGTCGCACCTCTTCAACCAATGCAACTGGCAAGAGCCACTTGTTTGTCGTATATACTTGGCTTCCATACTTCCCTGTGGCCCATGAAGAAGACACAAAAGTCATATGCTACCTTTCCGCGCGAATCTGCAATGAGAAACTGCATATCAAAGAAAGCTCGGAGCACATACTGTCTCCATGTACATCTTGGCCTCATCGTTCTTCTTATCTCGCCTTCTATTCTTCGCGTAGGTAAGAAAGGCTTTGTCCTGTTCTTTCCTCTGCTGTTTGGATTTGCAGTAGCTGGCGCAATTACTGGAGACTGGTGATTCTCTGGGACAGCAGGCGTGAATCCTTGAATTTAGGTAACCAGTATCTTTTTTTCGCCAAGGTCAGCGATGTAAGTAAAGTACTCTTGCCGGGCCTTTGAGATAGTCCTACTGGCAGTCGTCCTTGATGGAGTCTATCAATACTTTGGCATCCAAAAAAAGATTTACGACTGGCCTGATGAAATCCGCTTTATCTCATGAACAATATTACCAGATATGGCAAAAACAGACACCTACATGAAAAGATTCCTTGATTGTAATGTACAAATGATCATTGCATACCGTTATTAGTGATCAACTCGTATACAATAGATGTCAGAAGTTGAATTACTGTCCGATGGTTTTGGAAAAAAATTAGCAAGACGAATTGATAATCAACTTTTAAAAAACAAAAGACGTGGGGCATCAGAAAAGGACGTCTTTGATAAAAGCAAGGTCATGGATGATGTTCTGGACAAGACTTCGATAATGACTCTGTCCAAGTTGATAAATTCGCGTACTATATCATATGTCAATGGAGTAGTTGGCTCTGGCAAGGAAGCCAAGATGTACTGGGCGGTGGATGCCAACGGGAATGACATTGCTCTCAAGATTTATCTAGTAACTGCCTCAAATTTCAAAAAAAGAAAACCCTACCTTGTGGATGATCCGAGATTCTCACGCGTAAAAAAGGGCACAAGGAACATGGTGGAACTTTGGGCACAAAAGGAATTTCACAACCTGACCCAATGCATCAAGAACGGTATTCCATCAATTAAACCAATATGCGTTCTAAAAAATGTCTTGGTATTAGAATTTGTAGGAAAAAATGGCGTTCCAGCAAAAACGCTTGTAGAATCAGAAGTTGACGAAAATGACTATAAAGAGGCAATTTCAATCACTTCGCAGCTTTACAAAAAGGCCGAACTTGTACACGCTGATTTTTCAGAATACAATATTTTTAAAACAGAAAATGGTTTGATCCTTTTTGATCTGGGATCAGCTGTTGGCATACGACACAAAAATGCAAAAGAATTTCTGCAACGTGATGTCACAAACATTTCAAGATTTTTTGCTAAAAGAGGTCTCACTGTTGAACACCCATCTGACCTAATGGCAAGAATTGCAAGTTGAGTCTTTATTGCCTATTTCAGCTGTCTTAAGTAGTGTAATCACGTATGAATATCAGAGATAAAAAGCTGATGAAGAATTTTTTTAAGGCAATGTGGAAAGCTAAGCATGAGGAAGTTAAAGAAAAACGACAAGCTGAACGAGAAGAAATGAAAGAAGAGACTCACGAATTAGAGCAAGTAGAACAAGATGCGCAAGAAGAGATTAGGGAGAAAGAAGATGAAGAGTGACTATGCAATAACAAAGCCTACTTGTTACAGGTGTTAATAGTTTCATGGAACGAGATCATTTTTGGAGGCAAAACATGTGTTCTGATTGTAAAAGAGTGAAATGCAGAGAGGGATGCAACTGTGACTGTCATTGGGACAGGAATCAGAGAGCCTGAGAGTCGTCAACTTGTTACTTTTAGATCTGATAATCCTGCTTTTACTTTAAATCTTGGGATGATGCTCTAGTTGTCATGAGTCTGCGCGTAATAACATCGCTTAAGCGAAAGGGCTCTGAAATAGTTGGAATTGGGATAACCGAATTTGGCAAGAATACATATCTTGATTTGAAAGATGTATACAAGAATCAGGTTAGAATTTTCAACGAGATCAAACGAGGTAAGCGTGATAAATCTGAAAAGCCAATTTACGTTCTTTGGATGGATGATGAGTTTGGATATCATCTTATCCACGTGGATAAAAGAGACGAAAAATACGAACTGCACTCAAGAACAGGAAACATCGATAAACTGTTGAAGGATCTTCCAGATTACAAGGAATAAAAGGTGTGATGGAAATAGCAAAAACCAAAATACAAAAATCAGAAATATGCTAACTGGGAAAGCCCTGACCAAGAGAAAGTTCTCAAAACATCTCCTTGGAAGACAAAACAAAAAACCTCAAACACGATAAATCATGGTAGAAGTATCAAAATTACGAGCTTGCCTGTTCTGTGGACTGGTATTTTATCCGATAGGTTCGATAGTAAACTGTGCTAGATGCGGCAGGAAAACAGAGAAAGTATGCTGATAGACTGCAATTCATGAATAGTTAATAGAACTAATTCGATTCAACGTGTGATTTGTTGACTTTGTCTATTGCCTTCCTTATTATGTTTTTTAGCTCCTCATGCGTCATACTTTCTACATTTCTGCCTAGACTCTCCTCAATCTGACAAGTCAGTTCCTTCCTGATATCGCTGAAAATCGCTTGTTGAAGGTTGTAATCGACTATCCCAGTCTCCTTAACAGTTTGACTAAAGACTTGTTCGATTACGTCCCATGAGATTTCTTCCATAACTAATTCTCGTATCTATGCCGCACACGCAGATGCCAAGCTCATGACCGAGAGAACCACGCCCATATGTAATATCTCATTTTTTATCAATTCTCTTAGTTCTGACTCTGGCATGTTTTCCAGCTTGACAAATATGTCATATTCCCCATGTGTTCGCATGACCTCCTTTACCGATTTGAGAGTTTTGAGTTTCCTTATTACAAGCATCTCCTTTCCGGGTTGACAGTTAATGAATGCGAATGTTGGACAGATCTTATCATCCTGAATTTTTTTGTCATGCTTTGTATCAAATTGAGCTCGCATCTCTTGTGTCATGTTATAATTCCTCTGATTCAATTACGTCCTTGTCTCTAATAAAGCGGCGTAATGTGTCATTTTTAGCTGCGAAAAGGTATGACTCTCCTATTTTGGTAGTACTTCCTTAAGTGGCACTATCACATACACCATAGTCGAACAAAATGCAAGAAAACAAGAATCACTACAAGATTGGAAAACAACTAGGAAAAATTCGATTCTCCCCTGTGAAAGGCGCAACTGAAATAATAAACCCATCCATATGGAAAAAAGACGTACGTGCTTCATTTAAGGAAGTCATTGCATTTGACCTTCTTTTTATGGCACTTGGCGGGTTTATTGGGGCTGGAATCGTCACTGCCGTTCTGTTGAAATAGAACTCTTTCTTTTTTTGAAATTTAAATCGGTGTTGCGTACAGAAAAACAATCGTACTTTCATCCAGCACATCAACTAAGCAGGTATATTAGAGACGAGAACTGAATCTAAACATGGAATATACATTTGAAAACAGGAAGCATTTCAACATAGGCATACAACTGACTGAAAAACTCCTATTTCTGTCACGCATCGACCAATACATATCTGGTGCCCATAAACAAGGAAACAAACAAGCAAAGTTGAGTCTGCAAATACTCCGAGCCGTAGAGCAGAAGAATACAGATTTGTTGAAAAACTTTCTTGTAGCAGAGGCAAGTATGAGGCAAGACGCTCACAAAACTTGAAGTTTTTCAAGATAAAATTAAAAGTACAGTCAAATCAAAAAACAAATCCAAATAGCCACGGCTAATGTGGACATCTGGTACCAAGAACCGATGATGGTTTCAAATCAGTGCCGTTGACTGCTTCACTTTTTCATCAATCATGCCAACCCGTATGGAACTGGGACCACGCGCGGACTTGGCATGTGAGATTTCCGCGCAGCTAGCACTCAGTTCCCAATAATAGGGCCTGCGAGAAATATCGTGTTTGGCCATGTGTTGAATCCGATTCTAGTTGCGCCTTCCACCACAATTATGGAAGTATTCTTATCGGCAGAAGGTCTGTCTTTTAACGGAAAAGAATCTTCCCCTTCCTCGTTACAAAGAAAATGATCCCCGATCTTTTTTTACATGTGGGACACGCCAGGACCATCATCGTTCCATATTATGTTTATTCTCACCATGTCATCCCCCTATCCTAGGGGGGAGGATATACTTTTTAACAACTAGGAGAGACTGCCATTAGAACTAGAACCAATGATAAATCTGATTCCATATCTAGTTGGAGCAGGCATAGTCGGAATACTGCACATGTCTGCACCTGATCATTGGGCCACGCTCTGCCTGCTTGCCAAAAACAAGCAATGGGCTCCAAAGAAACTGTTTGGAATATCGCTTGCAACTGCAATAGGTCACGTTGCTTTGTCTATTGTCATGGGCCTGGCAGTGGTGGCTGTAGGCTTGGTTATCTCTCACCTGGTCTCGTATTATCTTGATACTGCAATAGGGATAATCATGATTGGGGCCGGTCTGATCTTTGGTATAAAACCGCTTGTCACAAAACCAAGTCAGCATCACCATGGTGGGATTCATCATGCCCTTGGAAGGAATGAATATCATGAGAATGATGGAAAAGGGAAGAAAGCTCTAGGCAATCTTACGGGTGGTTTAGGATATTTTGTGGTCCTAGGGGCCGCCCTGTCGCCTGATCCTACCATCATACCGGTTTATCTCTCTGCTATATCGGCCGGATTTTATTTTGCTGTGGAACTGTCAGCAGTTTTTGCGGCGGCGTCCATCTTGACGCTTATTCTTTTCGTGCAACTTGGAACATTAGGACTCGGGAAGGTTTTAGAGAAGATACCGGAAAGATATGCCGATTCAATGGTAGGTTTTGTTATTGCAGCCATAGGGGTATATTTACTTGTTACAAGATAGGGTTGGACAAGCCATCCAATTAGATAAATATCTCAGTTAGGATGAAAATATTGTGACTCATCACAAACTCCCGGAAGTGAAGAAAAGGCTGGCAAGGATAGAAGGTCATGTCAAAGGCATTGAAAAGATGATTGATGAGGGGAAGGGATATCCTGAAATTGTTCAACAGATCACGGCAGTCCGAGCAGCACTGGATGCGGCGCTAGGAGTAATAGTTGAGGATCTGGCGGAACATGTCAGCAAATGCACAACCAATGACAAAGGCAAGAAGGCAGTCACGGAGCTCAGAGATACAGTATCGCTGATTCTCTGAGGATTTTGGGTTTTGCAAAAATGCCTGTAACAAGCGGAAATCAATCACCGAGGACGGTATCATCACTCAAGGTCGTATTGGTTCTAACTTCCGCATATTTCGTGGCAGAAATTATCTGAAGCCTGCTAACGGGAAGCCTTGCCCTTATTGCAGACGCGGGCCATATGCTAACTGACATCGGGGGGCTGACACTCTCACTTCTTGCAATCAGCTTTACACAGAGAAAGCCCACCCCGCAGAGGACCTATGGTTTTTACCGTATGGAAATTCTGGCATCGCTTGCAAATAGCGTTGCTCTGATAATATTGTCGATTTACATATTCTATGAGGGCTATAGGCACCTCTTCGAACCGCCGGAGATCCAAAGCATGCCGATGACAATAATTGGAGTTGTAGGGCTGGCAGTAAACCTGTTTAGCATAAAGACGCTTGGTGTCCACTCACACGCACATGACGAGCAAGAACCTCATGAGGAGGAAAACCTCAACATCCGGGGGGCAAGACTGGAGGTCCTGAGCGATACAATCGGTGCGATAGGCGTCATCGTGACAGGAGTTGTAATGTTTACGACCAAATTTTATCTTGCTGATGCGATCTTCAGCATTGGACTTGCCATATTCATCGTTCCAAGGACCTGGACGCTTCTTAGGAAGTCAATCAACATACTGATGGAGGGGGTTCCGGTTGGGATTGGTTATGAAGATGTGAAAAATGCGATACTGGAGGTAAGGGGAGTTACGGGACTGTTTGACTTGCATATATGGAGCATAACAACTGGAATGAATGCCCCCTCAGCACATGTGGTAATAATGGACCAGTCCAAAGGGCAGGCGATTTTAAAGGAAATTACGGGCATATTGGACAACAAATTCAGGATTACTCGTTCCACAATCCAGATTGAGACTTATCACGAACAGTAACTATGAATCTGGCGTAAAAATTGGGGAAGATCTTGGCTGAATGGTTGAAACCAAGAGCGGCAGGCTTTGGCCCTCGGGGACGATTTATTCCTGCAGGCAGTTTGAAAAGGCAAGGAACAAAATTTAAGAAAAATACCTGCGCGCAGGGCCAGAACTAGCTTTATACATCTCTCCACCAAAGTATGAACAGCCAAGTACCATGAAGAGATCGACTATTACCATGTTTGTAGTTCTGACGCTTGTTGCATCCTCCGCTCAGATATGCAGCGCAGGTGCCGAGTCCATAGGGTGCGGTCAGACAATCAACCAGTCTGTCAAGCTCGATTCCGATCTTAACTGCATGCACAGCGGAACTGACGGCCTCAAAATAGGGGCAAACAATATCACACTTGACTGTGCAGGGCATACGATAACAGGCCCTGCCTCCTATTACCGTGAGGCAACGGGCCTTGACGGAATATCAGTAACAAACGCCAGCGGAATAACTGTGAAAAACTGCCATGTTACATACTTTGACAACGGCTATGTACTGTCAAACTCTTCCAACGACATCTTGGTCCGAGACAAGGCGGACAATAACGGAAAATATGGGTTTGCCGTAACGTCCCATTCTGGCAACAACCGTCTTGACAACGACGAGGCTGCAAACGACGGCGGATATGGATTTGCAGTAGCAATGGATTCTATTGGCAACCGCATTCTGGACAGCCTCTCAAGTGGAAATTCGGAGGCAGGCTTTGTATCTCTTACACGCTCAAACGGCACTACATTTGAAAATGACATTTCATACAAAAACATGCAGGACGGCTTTATACTCAGCTCAAGCTCTGGAGGCTCTCTTGCAAACAACCTGGCACAAGAGAATGCCTACAGCGGTTTTGCACTCTTTGGAAGCGCAGGTGACAACCTTGGAAACAATACGTCCAGGGCAAACGGGATGGGAGGATACCTCATTGTTGCAAGTTCGGGCAACATGCTTACAGGCAACGAGGCGGAAAGGAACGGCCAGGACGGATTTCTTGCCGACTCTGGCAGCGCGGACAATTCGATAAGCGCAAACATTTCAGATGGGAATTCAGGCATGGGATACGAGGACTCGTCACTGGGAGGAGGCACGTCATCCACTGGAAACGTATATGGCTCCAATACGTGCCAAGCCAATCTCGCAGGAATGTCAAGTCCAGCCGGACTGTGCGTTGGCTGATGCTTTTCATAGGTCTTGATGCATTCTGGACTTCACATGAAAGAGCAAACGACAGAACTGCAAGGCTTGGATATGGCAATCGCAAACCATCCTAGTTTCAGGTAAAACTTGCCAGAGATAATTACAAATAGCCTGTGATTCTTCCATCCTCGGAATTTATCATTATTTTCCTTGTTTCGGGTTTTATTCCACCAACGATTACTGTTATTGTCCAGACATTTCCGTGCCAGACTGCCTCCTTTGCAACGACAAGCGAGTTGTATTGTTCAAAAAATCTAGTTGCAATCTCCCTGGCCTGTGATTCGCTTGTTATGCAAAGGGCCACTCTGACACGAGAATACGTAATCTTGCTATATAATGATGTATGATGGATTCCTAACGAAGAATCTTCTTATTGACCTAATGGATTCAAGATCCTCCACATCTAGGAAGGTTCCTTCCGGGATTTTTTCCAGGCAGGAGGAATTGTCACACGGGAATCGGTCCCATGTCAGATTAGATCTGGTACCTTAGCTTTGTCCTGTGGGCAAGCCCTATCAACCCAATTATTGCAACAGCCAAAAAGGCCAATGCCACCGGACCAAATTCCGGTATCACCTGGGTGCCTATTATCCTGATCTGTGTGGTGTTCCCCTCGAACGGGATGATAAGATCCCTGCTTGTTGCGTTCCTCGTCTCGTCGAAATGCGGGACTAGGCCGTCTGTGGTGACAACAAAGTTCAAGTCGGTCTGGTTTGCCCCCTTGGAGTCAATCAATGTTCTCGGTAGGTCTACCGTCAATGCGCCCCTACCACTTGCATGTAGCGATATCAGGAGTGACCTAAGGTATGGGTCAACCGAGATTGAGATCATCTTTCCGTTTATGATGGTGTACGGGACCATAATTGTGCTATTTTGGACCATGATGGAGGAGCTAAATGGGGCCGAAGGTGGTCCTGAAAAATAAAACTCTGTACTTGCACTCCGTTGCGTGTTGACCTCCTCAGCATCGAGCGCGTACATTCCGGCCTGTTTCCAGAGGGAGCCGCCCGTTACGATCTTGAGTGAGAAGGTGCCGTCAGTGCCAACTGGTGCCTGGCCCACAGTCACTATGTTGCCGTTGGGCGCGACAACCTTGATTCCCATTACTATGCCGGCAGGAATGTTTGTTGCCGTACCTGATGCCACAATAGTGTCACCGCTCTCATAGGAAAGCTTGTCAGTTGATACTGTTACTGGTATTGCCTTGCAGTGGACCACCCACCATTCTTCCTCTGTGGCATTTGGAATCTGGGTCACGTTTGATATGATTGGTGGTGAGGGTGGGCCAGTCCTAAAGTAGGGAACACAGTTGAATGATACTGCATATGCCGATGAACAGGAAACAATGACTGACAGGCATGCCAGCGCTAAAACAAGGTACCGAACTAGCATCCTGATAAGGCGGAGCCTATTTGTAATAAAAATGCGACATGATTATCATAACTGAGAATTTTGGAAGCTATTAAGCGCCGGAATTGTAGTGCAGAAGTTGTCATGCATAGCCCAAGGCTGGTCAAGAGGCATTGCGAGTGCGGGATCTGCAATCATGAGTTTGAGGAGGAATGCATTAGGCTGCATTGCAGTTGCTGCCTCAACTTCCACGTGAGATCCGGGCCTAAAAACAAAAACAATGGGTGACACTTTTACCGGGGGGCTCTTTTGAGGTATCTTGTCTGGTCTTGCAAGAGATCCAAGGCAATACCGGGCATCCGACCTTCTGCCTTGAATGCTGTCAAGTACCTTTATCATGCGTGATATTTGATACCCTAGATAAAATACCGATCAGGCCTTTGAATGTACATGCGTGTCGTCAATCACAAGCTTCCTCTGATTTGTTGGATGTGCAAGATAAGGTATGCCTGAAGGGCCTATTGGACTGATGGTGGATCCCCGCAGTATAGCACTCATAGGGGCTTCAAGCAGGAAGGGAAGTGTAGGCCATGCAGTAATTGAGAATCTTCTGAAGGGGGGGTACAAAGGCAAACTATACCCGGTAAACCCCTCAAGCAGTACTGTTCTGGGACTGAAATGTTATGCAAATGTCAACGACATACCAGGACCTATTGACCTTGCAGTGATAGCCGTACCAGGCAGGGTGGTAGCCAAGGTAATCGAGGATTGCGGCAAGAAACGAATCAGCGGAGCCGTGATAATTTCGGCGGGTTTCAAGGAGGCGGGCGCAAGTGGCAGGGAACTGGAGGAGCAGGTGGTCATGACCGCAAGAAAGTTCGGCGTGAGGCTCATCGGGCCCAACTGTGTTGGCCTGATTAATTCCGATCCAAAGATTTCAATGAATGCAAGCTTTGCGAAGCAAATGCCAAGGTTTGGCAACATTTCTCTCGTTTCCCAAAGTGGTGCAATATGCGGTGCGATGCTCGAGTATGCAAAGATAAAGGAGATCGGCTTTTCCAAGGTGTTCAGCTTGGGCAACAAGGCCGACTTGAATGAAAATGACGTGCTGGATTTCCTTTCAGGAGATCCTACCACCAAAGTTATTCTCATGTACGTCGAGGACCTTGTTGACGCCTCTAGATTCATCAACATTGCATCCAAGGTGACAAGGAATGGGTCCTCCAGCAAGCCCATTCTTGCCATGAAGGCGGGAGAGTCGTCAGTGGGGACAAAGGCTATAGCATCGCACACAGGCGCCCTTGCAGGTTGGACTGAAGCATATGATGCCATCTTCAAGAAGGCGGGGATACTAAAGGTGGAAACCCTTGAGCAATTATTTGACTATGCGATGGCCTTCAGCTACCAGCCCATACCGCGTGTCGGAGGCTGTGCAGTCATCTCAAACGCTGGAGGTCCGGCAGCAATAACTGCAGACGCTGCAGCAAGGTGCGGCCTGCGACTTGCAAGCCTTTCTGCAAAAACCACAAGCATGCTGACGAAGATCCTGCCCAAAAACGCAATGATGATAAACCCGATAGACATCATAGGGGACGCTGACCACCTCAGATATGAGGGGGTCCTCAGGACGGTATTGGAGGATGACGGGGTAAGCTCGTGCATCGTAATTTCTACGCCGCAGCTGATGCTTGACGTAGGCGCACTTGCAAGGGTGATTGTAAATGTCAACCGGGAGTTTGCAGAAAAGACCTTGTTTACATGCATTACCAGCTTTATGGAGGGAGAGGATGCCGTGAGAATCCTTGACGACAACCATGTTCCCCAGTACTCCTTCCCAGAGTCTGCCACCTATGCCATGTCTCTGATGCAGCAATATGGTCTGTTGGCAAGAAGGTCAGTCAGCACGATAGAAAGGTATGACGGAAACCTGGCTGCGGTGAATAACATCATCGCGGGAGCAAGAGGGAAGGGCCGAAAAGTTATTTCAGGACCGGACGCGATGAAAATTCTTGGCCTTTACGGGCTTAGGGTCGTAGGGCCGGTCCTTGCAAGAAACGAGGAAGAATGCGCTCTGGCCGCAAAAAAGACCGGATATCCAGTGGTGCTAAAAATCTCCTCTCCTGAAATTGTGCACAAGGTGGATGCCGGGGGAGTTGAGCTTGACATAAAAAATGATGACGAGGTACGGCATGCCTTTCATCGAATTCTTGATAGCGTGAAGAAGACAAGGGGGGATGCTACTATAGACGGAATAACCGTTGAACCCTTCGTAAAAAACGGAAAAGAGGTTATAATCGGAGCAAAAAGGGATCCTCAATTTGGCCCGCTTGTTATGTTTGGAACGGGAGGAATCTACGTCAACGTCTTCCACGACGTCGCCTTCCGTATGGCGCCGATAAGCGAGGTAGAGGCCGTGGAGATGGTAGACTCCACCAAGGCGGGCAAGATCCTCGATGGCGTAAGGGGAGAAGCCCCATCCGACAGGGAGGCAGTTATGGATGCATTGAAGAGGACTTCGCAACTTGTGGCTGAGGTTCCGGAAATTCTGGAACTGGATGTAAACCCACTGATTGTCTTCCAAAAAGGAATGGGGTGCATTGCAGTGGACGCGCGGATTTTCATCAGCTAGGGCCAGGCAGCTGGTCCTGGCACCATTATTATTTCAAGACAGCATTCCAATAATCATCAGTATTCTGCTGCATTTGGCGGATTATCCTTTCATTTCTGGCCGGTCTGAACAGATGGGCAAACCTCTCCTGTGTGCCGAGGTATTCCTCTACGGGCCTTCTCTTTTTGTGTATTATTGTGTGGGTTACCTCGCCGTTTATTGCCTCCTTGAGCGGCCAGATCCCAGTCTCAACTGCCAGCCTTGCAATCCTGATGACCTTGTCCGAATCTATACCCCAGCCTGGCGGACACGGTGAGTGGGCAATGAACAACTTGGGGCCGCTCATCCTTCCTGCCTTCTCAATCTTGTGCATCATGTCACCTATGTATGCAGGGGAGATTGTGGCGACGTAGGGGGGCTTATGGGCCCGCCATATCTCGAACAGATCCTTTTTTTGCAGGATAGAGCCCTCCGCCAAATCCGTGGGTGGCGTCGTCTTTGTTGAGGATGCAAACGGGGATGATTCCGATGCTTGAAACCCGGTGTTAGAATACCCCTCGTTATCATAAGCAAGGTAGTAAAAGTCAAGTCCCCTGTGGATTGCCCCTGATGTGGCTTGGAGGCCGATGCCTGAAGCGGCCCCGTCGCCTGTCAGTACGAGGACTTTGAGATCATCCTCTCTTTCAATCCTCTTCCTGTCAATAAGTATGTCCAGCGCGTCCCTCACACCCTGGGCTGCAGCCGGGGCGCTTGCCATTGCAATGTAAAACCAGGAAGACTTGAAGGGAGTGTATGGAAATACGGAGAGCAGTGACATGCAGCCTGCGGCATTTATAGTGATAGCGCCAGGTCCGAGCATCTTCTCAAATATCCTCACAAGCAGCGCCCCGCCGCAGCCTGCACAAAGCATCGTCCCAGGTACTACCTCCTCTTCCAAGGGTATGTCCCTCAAAGTGCCGTACCTGCTAGCCATTCACGTCCCCCTTGCCTGCTATCTTCAGCATTTCCCTCACCTTCATCCAATTGTCCTCAGTGAACAAGAGGACGCTTTGAGCTTGGGGTGTGCCTTCCCGTGCAGCTCCCTCAAGGGTGCTTACTATGTGACGAAATTCGGAGAAGCTGATCTTCTTTCCTCCAAGCCCGCCCACAAAAGAGATTAGCACCTTAGGCCTCTCCTCTGTGTGATAGAGTGCGCCTGCCAACTCTGGGTACAGTATGCCTCCGCTTCCAACAGATATGTTTTGATCGATTACTGCCACGCCTTTTTTGCCCGCAAGTTTCTTGGCTATTGCCTGCTTTGGAAATGGCCGTACCATCCTGATCCTCAATAATCCCACCTTCTTTCCCTCAGTCCGGAGCCTAGTTATCGCAGATTTGCCCATAGTTGCGAAGGAGTTTGTCATTACGACTACGTAATCCGCGTCATCCAGCATGTATTCGTCAGTGACATCGTACTTTCTTCCGAAAATCCTCTCAAATTCTGCCGAGACTTGGTCGTGAACTCCCATTGCATTAAGGGATGCCAGATGCATCTGATACTTGAAATACGAGTACGCGCTGCTGTCGAGCACTGAAACGCCCATGGAGACTGGGTTTCTTGCATTGAGGTATCCGAAGGTAGGTTTGTACTCTGGTAGGAACTTTGAGACCTCCTGCCCTTCGGGAACGTCTACAGGTTCGCGGGTATATGACAGGTAAAAACCATCCAAATTGACGATCACGGGAAGCCTCACCCTGTCATCCTCGGCAATCCTGTACGCCATTATCACCGAATCGAGGACTTCCTGGCAGGTTTCTGCGTGAATCTGTACAAATCCGCTATCGCGGGCAGCAAGCACGTCGTTATGATCAGGCTCTAGTGTTATGGGGGCGGCAAGCGCGCGGGAAACGTTGGCAAGCACGATTGGAGCCCTCCATCCTGCCACATTATATAGCATCTCAAAGGCATAGAGTAATCCCTGACTTGAGGTTGCTGTGAAGGTCCTGACCCCTGTAAGGGATGCAGCACCTGCTCCAGTTACCATCGAGTGCTCCGAATCGTATGTCACAAACCTTGCATTCATAGTTTTCTCACTAATCCAGCGCGATAAGGTCTCGATGATCTCTGTCTGCGGCGTTATTGGGTATGCTGGTATGTACTCCACATTGCAGAGTCTGACTGCAGCTGCCACAGCTCCATTTCCTGTCAAAAGCTCCCTCATGTTTTATTCCTCTTTACAAGCGTTATCACCTTGACCGGACACTCCGTCTGACAGATATTGCATCCCTTGCACGCATCGTAGTTCACGACGGGGTATCCCTTACTATCGAAGGTATAGGCGCTGTCCGGGCAGTAGACATAACATATCATGCATTTTGTACATCTTTCATAATCGATAATCGGCTGGAAGCCGCTCCACCGACCCCTCTCCCTCAGCATGGAGTTTCCAGTAGCTGTTATGGAGCAGGTCGAGACTGCGGGGTTGTGAAATTTCATCTCAAAAATGCCAGACTCGCGAATCCCAGAAACCTCCATGACTGTTTCACCATGCGTAACCATGTCGTAGACCCGCTTTGCAAGATCTATGCTCATTGCAATATCATCTTTATCCAAGTGTATGCCAGATAATTCCTTGATCATTGACTGCCTTACGAGGTCGAAATCCATTTCCAAGGTCCTGCACGTTGCAGCTGCCACCGCTATTCCAAGGGTAGGCCTAGATATGATCTCTGGATCAAATTTCGCAAGGTCGAAAACAATGAGCGGGTTCTTCAGGCTGTACTTGGAGGCAAGATCTGATTTTGTCAGCGACGTATTTATGAGTACGACGGTACTTTCCCGTATTTTCTCCAGCGGATTGTCAGCGGCTGATTCCAGCAGGGAATCATCCGAGATCACTTGAAGTGACGGATTTTCTATCGTTCCTCTCTCAAGGATGGGCTGTCTTGAGATTCTCACATACGCCGATATCGGGGCTCCCCTTCGCTCCGCCCCGTAGAGCGGCTGATCCTGCACATAGGATCCTGAAAGGAAAGCTGCAGTCCCTATGATATGTGATGCCGTTTTTATCCCCTGTCCGCCTCTGCCATGTAGGCTTACATTGATCACAGATGGAGTTATGTCTGCTCGAGATTAATGCATGTGGTATGCAATGCCATGCATTGTAATCGTTTCCGCGTGTTTACCTGTAGCCCCTTGCGGCACGCCTTTTTGGCTGGACACGTTACGTCCCACCCATGTGCATCATGTGGCCTTTAATTTTTCTAGCATCTTTATCACATCCGACATCCTGAGGATTTTTGCACCGTAATTTTGTTTCATGTAATCCAGTCCGAACCTGTGGTCTCTCTCCGTAAACGCGGTAACGCCGTCCTCCGGAATTATTACATTAAAGCCTCTCACAAAGGCATCATATGCTGTGTGCTTTGCGCAAATGTTTGTGTGAATCCCGACTATGATCACGCCATCCGGTCCTGCCTTTCCGAAGTTCTTCTCAAGCAGGCTCTGGAGTCTCGTTTTGTAAAAGGCGCTGTACGTCCTCTTGGGCACTATGTAATCGATTCTGGAGGGTTTTAGATCCTTGATTATCTTTGCTCCAGCCGTGCCCTTTAGCGCATGTGGACCCCACAACTTGAATTCGTAGTAATCCCCATTCAGATGTGCGTCGTTGCAAAAGTAGGCTGGTACTCCGAGCTCCCTTGTCCTGTCAAGCAACAGCTGTATCTTCGGGATTATCTTCTCAGCCCTTGCGCATCTCAACCTGCCATAGACAAAGTCATTTAGCATGTCCACCACTAGGACCGCGTAACGCTTGTCCTTTGTCTTCCTTGCCATAATGTATCACCAGTTGTTATTGCAAATATTCATTCCGCCCAAGCACTATGCGGAATTGAGGTGCGTACCGAATTCACTCTGCCTTAAATGACCTTGTTATTTCCTCAAGTTTTTCACTGTAACTTACTGGGAAAGTCTCCGGAGTGAGATCAATCCTCTTGAGATCCTCTTGCAACGTCTCCCTCTGAAGGGAATGAAACCCCCTGATCTCCTCGAGGCTTGGCAGCTCTATCGTTCTTTTTCCGTTCTCCATTACCTTTTGAAGCAACGGCACGGCATTGTCGAAAACCTCCTCATCCAATCCGATAATGTCGTGTTTTATCAGGCCGGACTCGTAAAACCTGAACACCTGCTTTGGGCCTGGATATGTCCTCTTACCGGGACTGGTCTTGAGCTTGTAAATCACGTTGTATCTGCCACCACCTTTGGGTTCCCTGATTCCTACCAGCTTGTACACGCCGTTCATGGCAGGATCGTCCCTTGATGTAGCAAGTTCGGTCCCCACTCCGAATACATCGATGGGCGCGCCCCGCTTTACTAGATCGTAAATTATGTACTCATTCAGGTCGCCGCTTGCCATGATGCGGGTGTCCTTGTATCCTGCCTCGTCGAGGATCTTGCGAGATTCCACACTTAGGAGGTAAAGGTCACCGCTGTCCAGTCGTATTCCGGTCGTCCTCAATCCTGATCTTGCTATCTTTCTTACTGCCTCCAAGGTGTCGTAGGTATCAACCAGAAGCATCCCGTCAGGGAATATTTTGGAAAATTCTACAAAAGAGTCCGTCTCCCTATCAAAGTTCATGACAAAGGAATGGGCCATCGTGCCGAAGACCGGGATTGCAAGCTTGTATCCGGCAAGGGTGTTTGAGGTGCCTGCGCAGCCGCCGATGTAGCTTGCCCTTGCCGCGAGAAGGGCGGCCTGCGGGCCGTGGGCCCTCCGAAATCCGAATTCCACGACGTCCCTTTTTCCTGCAACGTTAGTTATCCTTGATGCCTTTGTTGCAATGAGGCTTTGAAAGTTGACCATCGACAGGAGAAAGGTCTCCACTATCTGTGCCTCAATGAGTGGACCCTCTATCCGAAGGAGAGGCTCGTTTGGAAAGAGTATCGAGCCTTCTGGGACCGCCCACACGTCCCCGGTAAACCTGAAGCCTTTGAGATAATCAAAAAACCTGTCTGGCAATTTAGCAAAGTGTTGGTCTGCCTTCAAAAAAGATATCTGGTCCCCGCCAAACCTCAGCTCGTTTAGGTATGATATTGCCTGTTCGAGCCCGGCCGCTACCATGTACGACCTGCTCTTTGGGAGCTTCCTGACGAACAGCTCAAAGATTCCCCTCCTGTCCTCCTGCCCAGAGTTTAAATATGCTGCCGCCATGGTCAGCTCGTAATAATCGGTCGCAAGGCCGAATTCGCCAGGAAATACCACTAGATTACTGTCCTTTTTCAAGTCCATTTCCCAACACGTGTCACTACAGTATCACAACTGTGAGAATGTATTAAGATGTATAGCAGGGGGTAGCGGCACCGCACAACTTGCAAAAATATTCATCCTAGAATTCTGGCAGGCCGGTCAAGTCCATGTACTCGTGACTTGGGTCGCCAGCAATCCTGCCGGTCAGGGGATGTTCGGAATCTGCGGAAATCCTGGGACCTGAGGAAATCCTGGAACCGATGGGAAGGACGGGGCAGATGAGGAGGCCTGGGAATCTTGCTGGGTAGGAGGCGGTCTTGCCTGCAATGTAAGCACTACGGTGATGGTCCTCCCGCCCCTCTCTATCCCCAGATTCAATGTATCTCCAACAGACTTGTGGTCATCAAGGTAGCTTATGATGTCATAGACGGACTTGATGGGATGGCCGTCAACTGATACTATGATGTCACCTCCATGCGGTATGCCGTCCTGATCATTTGTGGCTGCTGCAAGGCCTGCTTTTGATGCGGAACTGTTTTCCGAGACTCCCTCTATTACGACTCCCTTAAAGTCCCTCGGAAGGCCGTTTGCAAGCGCGATATCGGGCGTAACATTCCTGCCCTCGATGCCAAGCCATGGATGCTGGTAGGTGCCGTCCTTTATGAGCGCAGGGACTATCCTTGCTATCTGGTTTGATGGAATTGCATACCCGATGCCCGCAAAGTTGCCCGTATCCGTCCTTATTGCCGTATTCATGCCTATTACCTGCCCCTCCATGTTAAGGAGAGGCCCTCCGGAGTTTCCCGGATTAATCGCTGCGCTTGTCTGAATTACATCGGGGATGGAGAAGGCGCCTGTCTCAGAGTCGGTAAGCGATCTACCGACCTGGGATATTATCCCGCTTGTCATGGTATCCTCTAGCCCGAACGGGTTTCCTATGGCTGCGACTGACTGGCCGACTTCAAGCTGCGAGGAATCACCAAGCTGCAATGGTACGAGCTTGTCGCCTGTAAAATTGTCTACTATCTGGATGACGGCCAGATCATTATATGGATCGGTTCCCACAACCTTTGCCGTATAGATGTTGCCGTCGGTAAGTGTGACGTAGACTATGTGATTGAGGCCCACCACGTGGGCATTTGTAACAATGTGACCGGATGTGTCGTACACAAAGCCCGACCCGAGCATCGTAGTGTTTTGACTGGAAGGCACGCCGTTAATGATTACGAGGGAATTTGGATCTGAAACAGTGCTTTGAATCTCTACTACGGAGTTCTTGGTTTGCTGATACAACTCTGGAAGTGTCAACTCTTTTTGCTCGATCTGGGAGTCTTTGTTGTATAGCCCTGGCGGGTTCTGTTCTTGTGCATGCGCCGTCCTTATAGCTGCCGGGATCTGACTGTCAGATGATTCGTGATCTGAAAGCAGCATGTAGGATGCAGATCCAGCTAGGATCCCTGCCACCGTGACTAGTACAATAATCCGCATCTTTGCATACTTGGCCTCTCTCTTGATTTTGCTTGTGGACTCATCGAACATTGTATACCAGCTTTTTAGTAAGTTAACTGGATCTGAGATTTAATACTTGTGAACCAATGTTAGGTAATTCTTAAATTAATTTCGAGGAACGCCGAGCGCAAGGTCTCCTTGGCGGAAGACCTGGCATTGGAAAATCTCGTCCTCCCGGGTTCGTCAAGGATGTCAAGTTGTAATAAAAATTTTTTCTTCCACGTTTTGTAAAACATGTGGGATTTATTTGTGATCATGACATATTGAATCTCAATTTGGAAAGGAAAATTATCTTTGCACTTGCAATGGTGTCGGTTGTAAGCATGTTCTTCACCCTTCCTTCGTATGCAATGACGGGTGGAAATGCGGCTTCTGTAACAATTTCTCATGGAGCAGGTTCTGCGCCAAACTGTGCTCAGACCAAGAACTGCTTTGATCCATCCACCCTGAAGGTCGCCGCTGGAACTACCGTAACTTGGACAAATCACGACACTGTAAGCCACACAGTCACGAGCGGCAATCCCTCTGACAATCAAACTGGTACGCTGTTTAATAGCAATCTGATACCTTCAGGCAAAAGTTTCAGTTTTACCTTCAAAGAGCCGGGAACTTATAATTACTTCTGCGAGGTCCATCCATGGATGAACGGTAAGGTTATTGTGACAAGTTCTACGACTGGTACTTCACCGCCGTCTCCTGCACCTCAACCTTCCTCTCCACCCAGGGAAGTAACCCCACAAAGTACCGCAACCCCACAACCTGCCACTCCAACACCTCAAACAAGCACCACCACCTCGCAATCTGGCACTCCAACCCAGCAAGCTAGCGCTCCTCCGACGCCGCTGACACCGCTGCCCACATTTACAACTCCTCCGACATCCAGTTCTACACTTGTGACGATAACTACTGGCTCTGCGGCACTTACTAGCTGCGAACAGACCAGCTCATGCTTCAGTCCTGACGTGCTCTATGTTTCCCCTGGTACATCAGTAACTTGGAAAAATACCGATCTTGTTTCACATGATGTAATTTACGGCTCTCCAGAATCTGGTTCACCCTCGCTGTTTGACAGCAACAGCCTATCCCCAGGGCAGTCGTTTACCTACCACTTCGCCCATCCTGGAATTTACCCCTACTACGACAAGGCCTATCCTTGGGAGCTCGGCTTTGTCTATGTCAAATAGCCAAAGCGGTTGAACTCGACGTGATCTTCTTTCTTTATGGGATGGGAGGCACCTTCAGGGCTGCGCTTCCTTCAGGCTGACGTACACCATGCCATTTTCCTCGGAGATTGGGTACAGGAAGAGGTCGCCCGACTTCCTCCACTCTTCGTCCTGCTCGACCCATGTAGGTTCCTTCTTCCAAGACTTCATGTCCTCAAGCTTGCCTGAAAATACGTTGTATTCGTAGCCGTGCATGTAACAGACTATGTTGTCCCCGTTCATGTGGCCCTTAGATAGGGATGCGCCTTTGTGAGGGCACGAGTTATTGCACGCAAACAGCCTTCCATTCTTCCTTCCTATCATGATGTCTTCCATTCCTACCGTGACCTTCATTATGGATCCCTCTGTCAGCTCCTCGCTTTTGCAGACCGGATGTCTTTTCATTTTGGTGTTGCCATTCATAGCGCTCAAGGTTAAAAAAATTAAAAAAATATTTAATTTTAGAGGTGTATCAGACTGCCCTGAGACCCAGTGTGCGGTGACTGCCCTGCAAACTTCCTTCTAAAGTGGCCCGATGGTCTCTTCGAGAGTAGCTCGATGAACCATGCTTCGTGCTCCACCTCTTCTTGCATTATTCTCTGGGCAATGTCGTAAGTTCTGGGATCCTTTCCTGCGGTCATATCGCAGACCTCTCCCCATGAACGTATTGCGCACTGTTCTGCTTCTAGGAGTACCTTGAGGATGGAATTTATATCCTCCCAGTTGTCCGGCAAGTATGCGTCTGGACAACCTGCCTGGTCCGCAAACTTCCTGATGTCTTTTGGAAGGCTTCCTCCAAGCTCATAAAGTCTTGGTACCATGGCTTCAAAGTGATTTCTGTCCTCTATTCTGGCATCTTCTACTATTTCCTTGATGCCTTCTCCGTCAAGTCCTGTACAGTGCATTCGAAGTATAGTGTAGTAGTAGTATGTCGTAAACTCCGCACCTACACCTTTGGTGAGGAGCTCCTTCAGCTTTTCTACATTCACTCCGTTCTTTTTTAGCACTTCGAGTGCTACTATGTTAGGAACTTCGCCTTTTACCATGTGGTGATTGTTATTCCCCCAATTATTAAACTATCTTCTGTTAGCCTTGCAGAATTTGCGGGCCTCAACTGGTACAGGGACTATCAAGTGATCTGGATTCTGGAAAATTTTCGAAATCAGGTAGATTGGGAGGCAAGGGTTCTCACCACCTCCTACCCTAGAAAGCCTTAATTTTTGTCTGGTAGTCTTGGTTCCATGGCAAAACGCAAGCCAGTCCTCCTCATAGACGGTTCGGAGACATCGCAGGAGGCCATAAATCTATTGAGGAGCAGGCAAATAGAATATGTAGAATATGATGTCAGAAAATTTGCGGAAAGCTGCTGTGGCGACCTTCCAACTACCAAAGCCCCGTCTGTCATTGCACCAGAGGGTGTCTTCAAGGATCTCGAAGGGGTGAGGCAGTATGCGGCTTTGGACAAGAAATCCGGCGCGAATCTTGAGAGTGAAAGCGCCTACTGGTGAGTCCTCGGAATTCTACACCTCGCGAGTCTTGGGTCGTTAAATCGCGTCAGGACGTCCACTATCCCATCAGGCAAACGGCATTTTTGAAAAGTCAGGTAACAGTCACGCTGTATGTAGACATTGGTGCCAAGGGGTCAATATTGCGCAGGTTGTCCCATATGAAGACCTGTATTGTATATGTCCCGCTTGATTGCGGCGTCCATGAGAGGGCCGCCGCAAGGGTCTGATTGGCAAGCAAAGAGCCGGAGGCATAATTTAGGTCGGATATTGCACCGTCTGAATTCAGGATCTGCACCACGTAAACCCAGTCAACGTTCTTCTGGCTAACGTTTTTTAGCGATGTCTGCAGGTTTAGCTGCTGGTCTACCACGGGGGAATAGACGTTCTCATTTAGGGAATTGACTATTCTAAAATCCGACGTGGAAACTTCGCCATATCCGTACGCGGAATTTGCCCCTATGAGAGCCATGGAGAAAATCGCGGCGGCCAGAAATTTCATTGCAACAATTCTTGCAATCTCTGATATGAACCATTCCCATTCGAATCTAGGAATCATACCTAAATTGTGCTCTAAGAATTAAATTATCCTAAGCATTAGGTTTCTCATGTCCGAATCTAGAGAATCTATCTACATCGGAAAGAAGCCGCTGATGGCGTATGTTACTTCTACGCTCATACAGTTGGCAAACCAACCAAAAATATCTATCAAGGCAAGAGGACTGAGCATAGGACGTGCGGTTGACGTAGCTCAAATAATTGCACGAAAGACCGAGAATGCAGGTTACTCGATAGGAAACATCAAGATTGGATCAGAACAGCTTCAATCTCAGGACGGACGCTCTAGGAATGTTTCTACTATTGAAATCGAAGTAAAGAGAAACACCTCTTAGGCCTTGTAGACTCTTTCTTTTTTGTTATTTACCTTCTTCACTTCGTGGCGTACTTGTCTTCCATCTTCTTGAACTTTGATAGTTCAACAATCTCGTTGAACTCGTCAAAACTGACAAGCCTGTCCTTTACCTTCGAGGTCGTTCCTGCCTCCCTCAACTGTTTGAGGACTTCAAGGGTGGCAAACGTGTTTGCATACAGGACGGAGAGCGGGTAGAGAATTAGGTTGAATCCGATCCTGCTGAGTTCGTTTGAGGACATCAAGGGTGTGGCCCCTCCCTCTATCATGTTTGCCACAAGCGGAGCGTCTATGGCCTTTCCAATTTCCTTCATCTCTTCTAGCGACTTGGGAGCCTCTACGAATATTGCATCCGCCCCAATTTCCTTGTAATAAAGACCGCGTTTAATCGCCGAATCGATGCCTTCCGTGGCCCTAGAATCGGTCCTGGCCACAACTATGAAGTCCTTGCTCTTTCGTGCATCAAGCGCGGCCTTTATCTTCTCGCCATATTCCTCTTTTGGAATTACCTCCTTGCCTGACATGTGGCCGCATCTCTTTGGCCATTTCTGGTCTTCAAGAAAAATTCCTGCCGCCCCGACAGATTCCAGCTCGTTAACAAGTTTCCAAACACTCAAGGGGTTTCCATAGCCCGTGTCGGCATCCACGATTACCGGAACTGAGACTGCCCTGCATATCCTTCCTGCATTCCCGACCGTTTCCGTAGCGCCTATGAATCCATAGTCAGGCATTCCAAGCAAGGAGGCCGAGGTTCCGTAACCCGTTTGGAACATCGCCTCAAAACCGACCTTCTGGGCAATCCGGGCTGTTATGGCATCATATACGCCGGGGAAAACAAACGGTTTGGACTTGTCTTCAACAAGTTTTCTTAACGAGTTCAACTACCGCTATAGGGGATTGCAATTATTTATTGGTTAATTGATCCTGATGTCCTTTCCCTGCTGCTTTTTCTCCGCCGCCTCTATCTTCCTCAGCTCCGATTCTAGGAATTTTTTGTATCTCTGCGTTTCCTCCTTTGTCATGAATTCCATGTTGGAGCTCAGGGAGTTTCCTATCACGTTGAGGCGCTCTATGAGGTCCATGGCTACAAACTTGCCTATGTTGCCCATCCTAAAGATAACGTCAATTTGGTTTCTGACCAGCTTGTCTAGGGAGTCCAGATCGTCTGAGACGACCCTTCCCTTCTTGGTAATCTGGTATTTTCCATCCCGGGTCTCCTCTATGAGGCCGTCATCAAGGAGCCTCCCTAGAAGGGGATAGATCAGCCCCGGAGACGGCTTCCATTTCCCACCGCTCTGTGCAACTGCGATATCTATTATCTCCTTGCCGGTGCATGGCCTTTTTTTCAATGTTGCCAAGATGAAGTACCTTGAAAATCCCCTTGGGATTGAGCTTCCGACCCTCTGAAGCCAGCCTGCAATCATCACTAGCGATATCGCTAGCGATATATATTAACCATTCTGGTGCAAGTTCTGCTGCGGAGGGGGCATGTTGGAATGCTACCGTAGATCCGAAATATGGTGCACGGTGAAAGAAAGCACCGACTTGCTTCACAAGACATATTTATCAAGCCTGAAAAGGAAGATGTCGAACCATGGTTAATAGTATTGATATTGATCTTCTGATAGTTGGTTCCGGTCTTGCAGGATTGAGGGCTGCCATCCAAGCTGCCAAGGTTGCCCCGCACATGAAGATCGCCGTTGTCTCAAAGCTTCAAGTCATGCGATCACATTCGGTCTCAGCAGAGGGAGGTACCGCGGCAGTCCTTTATCCAGAAGACGGAGATACCTTAGAGTCGCACATCTACGACACTGTAAAAGGAAGTGACTTTCTCGGAGACCAAGATGTCATTGAGAAGCTCGTGGCCGATATGCCCTCTGAAGTTTACCAGCTAGAGCATTGGGGCATGCCGTGGTCGCGAAGGGAGGATGGAAGGATTGGCCAGCGAAACTTTGGCGGGTACAGCTTCCCCCGTGCCACATTTGCACAAGACAAGGTGGGTTTCTATGAGATGCAGACCCTTTACGATACATGCCAAAAGTTCGATAACATAATGTTCTACAACGAATGGTTTGTGACATCAATAATACATGACAATCTGCGATTCTGCGGGGTGACTGCAATCGAGCTCTCCTCGGGAACCTTTTACACCTTCAAGGCAAAGGCACTTATCATTGCAACAGGCGGGGCAGGGAGGGTGTACAGCTTCTCTACCTACGCCTTGGCCTCTACTCCTGACGGTTTGGACATGGCCTACCGGGCTGGCATGGCGCTAAAAGACATGGAGTTTGTCCAGTTTCATCCCACCGGTATCCTGCCCTCCGGGATACTGATAACCGAGGGGGCCAGAGGCGAGGGAGGGTATCTTCTCAACAGTAACGGGGAGCGTTTTATGAAAAAATATGCCCCCACTAAACTGGAACTGGCCTCAAGGGACGTGGTCTCCCGCGCAATGATCACCGAGATCAATGAGGGGAGGGGATTCAAGCATGATACTGGCGTTGACTGCATGAAGCTTGACCTGAGGCATCTGGGAAAGGAACTGATAATAAAAAAACTCCCGGCCATTAGGGAGATATCGCTAAAATTCTCAGGAATCGACCCTGCAGACGAGCCAATTGACGTAAGGCCGGTATGTCATTACATGATGGGAGGGATACATACCAACATTGACGGAGCAACCGAGATTCAAGGGATATGGGCTGCAGGAGAGGCTGCGTGCAACAGCGTACATGGGGCCAACAGGCTGGGTGCAAACTCTACTGCTGAGTGCCTCGTTTGGGGAAAGATCACAGGGGAGCTTGCCGCAAAATACATCATGGACAACAAACCCACTCCGCCATTTCCGCTACATCTTGTAGCAAACGAAGAAAAGAGGATCTACGACGGTATATTTAGGGGGACGGGGGGCGCAAACCCGTACGAAGTAAGGCAGGATCTTACCGAAATCATGAACAGCAAGGCATATGTTTACAGAAACGAGAATGACTTGGTGGAGGGCCTCAAGCTTGTCAGGAGCCTAAGGCTCAAGACATGGAAGCACGTGGACGACAAGGCCAAAGAGTATAACACCAACTTTACCAATGTTATGGAGCTTGATTCTATGTTTCGTGTAGCCGAGGTGATCCTGATGGGAGCTATCTGGCGAAAGGAATCTAGAGGCGCGCATGCTAGGACGGATTATCCAGATCGGGATGACAAGAACTTTTTGGCCCATACCCTTGTCTATTACGACTCGAAGGAGCCTGTCATCAAAACGCATCCAGTCACTATCACTAAATACAAGCCGGTGGAGAGAAAATACTGAGATGGCAGAAAGGATCTCCAACCGCGAAGGCATCAAGGGGATGGCAAATCCCACACGGTACGGGTGGCTGAGGGTCGCATACTGGCTGCAGAGGCTTACAGGACTAGGATTACTGGCCTATCTCATAGGACACATCTACGAGACAAGCACGATCCTCAACGGCAAGACCGCGTGGGACAACATGCTTTCGATAACTGAAACCCCCGGCGGCCACATTGTACTGATACTTGTAATAGGCATGTGCGTCTTCCATACTGGAAACGGCATACGTGTGATGATAAGCGAGGGAGGCAGGGGACTCGGCAGGCCGGGACAGCCCGAGTATCCGTACAGGGCATCCTCACTGAACTCAAAACAGAGGCTCTGTATCTGGGTTTCGATAGCATTGGCGGCATTGGCAATGATGTACGGTGCTGGAGTATTGTTTGGTAATTGATATGAGGGAAAGTATAATCATGAAGATACACTATGGTACCGCGCTTGGAGCGGTCGCACTGGTCGCAGTACATGTGCTGATGAGACTGTCTCAGAAATTCGATGTCTCGCTTTCCTACCAGAATGTGATGGCCAACTACCACCTTTTGCCTTATGCCCTTATGCTTGAGGTGATACTTGTCCTGCTGTCAGTGCACGGCTTCAACGGTTTGCGGGTCATACTGCTTGAACTCAAGCAGGGAGCGACATATGAGAAGGCAATCAACTACGGGTCAATTGCCGCAATGGCCGTGCTGATTGCTTATGGGTCAAGGACGATCTTGATGGCAGGAATGGGTATCTCATAGGGTCATGGCAACCGTAACTGTACCAAAAAAGGAATCCCAGAACCTCCCTGGAAACCCGAAGGAGTCGCAGGAGCAGCAGAAGACGGTGACCTTGCGGATCGCAAGGATAAACCCGGGCGAGGATGCCAAGGGAAAGTTTGAAGAGTTCAAGATACCGGTACAGAAATGGACCACGGTATTGGAAGCCATTCTGTATGTAAAACAGAACCTGGACCATTCCGTTGCCTTGAGGTATTCGTGCAGGCAGGCCTCGTGCGGCTCGTGCGGTATGAAGATAAACGGCAAGCCACGCCTTGCATGCTATACGAAAATATCAGAGCTTGAATCGGAAACCATAACGGTGGAACCCATGTCCAACTATCCCATAATCCGGGATCTGGCAGTCAATTTCGAACATCTCTTTTCAACCCACAAGAAGATGAAACCATTTATAATAAATGAAGAATCTGAGATCAAGCCGGGCGCCAAGGAGTTCATCCAAACACCGCAGGACTTGGAGAAGTTCCTCCAGTTCTCGTACTGCATCAAGTGCGGCCTCTGTAATTCAGCCTGCCCCACCATGGCAACTGACGCCTCCTTTATAGGGCCTCAGGGCCTTGCTCAGGCATACAGGTATACCGCGGACAATAGGGACGAGGGAAAAAAGGAGAGGCTTAAGATAGTGGACCAATCGCACGGGATATGGCGGTGCCATTTTGCAGGCTCCTGCAGCAACGTCTGCCCAAAGGGTGTGGATCCTGCAATGGCAATACAACTGCTTAGGGGATACCTTCTGGGTTTTAGAAAATAACGGCTTTAGGGCTTTTTTGGATTCTTGCTTGTGTTAACTTGGTTGTTTATGGCCTCTGCCATGAAGTGGTTTGATACGTTTATCTTGACATCGTTTATCCCGTCTATCTTCAGGAGGTTGTCATGGACATCTTGGGCGATCTTAAAACCGAAAATTGCCGGACAGAAAGGACTTGTGAGGTGAAGATCAACTTTTACATCGGGACCTGAAATGTCGATGTTGTCTACAAGCTCAAGTTCCATGATTGAGACATTTATCTCGGGGTCGACTATCTTGGTAAGCTCGTCAAAAATCTGTCTTCGTAAATCCGTAGATGCCTGTGCCATATCTCAGAGACACTTTCATGTTATATATAGTTCTCCCAGATTAAATCTGGCCTTGTCGGCCAGTCTCATACACGGCTTGCATGCCTGCAAACTGAGGCGCAAATGCTGGAATGCGTGAGGGAACAGAAGTATGCCATGGCAAACAAAATACCTGCGATTGACGCTTCTCTGAGCATTCAAGGATGGGCAAGGTTGTGCCAAACCTGTTTCTAAATCTGCAGCCGAGCCGTTCTGAGGGCAGCAAAAGTACACAAGAGCTCTATATATGACCATTCCACCCTCTATCTTGATGTACAGGTCCAGGCTGGAGGGCAAGCTAGACGACATTACACTGGAATTCCTCTCATCGATTTCAGATGATTCCGTTATATCTGAATACGACATTCTGGGAAGCCAGGCGCACACCCTGATGCTTCTTGAAAATGAGATTGTCACCAGGCAGGAGGCAGTAAAGATACTTGGTGCCCTGGAGAATCTAAAAAAGTTTGACTTTTCAAAAAAATCAGACGCCGAAGACATACACGAACTTATCGAGTCCCTTGTGATAAAAAAGGCCGGAAAGGAGGCTGGTGGAAAGATGCACACTGCAAGGTCGCGAAACGATCAGGTCGCACTTGACATCAGGATGAGGATCAGGGATGACATCAACACAGTGTGCTTTTGCTTAAACCAGACAATAGAAACCTTGGTTGACCTTGCTGAAAAAAATCAGGATGCCATAATGCCGCTCTATACGCACATGCAGCAAGCCCAAGTAGGTCTCTTCTCCCACTTCCTTCTTGCATATGCAGATGCCCTCTTCAGGGACCTTGACAGGTTTTATGTGGCGTACGGGCGTGTCAACGAGTCCCCGCTAGGGGCAGGCCCTGTAGGTGGGACGAGCATACCAATTGACAGGCAATCTACTGCCAAAATGCTCGGCTTCAAGGGACTGGTGGAGAACTCTATAGACGCAACCACGTCACGTGACTTTGTAGCCGAATACTTGGGAAATTCGGCTATATTGATGACCAATTTGAGCAGAATGGCAGAGGATTTTATAATATGGTCTACGTCCGAGTTCTCCTTCATAGATCTTTCTGACAGGTTTACCTCTACCTCAAGCGTGATGCCGCAGAAGAAAAACCCGGATGTCCTAGAACTGATCCGAGGCAAGACATCGCAGGTCATAGGCTACCAGACGGCAGTTTTGTCAAACTTGAAAGGCCTGCCTTCTGGTTATAACCGTGACCTCCAGCAGGTCAAGGTTTCCATATGGCCTACCTCGAAGATCGTCATCTCCTCCCTTCTTGTTGTAAACTCGCTGTTGAAGACTCTGAAGGTAAATGAGAATGTCATGAGGGATGCCATAGAGGGAGGGTATTCTATATCGCTTGACATCGCAGAATCCCTGGTAAGGAGGGGAACTCCGTTTAGGAATGCCCACAGGATAGTGGGCAACCTTGTCCAGATTGCCGCAAGGTCAGGCCGGCCGCTTCTTGCACTCTCGCCCAACGAGGTAAAATCGGTCATCCAAGACGGGGAGATAGATGCGCTTGAACTTCATAGGATAATCCAGTCCGCTACTCCGGAGCACTCCCTTGAATTAAGAAAGTCAAGGGGTTCTGCTGGAAAGCACGAGCAGCAACGGATGATTGAAGAAAGGAAACGAAAGGTCAAGGCCTACATGACCGGCACAAGCAGGAGGACGACGGAGGTGAGGGAATCGTTTGGGTTGCTTGGCAAGACAGTCGCCTCCCTGATAAGAAATTCCGTGAAATGATCAAATTGTAGGATGCAATGCTGGTACAATTTGCCATCACAATCTGCCACTAATTTACCGACCCATGTTGAAATCAAATAAAAAATTCCATTTATTGAAAAATTTTCAATGAATTTCAGAATTAATCACGAATTTATTGGAGCAAACTTGACTTTTTCATTGATTTTACTTCACATGGCTACAGATAAAAAATTACTGCAACTACCGGACGAATGTACCAATTCGTACAACCACAAACGGACAAGCCTAACTACACTGTGGGTCAGACATGGGGTGCCCTAAAAAAGGCGTGGCGGGGATACAAGATTGCCAAGGTACACGGCGACCACCCAAAGATGTCGGATTATGCCAAGAAAATTCGGACCCTTCAGAATGACTTGGGAATAAAACAGTCAGAATTCCCGGAACTGAACCTGCACTAGTTAGCACTTCATTTTTTTAGAAAAAGGCACACGTCAGTATAACTGGCAGATTTCTTGCTTGAGGGTATGACTGTTCTAAACATACCCTCGCAAAGGTTAATAGCTTTGATTCAAACGCAAGAATTACTTGAAAGGCAACATGGTCATGTTATTTTTCGTCTCTGTGTCCCTCTTGCCGTTTACAATCAATGATGCAAATGCCGCCTCGTATGACATCAAGGACATTGGATCGTGCCAATCAATCTCCGGGACTTGGGATTCTACCACCTCCACATGCACCATATCCGACCTGACATTGGGTTCGGGAGATCTTCTCTTTGTGGACAATTCTGCCTTTCCATCTCTCTCCTTGGTAATCACAAGTTCTCTTGAAAACAATGGTGGGGCCATAAAGAACTCTGGCGGCATTATGATTGGTAACTCGGCAGTCCTCGATAACAACGGTTCGGTCGTTAACTACTGTACGGGGCAATGCGCAGGAGGGATCATCCAAAATGAAGGCACGATCACCAACTACAAGGCAGGAACAATCAAAAACAACGCCACGGTAAACAATCAAGGTTCAGTAAACAACTCGGGAGAAATTGCTATAAACAATGGAACTCTGGTCAACGCGGGCAAATTCATCAACAACCCTGGAGGAGGGGTTGATAACCATGGGACAGTCCACAACACACAGCTAAGCGCAATAATAAACAACGGGGGAACAATCGTCAACTACGCTACACTGGTAAGCGATGGCGGGGCCACAATTACCAACTCCGGCATCTTCAAAAGCATGTGTGGCGCAACCTTTGAGAACAACGGAGACCTCTTCGGAAATCCTGTCAACAGCACATCCTGTGTGAAAAGCCAGGGCTCTACGGTGCCAGAATTTCCCCTTTCGGTACCGGTGCTTCTTATTGCCATCTTTTCATCAATCATGCTTCACAAGATAAAAACTAGGGCTTGAGGAATGCTGAACCGTATCACCCTCTAAAATAGAATGTCGTCTGGGCCTTTGCATCCGAGCTGTCCCCTTCTGCTTCTACTACGTATCTGCCGACCATCTTCCATATAGACGGGGTAGTAAATACTTGCGTATGAAAGCTTCCATGAGGAGAAACAATTACGCGATCTGCCTGGAAAAGCAGATTGTTAGGGTCAAGAATTAGTATTGTCACCGTCCCATCTTGGGTGGGATTTGCAGTACCGGAAATCACTACCAAGTCGCCCATGCTGTAGGAGGATTTGTCGGTGGCAAGGCTGATGGAAGGCCCAGTTTGGGCAACAGGCAAGATTGAGGGATCATTTTCCAAAATCCACTGGACTGCACTCAAAAAATAACTCTTGCCGGCTTTGTTCGTAGCCCACCAACCGACCATCTCCTTTATCCAACCAGGGATGTCATGGTCGGTGCTCTTCGTAGATGACGTCAATCTTATCTTGATGATTCCATGTTCTGCAAGGTACTGTATGCAGGCCTTAAATTCAGCATCGCTTACCCTTCCCTCCGACCACCACAATGCCGTATTTTTCATCCATGCAGGAACTGGTGCCCCGCCTGTCACGAGTCTGAGGCCGTCCTGGGACTGGATTTTTTCAAATGTAGTTGAATTCATTTTGTCAAACCCCGAACTTCCATAAATGGATCTTATCTCTCCTGCATCCATCTTTGTTACATTCGTATACTCCAGAATTCCCTCCTCCCCTGAGACCATGATGGATGGTACGGGCTCCGTTCCAGCAATCCAACTTTCCGCTTGCGCCTGCGAATTTGCAATAAAATGGCCCAAACCCATCGAATGTCCCATCTCATGCTGGATTGCCTTGAGCACGCGGGGTTGGCTCTCGAGCGTATTTTGCAACCTACAAATCATGTCATACATGACGCCGTTCTTTTCATATTCGCATTGCTTTCCATAGACTGGCATGAGGTAGGGGATGAGGATGAGGGCGGTGTTTGTTTGGTTGTTAGGAATTGTAATCCCGTTAAATATAGGGCCGCACGGGAAGTAAACGCCATTGAATACATCCCCGCAGTAGTCAAGCTCTTGGCTCTCATAGACTATGGCTATGTTGCATGACGGATCAAGATTGATGTGGTTTGTAGGAGGCATTATCACTTCATTTATCTTCCATGGGTATTCCTTTCCTGAGCCGTTGTCAAGCTGGACTAGCCAATTCTCGATCCCAAGATGCGTAGTGGTAATAAGCATCTCGGCCAGATTTGGAAATCGAGGGTCACTCGGTTCTATCTCGCAGACCGTGGGAGTATATTTTAACCTAAAACCCTCATGTTGATACCCGGACGGAGTGTTGGGGCAATAAGGGTCGGCACAGGGGCTTGCCGAATAGGCCTGTGGGATACTGACTACCTGAATAAGGATAATTACCACAAGCAAAAACCCGAACGCTCTTTTCATCTTGATCCGAGCCGCAGAGGGGGAAAAACTCCCACTGAAGGGGGGTCCTTGTTCTGAACAACGCCGTACCTAGGCGGCAGGCGGCGCTGGTTTGTATCGGTTAATGATGACATAAAACATCAAGGCACCAATAAATATCGCCGGAGCCGCAGGGCCAAACTCTGGTATTACCTGTGTTCCTCTTACCTCCACGTTGCTAGTTCCATTAGGGTAGGGGATCGTCAAAACTCTGTTTGTGGTGTTCACGAGATCCTGGTATCCGGCACCGTGACCGTTTACCAAAACAATGAAATGGGTATCATCCCCGCCGCTGGTGGCATCAATCACCATCCTTGGAAGGTCAATTGTCATGTTGCCCCTGGCAGATGATTGAATTGTAATGGCAATCTCCTTTGGCTGTTGTTTTAGGAACATAGATGTTATCTCGCCTCCAGTTAGACTGTATGAAATTGGATATTTCGTCCCATTGGGTATTGACACATAGTCTGTCTCCTGACTCTCAAAGGAAGCCTTTGGCACATAAAGAACGAGGATTACCAAGGCGGCCAAGACCGCAAAAACTGAAAATTTCAATCTAACTTGACGCCCCCGCTAATTCAAAACCGTCAAAATATTTCACTTTGACCTGCCGACTAAAGCCAGCCTCGTGGTGGAGATTAAGGTCGGCTCTCAATGCTGATAGTCGAGCCCATGTTTGTTAATTAATGTTTAGGATTGGTTCTGTTAGCTGGTAGACGTGCCAAGTATTGGAGGCACAAACGCAATTCTATTCTAAAGGCACACAAGATTTGTATAACGAATGGCAACCCAGTTAGAGAACTTGCCAAACGCTATGATTGAGCAAATATTGCGTCATGTAGCAAGGATTCTGGATTCTTACGAGAGGCTGCACGAGTATGAGAAAATGGGTTGCACTGTAGAGCAGGTCAAGAAAGAACTCAATTCGTTGAAGGATTCCACAGAAAAACTGTCCCCCCTCATGCTAAAATTATTCAAGGAAAACCCGTCGCAGATAAAGGGGGTGGCCACACTGTCAAATATCTTCAAGATTACCTATCTGCCAACACTAAAAATCCACCTCATGTATCTGTCACAGGTCAAAAAGTCCACCAGTGATCTTTTAAAGATTCAATCACGACTTGCAATTACCTACCTGAATGTGGACGGATGCATCGACAATCTCAGGATAATCCAGGCCTATCTGAAATAACATTTTGTTTCCTTAATTTCGTGGTACATTCAGCTAAACAATAGAAGATAAACAGGCTTGAGATTGATCTCTCAATTAGATTACTGTTCCTCAAATTTAATATCGAAAGCAATTGTAATTTGAAATAATAGGAAGAGACGGTTCAGTAGTTGTACATAGTTATTACGTCTCTTCCTATTTCTTTACTATTGTAAAAAAGAACAGCACGAGAATTGCCAACGTTATTGATGAGAAGAGCGTAAACCTGATATCGTCGGGCATGATGTCCGCCACTTGGGCATCAATATAGTTGATTATGTGCTGTATTGCAAACAGAGCGAATATTATGATTGCAAACAGGACTTTCCTAAGGTGGGTATTCCAGTAGGCCGTAATTGAAAGTGCCATAAGGACGAGGGATATTACTATGATGGCCAGCTGTGAGACGGAAAATACCTCGGCCGTACCTGGTCCAAAAGTAAATGGCGGAACAGCCATTACTCCTTTGGCTCCAAAGAAAAGGATAGAAACATCTCAGCCAGCCTGTCGCTCCATGCGTACCAAAGGGTTGGCTGGTAGTTCTTTAGCATTGTAATTATGTCCTTTGGCTCGACTGCAAGCTGGTATCTTCGAAATTTTCCCTCCCTAGACTCGAAAATGATTCCAAGCTCCAGCAGCCTCTTAATGTGCCAGTTGACCGACGCAGAGGCTATCCCTAGGTGATCAGCAATGTCTGTCTGGGTGGGCCTCTTGCGCTCTAAAATAAACATGAGTATCTGCCTTGCCGTCTTTTGGTTTAAAATCTTTAGTATGTTCCTCTCGTTTGCCTTGAAGACTCCGGAGGAAAAATAGTACCTATGAAGGTTGAATCTCTCAGAAATTATCCTTCCAGTCCTTTCCAGATGGTTCAGATGATATTGGACAGTCCCCATGGAGAGGCCCAGCTCGCGTTTTAACTGCCGCAGGTGACAACCCGGATTGACCTCGATAAACCTCAAGATCCTCTCGGAGTTATCATGCAGGTTTTCCATTGATCTTACTCCACCTTTCAGCATAAATTCGATATGTAACATTGTTTCCTCACTACATTTGGATATCTGCCTTTCTAATACGCTTATCTAAATGAGTACAAGTAAGATCTGGGTATTATGGCACAAAAAATAGAGTGGTTGATTTTTATCATTTAGATTATTGTATCACATTTTTTATAAATTAAAAAAAGTCGTGAACAACAATAACATGGAAAACGACATACTACGAAAAGTAACTAGTCTATCACTACTTTCGATACTACTTCTGAGCAGTGTTGCATTCGTATTGCCATATGCAATGCCAGCAGCACATGCCCAAGTAGCTTCGCATCCTAACCTATTTGTCTCTGCAGAAAACTCTCAGTTCAACAACTACTTTGCAGGCCCACAGGTAATCCAGGTCATTGTGTCCGATCCTAACATAAACAGGTTGGACCAGTCCTACGGTGAACCTGTCGTGACCGTAAGTGGAAAGAGACTGAGAATGGCACAGGGTACAGACGGTAACTGGTATGGATACTTCGCTGACTTGCATTCAGCTGAACTGGCAGGAAAGACTGCCCCGGTAGCAGGAGAAGGACTCAACTTTGGGTACTTCTGTGGGCCGACATCGGATGTTTCCGGTCTAAAGACCGGTCTGTCCTTTTCCGATACAAAGGGTTTCACAATAGCAAGAAATCCCTTCAGTAACGGTACAGGCAGCAGTCCGTTGTCACCATTCAACTCCGCTATTCCGGCAGGCGGCGCTATTTCTAACGTTTGTACGTTAGGCTCCCTAGGGGCGGCTACAACGCAGGGTGTGACAACAGAACATGTTGTTAGAGAGAACAAGACTCTAAACACAAATCCAAGCGGTTATGCAGCAACGCCAGCACTAGAGGCAGCGTGGCCAATCATTCAGCTCTATGACTTTTCTGGTTTCCCACAGACAGTCGTGGTTGACTATCAAGCAGCAGGCGGCGACCAAGTCGTCAACCTGACCTTCGATAGAATCCCATCGAACCTGATCAGCGTGACTCCAGACAGATCAGCTTATCCAGAGAACTCTCAAGTGTTCTTGACTATGAACGACCCGCAGTTGAACGTCGACCCGACAGAGGACGACGTCTGGACATGGGGTGCAAATCCCAACAATAATACAATGTATTATCAGGCATTTGACAGGAACGCAAATCCGCAGGCTGATGGCTATTTCGGTAGTGGCGCTGCATTGATGCAGAACGCACCTACTATAGCGAGTGGTCCTCATGCAGGTACTTCTCCAGCCATGCAGAACCTAATTGGCAACCTGACAAACTTCATGTTCAACCACAATGGTGCATTCACATTTACTCCTGCCGCACAGAACGTTAGAGTAGTTGACTTCCAGACTTATGGAAAGCAACAACTCGTATGCAATGGCGGCCAAGCATCGGGCTGTTATACCACAGAACGTGGTGATCCGGCCCAGGTTCAGGACAAGGGCCTGAACCTGGCAAAGGGATCAGAAATGATCTCATTTGCCGAGCAAGGTGGTGTGAACACCGGAGTATTTGGTAACTGGGATAGTGCAAGGAATTCTGCAATTGTGACGCTTTCTCCAAACGAGGAGAAGGGCTTTGGCTCTTATCCAGCGCAAGGCTCAATCCGAGGCCAGTCCGCGACCTACCGATATAACGACATATCGGGAAGCATTGTGGGCGGCTTCGCATTTGGTTCAATCACAATGACAGCAACCAACAGCACATGGGCGTCAGGTCAGAGAATTCCAGTAACACTCACTGATATGGATGAAAACAAGAACAGCAAGCTTATCGAGTTCCTTAATGTCTACAACCCGACAGCCGACAGGATCGCAACAATGAAGATTGGAAATCCATTCTCATTGGATAGCGGTAGTCCAGCATCTCCTCCGGAGACTGCGATTATCACTGGCGGCGCGCCAGCATTGGCAAGGGCTACATCTACTTCCAACGGAGTCTTCAAGATAGGCACCATTGGCGCCCTGAACAATGCAACATCAAACAACATTCAGGTTGACGAGCAGTATAGTGCAAGGCCTGTCTTCCAGTTTACAAATCAGACTGGAACTTCGACCAACGTCAATGTTGACAACGGAACAATGATGGTTGTGGACACAAAGACTACGATGCAGACGTTGTTAAACTCAATTAACAACCCGCAGGGGACATCGTCAAGTGCCAACAAGTTCAAGGGATTTGACTTCTTGAACTATGATCTCAGGTCCTTCAGCACCCTCAACGGTGCTGGCGGTTCTCCCATTACTGGGATAAACATCTACTTGGCGGCAAGTTCACGTTCGATATCCTCTAGCAGTGCTGCATTTGCCAATAACGGGGCTTCGACAATCTTGGTCTCCCTTGCCAACGAAACATCGTTGCAAGGATTTGTGAACCTCAACGGCACGCAGACCACTCCGGGAGGAAATGCGTCTCCGTCAGCCAATCAGGTACTCACAAACCTCTTCAACTCGACGCTGATTCCACCTACAGACAACATTGGTATCGTATACCAGTTTGTAACAGGTGGAGGCGCTGCGTCGCTTTCGGATAGGGGTGAGCCAATCGTGACTGACTTCTTCTCAATAGGAATTCTAGGTGACGGTACTGACAACAGTCAGAGGATAAACAATGCAATCTACAGGTGGGAGCTTCAAGAGACCGGAGACAACACCGGTGTGTTTACTGGCTCGGCCCAGTTCACCATGCTCAACCAGCTCTCTATCTTCGATCCGGCCACCTATGCAAACCTGAGAACAATCAATCACGACGTTCTTTTTGTTGCCATCCAAGACATGCTGGCTTCAGAGGCGAGGGCACCACAAATAACCTATCTTGATTTAGGTGCAGATGGTGTCAACACGCAGATATCAGCACAGCAGGATATCCCAACGCACTCTGGAACAGTATCATTTGACCAGAAGACATACAAGGTAGGAGATACCGTGACAGTAACAGTTAACGACCCAGACCTCAATACTAACAACGACCTCGTTGTGATTTACACAGCGGTGTCCCCGCCAAACTCCGGTGGCGTAATTACCAGTGCCCCAATTGACATAGCAACCGATACAATCGGTCTTTCAGGCCTTGGAACTTACTCTGACGGAACCTCTATTGGCAGAATGCTGGACGTACAATTCGGCCAGCAGGACATCAGGTGGTCCAATGAACAAATTCCAGGACAGGTAGGTACCGGTGCATGCTTTAACAATACGAGCGGCCAGGCCATCTACTCAAACACTGGAACGCCGGGCGGCTTTGCAACAAGCCTCTCAGCTTCCGGCTTCTCACTAGTTGAGACCGCCGCAGGCTCCGGCGTCTTCACTGGCACCTTCGAGGTTCCGGATCACATATGTGAAAACGGAGTCCAAACCACGGCCAACGGTCAGAACATGAAGGTCAACTATGTTGACTTCCGTGACGAATCTGGCAAGATGGTCGAGGTATCAGACAATGCTGGTATTAGAGGCAACACCGGTTCGGTGAAGTTGGACAAGGCTGTATATCCAGTTCCATTTGGTACAATAAGTGCCACAGTGGCAGGTGCCAACTTTGACCCGACAACACCGAATGTAGCAACGGCTTCCAGCCTCAACGGTGTATTCCCGTTACACAGAGATCTTAGTGGTTCAGGTCTGTTGCCTACGACTGGCAACTACAAGGGAATTCCATTGGTACTTCCGGCAGGCAACGTAATCGTTCATGCCAGAGTCAATGACCCTGACTATACCACTGCGGCTTCAGGCACCAACTTCATCGCGACTGGCGTTTGGTACGCAAACAGCCACACAGGCGTGAACAACGGTCCTGTAGCATTCCAGATCTCAAGACAGGGTCAATCAGTCCTCTTGGCAACTGCAGGTGGTTCAACAAAGCATGGCGGTCACATCATCAATCTCAACGGCACGCAATTACCAGCTCTCAATGCGACAGCTTGGTCATACGTGCCAGACTTGGGACCGATGGCTGAGATCTCGCCAGGTGCTGGAATCTTCCAGGCAGACCTGCCAATCGAGCTTACTGATGGTCCGCCAGGCACTGACTGTCCAGTTGTAACCAACTGGGATCAGGGCATAAACGGAACTGGCTTTACCACGAACATGACACCTAACGGTGCTACAGGCGGCACAACCGCCAGCCACGAGGGTGGAAGGTTCTGGTCACCACCAGCTTCCGGTGCCGGCAGCTACTGTGTAAGACAGGGTGATGTACTCACTGTAACATACTATGATACAGCTGATGCATCAGGTAACCCGCAAACTGTCACGGATTCTGCAACATTCGACTTGAGAAACGGTGTACTACAATCTGACAAGTCTGTCTACATCATAGGCTCAGACATGATCCTAACCCTTGTAGAGCCAGACTTTAACCTAGACTCGCAGACCGCCGAGACGTTGCCGCTCGACCTAGTCGAGTGGGACTCGCACGCATACAAGGGCACAATGGGCCCACTGGCTGATAAAACAATCAGTGGAGTCTTTGAGGCCTTTGATGTAAAGCCCTCGACGTTTGTAGAGACTGGCAAGGACACAGGCATCTTCCAAGCAATAGTGAAGATACCCAAGCAATTGGGCACTACACTGCTTGAAAGAGGTGAACAGATCAACCTAGAATATACTGACTGGGGTCCGGCAGGCTCCAAGACGGTAGGTGCAAACAGCCAAGACATTGAGCTGACAATCTACACCTCCAACTTTGGCGCAACAGTTGAACTCGACCAGAAGGTATACACCTGGACTGATCGTGTCTACATCACTGTAGTAGCACCAGATCACAACTTTGATCCAAACCTGATTGATACCATCGGCACAACTTCAGAAGATACAGTCAGCGTCTCCACAAGAGGCCACTCTATCTACTACAAGCTGTCCGAGACTGGTGTCGACACTGGAATCTTCACTGGATATGTAATCCTCACAGGTGACAATACCATCAAAGACACAGGCGGTGTAGATGGCGAGGGAACTCAGCCACCTTCAATAACTGGTAACGGGCAGCCAAACTCCTGTACCCAGTCAGCCCCTTGTGGTCCAACTGATGGATTCCTCCAGTCATCAGATTCCGACGGTGTCTCAGTATCGTTTGAGTTTACAAGAGACCAGACGGTCACTGGATCCGCACTTATCAGGTGGAACATCGGTGAAGTCACATGGTTGCAGCCAAGCTACCCGGCCAATGGTCAGGGAGTATTGCAAATCGTTGACCCAGACATGAA
>JAGWHF010000014.1 GCA_028866895.1 Nitrososphaerota archaeon
AGAGCACCGCAGGAGGATGAAGAGGAGGTTTCCCTGGAGGACGTACCATCAGCGAAGCAAGATGGAGACGATATTTTCAGTGATAAAGGGAATGCTTGGGGACAGCGTCACGTCAAGGTCAATCGTGACGCAGAACAGGGAGACGCTGTACAGGGTGATTGCGTATAATTGCTACAGGATTACAAAGAATTATTTTGTTATTTTTGGATGGTTTCTACGCGGCTCATGAAATTAGACGAAACTAGCGGCATAAATGCACTTCGTAAGGTTGTACACCGTCTTGACGAATCTATTCATGATGGAGACGTGGGTGACGTTTATTTTTCCAATCCAGATTACGAATCATTTCCTTTGAAGATAGAAAATATTAGAGAAATCAAAGATGCTACCTCTTCTATCAAATCAGCCTTTGTAGACGGAGGAAATCAAGAGATTCTTGGGGCACCGAACTTCTCTGTTCAGATAAACCGAGTTTACTTTTGCCTTTTCAGGGGTAACGAGAGAGTTCATTCTAAACAGCTAATAAACAGGATAGAATTTTTCTCCGCAACTCATTCAAGTTTCAGAGACGGAAGAATCTTTTATGATACGGATCTTTTTCCAATAGGAAAGAATAGTTTTGGGCTTCCAGACAAATTAGACTTGTCTTTTGATTCCACTGACAGAACAGTTACTATTGGTACCCAGAGAGCAGACATATCGAGAGTAGCATCCATTGCTCGCCGCTTTGCGGAGTGGAAATTAGCTACACATGTGGTGGAAAACGAGATGGAGAGCGGGGATTTTCTAGTGGCTGACGGCTCCCTAGAATCCGCATTTACAAATGAGCCAAAATATCTCAGAGAACTTTTTTCTGCTGGAAAGAAAAACAGAGTAATCATCACAGGGTTATCCAAAACAAGTAGATTATTCACTACCACTGGTTTATCACTTCTCGGCGCAATACAACAAATTGCTGAGTCTGTACCATATGAAAAGTGGTATATTCCTCTTGCACAGTCCAAATCAAAGGAACATGAAGCTTCGATTTTTGCCATTAAGCTACACAAATCTGCCCAAAGAATATTTCGTTTCGAGATTCATAGAGACCAACTCATGAATTTAAAAGAAATCGACCTCCAAAAGATAATGAGCCAGATAGCTAAGAATTCAAAAGATATTTCTTTCATTGGTTATCCCTACGGCCTTGTAGACGGAGATACATTTGCCCGCGTAAGAGAGGAAGAAGTAGCACACTACAAAGCGATGCTTATGTCAGAAATATCGAGGGCGGGCAAGTGGAAAAAGTTTTCAAGACATATTAGCAGTATAGATGCTCACGATCATCTTAACATGGTGGTTGGATGAAAGAAAAATCATTGGATGTTGCGGGCCAGATAGTAGGAGGACAAGTAGCCAAAATTCTAGTGAGACAAAAGAGCGGCAAAAAACTGGAAATTGGAGACATCCTAGTATCAGAAGAAGATGGATCTTATCTTATTTTGCAGGTTTACAATCTACTTTACGGAAGCCAAATTCCAAAGACTACACATGAACTTCTTGCCGGTTTGAGGCTGGAGGGATTCGGAACTGATTTGGAGTTCATGGAACCCAAATTGAGGAACTATGTCCTAGCTGAGGTGAAAGCAATCGCAAATGTAAGTAATAATGGAACAGAAATTCAGGTAAAAATACCAAAAATCTTGCCTTCATTTTTCCAAACAATAAGACCCATTCAAAAAGACGATCTGACGTTTTTAACCCAGCCTACGAATCCGGTCTATATAGGAAAGGTCAGAAGTGGTTCGAAAATCATAGATGTAGACGTTTTTCTTCCTTCCTCGGAAATTTTTCCTCATCACATTCTTATACCTGCTACCACTGGTAGAGGAAAAAGTAACCTTGTGAGAATAATGCTTTGGAGTCTGCTTAACCTCGAAAGCACGGGTGCTCTGGTGCTTGATCCTCATAACGAATATTATGAAACCAACGGGAAGGGTCTCAAGAGTCATCCCAATGCAAACAAACGGTTAGCATATTATACTCCCAACCCGAAAAACGGAGCAAAATCTCTAGTAATAAACCTGAGATCAATAAAACCGGATCATTTTATGGGAATAGTGAACTTCACGGATGCACAGTGGGATGCTATACGTCTCTATCATAGTCAGTTTGGAGAAAATTGGCTTGAGGAAATTGTTCTTCAAACACCCATTCAAGGATCTACCGTTCCTCTAAGAACGTTCGGTGTTTTGAGAAGAAAGTTCTACCTCGCTCTTGGAATAGAAGAAAGAAACGGTGAAATTCATTGTAGAAATAATACATTTAGCGGTGGTAGCAAAGGAGAATCCACCATAGATGATATTGTCAAATTCTTAGAAGAAGGGAAGGTGGTAATAGCTGATACTTCCCGACTTTCGGATGCAGCAGAACTGATAATCGGTAGTATTGTAGCTGGAACAATACTTGAAAAGTATCAATACTACAAGACGACAGGCGAACTAGAAAGTATGCCAGTTATCACCATAATAGTTGAGGAGGCTCCCCGAGTACTCGGCATCGATGTTCTTGAAGAAGGAGATAATATTTACAGCACAATAGCAAGAGAAGGAAGAAAATTCAAGATTGGACTCACTGCAATAACACAGGTAGTCAGCCTGATTCCTAAGACAATTTTGGCGAATATGAACACAAAAATAATTCTTGGAAATGAAATGTCCACAGAGCGTTCTGCAATCATATCAAGTGCTTCCCAAGATTTATCCGAAGATGACAGAACTATTGCAAGTCTTGATAAAGGAGAAGCTATAATCAGCAGTATCTTCACTAAATTTGCAATACCCATCCAAGTTCCCATGTTTGAGGATTTTATCAAAGATAAATCAGTAGACGAGAAGAAATCTAAGAAGATAGTCATAGGGTGAAAGAATGCATAAATTCGCTCACCTTTCAGATTGCCATCTTGGAGCATGGAAACACCCAGCACTTCAAAAGGTCGAGATAGAAGCATTTTATCGAATATTAGACACTTGCCTGAAAGAAAAAGTAAACTTCATCGTAATCTCAGGCGATTTCTTTCATTCCAATCTTCCCGACCTCGGAGTTGTAAGGATGGTTGTAAGAAAACTAAAGCAGGTCCATGATGCGGGGGTTCCTATCTATGTTGTTTACGGCAGTCATGATTACAGCCCCAATGACAACTCTATGATAGATATTCTAACTGATGCTGGCCTCCTTACCAAGATAAAGAAAGGATATGAAAAGGACGGTAAGATTAAACTTGATTTCATCTTAGATCAGCAAACCGGAGCCAAAATAACTGGTCTTTCTGGGCGCAAGATGGGAATTGAGCGTCACTATTATGAGGATCTAGATAGAGAATTGCTTGAAAAAGAATCCGGTTTCAAAATTTTCGTTTTCCATGCGGGATTGGATGAATTGAAACCAAAAGCATTGGCAGATATGGATTCCATGCCAATTTCCCTTTTGCCCCGGGGATTTGATTACTATGCCGGTGGTCATGTACACAAACAAATGATGGAAGAGTTTTCTGGGTATGGCAAAGTTTGTTATCCCGGCCCTTCTTTCGCAGGATATTCTCGTGATTTAGAAGACTCTGCAAGGGGTCAAAAAAGGGGTTTCTTCATAGTCGAGTTCGACGAAAAGGTCAGAGATGTAAAATTCAGGGAAATTGATTCAGTCCAGTATCTTTATTTTGAGCATGACGCAACGGACAAAAACGCAAACATAGTCCAAGAGGAATTAAAATTAAAAATTGGAACGTTGGACGCGAAGGGAAAAATAGTGGTAATGAAAATCAAAGGAGATCTCTCCGGCGGCAAGACATCCGACATCAATTTTTCCGAATTACGCCAGCTCTTAAATTCCAAAGGAGCCATTCATGTGCAGACCAACAGATATGATTTAAGGTCCAAAGAATATTTGGCGTCAATCAGTGGCGATATCGGTCAGGACCCGAAACAGATAGAAGAAAGAATTTTGAGAGAAAATATAGACTCAGTAAAAGTTTCTTTTCCGGCACTAAAAGGAAAGGAAGGATCTGGACTTGCAATAGAATTGTTAGCAATATTACGTCAGGACCAAAAGGCAAACGAGCGTAAATCTGACTATGTAGGCAGGGTACTTGATTCCTGTAAAGAGAGCCTACATCTGGAGGAGATTGAATGAATCTGAAATCTATTTCTCTTCAGAACATACGGAGTTACAAAGATCAAACTATAGAATTCCCACTTGGGACATCGCTTTTTGAGGGCGACATTGGTTCAGGAAAATCCACGATTCTGATGGCTATAGAATTTGCTCTTTTTGGTTTGGGTTCTCAGCGTGGGGCATCACTGTTGCGTTTGGGCGAGAAGGAAGGTTCGGTTTCACTATCATTTTCCGTTAATGATTCTGACTACGAAATCATTAGGAAACTCACCAGAAAGAAAAACTCGGTCACACAGGAGGAGGGAAGCATTACAACAACCCAAGGAACTCTTGTGCTTTCGCCCGCAGAACTTAAAGAGCGTATTTTAGATATCCTTAATTTCAAAGAACCAGTCGATCCTAAAGCACAAAGTGTGATTTACCGATATGCTGTCTTCACTCCACAAGAGGAAATGAAATTAATTCTTGCGAAGAATCCAAAAGAAAGAGTGCAGACTCTCCGAAAAGCATTCGGAATAGAAGACTATAAGACGGCCTCAGACAACGCCAACATTCTTGCTGCACAGATCAAAGACAGCATCAATAGGCTCATGGGTCAGATTGCAGATTTGGAAAAAAAAAGAGCAGAACTGGAATACAATGAAAAAGACATTAAGAAACTCAAAGAAGACCAAAAGAAGATTCTGGAACAATACGAGGAACTCGAATCTCTCCAGCATAAAGACAAAAAGAAACTAGACGGTCTTAGAAAAAAAGAGCAGCGTTACAACGATGCTAATTCAAAAATTCCTCTAATTACAAGAGAAATAGGAGAAAAATCTAGAATTATCGAGAATCTTAGAACGCACCAAACCAGCCTTAGAGAAGAGATAGACAACGAATTGAATCCACAAATTGAAAAATTATCCAAAAAGCCAAAACCTACGAACAGAACAAAGGAGGATCTTGGTGTTACTATTAACATCCTCCGGAAGTTAGAGAAAAAAAGAAGTGAGCTGATGGGCGAGAGACCTTCTTTGATGAAGGCAGTTGATAAGAGGAAGAAAAAACTCGGAGAGTATCAGAAAAAAAGTTCCGAACAAATAGGTCGGGAAATAAAGGCTGCTGAAAAAGAACGAGATCAATTGATACATCATCTGGAAGAAATCGAAGGTAAACTGAAGGATATAGGAAAACGAGAGGCAAGACTCGATGCAAACAAGACTGACCTTGAACAAAAAATAGAGGAACTTAAAGGGCTTAAGGGGGCATGCCCAATCTGCGAAAGAGGACTCACACCTGCTCACAAAAGGCATCTAAAAGAGGAAAGAGAATCCAAACTCGAAGAGATTAGAAAACAAATACCAGATATTGAACAAGAAGAACGCCAATTAGAGTCCGATAGAACGGAATCAAACAAGCACCTAAGCGAATTAAAAGAGAAAATCGTTGATTTGAAATCATTTGAAAAAGAGGCTTTAGAGCTTGAAGAAGAAATTGGAAGGCTTTCGCAGATTACGAAAGAGCTAAGTGATATAGAAACCAAACTGAAAATTAAAGAAGAGAAAGGTTTCAAGGGTTTGTCTGATTATGAGAATCCGAGTGAGCATTTACAGTCACTTCTAGACGTATTAAACGAATATCTTTCTACAGTAGACACGATAAAAGGTTTGGAAAAAAATATCGCTAGGAATGAATCACAGATAAGAGAAAACGATAAAGAAATTGAGAGAACTATCGCAAATATTGAGCAATCCAAAAAGTCACTCAAAAAATTAGATAGTATAAAGGAGAGATTGAAACAAATTCCTCAAACGGTGAGGGAGCTTAATCAAACGGTTGAAACTCGAGGATATGAAATTGAAGAACTTCAGCAGCAAAAAGGACGGCATGACGGAAGACAGAAGGAACTGAGTGCGAATAACGACCGTTTAGTTTCTGAAATTAATAGGAAAGAAAATGCAAAGAGTCTGATGCAGAAATTCCAAGATTACCACATGTGGATAACTGGGTTTCTTGTCCCAACCTTCCAAACCATAGAAAGGCAGGTAATGATAACTCTAAGACAGGAATTTGAATCCATTTTCCAGAAATGGTATTCCATGCTGTTGGATGAACCGGACAAAGAGACGCGGATGGACGAGGATTTTACGCCTATTGTTGAACAAGATGGCTATGAACAAGATGTAGACTATCTCAGCGGAGGAGAGAGAACAAGCCTTGCACTTGCATATAGGCTCGCTTTGAACACAATAGTTCAACGAGTATCTGGTGGTATGAAATCCAATTTAATAATTCTTGATGAGCCCACCGATGGGTTTAGTAAATCTCAGCTATTCAAAGTAAGAGATGTTCTAAGAGAACTCAATTGCCCACAGGTTATCATAGTATCGCATGAAACCGAACTTGAGAGCTTCGCTAACAAAATATTCGAAGTGACAAAATCGAATGGTATGTCAACTGTTGTCAGCAGATAAAATATACAAACCTGTTTGCCTTTTTGAAATAACGATACAAATTAAGACTGGAAAATCAAAGATGTTGCCTCAAAGTCAAAAATTTGAGTCGGATTTATATCCGCTCGGGGCTGCGAACCGGTGACCGCATTTCAAATCGGGTTTAAAATTTACATCCTTCACCCAAATCTCATGATTAAGGACTTTCAACATGGAAATAGTAGGGTAAAAATTTTTCAGATCTGTTATTTAATGGGGCGGTGTTAAACTGATTTAACAAAACCCACCCCCGGTATACACTTTTTTCCATCTTTTTGGACTTGTTTTTCCTGCCAGATTAGATGAAGATTATTCATTCCCTAGGTAATTCAGTGGATAATCAGGTTCCTGGACAGTTTATTGAAGGTGAACCTTCAAACTAGCTGGAACTGGCGCAAGATCCCAATTCCCAGCGAAACGGCCTTTATTTCTTCAAAGCCGGATTTGGTACCCGTGACTGCCTCATGCCTCATAAACCCGCCATGTAAAAATGGAAAGATCTCGCCCATTTCCCGCCATTTGCTCAGGAAGCTTTTCTGTGTTACATGAAATCTTGGCATGACAACATAATGAATCGTTGATATTTAGAATGGAGTCCAAATTTTCAAGCCTAAAAATCACTCTTGAAAATGAGTATGTTTGTTAAATAGGCATGGGTTTTTGCAGGCAATCAAAATAGGATCTCAACTACTCGCGACCCTGGCTTTGAGCAGAGGTTTCCGACTGGAACAAAAAAACATCGGATGAGCACACATCTGCTGACAACCTCCAAATCTCCCCAATAGACTCATCATTTAACCAGCAGGGCATCAATCAGCCCAACGTATTTTGCAAACGGCGTAGGTTTGTTCCCCAGTTGCCCAAGGCCTCATTTGACTACAAGTACAGGAATCTTGGATTTATGGACAACCGCGTTTGCCACACTTCCAAGGAAGGTCTCTTTGATCGCCCCAAACCCCCTCGAACCCATTACTATAATGTCAAATTTCTTGTAGGATGCAAACTCTGTAATCTCCCAAGCCTCGTTGCCGTACATTATTTTTTCAAAAAATTCAATCCCATGCTGGGCAGCAAGAGTTTTTGCCTTCTGCATGAATTTTTTGGCCTCCTTCTCGCTTTCCTTCTTAAGCGGGGTAAGTATCCTTCCGAGGTTCACCGTGTAGAGTGGTATTACACACATCCCAGTGATGGTCGCATTGCACTGACGGGCAAGATAAATCGCCTCAGAAAGCCCCTTGAAAGAATTGGTCGAACCGTCAAGCGGTACGAGAATCTTTCTAATTACTTGTTTCATTGAGACCTTCCGTCAGCTGGATTCTTTTCAACCAACGCCTCCTGGGATTTATTCATGTATGCCCTCGGAGGGTATTGCTTAAAAACTTGACATTTAGTTACCAGGGATGGGATTTTAGAGGTTACTTAAAAGAAATAGAGATGATCCCTTGCCATGTTCGGGCACATCATGGTACCATATGATAATTCAGAGCCCGCCAAGAGGGCCCTTGACCTTGCAGTCGATCTCGCAGGAAAATACGGTTCCAAGATAAGCATAGTTGCCCACATCCCCATAAGCTTTGAATATTCCTCAGAGGCCTCAACGCATGAAGAAACTACTGATCTTTTGAAAAAATCAGCATCATATTCCCTCTCCAAGCTGGAATCTAGACTGACGCCTTTAGGAATCCCTCATGAGCTCGCTGCAATAGAGGGTACCTCAGCCATAGAAACCCTGGTAACTTACGCAGAGATGCATCAGGTAGACCTCATAGTCATGGGCTCGCGCGGCTTGGGAGGTTTTAAAAAACTCCTACTGGGAAGCGTAACAGGCGGGATGTTACAACATTCAAAATGCCCCGTTTTGATAGTAAAGTAGGTCAAGGTCCAAAATTAAAATCCCCTACTTGTCTTATTTTGGCAAAAATTGGTTTGCTGTTTTCTTAAATTCGCTGCTTTACGCTTCCGTTTAACCTGCCAAACAGGGCTACCGTTTCACCATCTTTGTCGTGCACCAGAGGCTTTCCTGAATCCTCCTTGGGATCAAGCGAGTAAATTACTTTGGGATGGAACATTATCACATCCGGTTCCTTGTTCTGACTCATGCGCTCGAAAATTTTTGATGATGTCTTGCCAGTTATGGACCGCGTTATAATATCAGTGATCCTTTTTTTCTTTGCTTCGTCAGATATTGTGCTTACCTTTCCTTTCATCTGAAAGCCTGTCAGAGCTTCCCTATCAAAGACAGAGACACTCACCCAAGGTATTATCTGAAAATTGCCCTGTGATTTGTGCTTGAAAAAGTCCAGCCAGTATATGGTGTCCTCAGTAAAATAAAAGGCCGTCCTTGGAGAGATGTTTGCAACTCCGTTGGGATCCACGGATCCTACGGCTATGAACTTTTGATCTTTTAGCATCTTACGTATATCATCTGGTATCTCGACCATGGATGTTCTTGATGATCAAGGAATTAAAGTATAATATTTGATTATCTCTGATGATAATCTTCATTTTCGTTATATAAGAAGGACGCATGAATTCCCATGTGAGAGCGGCCTTCTGTTTTTTTGCGATCCTTTTCATTGCTGCAGTTTGCAGCGTGTCACATGCAAACGCCTTTTTTGAGATGGGCGGGAGCGGGGCGGCAGTAACAATGGGCGACAGCCCAAAAATGTACCAGTCAGTACTAAGAATAGGGCTTGCCGACCAATCATCCATCGAGAAGGGAACATTCCTCATCTATGGAAACGGAACCTTCCTGCATGCAAGCATCATCCCCAAAACTTGGACCTTCTCATACGGTAAGGACGGCTCATTCCACGGCCAAGGAACAGTAGAAACGACCACCGGCGGGCCATACAACATGACGCTTGACGGCAAAAGAATCTTTGCTACGGCCGAGTCGTCCCTGTGGAGGGTAACCGCCGACATGCAGGGATCCAATGCAGATTTGATACTCAGTTACTTTGTTACAGGGCAGGATCCAGTCCCTACGGTAGACCTGTCGCAGAATGCCACAATAATAATCCCTAACGGAAACTCCGCCATTGCAAGCCAGGGATTCTACATGCCCCTGAACCTAGAGGTAATGAGGGGTACAACAGTAACATGGCATAACGAGGACAACATCGATCATTATCTACAAAGCCAAGATGGGCACGGCAATATCACCCCCTTGTTTAACAGCGGGATTTTGCATACGGGAGACACGTTCAGCTACAAGTTCACAAAACCGGGAACATATTATTATTTTTGTACCATACATCCGTGGAGAACAGGCGTAGTCACAGTCTCCTAGTCCCCACTGATTTTCAAAATTAAAAAATAATAGGCGGTCCTCCAAGAAAGACGGTTTGTCCCCCCGATCCCAGCCATGAAAATTAAGTAGACCTATTATATGGTGTCAAAGTCTTTGAAATTCGTTGCAGCTCAAGACAAGAATTTTAGGTATAGACTCTGGCGGGAAGGCGATTGCATTTCTCAATAAAAACGATGCAGACGAGATTGGCATAAGGGCATCCGGCAGAATTACCCTGAAGATTGGAAAAAGAAGCCTAACCGCAATAGTCAACATAACGACGTCCGTTAGGCGGGGTTTTATAGGGATAAACGAGGAAATAAAGAAGCACCTAGGACTCAAGCAGAATTCCATTGTGGAAATAGAGATAGCAACATTTCCAAAATCGCTTCAGTCCATTCACAACAAGCTTACAGGCAGAAGACTTGGGTTTGACGAGATCTCAGAAATTGTCAGGGATGTAGTGCAAGGAAGTCTGAATGAAAATGAGATTTCGGCTTTTGTTACAGCCCTGAGTCTGCAGGGATTAGACCTTGACGAGGCAACCGGTCTTGCCCTAGCAATGGTGGATACTGGAAAGCAGTTGGACCTTGGCAAGAAGATCGTGGTAGACAAGCACAGCATAGGTGGGGTTCCCGGGGACAAGACATCCTTGTTGGTAGTTCCCATCATAGCCGCCATGGGGCTTACAATTCCAAAGGTCTCCTCGAGGGCAATAACGTCAGCAGGAGGCACTGCCGACAGGGCGGAGTCCCTCATGCCTGTCGACCTCGAAATTCCAGAGATGGAAAAGGTCGTAAAAAAAACCAACGGATGCCTCGTGTGGGGCGGCTCTCTCGACCTTGCTCCCGCAGACGACATATTTGTTAGAAGCGAATACTCCCTCTATATCGACCCATTGTTGCTGCCGTCAATCATGAGCAAGAAAAGGGCTGTCAATGCAACACATCTTGTAATTGACATACCGACCGGAAGGGGGGCAAAGATGCAAACAATTGGCGAATCTGATTTTTTGGCCAAGGAACTCATAGAACTCGGAAGGAGGCTTGGCATCCACACACAGTGCATATTAACAAACGGGGAGAGACCAGTGGGTTTTGCATTAGGTCCTGCCCTTGAAGCAAGAGAGGCCCTCGCTGTATTGATGAACAAATCTTTCGTACCAGATCTTGTGGATAAGGTCTGCCACATAGCGGGTGGCATTCTCGAGATGGCGGGCAGGAAAAACGGGTACCAGCTTGCAAGAGAGGCCTTGCGCACCGGGAAAGCCGAGAAGAAGATGAGGGAGATAATCGGACTGCAGGGTGGAAATCCCAAGATAAGACTGGAGGATCTGAATGCAGGCGACGAAAAATACATGGTCAGGTCGAAAAATTCAGGAGAGATATTGTGGATGGACAATCTGTCGCTCATAGAGATTGCCCGTGCCGCTGGAGCCCCAAAGGACAAGGGGGCAGGCATAATCTTCAACAAGAAGTTTGGCGACGACGTACACCAAGGCGACGTAGTTTATACCATTCATGCCGAGAAACCCCGCAAGCTATCGCGGGCCGTAGAACTCCTGTCCGACATGGAGCCCATAGGTATCGGCAAGAGCTACGAGATGTTCATTCACAAGATAAAAGAATCCACAGTCATCAAACGCTCATTTACAATCGAAAGATAGAAGTCATGAAGACCATACAACAAGCGACAAACGACATAAAAGAATTAAGGATTCAAGGGGCAAACCAAATTGCCCTTTATGGTTTGTCCTACCTGAGGAATATTTCCGTAAGACATGGATTTGGCAAAAAATTCAGGGCCGCGGCAAGAATTCTGGAGGGGGCAAGGCCTACCGCGGTCGTACTTCACAATTGCATCGAGATTGTAAAATCAAACCCCAGAACTTCTACATTTGATTCGCTAATAGACGCATTGAGGACGGTAGGCGGGAGAGAATCCATTTACGCAGACAAAATAATCGACAATAATTCCAAGATAATCACTTACTGCCACTCGGGCGAGGCAATGGCATTTATCAAACATGCATGGACCACACATCACAAGAAAATCTCCGTCCTTGCATGCAAGACTGAACCCCGCGGGCAGGGAATCAAGACCGCAATGGAACTTGCCAAGGGGAAGATACCTGTTACGCTCATCGAGGACAACGCCATTGGGTTCTTCATAAAGGATGTCGACATGGTCATTGTGGGTGCGGATGCCCTAAGAAAGGATGGAGTGATAAACAAGATCGGCACCAGCCTCCTAGCACTGGCCGCATCCAATGCCTCAAAGCCCTTCTATGTTGTCGCCAACTCCCTTAAGATCGACAGGAGAAAGACCTTCCGCATTGAGGAGAGGCCAACGTTGGAAATCAGGAAAACCATACCATCACGGCTTACCGGCATCAAGGTACGAAATCCTGCCTTCGACATTACGCTCTGGAATCATGTAACAAGGATCATAAACGAGGATGGCATATTTGCAATTGACAGGTTTGTGAGATTGTTATGAAGAAGGTTGATTGGTACCAGGATTTTGTGGATTTTGCATACAGGCCCAAGGAAGACGACGTCGTCTGCCTGTTCAGATTCGAACCATCGCAAGGAGTCTCAAACCTCGAAGCTGTTGGCAGGATAGCATCTGAGAGTTCTGCCGGCACGTGGACCACGTTGAGCAACCTGCCAAGGAACATTGAGAGGGTAAAAGCAAGATCATTTGAGATAAAAGGCCGGTTTGTAAGGGTCGCCTATCCGATAGACCTCTGGGAGCCTGGCAACATGCCCCAGTTGCTCAGCGGGGTTGCCGGAAACATTTTTGGCATGAGGGCGTTGAAGAATCTGAGGCTCGTAGATATTTCCCTGCCAGTTGCATATACAAAGAATTTTCTCGGCCCGCAATTTGGAATAGACGGAATACGGAGGATGCTCAAAGTAAAAAGAAGGCCCGTCACAGGGGCAGTGGCCAAACCCAAGGTCGGTTGGGATGCAGAGGAGCATGCAAAAATTGCGTACGAGACATGGAGTGGCGGATTTGACCTAGTAAAGGATGATGAAAACCTTACCTCTCTGAAATTCAACAAGTTTGAGCAGCGCGTAAAGCTTTGTTATCGCATGCGCGAGAGGGCGGAGAGGGAGAGCGGCAATAGGAAATCAGCCCTGTTCAACATAACAGGCGAGACTAATCAGATGATTAAGCGTGCCAAGTTGTTGCATGACTATGGATTTGAATATGTGATGATTGATGTCGTGGTGACGGGTTTTTCGTCACTGCAGACAATGCGAAATGTTTGCCAAGACCTTGGGCTTGCCATTCACGCACACAGGGCAATGCATGCCGCCTTTGACAGAAACCCGCTGCATGGAATAACCATGTTATTTCTAGCCAAGATGTGCAGGCTTGTAGGAGTTGACCAGCTTCATGTGGGTGCCGTGGTGGGCAAGCTTGCAGGAACGCCAAAGCAAGTCCTCGAGATAAAAAACCAGATGGTTCTCAAAACCATCAAGAACCTCAGTCCGGTACATCTGCAGCAGCAGTGGAATTCTATAAAGCCCGTGTTCCCAGTCTCGTCTGGCGGAATACACCCCGGAATAATTCCCGAGGTGTTGAGGATCATGGGCAATGAGATCGTAATGCTTGTAAGCGGTGGCATACACGGCCACCCGGACGGGACACGTAGCGGGGCACTTGCAGCCATGCAATCAATCATGGCATCCATGGACGGCATACCGTTGCGAGAGTATGCAATGACTCACGCTGAGCTTAGAGCCGCATTGGAAAAATGGGGTCGCATCCGCCCGGAGTAACCTCTCGATGAAAACAGGTCCGCGAGTTTCATCCCTCAAAACATGCCAAAATCCCGTCTGTTCCTAGAGACGTTGAAGCATCAGATTTACAAATATTAAAAAAATACAAAAAATTGAAAAAATCCGCTTTCCTAATTCCTACCTTCAGAATTAGGAACAATCTCCACGTCAAGAGAGCCATTGCCGAAACATGTTACAATGGACTTGACCTTGGACTTGTACAAGAAGTATCTTTTGCCATCTTGACTTATCGATCCAGATATGGCAAGTAATTTATGCCGGTGTAGAAGTTGCACTCTTCTGTAAGTCGTGCTTATAGGGATGCCACATTCATTGCTGAGATCTATCGTTGATTTTGGCATCTCAAGCGTTGACTCTAGTATTGCACGCGAATACTTGTCTGCTAGAACTTCAAGGAGGGCGTCCTTGGTTGTTTCTTCCTGTACGGGTCTTGTTTGAAGTAAGACTTGCATGCCAAGTATTTCCTTCTAATAGATATAATGAGTAGGACTGCGTTGCACGGCAATGCATACGGATTCCTGATTCAGCCTCCTATGAACGAAGCCTGTTTGTCTCCGGAGTCACTTTTCCTCCTCCAGAATATCGATGCGTTCGAAGCACAGGTGTAGCAAGGTCCCAAGGTACTGGATCCTTTCTAGTAGAAAACCCTCCTTTGTCAGGCTCTTTTTTGACAGATCCCTGTCGTCCTCCCCCAAGCTTAGGTATGCGCCGTCATTAATCTCGTCCAGAATCTAGCCGTTCATCCTTTGTTGCCAATCATTCCCGTAGTTCGTCAAGGTTGACCATTATTCCTCGCTACCTTACAACAAGTACCGGTATTTTTGCCCTGTGCAGCACCGAATTTGAGACACTTCCAAGGAACATTCCTCCAACCCATCCAAGTCCGCGTGCCCCAATCACGACAAGGTCGAAGTTTCCCTCTTGTAGTGATGCGGTTATGCCTGATTTCGGATCCCCGTAAACTATCCTCTTGCGAAAAACTATCCCTTTCCGAGCAGAAATAAGTTCTGCCCTGGTCATGACGTCCTTGGCTTCCTTGAACATCCTCACTCTCAAGGGCGCAAGAAGGCCTGCGAAACTCCGCGGATAAATCGGTATGACGTACATTCCAGTGATTGTCGCGCCACATTGCCTTGCCATGTAAATTGCCATCTCAAGGCCCTTAAAAGAGGACTTGGACCCGTCTATCGGGACAAGGACTTTCTTGATTTTATTTTTAACCACATTAGACGTTGTCAAGACCTCCATTTAAGATCGGCCCACAATATCACGGCTGATAGGCTCGCCCTTCCGGAGAATTCCTGACATAATAATCAAACGATACAATTATCAGGGCTAAAAAACAATAAAGGACTTTAATAGTCCTCCTCTTTTACAATACTGAGTAGGTATTCGTTATGAGTTCCAGCCAAATCATGTATGAGCAGTTAAAAAATTTAAGGGAGACCGCAATAGGTTCCATCCTAAAGCCAGTCACGCTTGTAGAACCCAACACTTCGATATCAAAGACGGTTGATATGATGACAGAAACGAATTCGTATGACGTTTTCACCCAGCATGGAAAGGAGGTAACGACTGCAAATGCCAGAGACATCCTCAACTCAAAGAACATAGCAAATGACATCTCATCATTGATGTACAAGACTCGTGCGTTAACAAGAAATGACACGGTAGGCAGTGCCGCCACTCTAATTTCACACTACAGGACGCGTTCTGTTCCCGTGGCGGAGGACGGCCAAATCGTGGGACAGGTTTTTGCGAAGGACATAGTTTCACTTTTGGGTCAACAGAATCTCCACTGGATTGCAGCAAACACAGTCCTGATTCCAAATCCCACCACAGTCAAAACAAGCGAGCCTCTTGCCGCAGCCAGAAAATTGATGATGTCCATGAGGATTGATCACCTGCCCGTAATCCGTTCTGGAAAGATATCACAGGTACTAACATCAATGCATTTGTTGCAGGCGTTGAAGCCAAGAGAGCGAATAGGCAGCGATTTGAGAGGCCTTAACATATTGAGGAGGTTCGACTCCCCCATAGGCAATTTGGGCAGCACGCGCGTGCCAAACTGCATAACAAGTTCCCCATTAAGTACCGTGATTGACAGCATAATAAAGGCGGATTCTACCTGCTGCCTCCTGACATTGTGGGATGAACTACACGGCATTATCACCTACAAGGACCTCGTCAACCTGCTTGAAACACGGCTTGAGAGCGAGGTGCCATTGTACATTATTGGCCTTCCTCATGACATGGCAAATGCAAACATAGTGAAGGCGAAACTTGACAAGATAATCAGGAACCTAAGGAAGGCATATCCAGAGGTGGAGGAGGCAAAGGCGTCCATCAAGACGGTTCACAACCCTTCAAGCAACAGAAATCACTACCAAGTTGTTGTAAGAATCATTACGCCCTATCAAAGGCATAGCTACACGGAGCTTGGGTGGGATCTCTCCAAAATCTTTGACACGCTTGGCTCAAGGATAATCAGGAACCTCTCGAAGCGCAGCAAGAAGCGTTGGAAGACGTCGATTAGAAAATTGGACAAAAAGGATATTTTTTAACCAATCCCAATATGCGACGGGATTTTCCTTGAAAATAGAATGTCTGCTCAAACAGCCATCTCAGGGACCTGCCTCGGTTCCGAGGTAGGAGACGGCTTGGAGGACGCCACTACATTATCTATCCTAAGTATCATGTTAGCCGTCTCGGTGGCCGACTTTATCACCTGTTCCTTTACCTTTAGCGGTTCAATAATCTCGTACTGTTTCATGTCGGATATTACCCCGCCGTCAATTACTGCAATCCCCGTCCACCTCTCGCCTGAATTTTGCCTAGCACGAAGCTGCGTAATCGCATCAATCGGATTCATCCCCGCATTTCTTGCCAATGCAAGAGGTATTGATTCCAGTGCCTCTGCGAACTTTTCCACTGCGAGCTGCTCCCGGCCCGATAATGTCTGGGCCCACATTCTTAACTTGGTCGCAACATAAATTTCAGGTGCTCCACCGCCATATACTATCAAAGGCCGCTCTATCACGTCCTTTACAACCATCAATGCATCATGGATTGATCTATCCGCTTCGTCAATTACCCGTTGCGACCCTCCACGCAGGAGCAGGGTAACCGCCTTGGGATTTTTACAGCCCTCTATGAACACCCAGTTATCATTTTCGATCGTCCTCTCTTCGACATTCTGAGCCTGCCCAAGATCTCTCTCAGTGAGATCTCCTACGCTACCCACCATACGCCCTCCGGTTGCCTTTGCAAGTTTTGCCATATCGCTATCCTTTATCCTCCTTACCGCCATTATCCCAGATTTGGCAAGATAGTGCTGCGCGAAATCATCAATTCCCTTCTGGCACAAAATGACGTTTGCGTTTGTGGATTTTATCCTGTCGACCATACCCTTCAAAATGCTATCTTCCTCGTCCATGAACGACTTTATCTGCTCAGGGCTGGAGATGTTTATCTTTGCTTCAAATTCCGTCTTTTCTATCTCAATGGGGGCGCTTATCAGGGCAATCCTTGCGTTCTCAATCTTCTTTGGCATTCCGCTGTGCACGATTTCCTTGTCCAGAACAATACCGTTTATCATTTTGCTGTCAAGAATTGCGCCCCCAGTTTTCTTCTCTACCTTTATGTTGTTGATATCGACGTATGGGCTTCCATCCCTCTCGGTAACAACCTCCAACGCTGCATCAACAACAAGCTTTGCTAAATCAGATGCCTCGATCGAGACCAGTTTTGTAGACATGGATGTGGTCGCTATTTTTTCCAGTATTTTCCTGTCTCTCGGCTCCACCTTTTGCGAGATTTCATTTAGGAAGAACATAGCCTTCATGGAGGCCTTCTTGTATCCGTCTGCTATTATTACTGGATGAATGTCATTTTCTATCAGGGACTCGGCCTTTTCCAAGAGAGCACCCGCAAATACGACCGCCGAAGTGGTTCCATCACCGACTTCGCTGTCGGTGGCCTTTGCCACCTCCACCATCATTTTTGCAGCGGGATGCTGGACGTCGATCTCTTTCAGGATCGTTGCGCCGTCATTGGTTATTGTAATGTCTCCCAGCGAGTCAACAAGCATCTTGTCCATACCTCTGGGTCCAAGACTTGAGGCAATTATTTCGGCAACAAGTTTGGCTGCAGCAATGTTGTTACGCTGTGCCTCCCTTCCCCTCGACTGTTTTGATCCCTCCTTTAAAACTATGACCGGAATGCCCTCAGCAGTGGTTTGGACGGAGGCCATAAAGATGGATTGGGATCGGATTTTTTATAACATGCTGGAGAATATCATGCATGATAATCAGAAATAGTAATATTGTTAACGGTATTTCTACTGTAAAGGTGAGATAATTTCAGTGATTAGCAAGAACAACCTCAAAAGTTTAAAGAAAATACCAAAGGAACCCTCGGTGCTGCTCTTAGGAATACCTGGCCCCGGCCTTATAGGAACACTTTCGGTATCATACTTGGTACATGCCTTAGACATGGAGATAGTGGGTGAGATTGAAAACTTGGACACCACCCCGGTTGTTTTCATTGACGGCGGAGAGATTTTTGGCCCCATCAGGATCTACAGAAGCGGCTCGCTGTACGCAGTTTTGTCTGACATGCCCATTGATTACGAGATGGTAGTAAGCTTTGTAGAATCTCTAATCGAATTTGCCCAAAAAAACGGCATCGATATGATAATAATGCCAAACGGAATACAGGCAACTGAGAAGGACCCCAATAACATAAAGACCTTCGGCCTCAGCACTGATGAAAGCCTAGAGTCCATAATGTACGAGAATGAAATTCCCAAGTTTCTCACAGGCATGATAGCGGGACCAGATGCCACAATCCTTTCACGCATGAAGAATTCATCAATCCCATGCCTGGTTCTCTTTACGCAGTGCAACTTCTTCTTCCCTGATCCCGAGTCAGCCCTAAATTCCATCAAGACAGTGTCCAGCATCATCAAGCGGGATGTGGACCTCACTGAATTCAAGAAACAGATGAATTACTTGAGGCTGCAAGGAAGGCAGTTGATGGAGGATACCCTGAACGTATTGCAGCAGGAAAAAGAGGCCCAAAAACCTCCGCAGATATACAAATAAAGAGATGACAACCAATTTCATACCATCCTTTAAGAAGCAGGCGGGAGACGTGATAGAATCCCATACAAAGGATGATTTCATCCTAAAAGAACTCGTTCCCCTATCCTGTCTTTTCGAGCGAAATTCAAAGTGGATGATAGAGATTGATCTTCCAGGAGTGGACAAAAAGGACATAAAGGTAACAGTGACCAAGGGGCATGTCGTTGTAAAGGCCAAGCTGGAGGAATCGTACAAGGTATCAAGCCACGGTCATGTGGCCACATTTGAGAGTCTCAAAAAGGCAGTAGAGATCCCCCCACATGCAGACATCAGGAAGATTTCAGCAAAATTCAGGAACGGAATACTTGTCATCACCATTCCTAAGATAGAATTCGGCAAAAGGATTCCCGTTAGGTGAAAAACCCAGCATGCAAAGGCTTTGCCCAAATATTTTCATTGACAGATGCTTTTTGATTCCTGCCTGCAAAGTAGATTAGAAGAGGCAAAAATGAACAGTAAAGACAGGAAATTCGTCATAAAGTCAGACGGGACAAGGGTCCCATTCGAATATGGCAAGGTAAGGAGAACGTGCATGAGAGCAGGCGCCTCCAGAAAACTGGCCACAATCATTGCAAACAGGATAGCAGGACAGATACGCCAGGATACCGATACTCGGGAGGTTTACAGGATGGTATTGAGGGCATTATCTTCAGAAGATGCCGGACGGGTTGTCAGGCATCGGTACCGATTGAAGGAGTCAATCATGAGATTGGGCCCGTCAGGCACGAAATTTGAGGAATTCGTAGCGAGAATTCTGGAAGCTCGGGGATACCAAATCCTTTCATTAAGATCTGAGATAGGGGGAGAATGCGTGAGGCACGAGGTAGACATTTCAGCACATTGCAAGGAAGACAACAAGAATTACATGATAGAATGCAAATATCATAGCCTGCAAGGAATCTTTACTGGCATCAAGGAGTCACTTTATACCCATGCAAGATTTTTGGACCTTCGGGAACATTTCGACGCCGAGATGCTTGTAACAAACACCAAGGTCTCTGAAGATGTGATGACATATTCATCCTGCATCGGTCAGGAGATTCTCTCTTGGAGGTATCCTCGTGACAGAGGCCTCGAAAGGCTGATTGAGGAAAACGGGCTGTATCCTCTGACCATTCTTCCTCTTTCCAAGAATGAAGTCCTTGTCTTTTATAAAATCGGGATAAGCATGGCAAAAGACCTGCTGTCAAGGGATCCTGTAGATTTATCTAGAAAAACCGGGATATCGGCATCTCGCATAAGAAGCCTGCAAGACCTGACAAGAGAGATAATTTCCTAATGCACTATAGTGACTGGACATTTTGCATGTTCTGAAACATACCTTGCGGAGCTTCCAAGACGCCGGATGGATGATAACCCCGTAAGCCTCCTACTGCCCATTATTATCAGGTCGGACCGTGCCCTTTTGGCTTCCCTGACGATCCCTTGGGAAATATCGTCATTTGCTATCTTGTAGCTTGCCTTGACCCCCTCCTCCCTGCACTTTTCTGTCGCCTTTGCCATCCTTTTCTTTTCTTTCTCCATGAGACGTTGTAGCAGCCTCCTGTAATTTGCCTCCGAGGCGCCTGAAAACATAGAGTCTCCTATCGGATAATATGGCGGAATCATCATTAGGAGGGTAAGTTCGGCATTGAAATTTCGTGCTATATCTTTTGCCAATATCAGTGCCTTTTTTGACAGCGGCGAGCCGTCAAATGGAACAAGGATTTTCCGAAGGATCATCAGAACAACTCGTTTACTTTTTCCCCATACTTGGACGCCAAGGTCCCAAACTCTGCAAAATCACTCTCGCTTGGGGTTTGAAATCTCAAAGCGTATTGTGACATAAAAGTCGAAAGGGCGTTCCCCAGCATGAGATTAAAGCAGAATTCGGGCAGATTTGAGACTCCTGGAAACGCGATCCTCAGAAATGGCAAGTAGGTTTTGACTTGCATAAGCATAAGTTCCATGTTTCTTTCGACTGTTTCTTTAACATCCTTTTGCAAAGCCATACTTAATCCTCATCTTCCAACATGCCGTCCGAATTTAGGTGCTTTGAGCAGAGAAAAACAATTTTGCCATCTTTTACCTTGGCGGTAATGGAGGTACCATACAAATCTTTTTTGCAGATTGCACACCTCAAGTCACGCGCATTTGATTTTGTAACCTTCTTATGATTTGGCAGATAAAGATCCTGCACTAGAAAGGAATCCATCATGCCTCCTTAACCGCTTTACAAATCTATAAACAATAGGCAATATTCTCAACCTTGATTTTAACTGATTATCACATCTGATAATTTTGTTTGCATATTTTATATCAAAATCGGCAAATTCCTACATGATAACAGCACGCGACATAATGTCAAAGAGGATGGTTACAATAGAAGATGACGTCCCTGCTTCTGACATAGCAAAACTCATGGATAAGAACAAGGTAAGCAGCATAATTGTTACAAGAGACCACAAGCCCTTCGGCATAATCTCTGAGAGGGACATGGTATCAAAGGTGGTAGCCCAGAACAAAAGACCCACAGAGATAAAGACCACAGAACTTATGACGCATCCTCTGGTGATAGTGGGACCGCTTGCGCCCGTCGAAGAGGTTGCTGAAAAAATGATCCTCAACAAGATCAGACGGATTGTAGTGTCTGACGACAGACATGCCCTAGGGATCATAACCGTAACCGACTTTATGAAGCACCTACACTCAATGCTAGTCTCTGAGGAAGAATACAACCGGAATATTTACAAGGATATGATAGAAGACTGGGAATACTGGGCTTCCTAGAACAAGATACCGCATACTCCACCATATTTTGACGCCCCGATTAAACTGCAAACTGTCTTGCACTTTTGTGGAAACAAAAGGACGTAGGATCCGTCAACACCAAGATCCTCATGTCGGACAGATTCATGATGGGATTTGCAGTCCAACATCATTTACAACAAAAGAATTTCAGTTGAACCGGTCGACCTTAATGGAATAGATCCAAGGATTAACCCGGTATGCAGGGTTCATCCCATGTCCTTGGCCGCTATTGCCTTTACAATGTCGGTCTTGGTAACGATTCCCACAAGCAGGAGGTTCCTTACAACCGGCAATCCACTGATTCCATTGCGAATCATAAGGAGGGCCGCCTCAGAAACATCATCGGTTGCTGGTACGGTTATTGGATTTGGCGTCATTATGTCCGCCGCAATGAAAGTACTAAGATAACTTAGCTGATTCATCTTGAATTCCGGCGGCCGTCTTGCCATCCTGAATCTTTCCACGTCGTCCGAATCACCATATTTCCTAAGCCACAACGGAATTTTCGCCGGGATGAAATCTCGATGAGTAATCACTCCGACGGGTTTTCCATCGCGCTCCACCACGATCCTTGAGACTCGTTTTCTTAACAGCAGGTTTTCGACGTAAAGCAAGGAATCCGCCGGCTTTGCAGTGACGACCTTTTTTGTCATTATCTTTGAAACTTGGAGCGGTGTGGCGGACTGGGTAAGAAATACTGATGCGAGGTCAGTTTTAGTCACAATACCTGCAAGCCTCCCGTCCGTATTCAAAATTACTACCGAGCTAACCTTATTTTCGACCATCAATTTTGCGCAATCGTATATTGTGGCGTCTTCGCCAGCTGTTACTAGTCGCCTTGTCATCACTTCATGGACCTGTACGTCTTCGATTGGTTTGTCGCCTAGGCTGTAAATTGATCTTACAAGGTCTTTTTCGGTAAGAATACCTATCGGCCTCTCATCATCCACAACGATTATGCGGCTTATTTTGTAGCGTAAAAGTATGGACCGGGCGTCAAGCAGTGGCGTGTTCTTGCGAACTGTAATGGTCTTTTTAATTACCTGGTTAAGGCTCGAATCTCTTAATTTCAACGGATTTTCTATCATCAGGTAGCATAAGAAAGCTGTTTTAAATTCCAGAAATGAGAATGGCGGACATCCTAAAATCAAGACATGTTGGAAGACAGGTCAGCCAGAGGTTTCAGAGTCTTTCTAGAGTAGAAAAAGAACAAACATGGAAGCCGAGGAAGCACCCATGATCACGACAGTAAGCCAGCCAAGGATGTTTGACAACGGCCCGTTCGTCTTCCCCCCCAGTATCCGCTTATCGTTTGAGATCCTAAGTATGACTACCAGAAGAGGTACTGTCATTACCCCGCTTATCATCGAAGCATAAACTAGGGCGGTGGCAGGATCGATATGAATCAGGTTCATCAAGAGCCCTATCGCGGTGGATATTATTATTATCATGTAAAATCCCCTTGCCTGACCGAATTTTTTGCTGAGACCCCTCTTCCAACCTAGTGATTCCGACATGGCATATGCCGAAGAGCTTGCAAGCACAGGCACCGCCAGCAAACCAGTTCCAATGATGCCTACTGCAAAGAGCACCTCCGCAGCCTTTCCTGCGTTTGGAAAATCATGTACCATGGGTTCAAGGGATCTTGCTATTTGATCAGCTGTGCTGAGGGCTTGCGTGTTGTTAGTGTGAAGCGCATTTGCAGTGGCGATTATTATAAACCACATGATAATCTGCGAAAAAGCCATTCCTAGAACATTTTCTGCCCTCATAATCCTGATATCCTTTTTTGTTACACGTGGTGTTCCTTTGCCCATTTCCTTTATTTTTTTTCTGGAAATGTCCTCTTCCGCTTCTTCAGACGCCTGCCAGAAAAATGCATACGGAGACATGGTTGCGCCAAAAAACGCTACAAACATCATCAAAAACCCCCTGGTAAACTCAAAATGGGGAACAAATGTAGAGAAAAACACACGACTCCAATCCGTCTTCATGACAAATGCAGCAATCACATAGGAAAATAAAGCTAGAACTGTAAACTTTAGCATCCTGGCATACCGCTGGTATGAAAAAAATATCGCGGTGACAAGAATAAAAGATGCAAAGGAAACAGTGATCAGTGGAAGTGGAAGGCCCGGGAACAGTATCTGCACAGATGAACCCATGGCACCAATGTCCACTCCTATAGTAATGGCATTTGCGGTAAGAAGCAATCCAAGTACTGGAAACATGGTTGTTTTATGGTATCTGCGTACTATTCCCATGATGCCACTTCCCGTTGCGAGTCCTATTCTGGCACACATTTCTTGGATTGCTGTGAGCAGCGGAAACTGGAACAAAGCCATCCATGTCAACCCCAACCCAAACATGGCGCCGCCCTGTGCATAGGTCACAATTCCAGAGGGATCGTCATCAGAAGCTCCGCTAATCAGACCTGGTCCCAAGAACCTTGAAAGACGTCCTAATATCCCCATTATTGCAAGCGTCGGCCAATTAACTCGGTTTGTGGCCGTGAGCCTTTAGGATTACAACAACCTCGGAATCATCGACCTGCTCGAATTGTTCATAGAATTCACCCACAGCGTTGAAGAACTCCGGTGCCTCCAAAACCACCACCTCTGCAACATGGGAAAGCCTTTCTATGGTTTCCTTGGGGCCGACTGGGATGGCAACAATTAATCTCCTAGGGTTTTGTTTTCTTACCCAATCTATTGCTGCAAACATTGTTGCCCCAGTTGCTATTCCGTCATCGATCAGAATTACGGTCTTGTTTTCAAGGTCGTACTCGGTATTCCCCCTAAATTTCATCAGGCGGCGAGAAATCTCTTCTAGCTCGGATTTGATCTCGGCGTCAATGTATTGCTTTGGCACATGTAATGCATTTATGATATCGACGTTAGGAAAAAAACTGCCATCATGCATCACTGCGCCAATAGCCAGCTCGTGGTTTGCCGGAGCACCTATCTTTCGTGATACAATTATGTCAAGTGGAACACCCAGTTCCTTTGCAATCACATCGCCGGTGACCACGCCCCCACGAGGAATGGCAAGAATGACCGGTTTTTCATGCCGCAGGTGTTTCATCTTTTTTGCCAGCTTGCGCGCGGCGTCCTCCCTGTCCTTGAAGATCATTTTTCCTTATCCTCCCCGAGGTATTTCAAAAACCAAGCACTGGCCACCTTGGCAACTTCTTCAAGCTTACCCCTTTCTTCAAAAAGATGCGTGGCTCCCGATATGATAACAAGTTTCTTCTCTGACCTCAGGAGGGAGATGGCCTGCTTGTTCAGATCTATTACGGGCAGATCATTGCCTCCAACTATAAGAAGTGTCGGGCATCTGACTTTGGCAAGACTTTCGCCCGCAAGGTCAGGCCTTCCGCCACGCGAAACAACAGCCTTTACACGGCCTGGTCTTTCCGCCGCTGCCACCAGGGCCGCCCCTCCCCCCGTACTTGCCCCGAAATAACCTATACTCATGTCAGCCAGATTTTTGTTTGTAAACACCCAATCTGTGGCGCCCTCTAATCTCCGTGCAAGCAGCGGTATATCAAATCTAAGATATCCAGTCTCCAAGTCAAGTGCTTCCTCTTGGGCAGTAAGCAAATCAAACAGCAGTGTTCCAATTCCTTTCTTGTTGAGTTCGTCTGCCACGAATCGGTTTCGAGGACTGAGCCTGCTGCTGCCGCTCCCATGTGCAAATAGGACTAGCGATTTTGATCCTTCTGGGATAAAAAGATCACCCTCGAGTATAACCTCGTTTGCCTTCACGGCCACCTCAACGGATCCCCTACCTTTTATGGATATCCCCATAACCTATCATTCCGTCCAGAATCATAGCATGATCTCCCTTCGAGCAACACACGCACCCTAACTTGATGCAGTCCCTTGCCAGCCCATGATTACATTTTTTACAAACGCACACGTTATCCCTTGAAATTTTATCAGCGTAATTTTCTGTTGACATGACAGATAGAATCAGATCCTCAGGCTTATCTCGTTTAAGCCCTTCCGCCCCTTTTTTTCGGGCATTTCGTCCGCAAATCCTATTACTAGTAACGCGACTGCCTTGAAGCCGTCTGTGGCAGGAAACAATTCGTGCAGTTTTTCCTCATCAAAAGATCCAACCCATACCGAGGAAAGCCCCAGAGCATGTGATGCAAGTTGGGAATACGCGCATGCTATGGTAGCATCCTGTATGGAATATAGCGAAACCCCCCTCTTGCCACACATTTTTGCTGCAACCAAGTCGGCACAAAATACTAGCACTGTAGACGCATCTTTGATAAAATCCTGATCGTGTGTAGCTCCAGCCAGCTTAATTTTGTCTTCCTTTTTTTGAACTACGAAAATCTTGTAGGACTGCAGGTTCCTTGCGGACGGGGCGCTGTTGGCCGCAGACAGAATTTTGTCCACAGTGCGGCCATCTAACGGTTTATCTTTGAAGGCACGAACAGACCTGCGCGTCTCAATGAGCTCAAAAAAGCCCATCTCCTCTCCCATGGTACCACCATAACGGCTTCCCGCATTCTGCATCCATTATGTCTGTTTTGCAAGAATATTAAACAGACAAATGATTCTCATTGCTGAGAACGACGAAATTTCACTTATTTTGAGAAGGTCTACAACTAGAAAAAACCATGGAAAGAGCAGCCATGGGTGCCAATGACGCGCGCTGGATCCTTAAATTTTGTTTTATCACCAGGTCTAGGCTATATCAGATCTGAAATTCGTGAATCGACTTAATTATAGTCGGTTTTCCATATAATTTATGACAGGTAAGGCGTACAAAAACATTCTAGTTCCCTTTGACGACTCCCAATTTTCCCGAAAGGCCTTTGAGACTGCAAAAATTCTGGCCAAATCCTTTGGCAGCAGACTTCACATCGTCACCGTTGTAGACATCAGTGGCGTTGTCTCACCAGGCATGATCCGTTCAGAGGACAGGAAGGCAATAAGGCAGATAAAAGAATCCATCAAAACGTCGGCAAAAAGGATGGTCGCAGAAAAGGAAGAAGAGTGCAAGGCCGAAGGAATTCCTGCAAGTGGATGGGTTTTGGACGGTCCGGTAGCAAACGAGATTCTGAAGTTTGCCAAGCAAAGAAACATGGAACTCATCATAATTGGAAGCAGAGGACTTTCCGGTCTTTCCAAGATAATGGCATTGGGTAGCGTCAGCAGAAGAATCTCAGAAATGGCTCCATGTCCCGTAATGATAGTGCGTTAAATCCATCCCCATCATTTCAGGGTTAAATTTCCAGTTCCTGGTTTGCGATGGTGCGACCTTTCCTCGTATTTTTTCCATTAATACCCACCACGCATCATACAGCCTTCATCCTTTTGAACGAGTAAATCCCCGCAGTGCCAAGAGCTATCGCGTAAACTAAAAGTAGTAACGTGTCAAGCGGAAAAGGCCTGCTTCCAACCCCAAGAACGGCACTTCGCATTGCACTCACACCATAGGTGGCTGGGTCAAAGGAGGTAAGAATTGACAGCCAAGGCGGTAGATTTTCTAGTGGAAACAATGCCCCGCTTAGGAAAAACAGGGGAAAAACAACAAAACTCACAATAAGCTGAAATCCCTCCAAGCTTTGCATATAGCTGCCTATTGCCAGACCAAGGGAGGTGAGAGCAAAGGAGAGAAGAAGCACTATTACGATCGCCTCCACTATGCCGTAGGGCGTGTATGGCATCCCGATTATGGCACCTACGAACAACAATATCGCAGCCTGAAGAAGTGAGCTTGTCATCCCCCCTAGCGCCTTACCTACGAATATGGTACCCCTGCTTACCGGGGCAACCATCACACTTTTGAGAAAATCAAACTTCCTGTCCCATATGACATATGAACCAAAAAAGACTGATGTGAAGATGACTGACATGCACACTATGCCCGGGAATATGAATTTCTGATACCCGACGCCCCCCTCGCTTGTCAGAGTCGCAACGGAGCCAAACCCAATGCCAATGACAAACAGCCACAGAAGCGGAGTGAATGTCGACGCCACCAGCCGGCTTCTTTCCCGCAGAAATACCTTGAACTCCCTCAGCCACAAGGCATATACTTTTTCAAAGACGGATATACTACTTGCCATACTGGGCGTACCTCTCCATAAATCCTCCTTCCCCACTCTCCTTGATGTTCTTTGAAGCAAGCTTTAGGAACACATCATTTAGGTCAGGGGACCTAAACTCCACATATTCCGAATCAACATGCCGCAATATGTCGGGAATATTTTTCTTGGCATTCTCTACAAGCATCACGACGTCACCGTCAACTATCTCAACCTTTCTTACATAAGGCAACAGCCTGATATTCTCCAACGCCTTCCACGATCTTGGCCTTATCTTTACGATGTCACCCCCCAAGGATTTTTTCAGGTTAAGAGGGCTGTCAAGTGCGATTATCTTCCCCTCATCTATTATGCCAATCCTGTTGCAGAGATGGTCGGCCTCCTCCATGTAATGGGTTGTTAGGATTATCGTCATCTTCTCTTCCTTCACCAGTTTTTTTATGTACTCCCACATCATCCCCCTGCTGTTCGGGTCAAGACCAAGTGTAGGCTCGTCAAGGAACATAACGGTCGGTCTATGAAGCAGGCCCCGGGCTATTTCCAGCCTCCTTCTCATACCTCCCGAATATTTCTTTACTTGGTCATGCTGCCTTTCTGCCAGTCCTACCAGATCAAGTACAGACTGGATTCGCTTTTCTCTATCATATGACGGTACGCCATAAAGAAACGCGTGAATCTTCAAGTTTTCATATCCCGTCAGCATATCATCACTGCTTGGAGCCTGAAAAACGATGCCTATCGATGACCTCACCTTTGCGGGTTGCGCAATTATATCGAACCCGTTTACCAGAGCCGTTCCAGATGTCGGCTTTAGCAGAGTGGCCAGCATGTGTATCACAGTTGTCTTACCCGCACCATTAGGGCCCAAAAGGCCGAAAACCTCGTTCTGCCCTATTTCCAAATTAATATCATCTACCGCTAGCAACCCCTCGTACCGCTTTGTCAGATGCGTTATCTTGATCAATTCGATATCGTTAGTATTGGGATGATATTATGTTTAGGACGATGTCTCATAGGAGAGAAACTGCAATCCCGCCTTAAAAGTGACTAGACTTTGAATGAAAAAATAGGGAGTTATGCTGCCTTTGGTTGAGATTGTAACTCTTTTTTGGATGATGTTTTTTTTGGCAGCTCAACCGTAAGAACGCCGTTGTTAACGTTCGCGGTTATGCCAGATTCCAAGATCCTTTCCGGCAACGTGAGGACCCTCTGATACCTCAGAAACGACCTTTCATTCCGCACGAATTCCTTTGACTTTTCCTCTCGTGCGTCTTTGTGTTCCGCAGAGATATCCACCTGCCTTCCCGTTACATTCACCTTGACCTCGTCGCTTGCGATTCCTGGCAAGTCGGCGGTAAGGACGTACCTGTCGCCCTTGTCCACCACATCACAGCTTACATCTCTTGGAAACTGCCTCATATAGGTAGGCATGGTATCGAACATGCGGTCAAAATTTTCAGTTACTTGCGACCACATCGATTCCACATCCTTGAACCAGGGCAAGTCAAACCACGGTGAGTACAGCGAATCAAACCACGGGTTTCGAATTGTTGTAGGAAGCCGCTTCTCATTGGTGACCTTTACCATATTTTAGAACTTGCTTGAAACCTTAAAAATAATCTCTTGATTCTCAATCTTGATAATCCTTCCAAGCCAGCATTTGAATGACATCCAATTGAAAATGCAACCTGTTGTTCCAAAGTGTTAAAGGATATGGATGAAAATCCCCCCTGAGAGGGAGACGACTCGGCAATTATCAACAATGGTATTGAACGCCTGATTTAAAACCATAAACAACTCTTTTAGGTCATGTCAATGGCCTTGCTTGAGACGCCATTAACCCCCAAGAACGATCTTTCCAATCCCTATTATGATTACTGGTACCATTGGTCCAGTTTTTCCGCCAAATACAGCCTTTCACTATATGAAGCATCTGTACAAGCTTTCAGGTCATTTCTAAATCCCGAAGAATCCGCATCGAGGTTGGAAAGGAACATTAGGACTTCCTTTGATAACACGTTGCGGGCTGCCCTGAAGGACGAGCGTTTGGTTTCAAGCATGAGAGAATTTGTAGAATCTTGGCTAAGGCTAATCAACATCACTGGCCACAGGCAATTGGTGGGCAATCTCAGTAACTTTATGACTTATGAGAACAGGTTTCTAGAACCGTTGCGAGACAACATCAATCGTACGCCTTCCGAGGTTGTAGAAATCAAGGGCAGGTTTAACATGCTTCACTACAAGTCCAAGCAGCCATCCGAACACAGGACCCCATTGCTCATAGTATACTCCCTTATCAACAGGTATTACATCCTGGACCTCCTGCCAAAGGTCAGCGTCATAAAGAATCTCCAAAACCAGGGTTTTGATGTTTATGCAACAGACTGGGGCACGCCTTCCACCTTTGATAGCCATCTTTCCCTTGAGACATACGCAGAGGAATATGTTGGAAACGCCATTGAAAAAATCAAGGAGAAAACAGGCTGCAAAAAAGTATCCCTTTTTGGATACTGCTGGGGAGGACTTTTCTCACTAATCTATACTGCGCTACACCAGGATAATGTAAAAAATCTGGTCCTTCATGCTACCCCTGTAGATATCGAAAAGGGGAAGACTGTGATAGAAAAATGGACTGCCAGCCTTGATGCGGACGAACTTGTTGATTCATGCGGCAACGTTCCCGGCTGGTTGCTCAACCTATCTTTCGTGCTACGGAACCCCGTGGAAACTTTGTTGAAGTATCCGCACTATTTTAGCGAGCCGAGGACGGTTGATGAGATACAGCAGTTTTTTTCAATCGAGACTTGGCTTTATGACAGTCGACCAATAATAGGCGAGGTTTATCGAGAGATAGTAGACCAGGTATACAGGGACAACCTGCTTATCAAAAATAGTATGATGGTAGGCTCCGAGGCGGTAGATCTGCGAAGCATCAAAGTACCGATTTTGGATATTGTTGGAACTAATGACGACTTGGTCCCTCCATCATCAAGCAAATCCATCATGGATGCCATAGGAAGCGCGGACAAGAAGCTCATCGAGTTTCCAACCGGCCATGTGGGGTTGTGCATATCCCAGAATGCCCATGAAAGGCTCTGGCCAGAGGTTGGCAAATGGCTTTCAGAAAGATCAGGGCAAGACTGATGGATGAGATCCTAGCCCATTATTCCAAAGATATGATCGATGGAAACCCGCAGACCACATGTGCATGGGATAGTAGTGGATATTGTACAGCCAGACCAAGCCAATAGGAAGTGCAAACCCCATGGAATCATTCCATTATGTAAAAAAGACAAGACGCTGCCAAAATATATCCGTGATAGACTGTAATCTGGTACAATCCCGGGGGAGGATTTGATCCAAAGTCCATTGTAGTTTGGAACCCCCCAAGGTATGCACCATAGGCAACCAGTTGACTCGTATTCCCAGAGGGCGATCTTATCTTAAGAATGATTGGCTCCCCCATGTGATAACTGCCGACCCTCCCGTGGATCCTGACAAGTATTGCCTTTCCTTCTTCGTAATAAGTGGCCTGATCCGTTGAAACAACCCCACCCGAGCTTGACGAGTTTTCCCTTTGGCTGCTACCCATGACGGAAAATGATCTTATAGGAGACGATCCTCCCTTGAATCCAGGCTTTAATGCTGTGGCGTACCACAGGTAGTGGCCCGCATCAAGGGTATTTTGATCCGGCAGTACGAGGCTTGCCATACCTGAAGAGTCAGTGTATGACAACCCTGCATTGTGCATTGCCGCATCCACAGGTCCTCCCTCCATCCAGAACTGGATTCGGGCCCCCTCCACAGGAAGTCCTCCACGTGTCACTTTAACCCCAAGAATTGACGGATATCTGACAAGGGTCTCCCCTTCATTTGGAGAAATAGGGGTGACTTGCAAGGTAAGGACGCCTGTTGAAGGGATGGAGATTGCCTGTTCCGAGATTGGAGCCGCCTGCCAAGAAACCGTAGAACCCCAATGGCAAAGAATCAATATTGTTGCAACCAATATGGTTATGAACGAGATTGGCTTGGCATAATCGGCATTACTTCCGTCATCCTGAATGCTGGTCGATTTTACCACAGATCTGAAACCTAATTTGTGTTAATTAAACTCCGGGGAATGATATCACAGTTGAGAAAAACCGCCCATCCCGCCAGATGACCTAACTGCAATTTTTCCAATCCTGTGAGTGGATCTACCCAATTCAATCGGCTTTTATCATTCTTGATAATTTTGATTCTGTTTATTATCCGCGGCTGAAAATCATCATCATTGGCATTAAAGACTGCTGATCTTTTGGTTGCAGACTATATGACACCCAGACCCTTTGCAGTAAAAAAAGATACGAGGCTTCAGGATGCAGTCAACATAATGGCCGAACACGGCATAGGAAACCTCGTGGTCCTGCAAAGAAACAGACCCGCAGGAATCCTGACCGAAAGAGGGATCCTAGACCACCTGGTGACGCACAAGAAAATCCAAAGTATCCCACTATCAAAGATCGAACTAAACGGGTTTACACCGGTAAATATCGGGTTCAAGGTAATAGATGCAGCAAAACTCATGATTTCCAGAAAAACAAGGCTGTTAGTTTTTGACGACAACAGGTTTGTCGGAATAATTACCGCAACCGACCTTGTAAGAGCATTCCGGCGCACTTCCATCAATCCGGACCTACAAAATGTGGTTTCAAGAAATCCGTATTCCGTCGATTATAACAGCAGCGTTTTGGAATCATGCGGAATAATGAAAGCCAGAAGAATTGGAAGTGTCATAGTTTCCCGAAACGGACGGCCTTACGGCATTTTCACAGAACGTGATTTGACAGTAAACGTGCTCCAGAACGGATCGGATATAAAAAATCCGGTGGGTGGTTATTGCACTACACCATTGATATCCTCCGAGATAGGCATCAAAGGAAGGGACGCGGCAGGGAAAATGTCCAAGAACAACGTCAAAAGGCTGGTCATCACAAAGGCAGGGAAGATATACGGAATTGTGACCTCAAGGGACGTGGTGGACGCCTTCCAACAGGGATTTTCCGATGAGGGCTAGATACCAGCCCGAAAGTAAAACCTCCCGTCTTGTTTGTAAAAGTGCACAAATTTCGTGGTTTAAATCAAGCCAAGTTCCCTTAAAAACGGAAAGACCGCCATTTCTTGATTCTCATATGTGATATTCTGTTTTCACAGTAAAATAGTGGTTTGACCCAACAATCACATGGTTTTGGATACCATAACACTGAAGGTGGGAGATCACATGACCGAGAATCCCGTCTCGGTGGATAGCAAGACCAGTCTTCACGATTCCATCGCCATCATGGCAGGAAAAAACATCGGAAACCTGATAGTAGACAACGATGGCGTCCCTTCGGCGCTTCTAACCGAGAGGGAGATCATTTCCCACATAATTCGGGAGGGCGGAATACCAGAAATTCCCGTAGGAGAGGCAGCAGTCAGCAGATTTGAAAAAGTTTCTCCAGATGATCTTGTCATCAATGCTGCAAAAAAGATGATAGTGGACAAAAAGAGGCTACTTGTGTTTGATGAAAATAGGCTCGTTGGCATAATAACAGTGACAGACATGCTCAGGGGTCTGAGGTCTACCGGAGGAAATCCATCATTGGAGGGGGTAGTTCGAGGCAGGGTGAAAAGATGCACATATCATGATTCGATTTTCACGGCATCAAAGACAATGTACTCCAAAAAAATAGGAAGCATCCTAGTATCCAATGCGCCCGAAAAACAAGGAATCTTCACTGAAAGGGACCTTCTCAACAGGGTAATTACCAAAGGTGTCGACTTGATGGACAGGGTCGGAAAGTATTCATCCATCCCGCTCATCACAGCACGCCTAGGCATAATGGGAGATGAGGCCGCGGAAATAATGTCAAAGAACAAAATAAAGAGATTGCCCTTAACTCACGACGGCACCGTCAAGGGCATAGTTACTGCCCGCGACATTGTCGAAGCATTTTCAAGACCCTGAAAACTGGAATCACCATGATCCGCCGTATTTTTATCGGTTATGCAGGAGGAGACGAGGTCAACGCACGGCAGCTCGCAGAGGCAGTCTCCAGACTTGGCAACACCGAGGTTTTCATCCCAAACATCCTGGATACTCATGACAGGAATTTGGCCAAAAAAATCAGGAATGGCATAGAAAGTTCGCATCTAATTATCCTGCTGATTACTTTCAACAGTACAAATACAATCTGGTTGAACCAGGAAATCGGCTACGCAGCGGCTAAAAACATCCCAACGATCCCCATCGTCGAGAAGGGAATAGACCTGAAGGGATTTCTCGAGGGCATGCAATTCATCGTATTCCAGCGTGGAGATTTTAAGAACGACATATACCAAACAATCTCAAGAACACGGAGAGTATTTTCTAAACTAGAGACCCCCATCACGCAGTTTCAAGCAACATGCCCCGGATGTAAAATCCAATTATTTCTGAGTATTCCCTCACAGAATGTCATTGAAAAAATGATCGAAAGGAAGGAAAGAATTCAACACCGATGCAACTCCTGTGCTACAATTTTTTACATTGACCCTGAAACTTTGGAGAGTCAGGCATAGATGTACCCTAAGGAGGGACAGGCCTCTTTACTTGCTGCATGTATCTCTGCCTCTCACCCGCCAGCTCAAGTATGTCTGTCTTGCTTATTACTCCAAGCAGCTTCCTGCTCCCGTCGCAGACAAAGATCTTACCTACCCTTTTCTGCATCATTTCCATAAGGGCTTTTTCCAAATCAGCATCAGGCAGGACAACCGCCAGATGATCCGGCAAGGACATCACATTCTTTACCATTGTCACCCTCCTCCTGTCTTCAGGTACATCCAAAGTCTCCCGAAGTGTAACCATCCCAATTAGGTGCCCTTCCCTATCAACCACTGGCAGTTCGCTCTTCATGCTGGTGGCAAAGTAGTTCCCAAGGACAAAATCCATCGAGGCGTCCTCCCCAACTGATATTATCTTTGTGTTCATGATATTGCCTGCTACAACCCCCCTGAGCGCATTGGTAAGCTCAAATTGAGACATGTAGGACTGGGCTCCGGAGTGCAGGAACCATCCTATCAGAATTATCCATATTCCACCAATAAAGTCCCCTCTCAAAAAATAGAGAAACCCAAATGCCATGAACAGGTACGATATCATTATGCCAATTGAAGTTGCCACCCTTGTGGCGTACTGATAGTCTTTTTTCCACCTGACAATGGCGGCTCTTAAGACCCTGCCGCCATCTAACGGAAAGGCCGGAATAAGATTAAAAGCCCCAAGCGCAAGATTTGCTATTGCGACATAAAACAGGATTCCCTTTGACACCGAATAAACCGCGTTGTCCAGATTTCCGCTAGATAGCACCCAGAAGAAAAGTGCCGACACACCAGCAATACCAAAGCTTGCAAGCGGGCCCGCAATCGACATCTTGAACTCTTGATGAAAATCCTCCGGCTCCTTTGCAATGTCTGAGACTCCTCCGAAAATGAATAACGTGATGCTCTTAACTGGTATATTGTATTTCATGGCAACAACGGAATGTGACAGTTCGTGCAACAGTATGGAAAAAAACAATATTCCAGTACCAAGAGTACCCATAACCCAGTAATCCAAGGAGGAAAGGCCCTTCACGTAATCCGGCATGAAGAATGCCGAAAGCGTCCAATCTATGAGGAAGAACGTGATGATGAGTGTGAAATGTAATCGTATTCCTATACCCTTGACTCTGCCTATTTGGAAGGACATGAAATCAACCCAATATTTTTTGGAGTTCTAACTTGGACAAAATCATGCAATCCCCATCTGATAGGCGTCCACCACATCCCTTGCCGTAACAATGCCGGCAATGGAACCTGCATCATCTGTCAAACCAAGCCTCTTGATCTTCCTTGACCCCATAATCCTGGCAGCCTCGTTTGCCAAGATGCCTTTCCTTGCAGTGACAAGAGGGAAGGAGGAAAACGGCCCTACCTTTTTGTCAAGACCCACTTTTTTTGCCATCACACGGACCAGATCCCGCTGAGTAAAGATGCCAAAGGATGCATCCCTCTCAACCAAAATGCTTCCTATGTTCTTTTCCTCCATCAGCTTTGCAGCATCAAGAATCGTAGTATCAAAGGGACAGTGATAGACTATCGTGCTGACAACCTTGTCCAATCCCGGGGATTTTCCAGTTTCCCCGAATGCTCTGAGCATGTCTGATGCTGTTATAGTCCCAACAAGTTTGTCACCATCTGCAAAGACCAGAACGCGCGACCTTTTTGATATCATTAGCTTAGCAGCCTCCAAGACAGTAGTATCAGGGGTCACAGAAACAAAGGGACGAAGGGCTACATTCCTTACCCTTTCATCCATGCTTTTTCGACCAGAGGAAACATACCTTACAATCTCCCTCTCAGTAAGGATCCCAAGTGGCATCGTACTGTCCTCCTCCATGACGATAAGCGTGGCAATCCTACTTTCGGCCATAAAATCAACAACATCACCGATAGAAACATCAGGTTTAACTGATATCGGATATTCGGACATGTATTTCCCTACTAACTGAGACTTCATCTCTGATTCCACTGATATAATTTCGAATATGAGTATTTTACTCTGCATATAGGATATCACAGGTGATATTCAACAACTTGTTTTAATAAAATACACCGCCTAGCATGGTAATGACAAATGAAAAGTTTTCGAACATTGTTGTGGCAATTGACGGATCCAGCCTTTCAAAAAAGGCGGCAGACTATGCACTCTCTTTGGCAAAAGAGCACAATGCAAAGCTTTCTGCAGTCGCAGTGGTAAAGTTCCACCAGGCCGACGCGTTCCGCGGTTCTACTTCCACCCTTGAGAAATTCATACGGAAGCAGGCAGAGATTGCCCAAAAATGGACCGAAGCGGTGAAGACAGAGGCTGCTAGAACCGACGTGAAGTTTGAATCCAAGGTCATAAAAACCAGGACAAACGTTCCTGAGGAGATTATCAAGTATGCCAAGGACAAGAGATCGGACCTTATCGTCCTTGGGACAAGAGGAAGGACGGGCTTTAAAAAAGCACTCCTTGGAAGCGTCGCTTCGGCGGTTATAACCCATGCAAGCTGTCCCGTAATGGTAGTAAGATAGGCATCTTGCACATCCTTGCTGGCCGTAACCAGCCATTTTTTGTAGCTCTTTGCGTGCATCAAAATCTCTGCAAGGAGACAGCATGAACTTTAGATCTGGAAAACTCGACCGGGCTCAAAGTACGATAATATTTGGATCATGGTTCGGCTGGGCACTTGACGGTTATGACCTTGTTCTGATGCTTTTCGTGATATCCTCAGTAAGCCAGCTATTTTTTCCAACCGGCGATGCAAGGCTTAGCCTGCTTGCAACCTTTGCCACCTACGCCGTGACACTAGTAATGAGACCACTGGGTGGAGTTTTGTTTGGATCGTTCGGAGACAAGGTTGGAAGAAAGAGGGCCATGATAATTACCATCACCGGCTTTTCCATTGCCACCTTTGCCACGGGCCTACTACCCACATGGAAGGATGTCGGACTGCTGTCTCCCCTTCTTTTGATATTACTAAGAGTAGGGCAGGGACTTTTTGCTGGAGGGGAGTGGGGCAGCGGTGCGGTGATATCAATGGAATCAGTACCAAAACATTCCAGAGGAATAGTTTCAGGATTTATTCAAAGCGGCTTTCCGTTTGGTTTCCTGATTGCATCCCTCACATTTGGCCTTGTTTCAAACCTCTACCAAGGTACCTCATTTTTTGAGATCGGGTGGCGTATAATGTTCTTCACTGGAATAATACCGAGCCTGTTAGCACTTGTCCTCCGCCTTAAAATGAATGAATCCGAGCTTTGGAGGGAAAAATTAGTCCGCCAGACACTGGAGAAGGCGCCGTTAAAAAAGGCAGTATCAGGCCCAAACAAAAGGCCCTTCCTCCTGGCTTTCATTGTGACTGCCGGACTCATGTATTCCTATTATGCATCCATCGGATTCATGCCAACCTTGCTTGAGCAGTACATTCACCTAGGGCAGTCAGAGATTGCCACCATCATGGCTGCAGGAACCTTCTCTTCCATGCTAGGCTACATTTTTTCCGGCTGGCTGAGCCAAAAAATTGGAAGGATACGCACAATCGGCTTTTTTGCTACCCTTTCATCGGCATTTGCAGTTCCACTTCTTCTAGCAGTCTACAACTCTTACAGCATCAGCGAGAAGGGAATCTACGTATCCATTCTGCTCATGCTTGCCACAGCAGGATTTGGACCCATCCCAGCCTTCCTGTCGGAAAGATTCCCAACACAGATAAGGAACACAGCTGCCGGCTTTGTCTTCAATCTGGGACTCATCATAGGTGCATGGGCACCCCTTGTTGCCGTAGAGATGAGCTTCAGATCAGCACAGTTACAGCCCGTCCTCTTCGGAATTAACTTGATGGCGGGATCAATCCTAGTTCTCATAGGCCTCAAACTCAATCCAGAAACCCGTGACGTAGATCTGAGGTTTGGCAATCCCTAGACAACAAAATAGATACGTCAAGATTGCATGTTCATGGTACCAGTGTTGATAATTGAAAAATTAGTTTTTAAGCATGAGTGATGTAACGTTTCCAATGGATGAATATTTTGCAAGTGACATAATGAAGAAACGAGTTGTCACAATTGATTCATCTTCTGTGGCAGCAGACGCTGCAAAAAAAATGGCTGACGATGAGATCGGCTGCCTCATAGTTACGGAGGGCGGCATCCCGGTGGGAATAGTTACAGAAAGGGATTTGGTCAGGATGATAGCCCGCAAGGACGACCTTGCCTCCACCCAGGTCAAGAAAATAATGTCGTCACCCCTCATTCACATTGATCCCGACTCCACCATCTGGGAGCTGGCTGAAAAGATGAAGCTTGAAAAAATTCACAGAATCCCCGTGATCCGCGGCAAGGATTTGGTCGGAATCGTCACCACCACAGACATTACACGCTTGTGCAGCATCGGTTCCGATTCAGAGATGAAAATTGTTTGCCAACAAATTCTCCAGAGACTAAACCAAGCCTGATATTGTCCCGTCCATAATGCATCAGTTTTCTTGCCCAGCCTGCAAAAGCCAGCAGTCATCCAAGATATACCTTTCCAGAATCAAAGCTCATGATAACATCCCATGGCGTCACTACTCCCCCCGGGAAATGCAGATATGGCGATTGCATCCCATACATAATCTTGCATGCGTCAACCAACGAGGTAGAGCCTGTCACACTTTTTGCCTCATCCAGATGAAACCCGCCAGCCCTCATTTCTAAAAAGTCATCACATTGTTCTAAACAGTTCAGGTCCCTAGAAATTCTTTGAATTATTATCCTGTCGCTTATGAATTTTGCCGTGCCCTCCAAGACAAGCTTTCGAGTCCTATTTTCGAACATGGATTCTAAAATCTCCCTCACTGTCTGATCTTTTGTAAAGGTAAGCAGTCTTTTCCTCGATATGCCCTCAACGGTCAGCTCCGTCTTTGATTTCATGCCAACTTCAAGCACCTTCCTTGCCGAGATTGCAGAGTACCCATGATACTGGTTTGGCACTATTGCAAAGGCCCTTCCTGTTCTTCTCCAAACATTTAGGAGAGAACCCAAGGTGGCACCACTTTCAAGTTTTATCAATTCGTTGTTCATCACATCCTTCACCCGTGTTTTCTCAAAGAAATCATTGCATGGCTGTTTTAGAACTCCGTCCAGAATCTCAAGACCCCCTATAAGGCCAACCGGCCTTTCATCACGTACAACCACGAGAGAATCCGTAAAGCTCTCAAGATATTCAGGTAGCAGGTGGGTTGCCTCAGTAATTTTGTCGTCGTAAGACACGCTTACAGCAGGGGATGACAGCAGTGAATTTTGCAGCAGATCGGTCAATGAATATCGATAAATTGGAATCCCATCCCCCTTCCTGCTCAATCCACGGTCTCCGTTCACCACCATATCATTTTAAAATAGGTATATTTACGCAGTCGATGATTATCAGGAATGATTTCTAGTTCGGAGTTGTCTCGGTATTGGAATCTTTAGGCCCCATTTCACATGTGGGAATCAGCGCCTGAATTATTAACAATTGCCACCTCCAACATCCTAATGCAAAAGATCAGAAGGATCCTCGTCCCAATGGATGGGTCCAAGCAATCCTTTAAGGCGCTTGACATGGCAATAACAATTGCAAGACAGTTCAACTCCACAATAGTTGGCCTCTGCTCGATCCCCTTGGAACCGCCCATATACATTCCCGGAATGGCGAGTCATTTTAAACAAAAAATTTCTGAAGGTGCCAAGAAATTCCTGGAGGATGCCAAGAGGATCTCAGAGCAAAACAAGGTGGAATTCAAGTACTACGTTGCATACGAGAATCCGACAAGATATGTTTCCGAATTTGCAAACAATAGGGAATTTGACTTGATCGTGGTCGGCTCCCACGGTCATGGCGTAGTAAGAGAGATGCTTCTGGGCAGCGTGGCACATGCCACAATCCATAGGTCGAGAATCCCGGTGCTTGTGATAAAGTAAGAAAGCCAATCAGATGGAGTCCTTACGCTCTCACATCCTTCCCTTGATTTTCACACATGATAATCAACGGAGCGGTTAAGTTTAAAATCGCCGTAGAAAATAACGGCGAGCGCATCAGGTTCCGACATCCTACCGTCCCCTATGCGCTCGTTATCAAATTAGATCACGGCACAAGCACTGCTCTGCCCACAATAGTTCCCTGCTCTAGGCTCGAGAGGGCCTTGCCCACCTCATCCAACCTGAACCTGCTGATTGGAGTCTTCAGACGTCTGGCCCTGGCAAGCGATATGACCTCAGAAAGCTCATTATAATTTCCCCAAAGCGAACCCAGAACATGATGCTCGTTTATTACCGAAGACATTACGGGAAGGTTGAAGGAGTCGCCCATTAGTCCCACGAGCACCACAGTCCCTCCCTTTCCCAGACTGGAAATCCCAGCCGCCAAGGTCTCCCTCGAAGATACTATGTCAAGAACGACGTCTATTCCTTGGTTTTCAGTTATTTCCCGGATGGAGGACAGAAGATCCTCCTCACTCGAGTTTATGACATAGTCCGATCCCATATCTTTTGCAAGTCTTGCCTTGTCCTTGCTGCGCACGACGGAGACCACCCGGGTGGATGATGTCAACTTCAGGTACTGGATCGCATAGCTGCCCAGCCCCCCCACCCCAAACACCAATGTGAAGCTATTTGGATTTAGCAGGTGGCGCACTTTTTTTATCGCCCTATATGGAGTAAGCCCGGCATCGGTCAAGGGCGCAAGATATTCTGGATCCATACCGTTGGCCCTGACCAAGAATCTATAGGTTGGAACGTGAAGGTATTCAGCGTATCCGCCGTCACACTGTGAGAGCCCAGGCCAATTTGGAGATATGCACAGTTGCTCATCCCCGCCCTTGCATGCCTGACAGACACCGCACCCCCAGCCGCCAAAAACTGCAACGACGTCCCCCTTTGCTAGGCCGCGGACAGACTCTCCCACCTCCTCTACATATCCAGCCGTCTCATGCCCCACAGTCAGGGGCAGTTTTACCGGCAACGTATCCTTCCACTGTCCACTCATGAAATGAATATCACTATGGCAGACCCCTGCCGCCCCAACCCGGACGGTAACTTCCTCTCCCTTTGGTCTTGGAATATCTACCTCATCAATACGCAGCTGTTCGTTATAGTTGTGTAGTCTTGCAGCCCTCAATCATAATACCTGCCTAACCTGAGGTTGCAAGTTTTTTAAGTTCAATCCCCGATTATCACTGCTGATAACACAATTTCCAGAAAACTCCCAACTCGTGCAACTCAGTGAACTACCATCACAGGACATGGTGCAAGTTCCGAGACCCTCCTGCTGACGCTTCCTAGTGCCTTCAATCTGCCTAACCCTCTCAAACCCGTGCTGCCTATGACTATCAGGCCAACCTTTTTTCCCCTTGCGTATTTTAGTATCATCTCCGCAGGCTTTCCTGACAGAATATCACATGTCACATCAATTCTCTCGGATTTGCAGATTGAAGATTCCGCCATTACTTCCCTCCGGGCCCGGGTTTTGACTAGGGACATAAACTTTGACATGGACTCCTGTACCATCCCGTCCTCCTTTAGCAGTCCGAGCAGCATACCGGGAGGAAACTCTCCTGGATCGACCACCATGATTATGTGTATGCTAGAGCCTAACATTTTTGCCAGCCCCATCGCATGGGAAAGCGCCTTCCTCGAATATTTTGAACCGTCTGTCGGGACCAAGATCCTTCCGAACCTGCCTTGATCGGCCACATGATAGGGCAATTGTCGCCATACTTAAGGCCAAATCCCAAATTCCATCATTGGTATCAATGTTAACAGTTGGAAGAACATTATCAAGACTGAGAAAGACCTCTAATATTAAATTCCGATGCCCTTAACCTATAACATGGCGCTGGAATTACTCAACGAGCCAGTCTACAAGTTTACAAACCCAAAAATGACCACCATTGAAAGCAACCTTACCATTCAAGATGCCGCCCAAGCTATGACCGAGTCAAAGGTGGACAGCATCCTTGTTTTTGAGGACAGCAAGATAATCGGGATAGTGACAGAAAAGGACATACTATACGACGTTGTTGCAAAGGGCCTTGACCCCACGAGAACCACTCTGAAACAAATCACAAAGAGCCCCATAATAACGATCTCAAAGAACGCTCCTGTCAGGGAGGCCTTGGACCTGATGAAAAAAAACGACATACGTAGGCTGGTAGTCATGGACAAGCGCCCCATTGGCCTAATCACCCAAAAGATGGTTTGCGGAAACTTGGAGGGTCACAACCTCCTGCTTCCCGAGCTAGAAACCGGTGACAAGACGTTTTGCCCCTACTGTTCGATGCAATTCAAGGATTCAAAAAAAGTCCGCGACCACATCGAGACTGCCCACATAAAAATCGGCCCGGTGAAGGACAACTAATTGAGACATGGGCATTATTCTTTCCAAAAATAAATCCTAGTTGCAAAGCATACGCTTGACACATCTTGGGTTATCAC
>JAGWHF010000015.1 GCA_028866895.1 Nitrososphaerota archaeon
GTTCAAACGGGTCAGAAATCCGTTGAAGAGGGCAAGGCCACAAACTGGACTGACTGGATCTCCAAACGCACGGGATTCAGAGAAGAAATTCGGGCCTAGCGATCCATGACGTCCCCACTATTGGGGGCTCGTGGTGACAGAAAAATTACCCCAGGGATAACAGGCTCGTCGCGGGCGAGAGCTCCTATCGACCCCGCGGTTTGGTACCTCGATGTCGGCTTTTCCCATCCTGGCCCTGCAGCAGGGGCCAAGGGTGAGGCTGCTCGCCTATTAAAGGGGAACATGAGCTGGGTTTAGACCGTCGTGAGACAGGTCGGACTCTGCCTGATGGAAGCGTGGATACTTGAGGGGAAGTTGCTCCGAGTACGAGAGGAACAGAGCAGCGTAGCCACTGGTTTAACGGTTGTCCGACAGGGCAGGCCGTGCAGCTAAGCTATTTGGGCTAACTCCTGAAAGCATCTAAGGAGGAAACCCATCCCGAGAAAAGGCATCCGTCCGTTTAGGTGAAGGGTGGCGAAAGAAGATCGCGTTGATAGAACAGCAGTATAAATCCCAAGCTTCGGCGAGGGGTGAGCTGGCTGTCACTAACAACCCAATACATCAGTACAGTCACATACATAGAGACTATACGCGACGATCCTACGTCATTTTTCTATACTTGTATGAACCTAGGCTTAGTGTAAACTAGGCTTTTCCACGGGATGCCGTATTTTTCCGGTATTTTGCCTACTGCAAACGGGGTGATGATTCCATGTCGTCCAAAAGGTGCAGATCCTCGGCATTATCACGACGAATTCACTCAGTTTTAAATATCACTTTGACATATCGGATAACAGAAATGTCCGCAAGAACGATAATAATCATAATGGCTGCGTTTGGCGGTGGTGTTGCCGCCATTGCGTGGGGTATGATTTTCGCAGCAGGTGGACAGACGCCGGGTTCATATGCAGGAATAAGCAATGCAGCGCATACGGTCTCAAGTCCAACGCATTGCTACTCATTTCAGACGGGCTGTAAACATGGCACCACTGCCGTACCCCAGTCCCAAATGACAAACGGTGCATACCTCAGCGCTAACTACCAAAGTGGCAAGTAATACAAGCCTGCCAAAATAACACCATCACAACATTATTTTTAATTCTGTTTCCTTACTGGTAATGCCGAAAGTCACGCTGACCTAGCCTCATCTTGGTATTGCCTGCCTTCTTACACGCTCCGACACCATGCTGATCTCACAATGCACGTCTTCCGCCCTTTGGCCTGACAATCGCCAATCCGTCGCCGTTTGCGGCCGCAGTTTTTCTGTCCTTTGCAGGTTTACAACCTGCAGGTTGCGCCCTTTGTAGGCACTTTTCACTCAGTGCAAGCTCACTTTTAGGAGATATATCCTTAAGAACAACGGAAACGGTGGAGCTTTAAGAAATGAAGTGTGTATCACAATGGTACAGACAGATTATGAGCATGCCTCCCAGAAGAAAGAAAGTGCTCCTAGTCTGCCTGTGGTGTCTTGCCCCGCTTGAGATGGGCGTAATCACCGGCGCCTTTTATCTTGGAAGGCGCCTGCAGCAAGGAGCCTATCTCTCTAGAAAATAACCGTCACGCAGCCCAGCCTGCAGGACCGCGAGCGGCTCTACAATGCGAGGCATTCCCTATCCAAGGACCGTCCTAAAAATCATATATCCTGCAACCGCAAACATCAGCAGCCCGAATATCCGCAGCAGTGCCTGCTGGGGTATCCTCATTACAAGCTTTGTGCCAACAAACGCACCTGCAAGCCCGCCAGCAACAAAAGGGATCGCAACCTGCCAACTGATCTGCCCTTCCGCCGTGTACCGTATACCAGTCGAGAACCCAAACATGCTTACGGGAAGAAGTGAGGTTCCTATTGCCCGCACAATGTCAAGCCCCGCAGAATGCATCAGGGCCGGAACGATGAGGAAGCCTCCTCCTATCCCGAAATACCCGGCGGCAATTCCAACAAGCACCCCCGACACTGCCAAATTCCTCCTCCCCGATGTTGCTTGCTGTACGGTCCATGAGGTGCCTGCAGGCTTGGGCTTTCTCGTAAAAACCCTATAGCCCATGACTATCATGAAGATGGCAAAAAGTAGCAGCAGCTCGCTCGATGGTGTCAGAATGCCAAGCTGTGAGCCTATGAGCGTGCCCGCCACACCTGGAATCCCAAAGGTGAGCCCCTCCCTAACCCTGAGGTTCCCCTGCGCCCTGTGATTTATCATGCTCGCAGCCGCAATTGCGCCCACGACAAGGGCTGACGTTCCTATCGCCTGATGCGGGTCCTTGATTCCTATCAGGTAGATGAGAAGTGGGACGGCCAGAATCGACCCGCCGCCACCCGTGAGGCTGAGGCTTGCGCCCACCACAATCCCTGAAAGGACCGGCAGCAGGATGCCAAGCACACCCTCTAGCAGGGGATCAAGCGGCACTTGTGCTGCACCTGTTGGGCCCAACCTCCAGGTCAGGCACCTCGCATACTGGAACCTCCTCCCTCGATTTATTTATCCTGATTATCTTTTCGTAATTCATCGGCTTTGGCACGGTTGAGGAAACAACAGTTTGCACGAACTTTTCCTGATCCATTCCGAGCATATCAAGCATCCTTGCATCACCTATCGTGGTGAGAAATACGCCCCCCGCAGGTTTGGCTCTGCTCCCATGGTGGGCCGGAAGAACGACCGTCTCGTCAGGCATTGCCAGTATTTTCTGGTGCAGCGAAGCGTAAAGCTCCGCCGCAAACTTGCCCGCACTGCTTCTAAGGTCTGGCCTTCCCACGTCATCCACAAAGAGGACGTCTCCTGTGAAGACAAACCTGCCATCGAGCACAAACGACAGACTGCCAGCAGTGTGTCCAGGAGTGTGCAGCGCAGTTATCTCGGATCTTCCAACCAATATAGTGGCCCCGTCCACGAGCACCTCGCTTTCAAAATCATATCCCTCATACCTGCTCATGTGGAGCCGCGCCCCAGAAACACTTGCAAGGTCCCGTGCGGCCGAGACGTGATCTGCGTGGTGGTGGGTATCCAGCACCTTTTTTATTTCAAGCCCCTCGCGCGACGCAAATTCTAGGTACTTCTCTACTGGATATACCGGGTCTATCACAACCGCCTGTCCCTCCGAGCCTACTATATATGACAGGCAGCCCTTGCCTGTCTTCTCCACCTGAATTATGACTGGCCCTTCCCTTGTCACGACATGTGATTGCAATACCTGGCCCCATCCTACAAGCCCTCCTGCAAGAGAAAGCGCATCTATTCCGCTTCGTGCCAGCGCAAATGCTCCCACCATGGACCTGTTCCCATGGGTACATACCGTGAACACCCTTCCCTTTCCCTGTATCCTGACTATGTTCTCCTTCTTGAAGAGGTCTGGCAGCGGTATGTTTATGCTGCCTGGAATGCTAAACTCCTCAAATTCGTCAGGCTGCCTGACGTCGACAACAACCATGTCTTTCCCGCTTCCCATCGCTTCAAGGAGCGCCTCGGGCTCCACCACCGCCTGAGGGCCTCCCTCGATAACGGGACCGTTCCACCCAGTCATTCCTCCACGTAGGTAGTGCGCATCAAGACCGTATGCCGACATCATCTGGGCTGTCTGGGCGGAATGGCTTCCATCCGTGTCAATCAGGATGATTTTTACTCCTTTTGGAATCTTCGGCATTATTGTCTCCTTTGCCTGCGTATCACATACTGCATGAACTGAACCCTTGACATGCCCGCGGGAATACTCATCCGCAAGCCTGAGATCAAATACCAAGATTGGCCCGTCACCTGCAAGATCCGTCTCAAGCTCGTCTGCCCCGATTGCAAGCCCGACTGACCCATGTCCTATGTTCATAATATAGTAGGCGGCGAGAAAGTATTTAGCAAATGGGTCTCTATTGTACTCAAATGTGTTCTGATGTAAGATGAGCGGCAATAAGACAAGCACATTCACCTTCCGAATCGACAGTGAATACGAGAGGATCCTGCGCCAGGAGGCTCACGAGAAGAAGGTTACTGTAAACGCCCTTGCCAACAAGATCTTCGGGGATTACGTGGAGTGGCACCGCTACATGGAGAGATTCGGCACCATCGTGCTAAGCAGGAACGCCTTCAAGACGATACTTGATGCACTCGATGAGAAGAGTCTCGTAAGACTTGCGGCCGACGTCGGCGAGAAGGCACCGAGGGAGTTCATCCTCTTCAAGTGGAAGGTACTTGCAGCAGATAACGTGGTAAAATTCATCAAGATGTATTTTGATCACTGCGGGTACGGAGCACATGATGAAAGCAGGACGGGGGGAACAGTGACATTCTCGATACACCATGACCTAGGCCAGAAGGGCTCAGTCTTTCTCAAGACGTTCCTTGAGACCATGATAAAATCCACACTTGGGAGATCCTGTAACTCGACTGTCACGGAGAGCTCGCTTGTCCTAGTTTTCAGAGAATGATCCGGGACTTCATCCTTAAGCCAAGTATAATCAAAGGTGCGCCCGCTGTCTGTCCGTTATTCCATGATTCCATCACGTAATGGGATTACGCGGCGAATATCGTCATGAAACAGGCCCAAGTTGCACCTGTTGTTATCCATGAACGGTAGGGACCGTTCCAAAATTTAAAAATCTTCTATCCGTATTTTAGAATAAGACGGGATTGTTGTTTGCATGCTTGACGGACTGGCGTTTCTTTAATTGTTAAATAGATCAATCCCGTATCTTTAACTCAAGGCGGTGTGAGAAAGATTTGTCCGTTACCAAAAAAGGCGATGCATTAAGGCATGAAAAGACCAGAAGCATCTCATTTAGGCTTCCTGAAGAACTCGTAGATGAGATACAGACGGAGGCGGAGCTGAACGATATATCTACAAGCTTGCTGGTAAACAAGATCCTTGAGAGGTATGTGCGGTGGGACTCCATGTCCACAAAGGCGGGATTCATTCCCATAACAAAGGGCTTGGTACTGGAGTTTCTGGACAAAGTTTCAGAAAAGGAGATTGCCGAGATTGCAGAGCGCGTGGAACGAAAAGAGTTCGCAGACATTGCGCTGATTTTCAGAAACGAGTTTAACATCAAGTCATTCTTTGACATAATCGAGACCAGGGCAAAGGCCTCGGGCTACCCATACAGGTACTCGGTCAAGGGAAAGCTCCATTCCTTTACAGTGCAGCACGACCTTGGCCCAAAGTGGTCAATCTACCTTTCGGCACGATACAAGGCAGCTCTTGAAGACCTGGGTGTAACAAATTTCAAATTCCGCGCCGCCCCAAACACCATACAGTTTGACGTCTTCGAACCCAGTCCCGACAAATGATACCTATGAATCAGGACACCCCTAACTGTGAGGCGGCATGCCATAAACATGTGCCAAAACTTCTTCTGGGATGGAATTATCACAAGCGGCTAACTTTCCGAGATGCGCGCGCCTCAGTCTTGCATGGACGCACTACACAGCATATGCGGCCCTTGCAACCACCTCGGAGAGCGACGGATGGATGAAAATAGTCCTTGCAAGACCGTCGATAGTGCCGTCCCCTGCGCGCATGGCGACTAGGACCTCGTGGATTAGTATGGAGGCCTCTGCGCCCATTATGTGGCAGCCAAGAATCCTCCTTGTTTTTCTGTCCACAAGGAACTTGACAAAACCGTCCTTTTCCTCTATTGCCTCGCCCATCGCCGCACCAGAGTACGGGTAGACCGACCTGAGATACTCCAAACCAGCCTTGCGGGCATCCTGCTCCGTCATGCCGACACCCGCCACCTGGGGCCAGCTGAAAACGCCATGCGGCATCGCAAAATAGTCAACGGGAATTTTTTTATCTGGATGTATCATGTTTGCAAACGCATATTGGGCCTCGTGGTTGGCGCTGTGCTTGAACTGGTACCTTCCAACTGCATCACCAAGGGCAAATATCCCGCTTGACGTCGTCTCAAGAAAGGCATCTGTTATGATGTGCCCCCTCCCGTCTGTTTTAACTCCTGCCTTCTCGAGGTCAAGCGTGTCGGTATTTGGAGTTCTTCCGGTTGCCACGAGCAGCTGGTCCGACTCTAGGTCGATTGATCTGCCAGAAGACTCGGCATGAACGCGGAATCTTGTCCCATCCCTTTGCACGCGGGTTGTCTGAAAGCCGGTATGTACCTTGTACCTTCTTGAAAGCACCTCGGTGATCTTCTTTGAGACATCCTCGTCCTCGTTTGGCAGCAGCACGTCGCGCCTCTGAACGATGTTTATTGAGGTCCCAAGCGCTCCAAAAAAGTGTGCCATCTCGCAGGCGATATAACCCCCGCCAAGTATTGTGAGCACGCGCGGCAGCTCCCGCAAGCGCAGCGCCTCATCGCTTGTGATGAACCCGCTTCCAGCAAGCCCCGGTATGGCAGGGATAGACGGCCTTGCCCCGCAGGCAATTAGGATCTTGTCGGCAGTAATAGTCTCCTTGCCCACCTGTACGGTGTTCCTGCCGGTAAACCTGCATTGTACCGCAAAGAGCTTGGGGTTGTCGATTCCATCAAACGCATCCCTTATCTGTGCAGACTCTCCATCGATGTGCCGCGTGGCCCTCTCTATTATCCGTGCAAAGTCCACCGAGTAGCCCTTGACGTCTATGCCAAAAATACCGGCGCTCCTTATGGTCTCCGCCACGTCAGCGCTGTGTAGGAGCATTTTGGAGGGGATGCAACCCCTGTTGAGGCATGTGCCTCCCATCCTATCCTTTTCCACCACTGCCACGCGCAGGCCATGCCCTGCAGCGGCGTTTGCGACATCAAGCCCGGAGCCGCTTCCAATAACTATGAGATCAAACTTTTGCATCTGCCATGGGATTGTATGCCATCGTTGAAAAACTAGCCCAAATTTCCATGCATGGTTATCAGCATTGGGAGATGACTCCCTCCTTAAATAAAAGACCGGCACACCAACATCATGGCAGAGGAAAAGCCCTGTGACTGCAATGACGAGCACCATAAAAGCAACCGATCCGACCACAAGCACGTAGGCGAGGAGTGTGTGCACCAGGATGGTAAGCGTCACAAGGTCCATAAGAAATAATCTTGGCCAAAAAAGTCGCGCGAATACTTGCCCCGCTTGACGGGTCCAAGAACTCGCTCAAGGCGCTTGACCTTGCAATCTATCTGGCACGTCAGTTTAGAGGTACCGTCACGGGCCTGTTCGTCCTCCCGTTCTACCTGCCGCCTACCGGCCCCCGTGTTTTCGGACCCTACAGAAAGGAGATGGCAAGTTCTATGCGAAAATTCCTTACCGCTGCCAAGGTAATGTCGGCAAAAAACGGCATTGCGTTCACGGGAAAAATAATCGACGGCGACGTAATTTCTGACGACGTTGCGGATTTTGCAAAAAAAGGAAGATTTGATCTCATAGTGATCTCCTCGCACGGCAAGGGTCAGGTGGGGAGATGGCTTCTTGGAAGTGTAACATATTCAGTCCTCCACAAGTCCAAGGTGCCAGTCCTGGTTGTAAAGTAAATCCTTGCCTCTTGCAAGCTTCCCTTACGCTGATATCGTGATAAGGTAAGCCAGTACTATGACTCCAAAGACTGCAAGTCCGATGCTTGATGCTACCGCAATGGAACGCTTCGGCCTGTAGGCACCCGCAGCTATCTCCTTCTGCGCCACAAGGTAGTTTGCCAGCGAGTAGACCATCAATGCAATCCCAAGCCCTATCATGCCCATTCCAAGTACCGTTGAAGAGAGGTGTGTCGACGGGAGCGTATCTGGAGCCTGCGTCTTTGTTATTATTCCAAACTCCTGAAGGAAGAGGCTGAACCTTGCCACAACGAACCCGAGGCCCATCAAGGCTATGCAGGTACGCAGCCAGGCAAGAAATGTTCTCTCGTTCGCTAAATATTCAGTCGTCCTGTTTGGTTTCTGGTCAGGGGCGGACAACGAGGGGTGGTTAACATTGTATCAATATAAGGCTCTGGTTTTGTCGAACGCCAGAAGGAGGAATCAGGTACTCCAACAACCGCCTGTTCCCCTGGGTACCGTCAGCATCCCTGAAACCTTCTAGAAAGAAGCTCGTTTAGTCTCCGAATCTGATCCTTCTTGTGTTCTATATCTTCAAGCAGATCATGCCTGAGCCTCATGAGCAGCATGTTTGCTGTATCCATCACCTCTCCAATATCGTAAGGCTTGTAGATTATGGCGGATGCGCCAAGATCAAGAAGCCTTCTCCTCGTCTCGTCCCGATTGTCTGATGTTACCACTATTATCAGGGCATCAGGCTCGATCCTCCTTATCATCTCAACTGCCAGAAAGCCTCCACCCTTGCTCATCAGTACGTCTAGGAATACAATGTCGGGCCTGAGGTCTGCATATGAGAGGACCGCATCATTGCCATCACGTGCCTTCCCCACCACTGTGATGCCCTTTAGCTCCAAAAATTCTGACAGCACATCGGCCGTATCGGCATCATCGTCTACCACCAAAGCAGTAGCATCTGCCATGTCCCTCCTGTCCCGATCCTGTAATGGCATTCATTCTATTGACTATCGTTGCATATTTTAGGTGGGATGTGTCTCGTCCGAACAGACTGCTTTCAGTCCGCTAGGGGTATGCCAGGCGTGCCTAAACAGCGGGCCGCCATGCCTATGCGCTTTGGCACCGGCCCTTTGGATATGCCTACTCCGGGCCGTCTTCTTGACTACTGCTGGGGTAGAATTTGCGGCTATTTTCTATGCTCTTCTGAAGGCATTCGTCAGAACAATGCGTGACATGCGGCATGTCTATACTTCTTCCGCAAATTTCGCACTTTTTCAATACGACCTTTACATCTCCCATGTGCGGCTCTTATAAAAAGAGGACACCGTTATCAAGCCTGATAATTATCCACTGCAGACTGATGCTATCAGAACTGGGAATCATTCCTGAAAATCAAATTCCCGGGATAAATAATTTGTACTCCAATCTAGTTCATGAGCCAGATAGTAAAACTCAGATGCTCCGGCTGCGGTTCTGAATTTATCGGATTCCACAGCATGAGGTGCATGGTCTGCAGGTGCATGGCCTTCTCGCAATGATCCTTTTACCCAAAGGCGGCAGGTGTGGGACGCGAACATGCGGGAGGGCAGCTTGGTATTTCTAATGACATGCAAATTTCAGTCTCATTTTGCCTTCCACGAAACCTCCTCCAAACAGATCCTATTTACCTGGAAAACAAATTTCCACCATGATGGGGCTTTAACCCACCAAATGTGGTCTATTTCCCAACGTCTACAAATAATTACTGCAAACTTGCAGAAATACTTTTTCCTACGAGTTTAAATCAAACGCAACTGGTCAGGATATGATCCTCGCTACAAGATAGTTCTGGTTTTGTTTTAGGGGAGATGTGTCTCCCACGCAAAATCTGCACACGGTCGGTCCTGATCTATCGCATCCTGCCTTTCTCCGTAAGGACAGGACCGGATTCCGGGGCGCAAGTAATAAAAAAGATCGGAATGTAGTGGATAGGGAACATTTTTGAATCTGGGTGGGTTGGCAGATGAGATTATGAAAGTCAGCGATATGGTGCGATTCGTGCTTATTATCGACGGAAAAGGCAGGATCGCAAAAGCCCAATCTGCCAAACCAATTCTTCTGGATGAAGAACAATCAGTGCTTCTGGGAACTGACATGCAAGTACTGCGACGCATGCTCAAACTTTATGACGATGCTATAGGCAAGAATACTGCGGTCCATCTTGTACGTGAAAAGGTCCACGTGCTTATCTTTTATGTGGGTGAGTGGACACTTCTGGCAAGCTGTGAGAGGAAGACCGAGCCCCACAATCTGACTGACATTTCTCTCCAAATCGAGTCGCTCGCACGCAAGGCGCTGCAATGCTCAGGCAGTCGGCGGTTGAATTAACATCATGGTGGGTTTTGTGTGCAAACTCGGGGAGTGGATGTTGTGTGACCCAGTTTGGCACAGGTGCGCCCGTAGGAAACCCACGAACCTACCGTCCGATACTTGTCCTGCCTTTCTGATAAACTAGTGGTAAGATTGTTATGGAAAATTAGGTTGGTTTGGTACTGATGCACGATGGCCTGAATTTTGCTCATTGAAGGTAATTTTTCTAGAATACTTTTAGCATACCATTATAAATTAACAGGTGATCATTCCAAAGGGCACCTGATTTCTCCGGATGTTTTCAAACGTGACCTGTGCCATCACCTCTCCACCTGCGGCAGAAAATTCCTGCCGATTGGTAGAATCCATGATACGACACGCTTAAATCATTTGGTACGGTACGCAATGCATGCCTCCTGCTCTGCTGCGTATGCACGCCTTGCCTTGTACAGCGATGAGGGGGGCAACTGTCACGAAACGCATATCGGGCCAGCCCAATCCGCCAAGATGATCTGTATGATGTGCTCATTGCAACCTAGAGGTGCCGGAAAAAATACTCTTCCAATAGGGCTTGATATCTTGCCGCGTGTTATCGAACATATCTTTCACGCCTCCTGCGTGCTACCATTCCAAAATCGAGGCCTGAAAAACCATGGGTGAGAGGAGATTCTATCTTGCACGCCCGTCAGGAGGTCTTCCTTCAGACGTGCTACTGCCGCACGGCAACCAGAAGTTCCAACCCCTGCCGCGACCTACTGGAAGAAAACCATACAGATTATCCCTCGAAGAGGTACTTCCTAAGGAAAGAGTTGAAAAAATATCTCAGTCAGGCTCGATTACGTTTCACTCGGTAGGTGATACCGGAGGCATTGTGAACGGTATCCCGCAGCAGGCTGTGGCCGATGCAATGGAGGCAGACTGCTTCTCCTCCAACCCTGCCTTTTTCTATCATCTCGGGGATGTGGTATACTTTTACGGCGAGGCCGCAAATTATCACGCCCAGTTCTATGAACCATATGTGCACTATCCGCGCCCCATATTTGCCATCCCTGGAAACCATGACGGGGACGTAACTGAGGGTGGGTCTCCATCCCTTGCCGCCTTTGTGGAGAACTTTTGCGCAAAGGGGCCACACCTGACTGTCGAGGCGGGAGACGCCCCGCGCGACGCCATGACCCAACCAAACGTCTACTGGACTCTGGAAGCGCCATTTGTGACAATGATAGGGCTGTACTCCAACGTCCCGGAAGGAGGCGAGTTCAGCAAAGACCAGCTGGATTGGCTTGCCGGAGAGCTGTCCTCCGCCCCTGCGGGAAAGGCTGTGATTGTCTCGGTCCACCACCCAGCGTACTCTGCCGACAATGAGCACGGCGGAAGCGCCGTGATAGAAAAGTCGCTTGACGGTGCCTTTGAGAGATCAGGCCGCATCGCAGATCTGGTACTTACAGGCCACGTCCACAACTACCAGAGGTTTACCCGCGGGTTCATGGGACGGCAGGCTGCCTATATCGTGGCAGGCTCGGGAGGATACCACAACCTGCATGCCCTCAACCAGTACTATGGTAACCATGTGCGAGTCCCGTACGTAATGCCCAACGCGTCGGGCCTTACGCTTGAGAACTACTGCGTGGACCATTATGGCTTTATGAGGATCGACGTTTCACAGGGGGAGATTCTGGGGCGCTATTTTGTGGTCGCAAACCCCGGGGACGGCTGGGGCGAACGGTACCGCCAGCAGGACTCCTTCGCGGTCGATCTGACGGCCCATGAGGTTTCGACCCGTACCTGATCGCACTTTCCCCAAAAAGCCTTAAATTCCCATAAAATGGGAAATGAAATGTCCCGTTCACTATTTTAGTATCCGAATGATTTATCAACGTACCGTACAATAATAGGTGTGCCTCGAAAAGAGTACAAGACAATAACCGTGAAGAACAAGTGCTATGAGCACTTCAAGAGGGCAGTAAGGGATGCGAAGAAAAAGGACAAATCCCTGGACAACAGCACCTTCCTCAACCTTCTTGTCAGCCACCACGCCAAGGTGAAAAGGCGCTGACCTGCCGCGCGCAGAGTCCGACCTTCGAAGAGATGTGGTCGTTCATACAGCGGAGGCTGACATTGAGGGGTTCGGTACCAGACAAGGCAAGTATCGACTACAGGCAGGCGCGCGAGATTTACGCGGTCCTGCACGCCGAGGAGATGCTGTTCAGGGAGATGGCACAGATTGCTATCCTGAAATGGGAAACGGACGCAATAAAGAACCTCGCAGCCACAAGCTAACCCCCAAAAATCATGTTGAAGACCGCAAGATCTTCGATATGATATGTTTTTATTTAGATTGCAAGGAACTAGACCGCTTGCCTATATTCATTGACTGCCACATGGCATCGGGAATTACTCGGGAGCGCCTTGAAACTTTCGGCAATTTCTCCGAGGGCAGGAATGGCGTAAGACCGCTTGAGATTTTCTACAACGAGGCAGAGAACGTGGCATACTGCATCCTAGAGGCCCAGAACATCGAGGCAGTCTCGGAATATCACAGGAGGGAGGGCCTGACGTGCAAGTTCGTCACGGAGGTGGACGAGATCAAGACTGAAAGAATCAGGGTGTCCGAGAAGCTGCAGATACTGGGAGAACTGAGCTCCATGGTTAGCCACGACCTGAGGACTCCCGTAAGCATAATAAAAAACTCGATAGATATCATTAACCTAAAGTTCAAGGGCGAGATGCCTAAAGAGATGGAGGACTACCTCCAAAAGATGGACAGGGCAGCCACGTCAATAATAACAATGGTAGAGGACATTGTCAACTTCGCAAGGACGACCCCTCTTAGAATACAGAACCAGCGCCTCCTACCAGTAATCCGAAGGTCGATAGAATCCGTCCAAATCCCAGACAACATAAAACTCACAATACAGCAAAACCACGTCGCATTCGACTTTGATGCGGGCAAGCTAGAGGTGCTCTTTAACAACCTCATTACCAATGCAATCCACGCGATAGGCAGCACTGATGGAGAAGTCTCAGTCACTTTTGGAGAGAGGGACGAGGATCATGTAGAGATACGCGTCCAAGACTCAGGACCGGGGATCCCGGAAACCGTGCTGCCGATGATATTTGAGCCGCTGTTTACCACCAAGCAGCACGGTACCGGACTTGGACTGCCAAGCTGCAAGAACATAGTGGAACAGCACGGTGGAACAATCTTCGCAACAAACAATCCCACCACAATTACGGTAGTTTTCCCAAAGCGGCAGAAGGAGGGAACCCCGGAAAGCCTCGGGGTCAAAATTAAGTGAAAATGAAACTGTAGGTTGGAGTTCGGATGGGGTTAGGAGAACTCTGTTTCCCCTACAGTTTCAGAAATCCTTTGCATGGCGGCAAATTAAATACTGTGTAAGATTGTTCTGTATTTTTGCGCCATGCTAAATAAGGGAGTTTTTAAGCAAGTTCGCAACATTGGGCTGCCGGGCAGAGTCTGACACTGGCTCCCAGCGCCGCCTAGCTCCAGATCTTTTCCTTGAACGTCCACTTCTTGTTTAGCACAAAGTTTCCTATCGAGGCAATCGCCACTGAGGCAAATAGCGCAAGGCCGTAGTTCATGTGCTCCGTACCAACTAGTAGGTAGATCATTCCCAGCTGGAATGCCGCCCCTATGCTGCTGAATCCAAGAAAGGAAATATACTGGACAAGCGTTGTCCTTGCAGCTGTATTTCTATCCTCGAAGGTCCATATCTTGTTTAAAATAAAGTTTGTCGTCATGGAGAACGTGATCCCAATCATGGTGGCATAGATGTACCACAGGTTGGGGAATGCGGCACCGAAGAGAAATGAGACCAAATAGTTGACAAGCAGGCCCGAGGCGCCTACCGTGTAGAACCTCCCAGCCTTTGAGAGGAACCGCACCGACGTCCTTCCCTCCCTTGTGGACTTGCCGTACCTGTAGAGCTTCCAGACCGACTTGACGTAGTCGCGTATGACAGAGCCGTCCATCTTGCTCGAGCCAGCCCTTCGGTCGGTAAAGTTGTATGGTATCTCCCTTACCCGCGCCCCCCTTGCTTTGACCAGTATCTCAAGCAGTAGCTTGTAGCCTATAGCGTCAAAACTGATATTTCTTATCACATTGCGCCTGAAGGCAAAGAATCCAGACATGGGATCCTTTATCTTTATGCCAAGGCTCCTCTGTGCAATCTTCGTCGCGCCCTTGCTTATCAGCTTGCGCTTGAAGGGCCAACCTGTGATGGAGCCGCCCTCCACATACCTTGATGCGACCACGATGTCGCAGTCAGATCTCTTAAGCTCCTCAATCATCTTCGTAATTGTCTCCGGGGGATGCGAAAAATCGCCATCCATTACAACAACCGCCTCACCTATGGAGGCCCTTATGCCTGCAAGTATGGCGGAGCTCAGACCCTTTGCCCCCTTCCTGCTTATCACCTTTATTTCACAGTCCATCCTTGACATTGAACTGCTGGCATACCGCTTTGCCACCTCAGCGGTGCCGTCGGGTGAGTTGTCGTCCACGACCACAATCTCCGCATCTGCTGCAGGGGGAAGGAAGGAAGACACCATATCCAACATCTTTGTGATGTTCTGGCGCTCGTTGTATGTTGGAATTATGATGGAAAGAGCTCTTGGACGTGTTGAAACCTCTGTCCTTGTAAGTGACATTGCTTGCTTCTGCCCTCTCTCGAAGCCCATTCCTATTAATATTTTGTCGTCCATGCCGACACCTTGGATGCGGGGAAAACTAGACGATGTTTTTCCATGGATTGTCTACATCCAAATTAGGAGACTTTGTCAATGAGGCATGGCGGGACTTTTCAGCAAGAAAAAGGCCTCATGCGCCCTCTGCAAGAAGGAGATCACGCACACCCACAAGCCAAAGCGCTCGTGGAAGGTGGAAGGCTCCCTCTGCGCTGACTGCTACCTTGACTTGCTGGAGAAGAACTTTGAGGATGACCCTGAAGACAGGTGCGCTGTTTGTTCTGCCGAACCCGGTTCGTTTAATCTCTGGAGGCCGAAAAAGGGATGGGGGGTGAAGGGGTTCCTATGCAAGTCATGTTTTGAGGAAAGGGAGAGGGAGGATGATGATCTAAGGAATTCTTGCTGCCAATGCGGCTCAAGTACGGGGATTTTTCCTCGGCGCGCCAAAGAAGAATGGGGTATGAAGGGGTTTCTGTGCAGGCAATGCTGGAAGAACGCGCAGTCTAGGCAGCCATGACGCCAAAATGTCCCGTACTGCGAGTCTTTTCAATTCCCTCGTCATCGCACCACCTGATGATGTAGGCAAGTTCCCTTCTCAGCATCTGCGGGTCAAAGTCTATCTCGATGTAAAACAAGACGACTCCGAAGGATAGCGCATAATATCTTGCAATCTCCTTTGGTATGATTCCGCGCAGGGCAAGATGGGCCATGCGCTCATGGAACTGATAGTACTTCCACCTGTAAAGCTCGACGTCCTCTATGGTTTCCCGCGGCTGCCTTGAGAGTTCCTCAAATGTCATTGCCACAAACGATCTTAACTGCACCTTGATCTCACCAAGCTTGGTGTATTCCACCTCGAAATCCTTGAGAATCTGGTAGTACTGGTTCTTGTTTTGGCTTGCCTGCGAGATGGAGCTGAACACCAGGGCCCCGACTGCACTGCAAAGACCGGCGACGGAGACTATGACCGTTACGTCATTCCCTACGGAACCCCCAACCACATTCATGCTGGGCAGGTATGAAGTCTGGAGGTTGTACAGGAAGAGACCAACTGCAACTGACAGCAGGGCAAGTACAAAGAGTCTGCCGGAACGCATGGTGGCGTACAATCTCCTTGACACCCTGCCGGCACTGCCCCCGCTAGTTCCCGGTCCCAAATATCAGCCCAGTTTTCCATCCGTGCCTGTGTCATAAAAGACTAGTGCATCCATCCTACCTCTGGTTTATAACAAGACGGCCACGCTGGGTGAGCAAAGTAAAGGTCCTGTACTAACTCCGTATCTGCCATGCCAGCCCAGTTTTTCCAGCCTGCGGTAACTCGGCCTAGCTCAGGCACTGCGCATGGGAGGGGCCCCCCGACAAGCCATGGCTGAAACTCCAAGATAAAGCTGAAATTGCCTCAAGAACGACGGATTTCATGAAAAATTTCATAGGGTTTGATCCCATGGAGTTCTGCGAGGCCTGCTTTCAGAGGCAGAAGACTGTCCTCTGCGAGACCTACAAGGACACCTTTGCAAAGATAACCTCGATTCACTTCTCACAGCAGGCAAAGCTTGACAGGCTGCTCAACCGACTGGGCTTGCTTCCCCGGATGGTGGAGAGACGCTGGACATGCTCCGTCGGGCCTGAAACAAGGAAGGAGTTTCTTGACTCCCTGTGGGGTATAGGAATAACAGTCCACACGCTTGAGGACCACCTCAAGATCCTGTCGCGCCTTTACAGGCCGGATGTCCGTCCACTTGGCGAGAAGCTGGCGGTAGACCTGCCTGCCCAGGGCCTGTGGGAGGAGTTTGATCCAAAGGGCAGGTCGTGGGTCCCACTGGGGGCAATAGGTGGAAACGGCAAATCCTCAACCGAAGCACGCCTCGGGAACATTCTGAGGAATTCTGGCATCGAGGGGACGAGCTACTTTAGAGCCAACAAGGATGGGGATGCCGTGGCGGCCATCCCGATGGAGAGGCGCGCAGCGCTCAACATAGCATCCACCATCTCGGAACCAACCTCAGTAACTTGGAAGGCCGATGCGCATGGTGGCCGGGCCGTAATTGATCTCAAGGATCTGGAGGTGATCCCAGACGAGATCATGAACTTTCTAAAAAGACTGGGAAAGAAGGACAAAAAGTTTGCCGGATTGATAATATTTGAGAACGAGGACATGAGCATGGTCTCTGGGGCACTAGGTTGCATCAAGGTAAGCCTTACCAAGTCCGATGATACAGTTGACCTGGGGGCATCAGGCAGAGCCGACGAACCAGTTCCGGTCGGTACGATACAGGAGGAAAGGCTTTCCGCCTTTCTTGACGTGATAAAGGAAATTGGCGGCACTGCAGTCTCCACCAAAGACGCGATTGTCATATCGGGAAGCCGCGGCTCTGCTACAGTCACCTTCACGGACAATGACCGGAGCATACAGGATGGTACGTCCATCCAGGTCTCCGCCTCAGCACTGGAAGATCCACAGAGATGCTCCGAAGTGCTCTCAACAATGAGGAAGAAGGTGGGACTTCTTGACGTCTCGCTTGACGCCCTTCTTGCATCTCGATGGCCGGTGCTAAATGACACTGACTTGCAATACGTAGTCCAGTCGGCAATATCATGGTACGGGTCAAATCCTGCCCTTGCCCAGAAGATAATAGGGGGGCCAGACAAACTTCCAAAGATCAGGGACTGGCATTCCAGGATAAAAAAAGGGGAGATTAGGTCGGCCCTAGACACTGTCACACTTGGAAAGATAATCAAGCGGCTGGAGGGTGGAGGAATACAGGCCGCAGCCCGGAAGACCGCCTGACCCGCATATCCTGTCTGCAATCACGGGCATCTCAAAGTGTGGCAATGCAAATCCTACGCATTTCTTATTTACCAAAAAACCAAGAAACGTGCAAATGCGAATTCCAGCCGTTGCATCCGTTGCACTTGTGCCAATATTGCTCTCTCTGGGACTGCCATTTGCCTATGCGGAGTATGACGTAGTTATCCCGCTTGGGGCTTCACATGAGGAGACGGGTGTCTTCTATTCCCCCTCAGTAGTTGACATCGAGCCGGGGCAAACGGTAACTTGGAAGAACAACGACGCCACAGTCCATACCGTATCAACCGGCAGCCCAGAACTCGGAGTAGATGGCAGGCTTGACAGCGGACTGATAAGCCCCGGAGGGTCCTTTTCTTACACTTTTGGCACCGCAGGTGTCTACGGATATTACTGCGTCATACACCCGTGGATGACAGGTACTGTGGATGTCGGCTCGGGCTTTGGGCAGCAGCCGCCTGTCTCCCTCTCCATCCAGACCGACAAGCAGGACTATGAGGCGGGGGACAACATAACAGTCACGGGCCATGCATCAAGGCTTCTGCCTGACACAATGATGACCGTATGGGTCACAGACCTGTCTGGCAACGGCGTTGCATCAAACCACGTTTCCACCGTTACTACTCCAGAGTTCTCAACGACCATAATGCCCACGGACCTCTGGATTCCGGGTACTGAATACGTAGTCAATGCCCAGTATGGCTCCACGGGAGAGATTGCAACGACCAAAATATGGTACGGGCCAAGCTCCACCCATCTGCCACGGTGGCTAAAGGAGACGGCATACCAGTGGGAGACTGGCCAGATGACCGACAAGACATTTGCGGCAGGAATACAATACATGATAAAACAAGGAGAAATCAGGACAACCCATGCCTATTTTGTTGCCGACCAGAATTACCACATACCGCAGTGGGTCAAAAATACGGCCTCGTGGTGGTATGGCGGGGAGATATCGGGAAGGGACTTTGCGTCAATCATCCAGTATCTTCTCGCCTCGGGAACGATCGGCGTTTACCCGTAGTGCTAGTTTTCCCAGTACCATTTCTGAGTAAAACCGTCATGCTTTTGCGGATGCGCGGCCTTGCAATGCCTTTCGAGCCTCACCTGCTCATCAAAAGTCATTCCACACTCCTTGCACCTGAACTCTTTCTGTTTCGCATCCATCCTGGCTTGCAGCCTGAAAACGATGGGTCATCCGCGAGAATAAAGCTTTCTAAAGGCAAGCTGCGGGAGGGCAGAATATATTTCATTTTCAGCGACGGGATTGGCGGCGATCATAATCTGACCGCCCTGGCACGCGACGGCCTTGGACCATGGTTGGCGCAATCCTCTAGCATGAACCATGTTCCTTAACAAGGTGTCACAATTTTTTATTAATCGACCGGAAATTTGACAACATGCCAAGACTGCGACTAATGGTAGGGTCGGTTGTGGTGGCCATGATGCCATTCTACTCTGAAATTTTTTACGGCATTGCGCAATTCTCTGCAAGGTCAGTCCTGTCGACACTAGGCCTAGCCTGATTCCAGCAGGTCAGCGTTCCCCAGGCGTTGGGGTGGTTTCACCGCTGCCAAGGACGCGCACTCCAGTCCGCATTCTTCAGGGATTGGGATCTATGCGCCTTTCATTCTCGGGAAGAAATTCTTGCCAACAGCCGTTCATTCAAAAATTAACTAAATTTTAGTAATTGCTTATATACTGGCAAGAAAACTCGTGTGTAGTGAAAATTAGCGCCAAAGGACTTGCATTATTAGGCATATTGATCATTGCAACAGGCGTGGTCCCGGCATTTGCCGATACCAATTCTACAAACAGTACAAACTCAACAACGGTATCTGCAGGATCGGCACCTGCAAACTCCAGTTCGGCCACCAACTCTTCGGTCCAAGTCGCCCAGCCGGCAGCAGGTACCGGCCACCCGGCGACACCGTCACAAACAGGCTCGTATGTTGGGACAAACAACCCTGCCACCAATGCAAGGGAACTTCTTGCAAACCAGAGCACCGCCAACCTTACCCCGCCGCCCTACTTGGTTACAAATGCAACTGGAAATTCCAGCCAGATAGTGAGCATGGGAACCTCCGCACCCGCCGTGACTGTTACCACGGATAAGACCTCTTACAATGATGGGGACAAGATAGTAATCTCGGGTACCACGAAAGATTACCTGGGCGACACTCCTCTTACTCTTATACTTAGAAATCCTGACGGGAACGTCGTAAGCATCAACCAAGTACAGATAAATCCAGACAAGACCTACTCGATAAGCCTGACTGCCGGTGGTGCGCTTTGGCAGGCCGCGGGAAGCTACTCAGTTTATGTCCAATTCGGCGGACCTGACAGATCTGCAACGACAAAATTCCAGTTCTCAGGATCACACATTGCAGGAAATACCATCATGGTTGACGGCACAAACTCATCCGTAACTTATACCATAACAAACGGCAAGGTTACGGACATAAAGGCTGACACGATTTCAAAATCATTGATAGTGACGATACAGACCACGGGTGACGGCAACCTTACGATAACAATGCCAAGGGCCTTGATTGATGCCAAAAAGTCCGACGGTACTGACGACGTGTACTTTGTACTAAATGACGGACAGGAGAACGACCAGTTCGAAGAGATAAAGAACACCACTACGGAAAGGACCCTTCAGATCCCGTTCACCGACGGTACATCCCAAATTGAGATAATTGGAACCTTTGTAGTGCCGGAGTTTGGCGCCATGGCAGCCGTCGTGCTGGTAGTTGCGATAATTGTCATAATCGCAATCTCAAGCAAGAATGGGCTGCGAATCCAGCCAAGGACCTGACCGGTTCCTGCACAGGTGCCTAGTGCCTCTGCGCGCTCTCCTCGCTTGACTTGGAGGAATATTCAAGAATTGAGGGTAATAGCGATGCAAAGAGAATCGCGGCAGAGATGTAAAACACCAGGTGTATCGAGTTTACAAACCCGGGACCTATTGAGGCGCCCACCGTCCCGCCCACAAAGACCGCCTCCAGCTCCGAAGGCGGGACCGACCTTGTTATGATGAGGAATGAGATACCCATGCTTATGAGGTTGCCAAGTGTGACAAGCGTGGTGCTCATGCCCGAAGCAACACCCCTTCTCTTTGCGGGAACCGAATTCATAACCGTAGTCCTGTTCGGTGCTGCAAACATTCCCATGCCAGCTCCCACCAGGACCAGAGGTACAAGCAAGCCTGCAAAGCTCTCTCGGGGATGGATGGTGGTAAGCAGGAGGAAACCAACTGCAGACGTCATGAGGCCTCCAACTATGAACTGTCTCGCACCATACTTGTCGGAAAGCCAGCCGCTTATGGGTCCAAATGTGGCCATGGTGAAGGATATCGGGATTAGGTAAATTCCAGCCTCTAGGGCACTGAGCTTCATTGTCGGACCCTGCAGGTAAAACGACATCACCAGGATGAGTGCACCCCTTGCAACTGCGTTGAGGAAGACGCTTATGTTTCCCGTGTTGAAGATTCGGATCCTGAACAGCTTCACATCAAACATCGGATCTTCCATCTTGGACTCGACGTAGACGAATAGCACAAGCATTCCAAGGCCTGACGCGACGAGGAGGATTCCATCAACTGCGGACAACAGGCCTAAGGGTCCGAAGGTGAGGCCAAAGAAGAGGAAGAGCAGGCCCGACGCAAGTACGCAGTTGCCAAGCCAGTCTATCCTGCCACCCGTCCTAGTCCCGAGCTCCCTGAGCCTTGTAAACGACCAGACAGAACCGAAGATTCCTATGGGTACATTTACCCAGAAGATGGACCTCCAGCCTAACGTGTCGGTAAGCAGGCCGCCAAGCACGAGGCCCCCGACGGAGCCGACAACTATCGAGATCTGGTTCAATCCGAGCGCCTTTCCGCGCTCGTTGGCCCCAAAGGCGTCCGTGAGAATGGCCGCACTGTTTGAGAAGAGGAAGGCAGCACCCAACGCCTGAATTGATCTGAAAAGGATGAGTTCCTGCCCCGATCTTGATAGGCCACATAGCGCGGAGCCCGCCGTAAACACGATGAGGCCTATGTTGTACAGCCTTACTCGGCCGAACATGTCTGCAAGCCTGCCAAAACTCAGCAGCACGATTGTTGTCACAAGGCCGAAGCACAGGACTATCCACATAGTCTCAAGAACGGACGTGTGCAGGTCCGAGGAGATCTTGGGAAGAGCTATTATCACAATATTGGTGTCAAGGGAGGCCATCAGGATTGCAATCGTGGTGTTTGTCAGGGCTATCCATTTGTATTCCATTCCAGGTTCCTTTTTGCTAGATATCCAATCGGATTATAATTTGAATGGAACGGTCAAGGGATCGGATGGGTGTGTGGCGTCCTTGCGTCTTGTTAAAACCACTGGTGGGAAATTGCCGCTTGCATCTTCTAGTCCTTTCCCAACTCGCTATCTATCTTGTCCTGAGTCTCCTTGTATCTCTTGTATCTGCTGTTCCACCTTGCAAAGAACCTGTACTCCTTCAGGGCAACAAAGAGCAGTACCGCTGCAAATATCAGGCATATGAATATGAATATCTGGATGCCTAGAAATATCGGCCTGTCCTGATGAAGCAACCTCGGATGGGGATGGAAGGGAACCGACCTCACAATGTTGCTGCCGTTCTTTTCAACTATGAAAAATTGCGTATTGTTGTGTTCCACGCCGGCTCCAAAAATCATATCGCGGAGCTGATCATGACTTGTTTCCAGGTGAAAGACGCTGTATTTTGGGTGGCCTATCAGTATCCCGCCCATGACAAGTGCTACGGGGGCAAAGATGAGCGCTGACGCAATAAATATGAGAAATATGCGCCTTGAGCTGTTCGTATGAGCTAGGAGGTCATCCAACATCTTGAACATGTTTTCAGGCGCCTCGCTTGATCTGTCTGGCTTTTCGGGTTCCTTGTCATGATTCTCGGGAGGGTTTGACATTTAGATGATTAACTCCCTCGGGTACGAATAAAACATTTCGCTAACTTTGTTCCTTGTCACTCTTGTTGCTCCTTGGGAAAATTTCCTCGTAAGGCTCTAAGACCATCCGGCAGAACTGCCTTCCTTTCTCCGTTACTGAATATTTTATTACCTTCTTGTTCCCCCATGGTACTTCGGTCCTCTTGATGAATTCCTTTCTCTCAAGGCTCTCAAGTATGTCTCGGTGCTTCATCAAGTTTAGGCCGCAATAGCTCAGGAGGTTTGTTTGGTTGAGTTCGCCGTGCTCAGAAAGCTTCAAAAGAATGTCCTTACGTATGTAAATTCGATCACGGTATTCATGCGACAAGTTATCGCATTTTTTGGATGCAAAATTCTGTATTAAGCTTTTACATCGGTTAGAGGCTTGTACCATGTTTCCCCTGCAGTAACTTTGTTCATGAACATAGTTTGACAATTATTTAATTGAGCCGATTCCAGATGAGACAGCATGGGCATCATTTTGAGTTCCATTGGGAAGGAGACAAGAGTTTTCCCGGACCAAATCGATCTTAGCAAAGACCTTTCTGGTGGACATGCCCGAAATTTTCTTTATTGCCACAACCGGATGGTGCAGGACGTCCGGACGGAAGCCTTTAGGACAGGCAAATTGCTCGATTTTAACCAATTTGATAAAAACTTTAGAAGACCATTTAATTATATGCAGAAGCGCGGACTTGAGGTTAGTGGGATTGTTGAATAGGGATAAATCAGGCATGAGGCACATCTCCGGCACGATGGTAAGTGAATCGGTCCGGACGGAAAGTAAAGAGTCAAGCACAACAGCGCTTACCGTGTCGAACCTATCTAAGATATACGACTCGACTGCAGGTAGAGTGATTGCCCTTGACAAGATCAACTTTTCAGTAAAGAAGGGAGAGTTTGTTTCAATCGTAGGCCCATCTGGAAGCGGCAAGTCTACACTTCTCAACATGATAGGCGCACTTGACAGGCCGACCATGGGCAACGTATACATCAACGGTATAGACATATTCTCACTCGACGATTCCATGATTGCTACGATGAGAAACAACCTTATCGGATTTATCTTCCAGTCATTCAACCTCATCAACCGGACTACTGTTCTCAAGAATGTCAAGCTGCCAGGAACGATCTCGGGCATGTCAACCGGGAAATCACATGAACGTGCGATGAAAATACTGGAGGCCCTGGGAATAGGCGACAAGGCAAACCAAAAGCCAGTCAACCTGAGCGGCGGTCAGCAGCAGAGAGTGGCAATAGCAAGGGCGCTGGTGAACAACCCGACAATTGTCCTTGCCGACGAGCCGACGGGAAACCTCGATACCAAGACAGGTGAGGACGTATTTGACATGCTAAAGACGCTATCCCACAAATACCGGCGCACAATCATAATGGTAACACACAATCCGGAGCTTGCCGAGTCCACTGACAGGTCCATCTCAATCAGGGATGGGAGGATAGAAAAAGATGTCACCAATTAAGAGCTTGCAAAGCAAATACTTCGAGGTCTTGGCCATCTTGATGGTGGGAATACTTTTCATGTCCTCCTTTAATGCTCCATCGTACGGCCAGGTAATGCAGGAGAATGACTGCACCGCACCGCTTACAACTAACATAGATGCCAATTACCAAGGTCCGGTTGCAGTGGATGCATACTGGGTTGATCAGGGCACGACAGATGCGGCAGCAAGCAATACTACCCCGGTAAAAAAGGAGGTGGGTCCGGGGGAGGGCCCTTCGGTATTTGCCGTTGTGATAAACAACAAGGGTGACAATCCTCTAAACTCCGTGGTTGGATACCTAAACCTGCCGGATGGTTTTACACCAACTGGTGAGAGCAAGATTCCGCAGCTTTTGCAGCAGTACAATCCTGCATCGAAGGTTGCAAGCAACTACGCCCTTGCAAGCTATTATGGGCAGGTGGGAGCCGGAAGCTCTGTTACGCTATTCTTCAACGTAAACGTCCTTCCAACAGCCAAGGTCGGGACGTATAGCACGAACATGGTGATAAACTACAAGATAGGGATAGGGGCTGCAGGCCTAAATGTCCAGAGCTGTACCTCAGCACTACTTGAGGTGCCCTTCGTACTTCCTGGTAAGGTGGTGATGGACGTGACGACGGATACGCCCAACATACTTCCCGCGCATGCGGATCCGATAGCGCTAAGGATTGTCAACAAGGGTTCTGCCAACGCGACTGGGGTGATCGCCACAATAACAAACCTCGGCCAAAAGGGGAATTCGGGTTCTAGCGCGACTGGCACACTCACGCTCTCTTCCACCACGACCAACGTGGTAAACCTGGGCCCGAACCAATTCAACCTAGGCGACATACCTGCCAACAGCTCAAAAGTGATAAAGACTACGATTTTCCCTGCCACCTCTGCCGCAGGACAGACACAGGACGTATCCGTCATGTTATCGTACCAGAATGCGTGGGGCAAACAGCTTTCCACGCAGCTTGACACGGGCATCGTGGTCGCACCGATGCCGCCGGAATCCTTGAGCCTAAGCTATGTGGGAAACTCGACCTCCCCTGTGATAACTTCGGGAAAACTCTCGCCCCTCAATTTTGTGGTCACAAATAACAGCACTGCCGAGGCATCAGATGTAGTGGTATCGCTTGTATCACAATCTACGTCGGTCTCGGTTGTTGGCCAGTCTACTTGGACGATACCAAAGCTTGAACCGGGCCAACAACAATCATTATCGACCAAGGTGTTTGCGGCAAACTCGCTCATTGACACGCCTACTTCCTTCACTCTTACCGGCAACTATGTGGCAAACGGTCAGACGGAGACCAACTCATTAACACTGGGCGCATTTGTAGTGGGAGACATCAAGCTGCAGATTTACGGCCTCTCGGTAAACTATGTTGGCAACACGCCGCAGATTGCAGGCAGCCTTCTGAATCAGGGAAGCACGACGGGATTGTATGGTACCATACAGTTAGCACCTTCGTCACCTCTTCTTGCTGACATCAAGCAGGCAAGAATATCGGGGGGCAACGGTTCAAGCCTAGAGACATCATTCCAGTCCGCAAACGCGCAGACCCCATCTGGCTCTGCAGGTCCGCAGGGGGGCTTTAGTGGAGGAAGCCACGGAGGCTATGGAGGTGGAGGCAGGCAGGGAGGGCCAGCAGGAGGACCTGCCGCATCACAACAGTTTCTGGGTGATTTGACATCAGACTCTCCCATCCCATTTAGCATCCCTCTCTACGGCTTGAACCTTCTCAAGCCGGGATCATATCCAGTCTCCTTCACAGTCGTGTATGCAGACGACCTCAAAAACTTCCATACAGTGACCATTACCCAGAATCTTGCTGTTGCAAGGGCACCACCGATGCACGTGCAGGTCCAGCAGTCAAGTGTATCGATGATACTGGGCAACCCGTTCCTCTTGGGTGCAATAGGTGCTGTCTTTGCAGGCGCTCTGGCAGCAGTCATGATTGTCCGGAAGAGAAAGTCGCGCAAAAAGCTGAAGATGCTTGCAGGAAGCGATACCGATATCGTTTCTGTGCTTGAAGACTCGGACAAGAAGAACAATGAATCCAAGTGATATCTTCTCGCTTGCATACGACGCGCTTGTGGATAGGAAAGTCAGAACTGTGCTTACTGTCATGATGGTGGTTCTTGGCGCATCACTTGTGGTCGTGATAGACGGCCTTAGCGCGGGCCAGGCGGCCTTTCTTGCACAGCAGCTCGACTCCCTTGCCACGAACATCATGTACATATCCTCGGGTCAGCACTCCTACCACGGGGATGCATCGTCCTCCGCCTCGCTTATAATAAATTCCGCCGTAGTAAACAAGATAAGGGGACTGCCAGACGTCACGGATGTTGTTCCGGAATACAGCGGCGGGGTTACCATTGATTCCTACGGCAACATCCAGCATGTCTCGGTGACCGGCATGGATCCAACCAAGATAACAGACATGTTGCCTAACGTGCAGTACGTTGAGGGTTCCACCCTCCCGGCTGCAAGCGACAGGACTGCCGTGGTAGTTGGGGATTCAATTGCCAATCCTCCTGGCTCGACAACTCCGTTTGTTACGGTTGGTCAGACCCTCACACTTACCTATACATACGCCGATTCCTCGGGAAAACAGGAACAGGAGCAAAGGAGTTTCATCGTAGATGCAGTCATGAAGCCTTCGGGCAATCAAAGGATTGACAACGGGCTTATTATCAACACTGATGCTGCAAACCAGCTGTTGCACAAGTCGGGACGATACGACTCGCTGATGGTGCAGACAACCGACGACACGGCCATATCTGCCGTACAGCAGGAGTTGACAAACCTTTATGGCAAGAGCATGGGAATAATGGTTCCGGCGGCATTCATAGCGGTACGGCAGCAAACGGCCGAGGGAAACGCAATGTTTGTCGAGATGATCGGGTTGATAGCACTGATCGTAGGGGCGGTGGGCATAGTGACGACGCTTTACAACTCGGTAAACGAGAGGGTAAGGGAGATCGGCACAATGAAGGCGATAGGTGCTCAGAACTCTTCCATAATGGCACTATTCCTTGTGGAGGCGGCTATGATAGGCATCCTTGGGGCTTCAACGGGTCTTGGGATCGGAGTGTTGGGAGGATATGCCATGACAAGCTTTCCATCACAGCCAGCAGGCCATGGGGGCCCGGGAGGCTTTGGGCCCGCGACCCAAAGCATCAGTTCCTTCCCGCCGATATTTCTCCCGTTGGACCTTGCCAAGGTGTGGCTACTCTCCGTGGCGCTTGCGTTGATGGCTGGGATCTTCCCTGCGTGGAAGGCATCCAGACTCTCGCCAATGGTTGCTTTGCGCCGCGAGTAGATCACGTGCTAAAATTTCGTACCCTTAGGAACTTAGGATCGTTACTCCTGTTGCCTTTCTTATCTCTTCACGCGGTAACTTGTTGGCTGCAAGATATACTGCAAGCTTGACGGCATCCTGCCCACCATCTGATATTCTAAGTAGGTTGATTGTTCCAAGATCCTTTGTAGCCTCTGGGATGGAGTTCAGGCCCTCCCCTACCGGTCTTTCATGGGTCTGCAGGGGCGACACTCTTTTGGCACTTAGGATGGAATCAATCCTGGCAAAGTCGATCTTCTCAAGCTGTTCCCGCAAGTCCTCCGTATCTCTGAACTCAAGTGTGATCTCCGCAGAGGAAAGCTTGATGTTTATCTTGGCCATATCTGCTTATGGGATGGGTTCGGCCTCATTAAAGTTAACCCGAACTTTTCTGACTGGGATGACGTTTGGGTTGGTGCTAAATTGTCAGTTTAATCAGCCGCCAAACCCGTTGTTTCCAACAAAGGGTGCGTTCGCAGGCTCGTTGTAGGGTTCTGTGACATCGATTCCCTGGTCAGCTGTAACCCTGACGCTTGTTAGGTCGCTGCCGGGGGGAGGAGAAAGGTCGACCTTCTCGCCAGGGTCCAAAGAAGGGAGCACATCGGGTTTTGCCGTTCCACCATAATCGACCCTGACGTTGGTAAGGGTGTCGATGCCTATGTTCTTTATCTCTACGTGGGTCTCCGTATCCATGCTGCCCTTGATTATTATTGGATTGACAGATATGGCATATTTCTCGGTGGGAATTTCCACTATGAAGCTGAAAACAAGAAATATGACAATGGCCGCAATACCGGCGCCAATTGCAGCTCCGAGTTTGGGGATCTTCAACTGGAGAGTTATGGACTGCTCCTTATTTCAACGATCCCTTGGCAGGTTGAGTGGAAGGAGCGGGGGCCCATTTGATAATGGCAGGAGCAGGTTCCAGGGCTTGCTTCAGGCACATGGAGCATTTATTTTTCAAAAAAGACAACAAAATGAGATTAAACTTTTTTAAAATATCACCATGTGGTAATATTTATGTCTGAAAACTGCTACCACCTTCTTGGCCTGCGGGATGGTGCCTCCATGGATGAGATAAAAACTGCCTACAGGCGGCTTGCACTTCTTTATCATCCTGACAAAAACATCTCAAGGGAGGATGGCGAGAAATTCAAGGCAATTGCAGAGGCATATAGGATACTCCGTACGAATAATACCTTGACAGGCGCGCGGAGTGGTGATTCTGCATGCGGGTCATGCGTCCCTGCATCTAATGGCATCTCGGGATGGCTTGGCATTTCACTTGGAAAAATCATTGGTAGTTTGCAGGAATACTGCAGGCGTGCAAAAAAAGCCCAACGTGTGATTTCTGCCTGCGAGGAACGCATCTTTAGAAACTGTGAGAAAATTGCGAACGGTACAATTTCACATGTGTCTTCGATGGTGGCATCCCAATGCAACCGTGTCCCGTCCTTTATTGCCGGATATCTGTACAGGCCCGTAGCGAGGAAGGGGATTGAAACATTCAATGCAAGATTTGGATCGAGAACACGTTAAAAGTATTTTTCTGAAAATTAATAAAAAAAAGGTTGTGGTGTTTCGTACTGTTTATCTGCGTCTTGCTGCTGACCAGATTCCAATACCGCTCATTGCTGCTGCCACGATCATTCCTGATACCCATGCAACTGATTGCAACGGGCCGATTGGATCGTCAGCCGGAGTGAGTCCTAGCTGCTGGACTACGGCCGATTGATCGGTTGAAGCTGCAGTTGTAGGCTGTGATGTCTGAACTGGTGCAGTTGTAGGCTGTGATGTCTGAACTGGTGCAGTTGTAGGCTGTGATGTCTGAACTGGTGCAGTTGTAGGCTGTGATGTTGTAGTGTTTGTCGACGCAGTCGTCATGTTGGACATTCCAGTCATGTTGCTGCTTGGAGCCTGCTGTGTAGAGCTCTGTGTTGGAGCGGCGGCGCCCACTATTACCTCGCCAGACATCCACGGGTGGACTTGGCAGAAGTAGTGGTATGTGCCAGGGTTGTTAAAGGTGAACGTAAAGTCATGTCCCGCCGGAATGAGGCTGCTATCAAAGATAGTGCCTGTCTGGTTGTCCGATGGGTTGCCACTCGTTACCGTGTGGCTGACTTTGTCATTGTTGTTCCATGTTACCGTCGTACCCGGTGCCACATTTATCACATCAGGGCTGAAGCAGTTGTTTGATTGTGAGCAATCGGGACCAGAACCGGCGCCCGCAGAAATGTTCACAGTCGCACTTGATTCCTGAGCAAAAGCCGAAGGGGCAATTGCGAGAACCGCAACTAGAGCCAAGACACCAAATAATGCCTTCATTGGTTTTGACTTCATAGCCTCAGTAGCAACGACATCAATTTATAAATACTCTGAATTTAGCCATGATCCGTCCGCATCTGGGCATGGTGATCTTTGGACACCAATTTGGACTTTGATTCCTCTCCTTGGGCCGCCGGGCTGGAAGGGCTTGGCGACAGGAACATGCATTAAATATTGCCGGCTATCTTGTGCAACCATGACAAACATGAAATGCGTTGTCTGCGGGATCGGGTTCTTTTCTCCCACAGGCTCTGACAAGTGTTCCCGGTGTTCGGGCAAGAAAATTGAGGAATCTGCAGGAGGCCACGATTCCTGCGGTTGTGGTCACCACCACTAGATCCTATTTTTTCAGGTCCAACTTACCCCATCTTGGAACCTTTCTTTCTTGAAGGAAAAAATTTTCATTTCTCTTATTCTTAATATTACGATGTTCTGCATTTTTGATCTGTGAAGGCACTAATATACGAAGAATATGCACCAGACGACAATTTTGCTAGGATTCTCACCATAAAAGATGTTCCAGAACCAAAACCGGAACCTCACGAGGTAGTATTCAAGGTAAAATTTGCCGGCCTAAACCATGACGATATCTGGGGGATGAGGGGAAGGCCAATCGAGATTCCAATGCCGCATATTTCTGGTACTGATGCGGCGGGCGAAGTCGTTGCCATAGGGGATGAAGTTACCTCGGTAAAGGTGGGGGACCGTGTTGTCTCACATGGAAACCTCTCGTGCAGGATATGTAGGGACTGTACGGAGGGACGTGAATACGACTGCAGGAGCAGAAAGATCTGGGGTTTCCAGACTGGCCCGCTCTGGGGAGGATTCTGCGAGTATGCCCACCTCCCAGAGGTCAACGTTGTAAAGATTCCGACAGAGATATCGTACGAGGAGGCGGCAGCGGCATCGATGGTGTTGGTGACATCATGGCACATGCTTGTAGGGCGGGCACGGATAAGCCCAGGTCAGATCGTCCTCATCATGGGTGGTACATCGGGGATTGGGACCTTTGGGATCCAGATAGCTAAGCTCTTCGGATGTAATGTCATAGCTACCGCAAGCCCAGCCAAGCTTGACCAGTGCCTAAAACTCGGTGCCGACTTTGCGGTTGACCACAGGAAGGAGGACTGGGACAAGGAGGTCTTCGCCATAACCAAAACCTTGGCAAAAGAAAGGGGGGCAAGACCCGGTGTGGACGTGATATTTGAGCATCTGGGAGGGCGGCATTGGAACCAGGAACTTGCACTGCTAAAGTACGGCTCGACAATCGTGACTACAGGAGCTACTACCGGATACGACGTACAAACTGACCTGCGGCACATCTTCTTCAAAGGGATAAACGTCCTAGGCTCAACTCAGGGATCCCGTGCGGAGCTCATAGATGCATTATATTGGATGTCTAAGCGGAGGATAACCTCAATCGTGGACTCTGTTTATCCGCTCGAGAACGCGGTCGAGGCCCATACCAAGATGCTCAAGGGGGACTTTGTAGGTAAAATCCTGATGAAGCCGGGCTAATCGCTTCCAAATCTGATCAATTTCACAATAACGTTAACTGCAGCATATAGAAAGAATGAAAGCGCGGGCTGTGGTCTTTATTCCATGTTGCCATTTCTGCTAGCTCTTTGGGGATGTATGCCGGAGCTCTCGCGCGGCTGCACGGACATGAGTAATGCCTCGTCTGCATACCTTGGAATAATAGCTGGTACAATCATAGGTATGGTGGTCTCGTGGTGGATTTACAACAGGCAGAAGAAGACATCTGACTCTCAGGATCAAATACTCCACAGGATAAAGGAGCTGGATGAAAATCATGACAGAATCCTCAAAAAACTGGCCGAATTTGATGATAAGCACGAGTCCTCCCTCAATGCAGTAGGGGAGTTGAACCGGAAGGTTGACTCGCTCTTAAAACAGGGGGATGAAAGCAACCTCAAGTGAGGGCTGACAATCGCTTTTTATCCCTAATTTATCAAAAATGTGATATTATTGCCAAAAGGCCAAAAATCCTGACTCTTTCTTAAATAGAACTGTGACCAATATTATGGCGGAGAAAACCCAATTCCAGACACACAAGTACCAAGACCTTGTCGTGGTACTTGGGGTTTTCCTCCCGTTATTGTAAGGTGATGATTCTCAAGACTTGGGTGTGATCCCGCACAAATTCTGGAGGCCTTGAAATGCTATGCCCTGCTTGCGGGCAAATCAAATTCGACGATTTTGCCAATTTCATATGATCTGAAAATAAATTATTTTTTTACAATTGCTTATATAATGGTTAGATTGTGTTCAATTAATGAGTAATAAATTTGCCGGACTTTTGTTACTTGTAATAATTTTCGGTTCTGTGGCAGCCATCCCTGCCTTTGCCGCCACAAACCAGACATCGGGCCAGTCCATGGCATCCTCTGTTGGGAATACGACTGTTCCAGCAAATCTGCCACCGCCCTCTTACATGCTTAACGCCAACAGCAGCTCGATTCCTGGCATGCCGTCAACGAACCTTCCGGCAGTCACAGTTACCACTGACAAATCATCCTATAACGACGGCGACAAAATTACCATCTTGGGAACCACGCGCGACTACATGCCTGACACGCCACTTACGGTAGAAGTGAGGAACCCCGTAGGGAACATCATAAAGGTGGACCAGATTCAGGTGGCTAGCGACAAGACATATTCGACCTCAATGACTGCCACCGGATTGCTCTGGTCGGCGGCAGGGACATATACTGTGTCAGTCCAGTACGGCAGTCCGGACAGGTCTGCCAAGACCACATTCAGCTTCTCGGGTGCAGCCCCGGCGGGGCCAAGCACTATATCAGTGGACGGAACCAATTCATCTGTTACTTATACGATAACCAACGGGAAGGTCATTGACATAAAGGCAAACCCGCAGTCAAAATCACTTATCGTATCTATACAGACAACGGGCAACGGCCTCCTGACAATCACAATGCCTAGGGCTCTCATTGACGCAAAGAAATCTGACGGCACAGACGACCAGTTCATAGTACTAAACGACGGCCAGCAGAACAGCCAGGCCAACGAGACCCTTACGACTAGCACCGAGAGGACCTTGGCCATCCCGTTCAAGAATGGAACCTCGCAGATAGAGATAGTCGGAACGTTTGTGATTCCAGAGTTCGGTCCTGTGGCCGCGCTTGTACTGGCAATCGCAATCGTATCGATAATTGCAATTTCTAGGAGGAACAACCTCCGGTTGCTCCCAAGATATTAGGACTGAGAAATTCCCAATCCTTTTTAGACGAATGCTTCAAGAGCTTGCATGGAAAACCTGTTGACCAACGATGAGATTGATTGGCTGTGCAAGTTTCTGGAGGGAAAGGGCAGCAACAACGAGTTAATCTCGAAGATAGTTGCAGTAACTACGAAGCTGCAAAAGATGAAGCGGAGGTGACCGCCTTTCGGCGGGATTCTGGTTTAGGATATAAATCAGGGTTCAAGCAAGTCAAGGCTGAATGGAAGACTCGGTAGTCCTATACAGGGAGGCAAACCTCTTCTCGCATGCTGGCGTCTGGCTTGGATCGTTTGCCCTCATGTTTGCGAGCGTCTACTTTGCACTGCCACAGATCTTCGAGATGGCAAGCGACAAGCCTCCTTCAACGTTGGTGATTGTCGGCTCATGCCTCTTCATCGCGGTGGGATTCATCTCACCAGCCCTATTGCTTGCCATAAAGCTCAGGATACAGGTGCGAAGCGACGGACTCTATGTCGAGTTGGCACCATTCCAGTCCTCCTTTAGGTCGATCCCTCTTGCAGGCCTGAAAGACTGCAAGCCATACATCCCGCAGGGCAAGGAGAACAGGCTGGACCTGAGGCACGCGTTATCTAAAAATGCCTACTCGCTAGGAGGCAACAAGGGCATCCTAATGGAATTCGGTGACGGAAGGACTGTGTTGCTCGAGACAAAGCATCCGGAAAAGATCATCGAGGCAATAAATGAAGCAAACAGCAGGACATGACGAAACTTCAATTCTCATGACCGAAGATGTTATCTATCTGCAGATCATTCAATGTGGATGATGGGGTTTGGGTAGCAGGGAGACGGCGGATCTTGACCTTATATGTGGCAGGGTGATGGATCTTGATCCGAAGATCAGGTTTGTAGGCGTCATCAATGAACGAGGAAAACTTCTTGCAGGCGGGCTCCGGGAGGGCCTCAGCTCGCTTGAGGAAAAAAAGGATGACGAGATGATGTTTACCGAGGTAGCTCTGAGGGCCAGGATGAGGAGAGAGTTTGATTCCCAGCTGGGCAGGGTAAGGTTTGCGATGTCACTGCGCGAGAAGGTGATAATCATGAGCTTTCCAATAGGGGATTCTGAAATCCTCTATGTCTCTGCAAGCACCGACCTTGATTATGCCAGGGTCCAATCTGCCATCCTTGAGATCTTGGGCTGCTAGGTGGATTCGGACTGCCTCTCACGGCGAGGTAAAGGAATGCGGATAGTACGATAGTCCTATTTGTAGCGCTTGACAATGGGAAGGCAACCGTCGATAATCCTGAGGACCTCCGAGCGTACCACGTTCTTGTCGATGGAAACCCACACCGTGTTTCTCCCAAGACCAAACGAGATGGTCTGCGCCTTCTCCCGTTCCTCCCAGAGGAACTTTACCTTGCCAAGCTGCCTGTTGAACCTTGCAACCATCCCGCTTTGGACTGCAAGATGGGAAAACTGGTTCCTTGTTTTGCGCTGGTTGAGAAGCGGCCTCATCCCGGATCTCCTCACATATGCTACAAGCCCTCCCCTGCTGTTTATCACCCCTGCAAACCTGACGTAGCTGCTAATCGCGCCTATGCTCTTGGCAATCTGCTCAGCGTCTTTTTTGTTCAACATCCAACCTCTGGATTTTTCGTATATAACTGAGAGATGGGCATATTTCCTACCCTGATTTTACCTTGTTCTAAAAATCATTTAATGAAAAATGCTTTGGAT
>JAGWHF010000016.1 GCA_028866895.1 Nitrososphaerota archaeon
AAGTATGAGGCAAGACGCTCACAAAACTTGAAGTTTTTCAAGATAAAATTAAAAGTACAGTCAAATCAAAAAACAAACCCAAATAATATTAGATGAAAGTTATTGATTGATGAATTATAGGACCTGAAAAACTAAGGAAAGAAATTTCGTAGCTATTCCAATTATATTATTACCTATTTGTGTCACAGTTTTCTCTGACAAAACGTCGAATCCAAATCCTCTGGGGCACAAGAAACCCCTCGGTCCACCTCTACACAATCCCTGGGACTCCCATTCCAACCCTGGCCGCAGTGATTTTCGTAGGTCGCGGCCTATCCACCATGCTTGTTAAAAAATAAGAAAGTGGCAAAGTCAAATTGATTCGGACTTGTTAGTACCAGTCCTTACAGGATCTGCCAAAAATACGAAGTGAAGACGGTTTAATACAAAAGTCAAAAATCAACCGAATTCAATATGCTTAATAGCGATAGAATATTCCATAAGCGATGGCAAAAGCCAAAGCAAAATCAAAAACAAAGACCAAGTCTAAAAAATCTAAAAAATAAACACTGTGACCTGAAAAACGGTCTGCTTATATTTTTAATACAGTTTTTGTCTTAGAGAAATCTGTTTGTATTCAGATGAGTTGGGATACGGACACGTGATGGTCCGGATGTGCATTATTTTGCGTGTTCAAGGACCCTGACAGGCAGCGGGCCGAATTTGCCTCCGCAAGATTAACAGATATAATAAAAAACTAGTTTAAGCGTGTTTCAGCTTAAAGTCTTCTTTCTCCACGATGTTTTGGCAAACAGTCGCGACAATACACTGGCCTTCCTTCCTTTGGTTGGAAAGGCACCTGCGTCTCTTTTTTACAATCTGCACAGGTAGCAGGATACATTTGTCTGTCTGATGACATGTTTCTTGATAACATTCTTGTCCAATAAGAACGTTGATTGTATAAAAATTGACGTTCTACATAACATTACATCATTTCCAGATATCATCAGGTCGCCGTACTCAAGAGCAATTTGCCTGATATATAAAAATAGATTGGAAAAAATTGGTGTGAAACGTGTTCTTGAATAAGCGCACTTATTCAGATGGAGTGGGTGAAGAGCCTTCTACTATCTCAGCAGACGCAAATCTCTGACCAACTTGTGTGATCCTTACTCTTGCGTTCTGACCCGCCTTTCCGTTCTGTACAAATATAACAAAACCTTCTATTCTTGCTATACCGTCTCCTTTTCTGCTAATCTCCGTTATGGAAACATCGTATTCCTTTCCCGTTTCGACCGGTTTTGGCGTGTTGTCAAATTCGCGTCTTCCAAAACCCCTGTCTCTACCGTATCCCCGGTTAGATCTTCCATAACCACCGCTATAACTCATTACTGCACCTCCTTTCTGATAATCATTAGCCATACTTCAATAAGAATGGTCTGATTGTTTGATACTACAACCTGCAAAAATACGGCCATCCTCACTGCATGGGAACAACCCGGGTTGTTTTAACCGGCATATCGGCCATCAGGCCCCGTCTCTGCTAGGAATGCTTTTCATGGTTTGATATAGTCTCAAGAGCGGCTCTTTTTGCGGCAAGATCAGCGGTCTTTCTGTCCCCGGCGCTTGCTATTATGACCACATCCCCATTTTCGGGCCGCAGTTTTTCCGATATCAGGCCAACCAGTTTTTGATCCTTGATTGGACGGTCGTTGCTCCTGTCTGATGTAAACAGGCTGTTCTCCCTGAACACAAGCGTGGTTGCGCCAAGCGCGCCTATTTTTATTGCGGCATCCCTCTGTTCAATCCCGCTTCCCACCTCCCCTGCCAGGCCCTTGACAAGTATGGCATGATTGAACCTGCTTAGTGTTATCGAACACTCTTCGATCTCCGTCTCGGAAGGCGTGGCATCGCTAATCTTTGAGAACAGGGCCTTGCCCTTGTTTGTCAGCCTCATGCCTGCCTTTGATGTCTCTATGAGATAGTTCATCTTCATGTGTTTTACCAGCGTCTTTATGGAACCTTCCCCAAGCCCCAGCTCTCCAATCAGCGTGGCCCTGCTTGCCTTGGAGTTGCTGTCTATTACCTGGAGTACCTTGAAAATATGCGCAGGTTCAAACGTCAACATCCTGCTCGGATAGTATCTTTGAGAAACCTTGTCAAGCAGTTTGACGACGTTATGCATCTATTATCCACATGCCCGCTGCTTTTATTTAATGTTCATGCGGGGGCGGGGCAAATTCTGGCTGCTTGTTTCCTCTCAGACGAGCATATGCAAATGTGCACACAAGCACAGTAACTGCAACAACCGGCCCTGTCCATTCCGGAATTACGGTGATTTTGTAGACGCTGTCTAATGTTGAAGCCGTGGCAATCATTACTGCCACCGAGCTTAACGCATAAGACAGGTACCTAAAGCCGCCAGTGCCCAAGGTTTTGATGAATGCCGCCCTGAATAATACGCTGTCCAGCGTGTCCATTGCCACCATGCCGATTCCAAACACAGCTATCATCTCTAGCGCGGTTGTTATTCCTCCAACAACTGTGGCTGCTGCCGAGACTGCAATGGCTGCCAGCTGCGTTGCGGTATCAAACCCGAGGCCGAAAACCAGTCCTACGACAAAAGCCGAACCCATCGTGCCCATATGCTTGGTCCTCGGCATTATCCTGCCTACAAGTATGGTTGCAGATGTCTTGCCGTATTTTTTCATGGCGTAAAAGTTCACAATACCGATAAACCCCAGTGCCGCGGCTCCCATCAGCCCGGTTGACAGCGAGAACACCCCTCCTTGGTTTATCACGCTTGCAGCCACGTATACCATGGCAATCATTTCCGCAAGTACCGACAGCATGTGCCCCGAGCTAAAGCCTGCGCCAACCCATCTTGCCCTCTTTGAGGCGTTGTTGAATCGTATGAGGTTGTCTATTGCAGTAATATGATCCACATCAAGTGCATGGCGCAATCCCATCGCAACGAGTGTAAATCCCCCCACCCACCAGGCCCAGTCGTACAATGTCATCTTTTGTTTTTCACCCTCAGGTAGCGCACTGCGTGGGCGGCAAAATTCACGAATCAAGTACCAGCAGATTATTATTTAAATTGTTGGATAGTTTATCCAACCTTTCTGCCGGCGCGTTTTACGGAGGACCAGTGTTTCGGGCAACAAGCGAAACTCTCCGTCCATCCCTGTAATCCTCAATATCCTCCCAATTTGTAATCCCGGCATTTGCCCAGTCATAGTATTTGAAATTATACCCAATGTCGACAAGCATAAGTTCCAGTGCCTTTCTGCTTGGCCACCCCACAAGTGCCCTGTTCGACGTGTTTGCCTTGATGGCAGCTGCAGGATCCCGAATATTTTCCAATCTCAGTTCTATGACTGGGTCATCTGAGGCCGAGACGGCCGAATCCAGGAGGAGGTAACGTGGAGAAATCTGCTTTATTGACGACAGCAGGAGCATGTGATTCATCACATGATAAAATATTCCAAAACAGAGCACGACGTCAATCTTCTCACGCACCTTCCCGATTTCCTCAAACAAATCCCCCACGATAAACGAGTATCTTGCGGCAGAAATCCCGTATTTTTTCATCGTATCCTCCCCATTTTTAGCCAGGTCCCGCCTCCCCTCAATCCCGATGACCCTGGATGCGCCATTCATCAGGCACGCAAAAGACCACCTGCCGTCATGGCTTGCCAGATCCAGAACCGTGGAATTTTTGATAATATCGACATTATTTGCAATTAACGCACGGTACCGGTTTTTCAGCCTGTTGGGCGCGATACCGACCGAACTTGTCTCGAAAAAATCCTGGTATGAATCAAAAAAGTCATTCCCGGCCACTCTGAAGTCTTATTACCTGCAGAAATAAAGACCATTCTTTTTCTCACCCGAATCACAGATTGGGCCTTCCGGGTGCAAAAATTCCAGCGTGCCAAACTGCAGACTATTTTCCAAGCTTTTCCGGAACCGCCGGCACACCTGATATCTGCGGTTTGAAATGGCCTGCCCACTTTTTGGTTTTTACCACCTTTGATAATTGTAAAGGCAGTTAAATCCAAACAATTGGTAGCTTGCTCAAATGGACGATGAACGTCATGGTCCACCGCAGGGACGGAAGAGAACAGATGAGCAGGAACCCTCCGTAGAAGAAATGTGGGAGGCAATCGAGGGTTTTGGAATTGACCGGAAGTTGTTTGAAAGGAGCAATCCAACCCTGTCCGAGTTGAGGAATTTGTATTTTTTGATTAAAGATAGGAGATCATGGAATGAGCGGCCACCAGAAGGCCCGGACGGCCACGCCTGCAAGTAAGCCCCGACAGCTTGCGAACATACCTTCACTGCTAATTTCATCAGCCCGGCTTCCGAGGCGATTCCACTCCTCCCCGCCTTTCGGCTAAAGTCACTTTCCTACTGTACGAGTATCTTGCCGTACATTCCGTCCTGGGCGTGTCCCGGATACGTGCAGACGTACCAGTATGTGCCTGGCTGGGAGAGCGTGACCTGGTAGGTAAATTCGTATGCATATCCTGCATGGGCATTGTCGTTTGGAAGCACCGGCATTGTTGCTACCACCCCGCCATACATCATGCTCTGCATTGCCATGTAGGGATACGGAGGCCCGCCTGTCATGATTGCAAAGTTGTGCGACATGTCGTCATCCAAGTTAATCGATGTCACGTTCAGCGTGGTTCCTGCCTTCAAAACCAGCGTTGGGTCTATCATGTTGCCAACCACAAATACGTCGTCCTTTGCATACGGCGGTGGCGACGCACCCGTAAAGTTCTTGGCATCATCCCCCATGAAGGAGAGCGCTACAAGATCCACGGTCTGGGATGCATATGTTATAGTATTGTTCTGTTTTGACGCCTGGGCGTAGCCTGGCAGCGCGGACGCAGCCTCTGCATCAGGAATTGAAATCGTTCTGATACCCTGTCCATATCCAGTACCGGGCCCGTATCCGCCATTCATCATGCCCTGCCCGTATCCATACCCGCCATACCTCATGACCGGTCCTGAAGGGTAACCCGGCCGTACTGCTGATTGCGGGGTCGTCGTACCATTAAACTGGCCTTGAGATTGCCTGCCAGACTGCCCACCTGGTGTTGCAGGTCCTGCCCACTGCCTTTCAAACTGCGGGTTCTGCATCATCCACGGGCCCATGTACTGGTTTTGGAAATACGGGCTGCCCATCATGCCGTACATGAAGGTCCTGTTCTGCAACATACTGTCATACATCTGCTGCCGAAGCTGGGGATTTTGGATCATGTACCCCGTCCACTGTCCTGCATATTGCGGATTCTGTGAAAAGTACTGGTTCATGAGCCCGGGCCTCTGCATAAGGTATCCCATGTACTGTCCCGCAAACTGCGGGTTCCTTTGCATTGCCTGGTTAAAAAACTGGGGCTGTCCCATCATCACGTACGGGCTGTAAGTGTTAACGAAGATGGCATATCCTATACCTATTCCTGCAACAAAGACTGCAGCTGAAATCCCTATCCACGCGTACCTGCTTGCCATCTGGGTGGTGTTTCCCTTTACACACTTTAAATCTCGTGCAAGAATACCATTCATGATAACAAGTCCCTTTGTCCAGGGATGATTCGGTGCATGGTCCGGTCGCATTCCCGCCGCATGCCTGCAAAACAGGTCCTGCAAAAATCAAAACCTTTAACCTCCATAAAGGAAGATACGGAACCTGTGACCAATTACTACTACTGCCTTGGTTGCAAGAAGATCATCGTGAGCATCAACCGCGACTATGGGCCTCGATGTCCCAAGTGCAAGGAAAAGAGGAAGGCCCGAGAGCAAGGACACTGACATCGGGCCCGACGTGCACCAAAGAACAATATACAGCCGCCACGGCTACCCCAATGATGAAAATTTTCAACGGAAAGACGGCAGCCGAGGATTACATGTCAAACCATACCCTGACATTCTCGACTCCGGAGCTTACCCTGATGAGATTTGCATTCTGGCTTGGCGACATGGTTCCAGATCCAAAGAATCCCGGCCAGCAGATGCCCAGGATCATGGCTTTTGTAGAGGAGAAGGATTTTGCTCCCGTAGACATTGTTGACGATGACACGTTTGTTCCGACCGGCGCCGTCAAGTCAATCAGCAGCCTCTATGGCAACATCAGTACGGAGACTGGCCCGGGCTCCAAGTTCTGTTCCGAGTGCGGTGCCAAGCTGTCGGCTGGCGCCAAGTTCTGTACGGAATGCGGCGCCGACCAATCCTAGATCTTTGCACCACACTTGGTGCAAAACTTGGAATTTTGCCTGACAGGCGAGCCGCATGACTGGCATGTCGGACCCGACTGCTGTGGCTGCTTTGGCAGAAGCGACGGATCGGGTGTTGGAAGTACGCCGGGTGTTGAAAATGCCGATGCCGCAGAGATTATCGAGGGAGGCCTGCCCGGGCCTGGAAGTGTAGCTGCCGTGACATGAGATGCCTGCGGCCCTCCAAAGCCCATCGAGCCCGGCATCGTTCCTCCAGCTGCCGCACCCTCCCTGCCTGCAGACTTGTCAAGTGCCTTTTTGAGCTCAAAGATGACCTTTACTGCCAGAAACTCGAGCGCCGAGTATGCAACCACATAGTCTCCAAGTTTCTCAAAAAATTCCTTGTCTGTTAGCTTTCCCTGCTTGTACATCCCGTTTGCGTCAAGGAAGGATTCGTAGAACCCCTGGGTGTCGTTGAGCAGGTTCTGTAGCTTGTCAAACAAGAGTGTAAGCGTATCTACCTCGCCAAATGACATGCAGGATGTTCGCTCCGCCCGCTATTTATTTCAGATCCAAGAATTGCCCGCACGTACATTTCCGCATGTATGCACTTGCGACTAGATCATCTGCACGGAGCCGACCCCTCCAAGAACAAGAGGTGGTATGCTCAAAAAATGAGGAAGTTGGTTCTTACGCCTTCTCAAGGGCCCTGTCTATCATCGTCTTGTAGGAGGCCTTTGATGCCGCCCCAACCTGCTGCGCGACTATCTGCCCCTTGTTGAAAACCGCAAGCGTTGGAATGCTGAACACGTTATACTTTGATGCAAGCTCGTTGTTCTCGTCAACGTTTACCTTGACAAAGTTCACCTTGCCTGCATACTCGCCTGCAAGCTCCTCAACCACCGGGCCGACCATCCTGCACGGACCGCACCACTCTGCCCAAAAGTCCACGAAGACGGGCAGCTGGGAATTTATCACTTCCCGGTCCCAGTCCTGCTGGTTAACGGGTTTTGCCTTTTCCATGTTTTCCAAAGGGTGGCAACCCTAAATATATTGAGCGCTTGTCACCGCCCCAATCAAGCATGACATGCCCAATCCGAATCCTGCCTCCCCGGGACCGACGGATGGCCGGTTCCGGATGCAGGTGTGAAACTTGTTCTCAGGGCCGAAAATCTGACCCTGTAACCAAGAAAAGCAATTACCGTGTAAAATCACAAGTGATGTAAAACGTCCTTTACCAGCGACTTCTGAGGCCGTAATAGTTTCTGCCACCGTCTCCGCCGGACCTACGCCTGCTGTCATGCCTCCTATCATCCCTTCTCCTTCCCCAGCTCTGCGGCCTTCCGTACCCGCGCCTCTGCGGAACCTCCCTCTTGAGCGGATCCGGTATCTTGACCTCGATTCCGAGCTCCTTGTTGAGATCCCGCATGGGAACCTTTGTCTGGCTTGAGATTGCCTTAAAGTCACCTATCGAAGAGTATGAAACAAGAGTGATGGCCCTTCCCTTTGCACCAGCCCTTGCCGTCCTTCCTATCCTGTGGAAGTATACCATGTCGTGGCTTGGCACGTCATAGTTGACTACCAGCGCAACCTCCGGCACGTCTATTCCCCTTGCCGCTACATCGGTCGCCACAAGTATGTCTGCCTTGCCTTTGCGGAACATGTACATCGCCTTGTCCCGCCTGAACTGGGACATGTCACCCTGTATGGATACGACGGTGAGCCTGCTTGCCTTCTCAAGATCGTGTGCAACCCTTCTTGTCCTCTCCTTCGTAGAGCAGAAGACTATGGCCTGTCCGGCCTTGTTCTCCTTGATAAATTTCAGCAAAAAGTCCATCTTCTCCCTGTCCCGTATTACAAGGAATGCCTGCTCGATGCCCTCCCCGCTCAGGTCGTCTGCGTCAATGAAAATTCTCTGCGGGTTCTTCATGTACTTTTCCGCAAGCATGAGAATCTCGGGAGGCATGGTGGCAGAAAAGAGCGCCGTAACGTGCTCCTTTGGCACAAGATCCAAGATGAACCTGATGTCGTCAATGAATCCCATGTCGAGCATTGTGTCGGCCTCGTCGAGAACGACGTACTTGACGTGGTTGAGCTTGACAGAGCCACGCTTTATGTGGTCTATGAACCTTCCCGGAGTTGCAACAACAATCTCCACTCCCCTCTGCAACTCGTCAAACTGCACATTGATGCTCTGACCGCCATATATCGTGACGTACCTTATTCCGGAATGCCTCGAGAACCTCTGGATCTCGCCCGTTATCTGGACGGCAAGCTCCCTTGTTGGAGCAAGTATCACCGCCTGGATGCCTCCCTTGGGAACTATGGTCTGGATTATAGGCAGCGAGAATGCAGCAGTCTTTCCCGTTCCGGTATGGGCCTGCCCTATGACGTCCTGGCCTGAGAGAAGGACCGGTATCGATGCCGCCTGGATTGGAAACGGCTCGTCAAAATGTATCTCACGCAACGCTGTGAGTATCGGATTCTTTATCCCTAATTCTTCAAAGCTTGTCAACATTAATCATCTTTTTTTCGAAAATGACAGATAAGTTCTGGTGGTAAATGTCCGTCATTATTTTTTAATTAAGTTACCTCTTTCGTCCTAATAACTCTTTGGTTCCTTTGTGCAGCTGGTCCCACCCACCGCTCCTTGCGAATGGGCAGGCCATGTATGCCCGCACTGTCCGTGCCAAAAGCCGGCCCGTATGAAGATTGCAGCTACCTGCAACTCAGGAAGGCCGCCGCTTTGCCAATCGCTTACCGCCGTCGGCCGCCATCACACCCACTTCAAGGCGCGCAGGACTTGTGATTTCAGCCTGCCAGATTGATCAGGCCAAGTCATGCCAACATTGGACCGCGCAAGATCCTCCAGACCGCGGAATGTCTGTGATGCAGGCCCCTGCCCTTCAGTTCCTCACGTCAGAAAGCGTGAGGACTGCAGGCAGGTTAACAGTTAGATACTTAAACAAGCTTTTGATAGACTAGGACCATGAGCGGCGAATTTCGTTTGAAAAAACTCAGGGGGTCCGGCGGATATGTCATGGCAAACGTCACCGACGACCAGCAGAGGAAGGGCAACCTTGGAGGGCCAGATCTCTTCCTTGCCCCCATAGGCAGACTGGACCCAGAGAAGATTACAAAATATTATTGCAATACTTGCGAGAAGGAGTATGAAGGTAGTCCGAAGGTAGAGTTTGAATCACCAAACGAGGTGGTCGCAGAAAACCTTGTCCTCCTTGAGAAGGGCCAGTACATCTGCACCACATGCGGCTCGGTGCTTGCCGAGTACAGGAACTTTAGCAAGCCGGACGAAAAGTTAGATGTAGGCCAGGCAAGACAGGAATCCGCCCCGCAGGTACAGCAGCATGCGCAGCCTGCCCCCGCGGCGCCAGAGCCAGTGACGCAGGAAGGCACCCCAGGCATCAAGACGTTCAGCTCCGTAACGGGCCTTCTCGTGTACGATTCTGAGGCAAGGAGGGTCGGCGTGGTAAAGGAGATAGGAATACAGCCTGGGCAGTCCGGGATCGTGCTTGTCGTTGGAAAGACGGACGGCACCACCGCGACCATAAAGTGGGAGGAGATAAGGAAGATAGGAGAGATAGTGCTTCTCGGCGGCCAAGCAAGCAGCGAACTCAAGTGTCCAAAGTGCGGAACAGTCAACGCGCCCTCGTCCAAATTCTGCGAGTCCTGCGGCTACAAGCTAAAGTAAGTAAACATTGTGAAGGAAGATTTATCTTACGAGATTAGAGGAAAAATCATAATTGAAAAATCGTGCCGCTTCAGGCTTTGTAAAAGACATCATAATAGTAGTCATCGGAATTGCAATCATATGGATAGGCCTCCGCATCGCATTTGGGACAGAGAACCCCTTCTACGTTGTCTCAAGCGGAAGCATGGTGCCCACCCTCAACGTCTTTGACGTCATAGTGGTCAACGGGAACATCCCGTTTGACAAGATACACCTGGGCGACATCATAGTATTCCATGCGTACGCCGAGGACAAGGTCATAGTGCACAGGGTCGCCCAAGTACTAAGCCAGAACCCCGAGATAATCAGGACAAAGGGAGATGCAAATCCAGGCTCCATTCCTGGAATCGACTACCCGATAGCACAGCAGAACTACATAGGCAAGGTGGTGTACGTGATACCGCAGATAGGGTACGTAACGAGGGTGCTCACGCCTCCAATCAACTACATCATAATAGCAGTCATCGTCGGCATCATGATAGTGAAGCAGTTTGGCAACAAGCCAGGCGCGGAGACTGCGGCCGCTGGGCCAAAGGGGCCAGAAGAAAAGCCCGGCAGTGAAGGCGGACAAGGTGCTGCTGATACCGGGCATGAAGACGCCGTCAAGGACCAGGACATGGGATTTGGCGGGGAAACAAAGTACGACGGCAGTACAGAAAAGAAGGACTAACCCTTCCGGCTTATCTTAAAGACCCTCTGGAAATAATCCGACTGCTCCGGTGATGAGGGAGTGTCGTCCTTTACGTTTGCAAGGTTCTTTGCAAGCTGCTTCTTGTACTCTAGCTGCATCTGCCTTGCAATCTGGATCCTCTGCGCCTGGGGCGAGCCTGCCCCGTGCATCGACTCTGTAAGGTAGCCCACCGCATTCCTTCCAAGCGTCATGTTCTCAATAAGCCTCAATATCCTCATCCTGTCCTCCACGTCCACTCCCTTGCGCCCCCTCAGGTACTTCCTCAGTATGGGGCCAGTCTCCGGGCTCCTGAGGTCCTTCTCCGACGGGAGTGTCACCACAAGCCCGCCTGCCACATCCTGCGCCAGCCTCCCTATCTCGTATGGAAACCTTGTGACATTGTGCTTGCAGACGTTTGCCAGCATGTCGTCGTTTAGGAAGTTGCCCGACTTGGTCTTTTGAGCCTGATACGAGGAGGCCACGCCCGCCGCATATATTGTCTCGTTGAGGTGCGTCATTTCCACCAGCTTGTCCCGTATGTGCGAGACGTTTGGGACCCCGTTGTAGTCTGATATCGCCGCTGCAGCCCCAATGAGCACGTCGCCCAGTCCCGTCTTGCAGACATAGGACCTCCGGTGGTAGCACGTAAACCTCTCAACAAGCATTGATGCAAACTCGTACTCTCCGTTCATGAAGACGCGCTCCCACGGGACAAAGACATTATCAAAGATTATCAGGGCCTCCTGGCCGGCAAACTTGGAGTTGCCAGCATCAATATCACCCTCCTCCATGCTCCGGGTGTCACAGGACTGCCTCCCGTAAATGTACGTGATTCCCGGTGCGTCGGCAGGTACGGCCCCCACCACAGCATAGTCGACGTCATTCTCCTGGAGCCGCATGGTGGGCATGAAGATAATCCAGTGGGAGTTGATGCATCCTGTCTGGTGCGCCTTTGCGCCCCTGACCACGATTCCCTTGTCGTTCTTCTCAACAATACGCAAAAAGACGTCCGGGTCCTCCTGCTCATGCGGTGCCTTGCTCCTGTCCCCCTTTGGATCCGTCATTGCGCCGCCGATAACAAGGTTCTCCTCCTGGATCATCCTGATAAAATCTACTAGCCTCTTGTGGTAGTTTGTCTTGTGCTTCTCATCTATCTCGTATGTAACCGAATAAAGCGAGTTGAGCGCGTCCATTCCAACGCACCTCTGAAAACACGTGCCTGTCAGCTGGCCAAGCTTCCTCTGCATCTTGTTCTGGTTCACAAGGTCTTCGGCGCTCTCTGCTATGTGGAGGAACCTGTTTACCTGAAGACCGCTAATCGACGACTTGGCACTTGCAAGCTCCGCCTCACTTACTGCAAGATCGTACGTCTCGGCCACCGCATTTATCGAGGGGCGAATCATCGGGTGGTCCACCGGCTCCTTCACAAGTTCGCCGAAAAGGTAGACCTTCATATTCCTGCCACGGAGGCTTTGGACGTACTCGGCACCCGTCTTTATAGGCATACGAGCTATTCCCTAGCAAAGTAATATAAACATTATAAGAAAATTTTTGCCAGCGCGTCCCAATCCCTTTGGCATGATAAATTCTACTAGAAAAAATTCTGCCAAGGAAGAAAAAGAACCTGCGGCTTCAAACCGTTCAAGAATCCCTCAGATGCTGGCTTGCAATTGATTGCACCGGGTCATGCCGTGGAAGCCCTTACTCAAGCCCTATCCTTACGTCCACTACCTTGCAGCCCCTGCCCTTCTCAAAGACAAGTACTGGATTTAGGTCAAGCTCCTTAATCTCCCCAAAGTCGGTCACAAGTTGCGAGATCTTCTGAATTGTCTCCGAAAGCTTTTGCACGTCGGACGGCCTCTCGCCCCTCACGCCCTGAAGAAGCTTGTTTGTCTTGATTGAGGACACCATATCTCCCGCCTCCGTGTCCGTGACTGGCGCGATCCTGAATGTCACGTCCTTGAGGACCTCGACGTAGATTCCCCCCATTCCGAACATGATGACAGGACCAAAGCCCGGCTCCTGCTTTGACCCGATTATCGTCTCCTTGCCGCCCTTTACCATCTCTTGCACAAGCACCCCCTTGATGACTGCCTTCCTGTCGTACTTTCTTGCGTTCCTGATTATCTCCTTGAAGGCCCTCCTGACCTCCTGCGGTGTCTTGAGGCCCACCTTCACTCCCCCCGCATCCGACTTGTGGATTATCTGCGGAGATGCTATCTTCATCACTACCGGATACCCAATCTTCTTTGCGGCGGCCGCAGCCTGCGTCTCCTTTGCGGCAAGGATGCTCCTTGGAAGCGGTATGCCGTAGGCCTTGAGGACCTCCTGGCCCTCCTCCTCAAGCAGGTTCTTCCTGCCTTCCGACCTCACACTCGCAAAGATCTTTTCGACCTTCTTCTTGTTTGCCTTGAACTCTGAAATCTTCCCCTCGGGCGACCCTGACCATTGCGCAAACCTCACCATCGCCTTGAGCGCCCTTATCGCGCCCTCCGCATAATCGTAATGGGGCACTCCCCCCTCTGCAAGTATCTCCCTGTTCTTTATTCCCTCGTCAAGCCCCATAAGGCTTGCAAGCATGGTCTTGCCGTACTTTTTTGAGGCGCTCACTATGACCTCCGCAAGTTTGTTGTAGTCAAGAGTGGCTGACGGTGTGCACATTGCAATCACGGAACCCACGTTCCTGTGTGCAAGGACGAGGTTGAGTACGTGGTCAAACCTGTTATAGTCCGCGTCTCCCACAATGTCGACCGGGTTCCGGGAGGTCCCCCAGGGCGGGATTACAGCGTTAATCTGCGGCCTGATGTCCTCTATGTTTGCCATCCTCAGTCCTAGCTTTGAGCATGCATCAGTCGAGATTATCGCAGGCCCGCCTGCGTTTGACACTATGACAAGCTCGCCGCCTGTCGGGAGCGGCTGCTTTGAGAACGCGGTGGCATAATCGAAAAGCTCCTCCATGGAGTCAACCCTTATGGCGCCGGACTGGGCAAGCAGCGCGTCGTAGATCTCGTCGGAACCCATGAGTGCGCCCGTGTGTGACATGGCAGCCTTTGCGCCCTCGGGACTCCTTCCTGATTTGAGCACAAGCACCGGCTTTTTTACCTGTGCAAGCCTCGTTATCTGCTTGCAGACCCTGAGGAACTCCCTGCCGTTTGTCATGTCCTCAAGGTACATTACTATCACCTTGGTCTGGTCATGCTCTGCCAGCATCTTCAGCATGTCGACCTCGTTGAGGTCCACCTTGTTGCCCATGCTGATGACTGCTGAAAATCCTATGCCCTGGGCGCTTGCGTCCTCGACCAGCGCGGCGCATATGGCCCCGCTCTGGGAGACAAGCGCAATGCCGCCTGACTTGGGCGTGACCTTGAGGAAGGTCGAGTTCATCATGGTTTGCGGCGCAAGGTTCATCACCCCTAGGCAGTTGGGCCCGATAATCCTCATGTTGTACTGTTTTGATATCTCGGCAAGCCTCCGCTCAAGCTTGGCCCCCTCCTCGTCGACCTCCTTAAAGCCAGCAGTTATCACGACTGCGCCCTTTATCCCCTTCCTGCCGCACTCCTCAAGGACGGACGGCACGATTTCGTTCTTTGTGACTATCACGGCAAGATCTATGGGCTCCGGGACCTCAAGCACCGTCTTGAATGCCTTTTTGTCAAAGACCATGTCACGCGTTGGCGTTATGGGAAATACCTTTCCGGTGTACCCCTTGAGGATGTTGGATGTGATTGCGCGGCCGACGCTGCCCTCCTTGTCGGACGCGCCGATAATGGCTATCGATTTTGGTGAAAGAAAGAGAGAATCTGTCATCTGAACGAGATCGTTTCAAAGTTTTATGTATAATAAGTTATTGGACTTTTTCCGCAACTCCCGCAAACGCCCGGAAGTTGATCGCCCGGGCAGGCCAGTCAGCAGGGGCCTGCCCGTCAGCTGCCAAGCATCTTTCCTGCAAGGTTTTCCTTCCGCGGCACCCACCTTATCCCAAGTCCCTTGTATCTGCCTGCAAGCGCCCACGCCTTCATTGCAAGCTCCCTCAGCTGCGGATTGTTGATTGCAAACTCGTGGTTCAGCTGCGAGACGGTGTTCTTGGAGTCGCTATAGATTACGACCTCGTCGCCCGTCCCGAGGAATTTCTCGAGTGCTGCGATTATTGCCTTGTACTCCGCCTGATTGTTCGTAATTCCCGCCTCCTTCCTGTAGAGCGATTCCCCGGTCTCCTTTACGAAAAAGCCAAATCCGGAATCCGGCCCGCCCGAGCCGTCTACGAAGATGCTAAGCTTCATCCTTGTACAGCCTCATTACCTTCACGCTAAGGTTTACGGTCGCCATATAGATGCATGTCGATGCTGACTGGGCCAGTATGGAGGACAGGTATGCAGGATATGAGTTTGAGAGCAGGTAGTACTGGAACGACCACCTCGAGATTGTATACACGACCTCGCCTATCCCAAGGGAGGAGATTACCTTCAGAAGGTCCCTCTTGAGAGATGAGCGGTCAAGCTCGCCTGACTCGAGGACGTACTTTTTCCTGTTGTCAAGATAGAACAGGGTGCCAAATGTGGAAAAATAAACCACATAGTCCACTACCAGCGTTAGCGAGGCATTGACATAGTCCTTCTGCCCGGAGAGAAGCTGTGACGCGATGGCTGATATCACAATCGATGCGCAAAAACCCAGAAGGATGTTCTTGTTGAGCTTCAGGTATTCCTTGTATTGCTGCTTCACATGCTTGTTATGCCAAACCAAATAATAAATCAACATCTCGGGAACGGAAGGGACGTGATTTCAGGAAAGCATGTGGGCCGTGCCGGCAAAACGATAAATTGGATAAACCCCAAGAAAATTCCGTGCTGGATTACGATTACCCGCTTTACAGGCCGCCGTCGGAGGCAGGCTCTCTCATCTTCCAGGTTACCCTCGGATGCTCCTTTAACAAGTGCTCCTACTGTGACATGTATAGGACAAAGGAGTACCGGGAGAGGCCCTGGGATGAAATCAGGATGGAGATAGACATGGCATCACGGCACATGCCCGATGCCCGGAGGATATTTCTTGCCGACGGGGATGCGCTCAACCTGTCAACCGAGAGGCTGGTTCAGATACTGGACCACATCCGGGACAGGTTCCACAATATCGAGAGGATCTCTTGTTACGCTATGCCAAAAAACATACTTGAAAAGTCGCCTGAGGATCTCGCAAGGCTGCGCGATGCAGGCCTTGGCATGTTCTACATCGGGATAGAAACCGGATCCGACATCATACTCAAGAAAATAACAAAGGGTGCGACAAGCCAGACGATAATCAAGGCCTGCCAGAAGGCCAAGGATGCCAGATATACAATATCATGCATGGTAATCCTGGGCCTTGGAGGAAAGACGTACTCGAGTCAGCACATAGAGGAGACTGCAAAGATCCTCAGCACCACAGCGCCGCACTATGTCGGTGCTCTGACACTGCACCTTGACGGAAGCATACGCGAGGAGTTTCTCACAAAGTTCAGGGAGCCGTTTGTGCAGATAGATGACGCGGACGCGCTCAACGAGCTTGAGCTTCTCGTCAGCAGGATGCAGCCTGCCACACCGGTAGTCTTCAGGGCAAACCATGGATCAAATGCATACCCCATAGGAGGCACCTTCCCCCAAGAGAAGGATGCAATGCTTCAAAAGATCTCGTATCTCAGGGAGCATCCGGAGATGTGCAGGCCTTCCGGCTTTAGGGGTTTTTGAGGCCTAACAGCCGGCGCAACTGTTGATGCAAAAGGCATGAAATCCGAGTACGATGGCATCCATGGGGGATTGGACAGCCTTCCAGATACAGAAAAGCCGTCATAATTTTCACGTCCTATCCCGCCACGGAAAAATGCCTGACGACGACGTGCCCCCACTGGTCGTCTCCCACCACCGTATAGATTCCCGGACCGAGGGGTACGAACCTCTGGCCCTCATAATACCCGTTGAATGCCACATGGTATTTCATCGTGGCCTGGCGTGTCGAGTTGTGGGTCTCGATAATCCCAGTCGAGCTTGAGGGGTCAAAGACGAATCCGGAGATCCCTACGGGCTTGCACAGGTACACCCCCCTTGGATAAAGCGTGAGGCGCTGGCCGTCTGTCATGTTGTTTGCTCCATAGTTTCCCTTCATTAGCGCCATCCCAAACGGCAGGTGGAAGAGGCACGGCCCCATGCTCCATTTCCGGAGGGGCCAGTTGTGGTCCGGGTCAAGGACCAGGGTCTTTGGGGATGTATTGGTAAGCGAGATATCCATCCCCATCTCCTGCCCAGGCCTGATATCCGTAGAGTTGAGCGAGAGATCAAGAACTAGCGCTGACTCGCTCTCATCCTCAGTGGAGGATTCCTGTTCAGTCTGTAACGAATGACCAGCAAGGAACACCAGGCCTCCTGCCGCCGCGGCTGCCACTGCGGCCCCTATGATTATAGAGAGGTGAAGAGTCTTCATTCCTTCTGCCTTCCCCGCAGCATCCCTGACCTGCCACCAAGGCTACGGTACATGGCGACAATCACGGAGATTCCTGCCACAAGCACGAGGGCAGATGACGGAAACTCTGGTACCGCGGTCACCCCGGTACTTTGCGTCACCACATATCCGCTTATTCTTGCGCTTGCCGTAATTCCGATGCTGCCTGAGGGGGCAGTCGGTGGCATCTTAAATGACAACATAAAGCGACCATTCTGGTCTGCCTGCACGGTCCTAATCAAGATTAGGCTTCCCTTCGAGTCCTTGATCTGGATTGCCACAAGCTGCCCCGGCTGACCGCCGATCACCGTACCATAGATGTTTACCTCCTCCCCGGGCGCGTAGGATCTTTTGGACGTGTTCAAGGTTATGGACTGGTCAGCCTGTGCAAGCGAGCTTGGAATGCTGCAGAGGAGCACCAAGCCAGCAAGCAGCGCCGCAAGCGCCACCGCAGGCATCCTGCCCCTAAGAGAGCCCGACAAAATACGAGAGCTCATGTGATTGTGATGTTCCTCCCTTGTTTGGCCAGTCAGTTAGAATATCAGAGTAAATGCTTGCAAGGCCCGGCGTGGCCTGCTGCGGCACGTAATATGGAAGTACCACCTCCGAGTCGCCCGGGCTTAACGTATACTTGGCAGAGGACGTTCCCAAGGTATCGAGGTTGGAATCAAACAGGTTTACGGTAACAAGCGTGGGCACCTGATAGCTGGAATGGAGTGTCACGCGTACAAACCCACCCTGTCCGCGGGTGAAGAGCGATACGGGGTTGCCGTTCTGATCGGTGGGCTGGACTGACACTATGCTTATCCCGCTCGAGTTTGTGGAGTTGTTCTCAAGGTTTGCAATGCACGGGTTTGTACCGTTGACCATGGTAAGGTCACCGTTGGCGTCGAAGCATGACTGGACGTTGCTGTCGGCAAGTCCGTACTGGACATTGAGGTCCTGGTTTATCTGGACTATCTGCGCATGGTTTACCGCGGCATAGCTGTCAAAGGTCTGAACTGCCTGATCCAGGCTTCCGCCGCTTTGAAGCACGTTCTGCATGGCGGCATTTGCTGCCTGTACCCTCTGCTGCATGAAGTTGAACTCCCCTTGGAAGACTGCCTGTGTGCGGTTGTCAGGTACGGATGAAAGAAATGACGAGAAGGCTGCCGAAGGCGTGGTGGCAAGGTTCGTCTGGGCAAGGGCCGTCAGGTCCTGCTTGAGCTGGCTTGCGGCTGCCACTCTCTGCTTCTGTATGAGCTCGTCGTTAACCTTTGCGGCAGTCTCGTTTCCGATGATATTAGCCACCCTCTGTTTTGATACCTGTATCTCTTGCATTATCTTCTGCGCCATCGGGTCGTTTTGTAGTGCGGGACCAAGCAGCGTGGTAAAGTTGGTAATGGCTGCCTGGCTGGTATTGTTTGCCTGTATGGTGGAGTTGAGCGCATTGAGGTTAAGTGATACGAGGTCTATCGATTTGTCGCCCGCATTTGGCGCTGTACCGTTCTTGTATGCGAGGGCAAGGAGCCTTGCCTGCGTGGGATCCATGAAGGTCATGCTGTCGTTTTGTACAGCCACGCCAAGCACTGCGGTCGCCTGATTGTTTGTCATGGGCGACTGGGTTCCAACCAGCGTGGTCCCGTTGAGGTTTTGCGGCCGCTGGTCGGTGCAGCTTTTTGGGGCCGAGGGCTGGTATGAGACAGGCAGTGCGGCAGGGTTCTCAAGGCTTGCGGAAAGGCAGGACTCGGTAGTAAGCGGTGTTCCCCCGGTTGCAGGCCAGTCCGAGAAGGCGTCCGTGAAAATATCAGACCTTCCCACCTGGGCAGCCGGAGGTATGAAGAAGGAGAGTGTCATCTGCGTGTCTCCTGGCTTGACTGTGGACTTGATTGAGGCTGTGCCGATGCTGCTCTGGTTGGCGTCAAAGAGGTTGACAGTGAAGAGCACCGGCATGGTTTCTCCAGAAGAGACAGAGACCTGGACGAAGTTGTTCTGGCCCTGCTTTATCATGGAGGACGGGTTTCCCTGCTGGTCTACAAGCTGGACAGAGTCTATAGAGATACCGTGTGTCTTGATGACGTTGAACTCGGTAGAGTTGGTGTAATTCTTTCCGTCTACCAGCGCGGTCGCAATGTCCTGGTACACTCCGGTCTCAAAATTGGACGGGATCTTGAACTGGAGTTCGGCAGAACCGTTGGAATCGGTCGTCACGGTCCTTGAGACAATGTCGTTGCCTGTAGGGTCTGCTACTACGAACGCGACGTTTTGTAGGCTCATTCCAGGAAGCGCCGCCTTCAATGTGACAACGTCGCCGTAGGCGTAGTACTGCTGGTCATTTGTAAGGAATAATCTGGAAGGAAGTATCGTGCCTTGGGAGTAGGTCGTTGTGGAGGAGTTGGTAGTCATCACGGGTCCGTTGACTCCCGAGATTACGATGCTTGGTGAGACCGCCGACTGGTTGCTCTGAGAGGTCTCGCTCGAGGTGGTGCTCTCTGAGGTGACAATGGGCGAGCTTATGCCGGATCCCCCTGATGACTCGCCCTCTGATGTGGGCTGGCTCTCGCTCGTGCTTGATGACTCGGATTGGCCGGAGGACTGGTCCTCAGAGGTTGAGTTGGTGGTGGAGATTGATGAGGAGGTAGAGTTTGCCTGGTTTGAGTTTGATGTCGAGGAGGTGCCAGACCCTGCGGAGGTGCTGTTGGTCGTCCCGGATGTCCCGCTCTTAGTCGAGTTCGAGGTTGAGGCACCGGTGGTGCCTGCCATGTTGGAGGTCGAGTTTGTCCCGGATGTCGAGGTCTTGTTGGACCCTGTTGATGAGTTCAAACTTGAGCTCGTGGAGTTTGCGCCACTGTAGGAGGTAGAGTTTGATTGGGTAGTGGTTGTAGAGTTGGTGACCTTGCCTGACGTGCCAGACGATGTGGTTGTAGAGTTGGTGACCGTATTGCTTGATGTGCCAGACGATGTGGTTGTAGAGTTGGTGACCTTGCCTGACGTGCCAGACGATGTGGTTGTAGAGTTGGTGACCGTATTGCTTGATGTGCCAGACGAGGAGCCCGTGCCTCCTTGGGCAGTGGTGTTGGTGGTCTGGCTTGAAGATCCGCCCGAGCTGGCACTGCCACCAGCCTGGGTAGAAGTCCCGTTCGAATATCCTGTAAATGTAAGCTCGGAATAGGCATGCTGCGGCACCATCAGGGCAGAGCAGACAGATACAGCCACGACAATTGCAAGCAGGATATCACGTCGCACCCTTGCGCCATTCCTGCCTGCACGTCTGTCACCCCCAATACGGCGGGCGTCTTGCTTAACCAATCTCATGCCCCCGAACTTTGCAAGGGACCCCCAGGCCCAAGACCACGCTGCCGTTTGCATGGTCTCTGATCAGGTGGAAATTTATAATAAATTGTGACACCTTGTTAACGAACAAAGTTAGTGATTTTATAAGTATTATACCGGGTCCCACTGCTGAGAATCGGTTCATGTGCAGCCTCCCTATGGTTGTCCTCAGCCAGCCTTCAATGCGTTATAGAGTTTTTGGCCGTCCGCCCTTCCCAGCCCCGAGCAGGCATCCCAGCCAGATCCAGCCTTGTAGGCACCGTTGTTTCCCGTCGTAATATCCACAAATACGGAGTTTGGAACCTTTGTGTAAAGGATTGGGTTGAGATACCCTACAGGCTTTCCTATTCCCTGGTTCAAGAGTGCGACAAGGCCAGCATAAAGCGGAGCGACCGCGCTTGTACCCCCTATGACCGTGCTCGTTCCGTCTACAAGAACGTCGTATCCCGTCACGGGATCGGCATCCCCCGATACATCCGGAAGTCCCCTTCCTACCCTGCCTCCAGGGTTTGCCGACGGCGGCACCTTTGCTCCCTTTTGCCACGGAGGTAGATCGAATGCGTCGCTAATGCCTCCCCCAGTAGCTCCCATGAACGGCAGCTCGTTCCAGACCACCTCGCCTGTGACCTTGCCGTCATCAGAGTTTATGCGGGTGCCGCCGCATGCCAGGACATAGGGGCTTGATGCCGGAAAGTCTACATGGGCAAGCCCGTCACTTACGCCGTCGGAGGATCCGTCATCACCTGCGGCTACAGATACTGTTACTCCAAGCGCCGAGGCATTCTTGAACGCTTGGTTGAATGCGTCAAGTGACTGTGATGTCCAGTTGGACTCGGTCCCTCCCCAGCTTATCGAGATTACTGACGGCTTGTTCTTGGCGTCGTGTACTGCGGCGTCTATCGCGTCAAGAAACCCAATGTCCGTATTGGGCCCAAAGTATACCATGATTTTGGACTTGGGCGCTATTGCACCTGCGACCTCGATGTCAAGCATCACCTCGCCGTCCGGGCCGTTTGCACTTCCGGTCGGGCTGTTTGTCGCCCCGTCCACGGAGACTGCCTCCACGTCGGGCATCGCCAGCCCGAGCTTTGAAAAGTATGCCTGAAGGTCCGACATCTTGAATCCGCCCCCGAGCTCTATAATCCCTATCGTTTGTCCGGTTCCGTCAAGCCCCTTTGGATAATCATACATGCTGGCAAGGCTTGTGGGCAGGTATGTTGCCTGCGGGCTGGCTGCCTTTTTGTTCTTCTCAAAAATCCTAAAGTGCGGCTTGGCTTGGGGGCGGTTGTCTAGCCCGAACACCCCCCTGACTATCTGCGAGATTTCATCCGGTACGTGGATCCTCCCCGTCCTTCCCCGGTAGGTCCCGGCCGGATGCTTGTACAATGCAAGCTTTACGTCAAACGCCCTTGAAAAATCGGCGACAGTTCCGGAGAGGACCACCTTGCACTGGGTCCTGTCCACCCTTGCCACGTCAAGGTTGTTGGACGTGGCAAACGATTCTATCCTTTTGATGTCTTCCTCTGAGGCGGCAAACCTCTTTTGGAACTCTTCACGCGTCATATGCTGGCGATCCTTTGGCAGGGCTGCAAGGTTCTGCTCAACCCTCCTGCCTACCTCGTCCGCGTTCGGGCGCCTTATCAGGACGGTCACCTGGATTTTCTCCCTTGGATCGGGCGATCCGGTAGGGGTGGAGCCTCCAAGCAGCGATCTGTCGCTTCCTGTTACTGGAATCTTTCTTGATTGTGCCATCTTGATTTCGGATATTGTACGGTACTATGGGATTTAAGAATTGTTGATGATAGCAACGATACATTTTTACAGAAAAATGTCCCCACCCTTCCCGGCACCCTCCCTTCGGATGCCGATTTTGCCCCTTTGCGCCTTCAATTGGGCGTCTAAACCCTTGACTGACCATTGTCTGAAACTCGTCTGGCCCGCATACAAAAAGCGGTTGAACACATTGTTGACTAGGTTCCCGCTATGTGTTCAACCAGTACAGGAACAACAGTATTTGTACACCATTTCATAAAAAGTTAAAGGAACCTTGTGAAGCTAGGTGTTCTTGGCAGAGTGGGAAACAATCTTTGAGTTGGATACTGGGGGTTTCGAGAATCCTTCCCTCGACTGGCCCTTCGCAGTCCCTTTAGCTTACAGGGCGCTGTTCTTGCCGGTTATCCGGTACCTACGCGGGGCGCGGTGCTCCGCAATGGGAACACGTGTTCTGCGAGTTTAGCGTGTAGTAGCCGCACTTGAAGCACAGCCAGTCTTGCTGCTGTTCCTCCTCCTGTTTTGGAGGTGCGGATGCTGAAGTTGCTGTATCAATCTTGTCTGCCCAGTGCTGCCTGGTCTCGTATACCACCGGGCCTGTATCGATGTTTGTTACCACCTGCTTCATCTTTTTGTTGCTCCACATGAATACTATAACCGCTATGACTGCCGCGCCCCCTGCCAGTCCGTATAAGGTCATGTTCGAGATTCCGCCTGCGGTGGTGGTCGATACCGTACCTGAAACGACCAAGGTTGTTGTAAACGCGGGGGCACCCTTGACGTTGTATGCCTGTGCCGTACCCTCAACATTGTAGGTCCCCGACGCCGCCTGGTCTATGACTGTCATTTTGTACGGCTGGTCGGCAGTAAAGTCGATATTCTGGGTACTGCCTGCCATAGTTCCCGACTGGAGGTTGCTCACGCCGGTGGAGAAGGTCGTAACTGCCACTTTCGTACCCTTGTAATGCAAGACGTCGGAATCACTTACCACGTAGGATGGATCAAAGAGGTGATCCCAGTTTGCCAGGGCCTGCTGGGTGTACAACACGCTTGCATCCATCAGTGGTGCCTGCAAGGCATTCTCGGCAGGGGTGCCCTTGATCATGCTGTATACGTTTGGAAGATCCTTCTGGATGAGATTGATGGGGAAGTTTATCTCCAAGTTCCCATTCTGGGGCGTAGAGATCGTCTCGGCCTGGTTCAGATTGAATCCTGCCCAGGCGGCATCCATGATAAACGGCGTGCCTCCTCCCATGACACCTGAAACTGTGGTAACCGTGCCCTTGTAGATCACATAGTTCTCTATTGTTGGTATTACTTGGATGAGGTATGTGATGGATGCCTCCGTTGAATGGCCGTTAATCTGGGCAACATAGTTTAGCTTAAGGCCGGTAATCTTTGCCGTGCTTCCCGTGGCAGTCATGGCACTCTGCATATCCTGCATGAGCTTCTGGACGCTTGGATTGCTGTTGTCAAGCGTGAACGAGATGGTCTGGTTCTGGCCGTCAAGGGCATCCTTCAGCTTGCCGCCGTTTGGGTATGAGATATTCACGACCCTGGTAAACTTGAAGTTGGGTGTGATCGGCTGCCCGTCTATAGGAATGTATCCGGTAAAGTCTACAGTCGCAAAGACCGGTGACAAGGTGCCTACAAGAAGCATAATTAACACTGGGAGGATGTATAGTGCCCTCATGATCAAACAAATGGTCGAGGATGGTATTATATCATTGCAACTTTCTAACCCCCCTCCTGCGATCGGGCCGGTTGGCAGGCAGAAAGTCTGCGATGGCGGCTGGATCTGGCTTTGGCAGTCCCGGCGCCCAGATCGGGCGGGTTTCAGCAGGCGGTAAACTTCCCAGAACCCGACATCTTAAAGCCGGATGCCCGGACATTTACTTGTTGTCAAGGCCGCAGGCTCCCAGGTTCAACCTCTCCAATACCACCGTACCCGGCAAGGTCTGCACCGCCTCTTCATTCCAGGTGGTCCTTGAGACTTGAGCTCGATAAACAAGATCAAGTCAGCCGTAGGCCGCAACATAATACGTGTCACAATAACGCTGGTGCTTGTCATCCTGTATGGGACGATCTCGGAATATTATCTGGAGCGCGGGGCCCCCGGAACCGGAGTGAGGACCCTCTTTGACAGCCTGTGGTTTGTAGTGCAGACGATAACGACGGTGGGTTACGGAGATACCCACATTGCCACATTTGCAGGCAGGGTCAACGCCATAGCCTTCATGCTGGTAGGCATCGGCATACTTGGCTTCTTTACCGCAAGCTGGGCCTCTAGTTTTATACAGTACTCCATAGGAAAGAGGGCAGGCGAACTTTTGTTGAAGTCAAGGGGTCACATAGTGCTCTGCAACTGGAACTCGCTTACCGCAGAGATCGCGCAGGCCCTCCTGAAGGAGAAGACCGACCTTTTCGTTCTTGCCCCGCTTGAGAAGAAGCCGATGGACGGGCTGGAGTTCTTCAACGGCACGTGCCTACACCTGGGCGACCTTGAGGGCGTCAGTGCAAAGACTGCCCAGTCTGTAATAATCATGGCGGAAAAGCTGTGGGACAAGGAGCTGGCAAGTGCGATTGATGCCAAGACGATACTTGGAATAATGAACGTCAGGAAGATAAACCCGGAGGCCCACATTGTGGCGGAGCTCCTCAAGTCCGACAGCGTGGACAACGCAAGGCTTGCGGGGGCAAATGAGGTCGTCGTCCACGGCGAGATGTCGGCAAGGCTGATTGCGCGGGCGGCGCTCTATCCTAGCACCATAGACATGATGAAGACAATCCTCTCATCGTCCTCAGAACAGCAGATCTTCTCTGACCGGGTTCCCGCCTCCATGAAGGGCAGGAAGTACGGCGACCTGCTAAGGTACGTGCTGGAGAAGGACTGCGTGGCAATTGCGCTAGAGCGCGCAGGTGCAGTCCTCGTGAACCCGCAAAAGGACATGGTACTTGGGGACGACTCCATAGTCTACATTGGCAGGTCGAGGATAACATTCTAGGCCGTGCTGGCCTGCAGTCCGGGGCTGGGCGAGTACGGGACAGGTAAGTGCTGGACGGCAACTCGCTGGGCCTGGCCCGTGCTCAGATGTGGAATCCCCGGTCAGCATGATCACACAGCGGATTGTGTTGTCTGGAGTCCCATTCCATAGTGGTACATGCAATATTGAAGGGCACAAAAATAAGGGAGGGAAAGTTGTCCTTACTGCGGTTCTCCGGTGCTGGGGTTCAGGAATAGCTTGCCTGCATTTCCATCCTTGAAGTCGAACATGTTGTCAAGCGAGTTGGCCTGGACGTCAAATGACTGGTTGCCTATACTTCCAAGCCCCCAGTTGTCCTCTATGAACTTGAGAATCGAGGTCTGGTCAGTCATTGTATGGTCGACAAAGTTTGTCCTTGCGTATGGGGATATCACAAGCAGCGGCTGGCGCGGCCCGTGGCCGCATCTGCTCTGAATCGCGCCCGCCTTTGCAGTACCGCATCCATGGTCCTCCGGACCGTTTGCCTGGTTTACTATGGGTGGCATCACGTGGTCGTACCATCCGCCCGAGTCATCATAGGAAATGATCACGGCTGTATCCTTCCACTGGGGCGTCTTCTCGAGATGGTTTATCGTGGATACGATGAACTTCTGCTCATCAAGGGGGCTTGAGATGCCCGCATGCCCGTTCTGTGACTCGATCGGCTTGAGGAAGCTTACGGCCGGCATGTTTCCGTGGTCAACTGCAGCCCAAAAGTCGGAGAGGTCATACAGGTGGTTTGCCTGGTCCTGCCTGCCTATCATTGCCACCGATGTCGGTGGAAGGTGGTGGGGATTCGAGGTTGCCGCATAATACTGGAACGGGTTGTGCGACTGGTCGTAGTCATGCACCTCCTCGCCTGCAACGTTCGTGTGCGATGAGCTGCATGTCACGGGGTGGGTTCCATCCCATGGAGTGTCCGGCTTGAATCCGCCCTGGAACCATCCCCATGTCACGCCCTTTGCGTCAAGAAGCAGCCCTACATTGTTGCTGCCGTTGACAAAGCTGAAGACGTTTCCGGGGGTATGGTCCGAGCAGTCGTCATAGGTTGGATCCACGCCGTCAACTGCGGTGCCTGCAATGGCGACAGTCGGTATGTCTGCAGGCGTCACCTGGTACGTATTGCCGGAAACCAGGTTGAATTCACCCGGTTCAGACGCCCCAAACGTGGTGCTGAAGGAGTTGTCGCTCATGGCAAAATGCTGGGCATAATTCCACAGCCCGGTCACGGTGTTTCCGTCAAAGTATCCCATCGTAGTTGAATTGTCCGGCTTGCAGAATGCAAGCGGGTCATGTCCAGTCTTGCCCACGCTCTGTACGAACCGGTCAAGAAGGCCTCCGTCGTATGCAAGCTGCTCCTGCTGGTAGTCATTGCTGCTTGGGCACGTGAATGCCTGGGATCTGTCAAGGCGGAAGGGATTGACAAGGTTGGGGTTGAAGGCCAGCAGGTCGCCTGTCAGGCCGTTCACGGTAGGCGTGTCAGCAGATGCCTCGAATCTCGGCTCTCCCGCGGGGTTTGCCGCATAGGGATAAGTGCCAAAGTAGTGGTCAAACGATATGTTCTCGTCAAAGATTACCACCAGGTGCTTGATTGGAGTCGTGGTGGGGATCTGTTTTGCGCCGTAGCTGTCTGCCAGTGCCCATCCCGTGCTGCTCAGGAAAAGCGATGTCATAACAAGTCCGATGATTGTCGATGTCAGGATTTTAGTCATTGAACAAAACAATTCCGTCCTTGGGATATTTCCGTGACGCAAATAGATTGCATAGGATCTGAAATTGCGGCGGGCCATACTGTTTCTACGGAAGATACCATATGCTACAGGGCGGGACAGGCTTTTATTTATGCGGGGGTTGGCTCGCAGGTCGGTCTCATATGCCACCTGCAAACCGGGCCGGTTTCCGTGCTAGTCCGCCATTTTGAAAACTGTTGGAAGCCTGATGCAGTAATCTACGGTTGTGGGATTGATCACCTGGCTAGCGCATCACGGATTGTCCTTGCTGCGTCATCCTTGTCCTTTGCCTCGAAGATTATCTTTTTGAACCTTTCATGGTCCAAAGATACGGTGATGCACCTCTCAGGATCATGCATCTCAAAGAACAACAGGCCGTCGTTTGAGAGGTAGAGCCCGTCCTTGATTACGCCAGGTAGGGAGGCACCTGCAACCTTTAGCTGCTCGAAGGGCTGCCATGGGACCTTTTCGGTGGAGACTGATACCACGTGCTCAAGCGGCACACGGATCGTCCTCCGTATGCTCAGTATTGTATCTATGCCGTGGATCTCAAAGACCAGGCTGTTTCCGTCTATTTTCACGGTTCCTGACATTGCCGTCTTCCCGGGGTGCGGAAATTTAACCTGTGCTGATACCATGCAGGGGCCCGCCGGAGGTTTTATGGGATCATTTTGTCTTGGACCACTTTCTCATCCATTGCAGCAGATCTATTATCGATGTGACTAGTTCCTGGCCCTTGCGGGTAAGCCTGTATTCCACCCGGGGGGGGATCTCGTTGTAGGAGAGCCGTTCGAGCACGCCGGTTTTTTCAAGCTCCTTTAGCCTGGTTGCCAGCGTCTTGCTGCTGATTCCCTTGAGGGACTCTTTGAACTGCTTGTGCCTGACAGGCGCAGTCGTGCAGCAGAGCGGGATGAGGATCTCAAGGGTGCCCCTCTTTGTGATTATCCTTCTAAGCCTTGAGGTTTCCGACATCAGCAGCGAGACGTCATACCCCTCAAAGGAGCACGAGTCTCCGATGATTGGGATTGGCTTCCTTTTAGTTTCCACGCTTACACCAACTGTATTTAGTTCCACTTGAGAACTTAAATGGTTTACCAAGTGAACCATAGTATGGGGGTTTGCGGGGAGAGGATTGTGCTGTTTGTATGCGTGGAAAATGCGGCAAGAAGCCAGATGGCGGAGGGATTTTTTAGAAAATATGCCCCGAAGGAATGGCAGCCCATCAGTGCCGGGACGCGGCCAGGGATGTTGGACCAGAATGCGGTCCGGGCAATGAATGAGGTCGGAGTGGACATTAGCGGGCAGAAGCCAAAGGAGCTGTCCGGGGAGATGATTCGGTCCTCGGCTCTCAGGGTGGGGATGGGGTGCATCGAAAGTGCGCAGTGTCCTGCCGTCTTCCTCGGTGATTTCCAGGACTGGGGGATCGAGGATCCAAAGGGCAAACCAATCGAGAAGGTGCGCGAGATCAGGGACAAAATAGAGGAAAGGGTGAGGGAGCTTGTCAGAGGGCTTGAATCCCGGTAGGCTGACCTGCAGCCAGAAAAAGTTCCTGGCAGAAATGGCTGGAACGTTTGTCGTCGTCGCCCTGGCCACGGGTTCTGTCGTAATTTCGGCAAGGTATGGCGGGGTGTTTGGCCCATGGTTTGTGGCGCTGGCCCCTGCAGCGGCAGTGGCCATGATGGTGTATTCGTTTGGAAGGGTGTCCATGGCCCACTTTAATCCGGCGGTATCGGTGGGATTCTTGATTACAAAACACCTGCCAAGGAACCTCTTGCCCGTATATCTCGGGGCGGAGATGACCGGCGCAATTCTTGCCAGTGTGTTTGTAAGATATGCCATAGGAACGCAGGCAGATCTTGGCGCAAATGCGCCGGACTATCACTACCCAATCTTGCTGATAATTGGGGTCGAGGTACTGGCTACCGGGTTGTTGATGGCAGTGATTCTGGCGGTAGTACATACTGGGGGGCTGAGGGGGTTGGGCGGGATTGCCATAGGGGGGATTGTCGGCCTTGACATATTCTTTCTTGGTGTTGTATCGGGCGCCTCCATGAATCCTGCGAGATCGCTTGCCCCGGCCCTGCTGTCTGACAGCCTGGGCAGCCTGTGGCTATACCTGACTGCGACATTCATAGGTTCAGGGATTGTTGCGGCAGCCTACAGCAAGTGCATTGGGAAATAGGGCAGGTGCGGGACTGCGTGTGGTTTTGCCACCGCGGCAGGGAAGCTGGCGACGTCCGGATTTTTATCTTGTCCGCGGTGGCCTGCCAGGCCCCCGCCCCCGTTGGTACGGCCTGCAAGACCAGCCACAGCCCGTCCAGCGCGGGGTGCTGTTTGAGGAACATGGTTCACTTACTTTGTTTAATAATTGTTTTATCCTGAAATTAGAGAGACAGATATTGGTGTGGAAGGACATGGTAAGGGGAATCCCAGCAGGGGTTTAGGCGACGGAAACTTGATTTCCGCCCCGCATGGAGGCCCCTCTCACTTGGAGAGTCCTGCCGGGGCAATCTCTTATGTGATTAATCATGACGTCAAGCCGTCGGAGCTTGCATCCTTGTATGATAATTCAGGCCTTTTGCGCCCCAGGGATGCTGCCACCATAAGCAGGATGATTGACAATGCAAATTTGATAATTGCCGCGCGGGCCAACCGGAGGCTGATAGGAATCATCCGGGCGTTTACCGATTTTAGTCATGCCTGCCACGTCTCGGACTTTGCAGTCGAGAGAAAATACCTCCGCATGGGAGTAGGAGAGAGGATGTTGCAGATTATACGCGAGGCAGTAGGCGGCAAGGTCGTGATTTTTTTCATGTCGTCAAGTGAATTTGATTCCTTTCACTCCGGCATGGGCCTTCAGAAGGAAGAGCATGTCTGGTCCATACTGGGCAAAGACTGTTTTGTCTCCGCAAATGGCGCCAAGAAATCATGAAAATGGAAACCGCGTGGGAAGGGCTCGGCAGAATCGGGTGATGGGACGCGCATGCGGGCCATATGATAGGATCGTCGGTGCGGCAGAAAGTTCATCTAAATTATTTAACTAACGATTGTACATACATTCACATTTTATGATTTTGGCCAAATCAGCCAAAAGATGGCGGTCATGAGTGCGGTAGTGGAACTGGAGTCGATTGCAGGAAGGTATGCCTCGGAGGCAATCAGGCACGAGGAGGCAGGGGCAAGCGACAGGGCGGCTGCAAGTTATCAAAAGGCAGTGGATGCACTTGCCAAGTTGATCCAGCTCTTCCCTGAAAATCCCATAAATGCCATATATAAGGAGCGTTGCGGCACGTACCGGTCCAAGATAAGCGCGCTGGCAGGAAACCAGGAGCATCCCGTCCCCGAGAGGGAGGGGCGTGAGGCGCAGCCCGGCCAGGCCACGAGGACTGCGACGTCGGGCGGCGAGTTTGACAAGATGATAATCAAGGAAAAGCCGGCTGTAAGGTGGGCCGAGGTGATCGGGCACGATGATGCCAAGAGGGCGTTGCGCGAGTCCATAGTATACCCGACCAGGAGGCCTGATCTGTTCACGCTGGGCTGGCCCAGGGGGATCCTGTTATACGGTCCGCCAGGGTGCGGCAAGACGCTGCTTGCTGCGGCTTCTGCAAGCGAGATCCAGGGGGATTTCATAAACGTGGACGCCGCATCGGTGATGAGCAGGTGGCTTGGGGAGGCCGAAAAGAACGTGTCCAAGATATTTGGCATGGCAAGGAGCGGGGCTGCAAACAACAATCCCGCAATACTCCTCATAGACGAGGTGGACTCGCTCCTTGGCGACGCGCAGAATGAAAACGGCGGGGAGGTCAGGGTAAAGAACCAGTTCCTGACCGAGATGGACGGCATAATCAGCAAGGGAAAGAACATCCAGCTGTACGTGATGGCTGCCACGAACAAGCCGTGGAATCTGGACTGGCCTTTTCTTAGGAGGTTTACGAAGCGGATCTACATACCGCTTCCCTCCCTTGAGGCAAGAGAGAGCCTGTTCTCGCTCTATATCTCAAAGATAAGGAGCGACCACTCGATAAATCTGAAAAAGCTTGCAATGGCCACTGAGGGTTACAGTGCAAGCGACATCAAGGACATATGCCAGGCGACGCAGCTGCAGATAATTGACGAGTTTTTTGAAAAGGCGGACCTGCAGAAAATGGGGCCGGGGGGCGGGCAGCCAAGGAATATCACCGTGAGGGATTTCGAGGAGGTGATCGCAAGGCGCAAGCCAAGCGTCAATGGCGAGATGCTGGAAAGGTACGACAGGTGGACAAGGGAGTTTGGGGCCCTGTGACAATGGCAGTCATGGGCTGAGGTTTTAATTCCTAGATTTTCTTGAATATGCTCTCTATCATGGAGAATATCTTGTCAAAGATTGATTCGGGTGCGGTTACCACCTGATGTACGGTTGCACTTGTGGAGGGCGCGGCCGTGGGTGCTGCATGGCTTTGGGCGGACGGCTGGGTGGCGGAGGGGGCGGGCGGCTGCTGGGATTGCTGGGTCGGGGTGCTTGGGGTGCCGGGAGTTGATTGGGGAGTTGTGGGCGGCTGCTGGGATTGCTGGGTCGGGGTGCTTGGGGATGCAGGGGGTGCGGTTGCAGGCAAGGACAGCAGGGCGGTGCCTGAGCTGCCCGAATGGCCCGGGCCCCCGGCATAGGTTGCGGTGATTGTAATCTTGCCTGCAGACGGGGGCGAGGTATAGGTTATCGCGCAGTGGTTGCCTACAAGCAGGCAGAAGTTGGGGGTGAAGGTACCTCCCGCACCTCCGTCGCTCCATGATATCATGCCGTTGATGGAATTGGAGGGGTTTGTGGCGTCGGTGACTGAGGCCGTGACTGTGGCCTGGCTTCCGGAAGAGATTGCGGCCGGGTTTGCAGTAACTGAAGTTACGGTTGTGTCAGGGGTTCCGCTGGTGCTTGCCGTGCCGGTTCCGTTTGACATGCTTGTGGAGATGCTTGATAGCGCGTAGCTTGCAGAATGCGTGCTGTCGCCGGAATATGTGGCGTTAACTGTGATTACATTGAGCGGGTTTGCAGGCGAGGTATAGGTTGCCACGCACGGCTGCGTTGGCAGGGTGCAGGAGGCCGGGTTGAAGGTGCCGCCATTGTGGCCGTCGCTAAATGTGATGGTGCCGGAGGGTGCGGTAGGGGTGCTTGAGGTGTCGGCAACCTGTACTGAGAAGGTCAGGGTATCGTTGGAGGGAAGGGCGGCGGAGGACGGGCTGATTGTAGTGCTGGTCGGATCAAGCCGGTTTACTGTCAGGGTAGAGGTGCCCGCGCTGCTGCCATGGGCAGGGTCGCCGCCATAGGTTGCGGTGATTATGACTGAGCTTGGAGGATTGGAGGATACCGCATATGATACGGCGCATGTGGCAGATGAGAGGCTGCAGGATGCTGGATTGAAGGTGCCGCCGGCGCCGCTATCGCTGAACTGTACGGTTCCGGTGGGGGTTGTGGGCGTGGCAGACGTGTCGGTGACCGTTATGGTAAGAGTGCCGGAGGCTCCCGGGTTTACGGTAAGGGAGTTTGGCGAGACTGCAAGCGATGTTGGGTCCTGCGTGCCTGATACCGACGTGCTGTTGCTGTCGGTGAATATCAGGCTGCCGTCGGCCGCTGCAGCGGGTGCGGCAAGAATGCCAAAAATAGGCAGCAGGACGAAGGCTCCCAGGATTATGAGTTTTGAGGGAAATAGCGATGTCATTGTTTATCAGGCCTTGATTATGCCGGTTGATACGAGGTACTGGATGCCCTTTATGAAATCATCGTCCGAGATCTCGCCCTGGGACCACCATTTGGCGCTGGTCTTTACCCATGCGGGAATGGGCTGCGGCTGGGCTGTCTGGATTGCTGCAGTTGGAGGTATCTTCATTATTCCCTGCTTGATGAGAAATTGCACGCCCTGGATAAAGTCAGAATCGCCCATCTGTCCTTGAGACCACCATTTGGCGTTATTGCGTACCCAACTTGGTATAGGGTTTGTCGTGGAAGAATTTTGAGCTGGTGATTGAGTTATAGTGGTAGAGTTTGCGTTGCCGGGATCTGCGGGTATGCTGGGGGGGCACGGCGGCATCATAAAGGCAGCATGGTTTCCGTTCTGCCAGTGGCGCGTCCAGTTTCCAGTCCAGGCGGCATGCGGGCGGGGGGGATGCGAGTGGAAGGCTGTCCTGTTTCCCGGCTGGCCCCGGTGCATCCCGTGTCCTTGGTACCCGTATGGAAGACACGGGTTGTGCAGGTAGGGACCGTTTGGGGCCTGCGTTTGAATCCCGGTTCCGGTTGCATTTTCCTGAGCCAGGGCTGGGATGGGAGCGTGGCCTGCAAGGGAGGCTGATGCAAGGGCCAGGGCAAGCGCGGCTGTAATGATTATCATTCTTGGGTTGCGATCTTGCACAGAGAAAGCGTCGTCGTGTTGCATATTTTAGAATAGGGCAACAAAGTTCAGAAACAAGGTTCACCTACCCCCGGGCGGGACTTTTTTGCGATGTCCGCAGGACACGGGCGGATAAATTCAGGTTTGGAGGGGCAGAGCCCACAGACCAAACCGTGACAGTATAGAAACTGCAACTACCATATGTCACCATACTAGAAAAGACCATGCGTGTTTGTTATGAAAACAAGCTTGCGCGCCCGTTTGAATGCAGGATTGCGCGGCCGTGGTACTGCCGTCTAAATGTGAACTGGAAGCTGCGCTGATTTTGGAATCATTTAGTCAAGAGATCTGCAAATTGCAGGTGCCGCATGAAAAGTGCGGCATGCATAATTGTTATTGTTTGATCACATTTGTCAAACTCGGATATAATACCAGACTCGGTTTTACTGCAGGTAATGAACTCTGTTTCAAGACGCAGAACTCGTCGTGGAGTCATGGGTATAGAAGCTGCAATTGTTATGATTGCATTTG
>JAGWHF010000017.1 GCA_028866895.1 Nitrososphaerota archaeon
TGTATGCATACCTGATGCAAAACGGCCAGGTTGTCCAGTCAGGCTTTACACCTGCCACCTTCATCTTGAACAATACGCTTACGTACAGCGTTGGAATAGACAACTATCCTCCATACGCATTTGACCACTGGTCGGACACGGGCTCTACAGCAAACCCAAGAACAATATCGATATCGTCTGACACACAGATTACCGGTATATTCCAGGATACAGACCTGACCCTATCCCCGTACAAGGGACCGGATGGAACAAGGGTCTCTGTCACTGGCACCTCATTCTCTGCAAACAGTACCGTCACACTGGCATGGGACGGGACAGCACTTGCCACCAGCCCTGCCACAGTCACCTCGGACTCGACAGGAGGGTTTGCTGCCACATTCCTGGTACCCAGCACCGCGGCAGCAGGATCGCATACGGTACAGGCAACTGACGGCATCCACACACATTCCACAATGTTCACCGTAAACGCATCGCCTACCATATCGCTTAGCACCAATTCCGTCAACGTAGGAACTGATGTGAGGGTTACAGGGGCAGGCTTTACACCAGACTACCTCATAACATTATCGTTCGACGGGGTACCAATCGGAGTAGGCGCCCAGGATGTGGGCTCCGGTTCAACAAGCCCGCTGACCGTAACGACTGATTCCAACGGTAACTTTGTCGCTATAATGCAGGTACTGCGCGCCGTCACAGGCATGCACACGATAAGCGCTGAAGACTCGGTCAACGATGTTGCAAGCCAGAGTGTCATACTCTCCCCGCACGTCTTTATCTTCCCGACAACTGCAAAGCCCGGGCAGTCCATACTTATCCCGCCAAGCCAAGGCAACGGATTTGCGGCAAACTCTACAATTACTATAAAATTTGACGGCACCCCAATCTCCCCAAGCGGCAGCATCACCACTGATTCTACGGGCAACTTTGGGGGAACCTTTACAGTACCTGCCACGGCAGCAGCAGGATCTCATGTCATCACAATATCCGACAGCAAGGGCGACACCTACACAGTCCAGTCCTTTACCGTCGATCCAAACGCCCACTCGTTTAGCTCCCAGATAGTGGCAACGGGGCTTGCCCCGCCATGCTCGTACTGGGCCGGATGCACTGACGTACCAGCCAACTTTGCGTTCATACCTGACGGCAATCTGACCACGCCAAGCTCCGGAGCATTCATGGTAAATGAGAAGAACTCCGGCAACGTTCTTGTGTTCAAGAACTCCAACGGCCAGTTCGTGCGGCAGTCGGTGCCGTTCGTTAATGTTCCAAGCCTGCAGGTCAACTACGAGACAAACGGCCTGATGGGAATTGCATTTGATCCAAACTGGGCAAATGCGGTCACCCCGGAAAAATGGGTCTACCTCTATGTAACTAGGAACCAGACGGTAAACGGTGCAACTACTGATAACATCATAGGCGAGGTCATAAGATACCACGCGACAACCGACTCGTCAGGAAACATTATTGCCGACTCTTCCGTCGGAGAGCAGCTAGTACTCGGGCCAATTCCTGCCTTTGTCAACGGGCACAACGGCGGAGGGCTCAAGTTTGACTCAAAGGGCAACCTCTATGTCTCTACAGGCGACGGGTGGGGCTTTGACACGACAGCCCAGGACCTTGCCTCATACCAGGGGAAGATCCTCAGGATAACCCCGGTCTACGGATCGCAGGTAAACGGCCAATGGTATACTATACCGTCTTCAAACCCATTTGCCTCCAGCACAAACCCGGTGACACAGGACGTCTGGGCATACGGCGAGAGGAACCCCTATGCGTGGGACCTGGATCAGTCTACCGGAAAGATGTACATCTCGTCCACCGGATTTAACACGTGGGAGGCAATACTCAATGCAACGGCCGGAAGTTCCAACGACGGCTGGTCAGACTATGAGAGACCTGCAGTAGGAAACCCGGTCGACCTGCAAAACTATGTGCCTGCCCTGTACTGGTATGGCCACCAGGGAATGGAACCACAGACAGGGCCTGCCGCAGGACTTGAGGCGCTCTCTGCAGGGGCATTCTACCACGGGACTGCCTACCCGGGCCTTGACGGCGCATACTTCTTTGGCGACTATGGCGTGGGCAATATCCAGGCACTGCTGCCTTCAAACACGGCTGCCCCAGCGACCGACCCTCTAAGCGGCGTCCAGGAAAGCCAAGCGGTGCCGATATTGTACGGCCTCACGCTTGGCCCGATTTACATGGAGGAGTGGAACGGCAAGCTCTACTTTATGGACCTCAATGGCAACATGAACGTCATAAACTACAACTGACACAATGGCCAATATCCAGTTTGTTTCGCTCTTGTCCCCACTGTAGCAGGCCATTGTGACAGCCGGATGTCTGCTCGGGCCCTAACGTTCCAAATCGTATAGAGGAATATTGCGAATAGCTCAACTGCGGACATTTTACTCATTGATTGGATTTGAAGGTCCTTGTTGTAGACGATGAGGAAGATATCGCTTCGGTACGTCACCCCAGAACCAAGACGTACGATAGGCAAACATCAAAGATATTCTAAAAAAAATAAGAAAAGGGGGGTCTAACTCGTCAAGACGAGTATCACAGTGTCACCAAAGGCCTTCAGTGGTGCCGTGGCATTGCCAGTCGTCCCGTCAGTTCCTGTACATGAAACAAACGTGGAATTGTCGCCTGCAGGCGCCTGCACTTTTGCCACCCCGCCATTATTTGCAGTGGCGTTCATTGGTGTTCCTGATGGCATGAAAGTAAAGCTGCACTGTGCGCCCTTTTCAGGTACCATGGTTGCATTGTTTCGTACCTGCACAAGAACATTGTGCGAGGCAGCGTATGTTTCTGGCAGCGAAAAGGCGCCCGTGACGGCCAGGACTGCGAGCAGGCCTAGCACGAGTTTTGCATGGGTCTTGCCCAGATCGAACCTGTTCATTGAACCGTACTTGTCCAATCTGCATAGTTAACAATTGCGGAGAATTTACACGTATTGTTCTTCAGTAGAATTTTACTATAATTTTAGGGCGTTTTTCTTGCCCCAATCTGCAAATTGACTTTTTAACATTCAAATTCCTTTGAATTGTGCAGAAGAACAAGATCATACCATCAATGATGGCATTATTGATCATTGCCCCTCTCCTGTCAATGCCAGACGCAAACGGATACGTCGACGCATCATGCCATGTGACGGTAAACGTCACGGCGCACCCGTCGATTATTGCCATTAACGGCACATACCATGCCAGGGCAAACCCCGACGGCACGTACTATCCGGGAGACGCGTTCGACTTTGAAATACTTGTGTGGTGGACAAAGAACTGCTGGCACATCTATCCGCAGCCCATCCGGTCGGGAGGGGTGACTCTGGGCAGCATACAGGCGGGCCCGGTGTCATCAGACGGACAGGGCGACGAATACTACTACGAGTACGGCCACGCCGAGATTGCAACCACGGCTGGCAGCGCGTACGTATCGCAGACTGTAGAAGCATACGGGATTGTCTGCGGCATCTTCAAGTGCACCAAGGGGTACACGTACGGTTCAGGCTCGTATTTCCCCCAGATCATACAGCCCCATGTGACTGTCGCCCTCCGGTTCGAGAATCTCACGGACCGCGACGGGTACGAGATGAGAAACGGGGACGGCACCTATTACACCTGGGACGGCATCAACATAGTATACGACCCAAACTACAAGTGGAAGAACGAGAGGTTTGGAACCATAGATGCCAAGACGGCGCCAAGTTCTGACATACCGCTTGTCGGCACCTACGAGTGCCACATGAAAGCCTGCCCGCACACCTTCTCCGTTCCCGCAATCCTGCCCTGGAGATTTACGTTTGGGTACGAGGAAGGACATGCGGCATTCAACTCTACGTCACGGGCAGGCATCGGGAGGCATCTCTTCGTATTCCATACGACCGTCTACAACCTCGGCCGCAGGATCGGCGCAGGGTACAACTCGACATACGCGCTTGTCGTGCTGTACAACCCGGTATACGTCAACTATCCGTATACGGTCCTCAAGGATACCAGCAGCTGGTGGGGATTTGGCAAGAGTCCTGCAGTCGCGCTCCATTATTATGGTTCCACTGGAGGGGGGCCGGGCGACACTCCTGGAATACATCCTGGCAGGAGGAGCAAGGTAAACGGCTTTGCATATGACAGCTTTGCCTACCGCATCACGACGCCAAGGCCCCTTAATGTCACGATGACATGGCAGGCCTCGTACCATGCCAGTTTCTCAGATGGCAACTTCACCTACCATGACGACTCGCTGCAGCCTGGAAAAAATTCCGCCATGTTTGTGCACGCAGGATACGGCAAGATTGTATTTACTGATCCCATACTGTACCCAATACTGAGGACGAGGTACGACAATTCCACGATAATCAACCAATTACAGTCGTCAGACTTTGCCGGGTACGGGACCTACAACCTTACAAGATACACCTTCGCATATCCGCAGACAAGGTTCAGCACCGACGTGCTTGTGATGGCCCTGCACTCCAACGGCTCGATTAACCGCATCCCACTGAGCCTGAGGATGGTCCCTGATTTTTCGGAGAACGCTACATACGAGCAGGACTTTATACGTGAGAAGGTGACACATGACAGGAACTGGATATTTGCGGGAATGGTGCTTGGCGACATGTACGGTAAAGGAGATTCTGCCTCAGGCTCTGGCGTGGTAAACATGAGGGCAAACCTCACCTCGATGGCATTGCCGTCCGTCTACAGTGTGCTGGCGCGGGACCCACTTGAGCTGCCACTGAACCTGGTATACGAGCAGCCATCACCCTACAACGTTACTATCACGGCAGGCCAGAAGAGGCTCTCGTTTATCGAGCGGGGTTTTGAGTTTGATACCAGCTGGAAATATGTTGTTAATACTGACCAGGACAATCCCTTGAACGCCACAAGATACCAGGGACTGGTAACCATACATCCTGACAATTACTTTGGGCCATACGCCAGTATTCTTGTGGATGGCAGGGTGGAGAACACGGCCTGTACTGGCGGCTGCACAATCCTCCTGCCTGACAGGAACGCAAACGCAACCGTGACGGCATTCAACGCCTGGGGAGGCAGGGCGTCAAGTACTCTTGCTGGAGGTTTTTCAATGCCTGCTGTACGCTTTGAATACGGCGGAATTGTATCCTCCATCCTGGTGCTTGTTTTGGCCGTAATCGGATACGGCCTTGTCAAAAGATACTGGGGGAGCCTTGCATCGATGGCAGGGTTTGGGAGGAATTGAATAAGGCGTACCTACCTGAAGGAATCAAGCGCCTTGGGATCGCCTTTCCTGTGCGCCTTGCTTAGGTGAAGCTCAAGCCCCTCGCCTGAGAAAAATTCCAGGTGGCACTCCTTGCATTTTAAGGCCATGTTACTTGGATTTCCCCCGTTTTGATTTAATGGATTCGATCAACAAAATGGAACGCTATGATTTACAACAAATTGACCGATGAAAGAATTGCCCGAAAAAATCTCATCCCAAGGGTCCTGACCCTGCCGAATGCTTGCCTGGCATCCTGTCAAACATTCCAACATGTTGAATTGTCGGGGCATCAAACCCGTCCGAGGCCCGGGCTGATCCGTTCCGGCCCTCAAGATTTCATCCCAAACTATGTTGTATCTGCCTGGCTACAAGTACCGGCAGCTGCTGCAAGAGGCTGTCCATGTTTTTCTGTATTTCCTGGTCCTGATGCTGCCTCTCCTGCTGCTTGATCTCCTCGTTCTGCTGCTCTTCTGCCTGTGTCAATGCTGCAGCCGGCAGGTAGTGGCCGATATTTGCCAATACGACAAGGAACAGAACGGATGCTATGGCTGCTGTGCTGCGCTTCACTCTGCCCAATTATGCATGGGTTTTGCTATAAAATGAATTGACGAATCCCAGTTTTTGGGATTCAGTCAATGGCCCACTGTTTTTACCATTTTCTGGTTTTGGCTGTGCGGAACTACAAATTGCGGGTCGAAATTGGTGAGGGGCAGCCTTATGGTAAACGTGGCGCCCGACCCGGCCTTGGATTCGACCCTGAGCGTACCGCCATGCTGCTCTATTATATTCCTGCAGGACGGCAGGCCCAGGCCAGTACCCTCCTGCTTTGTAGTGAACAATGGCTCGAATATCTTGGGAAGTACGTCGGATGGTATGCCGGGCCCGGAATCCTCAATCTCGACTGCAAGAAAATCATCCTTTTTCGTTGTTCGAATGCTGATTGTCCCATCGCCCTTCATTGCCTGCTTTGCGTTGACCAGGAGATTTTCAAAAACGACTTCCAGTAAAATTGGATCACAAAATACCGTAAAGTCGTCCTGGGGCAGACTGACCTTGATGTTGTCGGGGAGGGAAGCCTTCTCGATTGCAGACATGATTATCTCGTTGATTGATGCAACCTTCATCTGGACAGACCTTATCTTTACAAAATCCATCACGCCCTCGATCTGGTGTACCATACGGAAGGTGGCGCGGTTTATCCTCTCAAATATTTTCGTAATTTCTGGACTTGAGTTGTATTTCAATTTGATAATCTCCAGGGAATTTACTATTATGTTCAGGGGGTTCCTCAGGTCGTGCGCCAGCCTTGCCGCAAGCTCGCCAATTGAAGAAATCCGTTCGGTTTTCACCAGCCTTTCCTGCTGATCCTTCAGTTTTTTTGCCATTGTTTCCACCTCGCACTCCAGTGCCTTCAGTTCGGTGTATCCCTTCGGCTTTGATCTGATGTTAAAGTCACCTTCCGCGATTCTTTTCGCGTTTTGGTGGATTACCTCTATGGGATTTATCACGTTTCTTCGCAGGGCATAATATGTGAAGAACATCATGGTTCCGAAAATGGCTGTCCCTATTGCAGAGATCAAAAAGATCATCCAGTTGGTGTTTTCAATGTACAGATTGATAAGGTCCAATGAAAGATATGCCTCAACCACTCCGACCACGCGGTTCGAGTCTGATTTTATCGGGATGTAAATCTCGATCAATTGGCCGTACTGTTTTTCCGCATAATTGTCCGGATCATTGAGGTTGGAAATGGAGGATACAACATGACCACCGGCTAATGCCGCTGCCAGTTTGCTATTGTCAGGATATGTCCTTCCGACAAGGCTGGATTCGTCAGAATAGATTATCTCCCCGTTTGGGCTCCATATCTTAAGGCGTACTAGTTCAGGGTTGTCAATTTCATTTGCAAACTGCGAAAATGTTTTATTTTTTTCATATAAATTGTTTGGACTAAAATCATTGATGGACAAACTGTAATAGGCAGTCTGTCTCACCGTGTTGGTAAGGACAAAAACGGTCCTTTGAAGTATGACCTCCTTGAAATATTGCGAGATTGCAAAGGTCAGGAAAATTGTTACCACTAGCACCGTGAAAAAAGCTATTGTTAACCATAAAGATACTCCATGCTTAATCTTCATGGCTAACCCCCGGCTACCAACACCATGCGTTTCATCAGAGGCTTGACTGATAATACGATAAGCTTGTTTGGGATGAGCTCATTACTGCAAAAAAGAGGCCATGCTGTTGGGGTTGATGACGTGAGTTATTCAAACCGTCAAACCTACAGAGGGGATACCTGAATCCCAAAAGTTGGGATTCGTCAATTCATTTTATAGCAAAACCCATGCATAATTGGGCAGAGTGAAGCGCAGCACAGCAGCCATAGCATCCGTTCTGTTTCTTGTCGTATTGGCAAATATCGGCTATAATTTTCCCACTGCTGCAGCATTGACACAGGCAGAAGAGCAGCAGCAATTGCAGGATCCAACGCAACAAGGACAGGATCCATCTCAGGCGGGCACGCAACAGGAACAGCAAAACTCCCAAAGGGATCTGCAGGATCCAAACCAGCAAGGAACATCCCAGTCTTCACAGGATAATCTGGCTCAAAATGAAATGAACAGGCAGGATAAACTACAAAACGAGAAAGAAAATGTACAGAAACAACTCACACAAATGCAGGATCAATTTGCACTAAATTTAGCTAATCAACTAGCCCAACAAATCCATCAACAGCAACAAGTGGACCAACAGCAGCAGCAACAGGTCCAGCAGCAGCAACAGGTCCAGCAGCAGCAACAGGTCCAGCAGCAGCAACAGGTCCAGCAGCAGCAACAGGTCCAGCAGCAGCAACAGGTCCAGCAGCAGCAACAGGTCCAGCAGCAGCAACAGCAGCAGGCAAATTCAGGCAACGGCAACGGCAATGGCAACGGCAACGGCAACGGCAATGGCAACGGCAATGGCAACGGCAATGGCAACGGCAATGGCAACGGCAATGGCAACGGCAATGGCAACGGCAACGGAAAGCCTTGATTTTTTTACATTTCAATAAATTCTTGAAAAGGTGAGATTATGAACCCAAAAATAATACTGCTGGCAGAAATCATGGTACTTTCATTCCTGGCCGCCGATTTTTCAAGCTACACTGCAACAGCAATGATATCCTCAGGAATTCCCTCCAACTGTTACATTGCGCCGCAACAGCAGGTCAACTGGGAGGAATGCCCGTTTGCCGGCAGGTACTTTTCAAACGTAAGCCTAGACGGTTCAAACCTCTCACACATCAATCTCTCGGGGGCGCAGCTGACGGGAGTCAGTTTGAGGAACGTGAACCTCTCAGGCGCTGACCTTACAGGCATCCATCTCAGCAACGTGGACCTTACAGGTGCCAAACTGTACGGGGCCAATTTGAAAGGCGCCGTACTCTCAAATGTAAAATTGTCAGGAACGGCGTTTTCAGGGGCCATCCTTGACAACCTCGACCTGTCCAATCTAAACATGAAAAATGTGGATCTCTCCTCTGCCTCCCTCATAAACTCCAACCTTCAAGGCGCCGACCTTTCAGGAACCAACCTGAGCTATGCCACGCTTACAGGCGCAAACCTGAAGGGGTCAATCCTGTTCAACACGAATTTCTTTGATGCAAACGCGGGAGACACAAACCTCTCCGACACGATAATCGGGGGAACCAACTTTTTCGGGGCAAACCTGACCAATTCAGATCTCACGCATGACGATCTCATTGCAGTCAACCTGGCCTATTCCAATCTGGTGGGGACCGACTTTTCAAGCTCCAACCTTGCCGACGCCGATTTCGACCATTCAAACTTTGTTGACACCAAGTTCGAGGGTACCAATCTCAGCGATTCAACCCTGACCCATTCCACGCTGTTTGATGTGGATTTTCACAACGCAAACCTTGAAAACACCAATCTGTCAAGCTCGACGATTACAAGGGGCGTCTGGTCATGCCATAATAATCCGGCCTGCCACGCCTGACAGCATCCTCCCCTGATGAAAAGGCGCGGCACAGGCAAGCCCGGCATCCCATGTTCTCCCGGTTTTGTACGTTGCATGAGGACAAACAACATCTTATAAGAAAATTTCAGCCAAACGAGATTACAGGCGCAAACAAAATGGAGACAGGAGATGACAAATTCTACAGGGCAATACTCAACGTCCTAAACGACGAGCAGTCGATGAGGATAATCCTCTGCGCATCAAAAAACGCAAAATCAATGAACGAGATGATCCAGGAGACAAACATCGCCCGTACGACCATACACAGGAAGATAAATTCAATGGTCCGGGAGGGGCTTTTATTCGTAGAAAACTTCACGATTTCCAGGGACGGAAAGAAAAGCATGCTGTTCCGGGGCCGGATTTCCAACATCGAGATAAGACATGACGGTAAAAACCTGATGATAATGATAGAGGAAAATCCCGGCGGAAGGTCGAAAATACTCGCGCGTTCAAGCCAGAATGAAACCGGCAAGCCCAGGCCGGAAAATTCAACAGAACCACTTTCAGGCGTAAAAGGGGATCTTGCCGTCCATTATCTCTGATCCACGCAACCGGAAGAAACAAAAATTCCAGCCTAAATCGTACTATACGTGAGTTACCTTCAAGCGTCGGAGGGAACACACATTGCGCATTGTCTCCATCACCTTCTCCATCTTGAAGGGCTTGAAAACCACTGCAGAAGCCTCCAGCCTTTCCAGCTTGTCCTCCGTCTCAGCCGTCAGGTCCGCAGTAACCATGATTACTTTTGCATCCCCGTCCAGTTTTTTGATCCCCTCCAGCCCGTAAAACCCGTCATAGCATGGCATCATTACGTCCATGAAGACGACATCCGGCCTCAGCCTTGCATACAAGTCACAGGCATTTTTTCCATCGTAGCCCCTCCCAACTACCTGTATCCCCATGATTTCCAGGTATTCTGAAAAGAATGACACGGTGTCATTGTCATCATCAATCACTATGGCCCGCAGATGTTCTTCCAACAACGTCCGGACGACTCCAAATTAAATTAACCCCTGTTTGTTTTTCCCAAACAGACGGACCGGACCCTACAGGCCTGACCCGTGATGCAAATAGCCACAACTTACATGGCAAGCGGACATTTGCAACCACTAAACCAACGGTTGTTCCGATATATGCCGGCAGTCCTGACCACGGTTTGAACAAGTAAACGGATGGCTCTGGGTTTGAATTGCAATGGCGGCGGTAGTTGGATTCTGGCTTTTCTATTTCAGACTGCCAGAGGTTGGAAAATGAAGACTCGATAAATCCGTTTTAAATCCCAAAAAGATTGTTTAAAAAGTCATCATGCCAAACTGGCAGTTTCTTAGAAGAAAGTTACGGTGATAAAGTACGCCACTTTTTTAAGGCAATATGGTACCGTCCATATCAAACATGAAAACTTTCCATCTTCCAATAATCATGCTTTTAATGCTCATGATTCCAATCCTTGTTCATAATGCCAATGCCACGGTTCCGCAGCTCTCGTTTGGCTCGCTTGGATCAGGCCCTGGTCAACTTCATCTTCCAAGAGGCATAGCAGTTGACGATTCCGGCAACATCTACGTTGCAGACAACAGGAACCACCGGGTGGAGGTCTTTGGCCCGTCGGGAAAATATGTCTCAGAGTTTGACAAGGGCGGAATCCCAGAGGGCATTGCAATTGACAGGTCGGGAGATATCGTGGTATTGGACAGGGCAAACATGACGGTAGAAAAGTACGGCCGGGATGGAAGGCTAGTCTCATCGTTTGGCTCTGCAGGTTCCGACCCAGGACAGCTGGGAAACGCAGAACGTGTTGCCGTGGACGCAGGGGGCAACATCTACGTTACGGACGCAAATGACGTGCAAAAATTTGACTCGGACGGTTCGCATGTATCGTACTTTTTTGCAAACAACTCAAAGAACTGCTGCATGAGTGCCATGGGAATTGCAGCAGACAGCTCAAACAACATCTACGTGGCAGACATGATGTACCACCGGATAATCAAGTTCAACTCCACAGGCTCCATCCTCTCCGTGTTCAATGCAACATTTTCAGAACCAAGGATTAGCAGCACCCCGCAGGACGTTGCGGTAGATTCCGACGGCAGCATCTATGTCGCAGACACGTACAACGGGCGCATTGTAAAGCTTGATTCCCAAGGCCGCCCTGTCTCCGCAATTGGGATTTCAGGCGTCCCGGTAGGGCTTGCAGTCAAGGACGGCATGGTCTACACAACGGACATTGCAAACAACCGGGTCGAGATATATGCAACATCACAATTTGTTAACAGTTCAGGCCTTGCCATGAACAGCACGCAGCCAACAGGGGTCCCGCTAAACAAAAACTCGACTGCGCTTGAAGCCGCAATAAATCTTGCCAAAAGCTCCGCCCAGTTCCAGTCCATGGTCAAAGGCTACAACTATTCCTTTAGCAGCGACTTTGAAGAGTCGGGACCCTTGTCAAAGGGGGGGATAGGACTTACCGCACGCGGGTTTGCCTTTGAACTGTATTCCGGCCCGGTAAAACCGGGGAGTGCAGTTAAAGTGGTAGAGGTCCTGGAAGATCCGACCCTTTCAAGGATACTGAACGTCACATCATATCCGGCAGTCTATATGGGGCCTGCGATGTCTGCCGGCCCGCATACTCATCCCGTGTCTGGCAGGCCGTCTCCCCTTGCACAGCTCAGGTCCGGCATTAGCCTAATTGACGTCACATGCAAACCCGGCTTCTATCTTGCAGTAAGAATGGATCACGAGCCCGCATGCCTCAAGCCAGCTACAATCTCCAAGTTTGCGTCAAGGGGGCTGCTTTATGGTGCAGGGCAGGACTCGGAGACCACCATATTGATTCCGCCAGGCTCCGGGGACGGAACCTTAAACAAGACTTACAGTCCCGATAACGCAACTGTTGTAATCGGAATCAACAATACGGTCACCTGGGTAAACCAGGCAAATGCTACAAACTCGATTGTCCAAGACATGCCGGTAGTGCAAAACCTAAACACATTTGGCAGCGATCAGCTGCTGCAAGGGGACTCGTACAGATACACATTCACAGAACCCGGCGTCTATCATTATCATGGAATGGCACACCCGTGGCAACGGGGTACTATCAACGTAATTTCAGTCCCACTCGTGGGAACCTTGACTTCACAGCAACCCGGCACGGCGAGTTCCTCAGGAAACCACACACTACCATCATCGTTTGAGCCATGCCAGGACCCATGGCCGCAAAAATATCCGGGAATACCAGTCTTGTACATGCCACAAAACTCTACGGGGAAGATATGCGTAAGGTATCACAACCTAAACGATTTCCCAGTGCATGTGGGGGTGTCAGTCTTTGAGGCAGGAAATCTCACTGAAACCGCAAATGACGCAACCACTTGGAGCGATGCGGAAAACGGGACAATAGGGCCGGGTGACTCGACTGTTGCGTATTGGGTCAAGACTGGAGGCCACAAAGGGCTGTACGGGCTGACAATATTTTGCGTGGGGATGCCCTTTGCAGTGGGATATGATGGCGAAACCCTGCAAGAAGGCCAGTTCCCGTGGCTGGGGCACGGACAGATTTACTGCCCGATGGAACCCTATGACTTTCACATTGACAGCACGACTGGAATCAGGGTAGGATACATTCAGGCGAAATAAGAAATGAAAGCTCTCACTCTTGCTGTATCATTCATCATTGTTGCTACGGCTGTTAGCGGCGGAGTTGCATATGCACAAGATGAGGCAAATTCTACAAGCCAGGCTCCCAGAACACTACCGCAAGCGTGATCCCTGAAAAGGCGCAAGAGACACCAAGGCCTCTTGATTAAACGAGAGTACGTTAAACGGCTTTGAAAATGCTCCCCTGGTAGAACCCTACTACCAAGAAATACGCCCGCGCCTTGAGGCGAATCTTGTGCGATTTTTTTGAAGATGTTTTAGGGGGTACCTTTGAAGAGGCGGCATCACAACTCCCATCAAAACAAAAATAGTTTAGCCTTGCCAAACCATCACGCTGAAAAATTATTTTTAGAAATGTATCCTGCATGAAAAAATAAAAAAGGAAAAGTGAATTCTAGGATCTTGGTGCCTGGAATGCCATGCTAAAGTCGGCAGATCCTGCATCGCTAAAGCCAGCTGGTGCAACGATAGAGACTTCACCTAGGTGTGCCACGATATTGCCATGAGCTCGGAGGCTAGTATCAGATGCTGTGCCTGATAGAATCTGGACTTCTGTCCCATTTGATGGGATTGAGGTTCCCTGAGCTGCTGGTGTGACTCCACTTACAGAGCACGTGCCTTCATGGTTGCATAGTTTTTGAGCAGGCTCATACGTTCCAATTGTGCCAAAGTCAGACAGTGTAGCACAGGTTCCGGTCCCATTGTCATTGCAGGTGGCACTGATGTTAAATGCACCTGTCATGTTGTCGCCTATTCCCGCTCCCTTGTCAAGGCAGGAACTTTCTACAGTATATGTTATGACAACGCCGTTTGAGCTGTTTGTACTTGTTGCCGTCTCTATTTCCGGACCTAATGCGGTTCCGGTACCGGAAACAGCACAGCTCCCCTGCGCATTGGCAAAGTCTGGCATTTGCACAGCCAATGCAATAACAAGTATTGCAGCTGGCACTATTGCCAAAGATTTTGTTTTGTTCATTATTTGCCTCTTACAAATTTATCTATTAAGTCGCGCTCAGCACTAGGTAAGTACCACGCGATAAGTATTTTCAAAATATTACAAACAGAATATTAAATTCAAAATTTTTAATTGAAGTTTTTTAGCTGCTCTATTACTTCAATTCCTTTCTCAGTCACCGTTACAAAACAGATGCCGCCGTCAAAAAGTACATTTATCCATCCAAGTGCATGTAGTAAATTGAGATATCTTATGCATTTGTTGTAATTCAAGCCAGACATGCCAGCAAGGTTTGTCCTTTTGAGACGGCCATTCTCGTAAAGTATGCGAATAATTCTTTTTACGACGTTAATGCTAAAAGTATTGGCATACTCTGAATTCAAATTCGCTGGCATGTCTTCTCCCGGCCTTATCAAGTTTGGAAAGGTTACATCTTTCACAATTGCTACCAATTAAACACTGCTCTTTTGCAAGTTACTTTGTCCTATCACTGGATATTTTTGGCAACAAATTCAATTTATTGTATAGTATGTCAGATAAAGTAACAGCATACAATACATAATAGATCAGAGAAAAACAAATCATGCAAGCGAAGAAATGATACGCGTTTTTTAAATCAGAGAAGATTCTTCGCATCATAATGAAACTAAGACCCAACGGAATGGCACATGCCAAGAAAAAGTCCTTGGCAGTGTTTGGAACCGGTCTGATGTTGATGGTGTTGACGCTCACACCACTTGGTGGCGCACAGCCGTCATTTGCTACAGGAAACGGAGCACCGAGCGGTCATCACTACAACCTAAACATCAATGGAGTAAGCAATACGGCAAACTTTCCTACGACTGATAACAGCGGAGGAAACGTGATCTTTGTCCCATTGCATGGACACTGCGACATTGGCCTTACCCAGGGCTCGTCATTTTATGTCTTGGACAATAACTGCATGGATGGAAAGGCAAACTTCCAGTTGCCTCCACCAACCACCAGCACTGGAACTGCGCAGTATACAGTCTGGGCAAGAGCAGTGGGCAAGCCCGGGGGCTCATCCACGCTTACTACATGTGCCACAGACCCGACAACTGGAGAACAGGTGTGTTCTCTAAACCAGGTCATAACCATGAGAACTCATGGCAAGCAGACATTCACAAACGTCACAAACCAGCTCACACAGCTCTGTTATCTGAACTCTACAACGGGCCAGACTACATGTGTGAACATCTTTGATCCAACGTTTGAGAACTACCTCTGGTCATATGACAACAATGGGGTAAAGGTCCTTCAGTTAAGGTTCTATCCAATAAACTAACATCCCCCCACTTTCTTTTTTTTCTCACACTGTTCGCTTTCAGCCTTTTACCACATCTAGCACAATTTCTCCAACAAACCCTTTTCCCAATCTGCCTTCTTCAAACTACCAAATACCGTCAAACATAATTTTCCCAAACATGCAAACACAATCCAATTTTCCTTCCACATATTCACCTATCAATTCAAGGCATTAGAACCAAATACCGATATCCCGCCTTTTCCAAGATAATTCCCAGTTACATACACATTGCCATTCTCTTGGTCTACCGCAACAGACGATCCTACCCTCCCTGCCTGGAGATAGTCTGTCACATGGTTGGTCTGCCCGTCTATAATTGCAACACGAAACGAGCCCGCTGTGCGATCTACAGGGTCTGAGCCCAGGGTGGAATAGAGCGTATTGATTTTTGGATTCACCGCAATATCCAGCGCGTCAAGGGGTATCGTGTTTGCTACCGTATCAGTGGTACCGTTTATCACCGATATCCAGGACCGGCTCTGGTTCTGGCCCGGTGCCATGCAGCCTGAACATGAGGCATAGACCATGTTCGTTGACGGGTTTACTGCAAGCGGCGATACCGCAGGTCCGGGAATCGTCGATACGCCATGAGGCCCCCTCAGCCCTATTGTCACGTTTGCCAGGATCTTGCCGGTATATCCATCAATGACTGTGACCTGGTACGGTGCCTTGTACCCGTACTGCACATTGTCGACATAGATCCTGCCAGTCTCGGGGTCTACGCCAATACCGTACGAGCCCCCGTCAAGCCCTGTAATGGCATTTACAACCTTGTCTGTCCTGCCATCAATTACGGTAACGCCGCCATCCCCGTAATTCCAGTCGCTTACATAGATACGGTCAGTCCTCGGGTTTACTGCCACCTGGACAGGCCAGATCTTGTATGTTTTTCCTCCTTGCATGGCGTTAAATATCATCTCGGGAGGTTTCTTTCCCATCTCGGCCAGGCTGATCTCTTTTACTATCGTGTCATTTGTGCCGTCTATTACATCGACTGCACTATCGGCACGAGGACGGGGATAGCTGCCTATTACTGCATAGATCTTGTCTGTAACGGGATTTACCGCAATGTCCTGTGGTATGCCGCCCATTGGAATCATGCCAAGTGTCCTGCCTGTGCGGGCGTCAAGGACATTGACAAAGCCGAGGTCGTTGCACACGTATTCCTTGCCCGTTACTTGGTTGACTGCAATCCCGCCGAAATCATAGTGCTGGGGAGAGGCAATTCTGAAGCGTTCTGCGGGATGGGGAGTTGAGAGGATGACTATCCCAAGGGATGCCACGGCCCCGATGCCGATCACGGTAATTATTGCAAGGTGCAGCGTTTTCATTTTTCCGCCTCAAGATCCATACGGCACAAACTTGGTCCCGATCCCAATTGTGGCTACAATGTGATATTGAACTCCAGAGCTTGGGCAGTGGTATACTGCAAGAAAGTCTTGAATATCAGACTGGTAATGTATTTTGGAATTGAACCCCTCTACATATATCGGTATGAACCTGCAGGGTGCAACCTTCAGCCAGTACATGCCGCTTGTGTTTTTTGCAACTAGATTGTATGTGATGATACGAGTTTCATCGTGTGGTATCGTAATCGGGGTTTCGTCTAAGATCAATTGTGACGAATCAAGCTGGTTTTTTGTGAACCCATCATACAGTTTTGGATACAGTACAAGATCCGTTTCAGGTGACGTGTTCGCAAATTTTACAAGTATCTGGCCGCTTGAATGCGGCTTGATAACAAAGACAACGTTTTGTGGAAATGGCCCTCCACTCCATCCCCTCAGGTATAGAGGACCCACGTCTTGGGGCAATACACATGCCGGCGAGCCGTCCTCTGCCTTGAAAACCAGTTGAAGCCCTTGCTGGCATCGGACATGGCGGGGGTCTATCCCATACCTTGTCTGGCTCAATGGTGAAAGGGCGGGTTGGTTTGAATTCGCGGCAGGGGCAGGAGCGGCAAGACTCCAGGACGTGCCGTTGAGGGCCCAGATCCGAGAGTCGTGAAAGTCGTCTGTCAGCTGCGGGGTCTTGACTAGAAAGTGGCTTCCTTGGTAGTCGTACTGTACCTGCAAAGTTACGTTGTCTGACGGTGCAAACTGGCCTGCAACGGTACATCTCTCATGCGGGAGGAGTGTCAGGGAAAAATTGTCAAAGTTGTGCTCTTGAAAACCCTTGGAGTACCAATCCAGGCTAAAGTTTGCCACACTTGCTGGCGCAGGGTGCGGGTTGTACAGGACAAACCACTGGGTTCCCCTTGAAAACTTTTCAATGACAGGTGACCCGTCGGGCAGGAACTCCGAGTAGAACGGGCATGCGTCAGTGAAATTGTATGTCACATGAACGGGCACGCACAGCCGCGGGTATACCATGGAATAGCCGCACTCTACCTCCTGCCTTGGTGCCACTTGCGTGCAATAATAGGGGACAAGCCTCTGGTCTGCCATGGCATTCCATTGCTGGCACGAGATGCCAGGCGATATGGACTGGTACGAGTCGTTGAGCTCCACCCGGCTTATTTCTATTGGAAGGATTTGTCTTCCGTTATTTTCTATAACATTGGTCTGACCTTGGGTGGTATTGGTTGAATCTGCCTCTAGTCCGGATACGTTATCCAAGGGAAATATGGCGTAAAGTATAATTGCAATTATTGCAAGATGTAACGTTTTCATAATTATGGCACTATCGTTGAATTTCCATAATCTACCAGTGACGCATTTTTGTTTTCCGCTGTGGAAGATACAAATACCTGAATCCTTACTGTGTCTCCATACTTCCATTTCAGGTCCGTAGGCAGCGGTACCATTGCAAAGTCAGGCCTCAGAATGTCATTAATTGGGAGGGAGACTGCCAGATCATTTCCTGCAGTACAAGAATTGCCATCACAGATGTTGTAACCTTGTAGGTAGGCAGCGGTTGCAGAGTTTATCTTGAGATAAAAGGTATTTGGAGGGCATGGGCCAAGGCAGGCAGCTGGCGGATGATAAACTACAAGTGCAATTATTCCAAACGGATCGTCGCCTCTTGTGTATGCCACATGACCAGCTTGATGCAACAACAAAGGTGGTACTACCTCAAACTGCTCATAAGTAGAATTGAGGGCATAATCGACGTGAATAGTATACGTTCCACTCTGGTTTATGGAGAACGGACCGCCTAGTGTGTTCATCCCAAATACAGTGTCATGATATCCTCTACCGGGTATGCAAGAGATCCAAGGAGTCTTGTTGCTCTGCCAGACCAAGCTGCCGTTCTGCCCAAATACAGAGACATATGGTATCTCACACGCATCATATCCGTATCCGTTCATCCTAAGCTCAAAGCTTATTGGTTCGCCTGCTGCGTACTTTGATTTGAGACCAGAAATTACAATATCTGCGTATTCTTGCTGGATTGACGTGTCCACTCCTACAAGACGCAGTATTGCAAGTTCGTCAGGATTTGTGCACGGGTTGCGCTGGCCTGAGGGATAGTAGCATGTCGTGTCTGGCCTCATTATGGCGTAATTGTCAACGCCATTAGCTGTTACCTTCTCGATATAGATATTTGAGCCAAATCGCTGTGCAGTAAAATTATGGTTGGGTGGATAATTGGGGCATGGCATCGTAAATGTAGCGCACGGTTCTGAAATGCCGCTGCTTGCATTGAGAGTGACTGTTTGGATTGCATTTTGAGCAGATTGAGGAAGTACTACGATCCAGCCAGCCAGCCAAGGATGCGGTTCTGTGCCGTATCGAAATTCCCCTACCTTTGTAAAGGTGAAATTAAACGACTGGCCAGGAAGTAGCTGCGAATCATGGCCAAGACGGGTCGCGTTCCAGAAGAGCGGATCGTCTTGGCTTTCAGCCACTATAGTACTTGCAGCTTCGGGGGATTCGTTTGTCCATTTGACGGTATTATTTACACCAAGAACAACCACCAAATACTGCGGTTCAAAAATTTTTCCTGAGCTTGGATCTTCAGAGCCTGCAGGAATTACGATATTAGAAACACTTGGAGGTATGTTTGTTTGGTTTGTCTGGTCTATATTGACAGGAGTTTTTTGGTTGAGCTCAAACGTTAAAACGCCAATTATTATTGCAATGGATGCGGTGCCAACAATTATTGCAAGGTGCAGCGTTTTCATTTTCTAATTCCCATCCTGTACGACATGATACCTGATGCTATGCCAACCAACAAAACCGGAACTGCAAATGAAAATTCAGGAACTGTCTGTAAATCCAAGTTTGAAAAAGGTATCACGGATACCGTTCCGCCGAAATTAGAAATGTATACAGTCTTTGTAGCGTTGTTAATTGCTATAAAGGATGGATTGGGTCCTACCGGTATCGTATCTATTACAGAATTTGCCTTGCCCGAGACTACAGATAGTGTTTCTGCAACATAATTTGGCACATAAATGACGTTATCCGACGAATCAATTGCGATATTTTGGGCTCCTATATCAACATCAATTGTTCTTACTACCTTGTCCGTTTCACCTGAAATGACTGATAGTTTGTGATTTTGATACGAGTCAGAGGTAACGTAAATGGTATTCGTGACAGGATTGACTGCAACAAAGTTTGGAAAAGGTGCCACGGATATGGTATCAACCAGTTTGTTTTCCTTTGCAGATACCACAGAGACGGTATTGTCGCCGTTGTTCGCAGTGTATAACATGCCAGTATTTGGGTTCAGGGCCACCTTGTCTGGATCGCGTCCGACAGATATGGTGCCTGCAAGCTGGTTTGTAGTGCCAGATATTACAACGAGTTTTCCCTCAGGTCCAGTACAGGTTACATATATTGTGTCTGTAGGCTCGTCTACGGCAAGATCTGAGGACCAGAGATTGCAAACGCTCAGAGTAGCTACAACCTTGTTTGCACTTCCATCAATTACAGATACCGTATTTGAGATCCAGTTTGCAACGTATATCATGTTGGTTCTATGGTTGATTGCAATGCTTTGTGGGTCAGAACCGACAGGTATTGTTGCCACGACGCTATTTGTATCTCCTGATATGACCGATACTGACTGGGAATTTGCGTTGGATACGTAAACCATGTTGGTTGAGGGGTTGACGGCAAGGCGTACCGGGCTGGTTCCCACTGGTATGGTATCAACAATTTTGTTGGTTAGGCCGGATATGACAGATACCGAGTTTTCATCGATATTGGTAACATAGGCAATGTTTGTATCCGGATTTACTGCTATCTGGCCTGTCCTTATTCCTACATGGATGTCAAGTCTTTTTGTTGAATTCAGAGTAGGCAGTGGTCCCATGGAGCCAAGAGAGCCCGTCTGAGAAGAGTTTGCACATGGAGTAGGCTGCCATCCTGTCTTGTTTGTATAAACGTAACAGCCAATCTTGTTTGGAGGCAGAGGTGCAATCTGATGAGGCAGATCCGGGGGATTTTGTGCATATGTTACAGACGGGTGTAAAAGCAGGACAGCCGCCAGGGTTGTAATTATTGCAAGGTGCAGCGTTTTCATTTTTGATTGGTACTGGACAGGTATGGTTTAAAAAATTAGTGTAGATTTTTACCATAAGATCCTTCATGTTTAATCAATTGGTCGGTGTCAAGCACCATCCATTTTGCAAGAACTTTGTGATATCAGAGTTTGATGCGTATCCTGATACGGGCCCAAGGCATCCAAGACCCACGCTTTTGACACCAGTATCATCCCGGTCAAATGTTACCTCAAGCCGCAGTGTCCTTGTTCCTTCAGTTGGCGAAGGGTAAACTTGCTTTTCTACATCAAAATATACACTGTCATAGTAGTTATGCTCAATGCTTATCACTGCGTCAGGGTGTGCTGCAAGAAACATTTTCGAATAATTCAGATCTTTTGCCACGGCGATTAGTTCTGAATCGTTATAATATCCCGGGTCTATGACCCTGATTCCTCCCATAAGAGATGGGTTCATCTTGTCATAATAGTCATAGTATCCTGCTGAAAACGGCTCTGTGTCAAGAGTAAATCTTGCTCCGGGTAGAATTGGGCCCGAGTCAAATATCGCCGGACCATACTTGCTTGTAATGGTGTGGGTAACATTGTCTATGTTGTCCCACGATACCAGGGTCCCTCTGAGAACTGCCACCATGTCATTAGAATATCTGTGATCATCAAGGGGCGGTCTTCTAGGATGTTGTATTTGCAACCACTCAAACATCGGATCGACTGGAAGCACGGTCACGGTTCCATTCTGGCCGGAACTTGCATGGTATTCATACTTGCCGGGCCTGTCAAACCATTGAGTAAATGAGTTGCCAGGGTCAATAGATGATGGAAGCGGATTTCCAAAATGGGTTCTCTCATAGAACCCGGCATCGTCTTGGCTGTCTGAGATTATGGTATTTTGAGAGTTGTCTTCATTTGTCCACCTTATTGTCTCATTAACACCTATCTTGACAGTAATGTTTTGAGGCTCAAATGTAGCCTCATGTTTTGAGAAACCCTCAGGTATTATGACCTGTGATGCAGCTGACTCTTCCCAAAAGCTCTTGTGTAGCGTCTTGCCATTCCAGATAATGACGAGGTTGTAAGATCCCGAGTTTTTCATAGGATGTAGTTCTTCCACATCCACGGGCCAAGAAAGTTGCCGCTGTTCTACAGTGTCTGCAGGATCGCACATCATAAGAGGGCCAAAGTTTGACCACGCCAGTATGTTGTTGTCAGTTGTGAGGACAACTCTAGGATAGGAGCAGGACAGGGATTCTCCACTAAACTTTACTGTGAAATTTATTGGCTGTCCCACTGTATAGGTATCGTTTAGGCCTTCAACTGAGAGCCCGTCTGAAGATTCGTTTGGAGGATAAAGATAAAGCAACAGTCCGCGTTCAAGCGGTGTGTTTAATTTGTTAAAATCAATGCAGAGTGGCTCTAGATTCTCATACTGGATTACAAGCTGAAGATCATTGTTACATTCTACCACCTGAGGACGAATGCCTGATTCAAACTGTTTTAGAGGAGACGGAAACTGTTCGGTTGCACTTACTATTTCAGTTGAGGATATGCTGATTAACGCGCAGATGGCAACTATTGCAAGATGTAGGGTTTTCATCACCTGACCTCCAGCGATGTCTTCAGCGAGTTGGCAAGTGGTACTGGATATCCCGTAAAGTTGCCCCATACAAACGCTTCAACGGTATAGTTCCCTGCCTTGGAAGGGGTCCAGCTGTTAAACAGTGCGGCGCTTTGCAGTGGGTCCAGCTGCTGGTTGTGCCACTGGATGCTCTCAACTCTGCCCTGGTTGTCAAAAACCTCCGTAATATAGGAAAAATGTTGCCACTTCGGCGAGATGTTTTCCGCATCGGCCTGAATGGATATGGGTTTTCCCACCTCGAAATAATCAAACGGGGCGAATCTCCCCGAAAAAGGCCGGAAATTTTCAACCCTTATGGGAGGTGGGTGGGCAGAACCAATGATGATGGTTTTGTTCAAATCCTGTATGCCAAGTAGTAGGTCAAAGTTTGGCACGCTGTAGGGATTGCTATTGTCAAAGATATTGTTGTCGCGGTCTATTGAGAACATCTGAACACTGAGGTGGTATTCAGTTCCCGGGTCATTGAAGACTGGTGCCTGCACTACTATTGGCTCGTCATCATTGTATGGGACCCACCCGTTTAGAATAGGTTCGTGGGATGCCGTGACGTTCCAACTTGGGCTTGTAGTCGAGACAACCTTGACATTTAGGATGCCCGTATGGGTATGGAGGAGTTCACGGAAGAGCACATTGCCTTCTTGTGTTATTGTAGAAAAGAAGGAGACATGGCGTATTGTTTGGTTTGTGTTTGCATCAAAGAACCTGAACCAGAGGTAATGGGTACCGGTTGGCATCGTAGTGTTTGAGTAGAGTCGTACTGCAAGATCTAAGGTCCTGTTTCCCACTGAGGCTGAAGGGAAGGGAGCTGCTCCCGGGCAGGAAGACCCTCCCATGCATTGTTCTTTTGAGAGTTGCGCTTGCTGTTTGTCAAGTTGTAGGTATGCAGAAGAGGCAAACAGGGCCGAAGTGCAGAGAATTATCGCAAGTTGCAGTGTTTTCATTTTTATCCTGTCCTCGACGAATTTTCAACTGTAAGAACGAGGCCCGGCCCTTCGTTGCATACTCCGGGCGGAAGGAACAGCCAGTGGCTTCCTGTCTCGGCATTCCTAGTTGAAGATATGGTTGCAGTTACAAGAATTGAGCTCCAAGGCCAGAGTATCTCGAATTTTGGCTCAAATGAGACCGTCACACCTTTGAGGGATTCTGTGTAAGTTTCTGAATACCCGCCCGGTATAGACCTGTAGTGTGAGAAACTGGCCCGGTTTGTCATGTTTATGTGCGGAAGCTTGATGGCCTCAGAAAGCGGCAGGTTGGAGTAAATCATATACGATATAGAACCGTTGTGCCCCGCCCCTAGGACGAAATTGCCCGCACTATACCTCTTGTCAAGACAGACCTCGTCAAAACCGGAATTCCCAGCTACTTTAGTAAATGTGTGAAAACCGATTATCGGGCACATGAATCCGCCCATGGGACCGGGATCATAGTTTTGAAGTAATTTCAGTGAACATGCATGGACAGTGCTATTCTGAGGGATGGTCTCGGTCTGGATTCCTTCAAGCCCGGGATATGGATAATAGTTTTGAAAAAATACCTCGATGAGGACTAGAGTTACAATCACACTTGCAGACGCTGAACCGAATATTATCGCAAGGTGCAGTGTTTTCATTTTCTATCTCCGTATTGTCCCGATTTTAGAACATTCAGGGTGAAGCTGCCGACATCAGGCCATGATCTGCTTGTCTCCGACGGTATGTGTGATATTGTGATAAAGTATCTGCCAGTAGGAGTGGATGATCCGGCATACATTGTGAAATTAAAGACTGCGGGATGGGTCACCGATGATGTGTCATTGTCTGAGACCATCTTGACATCATAATTTTCCATGCCGCATGGCAGCCTGTCGAGGTACAATTTCATGTGCGGCTCGCCAAACTCCTTGATAATGGGACTCACAGAGACCTGGAAACTGGCAGGACCAAATCCCTTTGTTACATTGACCTGTGACGGGACAATGGTAGTATCAAACTGTGCGGGAGCAAGAGGAACCGCATACAGGTAAAACGGCAGATAGGCAGTAGCGTTTGTACCATAGTGACTAATATCACCTCCATAGGTTGTGTAAAACTGGAGAAGCGGAGGACCATGTGAGGTTCTAGTCTGGTCAAGTGCTGCAAATGCGTCAATCTGCCTTGATATCTTTTTCTCATCCCACTGGTTGAACTGGAAACATCCCTCCTGGTCGGTGCTTGCAGTTCCCATCTCGGTGCCGTTGACATAGACTGTTACCTGGCCATTTGCTATGGGGCCTGCAATGGAATCAAGATACCCCTTGAGAAAGTCCCCGTCAAGCCTCGTATACGAGCCGTATGCATCAAGCCTAATGTGCGGAATCCTTGGGTCTGCCGCAGGCATCGCCCATCCCCTCCTCATCAGTTTGTCAACGCTTGCAGGCTCGACGCATGCAGGGGAGCCGTCCTCTGCCTTGAATACAAGTGTCAGGTATGGATTGCACGTCACATCCTTTGCAAATACGTGTATCTTTGATTGCTGCAGGGGCGGCATTACGTGGATGAGATCCTGAGGAGAAGCCACAGTACCGTAATGGTTAAGGTTCATCATCTTTTCAAAGGTATTCCCTCCATCCCTGCTTGCAAGAAACATAATGTCGTTTCCCGGATACCACGTGCCAAAGGCAAGGTAGACGTTCTGCCCCGAATAGGCCACCTGCGGCTCGTTAAAGTTGTACTTTATGTCTCCAGTAAGGTTTGTGATCTTGTCAAAGCTAGAGCCGTTGTCCGAGCTCTTTGTGAAAAACTCATCCCACTTGTCCCCTGTTCGGTTCATCCATGTGATGTAGGCGCCGTCCTTGTATGCAACTATATGGGAAAAGACGTGAACAATGTCTCCCGAAAGGTTTACGGGCTCTGAGAAGGTACTTCCTCCGTCAGTGGATCTCGTAAGGAAGAGCCCGGAAGGGTGGCGGTGTGCATTGTTCTCCCATGTAACGTATACGTTGTTGCCGTAAGATGCGATTCGCGCATCAATTGACTGGCCAATGGTCATATCCTTGCTCAGGTTGATAGTGGGTGCAAATGTTAGACCGCCGTCATTGCTTCTTGCTAGATTGACAATTGTGCCGTTTTGCTCCCATTTCAGGTACACGTTTTTCCCGGAGGTAGACATTTGAAGGCCCCAGAACTCTTGGGTCGAGTTTTCAATTATAACCTGCCTGCCAAAGGTTGCCCCTCCGTCCGTGCTCCTCTTTACAAACAGCTCATAGTTGCAATGCATGCTCTGGATTGGACAGTTGTTGCTGTCCTGCCCGTAGGCAAAGATGGTGCCGCCGTCCTGTGACAGGGCGATGTTTGCGCCTCCGCGGGTTGCCGCATCCTCAAGCAGTACCAGCGGGTTTCCGAAGGTTGCACCGCTGTCATGGCTTGCCCTAAAGGAGAGCCCGGTCGCAGTGTTTCCACGGAGCTCGTCTATCATCAGGACATAGACGTTGCTTCCAGATGCGATTATCTGGGAAATATTAGACCTGCTGGAGGTGTTGTTGCTGAGAACTATTGGCGCAGAGAAGGTGCTTCCTCCGTCCGTGCTCCTCTCAAACATTACCCTTGACTTGCCAAGTCCATAGTCTTCCATCCATGCAAGATAGACGTTGGTGCCCACTGATGCAACAGTTGGGTTATACGAGCTTGAATTGTCCAAAGAGATTATCCTTCCAAAGGTTGCCCCTCCGTCGGTGCTCTCTCTGAAGAAAGCTGCAAACTGGCCCCCGTTGCCTCCATTCTGCTGGTATGTGACATAGACATGATTTCCTGATGCCAGGAGCTGGGTCAGTTGATACTCAACTACAAGTGCCTGGCTGGATGCGACCTGGGCAGTTGCAAGATGTAAAGGTACGATGGATGCGGCTGCAATTCCTGCAATTATGGCTAGATGCAAAATCTTCATTTTTGATTTGTACTGGACTGGTATGGCTTAAAAAAGTGGCGTAACATTTGCACCGTAAGATCGTTTCACAAAACTAATCATCAAAAGACATTGCGGTGAATATTGGCAAATCAGGGCTGCATGAAGGAATGGATTGTACCCGTCTTTCATTGCGGCTAAAATGTGGTTGGATGGAGACTTCAGCACATGTGTATTTTTCCGATAGGTATGTTGCAATGATAACAATTATGATAATAATTCAGTTAAGGATGTCCGTAATTCTTTCATTATGGTTTCTAATGGGGGAAGCGGATCTCTGCTGAGTCTTGTCAGACCTACTTCTAAAAAGGGCTCTAACGTGGCAACAATTCCTTCTGGAAAGAATTGGTCAATGCCGTTATATGGAATCCCCTCAATCTTCATTTTTTCCAAAAAAATCTTCTTGATCTTCTCTGTGTCAAAACTCTGAGTCTTTAATAATCGCCATACGTCATAGTAATCCCGAATCTTTCTTCTCTGTATTATGGCGCGCGTTTTTTCTGCGAGAATCTCATCCAAAGTGTAAACCTCTACGTCAAATTCCGGGTAATCATAGGCTCGTGGGACCTCTAGTCTCCCAAAACCATACGGTTTGTTCTCCTTTGTTATTTCCATTTTCACGGTATCTTTTCCAAGAGGGCCATTGTACTGAAATTTGCTTGTAAGCCACCCTTCATTGGAATGTGGCCTTTTCTTCAGTCTGACTTCCATACCTATTTTGTTTTTGATAATTCTAGGCACTTCTGTCCTGAGAATTTCTTCTACAGCGTCTGGTCTATTTCATCAAATATTGTAAAATCCAGATCTTCTGAAAGTCGCCATCTTTCTGAGAAGAATATTTTAGAAAGGGAGCTCCCTCCTTTGAAAACAAGTTTTTTTCCTATGGTACTTTGGGAAATCCCATACAGTAGCCATCCTAATGCATAGTCCTTGGTGAGTACCATCGGATCAATTTTCTTCGCACCTGCCATTCTCATAATGTCATTTTTATTCAACATGTCAGTGCCCTCTCCAACTCGTCAATTCTCTTTCAGTCCTGTTTATGATCAAACCAAATTTCTTGGAATATCTGACTATTCTCTTTGGTCCGCTTGGATCGAACCACATGAATCCTTTGATGTCATCAAGAACTTTCTTGTCTATGTTCGACTCGATCTCAAGCATCTCAAGTATGTACATCAGTCTTCTGATCACAACGCTGGTTTTGATTTTTTTTGAATACTTTATAACTTTTGTAAAGTCAATTTCGTCCTGTGACTCCCATATTCCTTTGATAACTTCATCAATTCCACCACAATACTTTGGATAAATCAGGCAATCTACAACTGTCTTTTCTCTTGACGATACTCTGAACTCCTCTCCGCCTGCCTCCTCTTCCACATATCCAAAAAATCTGTCATTGGATAGTGTGATGAATTTGAATCTAAGCGAGCCATATTCTAAATTCCTTTTTCTTTTTGTTGTAACAACAAAGGTCACACTCGGGACCTGTTCTGTCATCCCCCAATAATTCAATGCAGACCAGAACCCTATGTAGTAAGGATCGACAATTTTCGAAGCTATGACAAAAGGCATCTCAGCCCATTTGCCTTCGTATCCAGCTTTTGCAGGTATCAGGAGGTATTTTCCCCTCTCTATCTCCTCTATCCTACCCTTCTTTCTGAGCCTGTAGAGTGCAGTATTGACCGAGTCTCTTGTAGAATTGAGAATCCTATAAGCATCCGCTGTATTGAATACGGTTTTTTCATCCTTTTCCAGAGTCAGTAACAGCCTCAATTCTGTGGGGCCAAGTCTTAAGTCGTGTGTAACCATAATGTCTTTAAGAGACATTATCGTTACATAATTATTAAAATATATGCCTCGTAACCATAATGTCTCTTAAAGACATTATCGTTACATGACTATTAGTGCCCCAGGCTCGTTTATACAGTGTTATACCTGCCAGGTCTTGATTCGTAAATCCTTCCCCTCGTACGCATCCCGTCAACCATACTTTCTGCGTCGTCCTGCGTGAACCTTCCTGATCTTACAAGCTCTTCAATGAGCACATCCTGTTCTACCGGCCTCTTTTCATTACCCTCAAGGCTTCTCATCGTGTGAAAGAACTGGTCCGGCTTTGAGAGTTTTTTCTTGTGCTGCTCATCGCCTGTGCAGTCAAGACTGGTGGAAGTTCCGCTGCCTGATTGTAGCTTGATCCCATGCAGATATTCCAGTCTTGCCCTCACTGCGTTGATGTATTCCTTTCTTGTGCCTCCAGATAGTGCCCAGTTGCGTATCATCTCTAGGTTTAGCCTGTGCATTATCTCTTCGTAGCTACTTTTTTTGTAAAACTCTTGTTTTGCTATATCAACTAACACATCAATCCTGTCTTTTCTGTTGCTCAGATCCGACAACTTGTTCCTCGAGTCTGCCAGACCGTCTTTTTGATCCATTTCTTACAGCTGTAGCCTTGAATCGGCCTCCTAATTGGATTGACTGATCAAATACATTAACAAACTGCCCAATCCTCTCTATCACTCTATTTTCCAAACGATGCATTCTGTTTTTTTATTCTGATACTCTCCATTCTTCCACTTTGTTGTTGTCTACCCAAGTTCTTCCAACTCTCTTGCGTCTGCAAACGTCCCAGAACCAAAACTAATTGGCAGGCACAACTTGAAATGAAAAAGATTCATGGTCTGACCCGTATCCATTCTTTTGTGCATCTACATAAACGTCAAATGTCCCAGGAGTGGAATTACCACCTATTCTCCATGAGAAACTAAACTGACCCGCAGAGTCTGTCGTACCATCAAAGTTTTTTGTTGTAGAGCCTGACGCATAATCCACTTCTACTGATACACTCGCATCGCTTACTGGATTTGTGCCATCTGTTACATCTACTGTCATAGATTGGATGCTGCCTCTGGTAATTTGGCTTTGTCCTGTTATGTCTACATGAAGTGTCCCTAAAGATTGGACAGTACTAGATTGAGCAACTCCGCTTTGGCTGGACTGGTTTGAAGTATTGATACTGGGCTGGTTTGTAGTGATACTGGCTTGGCTGCTGGCAGACTGTGCTGTGCTTTGTGAGTTAATCTCCAAATAGTACTTTAACCAGTCTGTGGCAATCTCGTCTTGCGCAGTCTTGAGATCCATTGCACCAGAACATACTTGGCGGTGAAGATAATTTTCAAAGCCATCCTTGTTGTATGCAGTTACAGTTGTATAGTAAGGCTCGGGCCACAGGTTCTTGATGTCGGAAGGTGCCCCACCAAGTTCCAGCGGGATTAGATGATCTAATTCATAATTGCTTGGCGAATCTGCATCTCCATATGCTTTCATGCGTTCTAGCTTGATTGGGTCTGTGACGGAAGTTGGCGGTCTTACCGTCTTGGTATATCCTGAAACACAAATGGTCGATTGGATATTGTCCTGTGTCACACGCAGATCCGTTGCTCCCGGCGTACAGATGGGATCAGGCATTATCTTGTTGACTGACTTGCATGACGACTGCGTTGGTCCACTGGTCTGGTTGCCAGAGTAGGCGGTCTGTTGCTGTAATGCATTGGCATGAATTATTCCTGACTGGACAAGGTAGTATGATGAAATAGCAAGGATACGTCGTGAAATTCTCCTGTCTGTAGTTGTAGTGTGCCATAGATAATGTCACTAAAGCATGCCAGGGTTAATGTCACCCTTTAGATTTTCTTTTCACTCTCCTACCAAAGTATATTTTGTCATGATATATTGATGCAGGTGTCTTCCATCCAAGCGTCTGGTTCTTCCTCCAGTAATTGTATCTCCTGTCAAATTTTCTGAGTTCTGCTCTAAAATGAGACAGTGATGAGAACCTGACCTGTGATACCAGTTCCTGCCAGAGAATGCTGTGATACCTTTCTATCTTACCTCTTCCTCTTGGATGGTACGGCCTGCCGTAGACTGGCCTGATGTTATTTTTGGCAATCTCTTCTCTGAACTCTTTTGCTGTGAACTGTCTTCCATTGTCCAGATAGATCTGTCTTGGTACTCTTCCTTTTTTCAGCGCATGGCGTAATGCGTTGATTGATTTATTCTTGCTTTTGTTCAGGTATGCCTTGGATATTATGCGATATCGCGAGCGGTCGTCAGTGAACCCTGTCACATACACCTTTCCCGTGCCTGAAATTCGGAACTGGAAGGTATCGCCCTGCCACATGGAATCGACGTTTCTTTTCTGGAATCGTTTTGATGGCTGGGGTTTTGGCCTGATTCTAACCAGCATTCCGTTTGATTGAATGACCCTGTGCACTGTTCTCTAGTGGCAGGAAACATCATACTGGTACTTGATTCGTCTTGCTCGCCATGGAGGATGTCTTTGCTTAAGATGTATTATTCTTGATCTGATCCTGCTGGAAATTGAACCGGTTCCCTGCGGAGGGCCTGGTTTGTGCCGGGCCAGACCATCGATGCCGTCTGCCCTGTATTTTCTTATCCACCTTCTGACCGTCCTGATTGAGACGCCCATTACCGATGAGATCTCTTTTGCATCCTTGGCACCTTCCACGTAAAGAAGGACTGCCATGATCTTGTCATCTTGATTATCTTTTGCCATGGAATCATGGCTTGACAGATACTGTTAGAGTGTGACACTAACCCTGTCAACAAAAGGTGACACTAACCCTGTCACTCTACATGTAGTATTCTGATACATCTTATATGATTAAGGCATCTCGTGACAGATTTCCTTTGAGGATATCAAAAATGAATCGGACAAATTGGGATAAGGCTGTTGATGGAATTACAGTTCTATGGTTTGGAAATTTCTTTGTAGGTTTCTTTTCTTTTGATGCTGGACTTTTTGGGTTAAATACAGTCATCAACATTCCAAAAGACTGGCAGCCATCATGGGATATAATATCTTGGGCTGTTTGGGTAGTCTTTATAGTTGACATTTGTTTCAAGTATAAAACCTCTGAAAACTGTAAGATATTTTTGAAGAAACACTGGTTTGATATTCTATTGTTAATACCATTTTTCAGGGTTATAAGGCTGGTTCGGTTATTGCGCTTATTGAAGACATTAAAATTTGCAAAGGCAGGTATTGGAGGTTCAAGAGCTTTTAGTAAATCAAAGAGATTTAAAAATTCTATACTGTACTCTGAGGAGGTACCAGAAGGGAAATAACTCTCCAACATCAATTAATCCGTAACCAATTTTTTCATGAATAAAATTAATTGGAGATTTTACAAAAACAAAAAGACCAGCTCCACACCATCATCGAAAAAGCTGCCCCTGAAAAGGTGCAAGAGATGCTGAGGCTTCTTGGCATCTGCAATACCTAGTTCAGAGGGTAGCAACAAGCGAGGAAGCGGAGAGGCTGATTGCGGAGAACTGGAGGTTTGTCGGGATCCTGCCAAACGGAAAGGTCGTTCTGGAAAACCGCAGATAACCGGATTCCGGTCGGTAAGTGAGAGCGGGCTCGGAGGGCTTCGATCCCTCGACCTGTAACTTAGGAGGCTACCGCGCTGTCCATGTTTCGCGTCGCTTTGACTCTGCGCCACGAGCCCAGAAAAAATCAAAACAGGTAACAATTTAAGCGTAATCGAAATTGGACATTATCATCTCCTGAATCTGACGCCAGTTGGAATCGCTCCCGTTCTCCCATCTCTCATAGTATACGACGTCCTTGAGGGCAAGCCTGTTAAGCCAGCCTGCAGACTGCAAGTCGGGCTTGTCGGCAAAGTTGGTGACATGCCCAAGGCAGAGGTATGCCACCGGAACCACGTGCTCGGGTATGGCAAGAATCCTCTTGAGGTCGCCGTTTGAAAGTATGCTTACCCAGCCCACGCCTATCCCCTCGGCCCTTGCGGCAAGCCAGAGGTTCTGGATGGCGCAGCAGACGCTGTAGAGGCCCGTCTCGGGTATGCTTGACCTTCCTATCACGAACGGCC
>JAGWHF010000018.1 GCA_028866895.1 Nitrososphaerota archaeon
GTACAGGGTGATTGCGTATAATTGCTACAGGATTACAAAGAATTATTTTGTTATTTTTGGATGGTTTCTACGCGGCTGAGGTAATTCATAGATATATCTAAATAATAATCCAAGATCTCACAGTTTGTGCAAGTGTTAGTTACTGGAGGAGGTGGATACATTGGATCAATCCTTGTTCCGAGATTGCTGCAAGAAGGATACGAGGTTAAAGTGTTAGACAGGTTCTTCTTTGGCAAAGAAACTTTGGCATCAGTATCAAAGAATGCAAATCTTACGCTGATCCAAGGGGATACAAGATGGTTTGATTCAAAAATTCTAAGAAATGTTGACGTTGTAATGGATCTTGCTGCACTATCAAACGATCCATCAGGAGAGCTTGATCCACAAAAAACGTTAGACATCAACTACAAGGGAAGAGCTAGAGTTGCAAAACTATCAAAAGAAGAAGGAGTAAAAAGATACATCCTGGCATCAAGCTGCAGCATCTACGGGTTCCGGGAAGGCCAGCTTGACGAAAAGTCCCCAATCAATCCACTTACCACCTATGCCAAGGCAAACCGCCTGGCAGAACTTGCAGCAAAAAAACTTGCATATGACAAGTTTACAGTCACAATGCTTAGGTTTGCAACCGTATTTGGCTACTCGCCAAGAATGAGGTTTGACCTGGCAGTAAACGGCATGGTCTTGGGATTTTTCAAAAACAAACAGATACCGATAATGAGGGACGGAACCCAGTGGAGACCGTTCATCCATGTCAAAGATGTCGCAGAAGCTTACATCAAGGTGATACAAAGCCCAAACGAGAAAATTAACGGCGAGTTGTTCAACGTGGGATCAAACGACCAGAACTACCAGATCCTGCCACTGGCAAAAGAAGTGGCTCATGCTATCAAGATACCGTTCAAGAAAAAGTGGTATGGAGACCCCGATACAAGGTCATACAAGATTTCCTTCAACAAAATTAGGGACACCCTAGGATACAAGACAAAATACACAGTAGAAGACGGGGCAAAAGAGATCTATGACCACCTAAAGAAAGGGACGCTTACCGACTCGCTCAAGACAAAGACTGTCGAGTGGTACAAGCACCTAATCGAGTCAAAAAAGACAATAGATTCTATAACGATAAAAAACACGGTACTCTAAAATGAAGGGAATCATACTTCACGGCGGGCATGGCACAAGGCTCAGACCGCTAACACATGCAGGACCTAAACAACTACTTCCAATCGCAAACAAGCCAATGTCACAATATGCCCTTGAAGACCTAAGGGAGGCAGGCATAAAGGAGATTGCAGTAATACTCGGAGACGTTTATCCTGAAAAGGTAAAAGAGTTCTATGGTGACGGCACCAAGTTTGGAGTCAAGATTTCATACGTCTACCAAGACAGGCCAAAGGGAATATCGCATGCAATCAGACTCTGCAAGGAATTCATAGGAAGTGACAGGTTTGTTGTCTTTCTTGGGGACAACATCCTCCGAACAGGGCTTGTAGACTACACCAAGAAATTCCAAGACTCAAAGGCAGACGCTATGATTCTCTTGTGCGAGGTAGACGACCCATCAAGGTTTGGCATTGCCGAGCTTGACGGAAAGAAAATAAAAAAAATCATGGAAAAGCCAAAAAACCCGCCCTCAAACCTAGCAGTAATAGGGGTATACTTTCTTACCCCCAAGATTTTCGACATAATCGACAAGCTCAAACCATCCTGGCGGGGCGAACTGGAAATAACAGAAGCTCTTCAACTTCTCATGGAGTCTGGAAATGTAATCGAATATGACACCGTCACGGGGTGGTGGAAGGATACGGGAACACCAGAAGACATATTGCATGCAAACCAGCTGGTACTTGATTCAATCGGGACGCCGCAGCAGTTCCAGGTAAACGACTGGTCAGAGGTTCGGGGCAATATCATTGTAGGAAAGAACACGACAATATCACGGGACTCTTTTATCACAGGCCCTGCAATTATAGGTGAGAACTGTACCGTAGGGCCTGCGGTACGCCTAGGACCATACGTAAGTGTAGGAAACCACGTCACGATAAAAAAATGCGACGTGGAAAACTCGATAATAATGGAAGGGGCAAAGATTGACGCCAAGATTCACCTGGTCGACAGTATCATAGCTCACCAGTCGGAAATCGAGGACCATTCGCACCCAAAAAAGCACCAGTTCCTCCTCGGTGAGAGATCCCAGATACGGTTGTAACTTTGCGAGATCAGCGGTTCGCTATCTTATACCTCTTAGAACAAGGATGTCATCTCCATAGCAAAACAAAAAATTTCCATCCTGCACTTTGCCATGTATTAGTCAAAAAAAACAGAATTGTACGATAGTGCTCTGACAACATGATTTCCGAGCTGAAACATAGAACCATTATATATCAAGCAGAGACCAAGACCACCAACCATGCTCTCACCCGAATTCATAGAAAAGAACGACTCGTCCAACATGCACAAGGTGTACGACAGCTGGCCCGAGATTGCGGCAAAGTCCTACCACACAAAAAAGGAAAAGCCGGAATTTGACGGCATTGACCATATAGTATTTCTCGGGATGGGAGGCTCTGGCACGATCTCAGACATTCTATTTTCGATCCTGTCAAAATCCGACATTCATACGAGGACGGTAAAGGGATACCACCTGCCTGCAACCATAGACAAGAACACGCTTGTGATTGCTACAAGCGTGTCGGGCGAGACTGACGAGACCATCACGGTACTAGAAGACTCGCTTAAAACCGACTGCAAGAGGATCGCATTCTCAAAGGGAGATACAAGGCTTGAACATTTTTGCAAAATGAACGGCATTCACCATGGCACTCCAGAGTACTACCACTCGCCAAGGGCATCATTTGTCTCGTTCCTGTATTACATACTAGACTCGCTTGATTCCACGCTCCACATAAAAAAAGAGGACATGCTAGAATCAATAACATCTCTGCAGACATTGCAAAAAGAGATCGGCACGCAGAACCTCGACCCATCAAGGAACAGGTCGCTTGGCCTTGCAAGCTGGATTACCGGAACGCCTGTAATATACTGCCCATGGGGCCTTTCAGCATCAGCCATCAGGTTCAAGAACTCTCTAAACGAGAATGCCAAGATGCATGCAATCGTGGAGGATGTGATAGAGACATGCCACAACGGAATCGTAGCCTGGGAGCGACCCTCCAACTTTCAGCCAATCCTGATCGAAGGCCAGGACGATTACATCAAGACAAAGGAGAGATGGACGATACTAAAGAAATTCTTTGACGAGAAAAAGATAGAGTACAGGGAACTTTATTCCGTAAACGGCGGCATCCTGGCCAAGCTTGTCAACCTGGTATACCTTCTGGACTATGCCAGCATCTACAAGTCGTTTCTCCTCGGAGTTGACCCGGCTCCTGTGGGGCCAATCGATTTCGTTAAAACTAGACTGCATGAAAAATAAAAAAGGCAAGCCTCGGGACTGACGGTTACCCGCAGCTTGAGCATTCCAAGACTTGGACACAAATCCTAATTACCGTATGTGGCAATTGCAATTTCATGCAGCCCTGCGCAATATGGATAACCGGGCTTCCGGCATCAGCAAGTCCATCACGGGACCTGCAATCACAGGCGATCACTGTACGATATGCCCTGCGGTACGCCTAACTCCGTACGTAAGCATGGGAAGCAGCCCCAGATACACAATGACACGTTGAAAATTCAACAATGATGGAGGGCGCAAGGATTGACGCCACAATCCCCCTTGTAGACCGTATCAAGGCTCGCCAATCCGAAATCGAGGACCACACGCATCCAAAAAAAGCACCAGTTCCTGCTAGATGAAAGGTCGCAGATAAGGCTGTGATGTTGTCACAAGCTAAATTACCTGAATTATTATACACTCATTTTACCTTTAGGATCTCTTTTGTTTCTGCAAGAAAAAGTGCCGCATCCTCTATGGTTTGAGTCGCTCCATCACGCGAGAACGTCAAGCCGTAATCTGCCTCTTGACGCAAATACATCGCATTTCGAAATGCACTGACCATGGAAGCTTCAAGGTCATCAGAGAACAGTTCCTCAATAGCTACTGAGAGTGCAGAATGACTCTTCTCTCTGTACCCCTTGCTATAGAGAAGTGACCTGGCACTATGGAACATTGAATAGTATCCCTGTATGGTAGCCCATTTTAGGTTGCCTCTGTACAATGAAGTACTGGCCTCATCAAGATCCGATTGTGCGGCGCGGATCTCCTTTATTATCATCTCTCTTGTGGTTCGTGCCTTCATAATCTTTCTCTCTTGCACAAGCTGTCTCAGTCTTGAGCTCATTGCGATTCCCACAATACTATGCCACGCTCTACATTATCATAAAGGGGTTTGTCAAGCCGTCTAAGCCTTGCAAACTCGTTTGCATCAACTATTATTGGAGCTACCTGCCTTTCTGCCATGGCATTAAACTTGGCAATCTCCCTTCTTGTAGCTTGGCGTTCATCTGTGAGTACCATGATATCGATGTCGCTCTCCCTCACATCTGTCCCTGTTGAACAGCTTCCATACAAGATCACCCTTTTTGTGAAAGGTTTTAGCTTGGATAGAAGACCTTCCAGCGAGCTGACATTATATAAAACCTTGAACTGTTTTGCTACAGGGTTACCAAGATTGAGGCTGTACAGGACCATTCTCCCCCTGCTCTGTCTGTCAAGCATGTCTGCTCTTGCCATGAGCCTGAGCAGTTTGTTTGCAGAACCGCTGCTCGCCCCAGATCTGCGTGCAACCTCCCTTTCATGATACTGTCGCACAGGGTCGGAGAGGAAGATCCTGAGAATCTTCATGTACGTTGGCGTTACAAATGCTAGTGGGTCTGTTGCCAATGCACGATTTGATCTCATATCGCTCATTTTTTTGAGCATATGCTCATTATTCTGAGTTTCCGATATTTAAAAAGTTTGAATCAGACCTTTATGGATATCCGCATTGTGAGAAAGGTAGAGGACCATACGCACCCAAAAAAGCATCAGTTCCTTTGGTGAAAGATCTCAAATACGGCTGTAATTTACCATAAGGCCATGCAGCCCTGCGCAATATGGATTACCGGGCTTCCGGCATCAGGCAAGACAACAATTGCAACCATGCTCAAGGAAAGCCTCATGGCAAAACAAATCCCGGTCATAATACTTGACGGCGACGAGATGAGAAAGACGGTATCAAGGGATCTTGGGTTCTCGCCAGATGACAGAAAGGAGCACAACAGGAGGGTAATAGAGATTGCAAAGCTGCTGGTAAATAACGGCATCACCGCCATCGTCCCCCTGATTTCACCCTACCGGGAGACAAGGGACATGGCACGAAGCCAGATTCCAAACTTTGTCGAGGTGTACACACGGGCATCCCTTGAGACCTGCATGAGGCGCGACCCCAAGGGGCTCTACAAAAAGGCGCAAAGCGGCAAGATTGGTAACATGACTGGAATCCAGTCCCCCTACGAGGAGCCCCTTCATCCCGAGATCACACTTGATACCGACAAGGGCACGCCGGCCCAGTGCCTTGACAAGATACTGTCGTACATGAAAAAATCAGGCTACCTCAAAGGCTAGTTGTCAATACGATATTCGATAAAACCCCAGATTTTCAGGGTATGCGATCTTGGAAGGACGAAGATGCATATCTGAGATCATACCCTCAGGCAGTTTCCCGGTCTTTAAGACCACGACCCTTGATTGACATGTAAAGTTCCAGAACCTGCCTTGGTTCCAGCCTGTCTTCGAGCATCTGGCGCTTCAATCCGAACCTTTCTATCAGGCGCCACATCTCGTCAAGCTCTGGCTTGGAAAATTCATGGGTGTCAACAAGTACAATCTGCATCTGTATGCAAAGACATTCCAGTTTCTGCACAGCAGCAGGAAACTTGATGACTATACAAAGTTCATGAAGATACTGACTGGTGTTTATTTAGCAACAAGATTCTGAATTGTGAGCGATTTCAATTTATTTTTAGTTACAAAAGAGCTGTGAATTCATCAAATGCCAATCCTGATTCCTCAATTATGGCCTTGAGAGTGCCTCTGGCTATCTCTTTATGGTTTGGAACAGTCACTCTCCGATGCGGAGGTTCCCCATGTCGCAGAATGACATGGCTGCCTGTCTGATGATCAATGTGGTGACCGACTTTGGATAACGCCTTGATTACCTCCCTGGCAGAAACTACTGGAATCTTAGGCACTTAGTTCTACTAGCTCTTCTTCTATTTTAGGGAGGGGTTCGTTGTGTTTTTTGAGGCTCAGCAGATATCCACTAATTGCGTCCTTGATGTTGGTCAAGACCTCCTCTCTCGTTTTTCCCTGTGAGATGCAGCCTGGCAGTGACGGGCATTTTGCTATGAAGACCCCATCCTCGTCCTGCTGTATTATTATCCTGTACTTCATCTGGTATTGTTTTGGCTTCTGATTTACTTAAATGTTTGATTGTGCTTTCGGATTATTGGCAAATACATAATTCCTTGATCATCTCAGCCCTGCAGTACTGCAGCAGCTTCTCACGCGCATTCTCACCCACCGGCATGAGCCGCTAGGTTGACAGAACCTACGCGACCCTTTTAAGCAAAGAAACGGCGACCAGATCATGGAACAAAGGCTGACATGCGCAAACCACTCCGATGAGGACGTGCTGCTGCTCCAGATTGGCTGGAACAACTTTGCATGCCCCAGGTGCGGCAGGGACTATTCCATAGGAAGGAAGGTCATTGTGATAGACGCGCAACCGATGCAGCGCAGGTAGCGCTTACCGTCCTACAGGGATTGCCGCGGTATTATCATCATACCGGTGACTTTACCTCCAGACAACGTGCTGATTGCAGGGCTGACGGAATGACGGATTTGCCACGACTCGAAGGAGACCGCAAGAAACGGCATGAGCCATTTTATAATATTTATATATACAGATCTGTATATTTATACAGGGAAACAACACGGCCTCAAGAACCATCATGATATCTGACAAAGCCTATGAGATACTCAAGAGAAGGAAGAGAAAGGACGAGTCGTTTACAGACGTGATTATCAGGCTGGGATCAGAGAAGGGAAGCATAGCACGACTGCTCGAATACCTCAAGAGCAAGGAATTTGAGCCCATCAGCGACGAGACTGCCAGGCAGATGAGGCAGGCAAGCAAGGAGTTCAGGAAGAACTTCAAGCTACGCGAGGTAAGACTCGGAGATCAGAAATGACCTGTTTTGATACTGACTTTCTGGTAGCATGCCTTCACAACGAGCCCCAGGCGATAGAAAAGCTAGAGAATATGCAAACAGGACAGGATGGGTCGGCAACTACCACGACCGTAAACGCAGCCGAATTATGGAAGGGCGCGTTCCGTGCAAAAGACAAGGAAAATGAGATCACCAAGGTAAGGCATTTGCTGGATTTACTCGAACTAATCACGCTTGACCTAGATTCTGCAAGGTTGGCCGGTGAGCTGGACGCATCAACAAGGTCCAAGACCGTAGGAGAATCTGATCTTTTTATCGCAAGCATAGCGCTTGTAAACAAGCAGGTCCTGATAACTCGCAACAAGAAACACTTTATGCGCATACCTGGATTGAGGGTAGAGGGATGGTAGAACCCTGCACGCGGCACCCATGTGGCCGAACTGGACATGCAATTGAAGTTCCTGGCACCCGCCCCTAGATTAGGAACGTGATCTCAAAGGCAGCGAATCTCACCATCTGACAAATTTTATCAAATCATGACGAGAAGACCACCAGGACCGTCCCGTAGGGTTCACGGTCAGAATACAAGAAGAACTGTTAAACAACAATGTGGAGTAAGAAATGCCGCTCAAGCTTTAATATTTAGACAGCTAAATGGTAAAGTGGTATTCTATGAAAACAACGGTAAACCTCAATGACGATCTCTACAAGAAGCTTGTAAAAGAGACCGTAGAAAAATATGGAAACACAAAAAACCTCTCCAAACTAATCAATGAAAAGCTTGAAAGGGCAGAAGAGATGATTGACAGAACGGATTCGGCCGAGATAAAAAACGCCTGAAGATTTTAAGAGAGAGTGCAGGGAGCTGGAAGACCGGCATGACCGGCAAGGACTACACCAAGGAAATAAGACGAGGCTGGAGCAAAAGGCTAAAAGCGGTCGGTCTGTGACGTTGAAGATAATTTTTGACACATCAATCTTGCCTCTTAGGCAGTCTACCAACAATGGCGCTATCAAATCAGTTGAAGAGGTTGCCAAGAGAGAGATAGAAGGCTTCATATCAGTTCTCACCGAGGCCGAGTTGTATTCTGGTAAAGAATGCAATACAGATAGAGGTCTTTCCAAGGTAAGGGATATCATATCACTTTTTACGACCATACCTCTTACAAGCCAGATAGCGCAACAGGCGGGCTTTGTCAGGCGAAAGTACGGCATTGAGATCCCAGATGCCATAATAGCTGCTACTGCTTCGGTATGTGATGCCAAGGTCTGGACCAAAAACGTCAAGGACTTTGAGGTAATAAAGGAGATTAGGACCGAGGAGCCATACTGAAGGGCTTGCATGTGACGCAGGGAAGCAAAACATGAAAGAAGTAAGGCTACCTATCTGCAGAGTTGATTGAAGCAAGTTAACCCCTACACGATATCATTTGACAACCGAAGCGTTAACACTCATGAAAGACCGTGCTAGCTTCCCTTACAGATGCTCGCTCTCATCCCACAGCTAAAGCATGTGGGCTTTCCCACTCGCATTTGTAACATCCAGTTACACAGCAGGTTTTAACCATCCCACAGGTACCGTACCAGTCGTAGAAATTCTACGCGACCCTTTTAAGCAAAGAAACGGCGACCAGATCATGGAACAAAGGCTGACATGCGCAAACCACTCCGACGAGGACGTGCTGCTGCTCCAGATTGGCTGGAACAACTTTGCATGCCCCAGGTGCGGCAGGGACTATTCCATAGGAAGGAAGGTCATAGTGATAGACGCGCAACCGACGCAGCGCAGGTAGCGCTCACCGTCCTGCAAGGATTGAGACGGTATCATCACAAAGCCTACCGTACCCGCATCTATGAACATTCGGTCAATTTTAAATGCGTGCACATGCATCTTATTATGCATGGGAACAACTATCATCTCACTGAGCAATGAAGCGTACAAGGTTCTCAAAGCTCAGAAACGAGAGGGGAATCTTTCTCAGATTTAATACTCCGCAAGTTTGGCAAAGGCAACCCGTCCGCCATACTTGCATACTTGAAAGAAAGGGATGCAAATGAGGATCTGGCAGACGTGATTGAAAAAGCAAGCAAGGAAACGCGAAAGAACCTAAAGCTGGAAAAAGCCGGGCTTTAAAACATGGTATGCGCCGACACGAGTTTTATCATATCTCTTGAGAGACGCGAAACGGCGGCACTTGAGAAGATACGACAACTAGAAATGTCTGGAGATCTCCTTTGTACCACAGCAATTCCAGCGGCAGAACTCTATAGGGGTGCTTATGGCTCAAGGGAAAAAGCTGGCGCATTGCAAGAAATCAATGGCCTTCTTGAACGTTTTGTTATATTGAATCTTGATCGAAATTCTGCTCTGTTATGGGGGCAACTTGCCCATTCTATGAGGTCTGATTCAATCGGAGAACGGGATCTGTTCATTGCTAGCATATCTACTCTAATAATCAGACGCTCGTAACAAAGAACAAGAGGCACTTTGAACGTGTAGCAGGATTACGCATTGAAGATTGGCAGTGTTGGTACAAAAAATGGAATTTCTTGTTACATCCTGTCTTTTCCTTTATGATGTTGCAGGCCCAACGTCATATTGCCTCAAGTATCACCATGCTTTTACGCCACCCTGTGCATATCTCGTCATTGGTAAAACTTACAGAACACGCCAAGGTCAAGATCAAGGAACGAAATATCGAATTATCTGACGCCCTCGTGGTTTTGGAAAGGCCTTCGGAAGTATTCTATGATACCATTACAGGCTGCAACATTGCCTTGGCATCTTGGAAAAGCAGGCCTGGTAAACACCTTCTTGTATCTTATATCTTGGAGGACATGAGGAGGCAAAGATAATAACTCTGTTTGTCTTATCCAAATCAGAGGAGATAATCAGAAAGAGGGAGAAATCGGGAAGATGGCTAAGAATAAACCAGAAATAAGATATGATAGGGATTCGGACATTCTTTATATCAAAATCAAGGAGGGTTCCATTGATGACACTGTGGATGTTGCCGAAGATGTATTTGTCGAAAAAGACAAGAATGGAAATATGGTGGGAATAGAGATCTGGCGTGCAAGGCAGTTGCTACTAAACCCGCTTGCAAAGCATATCTCAGAACAAGTAAAACTTGTTAACAAGGCGAGCTAGAGCATTCTTAAAAATCGGGAAAAGTGTCTTTTAGCTTACCTTTTCTTGCATATTCTCCAAGATATACTAGCGCATAATGATGGAAATTCTTGTCACGCAGCCAAGTGTGGGCACGCTCATCAACACCTTGTGTGGCATATGGGCGCAAACCGACGCAGCGCAGGTAGCGCTCACCGTCCTGCAAGGATTGCGACGGTATCATCACAAAACCGATTGTTTCAAGCCATCATAACATGCCTGATTGCAGGGCTGACGGGTGATGGATTTGCCACCCCAGAAGACCGAGAAACGACAGGAGCCACTTTACAATACTCGTATATGCAGATAGGTACATGTATGCAGGGAAGCAAAACATGAAAGAAGTAAGGCTACCTATCTGCAGAGTTGATTGAAGCAAGTTAACCTCCACACGATACCATTTGACAACCGAAGCGTTAACACGCGTGAAAGACCGGCCTTAGCGATTCGCGCCCAAGACAGTCCGGCAGAATTTAAGAGCCATCTTTACCATAGATACGGTGCAGCAAATGAACGCAAAAATAACCTTCATCCTGTTACTGCCCTGCATCGCCTCTTCCTTTTACTGCCAGGACGCATTTGCGCAGGAGATCGAACTGACAAACATCCATACCGAGCCCCCCCAAGTCAATGTTGGGGACTCGTTTAGAATCAACGCCACCATAGTAAACAACTCAACTGATACCATACTGCTTGACGGCGGATGCCAGTCGCCACTCTCGGCCTCTTTTGACAAGAACGTCGTCATAGGACATGCCATGGGATGCTTTGCACTGCTCAACCTCGTTCTCCCGCCGGGACATGATACCACGGTAGCCGCGCCAGGCTCAAGCAACTCTTACACCGCTTCCTCCCCCGGCGTGACGGATGCACGCCTGACACTTGCATACCACCTTGCCAACAACACTGAGAACCGCATCTCAAAAAATTTGACCCTTGCAATATCGCCAGCTCCAGTCCCTGAATTTCCATACGCAACTGGCGCCATGCTTGTCCTGGCTGCAGCATCTGCCATGGCAATGATAACTTCAAAGAATGGCAGCCTCTTCAGGCACTAGAAGGTCCGCCCCTTCGCATGAATATATCCTTATACCATGCGAATTTTTCCCATACGTCCAAAATCTTCATCGTAATTCAGGGAAGCAAAAGATACCCTGAATACGCAGACTATACTCAATAATCCTTTTAACCCGGAACCAGTTGGTAAAACTTGATTGAATAGAAGAATCTTAGCTGTCTTTTTTCTAGTAGCAATGATGATATCATCAGGCATTGCAGTCCCCTGGGCGTATGCCCAAAAGGCGTCAACCGATGATGATGTCAACGGCCCTGGAGGCCTGATGTCACTCGTCGGCATCAAGCACCATCCCTTCAGCCCGTCGCCGGCCAATCCGTTAAAGATAATGGAGCACCCGCCCGCACACATACTAAAGTTCATCGGCCAAAAGTTCGCCAGGCCATCACAGAGTTCCGGCACACTTTCAGCCCCGTACGGCCCCGCAACAATCTGGACTGCCTATGGTTTCAACAGCCTGGGTTGCGCGCAGACAGGTACCGCGTGGCCCAGCACCGCCCTCTGCGGCAACGGCCAGACCGTTGCCATCGTGGACGCATATTACGATTCTAAAATTGCAAGCGATCTTTCCACATTTGACACGCAGTTCGGACTCCCGCAGTGTACAACGTCCAACGGGTGCCTCGTGATATCCCCGTCCGGAACCAAATCCAATTCCGGCTGGGCACTAGAGACATCACTTGATGTGGAATGGGCACATTCCATCGCACCCGGCGCAAAGATTGTCCTTGTGGAAGCTGCAGACAGCTCGCTTGGCAACCTCCTTAACGGCGAGGGCACAGCCGTATCTTCAGGGGCAAAGCAAGTCTCAAACAGCTGGGGAAGCAGCGAGTTTTCAGGAGAGACCAGTTATGATTCATATTTTAGCAGCCCGAATGCCAGCTTCTTTGTATCATCAGGCGACGGAGGCAACGGTGTTGAATGGCCGGCCGCATCCCCCAACGTGGTATCTGTCGGCGGCACCACGCTGACCCTTGATGCATCCGGCGCCTGGCAGGGCGAGACTGCATGGACAGACAGCGGAGGAGGAATAAGCGCATATGAATCAAAGCCAATCTACCAGGACAATTTCGTCTCCGGAAACAACAGGGCCGTCCCGGACGTGGCCTATGACGGAGATCCAAACACGGGCTTGTACGTTTATGACAGCGTGCCAATCAACGGCCAGAGCGGCTGGTGGGAGGTAGGCGGGACAAGTGCCGGCGCCCCACAGTGGACCGCCATCTCTGCAATAGCAAACAGCCAGGGCGCAAACCTAGCATCAGTTGGAACAGACAGTGCACTGTACGCCGCGGCAACAGGCATCCCGTCCGGCACTCCCTATGCCTCAAACTTTCACGACATTACATCTGGCAGCAATGGCAACTGTGGCACCACATGTAATGCGGCACCTGGATATGACGAGGTAACAGGCCTTGGAAGCCCACAGGCAAACAACCTGATACCATACCTCAGCGGACCGCCAACCCCGAGCTTTTCAGTGTCATCCAATCCTTCCTCGCTGACCATATCCCCAAGCGGTTCGGGCAGTACCACAATCACTATATCATCTGTTAACAGCTTTAGCGGGACAGTATCACTATCAGCGTCCGCAGCATCAGGCTCTGCAACACTGGCAAATCCATCGGTGACAGTCCCAGCCGGCGGCTCTGCCACTGATACATTAAGCATATCCGCACCCGCAACCTCTGGCAAGTATGCCGTCATAGTTACCGGTACTAGCGGAACCCTGACCCAGTCAGCCACAATCACTGTCACGGTTCCCTCAATTCCATCCGCACCGCAAAACCTGGTTGCAACAGGTGGAAACGGCCAGGTATCTCTCTCATGGCAGGCGCCCTCTTCAAACGGCGGGTCCGCAATCACAAGTTACAACATTTATCGCGGAACATCATCAGGTGGTGAAACATCGCTTGCTTCAGTATCAGGCAGCACCCTCTCGTATTCAGATTCTACAGTGACAGACGGCACAACCTACTATTACCAGGTCACTGCAGTCAATTCCATCGGCGAATCAGGCAAGTCAAACGAGGCAAGCGCAACTCCAATGGCCACACCAGCACTCTCAGTTGCCGTATCTCCAAACGCGGCATCATACAGTGTGGGAACCAAGGCCCAGATCACAGTGACAGTTACATCAGGCTCACAGGGCGTAAACCATGCCTCGGTAACACTGACAGTCACCGCACCCAATGGCTCGACTTCCAAGGGAAGCAGTAGCACAAATTCCAACGGCCAGATAACATTCTCATATTCCATTGGCAGGCATGCCCCCACAGGAACATACACAGCCTCAGCAACCGCCTCAGCGTCTGGATACACCTCCGGCAGCGGGTCTGCAACATTCCAAGTGGTCTCATCCTCCACCCGGAAATAACAACACTGACTGTACTGTCAATTCTGCTGTTTCTTGAGTATGTGATCACTTGAGATGATATCGTGACATGTCATCATCAGAAGTCTGCATCAGGACCGCAAAATGCCTAATTAAAAACAGGAACATCTCATCTTATCTCTCCTTTTACGATCGTCCTCCTTATGATGCCGCGGCAAGTTGCTTTGGTTATTCAGGATTCATCAAACGGTAGGATTGATTTGGATGTAGGAATATTTTAATGTCAGAAACAGCTAATTCCTGACATGGCAAAGGAAGTTGTGGTAACAAGGCGCGGTCAGACGACCATACCTACAGAGGTCAGGAAAAAGCTTGGAATCTATGAAGGATCAAAACTGCGGGTGCAAATCGAGGGTCACAAGATCATACTCACCAAGGTTCCCTCCCTGTTTGACTTGGCAGGTACGTCAGAGTTGAGCAAGGAAAAAGCCTTCAAGCAACTCGACCAGATGAGAGATGCGGATTGATGCTCTTTGAGACACGATACTTCTGGGCCGTCTTCACTTCTCGAAATCCGGAGACAACGGGCAGGCTGAAGGCCCTCTTCGACAGGGCAAGGCATGCATATGCCTCATCAATTTCTGTCTACGAGGTCTACAAGCAGACCCTGGCAAATGAGGGCAAGACTGTGGCAAGGCTAAGAGCAAACACCATAAAGCGGGATTTTGATGTAATTGACGTAGACTCTCAAATCGCGGAAGAAGGAGCCGAGATGAGCCACAAGCTCAGGATTCCAATGGCCGATTCTTTGATAATGGCAACAGCAAGCCGATTCAATCTCTCCTGTGTGACAGACGATCCGCATTTTTCCGAAGTAAGGCGAGTCTGGGTCTGACGATCCGGCCGGTTTTGCAGCAGAACCGAATCAGCTTGACACCCACGTGCACTGATGCCGCGAATGTAAGAATGTCCATCCAGCAACGATGATATCACAAAAGGAACAAGCCGATATGAGTGAATTTCCCCATGACTATTTTAGGCATCCTGTTTCCTTATTAAACAAAAATGGCATTTTCTTTAATAAGAAATTTTGTTATTATGCCAATGTTTACTAACTTGGCTCTTCATGGGAGAGGATTGATATACCTATGGACGCAGGTGTGTTTAAGAATCCTAACGGAAAGTTTGTCCACAACAGGGAGTGATACAAGACGTTTCTGCCAAACCCGCTTCCGCCCAAGATCATCTATGGTGCTAGCTTGGCATCCATTCTTTCCAAGGCCCATCCTGCTTCCTTGCACTTGTCACTTTCCAGCCCGTTTCTTCCACGGCGGCAGGCAGGAATACCGATACTGAATTAAACCTGCCTTACCAATATACCACGTGAAGGACGGCCCCACGTTCCTTGTCACGGGTGCATCAGGCCTTGTAGGCCGCCAGATTGCGCGCGACCTTGCAGAATCATGCAGGGTATACTCTGGATACCATGCCACAAGGCCCGACGTCGGGATTCCAACCAAGATGGACATCTCGCGCCATGACGAGATCGAGTCCGCGATACAAAGGACAAGGCCTGATGTCATCATACACTGCGCCGCAATAACGGACGTAAACCTGTGCGAGAAGGAAAAGGAGCTTGCAACGAGGATAAACGCAGATGCCACAGGTGCGATAGCAAGACAGGCCGCAAAGACAAGGGCCTTTCTTCTCTACATGTCAACAGACTATGTCTTTGACGGAATGCAGGGCATGAAAAAAGAGTCGGACATGCCAAATCCAGTAAACCATTACGGTGCCACAAAGCTCGAGGGCGAGAAAAAGGTGCAGGAGGCAGCCCGCAAGTGGGCAATAGCAAGGATCTGCGTTCCATACGGGACCCACCCCACAAGGAGGGACTATCTTGCCAAGATGCTCGAGGCAGCAGCCAGGGGCGCCGAGTCGTATGCGCTTGTAGACCAGTTCATATCGCCCACATACCTGCCAAACCTCTCAAGGATGGCAATCGAGATAGGCACGCGCCAGATTGCAGGCCTGGTACACCTGGCAGGCAGCACAAGGATATCGCGCTATGACATGGCAAGCAAGTTTGCTCAAAGACTCTCGCTTGACCCGAAGCTGCTCAGGCCCGCAAAGATGTCTGAGATGAAGTCCTGGACTGCCAAGAGGCCGCATGACACGTCGCTTGACACATCCAAGGCAGCCAAGATACTCAAGGAAAGGCCGCTTGGAATAGGGGAGGGGCTTGACCTTTACGCAAGGCAGCTGAGGCAGAAGCTCTGACTTTCACAAACTGAATACCAAGTCAACGACAATCGACCCTAACCTTTAATTTGACGATCCCTTCATCCATGAACCGTGAAGATAAACCCGGTTTTAGCATCAATCTTGATTGCAACCTCCATCGTAGGCTATGGCCTTGCCAATGCCCAGGTAGGGATGGCGCCTCCCGGGGGCGGTACGCCGGGCACGGCCACAAACCCCAGCATCAAGATATGCGGCGACCACCCGTGCAAGCCAGGTGAGGTATACACGCCAGGCGGCGCAGCTGCTACAAATGCAACGAACGGGACCAAGGCACCCATGTCCGCACAGATAAACATCGGTGCAAACGCCACTGTAATCAAGACCGCAAACGGAACCATGACGATTCCCGCCAACAAGACGATAACAGTTCCAACCAACAGGACCTTGACCGTCCCAACCAACAAAACAATCACAGTTCCCGCCAACAAGACGATAACAATTCCTGCAAACCAGACTGCATCCTCAAATGTTACTTCCACGACAGTTCCTCCGCCAGTCCAGGCGCCTGAGAAGCAGGTTGCATCAGGCGTGGCACCCTCAGCCGTCAAGTGCCCGTCCGGATTCCAGCTTGCACTCAACAAGTTTGATTCAAGGCCTGCATGCGTGACCCCTGATATCCTGGCAAAGCTTGTCGCACGCGGCTGGGCTTTAGGCACTTCCTAGCAGGTTACAAGCCCCGTACTGTTGATCCTCTTCTGTACAAGCACGACGCTTGCCAGTGTAACCCCAAACACCATGCTTGACACAATCCCAAATTCCGGCGCTGCAAACACCTCAAGCAGTAAAGAGCTTGGCACTGCAACGTTTGAAGGGTTGATTCCGTTTGACTGGAGGCATGCCTTTGACTCTTCCATTATTGAATAAGGCTCGGCAATCCTAGGGTCTGATATCAGGTATGTATGCAGCTCCCTGTCGGACGCGCTCGGGTTGAGCGAGAGGTAGTTTTCCATGCTGGAATCTATCTTTGTCACCGACGACTTGTAGATGGTCTGCTCAAGGGGGAGGTTGGCCGGGTCGCAGTAATAGTGCCCGTCAGTGTCAAACGCGCCGTATGCATGCCCAAACGAGAATGCAACCAGCGCAAGCGGTATGGCAAGCAGTGCTTTCATCACAACATTCTGGTACCCGCACAAAGATTAGTTTTGCGCCTGATATCTACGCGGGTCATGCATAGGCCGGACGTAATTGTCAAGTCTATAATCTCATTCTGCAAATCCCTGTTTTGTGCCTCTAAACCTTGGATCTTAGACTGGCCTTTACCGTACCCAAATGCAGCCCGAGCCCACTGCTAACAATGGCGAGTCCTAAACCTGCTTCATCACGTTTAGTCATATTGCCAATAAGAACGGCATTATGAAATTTAAAGCATTTAGAACGATTCCTACCATGTCTATGGTTAATTGACTCGAATCAATCTTGTTGATAGATAGAACTTAGGTAGCTATTACATTGTGATAATAACAAAAAATTTCGATCTGTTCAAACTCTTTTCTGAATCTAGTTATCTGTTTTGGAATTGTATTTCTTACTTTATTGAATTTATTTTGAGGTATGAAAACAGAGTATTCCATCATATGATCTTTGAAAAGTACACCATCGTCTTTCCAATACCCTTCTGATTCACCATCAACGGTTAATCCGCCATAAGTTTCAATAAAATAATTTTTAGCATTTGCTAGTTTTTGCGATTCAACTGGAGTGCCATCATTATAGAAAATTGGTAATTTGAAATGTAGTTTTACCTTGTTGTGGAGTTTCTGCAAATCACAGTTTTTGATAAGGTATCTTATTTTTACTTAGCGTGGCACACTGTTTTCTTGTTATATAGTAGTCAGTTTTCGATATTGCTTTGAATTGTTCTCCAGTTTTCAATAGTGTGCCTATCATTTTTGCTTCGTTTTTGGGCTCCACTCGAACCTTACGGTACGTGTTTAATGTGTTAGTGGTTGCCATGTTTTAGGTTGGAAAATCATTGTATATAAAAGTGCATCAGTCATACCTGACAGGCATATAAAATTTTTTTTTATATACTACCTGCCAAACTAGCATTCTCAAATTAAGGTTTGCCATTTATTCATACCATTGATTTTAACTCCACAGGCTCTTTTAGCTTGCTTGCCAAGATCTCAAGAGGCGAGCTGTCGCCTGATAATCTTCCAGCCATCAAAAGTTTAAGACGAGCCGGCAAAGTTCCTACCCATGGGAAAAAAGTGCATCATATGCGGATGCCAGGACCACAAGCTCATAGGATGCATCAACCACAAGTCAAGAAAGTGCTCCTGCTTTGCACCCAAGGACTGAATTGCCCCACAACAAATTTTTTCCTTTTTCCAAAAATGGGAATCAGTCTGGAAACCTGCAAGAAAAACGCAGAATAAAGGGACATTTTCATTTAAAGATTTCGAAGCAAACCTTCCTCTTGCTTAATTATCAAACCACACAAAGCAGAAAAGGAAATGAAATACATCACGATATTTGCAGCAATACTTGTCTGCTCCATAACGCTTACGCCCGCATTCTCAGACGACGGCCAGGATTCGGGCGGCAACAGCCAGGGGGACAACCAGCAGGGAAACTACAATCAGGACGACGGCCACTTTGGATTTGGCGGATACTCAAACGGCACCATGGTATTTGGGGAATCAAACAGGACCATCTTCTTTGACGACTCGAACGGAACAGGGATAGGCCAGAACATGTCCGATTACGTCCACCACAGAAACGGCCTTGAGAAAAAATTCAGGGACGATATGCACTTGATACAGAAAGAATGCATGCAGCAGGCAAGGCAGTCAGGCAACAGGACTGCTGTAATGCAGTGCCGCGACGAGTCAAAGTCATTGCACCAGGAGTACAGGTCATTTGTCTCCCAGCAGAACAGCGAATTTAAGCAGTACAGGCAGCAGCTTGCAGGCCAGTCCATGATAACACAGCAGCAAAACGCCCAGTCGCTCTACTCTGTTTTCCAGGGAGCCCCACAGGCACAGCATGGGGGACAGGACAACGCTCCTTCACATCAAGCCCACGGGCCTGCACACGGGCAACCCCATATGGCTGCCTACCTGGGCCATCGGGGACGTCCAAACCATGCCCGCCACTAGGACCCAATCAAAACACCTATTGAATGGCGCGGCGACTTGACTCGTAATTGAAGTCCGACATTACGATAATCGGCGCAGGAATCCTGGGCACGTCCCTTGCCTACTTTCTCTCCCAGGCAACCGACAGCAGTGTGCTCGTGCTCGAGCAGGCCCCCGAGGCCGCATACCACACAAGCAGGAGGAACACAGGCAAGGTGCACGCCCCATTCCTCTACGACCCTGAAAGGAAGAGGCTCTTTGCCAGGGCGGCATCCCTTGGCTTTGACATGTGGGAGGCATTTGCAAAAGGCAAGGGCCTTCCATTCAAGCGCGACGGCGTGCTCGAGGTAGCGCTTGACGAGAACGGTACAAAAAGGCTTGAAAAGTACATGGCCTGGGGCGAGAGAAACGGCCTCCAAAAGGACGAACTGAAACTCCTTGACGGAAGCGAGGTGTCAAGACTCGAGCCCGAGGTGAGGTGCCAGAACGCTATTCTGTGCACCAAGGACGGCTCTGTTGATTACGGAAAATTCACACAGTCCCTGATGGAGGACGCAAAAACCCACGGCGCCCAATTCCTCCTAAATACCAAGGCAGAAGAGATTGATTCGACCAAAGGCACCGTAACAATCAGCGCAGGCCAGCAGACTGTGGAGACTGGCCTTGTGATAAACGCGGCAGGCGGCATGGCAATTGATATCGCCCACTCGATGGGTGTTGCCCGCGATCTTGCCGACATTCACTTCCGCGGCGAGTACTGGCAGGCAGATGACGAGTACCGCAACCTCACCAAGGTATCCGTATATTCCGTGCCGAAAAACCCCGAGTACCCCTTCCTTGACCCGCACTGGATAGTAAGACACGACGGCAGGTGCGAGGTCGGCCCAAATGCCGTGCCGGTATTTTCGCCCTACGGATATACATTTGCAGAGAACGCAAAAGAGTTCCCCTCAAAGATTATTGAGATGCTAACGTCTGGCGCCGCACGGATGCTCTTTGACCCGCAGTTCATCTCGCTTGCAGCAGGCGAGTTCCTCTCCTCAGTATCAAAGACAGTCATGATAAACAGGGTGAGGGAGTTTCTTCCAAATCTAGACCCGGCCAAGTTCCATACGCGCGGGACTGCGGGGGTGCGCTCCTCCGTGATATCTTCTGGCGGCAAGTTCGTGCCCGACGCCCTGATAAAGGAGGGGAAAAACTCGGTACACATACTCAACTACAACTCGCCAGGAGCAACGGGCGCCCTCCCCTTTGCGCTGCACGTAATAGACCAACTCCGCGAGAAGGGCCTGGTCAGGCTTGCAAGGACGCAGTGCGGCCCATGGGACATTTCGCGCATACTTGAGCTCCTGGCCTGACCGTTGACTTTAATGTCAGTACGGATTCCATACCATAAATGAGGTATGCTATAACGGGCGGGGCGGGCTTTATCGGCAGCCATCTTGCAAGGCTCCTCCTCCGGCACGGCCACGAGGTCGAGATTGTAGACAATTTCTCCACCGGAACCATGGCAAACCTTGCCGAGATCAAGTTCATGATAAAATTCCATGACATCGACATACGCGAGGCGCAGGAGCTGGGGCAGGCCCTTGCAGGAAAGGACGGCATATTCCACCTTGCCGCACTGACCTCGGTTGCAAACTCGTATGACTGCAGGCAAGAGTACGAGGAGGTAAACGTCCGCGGCACCCAAAACGTCCTTGAGGTTGCGGCAGAACACCAAACAAAGGTGGTCCTTGCGTCAAGCTCCGCAGTCTATGGAAACCCAAGCGCCATACCGACCCCCGAGTCTGCAGACCTCAGGCCTGAAAACCCATACGGGATTACAAAGCTTGAGGACGAGATTCTTGCAAAAAGGTACGCCGACAGGACCGACATTGTAGCCCTGCGGTACTACAACATGTACGGCGGGGATCCAGGCTCCTCACAGGCAGGCGTCGTCTCCAGGTTCTACCGCAATGTCATGTCAGGCAGCCCTCCGGTGATAGAGGGGGACGGCCGGCAGCAGCGCGACTTTGTCCACGTGGAGGATGCGGTACAGGCAACGATGCATGCCATGGAAAAAAAGACAGGCTCGCTTGCAATCAACATCGGCTCCGGCAAATCAGTATCGATACTTGAGCTTGCCGCGCTCTTCATAAGGTGCTCTGGAAGGGGCCTTGTATCCTCCTTTGGAAGGGAGCCCCAGGGCAACGTCAGGGAGAGCAGGGCCGACATTACGCTTGCCCGCGAGCTCCTCGGCTGGGAGCCGCAAACTAAATTAGAAGAGTGGGTGGAGAGCCTGTTTAGGAGATGAAACTTGTCTGCATTCCGGCATTCAACGAGGAGAAGGCAATAGGCGATGTAGTAAGGCGCTCGCTTGCGCATGCAGACAAGGTCATAGTGTGCGACGACGGCTCGACTGACGCCACTGCACGCGTTGCAAAGGAGAGCGGCGCCACGGTCATATCGCACAGGAAGAACGAGGGGTACGGCGCATCGATAATCACATTATTTGACAGGGCAAGGCAGGAGAGCGCAGACGTCATGATAACAATGGACGGTGACGGCCAGCACGACCCTGGCCAGATTCCACTGCTTGTAGATACGCTGCAGGAGAACAAGGTCGACGTAGTCATCGGCTCGAGGTTTCTTGACGGAAGATCAAAGACTCCGGGATACCGCAGGCAGGGAATAAAAATAATCACGTCCGCTGCAAATTTCGGAACGGATTTCAAGGTCTCAGACGCCCAGTCAGGATTCCGCGCATACTCAAAGGGTGCGATAAATTCCATACATCCCACCGAGACAGGCATGGCAGTATCAACCGAGATACTACTCAAGATATCAAACAAGGGCCTCTCGCTTGCCGAGGTGCCAATAACGATATCCTACGACGGAGAAACATCAACCCAGAATCCCGTACCGCACGGAGTCGCAGTCCTGATGAATACGCTAAAGTTCGTCTCAGTCAAGCATCCGATACCCTTCTACGGGTTCCCCGGGATTGCGCTAATCATTGCAGGCTCGGTAATCGGCTACCAGTTCCTTGACGCCTATCTTGGACGGCACGAGGTGTTCCTAGGCTCGCTCATGGCATCGATAATACTCTTCCTTGTGGGAACCATACTCTGCATGACTTCGGTAATACTGTATTCGATGGCGACGCTTATGCGGGAGCGGCAGTAATTTCTTCCAGCGATCGCACGAAAATGGACCATTTTGTAAAATCTTGCACCTCCATATACAAAATATTTATGATTTGCAGGCATGGATTCAAAATAAAATGATCTTGTAACAAAAACTGAACAAATCGTCCATTATGCTTATATATCATAATTCTTGCAAAAATTGCAATAACTATGTACAACGACATAATACGAAAAGTAACTAGTCTATCACTATTGTCGATACTACTTCTGAGCAGTGTTGCAATCGTATTGCCATATGCAATGCCTTCAGCACATGCCCAAGTAGCTTCGCATCCTAACCTATTTGTCTCTGCAGAAAACTCTCAGTACAACAACTACTTTGCAGGTCCTCAGGTAATCCAGGTCGTGGTTTCCGATCCTAACATAAACAGATTGGACCAGGCCTACGGTGAGCCTGTCGTAACCGTAAGTGGAAAGAGACTGAGAATGGCACAGGGTACAGATGGTAACTGGTATGGATACTTTGCTGATAGAAATCAGGCTGAACAGGCCGCAAAGACAGCCCCAGTGGCAGGCAACGGACTTAACTTCGGTTACTTCTGTGGCCCAACTACTGATGTCTCCTCATTGAGGGCAGGCATGTCTTTCACCGACACCAAGGGTTTCACAATTGCAAGAAACCAGATTGGTAGCGGTAACAACACCGGTGCGTATTCAAGCTCACAAGCTGAACCCGCATCACCATTCCAATCAGGATTCCCAACAGGCTCACTAAACAACGTGTGTACCCTGTCAAGAACACCTGCTACAAGCAACACACCTGCAGTCGAGAATGTTATAAGAGAGAACAAGACTCTTAACAGCAATCCCTCAGGTTATGCTGCAAATGCAAAATTGGAAAGCGTGTGGCCAATCATTCAGCTCTATGACTTCTCTGGTTTCCCACAGACAGTCGTGGTTGACTATCAAGCAGCAGGCGGCGACCAAGTCGTCAACCTGACCTTCGATAGAATCCCATCGAACCTGATCAGCGTGACTCCAGACAGAACAGCTTATCCACAGAACACTCAAGTGTTCTTGACTATGAACGACCCGCAGTTGAACGTCGACCCAACAGAGGACGACGTTTGGACATGGGGTGCAAATGCCAGCAATAATACTCTGTATTACCAGGCATTTGACAGGAACGCCAATCCGCGTGCTGATGGTGTAGTTTCTACATCTACAACAGCAATGCCAGGTTCTACTGTTGGCACACCAGCCATGCAGAACCTGATTGGCAACCTGACAAACTTCATGTTCAACCACAACGGCAAATTCACGCTCAACCCAACCGCTCAAAGCAACAGAGTAGTCGACTTCCAGAACTTTGGAAGGCAGCAACTCGTATGTAACAGCGGACTTGCAGCACAATGTGATACCACAACTCGTGGTAGCCCAAGCCAAGTTCAGGATAAGGGCCTGAACCTTGCAAAGGGCTCAGAAATGATCTCATTTGCCGAGCAGGGCGGTGTGAATACAGGTGTATTTGGTGACTGGGACGGCGCAAGAACAGCCGGCATTATAACATTGTCCCCAAGTGAGGAGAGCGGCTATACCATAGGAACGGCAACGTATCCTGCGGCAGGCTCTATCCGAGGCCAATCCGCAACCTTCCGATATAACGACATATCTGGGAGCATCGTGGGCGGCTTTGCATTTGGTTCAATCACAATGACAACAACCAACAACACATGGGCGTCAGGTCAGAGAATTCCAGTAACACTCACTGATATGGATGAAAACAAGAACTCAAAGATTACCGAACATCTCAATGTCTACGATCCAAAAGTAGACAGGATCACTACAATGAAGATTGGTACACCGTTCTCGTTGAACGCACAAAATCCAACTGCCAACCCAACCGGTCCAGAGACCGCCATGTTCACAGACTACAAAGTAGTCTTGAGTGGCAAGGTTAACGGTACTGGCAGGGCACCAGCGCAGTATACGACATCATCATTCGGCGATAATACGACGAGTACCAACATTGCAGTAGATGAAGGATTCAGCGCAAGGCCGATCTTCCAGTTCTCCAACCAGACCATAGTCAACGGCACTATGATGGTAGTTGACACGAAGACCACCATGGCAACGCTGCTTAACACAATCAACAATCCAGTTGGTTCTACAAGCGGCAAGTTCAAAGGATTTGATTTCATAAACTATGATCTCAGGTCCTTTAGCACGCTAAACGGTGCAACCGGCTCGCCAATCACAAGTATGAACATATACCTTGTGAACAGCTCACAACCACTAAGCACCTCAACGGATGCATTTGGTACAGTGAAGCCAACCTTCACATCAATTGCAAACAATACCTCCCTACAGGGCTTTGTGAACCTCAACGGTACACAGGTCACTCCAGGAGGCAAGGCAGTTGATGTAACCGGTAGTCAAGCAAATCAGTTGAACATTCTCAAGTCCATCTTCTCAATTCCAAAGACTAACTATGTAGGTCTTGCATTCCAGTTCGTCACAAGTGACGGCGGCTCAGCCGTAGTCAACTCGCTAGGCGAACCGGTTATGGCAGACTTCTTCTCAGTCGGAATTACCGGAGATGGTACTGACAACAGCCAGAGAATAAACAACGGCATCTACAGATGGGAGCTTGAAGAGACCGGTGACAACACCGGCGTGTTCACTGGCACAAACCAGTTTACCATGCTCAACCAGCTATCTATCTTCGATCCGGCAACTTATTCCGGCCTGAGAACCATCAACCATGATGTTCTGTTCGTCGCCATACAGGATATGCTCGCTTCAGAGGCAAGAGCACCACAGGCAACCTACCTAGATCTAGGTGCCGACGGTGTAAACACACAGATATCCGCACAACAGGATATCCCAACGCACTCTGGAACAGTATCATTTGACCAGAAGACATACAAGGTAGGAGATACCGTGACAATAACAGTTAACGACCCAGACCTCAATACCAACAACGACCTAGTTGTAATATACACAGCAGTCAAGGCAACCACTCCATTGGGTACTGCACAAGACCCATCAACCGACACAATCGGTCTGACAGGACTTGGCACATACTCTGACGGAAGGGCAATCGGCAGAATGCTAGATGTACAATTCGGTCAGACTGATATCAGGTGGTCGGATGCAAACATTCCAAATGTTAACCCGAACACCACACCATGCTGGGCAACTGACAGCAACACCGCCACACCAGGCGGCTTTGCTTCAAGCCTAGCTGCCTCCGGCTTCTCACTAGTTGAGACGTCCGCAGGCTCGGGTGTCTTCACAGGCACCTTCGAGGTTCCAGACAAGATATGCCAGAGCGGAACGATCGTTGGAACCAACGGTCAGAACATGAAGGTCAACTATGTTGACTTCCGTGACGAATCTGGCAAGCTTGTCGAGGTATCAGACAATGCTGGCATTAGAGGCAACACCGGTTCAGTGAAGTTGGACAAGTCTGTATACCCAGTTCCATTCGGTACAATCAGTACCACGAATGCTGGTGCAAACTTTGACCCAACAACATCTGGAGTAGCAACGGCTTCTAGCCTCAACGGTGTATTCCCGCTACACAGAGATCTCAGTGGTTCAGGTCTGTTGCCTACAACTGGCAACTACAATGGAGTCTCATTGGTACTTCCGGCAGGCAACGTAATCGTTCATGCCAGAGTCAATGACCCAGACTATACCACTGCAGCTTCAGGTACCAACTTCATCGCGGTCGGCGTTTGGTATGCAAACAGCCACACCAACGTGAACAACGGTCCTGTAGCATTCCAGATCTCAAGACAGGGCCAATCAATGCTCCTTGCAACTGCTGGTGGTCCAGCAAAGCACGGTGGTCACATCATCAATCTCAACGGCACACAACTGCCAGCTGTCAATGCGACAGCATGGTCGTACGTGCCAGACTTGGGACCGATGGCTGAGATCTCACCAGGTGCTGGAATCTTCCAGGCAGACCTGCCAATCGAGCTTACTGATGGTCCTGCCGGTACTGACTGTCCAGTTGTAACCAACTGGGACCAGGGCATCAACGGAACTGGCTTTACCACGAACATGACACCAAACGGTGCTAACGGCGGCACAGCTGCTAGCCACCAGGGTGGAAGGTTCTGGTCTGCACCAGCTTCCGGTACTGGCAACTACTGTGTAAGACAGGGAGATGTACTCACTGTAACATACTATGATACAGCTGACGCATCCGGTAACCCACAAACTGTCACGGATTCTGCAACATTCGACTTGAGAAACGGTGTACTACAATCTGACAAGTCTGTCTACATCATAGG
>JAGWHF010000019.1 GCA_028866895.1 Nitrososphaerota archaeon
AGGAACGTTACCAAACGGCAAAGTGGTAGTAAGAAGGGTGCTCGGTGATTAAGTATAAGCGGGCCCGGGGGGACTCGCTACTACGGGAATCTCCAACAGAAATTGTGTATTCGATGTTTTCTGATAAATGACATGATTCGAAAAAACAATACCATGTGTTACGCCGAATAGCGGTGATCATGAATAGTCGGACGCCAAGACCGAGGTCGAAATACACGTTAGCAGGACTACATATGTATAACTCTAAAACACCGTATTCTTTTTCTGGACAAGAGAAAGATGAGTTGAATGGCACCATTTTTCCAATTTGTTCACCAGACGGTTCAAATTTATACCAGTAGTCTTTTTCTATATGATTCTTATAGAATGCTTGTATGAATTTTGAAAATTTACAGAACTTCTTGCTGCGCGAGATGAGGATGCAGCACATTTACCAGCCGGTAATGATAAAAACACTGCTGGAATCAAACGACAGGGCCACAGTCAGGTCCATTGCAAGAGCTTTTCTCGAAAAGGATGAGAGCCAGCTAGAATACTATGAACACATTACAAAAGCAATGCCTGGAAAGGTGCTAAAGCGCCATGGGATAGTAAGTTACGACTCGGGAGTTTTCTCGCTTAATATTGCAGGGATTACCCCTTTGCAACGATCGGAATTGATATCTCTTTGCAACCGGAAGATAAGGGAGTATGCAGAAAAGCGCGGAAAGATGATCTGGCAGCACAGGGCGAGAGACTCCAGGCTTGTACCCGGATCACTCCGGTACCAAGTACTGACAAGAGCAAAGGGAAGGTGTGAACTATGCGGAATCTCCGCAGAGGAGAAGGCACTGGATGTAGACCATATTGTTCCAATAAACAAGGGCGGGAGGACCGAGATCGAAAACCTGCAGGCCCTCTGCTACACCTGCAACTCCCAGAAGAGGGACCTTGATGACACGGATTTCCGGCCATGGAAGGACCTCTACGAGGCGCGCGAGAAGAAATGCGTATTCTGCAAGCTTGAAGGCTCGTCAAAAATCAGCAACAGCCTTGCCTTCGTGCTTGAAGACAAGTACCCGGTATCTAACGACCACATCCTTGTCTGTCCACGCAGGCACGTCCAGTCATTTTTCGATTTTGGAGGTGCCGAATACAACTCATGCATACGTCTCTTGCAACAGATGAAAAACGAGATCACAAGAAAGGATTCATCTGTCACGGGCTTTAATGTAGGCATTAATGACGGGATTGATGCCGGGCAGACCGTGTTTCATACACATATTCATCTGATACCTAGGAGACACGGGGACGTGCCAGATCCCAGAGGGGGTATAAGGCACGTAATGCCGGGGATGGGCATTTATGAAAGATTATACAATGACAAGACCGCAGAAATAGGTAAAGAGCAGGGAAGGGGAGCACTGTAATCATATGACCAAGATTTCCTTTTTCGGGGGTGTAAACGAGATTGGCGGAAACAAAATCCTGATACAAGACAGGTCAGGCGACGCCTCTGTCTTTCTTGATTTTGGGATGAACTTTGCAAGGCACGGCATGTACTTTGAGGAGTTCATCCAGCCAAGGACATCAAACGGCATTGTGGACTATCTTGACATGGGCTTGCTTCCCCGCGTCGACGGTATCTACAGGCACGACCTGCTTGAATTTGCAGGAATGCCAAAGCATGGAGACCCAATCGCGGATGCCATAATCTTATCACACGCACACCTTGACCATGCAGGACATATCGCCTTTATTGACGAGAGGGTGCCAATCTACTGCTCGGAGCTTACGCATGCCATACTGAAGGTGCTCCATGAGACCCAGTCTAGAAGCATCGATTCCGAGGTGATTGACTTCAAGAAGAGGCCGCTTCACAACTCAAGGGACGAGCCCGTCAGGCGCGACTTTCGCCTTGTCAAAAAAGAGTTCAAGGTAAACGGTATCAGCATAGAGATGATTCCAGTAGACCATTCAGTGCCCGGCGCCTGCGGGATGATAATCCGCACATCCGACCAAACCATTGCATACAGCGGCGACCTCAGGCTGCACGGGACGCACGGGCATCTCACCCAAGAGTTTGTCGAAAGACTGGCAGTTGAAAAACCCGACATATTCCTGTGCGAGGGCACAAGGATAGACCAGGCGGACAAGCACGGCGAGGCATATGTAAAGGTCAACTCCGACAAGGCCATAGCCGGCACGAAAGGCCTTGTAACAGCAGACTATGCATGGAAGGATACCACGAGATTCAAGACATTCTTTGATATAGCGAAAGACACGGGAAGAAGGTTCTGCATTAGCTTCAGGGAGGCATACTATATACGCGAGCTTTCAAAGTTCATCCCGGACCTGCCGGACATCAACGATGACAACATCCTGCTGTACCAGAGAAAGCAAAAGACAGGAACCTACAAGGATACGGATTACGACAAGGAAGAACGTGAATTTCTAAATATGAAAAACACGGTACGGGCAGATTATGTTAACAAGCACCAGGATGAGATCGTAATGGAGCTGAGCTATTTCGGCCTGCCGGAGCTCATTGACCTCAAGCCAAATCCAGGAAGCCTCTACATCAAGTCAGCAAGCGAGGCGTTTAACGAGGAGCAGGAGTTTGACCTTGAGAGGCTAAAGCGGTGGCTGGGACACTTTAAGATGGAGTATGCCAACTTTCACGCCTCGGGCCACGCCCCGCAGGAGGACCTAAAAAAAGTCATGGAGGGCTCGAACGCAAAAAAGATAGTCCCAATACACACGGATCATCCAGAATTGTTTCCCCAGGTGGTAAAGACAGGTGCGAGAATAGAGCTTCCGACAGCGTCATACTGATATCCAACCGGCAGATCCTGAACCTATTGATAGAGGTCAAGGACGGCAAGAACTACCGTGTCATCTCGTCAAACGTGACTGAATTTTCCGACTCGGTAGGCTATTGCGAGCACAAGATCCCGTTCTTCATGGAGGGATTAAAGGCGCCGCCCTCGCAGGCTGTAATCCGGGGCTCTGCCATGCACGAGGCAGCTGAAGCAAAGGAGAAGGAGCAGTTTGTCTTTGAGCCCATCACCGCAGCCGAGCTTGCAGACATGACACGAAACGTCGAGTTTGCAAGGGAGGACATTTCCACAAGGCTCATGTTTCCAATCAAGACGCAAGACAAGCCCATCATGGTAATACTGTTTGGCAGGGCAGACAAGATCTACAGGATGGATGAGACGTTAGTAGTCGAGGAGGACAAGTTTCCGGCAAGCCTTGACAGGTACGAGGGAAGGTTTGAGCCCTTTGCAGGCCAAAAGCTGCAGGCGCTGGCATACCTCAACTCGCGATTTGCGGACGGGCAGGAGCAGGGCCCCGACAAGTGGTTTGATATAAACCACTCCAAGAAGGAATGGGTCATCCGGATAATGGACAGGGAGAAAAACGAGCCATTTAGGATCTACAAGGGGGTACAGAACGAGGAGGCAGAACAGTTCCTGTACTCGTCAATTGAGAGGTTTGCGTACCTTGTACTTGGAATCGTGCCAAGGGAACACCATAATACCATGTCAAAATGCAGGCCGTGCGGATACAAAGACAAGTGCGAGTTCAGGCTGTAATCAGATGAGAAACTCTGCCGCCTGCCTTCCTGTTTCCGTAATCTCTATCCACCTGTTCCTTCCCACCTTCTTTACCTCGACAAACTTCCACTGGTCTGCAAGCGGCTGTATGATGTTCTTGTCGAGGCTTGCAAACCTTGCCTGCTCATAGTTCTCGTCCCTTGCCCCCACTGTAATTATCCTGGCATCGTCTGCAAGTTCTGCCATCTCCTTCTTTGTCAGCTTGCCGCCCTTGTCCCTTACAAGCCTTAATGCCGTCACAAGCTCGGGCTTGGGCGTCTGGATCTCGTATGTTGGAAGGGGCATCATCTTCTTGACGCCTGTTGACTGCTGCATGCCCTCAAAGGCTGCATACCTTTCCGCCTCGGCATAAAACGGCTTGACGCTTTTCTCTTTTGCAAGGATCATGCACGCCATCATGCACGCAATCGAATGAATCTTGGAGCCTGAAGCCACGTTGACATAGACGTCGTTTCTTGCCTCCGATTCTACGATGGTGATTACAGCCTTGATTATCTTGAAGAGGTCAAGCCTGTTTACCTTGGCAATTTCCACCTTGATTCCCTGCCTTTTGAGCTGGGCCTGGATCTTCTCAAGGTAGGGCCTGCCCTTGTCCTCTGACGGTACGTCGTGTGCCAGAAGCCAGACCTTGTCTGCCCTCATCTCCCTTGCTGGAATCACCACCCTGTCAATCTCAAAGCCCACTGGGGCGATGTGGACGCGCAGGTTTGCAATCGTGCTCATAATAGTATCTCTAGTATGCATACTATTGATATGTTATTTAATAATTTCGCCCGCAAAGAAATCCCATGAAAACAATTATGGTATCACTTCAAACGACTTGCAAACCCTCCCCGATTTTTCCGAGGGTAATGCGGGCCCTTGATGGTGATAATGCGCCATTGCTTGAGGTGGCCCGAAGATGAAGGTCACACGGCTGCTTCCGCGTCCGCTTGCCATTGCGTACCAGGAAAACGACCTCAAGCGGGTGGACGGCCGGCTTGAATACTTTCGTTCCATGGTGAGGCTCTACGAGCGGCTCTCCCAGGAGGGCCACGATGAGCTGGGCAGGCTGAGGGGCAGGGTGCCATGATTGGCAAGCTTGTTGCAGTCAGCCTCCTCTTCATCGGGTTTGTGGCATACGCGGGAATCAACGCCGTACCCTACTACCAGGATCTTGCAAAGGTGCGAGATGATATCCAGCCTATAGGCGACGTAATCATCGAAAAGGCCCTCAATGCGTCAGGCCACCTTGACATCAGGGACAGGATTGCAGGTATGCGGGGGAGCATCTGAGATGAACGCTCGAAACAAGAGGCTCTCAGAAGCCCTTGCAAATTCGTTTGGCGCCTATCCTATAGGATACGGCCTGAGCCTTGTGATACTGCCATTTTTTGCACCGATGATCCAAAAGGACCCGGTTACAGTCAACCTGGTTGTAACTGCAATATACGCAACGATATCATTTACAAGAATCTACTTTCTAAGGCAGGTCTTTGAAAAAATGGGATGCGATGATAACATCTTTAGGCTCTTGCCGAAACTGTTCAAAAAGATTGGAAAAGACAAGCCGGGTTCCGGTCCCAGGGGAATCCAAAGTTGAGTCTTCGGAGGAGGAGCAGGGCGCTGCGTCTCACGCTACTATTTACCATCTCCTACCTTGTTCCGTATCTGATAAACCAGGTTGTTCTTGGGCAGAATGCCGCGGTCACGCTTGTATTGAATATCTATCTTGCCGCTGTTTTGAGTTTGCTCACTCTGGTGGCATGGCGAAAATACAACAGGATCTTGAAAAATATTCCAGGTGACAAGATCTATTTTATTACAGAGCCAAATACTCTCTTTACAGTCCTTGCACTGTTTTCCTTTACCATCATTCTCAGTGCCATAAACGTGTATGAAAGTCTTGGACTGTTTAACATTATTGCCATTCTGTTTCTAGGACCGCTCCTGATGGCAATAGTTTCAGGAAACATCCCGTTTACTTTCCGGAACAAGAGATCTGGCTGGAGAGACCGCAGGTAGAGGAACCTTATGAGACGCATATACTTTGACGGGGGTACATGGAAGGCAAAACTTGTCATAATTGATCTTGACATGCCCAAATTCATAATCAAACGGCTCAGACACAAGGAAAGAGACAGGGGAGAAATTACCGCAAGCCTCATGGAGTCCTTTGCATTCAGCCAAGCACTTTTACATGCAAGATCTACTGCAGAGCCTGACGAGGAATTGGTGTTTGTCACGGATTCGCTACATCTTGCCCAAGTAACAGAAAATGTACTCGTTGAGGGATTCGAGTTCAAACAGGATAGAAAGAAAATTTCTCACTCCATTCTAAACATTATAAAACTCATAGATATGATTCCAAACGAGATACAGATAACGGCTGTAGAAAGAGAACACAACATAGCGGGACAGGTTCTTGAAAGGATCCGGTATAGGGGCAATAGATCGGCAAGAAAGTGGCATAAACTGGCTGTCTTTAAAAAAGCTAAAGGGGTGCAAGGCAGGACATGATCGAGTGGCTGATCGGGATCTTGGTAGCAGAATGGTGGACTGACAGAAAAGAACGGAAAGAATCAAACAAAATTCAAGAGGTTACTAATCATAAGATTTCTTTCGGATATCTCCGCAAGGATGAATCTATAGAAGACTTGCAATAGATGATACAACATCTCATCTATAGCAGCAGGCTTGGAGTTCCAATTTCCTATTCCCTAAGGAGCAAACCTAGATCCTAAATCGATTTTGTCAATGCTAAAATGTTATTCTCGCTGTTCTTCCAACCATCCTGGAATTATTACTGCCCTCACAAGCTCCTGCACACTTATTCCTCTCTTCTTCGCGAGTTTCTCCAATTTCGTGTATACTGACTCGTCAAGAGTCTGGAGGAATTTTTTCACACTGTGTTGGTTCCACTGATCTTACTTAAAATATCTATGGATATACCTATATATCAAGATATCTATAGATAGTTAGGGATATGACCTCGGGCGAAAGATTCGCAGACGACCTGGTCCGCCAGCTAGTACGCGCTGCCATAGTTCTCAAAATTGAAAGCTCGTTTGCACCAGAGGTTGCCGAGGTTACCGCAGAATCCGAGATACTTGGATCTATTGTCGCCAAATATTTTAGAAATGCAGGCAGAAAGATAGCCGAGACGGCATATGCCGCGTTTGATGATGCGGGGCTGACAGTCGAGGCGCTTGCCTTCTCCGAGCTTTGGCGCCGAAGCCACCCCGAACAGGACGACCTCTGGGAGACAGAAGACGACGGCCTGAACTGAGAACGGGACAGACAGGTCGATTTTGCACGATACCTGAAAAAATACATCCCTTGCTAAGAAACTAACATTAGAATTTACACTAGGGCCGATATGGAATACCGATTCTGAGGTAATCTACGCATGCTTTTTTAAACCAAAATGCATCCGTATCTGCATGTACGGGACTATAATACGCAAGAACGGTACAGGCCTAGGCAGGAACGGTACACACCACCTTAAAAGGGGCATGCCATCGCCGCTTATGGCCACAAATAAAACGGAATTATACACGGGGGGCGAGCCCGCCTCCTGCGGCACGTGCGGGGGCGCAAGGATCTGCGTGCGGGAGGGCGAGGTCTGCTGCGCAGGCTGCGGCACCGTCCTTGGGACGGACTACCAGCCAGAGCACGCCGAGTACGGGTCAAAGCTCAACCTGTACCAGGCAACCGAGGTGGGCACGGCAAGGGTGGCGCTTGACTGCGCGCGCCACATGCACGAGGCCCACCCCGACAAGTCGCTCCTCTCAAACGCATGCACAAAACTGCAGCTCCCAATGCATGCCTCCCGCGAGGCTGCAGCTATCTACCACAAGGTCATACAGCATAGGAGGAAGGAGAAGGTAGAGCATGCGTTAAGGCTAAAACACCTTGCCCTGAGGAAGATGGCCGGACTGGCAGAAAGCGGGGAGCTTGAGGCCCTCAAGGCCAACAGCCCGGCCGGGTGCACAAGGGCGCACACGGCAGCCTTTGCCATACATACCGTCTGCCGCAAGCTCGGTCTTCCAAGGACGGAAGGTGAGATACTGGAGGCAGTCAGGATGAACTTTGGAGCCAGGCGGAACTTTACCATGCTCAAGGCCTACACGCTCAACGAGACCGTGGCAAGGGAGGCTGGAATCGAATGCCGGTACGCAAGCGACGCCTACTATGTGCGCCTCCTGCTTGCAGGGATGCGGAAAAAAATCGGGACGGGAAGAATGTACGACAGGGTGATGCGGGACGCAACGATGAACCTGCAGTACGTCACCGAAAGCAGGGCAAACGCAAGGGCCTCAAGGGCGGTATCGCTTGCACTGAGGGGGATTAGGCTCTATGTACCAGTTTGAGGAACAGACAGTCGAGCTTGCAAGGCTCGCACCGTGCCCGGTCAAGGTCACAATCCAGTCCGAAAGTCTCTTCAAGAATATCCTTGCCTCCGCAAGGAACCATCCTGAACTCATCGAGCCCATCACGGTTGCAGCCCTTGGCCAGTCACACTATATCGTAAACGGCCACCTGAGGGCGCGCGCACTCCTCGAGGCAGGCAGGGACTCGGCAAGGGCCCACATCGTCAGGGCAGGCGAGATCTCCGAGATTGTATCGCTCCACATCGAGCTTAACGCGCACGGCCACATCAACTCTCTTGCGATGCTTGACGCATTCGAGTTCCTCAGGGGCCACGGAAGGGAGTACCTTGTGGAAAAGAGGTACCGCGAGGCCGCAAAAAGGCCGCTATGCCATGCGGCTCGGGCCCACCTCGAATCGTTCCTCTCCCAGGCCTGCCAGAGGTACGACGAGGTCTCGTTTCCCCGCCACGTGCTGTGGTGGATTGTCTCCCAGGAGGACGAAAACACGCAGCTCAAGGCCTCCGAGGTCCTCACCCAGTCGCTCCTCCAGTCAAGGAGGGAGCTCCAGTACCCGACAGGCCACGATCTTGACCTGCTATCCCAGGACCTGAAGCTGCGCGTCATGGAGGAGCAGGAACCGCTTGTCTACAGGCCGCGCCCCAGCCCAAAAAAGGGGGCAAAAATTTCAAGGGAGGAGGAGTGCCTTGTCCGGGGCTCGCCGACTGACGGGATTGCAATATGCCCCTGCGGGAGGCACCTTGCCATCATGGGCAGGGAGAGGAGGGTCTCTACAATCAAAAAGGCAGCCTCGGGCGCGCTCCTGCGGCTCGAGGAGGCAGGCAGCGTGACGCCCGTATATGCAATTCCTTCCGAGCTCCTTGCATTCCTTGGCGTGGAAAGGGGGAATCGGGTGAGGATAATCAGGATATCATCAAGGCGCGACATGGCAAGGCTTGCATCAAGCCTAAAGGGCGCCCCGGAGGTCCGGATGCTTGCGGTGGTACCTGCATGATACCGCCACAGGTCCGGTACAAGATGTGGCGCCACAACCACGGCAAGAGGTGGCTTGACAACGGGCGCATGCCTGCCACCGTAATTAGGGAGCTCTACCCCGAAAAGGCGCTTGCAATAGGCGAGCTGCGCGCATCCATCGGCCCGAGAAGCGACTCGGAAATTTACAAGCTTGCCAACACGCTGTGGAGGCTCAAGAGGGGAGGCATCGTGGAGGGAAGGCGCCATGGAAGCTACCGCCTCACGGACCTTGGCAGGTGGCTTGCCATATCAGACAAGCTCGGCCTTGCATTTCTTGAATTGTGCGTCCTTGCGTGTGCCTGCTGCGTCCAGACAAGGTACGCCGCGGCAGGCAGGCCTGGATACTATATGAGGCCGTACTTTGAGAGGGTCTTGGGCGAGTACTATTCCAGGGGATACCTTGACAAGATATTCTCGCTTCTCAAGAGGAAGGGCTTTGCGACAAGGTACGTCAAGAAGACGATAATGGTATACCCGGATGTGTGCAATGACCTCATGGCAAGGTACGGGCCGTACCTTGAGAGGCTCGAGTCGTGGCTCTGGGGCCTGCAGGAGGCCGAGCTTGGCATATTCGAGGGGGCCCTTGAGGGCCTTGATCGGGACAAGGATTCCAACGGAAAGGCGCTGGCGGGCAAAAGGGAGGCTGGAGGTATGGCGGTAACCCGGGATCAAAACCAAGACGCCCCAAAGGGGCAAAAACCAACGCTGCCCTAGTCATTCTGTACCCGGCATTCCGGGCCGGCACCACTTAACCCGATACAAACTTCCAGACAGGCCGGCTGCCGTCGATTCCTGCCATCTCGTACTCTTCTATCGGGCTTGCCCTCGTGGTCTCAAAAACAAGCCTCCTTATCCTGTATACCTCGTCGTTCCTTCCAGGCACTATCTTTGTCACGTACAGCTTCGAGTCCTGCTCGCGGTACAGCGATATCACGCCAAACTCCATGTCCACCACGTACCCGTTCTCCTCCGCTATCCGCCGGACGTCCTGCCAGATCTCGTGCATTCCCTTTGACATGTCAAGGGTCATCTCCCCAAAGAACGTGACGTGTCTCCTGGAATCAAGCATGAATGTAGGACCATAATCAGATATTTACGTGTACCGTCCATGTCCCGCACCAGCCCCTGCCCCAAACCCTCAGGCTGTCCGGGCGTGCCCTACAGGAACACCCCCTCCAGCTGCCTGTATGCCCTGATGTACTTCCTGCCCTTCTCGGTCGTCCTGTAGATCCTCTTTCCCGTACTTTGCGCCTCCTCGAGGAGGCCATTGCTCCCAAGGAAATCAAGATACCCTGACGCCTGCCTCGTGTTCAGGCTGCAACCGTACATGACATGCGTCTTGAGCTTGCCTGGCAGGCACATCTCAAGTATGGCACGCGAGATCTCCATCCAGTCGCGGCTGCCCCCTCCTGCAGTGCCTGGAAGACCGGCCTTCCTCCCCATCCCATCCCACCTCAGTGCCTGCCTGCCGGAAGACGCGCAGCAGGGCCTGGACAGGACGATTCCACTCTCATACTCCTCCATAGCCACAGGTGCTCCCCCGGCAGCCTCTTCAAGCTCCCCTTGCTGGAATATACTTTTCAAAGCCCACGATGCGTCCCGTGACAGCCTCTACCTGGACGCGGATGGTCCTAGGCAGGGGGGATGATACGTGGATCTCGACTGTCCAGACCCCGCCATGAAAGACGGGCCTCTTCACCCTTGAGATAGAGTGGTGCTGCCGCAAAAACCTTGCCGCAATCTCGCCTGCCTGCCTCTCGTTAATGGTGTAACCTAGCAACTGATCTGGAGCTGCAAAAAATTGCTTTTATCTTTTAGGCAAGACCAATCCAGAAGAAGGATCCATTTTCCCGCAGCTACGTGCACCATTTACGACAGGAAGGGCACACAGGGAGCATTCACCGGTAATCACTCTAGCTCCTCGCCAATCAGGCGCATGTAAAGCTCGCGTATCGCAAGTACCTTAATGTCGGCCTCGCGCAGCAGCATGCTGTAAAAGTCAGAAGGGTACTTGGGATTCTGCCTGGAGGCGTTCCGGATATCATCTGCCCCTTCCTGATATCGTGAATCATCTCGATGCACCCTTTGGAAAGAAACTTCCTTGTCTCCCTAGAAGCCGCCAGCCGTCCCACACCTGCAGGAGTTACGCGCGTCTCAAAATAAAGTCCTTTGCAAGACTGTTAGGTAAAATGTCTTCAGATTTCCCATCCGTAAAACCGGCTGCCAGCAAAGACCATGGAACCCCCCGGACTGGAGCTCTCTGGCAGGGGCTAGGCGCAAACAGGCTGTGTAATGCCTGGCGTCCTTGCAAAATCGTACTCTCTACAATGGAATCATGTACCGTAATAATTTACCTCTTTATTTTATGAAATTGTACAGTTTGCATGTTGCTGTTAGAGGTGAATGTCTTTGTTGCCGGCAGTAAGACACGAGTCCGAAAACCCGGCTGTGGGGGCGCAACCTCCTCCCCTATCCGCTACCGATAATTTCCTACATTGATAATTAAATTTGCAAGGTCTGATTGGAAAGGAACACGATTGTGTAACCATCTTACCCAATATTTAAGAGGAATTACGGTACATGGGATACCATGATATCGCTTCCCGCAGGCGCAAGGGTGGTCAGGTTTTACGAGGCCGAGATGCCAAAGGAAGGCAGGGGCATACTGTACCTGCTGTCAAGCGGTCTGCTCTTTGAGAAGAAGGGCAAAGGCGCAAGGTTTGAGTGCGGCTTTGACATACTTGCAAGCTTTGAGGCCGTAAAAAAGGACAGGCTCCGCGTGGCGATACGTACGGCAGAGGGCCAAAGGACCGTGGATTTCAAGATAGGTCTTGCCAGGCAGGTGGAGTATGACATTTCCCAGGCAAGCGTGGAATATGCAGGGTCACACGGTTCCCAAAGCGTTGCAAGCCAGGGGGGATTTGACCAGGATGCACATTCGCTCTCGGAGGCACGATGGTTTGAGGAGAACTGGGATGATATCATGAAATTTCTCAAGCCGGAGAGGGCGGAATACCTAAGCGAGTTTGTCAAGAGCGTAAAAGTTGGAAGTCCGGATGTAGACCCGTATTTGTTGGTGGTAGATTTTGAAAATCTTACGTACAAGGATTTTGCAGATTTGGCTGGATTTTTGAAAAGGAGGTATAAGGATATGACAGATAAAGAAACAGGGATGATAATTGGAGTGTTTAGAGATTTTGAAGATTTTTCTGTGAGAACACTTGAAATGGATGTACAAATCTGCAAACCACGTGAACCCAGTTTCAAGAAAAAAGGATACAGCTTGTACCAGTTTGTTGCCATTGTTGCAAAGGAAAAATTTGAAAGTGCCAAACTAAGAGAATCTCAGCAAACGTTACGCAACAACCAGAAATAGAACTTACCACCTCAGACGACTTATGACCGCAAAACGAAAATTTACTATTCTAGTTGAAGAAGCTGCCGAGGGTGGATATACTGGAAGATGCCTAGAGTTGAGAGGAGCTATAAGCCATGGGAAGACAATGGAAGAACTTGAGAAAAATATGACTGAAGCCATTAAGCTAGTTCTTGAAACTCTGGAAGAAGAAGCCAGAAAATGCAAAAAGATGATCATCGAGATTCCAAATTGATAAGTGATCAAAAATATCGTCTGAAACGATGTTTGTCGTTGATGAATACTTTTTAATACGCTGGTCGTGAATATTGTGTTATGTCAGAAGATATTCTAGTATTGGAAGGAGAAGCAGCAAAAGAATTTCTAGAATATGACCAGCGAGAGTTAACTGAAGACGAGAAACAGACTCTTAGAGAGGCACGTGAAATTTATAAAAAATACTGTAAAGTATAGATTTACACGAAATTTGGTTTGAGTCGATCTTGTTGGATTTTGAGATAAAACCTCTTACAGATTTTAAAGAATTAAGGACTCTGGATTTCATGGATGATGGATCTGACCCGCTCGGAGTCCATAATTTTGCACAAGTAAAGGCACAGTCATATGGTCGAAATAATCTAAGCGTAATTTGGGGGGTGAGGAGTGATCGTGGCTTGATAGGTTTCTTTTCAATATCGATGTCCTCAATACAGACAAAAAAGTTAGAGCCCGTGGAACATGTGCCAGATGCACCCACGATCTACTCCTATCCCGTGGTACTGCTAGGACAGTTAGGGGTGGACAGGGAACAGCGACATCAAGGCATAGGAAGCATGATGATAAAATTCTGTGTAGGACTTGCTCAGGAACTTAGTGGAAGAATTGGTTGTAGATACGTAGTTTTGCAAACAAGTCAGAACAGGACTAACCTTTATCACAATTTGCGTTTCGTCCAATCTTCTAAACCTCCAACGGATCATAAGGTTTGGATGTATAGAAAACTTGCTTGAATCGACCAAGAAACGAAAAACTAGGCATCCTATGCAATGGGATTCTCATCTAAAGTTTGAGATTTATCGGTATTGTGTGAAGTTCTTTTAATTTTCTCATTTCGCATAAACTCCCTCATGTTCTCGTTAGTTAATCCTCCCATCTTGTGCAGGTTGTATGAAATGTTTGCAAGCTTGCCAGGATCAGACCCGTGGTTTACAATCGTGGACGAGACAGTCCTTGCAAACGTCACCTTGTCCTTTACGGGAACCGAGCTAAAGTACGGGTGCTCAAGAATCCCCGAATAGTTGCCGGTCTGTATGGCCTCGCGGGCAATGCCAAGCAGGTTGCTTCCGCTTTGAAGGAAGGCTGCCCTCTGTTCTTGCGGAACCGGGATTGCCGCAAGCTTGCCCATCACAAACGCAGAGTTCCCGGTCAGCGTCCGGTCAATTGACGGCTGGATGACCCTGGCCCCCTCGTTTCTCGCAGCCTCCTGCATCCTCTCCGCTGCCCCGGTTCCCATCCTGCGCACGTCGGGCGCCACCGCGCCCCCGCCTATCCTTCCAAGCATCTGTGCCCCCGCATGCGACGCCCCCTGCGCAAGCCCTCCCAGTACTCCAACTGCCCCGCCGATGATCCCTGCCCGTGCCATGCCTGCACGCGAGTACGGTGCGCCAAACTCCACCCCTCCCTGGCGGACAGAGCCTACCGCTCCAAGCACGCCGCCAGCCAGCCCCTGGCCAGTCCTTGCTGCAAATGTCGCCATTGTGCCGCCAAACCCGATGCCGGATGATACCATGTTTGTCATGGAACCAAAGAGCGAGCCGAGGAGCGGCACAAGTATCGTCGGCACAAACGTTGCAAGCGTAAGCACGGCTACCGATGCAAACCACTGCTCCTCGACCGGATGCGCCGATATCGACCCAAGGTATGCCGCACCTGTCACCATCACAAGGCTTGAGAATACCGGCACGATGGAGAGCCCAAACAGCGTGTCAAGCAGCCTCCTTGCTATCCCCCGGAACCACGGCACAAGCGACAAGACCAGTATTACAGGCAGGCCCGCCACAAGCACTGCCGTCAGGACCTGCCTGATTGACGCAAACATGTAGGTCAGAAACGAAGCCACAAGCGCTATCAGGCCGCCCACCAGGCCCAGTATGAACGCCTTGCCCTGGTCCTGGAATGACGACACGATGTCCTTCCCGTTGAAGAGCTGGATGAGGTTGCCAAAAAGCGCGTTGTTTACCTGGGGCAGCCTTCCCTGCGATATCCCCATCCCGTTTATCGTGCCAAACACCGTCGCAACGGACGGGGGCACCTGGCCCGTCCCCAGGGGGTCCATTATCGCCCTTGACGCGTCCTCGATGCCTGCAGCGTAAAGGTCCCACACCGGCGGGAACGCAAAGAGCAGCAGCACGTAGAGCGCCCCCTTTGAGATCATCCCAAACGCGGTTGACGCCGGCACCACCTCTATCTGCTCCAGCATGAAGAGGATTGCCGCAATGACAAGCACGCCCCCAAGCGCCCAGATGGTGCCCGACCTGAGCATGTTGTACACGGAAAGGAGCGAGCCCGAGGCACCTTGGACGGATGTGGAATTTTGTTGTACGGTACTGTTTCCAAGGTATCCAAACGTGGGCATGGTGGTGGTAAGCGATACATACGAGTCCTCAAGCGTCGTCATGAAGGTCCTCGATATTCCCACCATGATGGCAATTATCACGATGGCCGAGATTATCATTATGAGCGAGTCAAGCCCAAAGGCCTGCCTTGACCTCATCCCGTATCTTTTCCCGCAGCCGGAGGACCTGGAATCCCGCACGGACCAAGATGCCGCCCTGCTTTTAAATTAAGAAAGGACTGCCCTGACGGAAGGGCTGAGGCCGGCAATTTAATGTCCCAGGAAAGATATCCCGTCAAACCCGCAGCCGGGAATTGAAACCCCGTGACCGGTACAATCCATGTCTTGCCACAACCCCGCCTTGCCTGCGCCCCCATCTTGTTCACCCCACAGGTCGGCCGGATCCGAAAGGATCACGCATAAATTTTCCAAAAGGCGGTACGGTCAAGCAGTCATCTGCAAGACCGTACCTGGCACCTGGGGACAGAAGGTTTTGCCGCACAACACGATGCGCGCACCGTATTAAGGAGCGCAATTTACATCCAGGCAGGCACGATACCGTACACTGCAAAAATAAAAAAGGGGTCTAGGGGCAGATGATGTCCCCGGTTCCTGTTCCTGCAGACGGTACGGCATCAACCCACGTGCCGCAGCTGCCTCCATGGTAAATCCATCCCCACCAGTTCATGCCGGAAGACAGGTCAACACCGGCCCCGCTGTTAAAGTACATCGGGGTCCAGCTGCTGACATAGCCCGTGCAGCTGCCAGTCGTGGTCCCGCCGCAGTCCGTGCTTCCTATAAAGCCGCTTGTGGGAGCAGCCCCAGGCGTGAACGTGCCCGAGAAGGTCGCCCTAAAGCCGCCCTCAAGCGTGCCCTGCTCCGTCCCGCTCAGCGTTCCCGTACCGCCGGGGCTTGGGTCGCCGGCAAAGGCCGAGCTGCCAAACATCCCATGGTACGCAAGTATCGCACAAAACTCGCCCGGCCCTGTCTGCCAGACCGTTATCTGCCGCGTAAAGTTGTCAAGCGCCCAGTTCCCCCCTGTCCCCGAGTCGGGGTTGCGGGTCACATTCTGGACGACGTTGATTATGGGCAGGGAACCGGCGTGGCACTTGGCCGCGTCAAGCTGGCTTCCCCAGTTGAGCGTGTTGGAGGCCGCAAACGCGGGCGCCATCGTGGTAAGCAGCGTGGCTGCTGCAAGACCTAGAAGTAGCTTTTTTTGCATTGCCACCCGATCGGGCTCTAAATATTTATCCATGTCGTGCAAATCCTCAGCCCCGCAACAGCCTTCCATGTTTGCAATCCCCCTGACCGGTTCTTGTTCTTCATTTGACAAAACGCGGCAAAGGGCGGCTTCCCCTGACTGCAGTGTCAGAGTAAAAGCACCATGACTGCCGACGCAAGCATGAACGGAACAAGGGGAACGGCGGATGCGACATAGCCGTCAAACCCGTCCTCGAACCCGGCACCAAGCCCCGCCCTGAGCCTGAAGGCGAGCCTGCCGTCCTTCTGCGCCCGGAAGACAAACCTCTCATGCTTCCTCCTCCTGTGCAGCAGAAAAAATCCGGCGGCCTTGCGGTGCGGCCCCCCGGATACCCCCAAAAACAGCCTGCCGCGGGACAGGTCCGCCAGGTTGTATGACACGTTTGATGCCAGGACCCAAATGGACGCAAGGACCGCCGCAAGGATCGCAACTGCCGGCGCGACCGGGATGCCTCCAAAGCCTGGAAGTATTATGGAGACTGCAGCCAGCGCAAGGCAGTCTGCCTGCCCGATGACCCTTGCAACAAGCAGGGCGGCACCCAGGACAGGCCCTGTTGCGATATACAAAAGGCCCGGCAGGCCGGGCGGCCCGAGGATGTACAGTGCGGCCCCCGCCCCGCCAAAGACAACCCATACAAGGTCTGAGACCTCGCGGCGCCTGATGTCAGTGTACGATGCCACCGAGAGCATTGCAACTGCAAGCATGACCCGCACAAGGACAATCGGCATCACGGGGAGGGAGCACCTCCCGCTTAAGAGGCCGCCGCAGGAAGGAAAACCTCCGCCGGAGCGGCAGGAGAGGCGGGGTGCAAAAAAGCGGACAAGCCTCCAGAAATGCGCAGGAAAAATTCCATTGCCTGCAAGGACCGGCAAATTATTTTTATACATGTAATACGGTACAGATCCTTGCCCATGATTGGTTGGGATGACCTTTGAGAAACGAGCAGCTGGCAAACCACAAGACCCGGAGCATGTCCTTTAGGATACCCGAGGAGATGGCAGATTCGCTTGAAACAGAGGCATCAATGAAGAGAATAAGTCCCAGCAACCTCCTTGTCCAGATACTCTCATTTCACAACGACTACCTTGAAAATGCAAGCAGGGCAGGCCTTGTGGCATTTCCACGCCCCCTGCTTGTCCGCCTCATAGAAAAGCTGCCCGAAAAACAGGTCGTTGCGCTGGCAGAGTATATCTCAAGGGATACCATCACGGACATAATGGCCGTCCTGCAGCCCGACTACAATGTCGAGACATTCCTGAGGGTGATCGAGTCCTGGGCAAGGGCATCCATGATGCCATTTAGGCGCGAGACAAGGGGGAACCTTAACACGATTATCCTGCAGCACGACCTGAGCATGAACTGGTCGCTGTACCTTGGGAATCTCTACAAGTGCGTGATAGAGGACCTTGTGGAAAAGAGTATCAAGGTTGAAACCACCCCAAACACGACACTGATACGGTTCTAATCACTGCAATATGGGGTACTAAAACCAGGGGTGCCGCGCAAGCCTCTCCGATATGTCCTCCAAAGCCCTTGCAAAACCCATCCCAGTTTTTTAGGGATGTAGGGACTGGCTGCCATGCGCAGCTCTTCCACAAGGCCCCGGCCTCTTGCCTGACAATTCATGCCCTTTTATCGCGCCTCCCGTCTTGATGCGATGCGCAGGAACGATCTGCTCTGGTTTGAGGACGTATCGGCGGTAAACGAGCCCGTGCTTTCCTTCCCTGTGATAGGCAGGATATCCATGAGGCAGTTCTTCATACTGGGCGTGGCAGGCATGGCATCATACGGCCTCTTCTCGTCCACGCACGCCCCGGCATCGGCAGTACCCATATCTGCAGGCGCACTGCTTGCCCTTGTGAGGCCGAAGGTGGCAACAACGGAATGGATGCTCTACTCTGCACTTCTCTTCTTTGGAAGGCGTCTTGGCAGGATGCTCTTCACAACAAGACCCCGGGCCCCCCGAATACCTGCAGGTAAGGCCAGGAACCCGGAGGCTGCAAGGATCATAATCCTGGCCGACCCCTCACGGCCGTTCAGGTTCAGGACCAGGCTTGTAGGCCGCTCAGGCCGGCCCGCTGCAACAAGAAAGGCAACGGTATTCCTTGACGATACAAAGGTCGACTCCCTTGTAACCGATGACAACGGGGTACTCGAGTCCGCCATCGTGCCAGGCGCGGCAGGAAGGAGGATGATTACAGTCTACGTCGAGGGCCAAAACGAGCCCGCCTTTTCCGAATCAATTGAGATAAGGACCGGCTGACCGGGACACGATCTTCCAGGCCCGCCGAATCCCGGACTATAGGCAAACTTGGCGTTCCCACAAATGATGCATCCGGCATTGCCCTGCCGCACTCCGGCCCAGGGCGGGGATGCAATGCCGGCACCCGTGAAAAACTACCAGGTACGGCGCCTGCCGGGACCCCTCCTTAAATCTCACCCGCCCTTGCACCACATGTTTGACCATCTCTCAGGCGAGAACGTCGACCTTGGGAACAAGTACACCAAGATGATAGCCGCAGGCGTGGCAGGCCTCCTCCTAGTCCTGGTCGCCCCAAACGCTGCAAACTTTGTGTGCAACTGCGACATACTCTCGGGCCAGGCAAGCACCGGAAACGGCACAAGCACGGCCCAGCTCATCCCTGCAGACCTGCTTCACCGCGTAGTCGGGGCGGGCCAGTTCATGGGAATGCTCATTGCGCTTGGCGTAATCGTGACCGGTGCAATCAAGCTCGAGCTTGGCCCAAAAAAAAGCTAGGCACCCTGCTTGCCCTGTCGCCCTCGGTATTTTTTCTACTTGGAATCCCGTTTCCCCCGTGGGCCACCGTGCTATCCGCCTCATTCTGGGCGGCATCCTTCCTCCTTGACGCCGCAATCACTGCCTCGCGGCCATGCCTTGCCAGGTACGAGGCAAACCATCTCTTCCGGTACCTTCTCGGAAGGTCCGGCCCCTTCCTGGCAGCCGCAGCCCAGGCGGCCCTTGAGGCAGGCCTCTGGCTTGGCATGTCCCTCCTTGCCCGCTGCATGTCAGGCCAGCCCCCTCCCGCCGTAATCTCCCTAGTGTTCGGTATCGCCCACATGACTGCCTGGCATTCCAACAGGAGGTTCATTGTACGGTACGACGCAGGTACTGCAGGCACCTGAATTATGCCCCTCTTCCAAGCAGCATGACTCCATGATTAGGGTAAGATTATTCTTACCCAAACTGCGGAGTGCCCTGTACCGTAACAGGCCCTTCCGGCGGGATTCCACCCCGCACCCCTTAAGTGCAACCATCGTACTGGACGCGTGGCAGTACGGTCCACCGCCCTCGAGGCAGACATCAGGCAGGCCGAGATTATAGAGCAGTACCGGGTGGGTATGGCCACGGTCTACATCACCTCCGACGCCAGGTACCTCATACAGGAGCCACGCCTCCCGCGCGAGGAGCACGAGATCTGCTCCAGGATAAACGAAAGGCTGGCCCCGTTCCTCCAGCCGCCTGGCGGTTCCAAAGACAAGGCGGAATGGATGCATGATATCGAGGAGCGCATCTGGAGGGAGGCCCAGAGGATAAGGAGGGCCGACAGGGTCTCGGACTTTTTTGCGGTTCTAAAGTATTACGTCATGCGGGATGCCGCGGGATACGGCCTCCTTGACGTGCCCTTTAGCGACGACATGGTAGGCGAGATCTTTGTTGACGGGCGCGGAATCGAGGTGGCAGTAACGCACAGGAACCACCGGGAGTTTGGACTCCTTGACACCAACATTGTGATAGGCGATGACATTCAGACAGGCCTTCTCGTATCGGGCCTTGCACGAAAGATTGGCAGGACGGAACCTGCAAGGCCGATAATGGAGGGAATCACGGACCAGAAGCACCGGGTGACAATCGCCTACGTGGATGCGGCCCCGTCAGCCTGCCCGGCCATAACGGTATCAAAGTTCCAGGCAACACCGCCTGCAATAACAGGCCTCCTCCTGTCCGGCACCCTGTCAAGGCTCGAGGCGGCATACCTCTGGATGCTCAACGACGCGTGCGCCACCGGGCTGGTCGCGGGCGGCAGGGGCTCGGGAAAGACGGCCCTCCTCAACTCCATTGCCACCATGTCAAACCCCCGATGGAGGGTCATTACGATAGAGCAGGTACGCGCGCTGCGGGTACCGCACAGGCATGCCATGTCGTTTGACATCGGGCCCCTTGACGGCCCCGCCAGGCTTGTGGGTCTTGCCGGTGCCTCGCGCTGGATGAGGCCCGACCTCCTGCTCGTAGACTGCCTTACAGCAGAAGAGGCGCACGAGGTATTCCGGAGCGCCCAGAACGGCCAAGCCCTGGTCGCATCAACCAACTGCCACGATATTGACTCGCTTCTCTGCGGGCCTGCCGGGCCTTGTACAAAATCCTCACCCAGGACGATGCCGTGGTATGCAGCTTCCATGTCCCAGTTCAGGACGCCTGACGGTAAGTATGCCCCAAGGATGACCTCGCTTGTAGAGTTTGACCCTTCACGCAAGGCCCCGTCAGGCACGGAGCTCTTCTGCAATTCCAGGGCGGCAGCCGGTAGGCCGGAAGGAATCGAGGGCATCCTGAAGAAGAGCAGGCTTGCAGGACACGCCGCAAAAATTCTTGGAGTCGATCCCTTGGCGGATCTCCAGTCAAGAATCAGGCTGCTCGACGAGTGCCTCGAGAAAAGGGCGGAAAAAATTGAAGACGCATTTGAAATTTTAAAAAAATACTACCTGCCGGACCGGATTGCCGGTTCCCACCACAAATAATTCAACCGGAAAGAAACTGCATGATCCCCCCGGCAGCCCAAGGTTGAGGTTGCAGGCCATCCTGGGGACGCCATATCCAATACCGTCCCCCGGCCTTACGTGAGGGCCTTTTGTATCAACTACCCGGATATCAACCCGTAACTTAAAAAATTATGTATAAACCTGTACAAGTTGATATCCTGCCATGGCAGTACAAGTGGTGCGTGCGAGAATCCAAATGGCGCCCACACACCAAACCTGTCCCTTAATAGCGGGGCTGCCTGATACGGCGTGAAAAAAGCAGCCAGGCCTGAATACTCGTACGAGATAAACCCCACCAACTTTTTCACCCTCCCCGAGCAAAAGCAGTCAGCCGTACTCTCCAGGTTCTACTCGCTTCTCTCCTCGATACAGGAGCCGCTGGGTATTTTCGTGACAAGGGAGCCGCTAAAGGTCGGCGTCGGAGGCGATGTAAGGGAGCTGCAGGTAACAAGGACGTTTCTCTCAAGCACCGAGCCGCTTGACTGGATCCTAGAGGGCCAGGGATTCGGCTACGCAGTCTCCGTCCCGCCAAAGCTGGAGGCAGAAAAGGAGTCCTGGAAGCACGTCAGGCTCGCGGACGGCAGGCTTGCCAGGTGCTTTACGCTCTACCTGCCCTCGTCGTCCCTTTACGCCGCGTGGGCTCACTCGCTCCTCTCCAACGCCGACATGCTCAGGATGCTGTTTGTACCGGTCGAGCAGGACACGGCGGTCGCGCGCCTTGCAAGAAAGATTCACCTGATGAGGTCGACCCTTTCCACAAATCCAGGCACATTGCGCCAGATAGAGTCCGGAAGCGCCGTGCTTGCAAACCTTGAGAGGAACGCCACAAGGCTGTTCCAGGTAACCCTCAACGCCCTGGTGACCGCAGGCGATGCCAAGTCGCTCAGGGAGCGGGCCAGGGCCTTTTCCAGGATGTGCAACGCCTCGCTCTCGCGCTTTGACAATACGCCTACAGTCCAGCCACGCATGCTTGAAGGGTGGGGCAAGAGGCTCTACGTCGAGCTTGAATCATGCGACATCTTCTACCCGTTTGTAAGCTCCGACATGCTCGAGGTGCCTGGCGGAATCATGCTCGGGGTGAACCTCGATACCGGGGCACCAGTGATATTTGACTATATGATGCGCACAAACTACAACATACTCATACTTGCATCCTCCGGCTCGGGCAAGTCGGTCACAGCCAAGCTCATACTGAAGAGGCTAATAGACAGGCACCCACACGCCCTTGCATTCATTGTGGACCCCGAGGGCGAGTACGAGAAGGTTGCAGCATACCTTGGCATAGAGCCCATACGGGTCACAAGGGGCGAGGAGCTCGGCTTTGACCCCTTCCAGATGTTCGACGAGCCTTCAGACGCGGTAGCCGCACTCCTTGAGATTGTCCGGCCGCCCGAGCCCATCCCAAGCTCGTTTTCCTCGAAATGCGGGGGTGTAAGGACCCTTGACGAGTTTTACGAGAGGCTCGACGATGACGAGAAAAGGTACATAGTCAACCTGGTGAGGGGGCCCGAGGCCGCCCAGTTCCACGGCAGGCCCAGGATAGGCGACCGCACCATAATATCGCTCCAGGGAAGGTATTCCGACAAGAACTATGTTGCAAGGATAATGTACCTTGCCCTTGCCAAGCTGTGGCAGAAGATAGCGTCCGCGCCCCCGGACGTGCCCAAGATACTTGTAATCGACGAGGGCCACCTCATATTCCGCTTCCCGTCGGCCGCCAAGTTCGTCAACTTTCTTGCCAGGACGGGCAGGAAGAGGAACGTCATATTTGTATTCATATCACAAAAGGTCGAGGACGTCACAAAGACCGAGGAGGGCAGGGCGTTCTTTGACAACTCGGAGACCGTCATGCTTCTGTACCACAAGGAGCTTGCGTCCGACGAGCTTGTAAGCTCACTCCACTTGTCGCCGCAGGAAAGGGAGATGATACTTGGCTTCAACAGGGGCGAGGCCCTGATACTTACCAAGGACCACAGGCTGCGCGCCTACATGATGCCATCAGGCGAGGAGCTTGAGATGTTCGGGACGTCGCCCCAGAACCAAGACGTACGATAGGCAAACATCAAAGATATTCTAAAAAAAATAAGAAAAGGGGGGTCTAACTCGTC
>JAGWHF010000001.1 GCA_028866895.1 Nitrososphaerota archaeon
AACCTTGCGTCGATATGTTCTTGTCAGATTATCAGGCAACTAGAATCATCTCCATGATTGCATCGAGCACATCAGGCCACCACCCCAAATGATGCAAGGACTGACGCAAACTCCTCCTCGAGCCTCCTCCCAGATGCCTCATCGTCCTTTGCCATTATGACAGGAGTCGAGACACCCTGCCACTCTGCAAGCTCCTCGACCTTTACTATCTGTGCCCACCTCCTGCCGTTTCTTATGTTTGTGACAAAAAGCACCATCGGGACCTCTAGTTTTCGCGCAAGCACAAGCTCAGGCTCGACATCCTTTGCAGATATTCTTCTTTGCATCCTCTTTGGTTCGTCAGTCAGAGTGTATGCCTTGTTGGAGCCGATAGCAACTATATCATCATACCGTATGATGTAATCGGCTTGGCCTGGCCCGTTTGATTCTGTTACCTCAAACCCACGTCCTTCAAGATACCTTGCCATCTCGTGCTGCATCTCGATTCCTGTCGTTCTAGATGCCCTGCCGTCAAGCGGCGTAAGCTTGGTCTCAGTCAAACCTTCGTCCTCTTCCTTCACTTCTTTTGCAGCACCGAGTGCCTCTATCCTGGCTTCAAGAATCTTTTGATCTTCCCTAAGGTGATCCAGAACCACGACAAATGATACAACTATGTTGCTTAGACTCTCAGTATTCTTCTCCAAAAGCGTCTGCGTCTTCTGACTCCTCTCCGCCACAGAGATCAACGCCTTTGCAGAGTCAGAGTCCTGTATGCAAGCCCTGGCAAGGTCGTTAAACCCTGAAATCATTTGCTTTGCTATATTATCAAGACGTTTCATGTAAGAACCAACCTTGTCCTCTAGTAAGTGGTTCAGCTTGTTTTCAAGTCGTGATGCGTGCTCGAGGAGTCTGGGCTCTAGTATGCTCAGCGCAGTAAATGCTGCCTTATGTTCTGCATTTCTTGGTTCATAGACCTCCCGTCCTATTATTCCTCCAAAAATTACAAACGGCACGGAGAGAAAGTATGAGAATACTCCAAAGATGATCAGTATGATGGTGCCCCAGTCTGGATGGCCAAGCACCAAGCCTACAGGAATTCCTGCATGCGGCAGCAGGATGTAACACAGGTAGCAGAGTGGATATATGCCCGTTGCAGGACCCAGAGCCTTGGCAAGCAGATGAACCGTTTCATTTGTCGAATTTTCTTTAAAGGCGCCTATCAGTACTGGCACTGCAAGTGTCATCGATACCAGTACGAGATCAAGTATCATGGAATGATGCCTCGATTTTTGTCAGTATACTGCGATACTATGATATGAGATCCTTCACAATCCATAAAATGCTATAGCATGTTGTGCCATATCAAAAAAAGATGCACATAAAAAATTCATATAGTGATAGATATCATGGACCAAAACCCTGACCCAGATGACAGGCTGAGGGGAAGGCCGCCTGGCAGGACCAGAAAGGTGATGAACGTATCCCTTGCAATTGACGTATACAATGCACTGATGAAGATATCTGAAGGCCAGCGCTCCTCGTTTATCTCAGACGTGCTCAAGCCACTTACAAGCCAGTTTGACCCAGGACCATCATCCTATCTTGCACTCTCCCTCAAACAGCTTGTTGATTCTGCTATTTCCGAGTCCAAGAAGGAGAACGACTACCAGAAGCTTGCAGCAGTCAGCAGCCTTGCAAACGAGGTGATGCCCAAGCTGGAGCCCTACCTTGAGCTCTGCAAGGAGTCAGATTCAACACAAAGAGTTTCAGAGGAGCTCCCACAGGAGAGCAGTGAGATAGCTGGAATCGTTGACAGTATAAGAATTGCAAGAGCGCTCAAGAAGCTGGAATCCTTGCTGCAGAGCGCAGAAACAATCCACAGGGCAGTACCTTTGAGATACCATAATGAGCAGTATGAAAAAAGATTGGAGGAGACCAAGGTGGCATCAGAGGCAGTACGTCGCCTGCTTGGAAGATATGGTGATTACCTCACAGAAGAGCAGGTATTCAAGAACATTCCGCAAGGAGGCCCGGAAGAGTCTGGAATTTTAACAAAATTGAAAACCTTTGACCCAGAGGATGATTTTCGTAAGGGCCTTCCCATGCATGATATCGTCAAGGGTTGCCGGAAGGTTACGGAGGACGCAAAGCAGATCTTAGACGAGGAGACAAGAGGATTCGTCACGGATACCTGCTCCTTTGTTGATAATTCGGTTAGGAGATCGTGGGGCGCTGGCATTGATATTCAGATGAGCTCATACAGTATACATCCAGAGAAGGGTACCTTTCTTGTTACTCTGTATAATCGTGGTCAATATGGTGCCTCAATACATGGTGTAAAATGCGACGGAGATGCTGTCACATTCCATGCAAGTCTAAAGTCGGGTAATCATCTACCTGCGCATGAAGAATCCGTGGTGGAGGTCCGACCCTGCATTGGTATATCAAAAAAGCCTACACATACGGTAACATTTGAGATTGAATTCCTCGAGTTCTCGTTTGAGCTTACAGCATAGAATAGTATTACAAAAGGCCAAAGATTCCATCCGTACTTGTGTACTTTCATGCTTGATTTCTATTTTACGGAAGGTCTGCAATTACATGTGGAAAAAGCGCATAGAAAGACAGACCATAACAAATTGGGCTCATTCGTTTCTTAATTGAGTCTTGCGAGAATAAGGGAAAAATAATAAAACACGAACATACATTCAAGTCAAAAATTTGACCTAATTCATAGTTTTTTCTCACACCTTGACGAATAAAATAAATCCAAATGAGTAGACATGGCTCAGACATTAAGAAGGTACCATGATTTAGATAACAAGAAAAATAGCACCTGGAATAATCTTAAGAATGCATGGAGAAGCTATAATGCAGCAAAAATGAATGATGACAAGAAAAAGATGACTGAATTTGCAAACAAAATAAGAACTCTTCAAAAGAATATGGGTGCAAAGCTATCCGAATTTCCTGAATTGGCTCCTTAGAGTAAAAAGAAACTGTATTAACTTGATGTGTTAATTGCCAAATTCTTTTGCTAATGCCTCCGCAATGTAAGCCTTATTCTCGCAATATAGATCTATGAGAGTTCTAACTTTCGATGTAATTTTTTTATTCTTTATTGTTACAGGATTATCTTCAAAATCATATTTGTAAAGATAAACAGGAGTGTCTCCCCTTGCCAAAAATTTGATTTCATCCTCCAGAAAATGTTCCTCTGGTAAGTACGCATAGATTGCTGGGTCGGTAACTTGACCCTTATGTTCTTCTAATGCCGTATTCAAACAGAATATCGCCCCTCTCTCACTTAGATAATTGATAGTTTCCTCTCTTTTCATTGCTAATGAGAATCTATCATGCAATTCCATTTTCCTAAACTTGCTATAGAAACTAATTAGCTCAAGAGGCGAGGTAACTACATATTTCTTACCACCTTTCTTTGACGGTCCGGTTTGTGATACGTAACCTAATTGGACGAGTTGTTTTACAAATGAATTGACAGTGGCCCCGAATTTGATGCCCAAATAGTCTGCTATCTCACGCTGTCCAAATCCGTCATAGTGAGTCAGCATGTAGAACAACATTTTGTACCTTAGCGGAGTAAAATTCAACTGATCTATGGTTAACTAAATGATCTATAAAAATAGATCAGTTAAAAGATAATAGATCATTAAATTACCAAATTATAATAATTTCGTGAACATAAATCAGGAAACGGTCATGTTTTTCCGGACATAAAATTTAGATATATTTATCATGTGATATAATATCCGGAAAAGCATATTATATTCCGGAATTATATTCAATACATGACTAATTCAATAGACGTGAATATCACTCCAGACAAGACGCTAATTCAAAAACTGGGATTGATAGGTTACAGAACAGAGCAGGCCATCGCAGAATTAGTTGATAATTCAATTGATGCGAGGATTGAAAATACATCAGAGATAATTGAAGTAATTCTAAGTTTTGAAAATCGAACTGTTACTGTAAAGGATAATGGAATTGGAATGGACAAGGAAGATTTGACAAAGGCAATGACTATTGCAAAAGGAACAAAGGTTGATGGCAAATTAGGTAAATTTGGAATTGGAATGAAAAGTGCTTGCTCAGCACTTGGGAAAAACTTTACAATTGTAACATCAAAAAAAGATTCTAGAAAGGAATATTCAGTTGTATATGATGAAGACGAATGGTTATCCAACAAATCTCTATCATGGACTAATTTTAAAATCACAGAACGTGAGCAAGAAAAAGACAAAGAGTGGAACGGTACAAAAATAGTAATTTCGAAATTGAAAGTACCGATTTATTCCAATCAAGTAACAAATTTCAACGAAAGCTTTGGAATTAGATATGCACCATACATATTAGATGGACAAATTCAGCTTCGGATAAACACTACAGTATGTAAACCGCAAGAACCAGAAATAGTGGAAGGAACTAGAAGAGATATACACATCACACTGTTGGATGGTTCGACAATAAAGGGATATGTTGCATTACTAACAAAGAGGTCAATAAAGGGACATTACGGTATTCATCTATTCAAAAATAGCAGATTGATAAAAGCTTATGAAAAATTTGGATTTAAACCACACCCAGAAGTAGCAAAAATAATAGGGAAACTAGATCTAGATTTTGTTCCAGTAAATTTTCACAAAAGCGCATTCATCGAAGATTCTCCAGAGTATCAGACTGCAGAAAGAGCATTTGCAAATGAAGAAAAGGTGCAACTAATCCTGAAAGAATCTAGAGCAAGAAATGAAACACAAGTTACCCCCAACATAGTTTTTGAATACATAGCTGGTGACGCGCCACCTCGTCAGCTTGACACTAGAATTACTGCGAAAGCAGGAAAACGGTTACTTGATGAGACAAATGACTTCACTCTTAAACTTGGAAATAACGATGTATCTATCTCATTCACAGATTCAACGACAGACTCCTTATACGAAATAAACTGGGTAGGGAATAAATTACTGGTTTCTATTAATAAGGATAATCAAATATTCAGTTATGTGCGTAATCCGCTATTTTTGATAGGACTAATAGCCACGGAAATAGAACTTATTGCAAAAGATCCAAAATTCTATCATGATTTCATAAAACAACGAAATTCGAGATTAATGACATTCATAGATGATTGGAGGCGGAAAAAAGAGCCAGTATTTAGAGACCGTCAAGAACAATTGCCACAATTTGCTGGGTACGACCTTTCTAATGATCTTGCTACCATACACAGCGAATTAAAGAACAAATCTGAAAGCAAGTTTCAATTTACAGCATTATCCACCCTTGTAAGTTACCTCCATTATTCCCTAGGAAAGAAAATTTACACCGTGTATACCTTACCTGGAAGTGGGATGTATTTGACTGATCTCTTATCTCAGATTGTTCCCGAAGACTTTGTTGTAATCGATAATCCGAAGCCTCAAGACTTGACACTAATCTTGGATACCACTAAGAGTGATAAAATTATCGTGGTTCGTGAATATGCAGAGATCTATGGATCAACAATAGCCTTGCCTGAAAAAGCATGGGTGGACCTTGTGAATGAAATTTATACACACAAAATACCTGTGCAAGAAACAGAACTAAAGTACATTCTCGAAGGATTGATTGCAAGAAAACTTGTCGATCCAAGTAAGATATTATTGCTGTTGAAACATCAGAAAAAACTGGAAAAGGTAAAAACAATAATTGAGAAGGTTTTGTGAGTGTCTGCTACTAACTACCATTTTCGCGAATATCTAGATGGTGGTTTCATCAATACAATAAAAAATGATCATGGTTATACAGATAGTAGTATAATTGAGCAATTCATAATGGATTATGAAATACTTTTTCATTTGCTCAACGAAATACCTGACCTTGTAATAAAGGGAGGAATGTCTGTTCCTTTCCATATTCCAGATAAAAAACTCAGAAGATTAAGCGTAGATATTGATGTCGTCACAAGTTTGGCAAAGGACAAAATAGAGTCTGCAATAGAAAAAGTGAGGCATAATACTAATGGATTATTCAATATTCCCCAGCCGTATATTCCACAATCTCCTAAAAGGAAATTACCACTACTAACATATTATGTACCATATACATCAAGTATTACAAATCAAACTAATCGAGTAAAGGTGGAAATTTTTTATGACTTTAAAGATGAATTACCACTCAAATCAATTGATAGTGGTACTGAATTAATTGGTTTCAAGTTGGACTATCCATTACGAATCTTTAATCTAAACACCTTGATAGGTGATAAGATCACTACTTTGGGATTTAATACAATAGGATTACTTGAAGAAAAAAGATCTGATACAATAAAGCACATCTATGATGTTGGAACGTTGATTAGATTAATAGAAAATCAAGCATCCGCTGAGAAACTGTTGGAAATCTTTCAACAGGTCGCTGCATATGAAAATTCCTTTAATGATAAACAATACTCATATGCGGACATTATTGCTGACATTATATCATCATTGGATTCATTATTGATTCAAGGTGCGGGGTATTCATTAGAGTCATCACATGAAGGAAGATATTGTACCTTCAAAACTCAGCTTTTACAGAAAGGCAATTCATACAATAAATTGAACCATGTAAGTGATATTCTTTTAATAAAATTACTCGCTTCTTATCTGCAATTATCAATTAATGGTAAAATCAGGCAGAAGGAAGTTGTCGATGGATTTTATGGAGATTTGACAAGATTCAATTCTATTATCTCACAGGACGGACAACAAAAGAAACAGAGTAGAAAGAAAATAATCCAATCTTTTGATACTAGAACGAAGGGAGATTTTATCAACACAATAGCTCCCGCAGAGCAAGTTTTCTTGTTTAGCAGAATCGAAAATCTACAAAGTTAGGAAGTTGAGGACATATAAAGCCGCTATATTCTCGCCTCACAATATTTTAAGGAGGCTATAATGCTTAGGCTACGAGATTTTAATTCAGGTGGGTCGTATGGGTAACATAAACAAGAACCTGCTAGTCTATGATAAGTACGTAAAATCAGAGACAACTAGAAACCAGTACAAGTATTTTTTCAAGAAGTTTCCAGAGTTGGCTAAAATAAAGAATGGAAGAGATCTGCTACAGCTCAAAGATTCATACCTTCAGGAAATGATCGAAGACTATATCCTATATCTTAGAAAAAGGTCAAGCCCGAACTCTACGACTCCGATCACTGCAGGCTTGCGGTTATATTTTTCAATGCATGATAAGGTTCTCAATTGGCAACGCATTCAAAAAATGATACCTGAAAAGGTCAAGAAGGCAGGATATAGTGCGTATCAGACTGAAGATATTCAAAAAATGCTGGAATTTAAAAAAAGGAAAAATCTAAATTATGTTCCAAAGAAACTTTCCTCCACTAACATGAGTACAGTAAATAATAATTCTATCTAGACTGGAATTCTTCAAATAGCAAAGAATGTTCTAACAACAGAAAAACTCAAGTATAAAGATAAACTATAACATATGTTGACAGTTATACCGATGGATAAATTTACAGTAGATCGGAATTCTAAGGAGTGGATTCCGTCTGGCACGGAACTCGACGATCTGTTAAAACCGCTTAAAGTAATAAGAGATCCAATACATGGAGATATCAGACTTACAGAGTTAGAGTCAGCCGTAATTGATACAAGAGAATTTCAAAGATTACGAACTATTCAACAGCTTGGACCTTCATCTCTGGTATATAATGGAGCTACTCATACAAGATTTGATCATTCTATTGGAGCAGTTGACGTAACTCAATACATGATAAATAAAATTAACATTAACTCAAAACAATACCCTGACCATTTTCTTCCAGTAGATAACTATATCGTTCTTCTAGCCAGGCTTTATGCTCTTATTCATGATGTTGCTCATATTGCCTTTGGTCATACTCTGGAAGATGAAGGTAAATTATTCGATTCCCAATGGGATGATAATAAAAGGATAGATGTTTTTCTTGGGGAAAACTCCGAGATCGGAAAAAGAATAATTCAGTATGCAGGCTATAAGACATTACAGCATTTAAAGGAAATTCTTCTGGCCCATTCTGATGATGAGATACAGCGATTGGAATATCCTATTGTATGTGATATAGTGGGCAATACTATTTGTGCAGATTTGCTAGACTATTTGACTCGTGATATGTATTACTCTGGGCTTAAGGGTACATATGATAAAAGATTTCTGGATTACCTTACTGGACAAAAATACAATAACAAGTTAAGGCTGGTTATATCTTTGTTCAAACCCATGAAGGATGAATACAGGAGAGATGTTGTATCGGAAATAATGCATCTTTTAAGACTGAGGTATTCTTTGGCAGAAAGAATCTATTATCATCACACAAAGATTGCCGCATCAGCAATGCTGATTTCTGCGGTAAATATTGCTAAAATAAAAAATGAACAATGGTTGATGGATGATCTATTCAATTTTGGAGATCAGGAACTACTTCATAAATTAGAAACCGATCAATCCTCTCCAGATGAGGTCAAGTTCATAATAAAACAGTACCGTCGACGTAGTCTCTATAAGCCAATTTTTATCGCTTCCTATGGACAGGTAAAAGAAGGAGATTCATTCTCTTTGAAGAAAAAGGAAATTACTGATGAGCTAGCAAAAGATCCCAAAAAGAGATATGATCTGGAGAGAAAATTAGAAAATGGGATTCTTCCACCTGGAAGTGTATTAATTTATTGTCCACCAAAAGGAATGGGTAGAAAAATAGCGGAGGCAAAAGTACAATGGAGAGGAAATATTATTCCACTCAAAGATGTAGACCATTATGGTATCGGTGAGGAAACTAGAAAAATAATGAAACAACATGAAGAGTTATGGAGATTGTATGTGTTTGTAACATCTGATTGTTATAATTGGCCTCAAATAACAAAGGTTGTTATGGATTTTAATAAAGCAACAGGATTAAATCAAGAACTAGCTAGATTTGATATAGCCAAAAACGCTTCGCCACCTGCTCATGAAGAAGTTATCTATAGGCATATACTAGAATACAAGAAAAAAAATAAACAAGATGTACCACCTGAAATAATACAATCAGTATTGGCTAGTGCAAATGCCCCTGTCCCAGGCCAAGAAATGCCAAAAATATTAAATTATAATGAATTCGAAGAAATCGTCAAAGACCTAATCAAAAAGAAATGAGTAATCAAAAATTAGGATTAGCCTTTGAAAGTCTTGCACAGAAGCTAGGATACAAATCTGAAAAACTCGGTAATATTGACGAACAAAGAAATCAAATACGAAGATTACTAGACTCGTATATTAATAATCTTCTTTGGAAAGCAAAAGAACTAACACCACCTATCAATCCAGAAAATATAGCACCGTTAGTAGGAGTGAGAGAAATAAGAAAAACCTTATGGCATTCAGATGGTTCTCTTATTCCTAGAAAAGATGGATTTGAAATCATAATAAATTCTCAAACAAAAAATGTGCGGCAACGTTCTGTATGTGCACACGAAATAGGACACACTTTTTTTTATAATTGGAATGATGGAACACCAACAAAAATTTTCTATGACATACCTTACTGGGAGGAAGAAGGCATGGTATATGAAATTGCTAGAAAAATATTGATACCAACTAATCTAATTACTAAAATGGTAAAATCTAGACACATTACTTTTCAAAATCTACAAGAAATGGCTCAGACTTTTGGAGTCTCTTATGAGTTCATTATTAGGCGATTGGGCGATCTGGATCTTCTGGACTCTGTTATTTTACTGATAGAAATTATTAATGAGAGCAAAACCGATTACAAATACAAAGTTAAAATCAAGAACAAACCAACTTGGGATAAAAATAAATTAATTATTAATGGAGGTAAATTCATAGCTAAAAATGACAAACTTCATGATCTCCTCGATACAGTCTCTAAACAATCTAATCCAGAAATAATTCATAAAAAAATGGAGCTATCTAATTCTTCAAGTGATAAATTTCAAATAAGTATAGCCAAAATGGGAGGTACTAAACCTTACATTGTTGTATTAATATCACCTGAACCAAAAGAAAACAAGCAGCTCAAACTGGATGATATGGCCTTAATCTCATCGAGTTAGAACGGAATTTTTATAGCTTATAATTACCCTAAAAAAGGCCTTAAATTCTCGCCGCACAATATTTTAACGGGGCTAAAAATCTACTCAAAATCAAATTATTGAGGTAGATTTAGAATCTAGGGAAGCAATCGACTACCACATGTTACTTTGAATTCAAAATCACCTCATAATTGTAGCTGGATTATTTGTACCCTGAACATTTGGCCATCTTTGTTTGTTGTATGTTGCACACTGTTTGATGATTTCAACGTACTCTTCCTTGATTAAATCGACCACATTCACACCACCTACAAGAATACCATAGCCAATTATAATCCTATTTGCTATCATAGTATTTTATCGCTGAAAGATTAAGATTTGGAGTCTCAAAAAGGATAAAACCAAATTTTATAAACAAAAATTGGGAATGGGGTTTTTGCAGCCACCCACAATGGCTTACTACATTACATTCCGTTCTCTCTGTCTCGGTCAACCTCTCTCGGCCCATTTTCTCTGTCTTTCCGGGCATCGTTGAGGTTAGAACAGCCTGTGTCCTTCCGGGCCGCTTTCTTCCACGACCATGAATGGAGGCGGTCTTCTTACCTTCCTTTTTTGCAATCTCGGGCAAGGGATCTCCTTTTATTATTTGGACCAATTACCAGAAGCGTGGAATCCTGCACCAGGTGCGGCGGCGATCTGAAACAAGGCACAAAAACCTGCACAAGATGCGGTGCCAACCCGGAGGCCCCGGCAAATCATCCGGATCAAAAAACGCCGGGTATCCCGGAAACCAGCCTGGAAGAATCCGTCGAGAGAATCTTCAGGGACAGGGGTTATGAGACTGCACTGCACCAGAAAATCAAGGGGCGGTCGGGCAGGGAGGAGGATCTTGATGTTGTTGCAAGGCGCGGGGGCGCATTGCTTGCAATTGATTGTAAAAATTATCCCCATGACAGGAAGGTCGGGCCCAAGGAGGTCGGGGATTTTATCTCAAAATTGGACGAACTTGGCATCAGCAGGGGGCTGCTTGTAACGTCGTCTGATTTTTCGCCAGACGCCGCCAGGCTTGCCAACAATAATCCCGGCCCAAGACAGCTAGACCTGTGGAACGGGGCCGAATTTCTCGAACAGTATCAAAGGGTAACCCAAGGCCGTGCGGACGCAAGTCTGCCGGTAATCGAGGGCAGCCTGCAGCCTGCGGGAACCTATGACGACTATGCCGCCCTGAAACTGAGGAACAGGGAAAGGGTGGTAACCAGAAGGCAGGACCTTGTCTTCCACCCCTATTTCATAGTGGAATTCGACCTGCACGAGCAGCTTTTCACCACAGGCAAGAAGCACGTCATCAAGAACTCGGGCAGGTATTTTATCGACGGGGTGTCAGAGGAGATACTCTTCCGCCAATCGGAAAACGGCAACGCAACCTACGATATCGACCCTGCGGAAAAGCAGATTGTAAGGGACTTGATGGGGCTGCAGCCGGCTACTGTAAAACTTCCCGCCGTGCCAGGCATCACAGTCTCCAAACTGGAGCCTGCCATGAGCAACAGGGACGTCGAGTTTAGGATAAAGACCCTCATCGTCAGCGAAAATAAGACAGCCCCAAGGCACGGCCAGGACGGCTCCAATCGGGCCGGTGCTGAAAAGGACACTCATTGCCCCCACATCAACTCCGTGGACGCCAGGTCGCACATGGTGTACGTCCCGATAATGAAAATCGAGTTTGAATCCAAGGGCCGCATCTATTCCAGAACCGTACTTCCCGCCTCTGGCGTGGTAACAAGGGACGAGATCGCCTTCTGCCCCAAGCCGGACCATAAAAAAAGCCAGACCGTCGCAGTCTGCGACGCATGCGGGATTGCAGAATGCGAAAATGACATACTTTCAGATGGCAGGGGCGCCTACTACTGCAGGGACCATTTTCCGGCCGGGCAGGCCAAGGCTGACAAGGGCAAGTCCCTTGCAGGCAAGTTCAAGAACCTGCGGTTTGGAAAATAAACAAAATTAATTTCGAGTCACCCCAGAAGGCTTTGCCCTACCCTGTCATAATAGCGGCCAAATCGAGCCCTTGGTACGCCAAAACTGCGACAATAACACAGAACCGCAATGCATCGAGAACCTGCCGGTTCTTAACATCAGTCACAGACCAAAGGCCGTCAACTCAGATCCAGAGGCCGCCAAGGCCGCCGTACCCCATGCCCCCGTAGCCCATACCCATCCCGTACATTCCCATGCCACCACCACCCAGCATGCCCATCATCAGCATCGAATCCATCATGGACCCCTGCGACTGCTGCTGGTGAAGCTGCCTGTGCTGCGCAAACTCGTCATCCGTGTTGAAGAGCATCCCGTCAAGGCTGCATATCTTCAGCGAGGGGTCTATCTTGTTGACTATTTGCTCCCAGAGCTTCTCCTCAAACTTGTGGGCCGAGTGGAGTTCCGCCGCCGTCGCAATCCCGATGGTTGCAAGCCCCTCCAGCGCGGGAATTGCCATGTCCCTTCCCCAGATTCCCGCATGCAGCTGGACCTCGAACTTTCCCTTGGTGCCTGATATTATAATGTCCACATCGCGTATCTTGCCCGTGATTATCCGCCCAACGCTTGACTTTTTGGCGTGAATGTCCCATAACCCCTCCCTGTTCTCGTCCGATGTAATCTTAAACTCCTGTGCCTGCAGCAATTCCTTGATATGCGAATAAACGTCGGCAGGATCAACGTCCCTCTCAACAAAACCGTGTTTCTTCAAACTGTTCAATTCAGGGATATTTTGCAGCCTAATAAGTCTAGTTCTAATTCTCAGCGTGACCGGAGGATAGCTCAAGAGATCGACAGCCCCTCCGGGCTGCCACCTCCGCCCATCCCCTTTTATCCCGACGCAGCCAACCTAACCCATGGTAAAATTCACGCCAAAGGAGATCAAGTTCCTCAAGAAAAACGAGGGGTGCCGCGTCGCCACAAGCTCGGGCCGCATGCCCCACATAGCTCCCGTGACATACTACTTTGAGGACGGGTCCTTTTATTTTGCGACCGACTATGACACCAAAAAGTACTCCAACCTCAAGAAGAACAGGAACATCGCCATCTCAGTCGACATTTACAGCCCCGGAAAGCACAAGGCAGTGGTGGTGCAGGGCACGGCCTCCTTCATAGAGAAGGGCAGCGAGTTTGAGAGGCTGTACCGCATCTTCTACAAGAACTATGCCTGGGTGAGGGCCATGCCCTGGAAGGAGGGCGAGGCGCCGTTTGTAAGGGTAGTCCCGCAAAAGAAGGCAAGCTGGGGTATAGGCTAGCCCAAAAACGTGTCAAAATCCTTTGTGACAAGCGTGAGCGTGGACTCTACCGTCATGTCGCCCTTTGCCTCATACTTTACCGGCTCCCCCTTGAGTATGGAATCATAAACTGCCGAGATGGAGGGCGAGTCAATCATGTTGAAATCGTGGGTTATCGTCGTGTTGCCGCCTGGGAAGAGTGCTGGCCTTCCCGTCATGGGCACGTCCTCCACGCTGTAGTGGCCGCCGCCCAGGTCCTGGCCGTTTGCATACAGCTCGTAATTGATGGTCGAGATGGTGGATGTGACCGAGGTGGGGTTTGTAAGCATAAAGTCGACCTCCAGCTCCGCGCGGTTTTCTATCTTGTTGACGCTGAGTACCTTCACGTTCTGCAGGTTGATGTCAACCTCCTGGAGCTGCGGCTGGAAAGAGTTTGCGTACATGATGATCCCAAGCATCATTCCCCCAAGTCCAATGAATGCGGCAATAATCACGATCTTTCCTTTGCTGACCAACCCACAGCTCAACTGTCCTGTTGATTTAAAAAACCTTTAGGCAGGCTGCAGCGAAATCATGACAATAGATATTACAAGTTGACTTGGGTATAGACTCATGCCGCTTTTTGACGCGCTGATGATGTGGGTCCATCTTGTAGCCGCCTCGATCTGGGTCGGCGGTTCCATCTTCATAGGGATTGTCTTTGCGCCGCTGCTCAAGACAATGTCCGATTCTGTCGCAGGCAGGCTGTCAATCATGATCCGCGTCGGCCGCAAGTTCAACAAGATTGCAGTGCCGTCCCTGGTTGCCCTCATGGCAACCGGGATTTACAATTCAAGCAACCTGCTCCGCCACCCGAACCTCATACTTTCCACAACCTACGGCCAGATACTTGTGGTAAAGGTCGCACTTGTCATCATCCTGCTCATTACGTTTGCAATACACGTGAGGCTCATTAGGACCGAGATAGAAAGCAGGATAGATTCAGGCCAGGTCTCCGACCAGCTCCTGCAGAAGATCCGCTCAAGGATAATAACACTCGGAAGGATCACCGTCATAGTCTCTGTGGCCATACTGCTCATGGCGGCCCTGCTACATTCCGGCATCTGACATCCCGGCAATCCTGACCTCGTACCCCCCGTCAATCTTTCCAATCCCGTACCTGCAGCCGGTAATCTTTGACGCCACAAAGAGGTTGGTCTCAAGGTGCTTGGTAATCCGGTCCACCCTGAAGACTGACGTCCCGCCTACAAGCGAGAGCGGGCAGACAAGCATGTCCGAGAGCGACGCGTCCACCCCGGGGCCCGATTGGAGAAACCTGCCTGCCACATCCCTCCCCATTCCCTCCATGCCTTTCTGGAATATGATGTCAGAACCTATGACTGACGACTCGTCCTGGGAGAAAATCAGGATTGAGCACCCGCTGTCCGTTGCATCCTGGCTCCTTACGGCCTCTTCCATCCTGAAGCCGCCAGCCTCAAGTGCGGCCCTTGCATCTCCCGCCTCCGCCCCTACCTTCGCGCTTGGAATCCCGTGGTACGAGCAGAACATCCTTGCAGCCCGGGTTTCCCTCTTGACAAATGATACCGGCCTTGCCTCCCTGCACGGAAGTATCTCAGCCTCCACCACCCCGCCCCCGCGGGGATAGTACCCCCTCCTCCTTACCTCCAGGCTGTATTCAATCCCGATCCTTGCGAATGCCTCCCCCAGCACGAACTTTGTATAATCGGCAGTAGGGCTCCACGGAACATCAGTCCCGCCCCTGATCGAGATCTTCAGGCGCCTGCCTGAAAGCGATACTGCCGGTATCAGCACCTGGAGGATAAGCGGGATGCTCCCTGCAGTCCCCACGTCCTCCTCAAGTTCCATGTCCGCCCCTTCAGACGGTTCAAAGCGCAGGCTTGTGGAGTTTACATGCAGCCCCTCCACCCTTGCGTTGAATACCTTTGAGAGAATCTTTACCCCCAGCATGTGCTGCGGCCTCAGTCCCGGCACCTTCCTGTTCTTGCGTATGTTCTCAATCTCGACCGGCCTGCCCGTGATGGCAGACAGTGTTACCGCGCTGCGAATAATCTGGCCCCCGCCCTCCCCGAAGGAGCCGTCTATCCTAATTGGTTCCATGCATTTTTGGGGATGCCCGATTCTAATTAACGGTATCCTGGGACCAATCCCGGTGACTGCCGGTGCCCATCATGAAAATTTGTCTGTACTTGGGGAGTAAGTCTACCGCTTCCGCCTTGGGCTGCAGCAGTAGACTGAAATGAGTTGATGCCAAAGTTATCTAAGCCTGTCCTATGGTTTTTTGGAACCTTCATAGCTTCCCGTACCAGTTATGTGCTAGACGAATTCTATATTGCCAATACTTTTCACTGACAATGCCGTCCCTCCATTTGTGATCACTGGAATCCTTGGACGGCCACAATCAATGGGCCTACTCTGCAGGTCCATCTCAAGCAGGCTTGATACGGAAATGGTGGCCGTTCTAAACCGCAGCGGCAGGGCCGTTGAAATGATTGCCCGTGACGGCGGGCCGATTGCAAGCCTTGCCCCACACAAGAGGGAGATTCTGTTCATGGGATTTGCGCTCCAAGTCTCCATGAGCGGCGACTGTGACGATGAATTTGGCAAGGCTGCCACCATAATCATGAGAAGAGAAAAGATCTCAATCCTCTTATTCCAAGTCCCAGACCACGTGCTTGTAGTCATGACAGGCCCGCTGCTTGAGCCGGCCTCCGTTCAAAAAAAGATAATGGGGCTGATCCGTGACAGGGACGGAACTTCCATCATGCCGGACCTGAAATCAGACTGAAGATTACCGCTTCTAAATTTGCTATTGGGAGACGTTCTCAGAGATCACGTCCTGTACTGTCTCGTTGATTACGGCCTCGGCAATGTCGCTTGAGTATTCCGCGGTCCTCCGTATGTCCTCTAGGACGAACTTGACCAGGCTTGAATATTTCTTGGACTCCTCCAGACTGTCTGTGAACTCCTTTTCCTTCTCGGCAATCTTGCGCGCAGTTGATGCCACCGCGTCTGCCAGCGCATAATCCCTCTTGTTGAGTGCCTGTATCGAGTCCTCGAAGACCTTGAGTGACTCCTCGCTAAGCCTTGTCACCTTCTGCAGCAGGACCGGTTCCAGCGTGGATTTCAGAAACCTTACCCTGCTTGCTATCGAGACTGCATGATCCGCAACCCTCTCTATTGATTTTACGACTATCCTGTAGCTTATGCAGTCAGAGGGTTTTTTCAAGCCGATGTCGCGCAATATCCTCTCATGCTCTACCGCCAGGGTCAGGTTTCGCAGGATATACAGGCTAAAGCGGTCAACCTCGTCATCAAGGTGGGTTATCTCCTCTCCCAGTTCCGCATCCATCTCCTTAAGTGCGTCAATTGCCTGCCTGTGCATCGTCGTCGTAAGCAAAAACATGCGCTTTAGCGCATCATTTATCGAGAGTTCCGGCAGGCTCGTCAGTATCTGGATTGTAAGTGATTCCGGGGTGGATTCCACTATCTCCGTGCCGATCATGTTCTTTCTGACAAGATCCCGTATTGCCTGCTTGTGCTCTATCTGGATTCTCCCCCCCTTGGAACGAAGCTCGATTATCTGGTAGCCGGAAAGATACATTGCAATCACCTTCCGCTGCACCGATTCCACGGACTCCTTCTGCCCGATGGCAGTCCTTGACTTCATAACCTTGGGTGCCTGGGCCGTTCCCGTAGGCAAGATTGAGAGCGACCGGTTGGAGTTCTTCATGATAGAGACAGGGTCCCCAGTCTTGAGGTTGAGCTCGTCAATCCATTTCTTTGGAAGCGAGAGGACATAGGTCGATCCCCCGACAAGCTGCAGCTTTCTTACCTCCCTTTCATTTAGCAGTTCGACCAACGCCTTCTCTATACTTGATATAATTAAAGCGGTTGCCCCTTATTTCTATTTAGAACTATATAGTACTATAGTCGGATATGAAACTTAAGAAATTATGGTCGAACCTCTGATATTGCCAGCAGATTCCAGATAAAACGTATTGATGGAATCCGTTAAGCTAAAGGGGGGTTCTGCCAGTCTTGACAAGGTCTTCAAGATAGGAGTCACAATAGCTGCAATGTACGTGCTTGTTGTGGTAGTTTTGATAGCAGTGCAGCTTGGCAGCGGCTCGTACCAGATATGGGCCAAGGAGGGCATCTCATTTCTTACGGGGTCCGATTGGAACGCCGTCCATGGGAGGGAGTCGTTCGGTGCCGCACCATATATCGCCGGCACCTTCGTCACCGCAGGCCTTGCCATGTTGATCGGCCTTCCGGTCAGCATCGGCATTGCGATGTTTCTCTCCGAACTTGCCCCGAAATTCCTGCGCACCGCCCTGTCCTTTGTGGTGGAACTCTTGGCAGCTGTCCCCAGCGTGATTTACGGACTATGGGGCCTGTTCATCCTCCGTGACTATCTGAGGAACTGGATAGAGGCCCCAATCAGCAGCACCTTGGGCAACAATGTGTGGTTCCTCTCTGGGACTCCCTTTGGGCTTGATGTCTTCACAGCAAGCATAGTGCTTGCCATAATGATAATCCCCACCATCGCCTCGATCTCAAGGGAGATAATGATTGCCGTCCCAAACAGCCAGAGGGAGGCGGCCTACATGCTTGGCGCCACGAAATGGGAGGTCTTCAAGATGGCCGTTATCCCGTACTCAAAGTCAGGCCTTGTAGGTGCTTCTATACTGGGGCTGGGACGGGCGGTCGGCGAAACAATGGCAGTAACGATGCTGATTGGAAACGCCACCGGCCCCAGCGCATTCCCGTCATCCCTGTTCTCGCCCGGCCAGACGATGTCGAGCATAATAGCAAACGAATTTGCCGAGGCAAGCCAGGGAACACTCCACATGGCGGCACTTATCGGGATCGGGCTGATTCTCTTTGTCATTGCACTTTCCATCAACGTTGTTGCGCAGCTGCTGGTTTCCAAGGTGGTAAAGGCCCACGAGGGGGCGATAATCGCATGATTACCGTAGAGCAAAGGGCTGAATTTAGAAAGCACTTCAGGGACAACATCTCAAGCCGGCTCATTACCGACAAGATTGTAAAAGGGGTAGTACTTGGGTGCGTGGTGCTTGCGATAGTCCCGCTGGCAAGCATACTTTTCGAGGTTACAAAAAACGGCGCCCCCGTCCTCAGCATAGACTTTCTCACCCAGATTCCTGGCGCCGTAGGCTCAAGCGATGTGGGGGGAATCGGGCCTGCAATCCAAGGGACGCTGCTGCTAATCGGAATGTCAAGCCTGATAGGAATTCCCGTGGGGGTCTTGTCCGGAATCTTCCTCTCCGAGTACGGGAACAACAGGCTCGGCCAAACAATCAGGTTTTTCAACGACGTCCTGGCGGAATTTCCAACCATAGTAATCGGACTTTTCGCCTTCATGGTAATAGTGGTCACCTTCGGCTATTTCTCCATCATGGCCGGAACGTTTGCCCTGTCCATCATCATGCTGCCCATCATAACAAGGACCACGGAGGAATCACTCAAGCTCGTGCCAGTCACCTACAGGGAGGCGGGTTATGCCCTTGGAATCAACCGGATGACGATAATCTTCAGGATTCTGCTGTCAAGCGCCAAGAGTGGCCTGATTACCGGAGTGATGCTGTCTGTGGCGCGAATCGGCGGCGAGACAGCCCCGCTCATATTTACAATCCTTGGCAGCAGCGACTTTTTTGCAGGCTTTGCCCAGCCCATGGACGCATTACCGCTGAGAATCTGGAGGCTTTCCTTCCTGCCATATGATAGCTCGATAGCGCAGGGCTGGGGCGCCGCCCTTGTCCTAATCTTGATAGTACTCTCGCTCAACATAGGCATCAGGTACTTGTTCCTACGCCGGCGCGGCGGCGGAAGGTTCAGGATCGTGGCAGGTGGGTAGGATGGAAGCATTGACCAAGACTCCAAACGCAGGGCGGTCCTTCCAGGAACCGAGATACAAGCTGGTGGCGGAAAATATCGTGGCCACCTACAACGGCGTAGAGGCCGTAAAGAACGTAAGCATGAAGTTCAGGGAGAGGGCGGTGACCGCGCTGATAGGCCCTTCCGGATGCGGAAAGACAACGTTCCTTAGGTGCCTCAACAGGATGCACGAGCTTTCAAAGGGCGCCAAGGTGACAGGAAGGGTGCTGCTGGACGGCCAGGACCTGTACTCCAGCAGGGAGGACGCCATAATCCACAGGAGGAAGATCGGCATGGTATTCCAGAAACCAAACCCCTTCCCCACGATGTCGATTTATGACAACGTGGCTGCAGGCCTGAAGTTAAACGGCGTGAAGGACAGGAAGGTGCTCGACCAGATAGTCCAGGGCTGCCTTGAGATGGTCTACCTCTGGGACGAGGTAAAGCACGACCTGAAGAAGCCCGGGATGAGCCTTTCGGGGGGCCAGCAGCAGCGCCTCTGCATAGCACGCGCGCTTGCCATTCAGCCGGAGGTCCTGCTGATGGACGAGCCCGCATCTGCGCTTGACCCAATTGCCACCCAGAAGATAGAGGAGATGATAACAGAGCTGAAAAAAGAATACGCCATAATCATAGTCACGCATAACATGCAGCAGGCAGTGAGGATCTCCGATTTCACCGGTTTTATGTACCTTGGAAGCCTTGTCGAGTTCGGGGATACCAAGCAGATCTTCGAGAATCCAAAGAACGAGACGACGGCCAAGTATGTGCAGGGGCAGTTTGGCTAGTTGACCCGGCTCATCGATCCGCACCTGAAGAAACTAGCCATGCTGATGGAAAAGATGGGCTCCCTTGCCCTCCAGTCCACCAACATGTCGCTGGACTCGTACCTTGAGGGAAAGAACGTGCGGCAGGAGGCCCACAAACTGTCCCAGGAAATCCTGGCCCTCTATGACGAGGTGGGCGATCTTACCTTTGACATGATGCTCAGATACCAGCCGGTTGCAAGCGATTTTCGGCTGATAAGATCGTGCCTTGAGGTCTCCTACGGGTTTACCAGGTTCAGCCGTTATGCATATGATATCACGGCCGTCCGCGACATGTTCGGTGACCTCTCAGAATGCAAAAACGACGTCATCTACACTCTTTCAGGGGAGATAAAGCACATGATAAACCTCGCAGTTCAGTCCTTTGCAACGCTTGACCTTGAGAAGGCAAGGCAGCTTAGGACGGACGAGGACCTGGTGGACAAGTATTACAGCAAGCACCTCCCGATGCTTATCAACTCAAAGAACATCAAGTGTGCTCTTGCGGATGCCCTGGTCCTGAGGTACCTTGAGAGGATAGCCGACCATGCCGCATTCATGGGCGAGTCGGTAAACTATATCGTTACCGGAGAAAGGCATTTCCGCTAAATGACTACAGGCGAGAGTACCCGATCTATATAGTTAGCATACCCTATGGATTATTACGTAATCTATTCTGAACAGATGTAAATAATTACGCAATCCCGTTATGTTGATGAAAACAACCTTGTTAGCCGCAGCATTCATGCTGCTGCTGATAGTACCGGCAAGCACGCTGCACGCAAACGCTCAGACAAGTGGTCAGTCCTATTCGATCACGGGCGCGGGATCAACGTTCATCTTTCCCTTGATGGATACCTGGCGGGTGCAATACAACAACCTGCACTCCAACATCAAGCTAAACTACCAGTCAATAGGTAGCGGGGCGGGAATCAACCTGCTTGAGAAGAAGACCGTCGATTTTGCGGCGTCTGACGCTCCGTTGCAGCCTGACGAGGAGGCAAAAGCTCCGGGAGTACTGACCATCCCGGACTCGCTGGGTGGGATTACCATATCCTATAATATTCCGGGAGTCGCCAAGGGCCTGAAACTGACCGGCCCGGTAATTGCAAAGATCTTCATGGGGACCATTACGACCTGGAACGATCCAGCAATTACCCAGCTCAATCCGGGAATAAACCTTCCAAACCAGAAGATCCTCATCGCGCACAGGGCGGATGGATCTGGCACCACCTACGCATTCACCGACTACCTGTCCAAGGTAAGCACTGACTGGAAGAACCAGGTAGGCCAAGGCAAGGTGGTACCATGGCCCGTAGGTACGGGAGCCCAAGGAAACGCCGGAGTAGCGGACATTGTCAAGACAACCCCGTATGCATGCGGGTATGTCGAACTGGCATATGCATACCAGAACAACTTTACATATGCCTACGTCCAGAACGCGGACGGCAATGCATATGTCGAGCCAACGATAGCCTCTGTAGCAGCCGACGCCGCCCAAGCGGGATCAAACCTGCCGCCAGCAGACGGCGACTGGAGCAAGGTTTCCATAGTGAACCAGCCCGGTGCCAACTCGTATCCGATATCTACCCTGACATACATCATGGTCTACAAGGATATGGGCCAGATAAGTGGCGAGACGCCTGGCAGGGCAGCCCAAGTGGTGGACTTTTTGAACTGGATAATCGGCGACGGGCAACAGTACGCCACGTCCCTTCTGTACGTCCCCCTTCCTGATTCAATCAAGAAGATAGACCAGCAGGGACTTGCCGAGATACAGTTCAACGGCTCAGCAGTAAGCGCTGTACCGGAATTCGGACCGGTGGCTGCACTCGTCCTAGCAGTCGCTGTGGGGTCCATAATACTGGTATCCTCAAGGACTGGCCTGAAGCTTGCGCCAAAACTCTAGAATATCTCCTTTTTTATTTTTATTTGACATACAATGTAAATTATAGGCTCATGGGAAGGACCGTACAATTATAGAGCATACGGCAACTATTTGCGCCAGGTTAAAGACCCATCACGTGCTTCCAAAAGGTGGTGACCAAATGCCGGACAAGATATGCCGTACATGCGGCGAGGAGCTGATGGCCTATTCACAGTGCTCAGGATGCAAGAGGGCAATACAGCAAATCTGTATCAGGTGCGGGAGAAGGACTGTCGAGCGAATCCACACGGCCTGCTTCCCTCAACTGCATGCATCTGCCCAGACTGCAAAGGCAGCCGCCACATAGGCTCCCGCCATCTGGAAAACCTGCAGGGAGCATCCAATCCCGGCTATCCATACGCAAAGAATTTTAAATAATCTGCCAAAGTCTTTGCGATGAATGGCCTCTTGATAGGCAGGTTCCAGCCGTTCCACATTGGACACCTCGCGGCAGTAAAGTTTGCGCTCTCACGGGTGGAAAAGCTCTGGATAGGCATCGGCAGCTCAAACAGGAGCAACGAGAAGAGGAACCCCTTCACTGCGGACGAGAGGAGGCAGATGATTCTCGGGTCCATTGATGAGGATATCCGGAGGCGGGTCGAGATCTACAATGTCCCCGACATTGGCGACCATGAGCGGTGGACGTACCATGTCGACTCGATCGTACCAAGATACGACGTGGTGTTCTCAAACGACGACTTTACCCTCTCGCTCTACAGGAAAAGGGGCGTGGAGGTGGTCGAGGTGCCTCTGCTGCAAAGGGAGACCGTTTCCGGCACAAACATAAGGGAAATGATTGCGGCCGGGCGGGACTGGGGCGAACTTGTACCCGAGGGAACAAGGAAGGTGCTTCTGGGCATTGGCGCACAAAAGAGGCTGCTTGACATCCCCGCCTAAAGCCTGGAGAGTTTCAAACCCGTGATGGGTACGAGGGACGCGCCAAATGGCAGCCAACCAAATTTTATTATCCCCGGCAGGTGTGCTGGGTACAGTGCGCACGTTGCACAGCTTGGATAGTGCGGTCGCTTCCGGAGCGACAGGTCGTGGGATCGAAGCCTTCCGTGCGCATCCTGTATTTTTCCACCCCCGTATCGTTGCGATCAAGCATCGGACGGCAGCTGCAATCCGTCCCGCGGAGCTCCCATCATCGGCTGACTGTAGTTATAAATAATGGTCAATAATTTTAGGGAATGGAGAATTTATTTGGAATATCTGGTAATGCTGCCGGGCCCCACGAACGTCCCGGAGAGGGTGACGCGTGCCATGTTCACCCACATGATAAACCACAGGAGCAAGGATTTCGTAAAGCTTTACACTGATACGGTCGAAAAGACCCAGAAGGTATTTGACACGCAGGGCGATGTAGTCGCCCTGAGCGCCTCTGGGACGGGGGCGGTCGAGGCCTCTGTCGTCAACATGGTAAAAAAAGGCGACAAGGTGATAATTCCGGTCAACGGCGAATTCAGCAGCCGGCTTGCAACCATGCTAGAGTGGGCGGGTGCCACCGTTGTGAAGCTGCAGACCCCGTTTGGCCAGAATGCGAGCCTCGAGCAGGTAAAGGAGGCATTTGACAATAACAAGGATGTAAAGGCATTCTACGTGGTATGGAACGAGACCTCCACCGGTACCATGGTGAGGTACCTTGACAAGATCTCAGGCCTTACCGCAAGAAACGACTCGTTCTTCGTAGTGGACGGCGTATCTATAGTGGGAGGCGAGGAACTCCACATGGACAAGTGGGGAATAGACGTATGCGTTACCGGCGCACAAAAGGCGCTTGCAGCCCCACCCGGGATATCCCCGATCGCCGTGAGCCCCAAGGCAAAAAAGCACATGATTGCAAACCCGCCGCCGACCTTCTACTTCAACATGGCAAGATACTTCAAGTATTATGATGAAAACAAGGAGACCCCGTTCACCCCAGCCATACCGCTCCTCTACGCATACCGTGAGGCGCTTGACATGATACTTGAGGAGGGGATGGAAAAGAGGATACAAAGGCACAGGGTGTGCTCCGATGCCTTTTACAGCGGCCTCAGCTCGCTTGGCCTCACCCCGTTTGCAAAGGAGGACGCCCGCTCGACGGTCGTCATCGCGCTCAACTACCTGCAGGGACTTGACGACAAGACCTTCAGGGGGACGCTCTCAGAAAAATTCCGCGTCCTTGTTGCAGGCGGCTTTGGCGAGCTCAAGGGCAAGGTCTTCAGGGTGGGATGCATGGGCGAGGTAAACAAGTACCACGTAATGAGGACAATCTCCGCTATTCACTCGACCCTTGACATGATGGGCCACAAGACAAATCCAGAGGCACTCAAGGTAGCTGAGGAAAAACTAAAGGCGCTCTGAAACCGTCTTATAACTTATATAAGGAACAAAGAGGATCGATGACGTTGGCTTTCCAGAAAGGCACGCTGATACTGGTTGACTATACTGCCAAGGTCAAGGACACAAACCAGGTATTCGAGACCACGCGCGAAAGTGACGCAAAGTCAGGTTCCATCTTTGATGCAAACCTCAAGTACCAGCCAAGGCTCGTCTCAGTCGGCGAGTCCTGGGTGCTCAAGGGACTCGATGACGCCCTGCTTGCAGCAAGTGCTGGCGAGAAGCTCACAGTCGAGGTGCCCCCGGAGAAGGGATTCGGAGAACGGGACACGTCAAAGGTCAGGATGATACCATTGAGAAAGCTCGGAGACGACGCAGACAAGGTCTCAGTCGGCGATACCATCGAGCTTGACGACAGGACGGGAATCATCAGGTTCATAGGCTCCGGGAGGGTGCAGGTAGATTTCAACCACAGGTTTGCAGGCAAGACGATTCTTTACGACGTAAACGTGGTCAAGTCGCTTGACACCGACCAGGACAAGGTCATGGGGCTGCTGAAGAGGAGGTTTCCGCTGGAAGAGTCCAAGCTCAAGTTCGAGATAAAGGGAACGCAGCTCGACGTCAGCATTCCGGACGAGGCGATGATGATGGAGGGCCTCCAGGTGGTCAAGCGCGCGCTTGGCAACGAGATATTCAAGTTTGTTACAAAGCTCGACAAGATAAACTTCATCGAATCATATGCAAAGGCAAAGCCGCAGGAAAAGCCGGCAGAACAAAAGGCCCCTGAGGCAAAGCCTGCCCAGCCAAAGGCAGCCTAAAGGACGCCCGTACTCTTTGCAAGTGCAAGCGCCTTCTTCTCGGTCATCTTGACCTCGCTTAATACCGTGTATCTTTCAGGCCTCAGCGACTGCGCAATTGAAAGCGCCCTTGCCAGAATCTCGGGCGAAAGCCCGATCTCCCTTGCCTTGGTGGGGGCCCCCACGTTCTTCAGCATCCTGATTATCTTCCTCCAGTCCTGGCCCTGCAGCTTTGCGATCAGAATCGCCCCTATCCCGCATTTTTCCCCGTGCAGCCCCACGCACGGCTGCAAATAGTCCACCGCATGCGAGAACAGGTGCTCCGCCCCCGAGCACGGCCTGCTTGATCCCGCGATGCAGGCTGCAACGCCCGAGCTTATCAGCGCCTCCACTATCATCCTCACGTCCGGCTTTTTCTTGAAATTCCTCGAATTGTCAATCACAATCTTTGCACTCATGGAAGCCAGGTTGGCCGCATACGTCCCAAAGTACTCCCCGACCCTGTCCCTTGCAAGCTCCCAGTCACGCACAGCCGTCACCTTTGCCATCAGGTCGCCGCAGCCGCTGGCGATCAGCCTGTGCGGCGCCTTCTTCAGTATCTCAATGTCCACAAAGACCCCGAGCGGGGCCGTTGCAACTATCGAATACGGCCTGTCCCCGCGCAGGGAGACAAACGGGCTTGCAATCCCGTCATGCGACGCCGACGTCGGGACGCTCACAAAGGATTTCTTCAGCTTGAATGCGATCATCTTTGCAATGTCGACCGACCTTCCCCCCCCGATACCTACTATGAGGTCGCTGTCATCATTTTTTATCTCAAGCAGCGTCCTGTCCACCGCCCCTACGTCATTGCTCCTGCTAAGGTGCCACACCTTCCTGACCTTCGACCTTTCAAGCGACTTGGAGACCCTCGCGAACGTGATTTTTTTTACCTGATCGCCCGAAACAAGGGAAATCTTTCTGGGATTTGCAAGGTCTGACAGGAATTTTCCAATATCACCGATGTTTTTCTCGCCTACTACTATCTGCCTTGGCAGCTCCATGACATGGGAAGGCATGAGTTTTTCCTCAAACCTCGCTATTTATCGATATCCTGCTGCAATACAAAGTTATTTAAAGCGGTGCGGCCCTAGTCAATGTATCTCTAGTTAGGAGGATGTTATTTGTCAGAATACATTGAACAACACACATTTCATGGGACAACCACGGTAGGAATAGCATGCACGGACGGGGTGGTGCTGTGCGCGGACATGAGGGCAAGCGCAGGATATTTCATAGCAAATAACAACACGATGAAGATACAACGGATTGACAACCATGCCGGAATGACAATAGCTGGAGGGGTTGCCGATGCCCAGAACGTGACCGACATGCTACGGTACCACTGCAACATCCACAGGATAGAGAAGGGGGAGTATCTCCCGGTAAAATCAATTGCAAGGCTTGCATCCCTGATATTCTTCCAGAACAGGTACTACCCGTTCATTGCCGATATCCTCGTAGGAGGATACGACAAGCAGGGGCCGTCGCTATACAACATAGACATGTTCGGTTCTCTTGACAAGAAGAATTACGTCACGACGGGAAGCGGATCCCCGGTAGCATACGGCTTGCTTGAGAGCGAGTACCGCGACGGGCTTACGGTGGAGGAAGGCAAGGTGGTCGCGCTGCGCGCAGTAAAGGCTGCCATTACCAGGAACATCGGAACTGGTGACGGGATTAACGTTGCGATAATAGACAAGCAGGGATACCGCCTCTTGACGAAGGAACAGAAGAAGGCCATTATTACGCTCTAAGTGATTTAATGCAAAGAAAACAGCAGCAAAGAGAGGTCTCGCCATTACCCAACATCATGGGCACCATACTCCAGAGTATACCAAAGGATGCGGAGGTGACCAAGATAGAGTACGAGGGCCCAAGGATCGCCATCTACACCAAGAATCCCCGGTACCTGATGGAACACAATGATGTGATTTCCAACATGGTCAACGTCATCAAGAAGAGGATCGTCGTCAGGACCGAGAAATCCATCAGGAAGACGGAGGAGGAGGCGCGCGAGATCCTCGTCCAGATGCTTCCAAAGGATACGGAGCTCAAGGGCACCTTTTTTGACACCGCGACGGGCGAGCTGACAGTCGAGGTAAAGCACCCCTGGCTTTTGAATAACAACCCCTCCTTTAACCTGGTGGAGCTTGTCTCAAAGACGGGCTGGCGCGTCAGGATAAGAAAGTCCACTGCCATCCAGTCCCAGACCCTCCAGACAATCAACTACAACCTGAAGATATCCTCAACTGAAAGAAGCAAGCACCTGCAGCAGGTGGGTGAGCAGATCTTCCGCCCGAAGCTGTCCGAGGACGCCGAGGTCTCGCTTACAACCCTTGGCGGCTTCAGCCAGGTCGGAAGGTCGTGCATGCTCCTGACCACCCATGAGAGCAAGGTGCTTATCGACTGCGGCGTGAACCCGGGAGCCAGGAGCCCGATGGAGGCGTTCCCGCGGCTTGACTGGACAAACATTACGCTTGACGAGCTTGACGCCGTGGTCATCAGCCATGCCCACCTGGACCACACGGGCTTCCTTCCGGTCCTGTTCAAATACGGCTACAAGGGGCCGGTCTACTGCACGGAACCCACCCTTCCCATGATGAACCTCATACAGCTTGACGCCATCAAGGTGGCCGCTGCACAGGGAAAGGTCCCGATGTATTCAGAGAGGGATGTCAAGCAGATAATGAAGCAGACCATCCCGCTTTCATACGGTACCGTTACCGACATCTCGCCTGACATCAAGCTGGTCTTTTCCAATGCAGGCCACATCCTGGGGTCGGCCTCGTGCCATTTCCACATTGGAAACGGAAACCACAACTTTGTCTATACCGGCGATCTAAAGTATGGCAAGTCCATGCTGTTTGAGAGCGCGTCGTGGAACTTCCCGAGGGTCGAGACGCTGCTCATCGAGAGCACCTACGGTGCAAAGGAAGACATACAGGCAACAAGGGAGGAGGTGGAATCCGCATTTATCAGGTCTGTCAACGAGACGCTGCGCAACGGAGGCAAGGTGCTCATCCCGATTCCGGCAGTGGGACGCGCACAGGAGCTTATGATGGTAATCGACCAATACATGAAGGCCGGACAGCTGATGGAGGCCCCGGTCTTTACCGAGGGCATGATCTCGGAGGCGACCGCAATCCACGAGGCCTTTCCCGAATACCTCGCTCGCGACCTGAGGGAGAAGATACTTAGCACCGAGGAGAACCCGTTTGAATCAGAATACTTTACAAACATAGAGCACTCCGATGCCAGGGAGGAGCCGCTGCGCGAGGGGCCCTGCATCATAATGGCCACGTCCGGCATGCTCGAAGGCGGGCCGGTACTTGAGTACTTTAAGAACATCGCGCCAGTCCAGAAGAACAAGATCCTGTTCGTCTCATACCAGGTCAACGGCACGCTCGGAAGGAGGGTCCTTGACGGATCAAGGCAGGTCTCCGTTGTCGCAAGGGACGGGAAGATCGAGGTGATTAACATAAACTGCGCCACCGAAAAACTTGACGGCTTTAGCGGACACAGCGACTACAACCAGCTGATGTCCTTTGTGCACAAGCTCAGGCCGAAGCTCCGGAGGGTGATTGTAAACCACGGCGAGAGAAGAAAGTCCGAGAATCTTGCAAGCTCGATTCACAGGATGTTCAGGATTGCGACGATATGTCCGCAAGTGCAGGAAGGCATACGGCTACTTTAGGTCGTATTCTGCTCTCCAGATCTTCACGCCCGACGGGGTAACGATAATCCTTTCCTCCCCGAGCCTGGCAATGTCCGCGTCATTTGCCTTTGCGATGCTGTATATCTCCTCCACCGTCTTCCTCAGCTCGTCCACATTTTTCTGCGCCAGCGGCGTTACCCTGAGGACCAGGATCATCCCCTTTTTAATGTCGTCCTTTACGGTATGAATGTCGCTGTAATCCCTAAGGGTGATAGCTTTGAGGTAGGTGGGGGCCTTTTGTGCCTGCATGCTTGGTATGCAAATATCTCCCTCAAAAATGCTTTGCAGTCAACTGCAATTCACAGACTAGCTTGCTCGACTAAATTCTGTATTGTAGGTACTGCTGTTCCTCAATCATTTCGGCAGGCGCCTCCCATTTCTGCCCGTTTTTCTCCAAAATCGCCCTGCCGGGGGACTCTTTTGGGGCATCCGAATAACGGAAGGTAATATCCGAGGCGACCCTGAGGCTTGCCTCTGAATCCTCGCCGCGCAACAGCGATACCGGCCCGACATGATCCTTTGTCTCCATCAGGACGTCTCCCGGAAGTGCAAGCGCCCTTAGCATCTCGTTCTCATCCTTGTTCCTGCCGACGACCAGTTTCGTCCCTGCATCAAATCTGAAATGCCTTCCTATCTTCAGCAGGTCAATGTCGTTTGTCGTTGGAGTCGCTGTATGCTTGAAGAGGTCCTTTGCCCTGATTGCAAACTTTGGATCCGTCAGCAGGCAGCCGCCTCCAGCATTCGGAGGGTCGATGAATCCAAACTCCCTTGCCATCCGCAGCTGTTCCTTCCTCGACCTTCCGCGAATCATTCCGAGGTCCTCACGTTTTATGATCCCCTTCTCCTCCGGCTCCGTCTTTGGGAGGAGAGCCCCGGAAAGCGGCCTGACTATCCTTCCATCAAGCCCGGCCTCCTTTTCTATCGTGCGCAGTGCGGGCGCATGCTGCGACATGGGGCGCTGCCCCAGGACCTCGCCTGATATTACAAATTCAGCTCCAATCTCCTCCATCACCTTCTTTCCAGCCTTGAACATCATTGACCTGCAATCAATGCAAGGGTTCATCCCTGAGCCAAAGCCGTACTTTGGATTCTTTAGCATCTCAATGTAATCGTCCCCGAGATAGACAGTCCTAAGCTCGACGTTTAACATGTCTGCAGTCTCGCGGATCTCAAAACCGCATCCCCTTCCACAATCGAAATCACAAAACGGCGTCTTGATTGCCACGGCGGTAACATCAAACCCCTGCTTTTGCATCATCTTTACGGCCAGCCTGCTGTCAAGGCCTCCGGAGAGCAGGGCTACAACTTTCTTTTTCTCCTCCATAGGACGAAAACTCCCACTCCAATATCTAAACCTTCCAACAGAAATAAATGATGAATAGTCCGGATCTGACAATGATGCAAACCCGCAGGAAAAACCTCCTGAAATTCTGCAACGGGCTGGGATGCGACACCCTCGTCGCATTCGAGCCTGAAAACCTGTATTACATGACGGGATTTTGGGGAGAGGCCATCGGCATACTTGACAAGGACGGCGCCACAATCATAGCGCCGGAACTCGAGGTGGGCCGGGCAAGGGAGGAATCCGTGGGATGCAGGGTGGTGGCCTCAGAAAGGGGAAAAGGCGCAATATCGTCCCTTGTCGAGGCTGTCAAGAAAAGTAAGATCTGTACCGATACAAACAATTACGATATCATAAGGTCGCTTAAGAAAAGTGTCCCGAGGGTCAGGCCTACGACCGGGCCGTTTTACCAGGCGCGCCAGATAAAGGACCGCGACGAGATTGCCGTCCTGAAGAAATGCTCCGCCATACTCGACGAGATGTACGGGCTGTGCGTGGATGAGATAAGGGAGGGCGTGTCCGAGATGGAACTGCAGGCCGTACTGATGTCCTATGCCATGGAAAGGGGGGCCTTTGCCACCGGTTACAAGTCAACACTCCAGCCCCTTATCATCGCCGGCGGCCCAAACAGCGCCCTGCCGCATGCCCAGGTGACTCAACGGCGGTTTGAGGACGGCGACATGATAGTAGTAGACCTTACTCTGAGGCACATGGGATATGTTTCCGATGCAACAAGGACCTTCGGTCTCGGCTCCATATCCAATGAGGCAAGAAAGGTCTACGAGATAGTCAGGAGATCGCAGGAGGCGGGGCTGCGGGCCGCACGGGCCGGGGTCCCCTGCAGGTCGGTTGACAACACATGCAGGAAGATAATCGCAAGGAGGGGGTACGGCAAGTTCTTTATACATTCAACGGGCCACGGCATCGGCCTTGAGGTGCACGAGGTCCCAAATCTGGGCCCTTCAAGCCAGGCGGTCCTTTCAAGGAACATGGCTGTGACGGTGGAGCCTGGGATCTACCTGCCAGGCAGGTTCGGGGTGAGGATAGAGGACTCTCTGATTGTGGGACAAAAGGCCCAAGTCCTGCACAAGTTTCCAAAGGACCTCATCGTACTCTGAGCTCAGGATCCCGCCGCATTGAGGAACCTTCTTGCAATCCCTTCCGCTATAAAGCGCGCGATCTTTTCCTTGTCCTTGCGGCCTGACGCCGCCTGGCTTGTGGCATCAACGAGAAAGACGCTGTTCTGTCCCGGATTTTTTTTGTATCTTGCCCCAATGTCGTTTGCAACAATGAGGTCGGCCCCGGATTCCGCCATCTTCCTGCGCGACAGGGCTACAAGCTGCCTTACCGGAACGTCGGTCTCCGCCTTGAATCCCACAAGGAACACCCCCTTCTGCACCCTCTTGATCTCGTCAATTATCTTTGGAGCCCTCCTCAGCCTCACGGTAATCTCCCTTGCATTGCTCTTTATCTTCTTCCTGCTTGGCGTCTCCACACTGTAGTCCGAGACCGCCGCGGCCAGTATCACGATGTCAAACTTCCTGCGCAACTCGCGCCTTACCGCCTCCAGCATCTCCCTGCCAGTCTCCACCCTTACCACGCTTGCCTCCCTTGGGGGCTGCTCGCTGCCCGGGCCGTAGATGAGCGTGACTTTGGCACCTCGTGAGGCAAGTTCCCTCGCAAGAAGAACGCCGGTCCTGCCCGAGCTCCTGTTCGTTATCACGCGCACGGGGTCGATGTACTCCAGTGTGGGACCTGCAGTCATCAGCACCCTCCTGCCACGCAGGAGGCCGGGCACCCCGAATTTTTTCAGGACAAAGTCCAGTACCTGCTCGGGCTCGGCAGCCTTTGCCTTGCCCTCGACGAACTGCGGGGCCATGAAGATCACCCTGTCCCTTAGAAACCCGATATTTCGTGCCACCGCGGGATTCTCATACATCGCCTGGTGCATCGCAAGCGAGATTATTATCGGGATCTTGGAGCCGAATCCCACGCTTAGGACAGTCGAGATGGGGGTGTCGTCTATCCCATGCGCAAGCTTTCCCAGCGTGTTGGCGGTGCACGGATACACCACGATGAGGTCCGACCTCTTGTAATCTGCAAGCTTGATGTGCTCGAGATCGCCTGTCAGTTTTGTAACGACGTCGTTACCTGTGGCCCACTTGAAGTAGCTTGGCCTGATGAGGCCTGTCGCCGCCCTGCTTGCAACGCACGTGACGTCCGCACCGTGCCGCATCAGCAGCCTTGCAAGCTCGATTGCCTTGTATGCTGCAACGCTTCCTGAAACGCAGAGGACAATCCTCCTGCCGGCAAGCCCGGATCCGCCGGACCCTACTATGTCAAGTGATGGATGGTCACGCAATTTCCTTCTTCAACCTTTCAAGCTCAGATCTTTCCATCGAAAAGCAGTGCTCGCCCGAGGGGAACCTCCCGCTCACAATGTCGTTGCGGTACGCTGCAACAGCCTTGACTATCTCCGCTGAGAGCTCCATGTACCTTTTGGCAAACTTTGGCTTGATCTTCTCATACAACCCCAGGACGTCGTGGATTACAAGCACCTGCCCGTCGCATTCAGGCCCCGACCCTATGCCTATGGTGGGAATCCTGACGGAATCCGTTATTATCTTGGAAACCTCCCTTGTGACCATCTCAAGCGCGATTGAAAATGCCCCCGCCTCCTCAAGCGCCCTTGCATTCCTTATCAGCGCAAGCGCGCCATCCTTTGTCTTTGCCTGCACCTTGTATCCCTCCTGCAGGGTTGTCGTCTGCGGCTGGAACCCGATATGTCCCATGACGGGGATGCCTATCTCCACAATCGACCTTACAGTGTCCGCAATCTCCGCCCCGCCCTCAAGCTTGACCGCGTCCGCCCCGCACCTGATGAGCCTGCCCGCATTCTCTATCGCCTGTGATCTGCTTGCCTGGTACGACATGAACGGCATGTCAGCCACCACCAGCGCATTCTGCCTTCCCCTGCCCACCGCCTCGGTAAAAAAGCACATCTGTTCCATGGTGACCGGAATCGTGTTCTCATATCCCAGCATGACCATGCCGCCGCTGTCGCCCACAAGCAGCACGTCCACGCCCCCCCTGTCGCACAGCTGGGCCGTGGTAAAATCATACGATGTGACCACCGAGATCTTCTTCAAACCCTTCATCGAGACAATGTCCCTTACGGACTTATGCATCCGACATCCTCCCAAGGTTCTTTTTTATCGCAAGCACGGAATCGCTGAGGTTCTTCCTGTTGTCAAACCTTCCCCCCCTTCCATGACCGCGCCTTCCTGCGGCCTTGCAGGCAGCTACAAGCAGGCCCATTCCCCTAGTCACGTTGTCGACAATGGTGACATCCGCTGCCTGCGCGGTGCGCGACATCGGGTTGAGGTCAAAGGTTATCACCTTCTTTCCAAACTTTTTTAGCGCCAATGTCCTGTCCCCGTCCTCGAGGGGGACCAGAATCACGTCCCCGATGAATATTCCCCGCTCGTCCACCACCCTTCTCGCACTGTCAAGCCTTGGGATTTGCCTTGAGAACCTCTCGTCGAGGCCCAGTATCTCTGCAGCTCCGTTCTCCCTGAGGACGCCTGCTATGGCCCTCTTCCTCTTTCTGCTTGCATAAAACAGGTTGACCTCGATCTTTGCGCCGATGACCCTTGCAAGGGAGACTATCTCCTTTGGGCAGAGCGCCGCAAAGTTTCCGTTCACCGAGATGACGGGATGCCTGGCCTCGACAAGCATCCGCGCAGCCGCCCTTATTGCCATCCTCGAGGCCCTCGAGGTCCTCTCGCCTATGAGGTAGTCGAACATCTCGCCCCTGCCATGTGCAAGAAGTCCCTCTTCCACCACGAGGCCGTCCCTGTAGCCGCGCACCAGCCTCTCACGAATGTGTAGCGAGACTGCCCTTGGGTGGGTTCTTGGAATCAGCAAGCGTGCTACCTTGCCCCGCACTTGTCGATCTCTGTCCTTATGATTATCCCGTCATGATACTTTTCGAGTATTCGCAGTACTTCTGGCTCCCTCTGCCTTGGAATCAGCGTAAATACAGTCTCCCCAAACATTGCAATCCCGCACTTGTATCCCTCCCGCTGCAGGTCGTCAATCACCTGCTGCATCCTTGGCGTTATGACTCCGACATACCTTGCAAATTCAAGCGACATGTCTAGGAACTCCATCTGGTCCCTCGACCTCAGGAGCCGCGCCACCATCTTGCCCCCGAGGCCGTTTACCTTTGAGAGCTCCGTCCTGATGAATTCCTTCGTGGAAACTGGCGAGAAGCAGACCACGATGGCAGTAAAATCCGTGTGGATCTTTTTGAGGCTGCCTATCCCCGGGGCGCCGTACTTTGTCCTTATCTCAAATCCTCCATGGTACGACGACAGCACGGTTCCAAGCCCCGTCTTGCAGTGGATCTCCGCGTTATGGGCTATCTGCCCTACCTGGGTCCTTGAGAGGTTCGTTCCAAGCGCCCTGTTCAGCGCAAACGCAAGGCTGAGCGCAACCGCGCCACTTGAGCCAAGGCCGTAGCCTACCGGGATCTCGGCATGGTGTACGATATCAAGAAAACGGTTGCCCTCCACCATCTTCAGGAACTCCCTTGCAACAAATTCAGAGACCTGGGTGTTGCCTGACCTGTATCCAGTGGTGGTGATTTGAAACCCCCTCCGGTCAGTCGTTACCTTTACCCTTGTCGTGACCCCCTTCTTTATGCAAAATCCTGCACCGATGGATCCCTTGAATTCGGGCCTCTCCGGCTCCACCTGCGCCTTGAAGAATCCCGTTATGTGCCCCGGTGCAAAGGCTTCGGCCTGCATGATTAATTTAAATTTTAGAAAAAATATAAAAATAGTGATTATATTATTTATATCAGTATAAATTGACTAAATTCATCAGGCGCCTGCAGAAAGTGGGAAGCAGCATACTGGTCTCGCTTCCAGTGGAATGGGTGGTTGCAAACAGGCTCGGGAAGAGCGACGAGGTGGAGCTTGAGACGGGCACCAACAGCATCTCGATAACCCCGACCGGGAACAGCAGGCCGCCAAAGGAGGTGGTAATCGAATACCCTCTGTCAAAACAGGAGAACATAAGCGCGGACGTGACCGGGGCCTACCTTCTGGGCTATGACATCATAAAGATAAAGGGCAGGTCGGCAATCTCGGTTGAGGACAGGGAGAGGATCCGGGGACTGATGCGCCGTCTGGTGGGAATGGAGATCGTCGACGAGGACTCTACGAACCTAAACGTCCAGTTCCTGCTTGACGCCACCACGATGAGCCCTGACAAGATACTCAAGAGGATGGGCTCTATTGCCCTTGCCCTGTTCCGCGATACGGCAAACTCGCTGGTATCAGACGACAGGACGGTGCTGCAGACAATCCCCAGCAGGGACGACGAGATTGACAGGCAGTACTTTCTGCTTGTCAGGCTGATACGTAGCGCCCTTGTTGACAGGCGGCTTGCAACCGCCTTTAACCTGGGAAACATTGACATCCTGGATTACAGGGTGGCAGCAAACGTGATGGAGACCGCGGGCGACACGATAGTTGAGCTTGCAAACTCCATCCAGGACATCACCACCTCGAAGGCCGACTCGAAGAGACTCCACTCGCTTGCAATGGAGATAGAGTACATCCATGAGAAATCCATAACCTCATTTGTCGAGAACAACAGGCTGCTTGCAATAGAGGCAATAAGGTCATTTCGAGAGTACCAGAAAAGAATCTCCGAATTAAGATCACATGGATCGAAGAACCATCTCTCCATCCAGTTCTTGGATCTTGTCTATACTCTCGAAAAACTTGCAAGATGCTGGGCCGACATTGCCGATCTTGTAAAGCCAGTCTACACCTAGGACTTTTTCTTCATGGAATAGGTCAGGACTGCGCAGATTGTCTTTGAATCCGTGATCCTGCCTGAAAGTATCATCCTTACAAGCTTCTTGAGGTCCATCTTTACAACTGATATTATCTCGTCGTCATCGAGGTTGAGGCCGGAGACAATTTCTAGCCCCGATGCCAAGAAGCAGTGGATTACCTCCGTGTTGTAGCCTATCGACGGGTAGAACTTTACAAGCGGCACCATCTTCCTTGCCTTGTGGCCGGTCTCTTCGAGGAGCTCCCTTGACGCGCATTTTTTTGGCGACTCGCCCCTGTCCATGGTGCCTGCCGGGATCTCAAGGACAAACCCGTGGGGAAACCTGTGCTGCTTTACCAGTAGGACCTTCCCGTTCTCCACCGCCAGTATGGCGGCAGCTCCCGGGTGCTCGATGACCTCCCTCTTCACCCTGCGCCCCCTTATCGATACATCATAAATGCTCAGTGAGAGCACCCTTCCCTTGTAAATCGGCTTGCGCATTGATGCTGCTGGAGCCAAAATAAGTTATGAATGTATCTGGGATGCAAGGTGCAATTTCTTGGACTTTCTTGCATCCTCGATTGTGTCCCTGACCCATTTTTGCGGAAAATTGATCTCCTTGGGTATGAAGAGATCCACCGATTGGATTCCCTCAACATCGTGAACCCGCTCGCCAAGCTCGTCAATCTTGTAAATGTTGTCGCCATAGAAGAAGAGCACTATCTTGTCAAGGTGGACAAACGGCTTTTGGAGGAAGAAACTGCCGAACCTCTCCTCCAGCACCGGCAGGGTCCGCCTCACGTTCTCGACTGATACTAGGATTGCAAACGGGATGTACCCGCCCATCTTTCTTGGGTTGTAAATCAGGGTGAACTGGATTGCCTCGTCATTTTGAAGCTTCTCAAGCGACCTTGCAACTGTCTTGCTTGAAAAACCGGAAACCTTCGCGATCTCCTCCATCCTCATCCTGGGATCACTTAGCAGTATGTCGATTATTGCAATGTCGGTCTTTGTCAGGTCCGACCTTATCCCGCGGTTCTTGGCCTCAAATATGCTCAACACCCTGACATCCCTCAGTATGTTCTTTGCAACCTCCATGAAGCGCTCCGGGTCGCCCCTTACCACTATGCTGCATACCGTGATTCCCCCCACGCACGGCACTACAAAGAATGGCTCCCCGACAAGCCGTATCTTGCTTATGATCTCCTGCAAGTCCTTTCCAAGCACGACAAAATAGAGGACGCTGTATCCCAGGACCGGCGGTTCTATCTTCAGCGCAAAATTGCCGATTACCCCTTCCTTTATCATCTTCTTCACCCTTGATTTTACGGCAACCCCTGATATCCCGATCTCCTTTCCTATCTGGCTGTCTGGGCTGCGGCAGTTGTTGAGCAGCCTGGAGAGGATCTCTACATCTAATTTGTCTATTCTTTTCATCAAATCTGTTCTTTCATTCGGATATAGAACAATTATGTATATAATTGTCGTGTTCTTTAATAAAAATCTGACAAAATATTAAATATACGACTAATTGGTGATCATCGTGGATTACAGGGCCCAGATAGGCATCAGGTTCATTACAAGGCGCAAGGGGAGCCTGATAGCTGCCTGCCTTGCAATCGCAATAGCAATCCTCGTCGTACAGGTAAACTCTGTGATCTTTCAAGGCCTTTACGATGCAATTGTACGGGATCTTGTGAATTACCGCTTTGGCAACGTCTTTATCTCAAAGAGGGGGGACTTTATCGACCGCAACGCGTTTATGCTTGTGAACTGGCTCGACAGGATTCCATACGTCGAGGGAGCCGCCCCGCGGCTTGATTATTCTGCATTGTCGTTAAACTCTACAGTCAACGGCCAGCTCATCCAGGATCTCAACGCACCCGTACCGGTGATTGGGGTCGATCCTGCGTGGGACAAGGAGGCGTCCACGCTCTATCAGACGGTACAGGGCCAGTACGTCTCATTCAGGGACTCCATCGTCCTCGGCGCGCTTGTTGACAGGGATCTGGGTTATCCAAAGATAGGGGACACAGTAAAGCTGCGGTTCAAGGACCAGTTTGGAAACGACGTACTGAAAAGATTTGTGATCGTGGGAATTTCCAAGACTGCGGGAAGCGAGGGCAATGACAACGGGGTGATAATCAACATCGATACACTCAGGGAGATCATGCAGAGGCCCTACCAGAGCTCCGAGATCATCGTGAGGCTAAACAACCCCTCCAAGGCGGAATATGTCAAGGATCTCTTCCTCAGCGCATTCCCCTCAAATGCCGACAGGTTCAAGGCCCAGACGATAGAGGAGGCTGCCGAGGTACAGCTTGCAGGCTTTAGGTCGGGAATCGCCCTCATCAATCTGGTCGGCCTTTTCGGCATGATATCGTCGGCATTCGGGGTCGTAACAATACAGATGATGCAGGTGACAAGCAAGACCAGGGACATAGGCGTCATGAGGGCCATCGGTTCCAAGAGGAAGGACATACTGCTCGTTTTCATCTTCCAGGGAATAGTGATAGGGGCCATAGGGGCGGCCATTGGCACCGGCATGGCACTTGCCTACACGACATATGCCAAGGAGACCCACATGACATTCAACGGCAGCCTGGCACTTGAAGTAAAATACAACTGGACAAGCCTGGCCCAGACGGACCTTATGGCGTTCATCCTTGCAATCGTGGCATCCATCTACCCTGCATTCAAGGCAACAAAACTTCAACCAGTGGAGGCGATCAGGACTGCCTGATTCCGTGCTGGAGGTGCTCAACCTGGAAAAGACCTACGGCGAGGGTGAGACCAAGGTAAAGGCGCTGCAAAACATCAATTTTACGGTACGAAGGGGAGAGTTCATGCTTATAGTGGGCAGCTCGGGCTCGGGGAAGACCACGCTGCTCAACATGATAGGCCTCCTTGACAGGCCTACGCGCGGCAAGGTCATAATAGACGGCGTGGACACCACGGCCCTCAACGACAACGATCTCTCCGCCTTTAGGAATTCCAAGCTGGGCTTTATCTTCCAGTTCTCCAACCTGCTGCCCGACCTTACGGTGCTTGAGAACGTCGTCCTCCCTCGGAAGATCCAGGGGACGCTTGCGGGCGCAGAGGACGAGGCAAGACAGCTGCTAAAGACAGTCGGGCTTGAATCACAGGTGGACAAGTTTGCAAACAAGGTCTCTGGAGGGCAGGCCCAGAGGGCCGCGATAACAAGGTCGCTGATAAACAAGCCAGCCGTCGTACTGGCGGACGAGCCGACGGGCAGCCTCGACTCTGTATCAGCAGAGATGACAGTCCAGCTTCTCAAGTCCTTGAACAGGAAGCTCAACCAGACCTTCATCATAGTAACACATGACCGGCCGCAGTTTGGGGATGTGGATAAAATAATAACAGTAAAAGATGGCAGGATTGTAGAAGGCGAATTGGAGGCAAACCAGCCATGACAATAAAGACAATCCTCATCCTGGCGGCATTTCTTGCAGGACAGATGGTCATCCCAATCTATGCCCAGAGTGCTCCGGAAATGACCCAGCCTGGCGAGTCCCCGTTCGAGCACGGCTACAACGACGTCAAGTTCCTTGATGCCTACTTTGGCTACCCGAACCAGAAGATCGAGGTCCAGCCTGGAGACCAGAACGTCCCGCTGACAATACTGTTTTCAAACGTCGGGACCGAGGACATTGCGGGAATCCGGGCGCTGCTGAGCCTTCCAATCGGCTTCTCGGCCGCAACCCCGCTGGTCGAGGGCCTTATCGAGGCCGATACCTCGCAGGCCGCAACGGCCGGCAGCTCATTTACGCTAACCTTCTATGTCAACCTCGACAAGTCGCTCCAGGTGCATGACTACTCGGGCACCGTCAAGCTTACCTACAGCAGGGTAAGGGAGAACGGCGTACACCAGGCCTTTTACGACTTTAACTTCAAGGTAACCGGCAGGAGCGTGCTGAACATGAATGCGGAGAACCCGTTCATCCAGCCGGCTTCAAACAACCAGGTGACAGTCAAAGTGTCTGACAACGGTACGGCCCCGATAAACAACGTCGACATCTCGCTTAACCCGCTTGTCGGGACCAACGCCTCTGGAGATCTATCCAACCTACAAAATGTAGTAATAGACCAGCGCCACTGGAATGTCGGCACTGTCCAGGCAGGCATGTCGAAGACCTTCTCCTTTAACGCATTCATACCGCAGGACATCGCAGGCCAGAGCCTCCACGTGCCGCTGACCGTGACATATTTTGACGGGCAGGGCAACCAGATCACCAAGGACCGTACAGTTGACCTCATCGTAGGCCCTGCCAACTCCAATTTCAACATAAAGCTCTCAACGCCATCCTACATCATGATGGGGGTAATGCAGAACCTCACGGTTGGACTGGAGAATCTCTCACCCTCCAAGATATCAAACGTCGCAATCACGATCACCCCAAGCTCGTCCGACCTGAGGATCCTCGATGACCCCAGGTGGTACGTGAACGAGATACCTCCGCTGACCAGTACAGATTTGAGAATACCGGTATTTGCAGACCAGAACATTGCCAACCAGGCCGTGAACTTTGACGTAAACATGCAGTATACAAAGGACGGCTCTACTGTAATAGAGAGCCAGAGCTTTGCAAGCTACATCAGGCCCGTAATCGACGTATCGGTGTACGGCGTGCAGGAGTCCGAGATTGCCGGCCAGAAGATGATCATAGGCAACGTGCTCAACGAGGGAAACATCAAGGGCCAGTTTGCGATAGTGACAATTGACCCGCTGGAGGGGTCCACCATAAAGGAGGCCACGCAGTACATCGGCGACATTGACATCGACGCGCCTACGCCTTTCAACGTGCCGGTCCAATCCACCACCGGCCACCTGTCGGGGGACCAGCGGGTGCTAGTCACACTTACCTACAAGGACACCCTGCTGCAACCCCACACGCTGACCCAGACGGACACGATCTCATTTGGAAAACCCGCTCCGGAGACGGGCGGGAACCTGTCCCAGCTCCAGCTCGTCATCCTTGTCGCAATAGCGGCGGGAATAGGGGGCATTGTGTTCAAGATCAAGAAAAAGCCGAGGGAAGCAATAGAGACCAAGGTTCCTGAAGCAAGCTAAAGTTATTATTTAGAAGACTGCCAGTTTTGGGGTATGGCTTCGGATGAGATCGAAGTCCCAAAAGAGATCCGTCCCTTCATGATGGAGGGAGCTGAAGAAACAAACTTGGGCCAGAAAAATGGAGCCATCAGGCAATTCCGTTATGGAAATTTACACATCAGGGAGTATGATGACAAGTATCTTGTCCACATGGACAAGGTGGACCCAAGAAACGATCCCCTCGGCCACCTGATACACGACGCGCCGGAATTCCTGGTGGGGATGGCAAGCGCCTACTTTTGCGGAAAGAGGATTGCATCCGAGGTGTACAAGCTGCAAAAAAACAGGCCCTTTGCGGCAGTAGGGGCCGGCGTGGCAGGGCTGCTGGCCTCCGCAGTAACAGGATATCTGGGATATTCGCTTGCCAAGAAGCTGAAAGATCTCTAGGAGTCGTGGCCGCAATCTCAAAATATAGAACACTCCGCACCTTCCTCAAACTCCTGCCCCTGGTCCTTGCCCTCAGAAAGGACAGAAGGGAGTGGGTAAGGAGGGAAGGAAAGAACGTAAACTTTTCCAGATACCAAAGGAACGCGCGCAATGCGCTCAGGACGTTTGTCTCAATGGGGCCGGTCTACATCAAGCTAGGCCAATGGCTCTCATCAAGGGCGGACATACTTCCGCAGCCGTATCTTGAGGAGCTCTCAAAGCTTCAGGACGAGGTACCTGCTGCCCCATTTGAGAGGGTCAGGCCGATAATAGAAAAGGATCTTGGCCCCATCGAAAGGACGTTTGAATTCATCGATGAAAACGCCATATCCGGAGCCTCATTGGGGCAGGTGTACCGTGCCAGAATCAGCGGCAGGGAGGTAATCGTAAAGGTCAGGCGCCCCGACATTGAGAAGGTCGTGGAACAGGATATCAGGGTCCTGAAGAAAATCGTGCCGTTTGCAATGAAGTTCGTAGACCCAAACCTGCGCTATTCCGCAGAGGCCATGCTCTCGCAATTCATAGAGACGATGCACGAGGAGATGGACTATACCATAGAAGCGCAGAACCTCAAGGCCATCCGGAGAAACTTCCGGGACTATTCAAAGGTTGTAATCCCGTCCGTGTTGGACGGCTATTCCAGCAAGAACATACTTACGATGGAGTACATTCCGGGAATCAAGATTACAAACGTAAAGGCGCTTGACGAGGCGGGAATCGACAGGGAACAGCTTGTCATACGTGCGCACAAGGTCTTCTTTACAATGCTGCTTCGGCATGAGCTGTTCCACGCCGACCCGCACCCGGGAAACATATCGGTGACAAACGACGGCTCGCTCATACTGTATGATTTCGGAATGGTGGGCAGGCTTGACGCGCAAACCCGCCTGAAGCTCATACGCCTCTACCTTGCCCTCGTGGAAAAGGATGCGGCAAGGACAGTAAACGCCATGGACGACCTTGGCATGCTGATGCCGGGCTACGACAGGGGCATAATCGAGCAGGGGATAGGACTGTCCATCCAGGCCATGTATGGGACAAAGGTGGACAGGATGGAGGTCCGCGCGCTCATGGACCTTGCCAACAAGACCATGAGCCGGTTCCCGTTCAAGCTGCCCAAGCATCTTGCCCTCTACATGCGCATGGCGTCGATACTTGAGGGGATCTACCTCACGCACAAGGTGAAGTTCCGGTTCATCAGCGTCCTGCAGAACATCCTGCAAGAAGAGGACGTGATCAAGGAGGCCTACATTGAGGAGATCAAGCTCTCGTTTGGCAGGTTTGTAAAATCTGTGGAGGCAGGGATTGCAGTACTGCCCGAGATCAGGAGGTTCATCGAGGATACGAAGAGGATGCGGGAAAACCCCCCGAAACCCAAGAACACGCTTCTTGCGGGCAGCATACTTGCGTCAGCAATCTTCGTCGGCTCGACCATCCTCTATTCTGACAGCATGATAATCGGGCAGGCAGGGATGGCGGGTTCCGCAATAATCATGGCCATAACCGTGGCTCTGAGGGGACGCTAGCTATTCTATCGAGATGCTCTTTCCGGTCTTTATTGGAATTGTAAGGGTCAGCACCCCGTCCTGATACTTGGCGGACGCCCCGACATCCTCCTCTTCCTTGACCCTCATCGGCAGCCTGATCTTCTTGTCTATCACGTTGGGCCTCTGGCGCCATATGATGGTGCCGTCCTCAATGGTCTCCCTCTTTGCATTAATGGAAAGCATGTGGCCGTGAATCCTTACCTTGATGTCCTTCTTGTTAAATCCCGGCATGTCGACTGAAACTACCAGGTTGTCATTCTGGATTACCACGTCCACCGGCGGAAGGACGAACTCGTAGAATTCCCTGGACTTGTTTCCTATCTCTCTCATTACTTCCTTGACCATGTAGTATCCCAGGCCCATTGACTATTTAACGGCAATTTTGGTTATTAAACCTTGGGCAAATTTACAAATTTTATCTACAGCCCCCCTCAATAGATTCCAATGATCATAGTAATAGAGGGATTCGACCAGGCCGGAAAGATGACCCAGTCAAAACTTTTGCATAAATTCCTGAAGGCAAGGAACATCAAATCCAAAATATTCAGTTTTCCAGACTACCGTACCCCGATAGGGAGGGAGATTCGCAGGTATCTTGGAGGGAGCAGGCCCTTTCCGCCCCAGGTAATCCACTGCCTCCTTGCGGCAAACAGGTGGGAGAAGTCAAAGGAAATCGGCGACGCCCTCAAGGAAAATGACGTGCTGATAATGAACAGATACTACCAATCAAACCTCGTTTACGGAATAGTAAACGGGCTTGATATTGACTGGCTGCAAAACCTGGACAGGGGGCTGCCCAAGGAGGACCTTGTAATCCTCCTTGATGTGGAGCCAAGCGACTCGTTCTCCCGCAAGAGTGACAGGCGCGACAAGTTTGAGGAAAACCTCGAGTTTGCCGGCAAGATCACGCGCACGTACAGGAGTCTTGCCAAGGAGTTCGGCTGGAAGGTTGTGAATGCCTCGCGTCACAAGCAGCAGGTGCACCAGGATGTAAGGGAGATCGTCGAAAAATACGTAGCGAAATGAGATGGCAAAAAAATACCTCCAGATAGTTGATCCGATTCACGGCTTCATCAATGTCTACAACCACGAGGTCCCCGTGATAGACTGTCCTGTCTTCCAGAGGCTCCGCAGGATAAGGCAGCTTGCGGGCGCGCACCTGGTCTATCCGGGCGCACAGCATTCAAGGTTCGAACACTCGCTTGGAACGATGCACATAGCAGGACTTGCGTCCATGATGCTGGAAGAAAAGGGGCAGCTGGACTCGGACATGGTGGACAACCTAAGGCTGTCGGCCCTTTTGCATGACATTGGCCATGGTCCCTTCTCGCACCTCTTTGAGGAGGTGCTCAACAAAAAACGGAAGATCTCGCATGAAAAAATCGGCGAGAGCCTCATCCTGAAATCAGAGATCGGGGACCTCATATCAGGAGGGGGATTTGACAGGAAGTTCGTGGGCAAGCTGGCTTTTGGCAACTCGAAATTCCCGTTCATGAACGAGATAATTTCCGGCGGCCTCAGCGCGGACATGATGGACTACCTCCTCAGGGACGGCTATTTCACCGGGGCCGAGCATGCAAGAATTGACTTCAAGAGAATAATTAACTCGCTTGACGTGTACAAGGGCAAGCTCTCCCTTGACAAATCCGCGCTGCGTTCCTTTGAATCGATGATGATATCAAGATACCAGATGTTCAGGGCAGTCTACTTCCACAAGACCGTGAGGGCCGCGGAGGTGATGCTGCTCGAATCAATGCTGCTTGCGGACGGGGAGCTTGGCCTGGCAACAGACGACATACAAAAATACGTGCAGCTGACAGACGAGCTTGTCATAGGCAGGCTCGTCTCCCTGCCTAGGAACGGATCCGACCTCAGGGAGGCAGGCCGGCTTGCACTGGACTATCAGGAGAGGCGCCTGCTAAAATGCGTATATGAGAAGATCTACATGAAACCCAGAATGGGAAGGGTCGTGCCGGAGAAATTGCGCTCTGAAATCGCGAAATCCGCCAAGGTGGGCGAGAACGAGGTCTTCGTGGACGTTTCAAAGACCCCGTCGATTCCCCTCACGCCATCAAAGAAGGAGTCCAAGTCCATCATCCTCACCTCGTCCGGAGGGACCGGGCCCGGGGAGGCCTACGAGCTGCCGATATCCGAGATCCCGCTGGTATCTGCAATCTCGGGATTCATGGATATCCTTAGAATCTACACAAGGCAGCAGTTTAGAAAAAAGGTTGAAATGGCAGCACAAGACATCCTTGGTGAAAGCAGGCAATGAGGAAAAGGATAGTCATCAAGCTTTCAGGCAGCCTATTTGGCCTGGAGGACACAAAGACGCTCAAGCAATTTGCCGAGCTTTTTGTCCGGTCAAGCAAGATCTGCCAGCCGATAATTATCGCCGGTGGAGGCAAGATAGCGAGGCACTACATCTCGCATGCACGGTCTTCGGGGGCAGACGAGTCGACCCTTGATGAGATCGGCATCGAGGTCTCAAGGCTCAACGCCAAGCTCCTCATCTTCGCCCTTCAGGCAAGCGCATACCCGCACCCGCCCACCAACCTAAAGGAGGTTGCAAACGCGGCCGACAGCGGACTGATAGTAGTTACGGGGGGACTGCATCCGGGACAGAGCACTAATGCCACCGCGGCCCTGATTGCAGAGAAGGTTAGGGCAGCTACCTTCCTCAATGCAACCGACGTGGACGCAGTTTATGATTCCGATCCACGCAAAAACAGGAATGCAAAAAAATTCAGAAAGATCCCGTTAAAGAAGCTCCGCGGAATGCTGGTCCAGCAGGAGTCGGTGGCAGGCGGCTACGACCTCATGGACATAGTGGCCCTCAAGGTAATCGAGCGCTCAAAGATAAAAACCAGGATTCTCAAGGCCGACGTCAGGACCCTTGAGAAGGCGATCAAGGGAAGCCCCGAAGGCACTGAGATCACACTAGTTTGACGTCGCCCTTGAACTCGGGGACCCCTGCGGCCACGGCCTTTTGCAGGATCTCCCTTGCCTGCTCCTCCGTGAGAATCTTTGACTGGGCCTTGGCATACCCTTCCTCATCCACTATAACGGCAACCCACCCCTCGGTCTTCATAACCGCCGCAACAAGCTCCTTCTCTCCAACGGGAACAAAGACCCCGGCTGATTTCTTGACAGTCAGGGTGAGCATGGCAAAACCTGCGTGCTCAAAAAGGGTCATCTGGGACTTTCTTGCCCTGTCTTGGCCGATTCTTATGGCCTGGTGATACTGCATGGATTCCAGTCGACAAGCTTTTCCTTTAAGCGTTTTTCAAGTCAAGGTTTATTTGAAGATCAGGCAAAGGTATCCTGTAATTGAATTCAAAAATACTGCTGGGAGGAGTCGTTGCCCTGTTTGCAATTTTTGTCATGGTGTTTGCCTTCCTTCCCACCTCCGGCGTCATGAAGAGCCTGGTGCCTGCAGGAACGGTCGTGCCCACATCGCTTACCGCCGTTTCGACCGAGATCAAACCGATCACTGTATTGTACAACGGAACTTCCATTACCAATTCAAGCTATACGGATGCGCAGCTGAGGACGGCCTTTTACGTGGTCAATCCCAACGACGCCACGCTGATACTTGAGGCGATAGACTACAAAATATATGCGGACGGAGTGATGGTAGGACACGGCTCGATAGGACAGCGATTTCAAGGCAGCTGGGACAGCTCCTACTATTACCCCCTCATTGCCGGAAGTGCTCAAACCATCAGCGGGACGGCCAACCTAAAGAACACGGGAAACTACCCGACAGTCTGGTCTGCGCTGGAAAAGAACACGGCAAAGATAAGCATCTCAGGATCCGTTTATTACGCCACAAAGACCGCCTTTAGCGGCCATGACTACGCGCAGACCTTCAACTTTACCAACCCATAGTCCTAGCGGAACTGCGGGTTGTACCGGGACCGCACGAACTTCACCAGATAAACGAATCCCAGGACTATCCAGGCCAGAATCATCAGCGACCACGCAAACACTATGATCTGGCTGAGGCTGATGTTATACTGCGCCATCACTGACATCACCTGGGCGGGCAGTATCCTGTCAAGCTGGAAGAGGGGAAACAGGTAAGGATTTACGCTTTGGTTGATTGGCAGTGTGTCCCCGAGTATCTTTACAACTGCATGCCACCCAAAAAAGAACGTCACAAAAAAGAACACCGCCTTCCGGCCGATTGCCTTTTTGTAGCCGCGCTTTTCGTACCTTTCCAGCTTCTGTCTCACCCGGCCAAGCTCCGTCTTCAACTCCTCGACGGACTGTTGCTGGGATGATCTCCTCCTTGACGGTTCTATGTACATGGAAATCAGGGACTCTAGGTACTTCCTGTCGGAGATGTAGAGCGGCCTGCCGTCCTGGAGCATGCTGAGAATGTAGTTGAGCCTCCCGCCATCTCCCTTCCTGGCGTCTATCAAGTACATCACATGCTCTATTAATTCCTCGTTAATCGTTACCACCCTTCCTCTGTGCGGGAGACTGCCATGCCAATTTTAGATAAATTTGTCTATTAGGGCAGGAAAGACCACCCATCTTGACTGGCGGATGAATTGCCTTTGACAACCAACCGGCCAGAAATGCGGGAAACCCGCAAGATACAAACAACGCACACGGATGGCAGGGCAGAACACCCGCTCTCACTTCATTTTCTTTAGTAGGTTTATGATGGGCTCTTTTTCCGCGGGCGACAGCGACGAAAAGCCCTCCAGCAACTCACGCTGGACCGCAAGCGATTCATCAAGGGCCCTCTTTATGCCCTCGCTGTCAAACGGGACCAGGCTGTCAATCCTCCCCTCGCTGTATGACTCCACGTATTTTCTAAGGAGGGACGACACGAAATTCGGCGCCACCCTTAGGAGTGTCAGGACGGAGTTCCTGAGGTCCTTGTCCTTTGAGCTGGAGCTTTTCTCAAAGAACTCGCTCATTATGCTGAGCCTCTCCCTTCCCATTTCTGAAAGGGAGGCTGCCACGAGCAACCCTCCTTCCGTCAGCCGATAGTACGGTACGCCCTGCTCCTGAAGCGCCTTGGGACCGCGCTTTATGGGCAGCCTGCCCGACTCCTCGACAATCTCAAGGGGCAGAAGAATCTCGTCGAGATCCCTGAAGATTCCGGAATAGATGTTCTGCCAGGTAGTCCCGTTCTTTTCAGCCAGCCTGTGCGCTATTGCGGTCCTTGTCTTCTTTGTAGGCAGTGTTTCGATGGCAAGATGCATGATTATGCCGCGCTGTCGCATGGCCTCCCCGGTGAACTCCCGGCTCTTTGTCTTGAAGGTCTGGAATACGGACAGTCTGGGGGCGGCCTTCTTGATCTTTGTCATCATCACTAACCTGACGCTTCTAGGATGGACAGACTCCGCAAATTAATACTATTATAATTCAGAATAATCATTTTGTGATATTATCATACTTTACATAGATATAAGAATTTACGATTTTAAAACAGCGGGCCAGGCCGAATCTTTTACCTTCAAGCCGGTGGGTTGCAAAAAAATTCCGGACATCTGCAGGTTTCCCATGTTCTTTTGCGGGCGTCTGGCAATGCAATATATGAAATACCCTTGCAGCGCATGTTGTTGGTGATACCATGCTAAAATCTCCCGAGGAACTTGCAAGAATGCTTGATCTTGGCAACTGCATCATAGTGGACTGCAGACCTTACAAGGAGTATGAAGGGGGCCATGTTCCGGGCGCAGTAAACGTCGATTTCTTCCAGTACCACTGGATTGACACTACGAAGGAGGGTTTGAAGGCATTTGAGAAGCAGATGCAAACTCTTTTCTCATTTATGGGGGTCACAAGCAAGGCAACAGTGGTATTTTATGAGGAGGTCTCCGGGATGGGCGCCGCACGCGGCGTCTGGCTCCTGAGGTCTTTTTCACATGAAAATGCGTTCATGTTAAACGGGGGGTTTGGCAAATGGAAGTCCCTCGGCCTGCCAGTTGAGACCCGGACAAACGGCTTCAAACCGTCCAAATTCTCGGGAAAAATTGACGCAAAGATGCTCGTCGGGTTCGAGCACGTAAGAAAACGCCTAGGGAAGGCGGTACTTGTCGATACAAGGACGAAGGACGAGTACGAAGGCAGGGTGGCAAGGGCCGCAAGAAAGGGACGAATCCCCGGGGCCGTCAACATAGACTGGACGCTCAACATAAACGAGGACGGCACCATGAAGACCGTCCAGGAACTTGAAAAACTGTACAAATTCCAAAAGGAGGACGAGATAATAACATACTGCCAGGGCGGCTACCGGGCTGCCAACTCTTTTGTCGCCCTCAAGCTGCTGGGATTCAAAAACATCAAGGTGTACCTCGGCTCGTGGGGCGAGTGGGGAAACAGGCTTGAACTCCCCGCGGAGGGCTGACTTTCCACGACTTGCAACTTCGCAGACGGATGTACGATGATCGCACCATGCAGTTTCTTATTTTTTTGAAGAAATGAGTTGATGCTTTGCAAGAATTAGATTAATATATCCTCACCAAATGAGCCATACCTGATGGTACTGAACAAGCGTTCTAAATTATCGCTTATCATCATAACAGCGGGTTTGACAATCGGTTTGTCGACATTCTTTACTACGCATGCGGCCTTTGCAGCAGGGGCGGCCACTTCTAATGGGGACCTGACGAAACCATTGCTTGCGGTGGCAGCCGCAATTGCGATTGCAGGAGGCCTCATAGGTACTGGCAACGCGCAACAAGGAATCGGAGCTGCAGGCATGGGTATCATAGCAGAGAAACCGGAGAAGTTCGGGCAGGTGCTGTTCTTCTTCGTCATTCCCGAGACGTTATGGATCATCGGATTCGTATTGGGAATTATCCTACTGCTTGGTATCCTGTAGTGGTTTCAATAATGAGCATCGAGACCTTCCTCCTTGAGATAGAGAATAGAAAGAAGAGAGAGTTGGAAAGCCTCGACAAGGACCTGGCAGAAAAGAAATCAAAGCTCCAATCCGAACTTGATATCACCGTAAGGGAGATACAAGAAAAGTTTGCCCAGGAGGCAAAGACCAAGTCCGAGAGGGAGTATGCAAGGATAATCGAGGCGGCAAGGCTTCAGGCCAAAAAGATAATCTTTGATGCCATCAATGCCAACATGCAGTCGGCCTTTGACGTCATCATGAAAGAGATCGAGAATTACTCCAGGGGACCACAATACAAAAAGGCCTTGGAAAGCATGGTGGACAGCTCAAAAAGGAAGCTCGGGCAGAACGTGGTGGTCCATTGCAGGGATGAGGACAGGACCACCCTGAAGGAAATGGGAGTATCAATAGGAACGACGATCAAGACCCTCGGCGGCATAATAGCAGAAAACAAGGAAGGGACAAAAGAGCTGGACCTTACCTTTGAGGAGCTTCTTCGAACACATGAGGACCAGATTAAGGGTTTCCTTGCGGAGAGAATGTAGTTGCCGACATCGCAGTATGCATCTTCCTTTGGCCGCCTTCAAGCAATCTCCCTGAACTTCCTTCCTGCAGAAACGGTACAGAATCTTATCAAGGCAAAGGATGAGGGCGAGATGGTAAAGATTCTCGAGCCTACGTGGTACGGTACCGAGGTTGAGAAGGCGGCGACCCTGTTCAAGGATTCGAGCCTTCTGGAGGTCGCGCTCAACAGGCAGCTGGTAAGGGTAAACAAGATAGCACTGGAGGCAACCCCATTCAACGGCAAGTCTGCGGTACGTGCCTATCTCTCCAAGTGGGATATTTACAACATAGAGCTGATACTTTCCTCAAAAAGCATGAACAGGCCCGTGACGGAGGTAGAGTCGTTCCTGGTGTCAAGCAGGAATGTTCCGGCCGGAATCTCCGCAGGCAACATATCGCATGACGAGATGAAGGTCATCCTCTCACAAAACAACGTCGAGGGCGTCGTAAACCAGCTGGTAAAGTACAGCTATGGCCCACTCCTAATGCAGAACTTGGAGGTCTACCAGAAGACCGGGGACCTGGGGCCAATGATGTCTGCCCTCCAGGCCCGCTACTATCAGAACCTGCTTGAATCCCTCAAGTTCTTCCAGGGCGACGAGGGACTGATCCGGGGCTTCGTCAGGGCCGAGATCGACAAGCGAAACATCCTGAACCTCCTCAAGGCAAAGGAGGCAGGCCTTGAGAGGGACATACTCAACAAGCACGTGATAGACGGGGGAATGATTTCAAGAAACGAGATCCTGGACATCTATGGCGCCAAGGACGTCTCCGAAATAGTAGGGAGGGTGGAGAACAGGTTCATGCTGGTCAACGCGCTTGCCCAGTACAAGAAATCAAAAAGCCTGATTGACTTTGAAGTTGCGTTGGATAAATTCATAAATTCCGAATACGTTAACAAATTGAAAAATATTGCACTTTCCATTGGGACGATTTTCTACTTTATCATCAAGATGGAACAGGAGCGCGAAAACATCAAAAGAATCGCTTACGGCAAGCGCTACAACCTCTCCTCGGAATACATCACATCGCTGTTGCTGGTGGAATGAGTAATGTCGACACAATCTCAAGCAAGCGGTAAAATCGCCGTTGTGGGCGAACGCGAGCTCGTAATAGGATACCGCCTCCTCGGAATCGAGGATACATTTGAAGCAGGCGGCGAAGAGGCAAGCAGGACCATACAGGAGTTGTTTTTGTCTGGAAAACACAGCCTCATAATTGCAAGCGACGCGGTACGAAATTCGCTTCCCGCCGTTTTTCGCAAGAAGATCGAGGCCTCAATAGAGCCCCTCGTCTTGTTCATGCCGGCAATGGAGGGAAACATTCAAGAGGAGTCAATTGCGGCACTGGCAAAGAGAGTGTTAGGAATAAGTATCCCCTCGAGTTGATGATGGTAAATGGCTGATGGAATAATTTCAAGAATTTCGGGCCCGGTAGTCATCGCCAGTGGACTTGAGGGCGCACAAATGTTTGATGTCGTCCGCATAGGCGAGATGGGGCTTGTTGGCGAGATAATCAGGCTTGAGGGAAACAAGGCAACGGTCCAAGTTTACGAGGACACAACGGGTCTCCGTCCAGGCGAGAAGGTGATCAACACGAAAAGGCCGCTGTCGATGCAGCTTGGGCCCGGCCTGCTTACCTCGATTTATGACGGGATACAGAGGCCCCTTGACGTCCTGAGGGAACAGAGCGGCGACTTTATCAGCAGGGGAAAGGTAATCCCCGCACTAGATCAGACGAAAAAGTGGGATTTTGTCCCGCTGAAGAAGAAGGGAGACCACGTTTCCCCGGGCGAGATAATTGGCGAGGTGCAAGAGACCCCTCTCATCATGCACAAGATAATGGTCCCGCACAACGTAGAGGGCCAGCTCTCCGACATCTCGGAGGGACAGTTTACGGTAAACGACATTGTTGCAACGGTTCAAAACGGCTCCAAGACTGACATCGGACTTTCAAGCTGGTGGACAGTCAGGACCCCGAGGCCTGTACTGAAGAAGCTACCTCCTGAGGAGCCTCTCCTGACAGGGCAGAGGGTCCTCGATACATTCTTCCCGGTGGCAAAGGGAGGGACGGCGGCAATTCCTGGCCCCTTTGGAAGCGGTAAGACGGTAACACAGCAGCAGCTTGCCAAGTGGGCAGACAGCAACGTCATAGTCTATGTGGGCTGCGGCGAAAGGGGCAACGAGATGACCGAGGTGCTTTCCACATTCCCAAAGCTCGAGGATCCAAAGTCAAAGAGGCCCCTGATGGAGCGTACAATCCTGGTTGCAAATACCTCAAACATGCCTGTTGCCGCAAGGGAGGCAAGCATCTACACCGGAATCACCATGGGCGAATATTACCGTGACATGGGCTATGGTGTCGCACTGATGGCTGACAGCACCTCCAGGTGGGCAGAGGCATTAAGGGAAATTTCCGGCAGGCTTGAGGAGATGCCGGGCGAGGAGGGATACCCAGCATACCTTGGAAGGAGGCTGGCAGAATTTTACGAGCGGGGAGGCAAGGCAATTGTTATTTCTCCAGAGGAGCGCGTAGGCTCGCTCACACTGGTCGGGGCAGTTTCCCCCCCTGGAGGCGACTTTTCCGAACCCGTGTCGCAAAACACGCTGAGGGTGACCAGGGTCTTCTGGGCGCTTGACGCAAGCCTTGCATCAAGGAGGCACTTTCCGTCCATCAACTGGCTTACAAGCTACTCCTTGTATGCCGACGGAATGGGAGACTGGTACAAGAAGAATGTTGCAGCCCAGTGGATTGCGCTGAGGAAGGAGGCGCTCGAGATCCTCCAGAGAGAGTCCGAGTTGCAGGAAATCGTGCAGCTTGTCGGCTATGACGCACTTCCTGAACCGGAGAAGGGAGTGCTTGATACTGCAAGGTCGATAAGGGAGGACTACCTGCAGCAGAGCGCCTATGACGACGTTGATACTTACACATCAATCAGGAAGCAGTTCCTCATGCTTTCCGCAATCATTGAATTTGGAAGGATGGAGGCCGACGCAATCAAGAAGGGAATAACATCTACCAAGATAGGTGCTTTGGAGTCAAGAAAGTTGATATCGAAGATAAAGTGGACAAAGGAAGACCAGGTGGAACAGCTGGTCAAAGACTTCCAAAACAAGATGCAGCAGGAATTCAGCAGCCTGCTTGTGGAGGTGGCACACTAGATGTCCACCATATCATACAAGACCGTCGATAAGATTGCAGGCCCGCTCATGTTTGTACAGGGGGTAGAGAATGCCGCCTACGGCGAGATGGTGGAGATAAAGCTGGTAAACGGCGAGAGGAGGCAGGGGCAGGTGCTTGATACCAGGCAGGGCCTTGCAGTAGTCCAGGTCTTCGGCCCTACGCTGGGGCTCAACGTGGGCGGAACCTCCGCAAAGTTTCTCGGCGAGACCGCGCAGCTCTCAGTCTCAGACGACATGCTCGGAAGGGTCTTCGACGGGCTTGGAAACCCGAGGGACAACGGCCCCAAGATAGTATCCAAGCACAAGGTAGACCTGGTAGGCTCCGGCATCAACCCATATTCCAGGGAAGAACCCTCGGAGTTCATCCAGACGGGCATGTCCAACATTGATGCCATGAACACCCTCGTCAGAGGCCAGAAACTTCCCGTATTTTCAGGTGCAGGCCTCCCACACAACCTGCTAGCAGCCCAGATAGCAAGACAGGCAAAGGTACTCAGCGCATCGGAGAACTTTTCAGTCGTTTTTGCCGCCATGGGAATAACAAGCGAGGAGGCAAACTTTTTCGTCAAGCAGTTCGAGGAGAGCGGGGCGCTGGGCAGGACAGCACTGTTCCTAAACCTGTCCTCCGATCCATCGATGGAACGTTTGCTGACGCCGCGACTCGCCCTTACCACTGCAGAATACCTTGCCTATGAGAGGGAGATGCACGTCCTTGTAATAATGACCGACATGACAAACTACTGTGAGGCGCTCAGGGAGATCTCGGCCGCAAGGGAAGAGGTTCCTGGCAGAAGAGGTTACCCCGGTTACATGTATACCGACCTTGCATCACTTTACGAAAGGGCGGGAAAAATCAAGGGCAGGCACGGCTCTGTAACCCAAATTCCAATCCTGACCATGCCTGCAGATGACATCACCCACCCAATCCCGGACCTTACAGGATACATCACCGAGGGACAGATTGTCATGAGCAGGGATCTCCACAGGGCGGACATTCACCCGCCAGTGGATGTCCTGACCAGCCTTTCCCGTCTGATGAACCAGGGAATCGGGAAGGGAAGGACAAGGGAAGATCACCGAAGCCTTGCAGACCAGCTATATTCTACATATGCCCAAGGAAAGGACGCAAGGGCGCTTGCAGCCATCGTAGGCGAGGAGGCCCTGAGCGATCTCGACAGGAAATTCCTGAAGGTTGCCAACAACTTTGAAAGAAGGTTTGTCAACCAGGGCATGGACGAGAACAGGTCGATCGAGCAGACGCTCGACATAGGCTGGGAGCTTCTAGGCGACCTGTCTGATTCCGAGTTAAACCGCATCAAGCCCGAATTTATCGAAAAATACAGGAAGAGGACGAGCCAGGGTGGTACCTAGGATTGCCGTCCGCAATTAACATCAGACCAACCAGGCTCGAATACATTCGCACAAAAAAGAGGATAAAGATAGCACAGAAGGGACTCAAGCTCCTCAAGCTCAAGAGGCAGGCACTCATTCTGGAGTTCTTCAACACCAGCAAGACCGCGGCATCACTGAGGGGGGCCCTGCAGGCAGAACTGATAAAAGGATACCACAGCATCAAGATGGCTGAGATGCTTGCTGGGGCGATGAGGCTTGAAAACGAGGCAATGAAGATCCCACAGCTTAAACAACTTGAGATTACCTCAAAGAACGTCATGGGAGTCAAGATACCAAGAATAGGCGGAGGACACGGGGCAAGCGTTCTTGTGGAGCACCTGCTGGAACTTCCGCCTTCAATAAACGAGGCGATAAAGGCATTCCAAAACGTGCACAAGATGGTCCTTGAGGTTGCAGAAAAAGAAACCGCCCTGAGAAAGCTCCTCTTGGAGATAGAAAAGACAAAGCGCAAGTCAAATGCCATAGAAAACGTATTCATACCAAGGCTGCAGGCAGCAGTCAAGTTCATCACATTCAGGCTGGACGAGATGGAACGTGACACCTTTATCATGCTAAAGACTGTCAAGCGGAAGATGGGCGAGAGGGAGCAGGAGGCCCAGCTGAAAAAGGAGAACGAGATAATTGCATAGCTTCAAGAATGAACAGCAGAGAAGGCTCTTCCTGATAATGAGGGTGTTCAGGATGGGGAATATCTTCGCCACCGTTGCACTGGCGGTTTATGCCGGAAGCCACTTTTTGGGGTTTTGAGATAATGTCGACATCAGAAAAATACGTCAACTCTCTCAGGCAGATAAAGGAGGCGGAGGACAGGACCCAGGCCCAGATAGAGGAGCACAAGAGAAAGGTTTCCGAGGAGCTGAGGGATTTTGAAGACCACGTTACAAGGACGATAGCCTCCACAAAGAGCGAGGCTGAGAAGCTTGTAGAGTCAAGCACGGAACAGTCGCGAAAAAATGCCTCGGTCGAGACCAAGAAGATAATTGATGAGGCCGCCGAAAAATCAAAGGCCGTCTCAGCCAAGATTGACGGCCAGGCAGTCCAGAAGATAATTGACATCCTGCTAAAAGAGGTATAGGCTTGGTTCTAAAACCCGTTCCCATGGCAAAAATCGCAGTGCTTGGGCTGCGGAAGGACAGGAGGACCGTGGTCTCCATACTTCATGACCTTAACGCAGTACAGATAGAACCGCTTTCAAAGGACATCACTACGCTGCTGCGCAACGAGAGGGAGGACGGAGAGTACAGGCGTGTTTCCGACCAGCTGCTCAGGATGAGGGCACTCAAGGTTGCCCTGCCGCCAATCCAGGTCACCCAGTGCCAGCGATTTGGCTCGGTCGAGCAGCTCTTGGAGGCTGCCAGGTCGGTAGACGTTGACGAAAAGGTCGCCTCGCTTGAGAGGGAAAAGGAGAACCTCCTGACAAGCCTCAGGGAGCTTCGCAACCATATCAAGCTAGTTGAGGAATTTTCATTTTTCCCGGATGACTTTGACGTGCTGCAGCTTTCGACGGCGCGCTCCTATTTTGGTAGGGTGGATCAGAAGAATTTTGCAGGGTTCAAGAAGGCCCTTGAGGTAAACAGCCAGGACTACCTGCTGTATCCACGGGAGGGAAAGGACGAGACCAAGATCATCCTGGTCACCTTCCCGAGCTTCCCGCCGCACGCACTTGCTACCGTGATTCAGGAGTACAACGTCAGGCTGGAGCCTGTCCCGAAGCTCAAGGGGAGGGCCGCGGAACTTCTCCAGAACCTCAGGAACGAGCAGGCCGAAACCGAGCGGAAAATAAGCGATGCCGACAGGCGGCTGGCGGAAATCTCGTCCAAGCACTATGTTGACATCACCTGCATCGAGGAGCAGCTTGACATCGAGAACAGGAAGCTCGAGGTGGTGGACAATCTGGGGGTAACGTCTGATTCTTTTGCGCTTGAAGGATGGATTCCAAAATCAACCGTAAGCCACTTGAGGGAAGGCTTTGATCAGCATGTAAAGGGCACGCTGCTTTTCGAGCTTGAAACCGAAGACAACCCGCCGACCCTCTTTGACAATCCAAAGAGGTTCCGCCTCTTCGAGTCATTCATCAGGTTCTATTCACTGCCGGAGGGCAGGGAGTTTGATCCCACTCTGATCTTCGGCCTGCTCTTTCCGGTCTTCTACGGCATGATGATCGGGGACTTTGGCTACGGCCTCGTAATCCTCCTCGTCTCAAGGTGGGTGATAAGAAGGGTGGAGGGAGGAAAGAAGAACGTAAACATCATGCCTACGCCGCTGAGAAAGTTTGCGCTGACCATACTCAAGCCCCGGCAGATGGTCAAGCTTGCCAAGGCGATGACGCCGGGCGCAATCATTGCTATGATCCTCGGGTTCACCTTCAACCTCTATTTTGGATTCCACCTCAACGGGTATCTTTTCAGCTATCTGAACACCACGTTCGGCCTGCACCTGCCTGCAAGCGGCGCGATATTCGACCCGATAACTGGGCTGAGAAAGCTCCTGCTAGTCGCCGGCTACATAGGGCTTGGAATGGTCACCTTCGGCCTGATCCTTGGCATCCTCAACGCAATAAGGGAGGGCGAAAAGAAACACGCCATAGGCAAGGCAGGATGGATGCTTTTTGGATGGGGCGTCGTCCTCACCGGCCTCGCACTGCTGCACCACCAGCATGTGAATCCAATTCATCATGTACAAGGAATAGGATATGTCGGCCTGATGCTGGGCGGGATAGGCCTGATGTTCTACGGCGAGGGCGTAAGGGCGGTGATGGAACTCCCCTCAATAATAAGCCACATCCTGTCTTATACCAGAATCGTAGGAATACTGCTTGCATCCGTCATCCTTGCTGACGTCATTGACTTTATTTTCACAAGGGCACTCCACCATACACTACCCTTCATAGTGCTCGGTACAATCATAATATTCATCGGGCACATCTTCAACATCATCATAGGCGTCTTCGAGCCCGGCATCCAGGGGGCAAGGCTCATCTACGTGGAGTTTTTCTCAAAGTTTTACCACGGCAACGGCAGGCCGTTCAGGCCGTTTGGGACCTCCAGAAGGTTCACCTATGACCAGTACGAGCTGAAGGCCAAGGCAAAGAAGTAGGGAGACGGCTTTCCCTCCTGGTCGCGGGATTTGAGCGCAATCCGCCGCTTCCAATCTGGAATCGCAATTTCTTGGAAAATTCCCCACCTCTTATGAGCAGAACGGCGCATCGTAATGCATGACAGAACCGCGTGAATGCGAGGCCCCCGATGCCATCCGTGTGAGAGCGGCAATCGGAAAAATTCTGATTTCTGTTGACCAACATACATTGGAGGAGATAAAGGGGAAATTAGAGGAACTTGACATTGACATGGAGTACTGCTGCGAGCATCCCGACGTCCTGTGCTCCATCCTGAAGATAGCAAAGGGCACGTCATACCTTGATCTGATAAGGTCGGTATCAGGCTGACAGCAGGGATTCGTGAACAATTATCGCCCGCATCTGGAGGACAGGCAGCCAAGATCTGGGGGGCCAGAGCCCTCAATAGTACTTTAGGTCGTTTACATCTAGTATCCTTGTGCAAAACCTGCACCTGAGCACCAGGCCGGTCTTGTCTACCACATCCATCACGGGATCAATGTCCTCGTCGCTGTTTGATATGCAGTCCGGATTTGAGCACCGGAATATCCTCTCAATCTCGTTGGGCAGGGCAACGCGCCTTTTTTCCACAAGCTTGTATTCCTTTATTATGTTGACGGTTGCCTTTGGCGAGATGAGCGCAAGCTTGTTTGTATCCGAGTCGTGCAGGAACCTGTTTTCCACCTTTATGATGTCCTTCTTTGAAACCTTTGAGCTTGGGACATTAAGCGCTATCGTGATCACGTTTCCGTCCTTGCCGTCTATGCCGAGTGCGCTTAGCACCTTGAGGCCCCTGCCTGCCTCTATGTGATCTATGACGGTACCATTTTTGATCTTACGGACTATCAGGTCTGACTCTGACATTGGAATAGTTTTTGTACCACCACTATATAACAGTGAACTGCGATGAGCAATACCTTTTTTCAAAAAGATATTGTCTCAGTACGCGATTTTGACAGGGAAAAATTCGAGGAGGTTTTCAAGGCAACAGACAAGGTAATCGAGATGAACCCGAACGAGAGGAGGGAGCTGGCAAGGGGCAAGACCCTGGGCTACCTTTTCTTTGAGCCAAGCACCAGGACGAGGCTTAGCTTTGAGGCGGCCATGGCGTCACTTGGGGGGACATCCATAGGGATAGCCGACGCATCTTCGTCCTCTGCAAAGAAGGGCGAGAGCCTGGCGGACACCGTAAGGATAATGTCACTTTACTCGGACGTGGTCGTCCTTCGCCACCAGCTAGACGGCTCAAGCAGGTTTGCGGCCGAGGTCTCGGAGAGGCCGCTTATCAACGCAGGCAGCGGCACGGAGGAGCATCCCACGCAGGCAATCCTTGATCTTTACACGATACGGAAGGAAAAGGGCAGGATTGACGGCCTCAAGATAGGCATTGTGGGCGACCTGAAGTACGGCAGGACTGTGTACTCGCTCCTTTATGCACTCGGCAACTACCGGGCCAATGTCAGGCTGATCTCGCCCCCATCCCTGAAGGTCCGTTCCGACTCGACATACGAGATCAGGAAGAAACTGGCGTACACTGAAGCAACTGATCTTGAGGAAAACCTGACAGACCTTGACGTCGTATACGTGACCCGGATACAAAAGGAGCGTTTTGCCGACATGGAGGAATACGTAAAGGTAAAGGGCAGCTACAAGTTGGGCCCCGAGCTCCTAAAGAAGATGAAAGACGACGTAATAATCATGCATCCACTGCCGCGCCTCGACGAGATATCGCACAAGCTTGACTCGACGCCCAACGCAAAATACTTCAACCAGGCAAAGTACGGCAAGGATGCGCGTGCCGCACTGCTCGCACTTGTCCTCAACGAGAAGGGAATCTAGCTATCGTACTATTCCCGCCCGCTGGAGGTACTTTATCTCGTCAACTATGGTTTGCGGGGGAACATTCTTGTATATCATAAAGCCTACGCTTGTCTTTACCCACGGTGGAATGTAGGTACCATGGATTCCAAGGACCTGGAGTAGTTTGGAATCTGAAATGGTATAGGTTGAGAATCCCGCCCATGCACCAAGGGCGGACTTGGCGTCAAGGTAAAAGTACTTGTCATTGTCCGGGGTGTAAACGGGGTTGAAGCCTGAGATCACCACCTTCTGCTGGCCGTAGGGAACGTTGAATGCAACATGCCAGTTTCCTGAATCCGTATCCTGGCTTGTCAGCGATCTTGCCTCCCTGCCGTTGATGAGTACCTTGAAATCCCCGTTGCTTGAATTCTTGGGGAACATAAAGTCGGCCGGATATGTAATCTGCCAGGGGTTTGAGGCATCAAGAGACAACTCTGTGTTTCCCGGCCCGAATTTCTGGTTTGTAAAGTAAACAATTGAAAGGACGCTAAAGTAGAACGGCCTGCCCTTCAGCTGCGTTGACATCCCTACCACGTTATCGGTTCCAGGGATGAAGCAGCTGTAATAGTACACATCCTTTGCAACTGCCGGATCTGGATACATTGCAAACTCTGCCCTGCCCCCGGGGGAAATGGCTGGTATTGTCCATGCGCTCTGCACCTCGTCAAGATAATCGTTCCTCCTGTCATGTACAAGGGCAAAGACATCGATGTCATGTACCGTAGTGTTGCCAGTATTTGCGATGAACCCTGTCAGGTGCCCGTCCGGGAATTTTACCAGGGTCCTGTCGTAGTCTACTGCCAGATTCAACGGCCTGCCGTTTGTGTCAAAGAACGCGACGTCTGGCTTTTGAAGGACAGGACTTCCTCCCTCCACCTGCGGAAAGATGAACCTGAAGGGCATGTCGTCCAACGGGTATATCATGGGAAGAATACGTGACTCGGAAAACGCGTAGCTTCCATTGGAGACTGTCACCCCCACCCTTGCTATCACCGGCGTGCTCTGCGTGTTTCTTACAAAGCCGTACACTGCATACTTGCCGTCATGATCAAAATAGCCCGCAAAAGCCTTGTCGGGCACGTACACCTCCGCACTGGCTGGATGGGACAGGATGCCTGCTAGGACAAGGAGGGGGACGATGTAAAATATTTTCATGGCAGTATCCCAGCTACATCTAATTTGAACCTAGCCTACATCGCGACAAGCCTGACATCTTCCATCTTCCTGTTTATCTTGAAATCCTTTGTCATGGTGCCAATCTTCTCCGCATCACCGTGCAGCAGAAAGAGTTCCATGCATTTGTTCCCGTCCACCTTGCTGTGCAGGTGGGTGCCGATGAGATCCTCGTGGTTGTGCTTGATTCCGGTGACAACCTGCTCGGACTCCTCGTCATGTATTACCATCAGTATGGCATGGATGGTGCCAGAAAGATTCGACCTCTGTTTTTCCTCCGAGACCAGGTTCCTAATGCCAGCCCTGATGATCTCGGATCTCCCGGAAAATCCCATTGTCTTTTGCAGCTTGTCAATCTCTGAAAGAATCTCATCATTGAGGGAGATTGAGACAATCGGCATGCCTTTTTTATTATTAACTATCTTATAAGTTTAGCAATAAAAATTATTAACAAATTATATATTTATTAATAATTGTTGGATAGTCTTGGTGTGAAAAAAAAGGCGGCGATAGGGTCGGGAATAGCAGCCATGGCAGTAGTGGTTACCGTGATGAGCACGACCGGTTTTTTCCATGATTCAAGCCATCCTGCCGTTGGAGGCCCTCCGGACCGTCCCGGACTTGGCACAATGCAAGCCAGGATGAAGATAGTGGCGGCAGAAAATTTCTGGGGCAGTCTGGCCTCCCAGATTGGAGGTTCGCATGTGCAGGTGATAAGCATCGTATCAGATCCCAACGCAGATCCGCATGAGTATGAGACCAGCACTGCCGACGCCCAGGCAGTTGCGGACGCAAACTATGTGATTGTAAATGGGGCAGGCTATGACAACTGGGCGATAAAAATTATCAATGCGGAGGGCAATCCAAACCAAAAGATCCTCGACGTGGCAAGCCTTCTGGGAAAGAAGGAGGGGGACAACCCCCACTTTTGGTACGACCCGGCATACGTGAACCAGACGGTACGGCAGATGTATTCGGATCTTGTCTCCATGGATCCCCCTGACAGGGAATATTACGGGCGGCAGTATGCCGACCTGAATTCATCACTGGGGCAGTATGATACTCGCATCGGCGAGATCAAAAGGCAGTTTTCGGGAGCGCATGTTGCCGCAACCGAGGACATTTTCGTTTATCTGGCAAATGCTACAGGCCTTGACCTGATATCACCCCCGGAATTTATGGGGGCCGTTGCGGAAGGAAACGAGCCGCCTGCGCGAAGCGTAGTAGAATTCCAGAAACAGCTCCAGGACAGGGGCGAAAATGTTTCAGTCCTGGTGTACAACAAGCAGACCGTGACGCCGCTTACCCAGGTAATCAAGTCCATGGCGGTGCGGCAAGGCATCCCCGTTGTCGGCCTGACCGAAACTATACAGCCACCTGGCCTGCCGTTTCAGGACTGGATGAATGCCGAGATTGTCTCCCTGCAGGACGCGCTCAATTCAAAGGCCCAGGTTCGTTGATCTGATATGGACTACAAAGATCCCAAGACCAGCAATGCGCCAGATGAGATCCTCAGGGCTGAAAATCTAGCCGCGGGATATCCTGGCAAGATTGTATGGCAGGGCGCCAACTTCAGTTTTGTACGCGGGGAGTTTGTAGCAATCATCGGACCCAACGGGGCCGGAAAGACGCTCCTTATCCGCCTGCTCCTTGGCCTGAAGCAGCCTAGCAAGGGGACTATCACAGTCCTAAACCTGCCCCCCCGACGGGGCAACCCGAAGATAGGATACGTACCGCAACGCCACTTGGTCGACAACGATACCAACATAGAATGCGTCGAACTTGTAAGGCTGGCATACTCCGGTAACCGGTGGGGCATCGGCATGGAGTCCGGCAAGGAAAGAAAGATCGCACTTGAGGCGCTCGAGGCAGTCGGTGCGTCCGAGCTTGCACACCAGCCGCTAAATGCCCTGTCTGGAGGCGAACTGCAGCGCATATTTTTGGCGGAGGCGCTAGTTAGCGACCCGGAGATCCTGCTGCTTGACGAGCCGCTGTCAAACCTTGACATCCGGCGTGCACGGGAGCTTGTACAACTTGTCAACAAGGTCGTCCGCACGCGCAATGTCACCGCCCTGCTTGTTGCACATGACATAAACCCGCTCCTGCCGTTCCTCGACAAGGTCGTCTACATTGCCAACGGCAAGGCTGCTACCGGGATACCAAAGGACGTCCTTACATCGGAATCACTTTCCGCCCTGTACGGCGTCCACATCGAGGTCATCAGGGATTCCAGGGGAAACATTGCAATCATAGGAATTGAGGACCATCATGGTGACGAATAGCAACATCTTCAACCCAAACCTCGTGTCTGATCTGCAGCAGATGTTCCAGTACCAGTTCATGCAACATGCGTTTGAGGCCGGGACCATAGTTGCAATAATCGCCGGGATCGTGGGCTACTTTGTAGTCCTCCGCCGTTCCGCATTTGCCTCCCATGCCCTCTCGCACATAGGTTTTGCGGGGGCCGCAGGTGCCGTCCTCATGGGAGCAAACCCGATATTCGGCCTGCTCACCTTTACCTGCGGGGGAGGGGTCGGCATGGCTGTCCTTGGACCCCGTGCCGTAAACAGGGACGTGCAGATAGGCACGATTCTTGCCTTCATGCTCGGACTCGGAGTCCTGTTCATCAGCCTGTATACGGGCTACGCCACCGAGGCATACTCCATCCTCTTCGGGGAGATACTTGGCATAAGCGGTACCGACGTCATCGTTACGCTAGTTGCCAGTCTGGTAATCCTGGCCGCAGTGGGTGCGTCCTACAGGCCGCTCCTCTTTGCGTCGCTTGACGAGGATGTTGCAGAGGCGAAGGGGATGTCCATGCCGTTGCTTGGCGTCATCTTCATGCTGCTCGTGGCAGTCGCCGTATCGATCTCAGTCCAGGTGGTGGGGGTCCTCCTCATATTCTCCCTGATGGTCACACCTGCCGCGATGGCCCGCCGTCTTGCCAAACGCCCAAGAAATGCAATAATAATCTCGGTCCTTATTGCCCTGGCTGCTACGTGGTCAAGCCTCTTCATAGCATTTTATGAACCCTATCCTGTGAGCTTTTTCATTACAACCATGGTCTTTGCCGCATACCTGTTTGTCCGCTACGTATATCCAAGCAGGATCTGCCTGGAATGCCGAGAAAAGTTCAGCAGCATCTCCTTGGGCAGGCACCTGGAAAAAAAGCATCCTCAGGGGTGAGGCCCAGGTGCGTGGCTTGCCGGGTTAGGCGGCCCGCATGACCCGCTCAGGGTGTCAGCTGCGGGCTTACGGTACTAAGTGATATGGCGTGGTCGTCAATCAGGGCACCCACGCCGACGTTGATGCTGCTTATCCTCACGATCACCTTCGGAAGTTCGTCGCTTGTAAGGTTGAACTGCCTGGCAAGGACCTGTTTTACCGTATCCTCGGTGTTGGAGACCTTGCCAAGTGTGGATGGGACTGACACGTCAAGCGCGGTCCTTATCATGCTTTTGGGTATCTTCCCGGTATAGTCCTGGATTATGTAGAAGGCAATCTTGTCCACTATGACTTCGTGAGGCAGCGTATCAAGCGCATTTGCAGTATAGAATGCCTGGACCACAAGGGGATTGGTATCATAGCTTCCGCCCGATATTACCGTCCCACTTGGGGACTGGAGGACGGAATTGAACGGGGAGTTCATTATTACGAATCCCTCCAGAAAGTTATCGCTGTAATCACTTAGGACCTTTCTTATGTCCTGGCATGTAATCCCGGTCGAGTTTTGCGCTCCCAGATTGATCATGATCGCATCGGAGGTAGGACCGTTATTGACCACAGCATTCCACAGCACTGTGGCAGCCGAACCCTCCTTGTTGAATATGCTGATATCGGTATCATAATGGCCCGGCCTGAGGGGGCCTTCTCCCGCGAATATGGAGCCGCACTCAAACTTTGTAGTGTACATCACGCCTGAGGGCGCGGAAGAATTGATCTCGCCTGATCCGTTTGCCGTTGTGTTGTACTGCTGACTTGTATGTCCATTGTAGGTGCTTGACGCAGAGGCAGCTTTTTGTCCCAACGGAAAGCCGGTCGCGACTGCAAGCCCAACTGTTGCCGCAACGAGAATCACAACGTAGAAAATTTGCAAATTTTTCACAGATATGGTGAGTCCTCCTAATAATATAATTTTAGTGAGATGATTCCAAACAAAAAATCGTAAGAAGAGAGCTAACATTAAATATGAACCTAATCCTTTAGCCAAACAGGAGAGACAAGGTGCAGAAGATTTTCAAATTTTCGATATTTGCATTCCTGATTGCCACGATAATCTTTTCCTCCATACCACGCAATGCCTTCGGCGACGGGTTTGCAATGGAGAACCTTCCTCCCGCATCAGTGGGAAACCGGAAGGTCCAGCTCTTCATCAAGCTCAATCCCACCATACTTTACTCAAACTCCGGCGTACAGCCTACCATATTTTTCCGGTGGTTTGACGCCAATACCAACCAGACCATCCAGCATGTTTCTTTCTTCCTGACAATCACAAAGCACCACCAGCTCCTGTTCAGGGAACTCCTTCATACCCATACGGGCATACTCAACATGGATATCACGCCCACCAACAGCACGCATTGGACCGTCTACGGGGACAGGGAACCAATCCTAAACGGGTGGGTGCCGGACAATGACGACGATCCACTCGATGTCATAGGACCCATCTTCAACGAGGGCGGACTTTATCACTTTAACATGCAGATGTTCTCGATAGACACGGACAACAACATATTTGATACCACGGACAACCCGCAGGCAGTCCCTAGCTTTGATGCGTATCTAAGCGTGGGAGACGTATCAAACCACGACCTCAACTACAACGGGCAGACCTACAATTCCACCATAATATCCTACTATGACAAGATAAACAACGACTTTAACTTCGACCCCAAGAACCTGCAGCTTTCCTACTCGATGCCCTTTGACTGGAACATGACAAGGATTTCAAGCCAGCCGATCTTCGTACACGAGGAGATCCACATGCCAAAGGCGTTCAAGCAGCTGACGAGCACCCCCACCTTTACCGCCACGATGAACGGTTACAAGATAACTGGAAGGAGGCTCATAGTGGATCCATACACCTCGGGAACCTCCGTCATCGCACACATCCTTCTCAACAAGATCGACATACAGCAGATATCAAAATCCATGCCGTCGGGGGCTGACAGCATGAACTTCACACTCCAGCCCGCAGCTGCAAACGTCAAGACGTCAAACAGCGCGCTAACAGACTTTGGCGGCTGGGGAGTCAACCTGGGATGGAATCCGACGTCACTGGCTCCAAACTCGCTCAACAAGCTAAAGCTTGACTTCTTTGACGCATTTACCCAGCAGCCTATACCAGGAAACGTCCTTTATGACATGAAGGTGCTGGACAATACCGGCAATACTCTGCTCTCCAAGTTCAACCAGACTGCCGTCAACTCCGAACAGGTGCAGGACCTCAATCTCCCAGGTGACGGCGTGTACAGCCTTGTAATCAACATAAAGGGCGTTACATATCCCAACACGGGGATGTTTGATACCTCGAGGGTCGGCATGGCAAGGGCAAACGTGGTAATCCCGTCAACCGTTACTGCCGACACCGGCGTCGTTCAAGTGGGGAACCAGGCAACAACAGGCAACCTGCTACAGACGCCAGGCCAGAACAACACAACTACCACTCCAACCCAGACCCCTACCAACAATACGACCACTACGACTCCGGCTCAAGGAAGCTCGCAGATAGTTATCCCTGTATGGGTGAAAAACAACGCCAAGTGGTGGTCCCAGAACACCATAAATGATGCAACGTTCGCATCCGGCATACAGTACCTGATAAAGCAGGGAATAATCCAGATTCCTCCTACCCAGCAGGGCGCCCCGTCCTCCGGAGTGCAGATACCGCAGTGGGTCAAGACCAATGCGGGCTGGTGGGCAGACGGCCAGATTAACGACCAGACGTTCGTGGCTGGAATACAGTATCTCATAAAGATTGGAATAATCTCGGTCTAGCCCAGGCAGGCGCGTCCCCTTTTACGGTACATGCCATCCCTTGCGGACTGGAGGCCGGTCAGCGGTCATCCATATCTGACAGCACTTTGTTTATACAAACCTGCCGCCCTCTCATCGCCGTATGCTTCCAATCAGGGACGAAAACCCAAAACCGCCAGGCTACAAGCCGTATGTGACCTACGCCCTGATACTTGCCAACGTGCTTGTGTTTGTTTGGGAGATCTCGGTGACAGGCCAATTTTTCGAGCTGACGGACGAGAGGGCGGGCGCCATGATGCTGAATTTTGGCATGATTCCAGCCGTGATATCCAGCGGCCTTGCAGAACACCAGTACGGGGTAATTTCCAGCATCTTTACCTCCATGTTCCTGCACGAAGGACTGATTCACATAGGGGGCAACATGCTCTTCCTCTACATCTTTGGCGACAACATAGAGTACAGGTTCGGCAGGGCAAAATATCTCGGCCTCTATCTTTTCTGGGGCCTCGTGGCAGCCTTTACGCACATATTTTCAAATCCCTCAAGCGAGGTACCCGCCATCGGCGCATCAGGCGCGATCTCTGGAGTCCTTGGAGCTTACCTCATACTGTATCCCAACGTAAAGGTGGTGACCCTCCTTTTCCTCGGCTTTTTCACCAGATTCGTGAGGATATCTGCAAAGTGGTATCTTCCATTCTGGTTCCTCTTTCAAAACGTGCTGCCAGCCTTTCTGGGATTCGCCGGCTCTGGCATTGCATTCTTTGCACACATCGGGGGGTTTCTCATAGGACTTTTCTGCGGATACCTCTACAAAAAAACACACGGCTCTGAATTCACGTATGGTATGCGGTACGGGTGGAAGGGACGCAGGTAACGCGCCGTAAACATATTCCCAAAAGATAAATCCCGCCGGCATTCCAGAACAGCAATGCCCCTGATAACAGTCTCGATGTATCCCGGCAGGACTGAAAAACAAAAAGAGGAATTCGCAAAAGCGATTACAAAGTCCGCGGTAGACATCCTCAAGACCAAGGAGAGCCATGTGATAGTAGTCTTTGATGAGAACCCAAAAGAAAACTGGTTCATGGCAGGCAATCCCCTCTAAACAGGTTTTTATTTTATAAAATATTACGGGCCTTGTGGCAAGAGTTGCAGTAGTCCAGATGCGGGCTGACACCGAGAAGGAGAAAAACCTCGGGAGGATTCTCCGGTACATAAAGGATGCATCGCGCCGCAAATCAAAGCTTTGTGCCTTTCCTGAATTCATGATGTTTTATACGGGATGCGGCCAGTCGGCAGGGGATCTCTCAGCACTTGCCGAAAAAATTTCCGGCGAGTTTGTCACCTCCATATCCGAGGCTGCAAGGGAAAATTCCATCCAGGTGGTCGGGACATTCTACGAGAAGAGCCCGCGGAGGAACCGGGTTTACGACACCTCCTTCCTTATCGACAAGGACGGCAGGGTGGCCTCAAAATACAGGAAGATCCATCTCTATGACGCGCTCGGTTTCAAGGAATCACAAAAGCTCCAGCCAGGATCCTCCCTCCCAAGACCCGTCAGGTCCGCGGTGGGCAGGATGGGAATGATGATCTGCTACGACCTGAGGTTTCCGGAGATGTCCCGGATGCTGGCATCCTCCGGATCGGAGGTCCTAGTCGTCCCCTCCGCGTGGGTCAGGGGACCCATGAAGGAGGAGCACTGGGTTACAATCAACAAGGCAAGGGCGATTGAGAACGGATGCTACGTGGTCGCCCCGGACCAGGTGGGGAACATCTACTGCGGCCGCAGCCTGGTGGTAGATCCCTTCGGCAGGGTGCTGCTTGACATGAAGAAGAGGGAGGGAATAGGCATTGCAGACCTCTCGCTTGACCGGGTAAGGAGTGTAAGGCAAAAGCTGCCCCTCCTCAAGAACCGGCGGACCGACCTCTATGCAGACCTCAGGGCCTGACTGTCCTGCCCGGGCAGCGGATATTCCCGCACTGCCTTGACCATTTCTGCCTCCTCGAGTACCTGACAAGTACGACCGGCCAGGAGCAGGACTTGCACGGAGTCTTTGTCGCGTAAAGCATGCCCCGCTGGACAAGCGGGGAGGAGGCACTGCAGCCGTTGTGGTAGTTGGAACATCCAAGGAATCGCTTCCTTGTCTGCCTTGAACGGATCACGAGAATCTTTCCCACCCTGCAATGCGGGCATTCGACGAGGCCGTTTGAGGGCTGATTCGTGCCTAAAATCACGTATTTTCCGCGCTTTTCTGACCATGAGAGGTAGCCGTTGCTGTCATAGTACTGCCTGATTTCCTCCCTCATCCTTGATATTGTCCTGTCAGTGACTCGCACCGAATTTCTAGGCCCTCGGCGCCTCAGTATTACCGTCTGGGGGGGGACACCTTTCATGTATGCCATGGTGTGGTCGGAGCTTGTTAAAGAATCGTAGTGAAGAATTTTTATATGGAAACTGGTCAGCGAGATTTGTGGAAAAGGTCTGCGTAATAGGTGCCGGCAGTACGAAATATGGAAAACTGGCTGACAGTATAACCGATATCGCCCTTCAGGCCTCGGTAGACGCTATAGAGACCGCGGGAATAGAGCCGAAGGAAATCCAGGCGGGATACATATCAAATGTTTTCGGAGTTGCAGACAAGCAGGTCCATCTCGGGCCGGTGATTATGAGCAACCTTGGAATACCGGAGGTGCCATCACTCTCAATCGAGTCTGCATGTGGGAGCGGTTCGATATCATTCAGGGAGGCATTTGCCAATGTGGCTGCAGGATTTTATGACGTGGTGCTGGCAACAGGGGTGGAGAAGGTAACCCATACGGGCACCGAATGGACAACGACCTACTTTTCATACTGCTCTGATTTCTTTTATGAGGGGGGATCCGGCGCGTCGTTCCCGGGACTCTTCGCTTCCATGGCAAGGGCATACCTTGCAGAATTCAAGGCAACAGAGGAGGACCTCGCAATGGTTGCAGTAAAGAACCATGACAACGGGCTTCTCAACCCAAAGGCCCACCTCAGGAAAAAAATCACGCTTGACGACGTCCTAAAATCGGCTGTCGTTGCAAGCCCGCTAAAGTTGTATGACTGCTGCCCGTTCTCCGACGGCGCAAGCGCCGTAATTCTGTGCAGCGAAAAATTTGCAAAGGCACACTCAAAAAACTACATCGAAGTCATAGGGTCAGGCAGGGGCGGATCCCCTGCTGCACTTCAGGGTAGGGCCCATATCACCGAAATCCCAAGCACCAAGATTGCTGCGCAGGCAGCATACAAGATGGCGGGAATAACCCCGAAGGATGTTGATTTTGCCGAGGTTCACGACTGCTTTACAATTGCCGAACTGGTCGATTCCGAGGACCTCGGCTTCTTTGAAAAAGGAAAGGCCGCGCAGGCCGTCCGGGAGGGGAGGACAAGGCTCAACGGCGACATTCCAATCAATCCATCTGGAGGACTCAAGTCCAAGGGCCACCCCATAGGTGCTACCGGCATAGGGCAGGTTGCGGAGGTGTTCGACCAGTTGACCGGCAGGGCAGGCGAGAGGACAGTAAAGGATGCCAAGATAGGCCTGACACACAACTTCGGTGCAACTGGAGCCAGCTGCGCCGTGCATATCTTCAAAAGTGTATAGCCTTGCTCTCAAAAGAGGAATTTATCAATAACACAAAGCTAGGAAAGATACTTGCAAGAAAGTGTCTCAAGTGCGGTCATTTGCACCTGGTGACGACATATTTCTGCCAGAACTGCGGAAATAAGAGCTTCGAGAACGTAATTATCGACGGCAAGGGAACCATCGTGACCTATACCATCATAACCGTACCTCCCGAGGGCTTTGAGAAATATGTACCGTATGCGTGGGTCGTGATGAAGGTGGACAACTCGGAACTTAGCATCTCGGGATTCATGGCCGGAATCGGATCCCCGGCCGATCTCCCCCTGGGAACGAGGGTGAAGATCACGGGCCACGACGAGCGCGGAATAATAATCGAGAAGCAGTAAACCAAATTTTGTAAGTTAATTAAAAAAAACTAGGATACTTCTTTTATAGCGATATCATGAAACCAATTCTGATGTCAGTAGACGTCGTGTGCGACAAATGCGGATCAAAAATTGCAAGCATGCGCATGCTCAAATCGATCAAGGAGGTCATGAGGCCATATAATAACAAATGTCCGTCATGCGGCCACACGCTGTCATCCTCGGATTTCGGCGTTGATGTACAGCGGAACTGATCTAAAAAGTTTGCGCATCAAATAGGTCATAATTCTTATTTACTGATGCCTGTTAGACTTCCTATGGAACTTAGCGAGGACTTTGGGGAGCAGAAGCGAGGAGGCATTTTACAGTCAGCATCAAAACGCGTAAGAATGATCTTTTCTGTCATGGCAAGCCCCAACAGAATAGACATCCTGAGGATCTTAAATTCAAAAGGACCGCTCACCTATTCGGAGCTAAAGTCCCTTGCCGGATTCAAGTCAAAAAAAGAGAGCGGCAAGTTTGCATATCACCTCAGAAAACTGCTGCGCCAGTCGCTCGTCGCGCTTAACAAGTCCGAACGCAGGTATACGATAACCAACCTTGGAAAACTGGTCCTCAGCCTTGCAAGGCAGATTGAGGAGCGCTCAATAATTGAGAGCGGCAAGATGTATGTGCGGACTTCGCACGAATCAATCGAAGAATTCAACTCACACAAGATAATCCAATCCCTGGTAAGGGAGGGCAGCCTTCCACTGGAGCTGGCCCAAAAGATAACGGAGGAGGTGGAAAACAGGATCTACAAGTTCCAGACCTCCTACCTGACCTCGTCCCTGATACGCGAGATGGTAAATTCCGTCCTTCTGGAACAGGGGCACGAGGATTACAGGCACAAACTTGCCAGGTTCGGCCTGCCGGGATATGACATTCACGAGATGCTGACCAACGTGGACGGCATCCATAACGGCGTCGAGGGCCTTCTATTTAAGACGGGAAAGAGCGTTTTTGGGGAGTATCTGGTACTAAACACGCTCCCAAAGGACGTGGCTGACTCTCACCTCTCAGGAGACATCCATATAACAAACACGGGGTTATGGTCCCTTCTTCCAGATACCCTCTTTGTGAACATTAAGGAGCTGGTGGAGGAGGGCATAGACCTGCGGGGCAAGTTCCTCGGCGTGACTAGGATTCCTCCTCCAAACTCCCTTGAAGGTGTCGGCACGGCGCTCTCCATTGCGGTCTCCCTGCTGGTAAAGGAGGCCTCACAGGAGGTGGTCCTTGACGGGCTAGTCGGCCTGCTTCAAAAATACTCGAAGAATATTTCAGAGATCGAGGATAAAATTGCAGATTCCTTTGCCAAAATGTCCGTGGCTTCCAAATTAAGCAAGGACTCGACCCTGGCATCATTTAGGATTTCGCTTGCCTCCGACCCCAAAATTGCCAATGCCATATTTAGCGCGTATAAAAACTATGTAAAGGCCACGCCGCTGCCGACCATCGGGATAATTGTGGACTATGAAAAGTCCAAGATTGGGGACTTTTCGGCCATACTTTCAGAGATAGTCTCGCTTGGCGGGCACGTGATGTTCTCAAAGGGGATCTCCTCCAACAAGGGCCTCTCAAAGGCGGACGGAAAGAACCTGGCTGCAACATCGATCAGCCTCCAGTCACTGTCCATCAACATGCCCAGGCTTGCGTTTGAGTCAAACAAGGACGAGACATACTTTAGGGCAAGGCTCGCCCTGCTGATGAAGCCTGCACTTGCCGCCATGTCTATACGAAAGAAGGAAATCTCCGATCTTACCCGCAGGGGGCTGAACCCGATCCTTGCAAACAACACCCAGTACATGCAAAAGGGATCGGTCTCACTGGTAGTCAACCTGATAGGGCTCAGGGAAGCCGTCTATGGCATTCTGGGATACGAGAACAACAAAGCCGGCCAGGAAATACTTGCCAAGGTAGTGACAACAGCCACCGAGGTTGCCTCCAAGAAGGGCAAGGAGATGGGGGACAATGTCACGGTCTCCATCACGGAGAGCGATGCCGCGTCGAGATTCTCGTCGCTTGACGGAGAAAAGTACGGTAAAATGTCAATCCACCCGCACGTGGAGGGAGAATCCTACTCGGAGGGAGTCGTTATCGACGCGTCGGAGATGGACTCTATGAACGCAAAGAGCGAGAAGATATTGGAGTCGAACCATCTCCTGAAGATGCTCAACGGAGGGCTGCTGGTCCAACTCAGGATTCCTGAAACCATGGATACCGCGGGGATCAGGAAGGCCCTTGAGAAGGCGGGCGATCTATTAAGCTCCTTCAGGCCGTATAGGAAAGTGCCCATATGCAGCAACTGCGGACTCAAGGAAGAAAAGATTTCAGAAAAATGTCCTGTATGTAAGTCCCCTTACATACTGGCCTAAACCCTTCTTAGAGCAGGCGATCAGAAAGTTAAATTTTTTAAAATTACGCCCAAACTATTGGCAATTTCCTTCGTAATTTTCTTAGGAATATATTTGATTGAATAGATCTATTATCATGAAAATTGGAATGGTGTCAACAAAATTGACGCAAAGCTCAGCAATGGAAAAAAAAATTTCGCCGCAGACTTTATTTAACTCCCGTTTGTTTAAGAGGCGGGGAGTGTAAAATGACAGATTTTTCACAAATAGAGAATTCGATCATTGAGGTTAAGAAACGTGATGGTCGGGTATCATCGTTCCAAAAAGAAAAGATTTCAAACGCTATCTATAAAGCGCTGGTAGCGTGCGGCAGGCCTGACCATGGTCTTGCAGACAAGCTTGCAAACCGGGTCACGGAGAAGCTCGTGAACCACGGCTATTCTTCAGCGGAGGCTCCAAGCGTTGAGGACATTCAGGACATGGTGGAGTCGACCCTCATCGACGAGGGCGAGGGAGAGATTGCCAAAACATACATCCTGTACAGGCATGAGCGCAGGAGGCTGAGGGAGGAGAAGATGAAGGTGCTTGAATCAAGGTTGCTTGATCCAGTGGCCAAGAAGTTCGACCTCAACTGCCTCCGCGTGCTGGCGTCCAGATACCTGCTCAGGAACAACAAGGGGCAGATTAGGGAGACGCCGGGCGAGATGTTTGAACGGGTTGCAACATTGGTCGGCATATCGGACGTGCTCAAAGACCCGGTCGTATTCAACGTCGAAGGAGGGCAGCCAAGGGACATAGAGGAGGCCACACGATACATGGAAAAGCTGGATGACTTTGATAACAAGTTCAAGATCGGCAGGTACTACCTCAACAAGTATCACTTCAGGTCGCTGATACAGCATTACATCGACCTTGCACAGAAAGGCCAGATGAGAGTGAGCATCAAGGAATTCCTCACAATGCTGGCGGCAAACAGCTTCGAGCAGTACGGGGAGAGAATAAATGAATACTATGAGATGATGGCCTCGCAGGACTACCTGCCAAATTCGCCCACCATGATGAACGCGGGTGCACGGCTGGGACAGCTCTCTGCATGCTTTGTGCTTGCCATGCCAGACGACATGGAGAAGATAATGAAGTCGTCATCCGACGCCGCGCTGATATTCAAGTCCGGAGGAGGCGTGGGGATAAACTATTCTGATCTCAGGCCGGAAGGGGATGTGGTCGCATCCACCTCAGGGGTGGCATCAGGGCCGGTCTCCTTCATGAATATCATCAACACCGTGACGGAAGTTGTCAAGCAGGGCGGCAAGAGGAGGGGGGCCAACATGGGAATAATCGAGGCCTGGCATCCGGATGTGGAGAAATTCATTACGGCAAAGACCAAGCCCGGCGTACTTGAAAACTTCAACGTAAGCGTCGGTGTATGGGAGGACTTTTGGGAGGCGCTTGTAAACTCGACTGACGGCAAGTACACCCTGCGGAGCCCGATAGACAAGTCTCCGGCAAGGGAGGTAAACGCCCACCACATCATAGACCTCATTGCGCTCTCTGCATGGAAGAGTGCTGAGCCCGGGCTGATCTTCTTTGATATAATAAACAAGTACAACGTGTTTGCAAAGGCAAGGGGGGTGCCGCTGCGTGCCACCAACCCGTGCGGCGAGCAGAGCCTGTACCCATACGAGTCATGCAACCTTGGCTCGATCAATCTTGCCAACTTTGTGAAGAGGAAGGCAGACGGGCAGTACGAGTTTGACTGGCAGAGGTACGAGGAAACGATAAGGAAGACCACTAGGTTCCTCGACAACGTAATCGATGTAAACAATTATCCGATAGCGGAGATTGACAAGGCATCCAAGGATTCCAGAAGGATAGGGCTCGGGGTTATGGGCGTGGCAGACCTGCTGTTCAAGCTGCGCATCCCATACAACTCGCAGGAAGGGTACGAGTTTCAGGAAAAGCTGGCAGAAGCCCTGACATATTACTCCATGGAGGAGAGCGTGGCCCTCGCAAAGACGAGGGGGCCGTTCCCGCTGTGCTCGAAAACGGAATATCCGGAGGGAAAGATCCCGATTGCGGGATACTATGAAAAGCCCAAGAATGCCCGCACATACGACTGGGACGCCCTCATTGCCAAGATCCAGAAGCACGGGATAAGGAACGTCCTTACCACCACCGTGGCGCCTACGGGAACCCTGTCGATGATTGCTGACTGCTCCAACGGCATGGAGCCCATGTTCGCACTCGTGTTTGAGAAGCGAGTCACGGTGGGCAGGTTCTTCTACACCAACAAGATATTTGAGGCCGTCCTCAAGGAGCACGGGCTTTACAACGACCAGATCCTAGAAAAGATTGCCAACAACTACGGGTCGATAAAGGGAATTCCTGAGATACCGGAGTGGATGCAGAAGATCTTTGTGACTGCCATGGACATTCACTGGGCTGACCACCTGATGGCGCAGGCCGTCTGGCAGAGGTGGATAGGTAACGCCATTGCAAAGACGATCAACATGCCAAACGACGTCTCTTCCGACGACGTAAAGGCGACATATCTCCTGGCCCACGAGCTCGGGCTCAAGGGAATCACCGTCTTCAGGGACGGCTCGAGGCACGAGCAGGTCCTTCACATGACGGGGGACAACGTGCAGAAGACGTTCAACGTTACACCGAGCATCTACGTGACCGACTACATCTCAAAGAACATCACTAACGCCTACCTCAAGGGCCAGGTCGAGCGCGCGCTTGCAATCAGGATCCCGGACCTCGAGGTCCAGCAGCAACAGCCGAAGCTTACGACCGAGCAGCTGGAGGAGAGGCTGTGCCCCACATGCAAGAATGCGCTTGTGTTTGCGGAAGGATGCAACATCTGCATAGAATGCGGGTACAGCGGATGCACGTCCGGATAGGCGCTGCACCCACAAATCAAAACTCTTTTACTATCATCAAATATTGAGGATAGCGTTGAAGAGAAGACCAAAGGAATCGGCCGGCAAGACAAACAACAACAAGCCGGATCCGGCGCCCCCCAAGGCCTCAAGAAGAAAGAACCTTGTTGTGGCTGCCGGGATTGCCGCCGCAGTAGTCATTGCGGTGGCCTACCTCCTGTCACAACAATCGGGGCCATTGACTGCGCCGGAGGCAAAGCCAAACCCCAAGCTGGGGCTTGTGATAATGCCGCCCTCCGAGAGGTCCACCTTTGGCGAGGTGCACAACGCCTACATAAGTGCCGCATCCACGGGAATAGGACGAAGCAACGTCTACATGCTGTGGCCGACCATAGAACCGCAGGAGGGAAACTTCAACTGGAGGCCTTATGACATTCTCATGGGCCTCAACAGGGAGCAGCACCTCAACGTAACGCTGTACTTTTCAATAATAAACAACGAGGAGTTCGGCCCGTTCCCGAGCTGGATAGGGCAGAACCCCAGCCTTGACGAGAAGCTTGCCAACGAGACGGCAACCGCACTCAATGCCATACTTTCAAGATACTACATAGTGGATTATGTGATGGTGGGAGGAGACCTGAACGTCTACTTCAGGACCCATCCGGGCGAGATTCCGAAATATGTGAGTTTTTTCAATTCGGTATATGAGAAGGTGAAGGCAAGCCATCCGGACGTCAAGATGGGCAACTGGTTCTCACTCAACGATCTGATAAACCATTCCGAGGGTGACATGGTAAAAAAGCTGGACCAGGGTGATTTTGTGGCCTACTCATTCTCACCGGTTGACCTTGTGTTCTACCAACCGCACGGGCCTGGTGAAGAGGCAGCCCAACTGCAAAAGATGTTCGACTTTTCCGGCGGCAAAAATGTCGCACTGATGGAGATAGGGTGGGCAACCGACAAGTCTGTCAACGGGACGGAGGCCAATCAGGTAAAATTCATGAAGGACACATTTGACTTTTTCAGGGAGAACGAGCCGAGGATTGACTTTATGACTTGGTACAGGCAGTACGACAGGCCGTTTTCAACCTGTTACGACAGCCTCAACATGAACGTGCCCACGGGCTTTGGCAACAAGATACTCTTAAACAACACCGCAGCGTACCTTTGCAGCACCGGGCTTGTCGGTGACAACAACCAGACAAAACCCTCATGGGACGAGTTCAAAAGCGAGATCAGGTCGACCCCGATATCCTGAGTAAAAGTGGATTTCGAGCCTTGCAAAACCGGTTTCTTGTGATCATCTCGCTCCTCCTCATAACAATCATGCCCGCGTCAGCCCTCTACGAACCGCCAACGAGCAGGGAGAGGGACCTCTTTTCCCAGCTGCTGGGCAAGTTCGAAAAGACCGACGTTCCAAAGGAGGACGTAACCGACGTGGTAAGGACGTTTGACAGGCCTCTCATCGTAAGCTTCCAGTGCAATTCCAACGACACGAACGACTTTGTCGTGGTGGTAATCACAACCAGGCTTGCAAGGTTTGAGCAGACTCCGGTGCATGAGGATCAGGTTACGGGGGGAAGCTACACGTGGGACTGTCTTGCAACAACAGAGGATGCGAAGGTGACGCTCCAGTGCAACAATGATCTCAGGCTCAATACTGAGGTCCTGCTCAATTCTACGGGGGTAAACCCCGAGGTCCACCAAGTGGAAAACGAGATGGTTCTATACCACGAGCTGCTGCACGGGCAGTTGATGATAAATGCCATAAAGTCATCTGCCGCCTGGAGGCAGGAAATATGCAACAGGATTCCGGGACAGACTATCGACTTCTCCTATGCAGACCCGGACCACAAGATCATCAACCCACTGCAGTCCCAGTTTGCCTCCGAACTGATGAGGGAGGACGGCGGAGAGATGATAACCCGGTATCTGCTGCCAAACGAGACGCAGGATGGAATGTTCAGCACGACTATTTTTAGGATCAGCGATTTTCCGCAGTTCAGGGAGGGGGGAGAGGTCACACTGCGCGCGGTGAATATTGATGACACCACCTTTGAGGCTGCAAATAACGTGCTAATCCTCAACGGCACGCTTGTCAACAAGACGGAGCCAGGAATCGCCTGGTTTTACATCTTGAATGGAACTGGGGGGCAGGGCCAAGGCAGGATGTCGCTTGTCGCCCAGGAAAAGCGGACGGCGGGCCTTTGGGCAAACGGGAATGTCAGTGACCTTAGTTTCTACGGGGTGCTGCAGAACATGACTGGGGCACAAGGCCACGAGGGGGGTGACATCCCGCAGCCCTTAAGGATCCCGTTGTGGCTGAGGAACGCGGCAAACTGGTGGTACGAGGGAAGGATAGACGACAATACATTCATCAACCTCGTACGGTATCTTGCCTCCCAGCAGATAATCTCCTAATTGTATCAATCTAGATCAACCTGCCACAGGCAGCCCCCTCTGGAATCCGCGCTGATCTCATGTTTTGGGCCAAGCTCAAACCGGCCAAAATCGAGGACGTAGAGCATGCCGTCAACGGTGTTGAACCGTACGTCTATCGGCCTTGCGAGTCCTTCCAGGGCCAGATTGTGGACAGTCCAGTCGGTTGGATCTATTCTGGATACTGTCCTTGCTGCATTCGGTCCCGCCGGTGCTGCCATCGGCCGAATGTCACCGTAAAGTGCAACAAAGATCTGGCCTGCCCACCGCGACTTGGAGGGGGCAACATCGAACTTGACAGGGGTGGAATGCGTCGGAAATCTGACCAGAGGAGGTTCTGGGGGTGGAAGGCTACCATGATTTTCCAAGAGAAAGGCAGGCTGATTGCCTCGGCTGGGCATGAACTTGGGGTGGGTAACCGGCTCTCCACCTATAAAATCAGGCCAGCCATACCAACAGCCCTTTCGCACCTCAAAGAGCAGATCCGGGGCATTCCCAACAGGCCGGCTCCCGCGGTCATCCGGGGATTGCTCTGTTGCAAGCAGGCGTCCATCGGGCATAAAACCAAGACCGTATGCGTTTCGAAATCCCCACGCAAATAATTCTAGATTGCCTCCGTCAAGATCGCACCTCATCACAGCCGCGGTACAGGGGATACGGGACGGTACCGTCTGGTTTGGAAGGGTCTTGGTTCCAAAAGGAACGAAGGCGCCTGTCAGTACCTTGCCGCCCTTCTCGCCCAACGGATTGCTGGATTCTGCATTGATACCGGACAACACCACGTCATATCCAGGTATGTCGTGAGGATGAAGGCGGCGCAACCAGCTAAGCGAATAGGAATCAGGTCCTATTATGCCGCTGTTTGTCATGGCGCCCTGGCTGAAATAGATCTTCGAATCAGGTCCTATTGCCATCATGTTTGTCTGGTAGTTGCCAGGGCCTGGCAGGCCGTCAAGTATGGTGACAAGGCTGCCGTCAGCATCGAGGCGGCTGAGGCGTCCTGGATGGCCGCCCTCGGATATGTAGAGGGCTCCCTTGTAGAAGACAAGGCCGTTGACTGGCTGCCTCAGGCTATCCTTTAACACCTCGCATCCGCCATCATGGAGGATCTTCAGAATCCTTCCACCGGCCATTTTTTCATCCGATTCCATTCCAAAATCAAGTCCCGACTCGGCAACATATGCCGTCCCCTTGTCATCAAAGGTCAAGCTGGTGGGAAAAGAAAGCTTTGCCGCCGCAAGGCGCTGCGGGTATTTATGGTCTGAGAATGTGTGTGGCATGCTCATTTTCTTAATTTGAAACGGCCGGAAGGGGTTGGCACGAGCCAGCAGACGAGCTGGTGCGTACTTCCATCTCTTTGATGTCAAAATTCCAGGAAAATATTTTACAGAAACTGCTTGTTATCCAGGATTCCTTGACACGGTTTGTAAGCGTCATGAAATCTTAACCGAGGGCTATTATTTTTAGGCTCAGTAATTATATTATGGAATATTTATCTCCAACATTTTTTCATATCATGTATTGTAATTTTTTTACAGGACCGTCTAGGCATAGTGAGATAAGGACCAGACAGGATGATTTTCCAAATGAAAAAACTCGGACTCATTCTAGGGACAGCAATGATGATGCTTGTCCTGCTGATGCCGATGGGAATAGAGCCTGCACGCGCGCTGACAATATCCGCGCCAAGCCCCATTCCGGGTAACCTCATACCGACAGGAGGATTGGGAGTTTCAATCCCGATAACCCTGCCAAACCTTGGGACAGTCTCAATACTGCCACTCTCGGTATACTCCATTACCGAGACACACTCTGGTATTGTTGCGTCCGACTCTCTGACAAACGAAACAGAATCGCAACAACAGCTTCAGGCAAACAAGGGATACTGGACCTATGGGGGTGACGCACCCGGGGAGGGAGCTCCGTATGCGGTCTGGAGGGATACTCAAGGCCTGCACGTTGGGGCACAGGCACCATCGAACGGGACTTGGGCGGGCTACTATGCCGTCACGCCTAATACTCCGGCAATGGTATTCCACTCGATAGTCACTACACCAGAACAGACAATCCCGTCAAACTACAACTGGTACGAGAATGGGATGTACGTCCAAAACGGACCGTATAATGTGAGCTATATCACATGTACATCAAATACCAGTATAGTCGGGACCCAGTGGGTGGTTTCATCCGCTATAGGGAACGCCTACGGGGCAACAAGCGAGAAGGTATTGTGGGCCTCGCCTATGAGCCTGACAGAGCCTCGCACGGCAGACTGCACCATCATCACCAACGGGACCAACTTCCTCGAGGTGATACTGAACAATGCCATCGTATTCCAGAGCAACACCATGAACCTGGGATATACCAATCCGCTAGTGGCGTTCCTCGAGCCTCAGTCAAACTATGCGGGACAGATGCTAAACGGCACATTCACCGACTTCTTTGCCGCGTCTGACGTAAACGTCAAGGTGACAAACAACCCGGCACTTGCATCCACCGTGGATTTGGTAGTGCCAACCTCTTCCAGTACGGGCCAGGTAGTTGCCTCCGCACCCGTGGACTCGTCGGGTACTGCAACACTAAACATCGGAAACTATCCTATGCCGCTTGACGCGTACATCAAGGTGTACTCATCTACAGGTGTAGAGCTTGCATCAACATCACAGCCAGTCAATATCTTCGGAGGGGATTCCTACTCGGTTCAACTTCTGGGCGGGATCCTCGGTGGTTCCGGTGGAATTCTGGGAACCGGCCTCGGTTAGCCGTGATATTGGCGGCACCATGCATTTTTTTTACAAGCAAACCCTGCCAGCAGTCCAACCAATTTTTGCCCCTTTGCTACTCAGAACATGATCATGATCTCATTCAGTGCCTGAATTCCGTTAAATTCCTTGGCGAGAAAGATTTGAAGATACCTCTCAGGAGCAGAAACTAGTACGGAATGGAGCAACTTTTGTTCATGCTGCAATGGAACAGAACGAGGATGCCGAACGGCTCAAAGTTTAGTATGCGGCGGCCGCGCAAGGGTACCTACAGTTTTGTTCTCTCCCTCTCGCTTCACGCGTGAGGAAGTTATTTTCTTACATACTCCTACCGAATCGAATAAACGTTTTGTAACATTGAATCAGGTTGAAAATTTCATTCAAAGCTTAAATTTTGTTTCCTTGGTACGAGTCCGCAGGCATCCGTTCCGCTATCGGTAGCCTAATTGGGATCTGTTATCATATCTTGTATTGATTCCAAATGAAAATCCTTTGGTATGATGGTCCCGGGTCTTACAGGAAAGGCCTTGTTTTACAATTTCACTAGAATTTATAGCTTGAACCCCATTACGTAGTTTTCAGATCGATTTTTTATAGAATCTTCGTAACAGGAAAACCTTTAGGAAATCATTGACAAGAAAAGAGGCGGCAAACGAATATGCCAGTATGACAATCAATGGAATGTACCCTAGCGGCCCAAGCTCAAAGAAACCCGACAGGGATATTGCAGATACGATTGAGATCTCGGCAACTGTTGTAACCAGCAAGACGTTACTCGGCCTTGACTTCCAGAAATGGTCCCGCTCGCGCAATATCATGAGACTGAACAGCGATTCTATGACAAGATATGCAAAAGTAAAGGTGTATAGCTTGCTGGTATTCCCAAGGCCAAAGTAGGTCAGGCCCATCAAGGTAAGTATGGTGCCTTCCGCCACTGCAAGTGCTGCAAGCGGCACTCCAACCTTGAACAGCCACGAGGTGTCAAGCGAGTCCGGCCTCCTCGAGTATCTGACGTTATCAGTAGATATAGACATGGTGGCAAAATCGCCAAAAAATATCCACAGTACCATGCCAAATATCGAGATCACAAGGCTGTGGGTAAGAAAGAGCATGGTAACAATGTACCCTACAGTGAAGGTCTTTTTGGTTATCATGTTGAGCACCCAGCTGAATATTCTCTGATAAATTGTCCTGCCAGTCTTTATCATGGCAAGTATGCCGCCAAGTCCTTCTGTTACAAGTACCGCACCTGCCGAGTCCTTTGCAATATCCGTGGCATTTTTTACCGCAATTCCAACATCTGCCTGTTTTAGTGCTGGTGCGTCATTGACTCCATCGCCTGTCATACCGACCATGTGTCCTCTGCTCTGCAAGCTCTTGACTATTGTATACTTGTCCTCGGGATAAATCTCCGCCATGCCGCTGCTCTCTTCTATCGAGCTTGCCATCTTTTGATCCTGCACCCCCTTTGTGTCTGGCATCCTGATGATGTTATCTTCAAGACCCATCTGTGGCGCGATATTTCTTGCGATGGGAAGTGCGTCTCCTGTAAGCATCTTGACTGAAATCCCAAAGTTGCCTAGTTGCATGACTGTCTCGCGAGAGTCCGGCCTAATCCTGTCGGCTACTCCAGCAAGGCCAACCAGTTTAAACCCTCCCCTCCTGTCATCTCTTGCAACTGCTATCACCCTCAACCCTTTTGACGAGAGAGCCTCCGCCTCCTTGCCCAAGGATGCCATATTCTCATCTGATATTTTGCAGTAGGAACAGATTGCCTTGAAGGAGCCTTTTCTTACTGCAAACCTCTCACCTGATTTTTCAATCACGGCACCTGTCATCCTGGTCTGTGGGTCAAACGGGACAAATTCCACCTGCGAGTAACCGTCAAGTGATATTCTAGCCTCTTTTGATGCGGCAAGAAATGCAAGATCTATGGGATCCTGATTTGCCTCATTTGAGGCAAGGGCACCGTAAAGAATTACGTCACTTTTTTCAAACGCATTAACCTGATATTCTTCCTCCACGAAGAGCTTGTTCATGGTCATCGTACCTGTCTTGTCCACACAAAGAACGTCGATTAGAGCAACATCCTCGCTTACACTGAGTCTTGTAACAAGGACCCCCTTCTTTGCAAGCTCCGACGCTCCAAGTGCCATGTTCAGCGTGAACATGGTTGGCATGGCAGCAGGAACAGCGGTGACAAGCAGCACTGCGGCAAGAGGCAACAGCACGGCAAACTGGAATCCTGTCACGAGGGCATATGCAAATGAGATTAGGAGAGAAACTATGATTATCATTGCAAGTTTGCGCGCAACTTTAACCGTAAATCCTTCCATGTGTAGTTTCGGTTTTGCGAGGCTCACAAGCTCGACCGTCTTGCCAAAATATGTCCTCGTTCCTGTAGCACTTACAGTTCCGGTTGCCTCACCGCGTTTTACGGCGGAGCCGGAATAGGCCGCCTCCCCTCCAGCCTTTTCTACTGTTGTAGACTCACCTGTGAGAACTGATTGATCAATTTCCAAGTTTCCGTTGATTAGCTGCGTGTCTGCAGGCAGTATGTCTCCTGCCCTGACCCTTATGAGGTCGCCAGGCACTATCTCCCTTGCGGATACAACCGACCAGACGCCGTCCCTTTTGACCCTACTTTGAATGCTCAGCCTCTGCTTGAGAGACTCTAGTGCCATGTTGGCTTTTCTTTGGCGAATCATTGACAGTATTGCATTGAAGCAGAGCAGCGCGATGATGATCAACATGTCGGGATACTTGCCCAAGACCCACGTGAAAAATACTGTCGCCTCAAGCATCCACGGAACAATGCCCCAGAAGCATTTTGCCAGCCTTATGAGAAAGTGGGTCTTTTTTTCTGGAACTTCGTTATATCCGTATTCTGATAGCCTCGTTTTTACCTCCTGTGTTGACAGCCCCGATTCCATCTCGGCCTTGTCATTTGTTATTGTGACCAAGTCACTTTCACCCTTTATGACCTATAGTTTCGAGCATGGAATGCAGTAGTGTTTTCCATTTGCCACCCTCAGACCGGTAGAAAACACAATCTCGCCGCACATTGCACATCTCTCCCACTCATAGGTTCCCTTTACTGGCTTGAAACCAAAATCTGCTACCTCTCCTATTTTTAATATCTCATCATCCCCTACGGTTGTGACCTTTGCTACAGCCGGGTCTACAACTTCCGGTCCGATGTCCTTTGGCTCTACTCCTTTCTTTCTTTGATTTACAAATTCTGAAGAAAGTGACTTGGCTTGAAAATCGGGGTTCAAGCAAACCCTGACAGCCCTCTTATTTTTTACATCTACCAGAGTAAACGCATTTTTTCCATAGTTTAATTTCTCGATGTTTCCCTTGCCAAAGGTGCACCCGGTTGCTACCTGAATCCCATCTGCAAAACACGCCTGGGCATGGGAAGGGCCTGTCTCACAATAGCAGTACAGTTCCTTGTTGCTTGCCCTTTCTACGCCTAGTTTTTTTAATGCCGCAAGTCCTGCTCTCATCCCCAACGGCATTGCAGGACATTTGTGGCCGTGAAACCTTATTCCTGCTTTTAGCAAGTCCTGATCAATCTTCACGGCAAAGATGGACTTTGCCAATTATTAAAGAGGTTAGCAGATTATCGACAATGGGTTTACTTGACTATCAATACTGGAACCTTTGAGCCGTGTAACACTGCGGTTGATACGCTGGCAAGCAACATTAGTTTTGTCGGACCATGACCCCTGCCGCCGATCACAATTAAATCGAACCCTTCCCATCGCTCAAAATCGATTATCCTTTCCCTCATGCCCAAACAGGATTTTCTTATATTTGACAGAGTTTTTTGCGTTCATGTTTCAAAATTTTGGCACCGCATCAATATCCACGGTGTAGTATTTAGTATGCGGTCGCCGGGATTTGAACCCGGGTAACGGGCTTGGAAGGCCAGTGTACTAACCAAACTATACTACGACCGCTCACTGTGCGAATCAAGCGACTATGTAATAATTCTTTTTTCCATTCTGTCCATCTACCGCCAATCGCACAACAAAAACCGGTCACGGGCCGTCAAGACGGCAGAATCCTCTTTTCACACTCGTACAACGCTCTTGAAATAATTATGTGGGCCTCAAGAGGTCTCCTGTCGACTGATAACATCGCATCAAAATGCTGTGAGACATTTTCGGAAAAATGCCCCTTTGCAAACCCGCCTACTATTATGCAGGCGTCCCTGCCAGCCATCTCGCCCAGATTTTGGTAGGATGACGGCATCCCGCTTGTTGAAAGCCCGATTACCTGCTTTGGCCTGATGGTTTCAACCAGCTCCCCAAAATCCATCCTCTTCAACTCTATGAGCCTCCTTCCCCCCTCCTCGATCTTTCCCTCGGAAAATAGTTTCTCCATGAGCCCTGCAAACCTGTGGTAGGACTTGGGCAGTCTTACCGACCTGTCAAAAAATATCGTACTGTTGTCGGCAGTGTGAACAAAGACATCAAGGTTGTTTTCAAAAAAGAGGGGAATACTGCAAGCCTCAAGGAGGCAAAAGTGCACCAAATCGGGCCTTCCCATCTTCAGCTCGTTTTTCATTCCCTTCATCGCGGCATAATGCCATGACACGTCAAGCAGGATTTCGGAAGGCCGCTTGTTGAACCTCCTGGCCGAGGCGGTAACCGAGTTGTGATTCTGGAGCTCCTTGGGGACAAGCCCAAGGGCAGATTCAGCAATCACAAGTGAGAGCAAGATTGTATTTTAAGGGCGGTCATTAATTAATCCACATGAAGCCGGGTACAAGAGACCTCGTAATGGAGAGGATGCAAATCTTGGTTCGGAACGCCATCGAAAATGCAAGGAAAAATCCAACCATTGCCGAAAGGCAGGCAGCCCTGGCAAAGAGGCTGAGTACCAAGTACAGGATACGCATGCCGTATGAGCTTAGGATGAATTACTGCAAAAAGTGCAAGAAATTCATTGTGCCCGGTTTTACGTCAAGGATTCGCGTGGGCAGGTCTAACGTGAGATCAATTCGCATCACATGCCAATTTTGCAACCATACCTACAGGAAAATAATAAAAAAACCGCCAAGACAAAGTCTATGATTTATAAGGCCAAGTTTGAACTTTGAAATTCATGGCCAAGGCTTACGACGTACCGGCGGACATGCTGATAAACAAGTTATCTGAGATTCTAAAGGGCGAGGGTGTCAATGCGCCCGCCTGGATACCGTTTGTCAAGACAGGCTCCCACGCAGACAAGCCGCCCCACCAGAACGACTGGTATTTTACCAGGTGCGCCTCCCTTCTGAGGAAGATCTACCTCCATGGCCCAATCAGCGTACAAGACCTCAGGTCCGTGTACGGGGGCACAAAGGCGGTAGGATACGGCGGAGCTCACCACAGGGATGCCGGCGGGGCGATAATCAGGACCGCGATTCACAACCTCGAAAAACTGGGATACCTCGACAAGGTCGAGGGAAAGGGAAGGACCATCTCCCACGACGGAATGAAAAAAATCGACCGCCTGTCGACCGAGATACTGAACGAGCTTGTAGCCAAGAACCCCAACCTGAAAAGATACTCCTAGTGATTTCATATGAGCAACCGAGGCCCGAGTGAAGAGAAAAGTCCCAACGACGCCGAAGTCAACGCAATGAAGGAGCAGGCAATGCGGACGCTGCTCTCGCCCGAGGCAAGGCTGAGGCTTAACAACGTCCGGCTCGTCAAGCCCGATCTTGCTGCCATGGTGGAGAACTATCTCCTAGGCATGGCATCCCAGGGAAGGCTTCACAGCCAGATCTCGGACGACCAGCTGAAACAGATCCTGCTCTCCATCCAGCAACCAAAACGGGATTTCAAGATAAACAGAAGATAGCTTCCTGCGAAAATATATTAGGGGTAAAACAGTCGAAACAAATTATGAAGGCAGTTGTATATGAAAAATACGCTCCAAACGATGATTACAAGTCAATTTTACAGGTAAAAGAAGTACCTGATCCAAAACCGAAACCCAACGAGGTCGTCTTTAAGGTAAAGGCGGCAGCTCTGAACTATAATGATATTTGGGGAATGCGGGGCCAGCCGGTGCCCGTCCCACTGCCGCACATATCGGGTTCCGACGCAGCAGGCGAGGTAATAGCAGTAGGCGAGGATGTAACAAGTTTCAAGGTGGGCGACAAGGTCGTTTCACACTCCAACATGTCCTGCAGGGTATGCCAGGCATGCACTGACGGGCGGGAATATGACTGCACAAAGAGGACCATCTGGGGCTTCCAGACAGGCCCGCTCTGGGGCGCGTTCTCCGAAATAACACACCTGCCCGAGGTAAACGTGGCCAAGATCCCGGAGGGAGTGAGCTTTGACGAGGCCGCGGCAGCATCAATGACAATACTGACCGCATGGCACATGCTGGTAGGAAGGGCCAAGATAAGGCCGGGACAGACGGTCCTCATAATGGGAGGAGGTTCAGGCGTTGGCAGCTTTGGAATCCAGATAGCAAAACTCTACAACTGTACGGTAATCTCGACTGCAAGCGGGGACAAGCTTGACAAGCTAAAGCAGCTGGGTGCTGATTACGCCGTGGATCACAGAAAGGAGGACTGGAGCAAGGAGGTAAGAGAGATTGCAAAGAAGCATGGAGGCATCGACATCTCGTTTGATCATATAGGCCAGACCCACTGGAACCAGCAGCTAACGCTGCTAAAGTATGGCGCAACCCTGGTCACGTGCGGAGCCACAACAGGCTACGACGCCAAGACCGATCTCAGGCACATCTTCTTCAAGGGGACCAACATACTAGGGTCCACCCAGGGCACCAAGGCGGAACTGGAAGAGGGTCTCTACTGGATGGGCAAGAAGAAGATAAAATCCATAATAGATTCTACGTACAGCTTCGAAAATGCCGCGGAGGCACACACGAAGATGCTGACAGGCAAGGGGCTTTTCGGCAAAATCTTAATGAAGCCATAGGCCAACCAACCTTCATGTCAAGGCTGCTGCGTAGTCTTTTGTTTGTTCCGGGTAACAACCCTAGGTTTTTGGAGAAGGCAAGGACGCTTGCCGCAGACATCGTCTGTTTTGATCTTGAGGATTCAGTACCATTGGAGGAAAAAAACGCTGCAAGGAAGCTGGTAATGGAGGCCCTGGGGATGCGGCCATCCTACCGCTCCGAGATCTACGTGAGGACAAACTCGCCCGCATCTGGAATGATAGGCGATGATCTCAGGGCAATAGTCCGCAGGGGGATTGACGGTATCGTCATACCAAAGGTAAACAGCGCGGCCGAAATAAAAAAAATCGAGAAAGCCCTTGCATTGTTGGAAAAAAAGCGCAAGGTAAAACCGATTGAACTGATGGCATCGATAGAATCGTCAGAAGGGGTTGTCAATGCCTACCAGATCGCATCCTCGAGCAGGCGCATCTCCGCGCTTGTCTTCGGCGTCTTTGACCTGCTAAACGACCTCGGTGTGGAATACTCGAAGGAACCGGAGGGTGCAAGATATGCCAGGGCAAAGGTCCCAATAGATGCCCGTGCGGCCGGAAAGTATTCCCTGGATGCAATATGGCAGGACCTGGGCGATAGTGCCGGCCTTGAGAAGGACTGTGCCACGGCAAAAAGCCTGGGATATGCGGGCAAGACGATAATACATCCCGACCAGATAAGCGCGGTGCACGGGGCATTTTATCCTGCCAGCAGTGAGATAGAGTGGGCAAGGAAGGTCATCAGCGGATACGAGTCGGCAAAGGGCATGAGGAAGGGGGCAACCAAAGTGGAAGGAAAGATGATAGACGAGGTACACTACAAGAGGGCAAAGTCGTTGCTTGCCTCCGTTGCCGGGCCGTAGCCGCACCGTCTTCAAAAATGAGCCCGATTGACATAAATCAAGAACGCAAATAATCCCGCATTATGTTTACGGGTATAGTCGAGGGTCTGGGGACCGTAGTGAGGCTGGAGAGGAGGACGAAAACCAGAAGCGAAGCCCGGATGGGGGTGGATCTCGGCGGGCTTGCCCGGGGCCTGAAGATCGGGGACAGCGTTTCAATAAACGGCGTCTGCCTGACTGCCATAAACATTGCAAACGGCATTGCCGACTTTGAGATGGTGGGGGAGACGATAAAGATGACCAACCTGGGCTCCCTTGGAATCGGAGGCAAGGTAAACATCGAACGGAGCCTCAGGGTTGGCGACCGGCTGGAAGGCCACTTTGTCCTGGGGCACGTGGATGGCTCTGGAAAGATCCTGCGCATCGACAGGCAGCCAAATCAGGTTCAACTCTGGGTGGATCTGCCGCGCGAGCTTGCAAGGTACGTTGCAAGGAAAGGCTCCATAACGGTTGACGGGATAAGCCTTACAGTGGTCGACAAGATGAAAAACAAATTTTCGGTCTCCATAATACCGCACACGATGGAGGTGACAAATCTGGGACTGAAGAAGGTTGGAGACAAAGTTAATATTGAAACCGACGTCCTTTGCAAGTACATCCGGTCCAAATAGCGGGCAATTACTAATTTCTTGGTAACAACAATTTTTCTAGTAAAGTTTATAATCATAACACCAAGCTTGTTCATCATGTCCTTGGATGAGGCCCTGTCGTCGCTGAGAAAGGGGGACTTTGTACTGCTTCACGACGGGGACGAGCGGGAAAACGAGGTGGACATGGTGGCCGCGGCGGAGTTTGTCACGCCGGCCCATATTGCAAGAATGCGGCAGGATGCAGGCGGTCTCATCTGCCTTTCAATTAACCATGATTTTTCTAAAACCCTGGGGCTGAGCTACATGCACGACATACTGTCGTCATCCCAGAGGATCGATGCGGAGTCTCGTGATATGATTATGGGAAGGGCCCCTTACGGCGACCGCCCATCGTTCTCAATCACCATCAACCACAAGAATACCTACACCGGTGTAACCGACACCGACAGGGCGTTGACCGTGTCTGAGATGGCCAGGCTTTACCAAAGCCGGGAGGCAAATCCGAGGGAATCCTTCATTTCAAGTTTTAGGACGCCGGGGCACGTGCCCCTCCTTATCGCATCGGAGGGCCTGCTATCAAGCAGGCTCGGCCACACCGAGATGTCGGTATACCTTGCAACCCTTGCAGGACTCTCCCCCGTGACGGTAATCTGCGAAATGCTGGATTCTGAGACATACGGGGCACTCTCCCAGGAAAAGGCAAAAAAGTATGCGCTGCAGAACGCTATACCGTACTTTGACGGAAGCAAGCTTGTGGAATACGCCAGGAGGCATTGATCCTGAACATAGCAATCGTAGTATCAGAGTTCAACCATGAAATAACATCGCGCATGCTGGAGGTGGCGCTTGAGAAGGCAAGGCTTCTGAAGATGAAGGTCGCACAAACATGCAGTGTACCAGGCGTTTACGACATGCCGATTGTGGTTGACGCCCTCCTGAGAAAGGAGACGGTGGACGGTGTGGTAACCCTTGGCGCGGTCATAAAGGGGCAGACAAGGCATGATGAGCTGATAGCAAACGTGGCGGCAAGGGCGCTATCTGAGCTTTCGGTGAGGTACCAAAAGCCAGTCTCGCTTGGGATAACGGGCCCCGGCATGAGCGAGAGGCAGGCACACCAACGGATAAGGCCAGTATCGGAAAGGGCGGTCGAAGCAGTACAGAAAATAGCAGAGGAGCTCAAAAAGGTCTGATATGATCCAGATTACAATCATCAAGATTACCGGATACGGCCCGTGGACGCTCACCCTGGGCGGCGACAGGGAACACAAGCTGCAGATGCTTCAGGCATCTCTCTACCGTGAGATCCAAAGCCTCTTTTCCGAAAAAAGATGCCTTGCCTTTCCCAACCGTTTTGACGAAATCTTTGTCATCTCCAACGGCCTCTCGGTCGGGGATCATGCGGAGATCCAGGAAGCCCTCTCAAAGGTGTTTGATCTGGGACTGACCATGACCATCGGCCAGGGCAAGACGCCGCTTGAGGCAAACATGAGGGCCGACGACGCAAGAAGGATGGGGCTGTTCCTTGATGAGAAGCACGGAATCTACGGACACCCATTGAAGGCAGGCGACGAGGCAGCACGGATAATACACATGGACGTGGACGGTTCGACCTCCATATCATCAAAAAAATCGCCCTACGAGGTCTCGTCGCTTATAGTCAGGCTCTATGCGGCAATGTCGGAATTTTTCTTGGGAAGGGACTCGCTTGCATTCTTCATGGGCGGGGACAATTTTATGATAATCGCAGCAGCTGCGGAAAAAGAGGAGATCGCAAAGTTTCTAGAGCTGGTAAGGGGGCAGTACGGAATTTCTTTCAACTGCGGCATAGGTACTGCAAGGACGGGACGGGATGCCGCCATGATGGCAACAAAATCCCTTGACAGGATACGCGAGCTTCGCGACGCGGGCAGGGACGAGCAGAGAATTCTTGAGCTCACATGTTGATACGCAACGTCAGCCTACTTCACGGAAAAAAGCTTGAATTCCTCCCAAGGACCAGCGTAAGGATCTCGGGCAAGCGGATAGTGAAGGTCTCAAAAGATCTGGCCCCCGGCCCGGGGGAGCGGGTGCTTGACTGCGAGGGCCTTCTCATGATGCCAGGTCTTGTGAACTCGCACACCCACATAGGGGATTCCATCGGAAAGGACGTGGGAATAGACCTGAGCGTGGACTCGAAGATCCATCCTGTGGGCGGATTTAAGCAGAAAATATTGAAGAATTCCGAGGCCTCCCACCTGGTGAATTTCATGCGGAACTCCTGCCTCTCCATGATAAGGAAGGGGATTACCACGTTCATAGACTTCAGGGAGGGCGGGCTGGAGGGGATTGGCCTGCTGAAAGATGCCGTCCGGGGCCTGCCCATCCGGCCGGTAATCCTTGGCAGGCCGAATTACTATCAGGACCTCCGCCTTGTAAGGAAAAACCTTGCCCTGCCGGGAGCACAAAGGCAGGAACTCTTGGATGTTATAAGGGCCTGCGACGGACTGGGGATTAGCGGGCCCAACGAGTTCAGCGATTCTGCCCTCAAGTTTTTTGCGGGCCTGAAGGCCTTCCGCGCAATCCACTCGGCTGAGACCTCCTCATCCGACGCGATCTCACAGAAGGCCACGGAAAGGACGGAGACTCGGAGGGCGATGCTTTCACGGCCCAACCTCCTTGTGCACATGACGTTTGCCTCTAGGTCTGACCTCCTTCTTGCAGCAAGGAACAAGGTGGGAATAGTGGTCTGCCCCAGGGCAAACGGCGCGCTTGCCGAGGGGATACCGGATGTGGCTGCGATGACAGGCATGGGATGTACCGTTACGATTGGCACAGACAACGTGATGGTAAACCATCCTGACATGTTCAGGGAGATGGACTACCTGTGGAAGGTTTCAATGGGGATGAGCAAGGCAAGAATCCCCCCGCGGCAAGTCCTTCAGATGGCGACGTCCAACGCAGGCGCGTCACTTGGCGGCAGGATAGGGATGATTCAAAGGGACAGCCTTGCCGACTGCATATTCATGGAAAAGCACTCTATAGACCTAGAACCCATGCACAATCCGCATGCGGCGATTGTGCACAGGGCATCCGAGAGCACGATCAGGGCTGTGATGTTCGAGGGGGAAGTGGTTCATGGCAAGATCTAAGCCATACGTGATCCTAAGTGCGGCCACAAGCATCGATGGCAAGATAGCTACCCGCACGGGAAAGTCCAAGCTCTCGTCGCAAAGGGACCTTGAGCGGCTGCACAGGCTCCGCAGCAGGGTGGACGCCGTGCTGGTCGGGAAAAAAACGATCTCGATGGACAATCCCTTGCTGACGGTACGGCACGTCAGGGGCAAAAATCCGGCAAGGATAGTGCTGGACCCCCGTGCCAGCATGCCCGCGAATTCAAGGGTTGTAATGACGGCGGGGGACGTGCCCACGATTGCAGCTGTTTCAGAGATGGCACCTGCAAGAAGGATCGCCAATCTTGAGAAAAGGGGCGTCGAGGTTATAATGTGCGGCAGGAAGGAGATTGACCTCAAAAAACTGCTGGCCATACTTGCGGGCCGCGGGATGAAAAGAGTCCTGGTCGAGGGCGGGGGGGAAACCAACTGGCATTTTCTCAGGGATGGCCTCGTTGACGAGATTGTCGTCACGATAACCCCGTATGTCATCGGAGGAAACGGCGCGGTCTCGCTGGTCGGAGGAGAAGGGTTTGCCGGCGTGATCTGCTCATTCAGGCTGAAGGAAATTACAAGGATGGGCAGCGAGCTGCTCCTGCGCTACGTCCCCTAGTGCCTGAGGTCTTCACGCAGCTGGTCTATCTTTGCCTGCAGGGCTTTTTTCAGCTTGTCGTTTTTTGAAAGGTTTACGAGCTTTCCGCAAGTAGGGCACTTGAAGGAGAGGTCAAGCGCCTTTTCGAAAGTCAGCTTCTGGCAGTCGGCGTTCCCGCAGTGGTAAAAGTCCGCAGAATTTTCATAGTCCAGCCTCTGCTGCAGCCTTTCGACTATCTTCTTCTTTTGATTCTCGATGAAGTTGTCCACCTCGTCCTTCCTTGCCCTCCACCTGTACACGAACCACCCCTTCTTCTCGTCCTTTACGCGTATTCCAGTTATCAGGGCCTTGCCAAAAAGGTCGTAGAGCACCTTCCTTACTATGTTGATTCTAAGGCCGGTGGAACTTGCTATCTCCTCGTCGGTCGCGTCCTCGGTATTTAAGAGGGATCTTGCGACCTTGAGGTACTCATCCCCTCCAATGAGGGCTGCTATCTTTACAAAAGGATCCTCATGCTCTACATTCATTCAAAATTACCTCCCATATCCATATTTAGGCAGTGGATTTATCCATTACTCTCTTTCCTTTCCCCGTCGGGATTATCTCGCGCTGCGCACGCTTGAATTTTTTTTGGAACTGCCTTCCCTCAAACAGCCTGTCAAGCAGGACCGCAAGGGCTGCTATCTCGGAATGCGGCTGGCTCCCTATTGCCACGTTGTAGTCTGCCATGTCGTAGACCTCCCTTGGCACCTTTTCGGCACCTATCACTGCAAGGATCTTGTCCTCCTTCCTTATTTTCTCCTCGACATCGTTGATACTCTCGCCGTACATGGTGAGGTGGACAATCCTGTATGATTCCGACTTTTTTGAGCGCAGCATCCTCCTCCAGTTGTCGATTATCTCCACCTCAAAGTCCCCGCCCCACGTCCTGTTGACCTTCGAGAGGGTGTCTTTTATCTCCGGATTTGCGTCGTACATCAGGATTTTCGAGGCCCCAAACGCCCTTGAGATGAGTGCCACATGGGTGGTTACCCTGTCATCCCTGACCAGCCTCTGGCCTATCCGAAGGACCTCAATCCTCATTGTTGACCTCGATCTCCTGCACCCCCGGGGATTCCCCGCCGCCTGCCATGGGCCTGTCCTCCAGGATGTGAAATACCAGGTCCTTGAGGGAGGAGACATTACTGCCAGTCGCGGCTGACAGCGCAAGCCACTTCCTTTTTTCCTTCAGGCCTAGCTGGGATGCCTTCTCAAGGATTTCTTCCTCTGTGACGAGGTCTGATTTGTTCAGGACGAAAATTATCCTGTCATGGCTTACGCCGATCTCATCAAGGGTGGATACGCAGCTTCTGAATTTTTTCTTCAGTTCTGGAAGCGGGTCCCCGGAATCTATCACGACCATTACAAGGTCGGTGTAGACCAGCTCCTCCAGGGTGGACTTGAATGCTTCAATCATGTATGCCGGGAGCTTGCTTATGAAGCCGACCGTGTCTGATATCAGTATCTCCAGGCCGTGCAGCCTTATCTTTCTTGTAGTGGTTGAGAGGGTGGTAAAGAGATTCGGGCTTTCCTCCTTCTGCTCCCCGGTAAGGACGTTGAAGAGCGTCGTCTTGCCGGCAGACGTGTATCCTGCAAGCGAGACTGTCTTAAATCCCAGCCTCCTTCTGCCCTGCCTGTGAAGCTCACGCTGCCTTGAAGCCTTGACAAGCTTGGATTTGATGCCGTTCATCCTGTTCCTGATGTCGTTGTAATAGACATCCACCTCGAACTTGCCTATGCCCATGAATCCTGGCTGCTCGCCCATCTTTGCAAGCCTGACCCTCTCCTTGGCCCTCGACATCTCGTATCTCAGCTGGGCAAGCTTTACCTGCAGCATGGATTCGGAACTCCTGGCACGCCGCTCGAATATCTCCAAGATGAGCATCTCCCTGTCCAGTATCTTTATCTTCAAGGTAGATGCAAGGTTGTAGTTCTGGCTGGGCCTGAGAATCTCGTCATAAATTATTACGTCCGGCCTGAGGGACTCCACCAATTCCTTGAGTTCCTCGACCTTCCCCTCGCCCAGGCCGAACTTTGATCTGTTTAGGAACTTTTGCAGCAGGGTCTTTTTCAGGTCGTAACCTGCCGCATCGCACAGGGCAAGGGCCTCCTTCAGTACGTCCTTTTTGTCGTATGTGACAAGTATTGCAGAGCCTCTCAACGTATGTGGTTGAACCATTCGTGTCTTATTGCTTTCGCAGGGTCTTCTCTACCGTCATGTTGATTACTATCTCGGCAATATCGCTGGAGTATTCCGCAATCCTCCGTATGTTCTCATTGATTCGCCTGACGCGGTACACCTCCTCGTCGTCCCTGATGGATTTTATGCTGTCAAGTATGCGCTTCTCGTACCTTGAGATATCGCCGCTTTTTTCTACGGTAAGCTCCGCCTGGTTGTAGTCCTTCTTGAAGAGCGAGAGGCAGGATTCGTCCAGCAGGCCGAGTGCAAAGGAGTTGAGCTCCTGCAGGGGCGCAAGGACTGATTTCCTGATGGGCTTTTTGAATTCCAGCAGGTCCTTGGCAAGCTCGGTCGCATGGTCGCCTACGCGCTCTATGTTTTTTACGATCAGCCTGTACCCGAGGCAGTGGTGGGAAAACTCGATCCCCATCTCTTTTAGCATGTGCTCGTTCTGGATGGCGATTTTCAACTGGCGGACTATGTAAAAGCTGAACCTGTCCACCTCGTCATCACTTGCAATCACCTCTTTTGCAAGGTCGTAGTTTGCCTCCCCGAGGGCAAGGAGCGCGTCGTTTTGCATGGATTTTGCTATTATCAGCATCCTCTTGAGCGCGCCATCCACCGAAAGCTCGAAGAGGTTTATCAGTACCTGTATCGTGAGGCCCTCGGTAGAATCGCCGATGATCTCGGTCCCCATCAGGATTCCCTTTACGGCATCCTTTACGGCATTCCTTTGATCAGGCTTGAGCCTGCCGAGCTTTGGCTTGACATTGATGACGTTAAAGCCAAGGAGGTAAAGCGAGATTAGCTTTCTGATAATTACCGGCCCTCCGTCTTCAGGCTTTATCTCGACAGTAGCGTCCTCCGTTGACACCGGCTTGTTGTGAAGTTTCAGCGGGACAATCTGGAGGGCGGAGACGCCCTGGCGGACGACGGCCACCTGGTCGCCCTGCCTCAGTCCCATGTCTGCAATCCATTGCTTTGGCAGCGAGACGATATAGGAGGACTTGCCGGTGAACTGGATTTTTCTCATCTCCTCCGAATTTCCCATGATATCCAGTCTTTCTTCATTTCTATATAGTTTTCCTTTCCACTATATAGTCGGGCATCCCTCGTAGGAATAATTAGGGGAATGTCACATGGCATGCAGTGGACTCGACACTGAAGATCAAGCACACAATGGATGCCCTCTTCGGGACGGGAGTTTCAAGATGCCTCCCAAAGAACGTCCGGTTTTCCTACTCAAAGAAGACTGGCAGGATACAGCACGTTTACCAAGGCGAGACGCTGCTCTGTACCTTGAGAATCGACGGAGGGCTTGCAATCACTCCTAGGTTTGCCCAGATGCTCCTCAAGAGCAGGAAATTCAGGGAAAACTGCGTGGAGGTTGACGATGATTCAAAGCCGTTTGTCGAGAACGGCAGCTCGGTATTCTGCAAACACGTCAAGTGGTGCGGCAAGAACATCCTCATAGGCTCCGACGTTCCGGTATTGTATAAAAACAAGGTCATTGCGGTGGGGAAGGCCATCGTGTCGTCGAGGATGATGGGCTCGCTTGGCAGGGGAGTCGCCGTAAAAATCAGGGATAGTTTAAAAAGTCCTGACGAGGAAAGTAGTGATAGGAAATGATGCGCGGGGGAAACCGGGAAATGAGGAGGATGCTAGACAGGATGGGGCTCGAGATGAAGGAGCTTTCCAATGTCCAAGAAGTGGTGATAAAGACTGATACGAAGGAGATCATCATCGCAAAACCCGCAGTAACTGAAATGAAGGCAAAAGACAACTCCATATTTCAGGTGATTGCTGAAAGCTATGAGGAGAGGGAGCTTGAGGTACCTATTTTCAGCCATGAAGACATAGCGCTCGTTGCGCAGCAGGCCAATGTTTCTGCGGAGGAGGCTACAAAGGCGCTGACCGAGGCAAAGGGCGACCTGGCAAGGGCAATCCTCCTGTTGACAACTAAATGATCGCCTTTGATCAACATTAGGGAACAAAAAAACTTTAAATTTTCAAGGAAGAGATTCTGGGTATAGCGTACCAAAACCAAAACAACATTGTGGTTGCTACGGTCTACGGGAGATCTTATTTTAAATTCGTAAACGTCTTGAAGAACCTGCATCTGAGATATGATTCTGTACTGCCCGAGGAAATTACGGGCTCGGATAGAAGGCTGGTCCTGACAACTGCCGGGGAATCATACAAGATTCCTATCACTAGCCCGGTCCTACTTGATGACGAGTTTGATCACGATCCCACGATAGTCAGGGGAAAGATAGTGAAGAAGCTGGAATCGGGATTTCACCGCGACACCCTGGTCATAGGGATAGACCCTGGCAATAGGATAGGCCTTTCCGTGTTTTATTATGAAAAGGAGATAGAAAGCTCGATCTATACATCGGTTGAAGAACTCATCTCGCACATTGTGAAAATCCTGGTTGGATTGGCCGCCGACCGCAAGGTCGTCAAGGTTGGGAACGGCAACATGGAGATTGCAAGACGGATAACAGACATGCTGAACCTGAAGTTCTGTTCCCACTTTGAGTTGGAATTTGTTGATGAGCGCAAGACCTCGCTCAAGGTAAAGAACTACAACAAGCGCGGGGCAAGAGACAAACTGTCGGCAAGGTACATCACCCAGCGGGAAGGATACAGGCACCTTGTCCTCCCGCTTTCCCGGGTGGGTTGAAAAAATCAAAAAACGATCAAAAATCTTTAAATAATTGGGTATGTTTTTTTCTGGAAATTTGAAAAATTTCCATTTTTAAAAGTGCATACATATTTATAGAACATTTCGGTGTTTTTCCTGAAAACTGTTGATGCCTCCGTGGAAGACTGTGTGTAAAATTTGTAAAAAAGAAGACGTAAAAGTACAGAAATTTCTGATCTATGCTTAAATCACACTAATACTACAATATACCACACAGGTAATAAGTGAACACAAAATGACATGTAAAGGAATATGCACAAGGTACAAGGCACAGAAGCCAGTAGGTACGGGCCGGTACGCATCAGGACAGAAAAGATGCCAAATTTGTGAAATCTTCATCAAATGGGAAGGTCTTTGGTGTCCTTGCTGCGGATACAGACTCAGAACTAAACCACGAAACCTCAAGTACAAAGCAAAACTACGAGCCAGAGTCGAAGCTGATCAACTAGAAGCGATAGCAATAAAGGCTTAGAACAGCTGACGTAAGGCTGATGATCTCGCAGGCCGGTTACAGGAAAAAGACCGTTCAGGTGGATCATCGGGATTTCTTGGTACAATTGGTTCCCTTCGATAATGGAGATTTTATTTCCATAACTGAGGGCAAGGAAAGGATTGGGACACTTGTTGTTTCAATCGGTTCTAGCGGTCGTACAAGTACTGCCACAGTAATTCCATCAAGATCCGAGACCACGTTTTTGAAGATGGTCTCGGAAAGGGTGGCGTCAACTGTAAACGGCATCTGCATTTTTTCTTTAAACATACAAAAAGAGCTGGATCTTGAAAGCATGAAGGTACTCATGAACGAAATAATGGAGATTATCAGGTAATGGGACAGGACCTGCGCGGATTCCTTGATGCCATTGGACGCAAGGGCGACCTGGCCGTCGTAAAAAAGCGGGTATCGCCAAAATATGAGGTCGCGGCAATAACTGCAAAACTCGACGGGTCAAAGGCCGTCCTGTTTGAAAATATCAGGGGGAGCAAGTTCCGCGTCGTGTCCAATCTGGTAGGCACAAAATCCCGGTTTGCCATTGCCGTGGGTTCAAAGGAGGGCCTTATTCACGAGAAGGTAAGCAGCGCCATCAACCGCGCATCGAGGCCAAAAATCACCGCCAAGGCAAGTTTCAGGGAGAACCATTCTGGGGACCTTTACGATCTTCCAATGGTAACCCATTTTGAGAAGGAGCCAGGGGCCTTTGTCACATCTTCCATAGTTTACACGATGAATCAGGAGACCGGAACCCAGAACTCCTCCTTCCACCGGCTGCTAAGAATTGACGAGAGGCACTTCTCCATACGGATGGTGGAGGGAAGGCACTTGCACAGGTCATATGTGTACGCCAAGGAGCGCGGGGAGGACCTAAGGGTGGCGATAACAGTGGGTGTGCATCCTGCCATCTCGATTGCGGGTGCGTATCAGGCGGAATGGGGCAGGGATGAGCTTGAGATTGCAAACGTCCTGCTAAACAGGAAGCTGGAGCTTGCCATGTGCCCCTATTCGGGGATGCTCGTGCCGTCGGATGCGGAGATTGTAATGGAGGGGCGCATATTGAAGGACAGGACCCACAAGGAATGGATGGTCGAGATGCTGCGTACATACGACTTCAAAAGGGAACAGCCGGTCTTTGAGTTGGAAAGGATGTACTATAGGGACAATCCAATCTATCATGACATACTGTCAGGATATGGCGAGCACCGGCTGCTGATGGGGATGCCCATCGAGGCGAAGATAAACAAGAATCTCAGGAAGACAATGCCCCAGGTAAGAAAAGTTGTGCTCAGCGACGGGGGATGCAACTGGCTGCATGCCGTAGTGCAGATCTCAAAGAAAAAAGAGTCTGATCCTAGGAAGGCCATTGATGCCGCCTTTGGCGCGCACAGGTCGCTAAAGCACGTGGTCGTGGTGGACGATGACATTGACCCATCCAACCCCGTCGAGGTGGAGTATGCGATAGCTACGAGGTTTCAGGCGGACAAGAACCTGGTTGTAGTGCCAAGGGTGAGGGGCTCAAGTCTTGACCCCTCAAGCGACCAGAAAAAACTGCTCACAACGAAGATGGGAATGGATGCAACAAAATCATTCTCAAAAAGGCCGGAGGGGTTCGAGATTGCAAAGATCCCTGGCATTGAAAGAATATCCGTCAAAAAATTTCTAAAATCATCTTAGGAGGGAATCGACCATCAATGCGATGAAGAGGATGGCAAGGTAGGGGCTGGAGAACTTGAAGAGTGTCCAGGACGCCCTCTCCGAAGGCCTGACAAGCAACCACAAGCTCAGAGCTACCATGACTGCACCGGACGCGATGGCGGTGTAAAGGTAGACGGCGTGGAACAGATGCCCGCCGGCGGCGTCGGTCATGAAGAACGGAAGGACGCTAAACAGCACCATCATGAGGGTGGTGCCGGCAATTACCCGCACCGATGTCTTTTCGGATTCTACAGCGGTAAGCATGGGCACCTTGACCTTGTTGTAGTCGTCCTTGACGTGCAGGGTCAGGCTCCATATGTGCATGGGGATCCAAACAAAGACCAGGCCTGCCATGACAAGTCCTAGATCCCACAATCCGGTCGTTGTTACCGCCACATATCCTATCATTGCCGGCGCTCCGCCGGAGAACCCGCCAAGTATGATGTTTGTCCTGCTCCTCCTCTTCAGCAGCTTGCTGTAGACAAGAATGTTGTCTGCAAGTCCGAATGCCATGAAGATGCCGGCCCAGGTATTGATTGCAAAAGCGCACACGAGGGATATTCCCGCCAGTATCAGCCCGAAATAAAGGGCCTTTTCCGCAGGGAAGATCCTCCTGCTCGGAATGGGCCTCTCCTTCGTCCTCTCCATGACGGCGTCTATGTCCCTGTCATTGTAGTTTGTCAGCGTATTGGCTGCGGCGGAGCCTGCCATCACGCCGAAGGTCACAAGCGCCCAGGTAAGGGCGGAGACTGGAATATGGTAAAGGTTGGATGCCGTATAGGTTGCTCCCATGGCGGTAAATACCAGAAGGTACCAAATCTTGGGCTTGGTTACCTCATAGTATATCTTTATTCGAGAACCCGCCTTTGTTGTTAGCACGCTCGTCCCTTTTTGGGGGTTTTTTGTTATTTATAGGTTGAAAATACCGATTATTTGGAGGGTTTGTAAGGCATGGGCTTGGTAGTCCTCTTCATCTCTATGAAGCTCTCCGAACGCTGGACACCCTGAATCCTGCCGACACGCTCTGATATGAGCCTGTGCATCTCGTCAAGATTCCTCGCATACATGGTGGCAATAATGTCAAACCTGCCGGTTACCTCGGAGATCTCCCTTACCTCGGGTATCTTCAGGAGCTCATCAATGACATGGTCCCTCATCTTGGAGTCCATGTTTATGCCTGTGAGAGCCTTTACTGTATAGCCAAGTTCCCTGTCGTTTACGACGATGGTGAACCTCTCGATAAGCTTCCTTTTGATAAGCCTCTTTATCCTGCTGTAAACGACGGAGGAGTTTACGTTTATCTTCTTTGAGATGCGGGGCACCGAGATATTTGCATCCTGGGACAGTTCAGACAAAATTATCATATCCAGATCATCAACTTTTGCCACTCAAAACACCATTTATTGTGAATAAATGGATCTTAATAAACTTGTTATTATAATTTTTCCAAAAATTCCGGAAGATCAGACATAACCTTTCTTGTACAGCATCTCGGCCAGCAGCACCGCGCCCTTGGCAGATCCCATCTTCTCATTGTGCGAGAACAGCACGTACTTGATGCCGTTGTCAAATACTGTGTCCTCCCTAATCCTTCCGACAACCGTTGTCATGCCTCCGTTAATCTCGCGGTCAAGCCTGGGCTGCGGCCTTGTAGGATCCTCGTTTACCATGAGGTACTCCTTGGGTGCGGAGGGCAGGCCGGCTACGCTTACCTTGCTTGAAAACTCCTTCATGGCGCTCTTGACGCCCTCAGGATCGGTATGCGCCGCAGTCTCTACAAAGACCGTCTCCGTATGGCCGTCTATTACGGGCACCCTGGTACACGTGCAGCTGACTTTGAGTTTCGCAGGATCTATCTTGCCGTCTACCAGCTTGCCCAGGATCTTCCCAGTCTCAAGCCTGACCTTGTCTTCCTCCTTTGGGATGTAGGGGATGATATTGTCTGTAATGTCGAGGGCCGAGACGCCGGGGGACCTTCCCGCTCCCGACATTGACTGCATGGAGGTCATGATTATCTTCTGGGCGCCAAACCTGTCCAGCAGGGGCTTCATCGTGATGGCAAGTCCGGTGGTGGTGCAGTTTGGCAGGGGCGCCACAAAGCCCTTCCAGCCCCTGTTCTTTCTCTGCTGGTCAAGGAGGGCGATGTGGTCGTCATTGATGCCTGGGATGAGTATGGGAACGTCAGGCTCGTACCTGTATGCTGCCGAGGTGCTGATTACAGGCACAAACTGCGCAAACCGGGTCTCAATATCCCTTGCAGCCTCGCTTTCAACTGAGCTGAATATCACGTCTAGATTTTCCGGCTTTATGTCTTCGACCGACTCGACGGTCATCTCCTTAATATAATCTGGGATGGGGTCCCTGATGTGCCACTTGAGTATGCCGCTATTCTGGTCCCTTATCGCCTCGACAAACTTTTTCTTCGCGGATCTCTCGGAGGCCGCTATCTGAGTTACCTCAAACCACGGGTGGTTATTTAGGGCCACTGCGAATTCCTGGCCTACCGCCCCGGTCACGCCTATGATGGCCACTCGCTTCTTCATACGAAAAAATTTCGCTTGTACAATTAATAATCCTTTAGCAGGGAGGACCAAAACACAACTAAATACCCAGAATCATGTCAGGAAGGTATGAGGCTCCGTATATCGGGCCCTGTTGCAAACCACAGGGCAGTGGTGCATGGTGGGATACAATCGTCCGGCAGAAAGACCGGCCCGGCAACAATCGACTTTAGTTCAAACGTCAACCCGCTAGGCTGCCCGCCTGCGGCGCGCAACATTCTGAAAAAAAGTACGGGCCTGATTTCCCAATACCCGGATTCCAACTCGGCACTACTGAGGAAAAGTCTGGCAAAATACACGGGAGTGCAAGTGGGGAGGATTACCGTAGGAAATGGGGCCACCGAGATAATTTACAATTTCTGCCGGGCCTTTCTTGAGGGCCGCAAGGTGCTGATGCCAGTGCCTACATTTGGGGAGTACGAGGCGGCATCCCGCCTGTACGGTGCAAGGATGTCCTACTTCAAGACCATGGACCTGAACAAGGATATTGACGGCTTTCTTGACGAGATGCAAAAAAACCAGTGCGTCTTTGTCTGCAACCCGAACAACCCGACGGGCGCGCTTACAAGAAAGAAAAACCTTGGGAGAATCCTGGATGTGGCGCGCAGGAATTCGGCGCTTGTCTTCATCGACGAATGTTTCATCGAACTTGCGTCAAACCCTGGCGAGTCCGTGGTTCCGGCACTGGGGAGTTATGACAATCTTTTCGTCCTGAGGTCCATGACAAAGTCATTTGGCCTTGCGGGGCTGAGGGTCGGCTACGGCCTTGGGAGCGAAAAAATGATCACGGTGTTGAACACCATAAAGATCCCATGGAACCTGGGCGGTGTTGCACAGAACGTGGCGACGAAAACCCTTCCTGGGAGGTCATATCTTGGGAGGACGAGAAGCCTGATTGAAAGGGAGCGGGAATTTCTGAAAAACTCGATTTCTAAAATTAGGGGTTTTCAATGTTATGATTCTGACGCAAATTTCATGCTGGTAAGATCAAAGGTCAGGTCAGGACTGGTCCAGAGAAGGCTGCTTGAAAGGGGCATCCTGGTGAGGGACTGCAGCTCGTTTAGGGGGCTTGATGACAGTTTCATACGGATAGCTGTCCGGACCCGCCGTGAAAACCGCAGGCTCGTGGAGGCATTGGGAAAAATTTGAAAAAAGCTCTGATGGTCCAGGGCACATCCTCGGGTGCGGGCAAGACGACACTTGTCACTGCCCTCTGCAGGATCTTTGCAGGGGAGGGTTTCAGGGTGGCTCCATTCAAGTCGCAGAACATGTCGGCATACTCCTACAGGGGGGACGGCTTTGAGATCTCGCGGGCGCAGGCAATCCAGGCGATTGCGGCCAGGGCCGACATGCTGCCTGAGATGAATCCAATCTTGCTCAAACCACTTGGCGAGTACCGAAGCGAGGTTTTTGTCATGGGAAGAAGCTACAAAAAAATGCATGCAGACGAGTATTACAAAAAGTTCGCATTGGGGACGGGACTTGAAACGGCAACCAAGGCGCTTGATACCCTGCTTTCGGCGTACGACCTGGTCATCCTGGAGGGAGCGGGGTCCCCGTCCGAGGTAAACATGCAGAGGTACGATATTGCCAACATGCGGATGGCAAGGCATTGTTCGTCACCGGTGCTTCTGGTCTCAGATATTGACAGGGGGGGCACCTTTGCGAGCATTCTTGGGACCATGGAGCTGCTTGGAAGGGACAAGAGCTTGGTGGCAGGTTACGTGATAAACAAGTTCAGGGGAGATGCGGGGATTTTGCATCCGGGATTCAGGTTCCTTAAAAGGAGGACGGGGAGGCCGGTGCTTGGCACAATTCCCCTACTCAATCTCAAGATACCGGAGGAAGATTCGTTGCATGCAAACCCGCGGCATGTCACATTCGGGCGGGGATACCTCAGATCCCTTGAGAAAGAGATAGAGCAATTAAGTCGGGTCGTTAGATCCAGCCTTGACATGAAGGCAATAGGAGGCATCTTGAAGTGATCCTCGTGCCCGTCATTTCAGTACTTGTCGCACTTGCACTTGACCTGTCATTTGGAGATCCCAAAAACAAGTACCACCCCACGGCCTGGGTGGGGGCGCTTGTGGGAAGGTTGGCACCCATGGCAAGGTCGTCGGACCCTGGGCTCGAAAGGGCCGGCGGAATGGCGCTGGTTGCCTTGATAGCACTGCTTGTGGGCGTGCCGATGTACTTTGCGGGCAGCACCCTTGGGAACGCGTTAGGCTGGACTGGTGGGACTGCGGGGATAATTGCCATTGCGGCTTCAATCCTTGCAATGGGGCTCTTGCTCAAGACTACTATTGCCATAAGGGGTATGGAAAGACACGCGGAAAAAATAATGGGAGCCATATCGCGGGGCGATCTTGAAATGGCAAGGGCGAGTCTTTCAATGATAGTGAAGCGAAGCACCAAGGATCTTGACAGGTCGCATGTAATCTCGGCCACGCTTGAGAGTGTGAGCGAGAACATTGTGGACGGCATAACGGGGCCGATGTTCTATTTTGCATTTTTTGGCCTGTCTGGGGCATTTGTATACAGGGTGGTAAATACAGCGGACTCGATGGTGGGGTACAGGACGGACCTTTTCAGGAATCTGGGATGGTTCGCGGCAAACTGCGACAAGGTCCTAAATTATGTACCGTCAAGGCTGACAAGCCTGGTAATGGTGCTTGCTTGCCTGGCAGTGGGATCGGACTGGAAAGCCTCGGCCAGAATAATGAGGAGGGACGGGCCAAAAACGGAGAGTCCCAATGCAGGATATCCGATGGCAACTATGGCGGGGGCCCTTGGGGTGAGGTTTGAAAAGATCAATCACTACGTCCTGGGGGACGGCGGCGCTGAATTTACAGATGCGCACTTTAGGACCGCGATATCCGTGATGAAGGTTACCGCGCTGCTTTTTGCAGGTCTCTTTACGATACCGGTGATCCTTCTGATGTCATACCTGGGTTGGTGGCTTCTTGCTTAAGGGCCTGTCCTCAGCTGTCTCCTTTCTGACAATCATACCATCCAAAGGAGGGGATCTTGATCTCGTTGCAAAAAACATGTACCTGTTTCCGGTAGTCGGGGCCCTAATCGGCCTGGTAATTGGTGGTGCGGGGTATGGGCTTTCCATGTACGTCCAGCCGCTCATCGTGGGACTCGTACTTACCGGGGGTCTTGTCATAATCACGGGCGTCCATCACACCGACGCGTTGTGCGACTTTGCGGATGGCATGATGGCAAAGGGGACAAAGGAGAAGAAGTTCAAAGCCATGCGGGACCCAGCCGTGGGTTCCGCCGGGGTAGTCACCGTGGTCCTCTACGTGGCAGGCATGATTGCGTCCATTTCCATGATGAGGGGTTTTGCCCTCCTTGAGGCGATCATTGTAAGCGAGCTTATGGCAAAGTTTTCAATGGTGCTTCAGGCAAACAGGGGCTCATCTGCATGGGAAGGGCTCAGCTCGCCGTTTACACTGCATATGAAAAACCCCGCAAAGCTGGCCGCCGCCGCTGGGATGGCGGTGGTGCCTGCAATAGTGCTTGGGGGAATTACCGGGATTATGGTGGTCGCCGCTACCGCACTCATCTCATTTTTGCTTCTTGGCGCCTCAAACAGGAGTTTTGGCGGCATATCAGGGGATGTATTTGGGGCAAGCAATGAGCTTGTAAGGCTTGCCTCGCTGATAATTTTTGCATCAAGATGATTGCTCTCATCATGTGCGGAGGCAGGGGGACAAGGATGGGAGGGGGGCAGGAAAAACTGCTTCTAAGGTACAAGAAACCCATCATACAGCACGTCATCTCTGCACTTGAGGAATCGGGGTGTTTCTCAAGGACGGTCTGCGCTACGAGCCCGAACGGCCCAAGAACAGCCGCATTTGTCAAGGATCTAGGCATTGAGGTTGTGGAGACGCCGGGGGTTGGATATGTGGAGGATCTTGCAGGGGCATTGAAAAGTTTCAAGGAACCCGTCTTTGTAGTCTCGGGAGATCTCGCACTGCTTGACGCCGAGGTTGTAAAAACTATAGTCGCACTTTATGACGGGCGTAGGCCTTGGACCAGCATCCTTGTAAGCAGGAAATTCCTCGGCATGGCGGGAATCAGGCCCGAATACGTTGTGAGGTACGGAAACGAAGAATGCGGGTATACTGGCATATCGATTGTAAATCCAATGGAGGTGGAGGAAATGAGGCATGTGCAAGAGTCATACGTGGTTATCAATGACAGGCGCGTTGCTGTCAACCTGAACACGAGAAAGGACTGGGAGCTACTCGGCACTGCCTAGTACTTTGCCGTTGATAATGGCAACAGAACCTGTGGGTTCCGCCAAGGTGTTTCCACACGCCTTGCATGTGACTGTTGTGGATACGTGGGAATAGACGACGCTCTCCTCCCCGCATTCCTTGCACTGTACTCTCTGGAACTTGCTCCTTGGCTTTGGAATGAGGACTTGGGCCTTTTTCATTGTGCTACCAGCTCCAACTTCCTTAGTCTTATGCCTGCGACATTAAATTTCTTTTTACACTCGGGACACAGCAGGATGGGAGTCATCTTCTTGGTGGTCTTTGCAGGCTTTGCAAGCTTGGGGAACTTTTGTCCTCCATACCCCTTCTTGTCTTCTGCGTGCCGTCGCTCCCCTATTGCAGAGCCCCGCCTCTTTCCCGCCTTGTAAAGGGAGACCTTCTGTAAGGTATGCTTTTTGCACTTGGGACAGTACCTCCTGATCTCCTTGGGCATGTTCATAGGGACTTTGGACCCCCGACCGTAATTTAAAGGTGCCAGAAAACTTGGGCTGTGAAATCCTCATCCCGCATAGCGGACAATAATTTCCGTCTGCTTGGAGCCGCAGGCATGGCAGGCACGTCGCATCCTTGCAGGCCTAGTAAGAAACATGACAAACGGGGCGAAGACTGTGGGCAGGAAGAAAAAGTGTGTCCCGAACTGGAACGGCAGGACAGAGGTTCCGACAGAGGCGGCTGTGAGTAGCGGCGTTAGCCTGGGTCCTCCAAGTATCATGGGCGTGCCCGGCAGTCTGCAAAAATTGATTTTTAGAATTGCCGCCTGGCTGCGGACATCGCTTTAATAATGTATCAGTGGGGATGATATCATGAAGGCAAGCTCGCTTGCAGCCATGGCAGTCGGACTGAACCGCGTAGCCATGGGGGAGGAGGCGGCCGACGTTGTATTGAAGAACTGCAGGCTTGTCAATGTGTATTCGAGGGAGGTGATACCGCAGGCCCAGGTCTCCATCCTCAAGGATAGAATAGCATATGTAGGAATGGATGCAGGCCACACGGTGGGCAAGGGGACAGCGGTGGTGGATCTGGAGGGCAAGTACGTGACACCGGGATTTGCCGACCCGCACATACACATGGACCAGTACGTTCTTCCGTCCGAATTTGCAAAACAATCGCTCCTGTGCGGTACCACGTCATTATTTTCAGATCCTATAGATATAGTCAGTGTTTGCGGGTTTAGGGGATTCAGGGAATTTGCGAGGCTTACGGATTCCCTCCCAATCAGGATTTTTCATATGGTGCCGGGAGGCCTCCCGGTGGACCGGATGTTCAGCCATGCAAGGAACCTCTCAAAGGCGGAGAGGGAAAAAGCGCTCAAGATGGACCGCGTCCTTGGGTTGGGGGAGGTATTTTCGTGGACAAAGGTCACGGGCCGTGATCCTGCCACGATGCAAAGCATCAGGCATGTGATAGGGAATGGGGGCATTGTAAACGGGCACACCGCAGGGGCAAGCGACAAGAAACTCAACGCGTACATCGCCTCGGGGATCTTCTCGTGCCACGAGCCCATAGATTATGACCAGACGGTGGAGAGGTTGAGGCTGGGCATGTGGGTGATGATGAGGGAGGGCTCGATACGTCGGGACCTGGAAAGGATAGTGCCGGAAATAATCTCCCGGGGAACGGGCCTTGACAGGCTGATGTTTTGCAGCGACGGGGTGACCCCAAACGACCTTTTGGAATTCGGCCTGATTGATAATTGCGTCAGGAAGGCAGTCTCCCTGGGAATGGGCCTTGTAGATGCTATAACTATCGCATCAAGAAACTGCTTCGAATACTATAACATGGGCAGGGATCTTGGGGGCATTGCTCCTGGAAAGCTCGCAGATATCCTGGTCTTCGACAATGTGGAGGAGCTAAGGCCCGACAAGGTCTTTGTGGGGGGACGACTGGTGGTGGCCCACAAGAGGATTGTATCTGCGGTAGGGAAAAAATCCCCTGCGGTGTGGATTGGAAGGACCGTAAAGGCAAGGGGCAGGTTCATTGGGGGAGACTTTGCCGTAAAGGGAAGGGGAGACAAGGCGGCAGTCAACCTGATGCGCCTTGAGACTGAGATCATAACCAAAAAGGATTGGGGCGAGCTCCATGTAAGGGAGGGCAATATCAGGGCCTCGCGCGATGATGATGTCTGGAAGGTGGCTGCGATCGACAGGACGTTTGGATCAAAAAGAAGATGCGTGGGTTTTTTGAAGAACTTCGGCGCGGACATAGGGGCATTTGGGACTACGCAGAGCTTTCATGAGAACGACATGATCGTGATAGGCTCCGATGAGGAGGAGATGGCGCTTGTAGCAAACGAACTGGTCAGGATGCAGGGGGGCATGGCAGTATCACGGGGCGGCAAAATAATTTCAAGGTTTGAGATGCCCGTCGCGGGGCTTATCTCGCGTGATCCTCTTGAGGAGGCAGCCAGGAAGTTTGGCACCGTGGATGAGGCGCTGATTGAATCGGGATGCAGGCACGCGCAGCCGCACCTGATACCGCTCTTTCTGCCCTTCCTTGCCCTGCCGGAGGTCAGGATTTTGTATAGTGGAGTGATCGATGTAAAAAGCAGGGCCTTCCTGCCCGTTCTGGCGGATAAAGATATTAAAAGGGGAAATTAAACAACGGGATAAGGGAGAAATTTTGGCTTCAATTCAACAGACTCCACAGGGTCCAGTCCTTGTACTAAAGGAGAGCGCGCTCCAACAAAAGGGACGTGACGCACAGAAAAATAATATTGCAGCCGCCAAGCTTGTGGCCGAACTGGTTCGGACAAGCCTCGGGCCGAGGGGAATGGACAAGATGCTTGTGGACTCTTTGGGCGATGTTACGATTACAAACGACGGGGCTACCATACTGAAGGAGATAGACGTGCAGCATCCGGCGGCAAAGATGATGGTGGAGATCTCAAAGACAGTGGACACGGAGGTTGGGGACGGAACCACCTCCTCTGTAGTTTTCGGAGGATCGCTTCTTGCAAAGGCGGAGGAGCTGCTAGAAAAGGACGTTCATGCCACGGTCATCATTGAGGGCTTTCAGGCGGCATCAGAAAAGGCGCTGTCTCTGCTCCAGGAGCTTGCCAAGTCAGTGAGCCCCAATGAGAGGGAGGTGCTCCTGAAGGTGGCAAAGACGAGCATGGAATCAAAGCTGATCTCGGAGGACAGTGACATGCTATCAAAGCTGGTAGTTGACGCGATACTGCAGATTGTGGAAAAGGAGGAGTCGGGCAACAAGGTGGATCTTGACAACATAAAGGTGGAGAAAAAGGCGGGCGGCTCGATTCGGAACACTCACCTTGTCAAGGGCATAGTGCTGGACAAGGAGGTCGTACATAGCGGCATGCCTACAAAGATGGAAAAGGCCAAGATAGCACTGTTAAACTCCGCGCTTGAGATTGAGAAGACAGAGATGAGTGCCGAGATAAGGATTACCGATCCCACCCAGATGCAGATGTTCCTGGAGGAGGAAAACAGGATGCTAAAGTCTATGGTGGACAAGATACATGAGATAGGTGCCAACGTGCTGATATGCCAGAAGGGAATTGATGATATTGCACAACATTATCTTGCAAAGCATGGAATTCTGTCGGTGAGGCGAGTAAAGGAAAGCGACATGACAAAACTTGCAAAGGCGACGGGAGGGAGGATAAGCAGCAACATTGACGACATGACCTCAAAGGATCTTGGCACGGCTGATACGGTAGAACAAAGGAAGGTGGAGACGGAAAAATGGGTCTTCGTTGAGGGATGCAAGAATCCGCGCGCAATTACGATTCTCATAAGAGGCGGCTCGCAAAGGGTCGTGGACGAGGTTGACAGGTCCCTTCATGACGCATTGATGGTGGTAAAGGATGTTATAGAAAAGCCTGCAGTTGTGGCAGGCGGCGGAGCCCCTGAGGAATTCCTTGCCTCCAGTCTCAAGGACTGGGCTGACCGGTTCGAGGGGAAGGAGCAGCTTGCAATCAAAAAGTATGCCGAGGCGTTGGAGGTCATCCCACTGACAATTGCGGAGAACGCCGGAATGGATCCCATCAATACCATGGTTACTCTCCGTGCAAAGCACAGCCAGAGCAAGAAGTGGACGGGAATAGACGCGCGGAACACAAGGGTTGCCGACATGTACTCTCTTGATATCATAGAGCCGGTTGCGGTAAAGGAGCAGATAATAAAGTCTGCCACAGAGGCGGCGTGCATGATTTTGAGGATCGATGATGTGATTGCGTCGTCGGGCAAGGGTGGCGGAAAAGGCGGGCCTCCGATGCCACCAATGGGCTAGAGCCCCTTCATGCTGAAAAAACTGCGGACGGCTGACCTGGGAACTGTTGTTGTATTAAATGATTTTTTCCTTGACAGGATAATCTCCATATCTGACGTCGGGAGTTTTTACAGCAAGATTATGGAGAAGATTAACTTTGGCGGCAGCATACGGAACATATCGCAGAGGGATCTCAAGGGCGGAAATGCCACAAACGTGGCATTTGCCCTTGCCCGGCTGGGCTGCAGCGTCTCCCTGATTACTATAGCGGACGGGCCAGGTTCAGCCATTCTTAAAGAAGCATTCTCCGGTTTCGATAACGCAACGTTGTACGTGATTGACGGCAAGCCGGGGAGGACCACCGCCCTAGAATTCGAGAACGGGAATAATATGGTAAACATAATGTTTTCCGATCTTGGAGACAATGAGGATTTTGGGCCCGAAAAACTTGGGAGCAAGGAACGGGCGGCTTTGAAAAAAGCCGACGCCGTGGTCTTTACAAACTGGGCAAGCAACCTGAAAGGGACTGAGCTTGCAGGATTCGTCTTTGAGAACTCTGGCAAGGCTCTCCATATTTTGGATCCCGCTGATGTGCAGACAAGGGCAAAGGAGTTCAAGGAGGCCCTGGGAAATTTTGGCGGCACTTTGGACTCTTTGTGCATAAATGAGAACGAATGCAACATACTTCTTTCCCAGTACGGTCTTGGAAGGATGTCTGGTACGGAAGAGAGCCGGGGGCTGTTAATGGAGCTTTCGAGAAATTCGTCGGTACCCATAGATCTTCATACTGCGGCCGGTTCGTACTGGACCGATGGAAGGGAGTTGGAATTTGCAAGGTCGTTTCCCGTCAAGCCCTGCCTTGTTACTGGGGCGGGTGACGTGTGGGATGCGGCAAACACTATGGGTTATCTGGCAAAACTTGACCCTTCGGAGAGACTGCTTTTTGCAAACGCTGCTGCATCATTGTATGTTGCGAACCCTGATGGCATTCCACCCACCATGGAAGAGTCGCTAGCACTCGTAGTCCAAAATGAGCATCGCAAAAAGGGCAACGGAAGAGACCGAGCCTAGGTTCTTGCCGCTTATTGTATCTTGAGCGACAGGATTTTCTTGCAGTCAAGGCACTCTATGCGGTCCTCACTCCTTCGTAGGTTCTCAGAACCGCACCTGAGGCAGATGAGTATGAACCTCCTGGAGGTCTTTACCCCGAAGAAATTCAACAAATTGAGCTTCTTGCTTGATGCCATTTCGCTACAATCCTGTAGTATAGCTGAAATTTAATCAGTAGGTATGCATTGAATTGCATTGCAAACACCAATCTGTGCCTGATGCCGGATTTTCGACCCTCCTGCGGGAAGGGAAAGGCGATTGGCGCCTGTTAACCGGTGACGCTTCCTATCTTGGTAGCCCATGTCTGGCCCAAGCCTGAATAGCTGAGGGCCCCAGAGCCATATTCGCCGGCAACCCACACCTTGTCGTTCTGGGCAGGGTCAAGGGAGGCACCAAAGTAATCACCGTACCTGCATCCCGTTACGCTCAGGCATCCGAAAAATAATGTGACGGGGCCTTGTCCTGCTTGAAGCACGGTGGGCGCTTCAACCGAGTCCGGCTTGTCAGTTGCCGCCTGTCCTGTCACATAGATGCCTGGATAGTCCGTAAGCGATGAGAGTCCGTAAACAATTACCAGGTTGCCGTCAGGGAGCTCCCTCAATGCTGGATAGAAGAGGTACTTGCCAGCAACGCCATAGTCAAAGTCCTGCTTGACGCTCATGGAGTTGGTGTCCAGTTCCACTAGGTGGAGGCATGATCTTGCGATAAAATCGCCTGCAGGCGTGCATGAGTTGTTGTGGGCAAGCCAGAGGGTCCCGTTGGACCATGCGGCATCCTGTACTCGGTAATCACCGGTGTCAATCTGCCAGAATGATCCCTCCTGCAGCGCGCTGGGTGGGGTGGAGATGGATGACACGGGCAGCTGGGTGGCACTGGAGGTTACTGGGCCGGGAGGGACTCCCACTATGGAAAACACGTTGATGTAGGATCCGGCCTGGGTTTGGGACGTGCTTACCATGTACTGGGTAGTTGTACTGGTAAGGGACTGAACCGGGTGGATGGAAAAATAGCTTGCCGAGCTAGAGGTTACAAAGTCAACCGGTTCGCAGTTGACCATCTCGCTCTTGTTGAGGACCCAGTACTGGGCGTGGAGGAACTGCTGTGTACTCGAATCAAAAACGTTGGCAGAAACTACGATCTTGTCATTGCTTGTTCCTGTGATTGGCTGGTCAAGTATTGTGTTGGACGGGCCCTGGACTGTATACAGGCAGAAGCTTCCTGCCGCATCGCTGGAATCAGAAACGGCCAGTACTACGGAGCTTGCGGATGCATCCGTAATGGATGCAATCCATCTGCCGCTGTTGGTGTCATACATGACCTTGGGATCTGAGATGAAATCAGTGCCCGTTCCAAAAAATGAGGCTAGGTCAAAGGGTTCCCCCTGCGGCGTCCCGCCTGTAGTCCATGTCTCTCCCTCCAGATTTACCATCTCCATGATATTTGATGGTCCTGCAGCTATCTGAACATCTGGCGGGGTTACACTGTCATATCCAATTCCATTAATACTTGGACCGGAAGAGAGACTCTTGCCTGTTGTTACCTCCGCCAGTACCTGTGGCATGCCATGGGGTAGGTGCTTGCCTTTCAGTTTTTCATGGATCCTGTATAGCGGGATACTCATTTCTTTTACTTTTTTGGATGCATGGGAAAGTTCCCTGACATTCACCTTGTGTTCTGGCTTTATCTTGCCCTTGTGATCCCAGTGTGTTTCCGCATAGGCGGGGTTGACTTGGAAAAATGGTATTACTTGCGTCAATATCAGAATGGCGGAGAGGATTCCAATCTTTGCGTAGGAGAAGGTTTTTTTGTACAGGACTGAAATAGGGAACCGGTATTTTTAAGCCTCGCTCACTGCAGGAGACAGTAAGAATGTTATGGAAAAAAATACCATGACAGCATTCTAGATTTAGTTCAAACTATATGTGGGCCCGCAATGTACCTGATCCTTGTCTAGAAAGTGGCATCCTTCCTCATTCGTTATATCGCAGATGTTGCACTTCTTCGTGGGATCTTCGTTCGTATTGGGCGCGGAGGCTTTGCATCTCCAATGGTACGCGGGGGCCATTTTTATTCTGGCCGTTGCAGGCGTGAAGGAGGCCACGTTTGATGTCTGGGTTGAAGGGGGCACCTACCGCGATGGCCTTGTGGACTGGCTTTTCTACCTTTTGGGATGTCTTGCGAGCGCGGCAGTTATGGTTCTTTAGACTGTTGATCTGGACTAATCTTTATCACATTACGGCAGGAAGACCACCGCCATGTCCGGTCAAAGGTCACTTCAGCGTGCTTCCAACCAGAATTCCGTCTGCAAAGTAATCTCCGGTGGCGGTGTTGGGAAGTAGGTCATAGGTATGTGTAAAGTTGTAGGGGACAAGGTCTGCGGAAACCACAGTTGAACCGTCGTATCTATCACCAACCTTGAGGTCTTTGATCTCCCTGCCATCATATGTGGGGTGGCTGGCTGATGCAAAAAGCTCCCTGCCGTCCGCAAGCCGGAGGTCTATTACCTTGTGCGTGTAGCCGACAAAGACACGTCCGGTCTTTATCACTTCTGCCCTTACTATGGCGCCATTTTGATTTATAGACCAGACGGTCATGCCGTCCTTTACCAACTTGATGCTGGTTCCGCCCGCTGGCGTATCTATCACGGATGCAGCGGAGAGGCATATGGGGCATCCGCCTACGGGGACCCCTCCTGATATTCCCTTGGACACTGTAATGGAGTCGGGATAATTGATTGCGGTAATTACAAGTGGCGCGGATCCGTCGCATGTGGGATTGAGGATGTCGTTGACATGCATGGTTGTGAGCACCCCTGGACCTGGACGGGCCAAGGGGTAGGGATTGTTGTAGTAGCCTGTTACATTATCTTGGTTTATCATGAATATTGTAAAAACTCCCACCTTTTGGCCTACCGTATAGTTGGCAGAGGAGACAAACGTGGATAGATTTTTTCTTGGTACTATTGCCCCCCAGCCTCGTTCGACAAGTTTTTGCGCAGTTGCAGGGGTGACACAGGCGGGGGACCCGTCGAACGCGCTCGTCATCAGTACCAGGCCCGGCGAGCAGGTAATGTTATTGATGGATACGCCGTAAACTTCCATTTGTTTCAGGGGAGGCTCAATGGCAGCTGTCTGGTTATGCGGGATAATCTGGCCTCCCTGGATTGCAAATGATGCATGTGAAAAGAGGATGGAAAGGAAAATGGCTTGAGCTAAAACGAGTGGAAGCCAATGACTTGGCATTGGAGGGCATCACTCAGTCAAACCTCAAAAACGTTTGGATTAATTTGTTCATTTCGGGGGGTTGATTTCCGATCATGTTGGCAATCAAAGTCTGTTTTTGCTCGTTTTGGAAAATGGATGAGAACAGAAAATTATTCCAAAACATTGATCTTTAAGCAATGCATTCCTAGGTCTCGTGTCCGAGATCATGATAGGTAATGGGCAGACGTCCGAACTTCAAGTAGGAAGATCGGATGCCGTTGTAACAGCCTGTTTTGTGGTTTGGCAGCTTCTCAAGGCAGAGTTCGCAATACACCTGATTTGTGGGCTTGTGGCATTTTTGGCAGACCTCTGTCCTGCATCTGGAACAGTATGCAGTCTTGTCATTTCCGCAGATTAGGCAACGCAACATGATCGATATCAGTCAGTATTGGGACATTGCTTCCCTCATATAAGGCTCATATTCGATGGGTTTGCTTGGAAGTTCCTATTCGTAGGCCTTGGGGATAGACACGAAAACATTGGTACAAAACAACGAAACTATTGCAATAACTATGAGGATAACAAGAAACGGAATCTCTTCATTAATTTTTTCTAATCAGACTTTCTAAAGGATTGCGACCACTGAAATGTTTTCAAGCCTGAAACGGGGGAGTTATTTTTCCCGCGGTTCTATAAAAATAGTCCCCCTTCGATTACTCGAAAAAATCTGACGTTTCTCGTAAACCCTTTGGTCTAGGAAAAGATCATAGTCATTGAGAAAGGAACTTTGGTTATTAGTGATATATCAGGTCTGTGGGCCTTGTTTATTGTCACTGTGCGACAAGCTGATGCGCATTTCTCAACTTTTTCACAGGAAAATGAATTCAGTTATGATAACTAAAAATCAGGCATGATAATTTCCCATTCCTTTTATTTAGTATAATACTTATGAAGTCATGGAACAAATCGAGAAACTAAAAAGCGACATCAAGATCTGGTTGACAGAAGACGAGATAACGGTGTCTGAGGTTACCCCCAAGTATACCGATTTTCATTTACTGCTTTCGAATGCGTTTGGATTAGGCTTGGAACTTGACATATCAAAACTAACTAACAAATCCATAATTGTTTTTGGCACCAAGCTTCGCAACTCTTTGCCAGTTCAGCAGGCATTTATGGCGCTTACTGAGGAAGAAAAAATAAAGATTCTTGAGGAACTAAAAAGAGATCTAATCAGGCTGGGGGTGGACTACAATATTTCAGCCAATTTTTCCGATGTGGTTATTGTCAAGGAGCTTTACATCCAAGATTTGACAAGGACATGTTTTATGGAATCGCTAAAAATGGTTCGCAATGCTGCGATCTTTGTGATATCTATTTTGTCTGAAAAGCTTGCAATCAAACAGATCGCAACGCCACCACATTCTCATAGTGATTTACCCTCGCCATACGGTTAAGAAGTGACCAAGTACCAATGACGGAATCCCCTCCTCAGCTAAAGAGAAATCTGGGCCTCTTGGGTGTGACATCGCTTGGAATTGCCAACATAATAGGTGCAGGGATTTTCGTCATAAGTGGCGTGGCGGCAGGGTTAGCAGGACCATCTGTCATATTTTCATTTCTTATTGCTGGAACCATTGCTTTATTGGCGGCTCTCTCTTATGCAGAACTCTCTTCTTTTGTTCACGAAACAGGCGCATCCTACGCATTTACAAAAAGAGCATTTGGGAGGTTTTGGAGCTTTGTGGTCGGCTGGTTTAATTACTTTGATTACATCGTGGGTGCTGCCGCAGTATCAATTGGTTTTGCAGCGTATTTCACCGAGCTTTTGGGATTGAACGGAGGTACCGCGATGATTCTTTCTGCAATAGGGCTTCCCGTGGTCTTGACGGCGTTGAACCTGATTGGTGTGAAAGAGGCAACTCATACTACAATGATAATGGTGTTCATCAAAATTTTTGCGTTGGTTTTGTTGATAATGCTTGGAGGATTCTATATTTCAACGCACTTGGGAATGACCCACTTTCATCCATTTTTCCCAAACGGTTTTGGAGGTACGCTCAATGGTGCGGCCATAATCTTCTTCGCTTTTTTGGGATTCAATACTGTTTCCATGATGTCAGAAGAAACAAAAAATCCGCAAAAAACAATACCAAAGGCCCTGCTTCTAGCTTTTTTTGTAAGCTTCATACTTTACATTGCCATTGCTGTAATATTAGTTGGGATACTGGACTGGAAGACCATTGGAAACAACCCGTCACCGTTATCAGTGCTAGCCTCCAGCATTTCTAGCAATAGGATTTTCCTAGACATCATATCCTTTTCTGCGGTTGTGGCTACCGGATCGGTCGTCCTAAGTTCCATAATTGGCGGTACAAGAGCGAGTTTTGTCATGGGTAGAGACAAAGTTTTACCCAGGCAACTAGATCTTATCAGCAGGAGGTTTGGAACCCCTTATGTTTCAATCCTAATCGGCGGAACTGCCATTGCTGTTCTTGCGGGGATTTTTTTCAAAAACATTGGCGAGATTGCCTCCATTTACAACTTTGGAAGTTTATTGACTTACATCTTTGTACACATGTCTCTCATGAAACTAAGGAAAAAGGAACCAATGGCAGACAGGCCTTTCAAGGTACCTCTTTATCCTGTTCTTCCCATCCTAGGACTGGTATCCTGTGTTGTGTTAATTTACTACCTCAGTAACACTGCAAAGCTTGCCTCGTTGTTGTGGGGGTCAATAGGATTGGCTGTTTACTTTGCCATTACAAGGATCTACAAAACGAAGATGGCAAAATCGTAAGAAGGCAGAAACCTCCAAGTTTCATGGTTATGCATGCTGTATTTTGATCTAAAGGATTGCGACCACTGAAATGTTTTCAAGCCTAAAACGGGGGCTGATATTCTTACTTCGGTTCTATTAAAATAGAATGCCCAGAATTGTGCCTAGAAACATGACGTATGTAGCAAGTATTTTGTGTTGTAAGTTACAAAGATAACATGGTTAGAAGAAGAATCTCGTGAAACCGTGCGAAATCACTCATATTCTAAGCTAAAAATCGTTTATTGTAGTAAATCTGTGCATATGTCACTACACCATTATGCCGTTAATTCCGGAAATCCTTCACTTATATGTGCATGAAAGGTTGCGTAGACATGTTAAAAGAAATAATTGCAAAGATAATGTCTTGCTCTTGTAACAAAAAAGCTTCTGATGACATAAACGCAGAAGCCAAAGAATCAAAAAAATAGAATTTTAGATTCTACACCTTTTTTCTCATCACGCCAATAAAGCTACTTAAATCAAAGTTATCAAAAAGACAATATTCTTCATTGGGTGATTCATTGATATAGCGTTCTAAAGTTTTACGACAACTAGCATATTCCCACGCACAAAGTGGGTGGATTCTATTTTTACTGCGGTTCAATAAAAATAGAACATTCCTCATTTACTCGTGAAAATCTGACGCTTCTCGTAAAACTTTAGATCGATGAAATTAATTCGATATCGATGAATCTTTTCTAGAAATCAACACTGCAACCCCAATCAAAATCGTTAACAGCGATAACACAAATGGGAATTCTGGAACGGTTGAATTAGAACCATAATTGGCTATGTAAATGTCATATGCCGTTGTATTTTTTATTATTGTATTGTAAGTTGGACATGTCATCCCCGGGCCTCCAGTACACAACATGTTACAATTAAAATTTTGAAGGGTTGGATAATCTGCCTTTACTACTTGGTATGTTGAAAGGTCTACCATTATTGCGGCACCGGATGGAAAAACACAGCTAAGCGGAGCAGATGCATTTACAGGCAGGCGAAGATGTACAATTGCATACTGCCATCCAGATGTTGTTGTGCCTGAAAAATCCATCCAGCCATATTGCCATTGATTTGACCATGCTTTCAAACCGGGTACGCTTAGAGCGGCATTAATTACTGCTTGTTTCTCTGAATCTGATAAGATTGGAGAGTTTGGGAAAGTTGGAACTTTTGATTGTTGTGCACTAGCTTGCAACGGAATCACAAATAACATGATTCCCAAAACTAGTATCATCAATAGCCAAAATTCCTTTCTCAATGACTACTTTGATCTTTTACTGAACCAAAAAGATTACGACAAACGTCAGGTTTTCACGAAAAAAGCGGGGGCATTTTATTTTTACTGCGGTTCAATTGTCGCGGGCGGCTTGCTGGATATCACATAGCCCACCCACGCAACATCCTCCACCTCGTTTGTTATCCTGTTGCTAATCCTTTCAAGTACGTCGTTAGGCAGCCTTGTCCAGTCAGCCGTCATAGCATCAATCGAATCCACTATGCGGACAAGGGCCACGTGCCCATATTTCCTCTCGTCCCCCACCACGCCCACCGCCCTGTCATCGCCTACGGTTGCAAAGGCCTGCCACACCTTGTCATAGAGGCCTGCATCTTGGAGCTCCTCCTCCACTATCCTGCTTGCCTGCCTGCATATCTGCAATTTTTCCCTCGTCACATCTCCCATTATCCTGACTGCAAGACCGGGACCTGGAAACGGGTGGCGGAACAAAATCTTGTCAGGTACGCCAAGGATCTTCCCAACCCTTCTTACCTCGTCCTTGTAGAGGAATCTCAGCGGCTCCAGTACCTGGAGGTTGAGCCAGGAAGGTAGTCCTCCCACGTTGTGGTGGGTCTTGATGACTGCCGCCGGGCCTTTTGAGATGCCGCTTTCTATAACATCCGGGTAGAGCGTCCCCTGGGCCAGCCACCTGAATGGTCCGCTTGCCTCCGCAAACTCTGTGAATACCTTGACGAATTCCTCTCCTACTATCTTTCGTTTTTGCTCCGGATCTACCACCCCCGTCAATCTTGATAGGAACCTTTCCCCTGCGTTGATTGCGACAAAGTCTATCCCGAAATTTTTCTCGAAGATCTCCTTTACCTCAGCCTCCTCTCCTGCCCGCAAGAGCCCGTTGTCTACGAAGACGCACTTTAACCTCCTGCCGATTGCCTTTTGTATCAGGACGGCTGCGACTGTGGAATCAACCCCGCCGCTTATGCCGCAAAGGACGTTTCCTTCAATTTTTGAGATCTCATCTACCGTGCTATCGACAAAGTTCTCAAGTGTCCAGTCCTGCTTGGCCTTGCATATGTTGAGGACAAAGTTCTTGAGTACTTGAATGCCCTGTTCTGTGTGGACAACCTCCGGGTGAAACTGGATGCCGTAAATAAGCTTCTGCCTGTTGGCAATTGCCGCTGCAAAGGAGCTTTCGGTATGCCCTATCACCTCGAAACCAGCGGGGAGGCTTTCGGCCGCATCGCCGTGGGACATCCATGCCCTTGTAGACTTGCCCATGCCTGCAAGCAGGTCGGAGCCGTTGTCTATGGTGAGGGTTGATGAGCCATACTCCTTGTTTGCCCTCTTTACCTTTCCCCCAAAATTATTTACTATTATCTGGTGGCCATAGCAGATTCCAAGGACCGGCAGGCCCATCTCAAAGATCTTGGAAGAGGGCTGGGGGGAATCCTTGTTGTACACGCTTGCAGGCCCGCCGCTAAAGACAATTCCCTTCGGGTTGAGCCTTTTGAGCTCCTCCAATGATATGTCAAATGGTACAAGCTCCGCATAGACCGAGAATTCCCTTATCCTCCTGCAGATAAGATGGCTGTACTGGGAGCCGAAATCTAGAACTATTATTTTGTCCATCTGTTCACTTTCTCGAGTTTTCTATCATCCGCGAGAATGACCACGTGGCAGTATTGATTATCTCGTTAACCCTATCCTTCTGTCTGTAATTCTTGATGAGGATCTCCCTTATCCTGTTCCCCTCCCTGTTGACCATGCAGCTAATGGCTGTGTTCTGGGACAGCCTGCCGCTCTTTATTTCGGTGTTGTCCTGGCTTTCCATGCCGCCTATTATTCTACCAAGGAAAAATGACTTGAAGGGCTGGACGTCGACATCAAGTGAGACCTCTTCCGCAGGTATGATGACGAGCTCGTCCGGTGTCACGTGGGCGTTTGCTATTACCTGATTGTCGGGAGCCCTCATGGGAATTACGCTTGCAGTCTCCTGCACTGCAGGCTCGGGGATTTTTTTCGGAGCGGCAGATGATACAAGATGTGACGCCCTGCTAAAGCTCGACTGTTTTACCATGGAATCCAATATCCTCAGATTTTGCGTGAGTTTTTCAATCTCTTTCCTGCGCTTCTCTATCTCTTCTGATACCCATTCTCGCAAATCCAGTATCTCGCGAATTTCGTCCTCCGAATGGGATTCCATGTTTGTCCTAATTATGAACGGATAATAAATATTCAAACGAGACCTAATTCTTGACCGTCTCATACAGGTCAATGAAACCTATGCGTTTGAATCCCTTTAGGCGTCCTGAGGTCGTATACATCTCCCCGTCCCATCCGGCCGCCAGCCATTCCAGCAGTGTCTTTGCCTTTGCAAGTTTTTCCAACTTGACCCCCCTGTCGTGCCTGCCCTCCTTTGAATAGAACCCGACCTTCTTGCCGAAATCCATTCCGAACAGCACTATCTTTTTTGCCTTGAAGTACGCCGCCAGAAAGACGCATCTGTCCCCGTCAGTAAACCCGCCGAAGTTTCGCACCTTTCCGAAGGGCATCCCTTCTGTGGTGCCGACGCAGTTCTTAAAGAGTGACGCGATTGGCAGGATCCCAATATTGTCACCATGGGAATGTACAACCATTATGGAATTTCGCTCGGAGGCCTGCCTGAGGGATTCCAAATTACCGTCAAGGTCAGTTACAACGACATCGGGCCTGATTCCGGCCTCAAGCAGGGCCTTGGTGGCCCCGTCTGCCGCGATCTTTGTGATCCGCCCGAATCTCTTAATCGAGGGAATCGCCGCGGCAAGTGAAGGTCCGGCGCCTATGATGAAGACTGTTTTCCCCGCTATTTTTTGTTCCAGCCCCGAAAGGGGCATTTTTTCCCTGAGGAGAGAGTTGAGGAACCTTGCTGCAGCAAGGTCGTCTTTTCTCCTGTATCCAAACTCCCTGAGGATTTCGCCGTATTTCTTGTCCCATCCCCGTACTCTCATGCAAATCTAAATGTGGATGGTGCCAATCATAAATCATATGGATAGATTGGGAAGCGTATCAGTGGGCGGGTCCAGCCCCGTCAGAATCATGGGCATAATAAACGCAAGTCCGGAGTCATTTTATAAAAAATCCGTCCATACCTCCCAGAGGGAGATCTCTAGGATTGCAAAAAAGATGGAGGAGGATGGTGCTGATTTTATCGACGTCGGAGGCATGTCCACCGCGCCTTATTTGAGGACGCTTGTGCCTGAGAAGACCGAGATTGAGAGGATTACCGAGGCTATCCGGGCAGTCCGGAAGGCATGCAGCCTGCCAATCTCAATAGACACCTGCCGCCCGGCTGCCGCAAGGGCAGCCTTTGACCTAGGCGTGGAAATCCTAAACGACATCACTGGCCTTCAGCATGACGAGTCCATGAGTGATCTGCTGAAAGAGTACCGGCCTTCCGTAATATTGTGCGCGTATGGCAGCGGTGCACGATCCGGAGGAGCGGGAGAAACAAAAAAATTCCTGCACAGGAGCATAGGAATGGCAATCAGGGCCGGAATCCACAAAAACCGGATCACCGTAGATCCTGCGATAGGATTCTTCAGGAAGGAAGCCAGCGGAGTCTTTTACACCAAAATTTATTCGGACTGGTGCAGCAGGGATATCACCACTATAAAAAATCTAAAATCGATCAGCCTGGGGCGTCCTCTCCTTGTCTCTATTTCGAGAAAGTCGTTCATCGGAAGAATCCTGAACCAAAGCGATCCAGAGAAAAGACTTGCCGGTTCACTCGCGGCAGAAACAATAGCAGTACTAAACGGTGCCGACATTATCAGGACTCATAATGTCCGGGAAACCAGTGACGCCGTACAAGTAGCGCAACAGCTGGGAAAATTCAGGAAAGGCTTATAACAGAATCCGGATCTAATCAAGAAGGTTTCATTGGATATCAGGGAAGGGCTAACTTTCGACGACGTACTCCTTGTTCCCAAACGCTCAAGCATAGTTACGCGATCCCAAACTAATCTTCAAACAAAACTCACGCGAAACATATCGCTTAACATTCCAATCATCAGTGCAAATATGGACACCGTCACAGAGTCTGCGATGGCAGTAGCCATGGCACGGGAGGGCGGGATTGGCATCATTCACAGATTCCTCACGATAGCCGAACAGGTCAATGAGGTCCTCAAGGTAAAGCGATCGGGAAGTGTCATTATTGAAAATCCGTATACCATAAATCCGACGCAGACAATCCGCGAGGCAACGGAAAGCATGAGGGAGAAGGGAGTCTCGGGCCTTTTGGTCACCGATCCCTCGGGCAAGCTGGTGGGGATACTTACGAGGCGGGACATCGTTATGCTGGAATCCTCGGACGAGAAGAAACTGGTAAGCGAGGTAATGACAAGCGACGTTATCACCGCCAGGGCGGGTGTGAGCATACAGGAAGCGCGCGATCTGATACGCAAGAACTGCATCGAAAAACTTCCTCTTCTGGATGAACGGGGTAACGTAAAGGGCCTGATAACAAGCAAGGACATCATAAATGCAGGCAACTTTCCGCACGCCTCAAAGGACAAGAAGGGAAGGCCGCTGGTAGGAGCGGCAGTAGGCGTAAAGGGGGATTTTATGGAGAGGGCCGAAGCACTGCTTGAGGGAGGCGCTGATGTGATCGTGGTCGACATTGCGCACGGACACAGCGATAATGCGATTAATACGGTGAGATTGATAAAAAAGGCCTTTCCCAACTGCGACCTGATTGCGGGAAATGTAGCAACCGCGCAGGGGGCGGAGGACCTGATAAAGGCGGGAGTGGATGCGGTCAAGGTGGGCGTGGGCTCCGGCTCTATTTGCATAACAAGGGTGATTACGGGCTCGGGGGTGCCACAACTTACGGCCGTAATGGACTGTGCGGAGGTGGGCAAGAAGCACGGTGTCCCTGTAATTTCTGACGGCGGTGTCAGGAACTCGGGTGACGCAACAAAGGCACTTGCAGCGGGGGCATCAACGGTAATGGTGGGAAGCCTGCTTGGCGGAACGGACGAGAGCCCAGGCTCGTTTGTGATGAAAAACGGCAAAAGGTTCAAGATCTACAGGGGCATGGCATCATTTTATGCTGCCCTCGGAAGGAAGTCAAAGGAAACGGGGTCGGTAGAGATGAGCGAAGACCTAAACGACTATGTGGCTGAAGGGGTGGAGGCGATGGTGCCATACAAGGGATCCGTGGTCGACATTGTAAAGCAGCTTACGGGAGGAATACGCTCGGGCCTCAGCTATTGCGGTGCTGACACTATATCACAAATGCAGCAGAACGCGGAATTCATCAAGATGTCGACCGCAGGATATGCCGAAAGCCAGCCCCACGATGTCGAGCTCATGTGATTCACTTTTAAATATGGTCTTTATCTAGCTCGGGTTAGTGCTTACAAAAAAGACCGCGGTTGGCATTGGTATAGGCGCACTGGTGATAGGCCTCGGGTCTTTTTTTCTGGTACAGTCCCTGCTGTCAAACGTCAACTTGGTAAATGATACTGTGGGTGCCGGCAAGAGCGACGTGTTCCAGTTCGAGGCGCAGCAGCATTTTCATGAGGCTCTTAATGTGACCGGCAGTTCGTTCCACGTTCTCCTGAAAACGCCGTCCCACGGGTTGCAGGTGGACAAGGATTTTCAAAAAAGGGTCTCTTTTGATTGGGTCAGCCTTTCTGACGGCGAGCATTTCATCAACATAACGAACACCGGAAATTCTACGCTGCACGTGACGGCAAAGCTTGAAGCCGTCCAGAATGACATGATTTTTGCCCAGCACATAATTGTCATCTCCTCCGGGATTCTGATAATAGGATTTAGCGCCGCCTTTTCCATAAGGAAGCCGCGAGGTTTTTAGCCAATCTCAGCCCTCGGGTAGGAGCCAAGAATCTTGAGGAAGATCGTGTTAGGCTTTATCATGTCCAGGGCATCCTTGATATTTTTGTCGCCCTGGTTTCCCTCAAGATCTACGTAAAAGTTGTATTCCCACGGCGTTGTCTTTGTCGGCCTGGACTCTATCTTGGTGAGATTTATCCTATTGGCGTGGAACTTGTCAAGCACATTATAGAGGGCGCCGGGTACGTGCTTGATGGAAAAGATCATGGAGGTCTTGTCCCGAGAGGTGGCAAACGCCCTGCCTTTTGAGAGTACTAGGAACCTCGTGAAGTTGTTTACATTGTCCTCTATTCCCTCCATGATTACGGGGACATTGTATATTTCGGCAGCCCTCCTGCTTGCAATGCAGGCCACGTTGTCCTTCTTCAGCTCAAGGAGCATCCTGACGCTTCCTGCCGTATCATAGGTCGGTACCGCCTTGAGATGGTGGGTCTGGATGAAGTTTCTGCACTGGCCTAGGGCCTGGGGGTGTGAATAAACCGTATCGATTTTTCCCAATCCGTCAAAACCTATCAGGCAGTGCCTAATCCTGTGGTATATCTCGGCCGTAACGTTGAGATTCGTGGTAAGGAGAAGGTCGTAGCTCTCCCCGACGCTGCCTTCAAGAGAGTTCTCGACTGGCAGTACGGCAAAGTCGGTCTTCCCGCTTTCTGTCGATTCCAAAACCTCGTGGAATGTGGGAAAAGGGACGGTTTCTACGCCTTCCTTGAAGTAGGAAAGGGCGGCAGCCTCGCTGTAGGCCCCGCGTTCTCCTTGGAATGCCACTTTTAGCATGTTGTTAATTGGAACCTAATTTTATAAAATCGCTGTTACCGAATTTGGAGGAAATCTTCCTTTCTTCGATATATCCGCAATCCGCGCATTTCACGCTGCTCCCCATGGATATGACCTTCCCGGCGCACTTGTTGCATTTGGTGAACAAGACGCCAAGCTCCGGCTCGCTGATGATTGCGTGTATCACCCCGTTTAGCAGGTTGATTACCTTTGCGGCCACGACATCCCCCACCCTGACAAGGATTCTTTTCTTTGCTCCCCTTGCCTGACAGATGACCTCGAGGCCCGAATGTGTGGGCTTGCCGTCTATATAGAGGACACTTATCGCAAACATGTTGTTCATCAATGCCGAGACTATCCCTATCACGGAGTTGCCTGTCTTCGGAACGGAGGGCCTTTTAATTTCCTTTATGTTTGCAATCCTGTTTGTCTTGTCAAACTCGGACAGGCCAACCACGAGGGATCTGATGGACTGCCCGTCGTCAAAGGTGTTCTGGCCCGTCTCGAACTCCTCTATGATGGCTATCTTGTCTCCCGGCAGGGTCTCTTTGCTTGACAACACGTGACCTGAGGTACTCAAGATTATAATTGTTTATGAGGCTTCATGCTGTCGCCCGTCACAACCAATGCGGGATCTGAAAAACATTCTCGACGCTTTCCTTCCTTAGCAGCCTGACCAGAGCCTTTGCCTGCGGGGTTGAAAGGACGGGCTTGTGGAAGTGGTTGTCGGTTGATATTCTGGGGCAGGCCACCTGGATGAAAGCATCTATTCCCTTAAGGTTCCGGAGCTTGTCGTCGGTAATTTCGGTGAGGGCAAAAAGCTGAACTTTCTTGCCAAGGTCCTCCAATTCCTTCTTGAACCTGAGCGCCGCTGTCTTTGAGAACTGGCCCTCCTTCAGTCCTACTATGACCCCAAACGATTCGCACTCGGCAGCCTTGTAGACTGCAAGGATGGATTTTTTCTGGAGGGTCTGGGCAAACTCTGTCACCTCCCTTATCTCGTTGAAGTACGGGTCAAGGACGTACGTCGGCCTGTTTGTAGACAGAGCAACTCCCGCTGCGTGAAAATTGCTCTGGCCAAGGAAGACGTTGGCGTCTGCAAGCCCGGCCGTCTCCATTGCGGGATAGAACTCGCAACCAAAGACCTGGCCGTCGTTTAGCTGGCCTTTTCCCCTGCCCACCAGCACCTCGACGCCTCCCTCCTCCAGTATGCCTCTGACCTTTTCAACCTCGTGAAGATGCTGGCTGTCCGTCACAAGGGAGACGGTTTTCCCCCTGAACTCCTCCGCACACCTTCTTGCAATTCCGTCAAATGAGACGTTGTCAAAGGCATCCACCAGGACTATGTTGTCCCCAAAGCTTGTGGAATTTATGGAATGTCCTATGTGGAAGAGTATCTCGGCACCGAGCACCTTTGCACCATTTGTGTTCATGTCGCAGGTACCAAAGCAGCTGTCGGCAAGCACGTATGCGGGGATTCCGTAAATTTCCATTATTCTTGATGCGGTCTCCTGTATCTTTGGGAGGATTCCGTCAGGACCGTTCAGTGCTACGGAAACTGGCCTTTTTTTCTCAATCTCGCCAAATATTGTTTTTTCATCAATTACTATCAAACGATATCTGGGATTAGTTTTTTAATTTAAACCAAACGGACGCCGCACAATATTTAATATCACAGCGATTCAAAACCAGATGATGCCAATAGCTTTCGTGCTGCTAAACGCGGAGCTTGGAAGAGAAAACGAGCTGCTAAGCGAGGTAAAGGCAATCGAGAATGTCAAGTATGTTTACGTTCTTTACGGTGCATATGATCTGGTGGTAAAGATAGAGGCTCCTGATAATGAAACTCTGAAAAAGACCATATCGAGCAGGATACGGCAACTCAAAAATGTGCGGTCCACCCTTACAATGACGGTAATAGAATGAGAGAAAGGGTTTTACACATAGGTTTTGACGATACCGATTCCACAAAGGGAATGTGCACAACCTTCCTTGCCTACAAGATTGTCCAACATCTGCGCGGGAGGAATGTGGAATTTATGGACTACCCATACCTGATAAGGTTCAATCCCAACATACCTTGGAAGACTCGGGGAAATGGGGCAGTGGCAATAAAAATACGGACGGTGAATCCGGCCGCGGTCAAGGGGAAAATCATTGAATTTGTGAAAAGGTATTCCGCCACGGACGAGGGTGCAAATCCCGGCCTTGCATTCTACGAGAGCGACGAGATCCCGGCCCATTTTTCGGAGTTTGGCAGGATGGCTCTGAGCACACTTGTCAGCCGGAGTACGGCAAGGAAATTTGCAGAAAAAAACAGGATAGAAACGTTCCACATGGGAAACGGACAGGGACTGGTGGGGGCCATAGGTGCTTTGGGTTACGGTTTTGACGATCACACCTATGAGCTGATCTCGTACAGGCACAGATCAAATTTTGGTAAAAAGAGAATTATATCCAAGGAGAGCGTCAGGAAGATGCAGGAGATCACCGCCCCTAAGACGTTTAACAGCTATGACGACATCAAGGGCAGGGTCCTAATTGCGCCTCATGGCCCAGACCCGGTATTTTTTGGGGTACGGGGTGAGGACGTCGATTCGGTCGTAAAGGGGGCATCGCTTGTCAAATCGGACGAAAAGTTATCAGGCTATATGGTCTTCCGCTCAAATCAGGGCACTGGAGACCATCTCCGGTCGGAGCTTGACCTTGAAAACATGAGGCCCTACTCGTCGGGCTTTGTACTGGGCAAGGTTGCTACCGCGCCTAGGACAGTGGTTGGAGGACATGTGATGTTTACAATAACAAAATCCGGCAAGAGCATCGGCTGTGCAGTGTACAAGCCGACCGGGCTTGCGAAGATCGCGGCCGGCTTGATCAGGGGGGACACTGTCAAATTAGGCGGAGGGATAAGGAGAGCCTCAAAAAGATACGGCAGAACGTTAAACATCGAGTTCATCGATGTCATAAAGGCGGCAAGAAGGATGGAAGTAGTAAATCCCATGTGCACGCGGTGTGCAAGACGCATGAAATCGAAGGGAAGGGGGCAGGGCTTCAGGTGCGAAAGGTGCGGCCAGGTTTCACAGAGCAAAGTTTTGGAGGAAGTTCCGAGGAGCTTGGTAAAGGGTCTTTATCTGCCCGTTCCGTCCGCCCACAGGCATCTGACGAGGCCGCTTCAGAGAGTCTCTAAATTCAACACGGGGAATGAATTTGATAACTCGAAGAAATGGTTCTCCATCTCGATGAAATCTAGGGGCGGAAAGTCAAGGTAAACTCGCGCGGCCAGAGCCCCTTATTTCGTCAGTATCCTCTGATGTCCAGGATTTTGGGCCATAAGGCTCAGGTTGCCTTTGCACCTCCAAGTCACTTTTTCAGGATATTGCGGACAGGATGGTTCTTGCTGCTGTTTTGCAGGTTGTGTGAAACAAGGATAGCGGGGAGTAGATTTTCCGGAACTTTAAGCTCCTTTTGAACTACTGACTTGCGGGTTTCTCATCTGGATTGATTATGAGCCCGCCGGGATGACCTAGCCCCGATAGTCTGGCTTCCCCACCCCGCTAAGTGGAAAGTGGTTTCGGGGTGATATATACTCTTTATCCCGCTCAGAAATAATTAATAGGATTTCAAGGTTCCAAAATCCGTGAACAAAAAAACTAGGATCATAGCAATAGCTGCCGCAGTGGCAGCCTCCATACTCATTATTACCTCGCCGTCCCATCCGATCATATTTCCAAAACCAAATGCCAGATCTGCTGGGACGGAGGCGGTTCAGGTCGTAGCTGAAGACCTTCAGAAGCCGTGGGCCATGGGTTTTGGCGGCAACAAGATATTCTTCACGGAAAAGGGGGGGAACCTGATGGCAGTTGACAACGGAACTCTTGTCAAGGAACCAGTGGCTCATCTCAAGGTCGCCGATGTCACGGACGCGGGCCTTCTTGGGATTGCTGTGGACCCGGATTTCGGGAAAAACCACTTCATATACGTGTATTATACATACGGGGAGGGAAACCACCTCTGGAACCGGGTGTCGAGGATTACCGTGGAGGGCAACAAGATGGCCGCCTCAAGTGTAATACTGGACAAAATACCTGGGGCGGAGTTTGATGACGGCGGCGTGATCAAGTTCGGACCAGACGGCAAGCTTTACGTCGGCACCGGGGACGCCTCCAACCAGAGCTCGTCCCAGGATTTGAATTCACTGGCAGGAAAAATCCTCAGGATAAACGGTGACGGGTCAATACCACGGGACAACCCATTTCCAAATTCCCCCGTTTACTCATACGGGATGAGGGATCCCCAGGGACTGACCTGGGACGGCAAGGGGCTGTTGTATGAGGCGGAGGATGGGCCCACGCGGAACGATGAGATAAACCTCATACAGCCTGGCCAGAACTATGGCTGGCCTGCAACGGAATGCGCCGGATCAAGGCAATATAGGGCCTCACTTGACTGTTTTAATCCAAGCATCGGCCCGGCAGGGCTGGATTATTATGCGGAGGGTAAACTTGACATGAAAAACAGCCTCCTGATGGCCACGTTGCTTGGGCACGGTATCTACAAGATGATATTGCAGAACGGTACCATAACAGGACAAAACATCATATTTGATGGGGTGGGAAGGATCCGGGATGTCGACGAGGGGCCGGACGGATACCTGTATGTTCTCACCTCGAATACTGATGGGATGGGATTTCCCGCATCACACGATGACAAGCTATTGAGGATTGTAAGATAAATTGAGCGCGCACAACGAGAAGAAATTTTATGAAAAAAGCAGGGAAGAGAGGATCGACACGGTGAGATCCCTTGCCGGCCTCTCCCAAGAGGATGTTGAGGTCCTCAAGGGTAGCGGGGGGATAACGTTTGATGAGGCGGACCGCATGGTGGAGAACGTAATTGGTACATTCTCTTTCCCCCTTGGGATAGCCACCAACTTCAAGGTTAACGGGAAAGACTATCTCATTCCGATGGTGATTGAGGAGTCCTCGGTGATAGCTGCCTCGTCCAAGGCTGCCAAGATGGCAAGAAAGCATGGCGGTTTTACCATGAAATCTGACGAGTCCTACAGCATAGGTCAAGTCCAGGTGGTTGATGTGGATACGCGGACAGCCGTGCGGAAGGTCCTCAAAGCATCCTCCCGGATAATCAAGCTTGCCAACTCCAAAAGCAAAACGCTGTCAGCCATGAACAAGGGCGCAAAGAAGGTAACCTGCAGGAAAATAACCTCCAGGTCTGCACCCATGCTGATAGTGGAACTACTTATAGATGCAGGGGATGCGATGGGGGCAAACGTAACAAACACCATGTGTGAGGCGGTGGCGCCGCTGATAGAGGAGATTACGGGGGGCAGGACGATCCTGAAAATCCTCTCGAACTACTCTACAAAAAGGCTCGTCAGGGGGAGTGCAGTCTTCGACAAGGATGAGGTGGGAGGCAAAAAAATAGTGGACGACATCATACATGCATACCAGTTTGCGGCAAACGATCCCTATCGTGCAGTCACCCATAACAAGGGGATAATGAACGGCATCATCGCAGTTGCAAACTCGACTGGGCAAGACACGAGGGCAATGGAGGCCGCATCACACGCTTATGCTTCAAAGGATGGCAGGTATACCTCGCTTACACGGTGGAGGAAAGACAGGAAGGGCAACTTGGTGGGTGAGATAGAGATACCAATGCCCGTAGGGACGGTTGGGGGCATAATTGGCGTTCATCCTATGATAGGCGTGTGCCTCAAGATTCTCGGAGTAAAGTCAGCCAGGGAGCTTGGGTGCGTTATTGGGGCGGTGGGACTTGCCCAGAACTTTAGCGCCATGAGGGCACTGGCCTCCGAGGGGATACAGAAGGGCCATATGAGACTCCATGCAAAGAATATAGCTGCAAGCGCGGGGGTGCCGAAAAACAGGATAGATGAGGTTGTAGCACGGATGGTCGAGGAAAACAACGTATCGCTCAGCAGGGCCAGGGAAATATTCCAGAACCTCTAGCGACTAGATATATATCCAAAAGGCTTGGTAGGGGCTACGTTGGGCAAGGTTAGATTCGCCGTTCCAAAAGGGAGCATCGAGGAGGCGACTTTCAAGATATTGGAAAAATCCTGGACCAGGGTGGTCAGAAGGGAGCGGACCTACAGGGTCATGCTCGACGACCCGGAAATTCTGGTCAAGATGCTGAGGCCCCAGGAGATCCCCAATCTGGTCAGTGACGGGTTGTACGATGTGGGAATAACCGGAAGGGACTGGGTAGGGGAGACAAAATCGGACGTTGAGATCCTCCTTGACCTTGAATACGGAAGGATAAAACTCGTGATAGCAATTCCAGATTCGTACCACTACAAATCACTGGACGAGATGATTATGGATTATGGAAGGAGGAAGAAAATCCTGAGGATTTCGTCAGAATATCTTACTACTGCAGCAAGGTTTATCACACAATGTAAGAGCTACAAGAAACTTTACGGCTCAAAACAGCCGGTTATCGTAACTCCGTGGCTCAGACTCGGTTCAAACAAGAATGTTCAGATATTCCTGTCCTTCGGGGCAACCGAGGCAAAGCCCCCGGAGGACGTAGACGCGATAATGGATGTGACCGAGACAGGTACGACTCTGACACAGAACCAACTAAAAATAATCGATACCGTTATGGAGTCGACCGCAGTACTAATTGCAAACAAGGCATCCCTCAAGGACAAGTCAAAGCGTGAAAAGATTTACGATATCGTAACGATGCTGCACGGGGCGGTAGAAGGAAAGAAGCACCTGCACCTCTTCCTAAATGTCAAACAGGAAAACCTTTCCAAGCTTCTTAAGGGGCTGCCCTCACTTAAGCGCCCGACAGTCAGCCCGTTAAGCGAGAAAGGCTGGTATGGAATTAACACGGTCATTCCAAAGTCGGAATTTCACAAGATGATACCGCAACTGCGGAAGGTGGCCCAGGGCTTGGTTGTGCACGAACCCAAGCAGATTCTTGCACTTGAGGAGATTAAGCGTGACGAGGAAAGTTGATGAGAACCATAAACGTCAAAGACATAGATTCTGTCATAGAATCTCTGAGACCCAAGGTTGATGACAAACTTAGGGGCAGGGTCGCGTCAATCATATCGGACGTTCGCAGGAGGAAGGATGCAGCCCTGCGGGAGTATGAAAAAAAGTTTGGCAACGCAAGAGTAGGATCATTCAAAGTTGCCGCGGACGAGATCAGAGCAGCCTACAGACAGGTTTCAAAGGAACAGGTTGGAGCAATAAGGCTTGCAAAGAAAAGGCTAGAAAGAAGCGAGAATCTTATCAAGCGGCAGCTTGGGAATACATCGCTCATAATTGACGGCATAAGGATGACGAAGAAATTTTCACCCCTTGACAGCGTTGGATGCTACATTCCGGGAGGGAGGGCTAGGTATCCAAGCACGGTCGTGATGTCGGTCGTGCCAGCGAAGGTTGCAGGTGTAAAAAGGATAGTGGCGGTGTCGCCGGCAGGGGAGAAAGGGGAGGTTGACCCTCTCACCTTGGTGGCGGGAGATATCTGCGGCGTCAATGAGTTTTACAAGATCGGAGGGGCGCAGGCTATAGCGGCCCTTGCTTATGGCACGCAGTCAGTCAAAAGGGTGGACAAGATAGTGGGACCGGGGGGCGTGTTTGTAACGGTTGCAAAATCCATCTTAAGCGACGTGGTAGCGATTGATATGATTGCGGGGCCGACGGAGCTTGCCATCATCGCTGATTCGTCTGCAGACCCTGACCTTGTGGCAGTAGATCTCATCTCGCAGGCGGAGCACAGCGGGGATACCATGTGCTGCCTCATCACAAATTCGAACCTGGTAAAGGAGGGCGTACTTGAGTCGATCAGGAAGAGGACCGGTCTCATAAAGAGGTCCGAAATCGTAAAGGAAAGTTTCAGGAAAAACGGGCTTATCGCGGTATGCAAGACAGAGTCACAAATGTCCGACCTTGCAAACAGGCTTGCCCCGGAGCACTTGGAGATAATTACAAGGAATCCCCGTAAGATTGCAGCAGGCATAAGATCAGCCGGACTTGTTCTTGTGGGTCCGAATACGCCCTCCTCTGCAAGCGACTATCTTCTTGGATCAAACCACGTACTGCCTACAAGCGGGTTTGGTAGGACGAGGGGATCCCTTGGAGTGTTGGATTTCCTCAAACTTCACACTACAATAGAGGCATCCAGGGGCTCCCTTGAGATGATCTCGCCGTACATGAAGGCGCTTGCCAATGCGGAGGGGCTTCCCAACCACTACGAGGCGGTGAGGAGCAGGATATGAAGGAAACCTGGTTTGAAAAAAAGGTCGATAAAATTTCAAAACTGGACGGCTACAAGAAGCCGGACAGGCACTCAAACGCAATCAAACTTGATTCAAACGAAAACTATGCGGTGGATCCTTCCCTGTTCGGGGATCTGATAGACGAGGTAAAAAAAAGCGTCGATGTAAGGGAATACCCGCTGGGGGGAGTCGAAAGAATCGTCAGGTCCCTTGCAAGCTACATAAAAATGCCGGAGGAAATGGTTGGAATTGGGAATGGATCCGACCAGATAATCGACCTCATACTGGGAAATCTGGCATCAAAGGAGACCCGGGTCCTGACATCCGAGCCCACCTTTGGCTTTTTTGAAGAGAGGTGCAAGCTGTACTCCCTACCGACGACAAAGATACGGTTTGACGGAGAGATGAAGCTGGACTTTGAGGATTTTACTTCCAAGTCGAAGAAGGCGGACATGCTCTACCTTGACTCTCCAAACAATCCTACAGGATTCCAGTTCCCACGAGAGCAGCTAGAAAGGCTCATCCAATCATTCGAGGGACTGGTGATAATTGACGAGGCATATGTCGAGTTTGCAGATTATAGCATCATTGAAGCCACAAAGGAGATGAAAAACCTCATCGTGTTACGGACGCTCTCAAAGTCATTTGGGATGGCGGGGCTCAGGGTAGGTTACTTTGTGGCTGACAAGAAGTTTGCAGACGCATTCTCCCGGGTTATCCAGTATCCGTATCCTCTTAACACCCTGGGAATAGAGGCCGGAATTCTCGCGCTCGAGAGATCAAAGTATTTTGCGGAAGTGGCCGGGCTCGTAAAAAGGGAGCGGGGACGGATAACTGAGAAGCTCAGGGAGATGAGCGTGTTCAAGGTGTTCGACTCCAAGGCAAACTTTGTGCTGTTTGCTGCAGGCGGATCGAGCAGGCGTATACACAAGGCACTCATAGAGCAGGGAATCATAATAAAAAATTTAGGTAAAGTTGGACCGCATGACGGCTGCCTCAGGGTTACAGTCGGCACACCGGAGATGAATTCCAAGTTCCTGACTGCCATACGTGATCTTTTGAATTGACTCTCCAAAGGGTGGCCGAGGGCATATACCTGGACATGGGAAGGAGCCGGGAGGTGAGGGATCTGGACTCGGTAGTTTTCGATTGCGACGGGGTGCTCATTGATGTCTCAAGATCGTACGATCTTGCTATAAAAAGGACTGTGGAGTTTGTGACGGAAAAACTTGGGGGGTTCAGGGTCCAGCCTGTTACGACGGAAATGATTGACAGCTTCAAGAGAACGGGAGGATTCAACGACGAGGTAGACGTTACCTACGCCTTGATAATCGCAGCCGCAGCCTCACAGAAGATGGGCGGAGTTTTTCAAGAAATGGTAAACGAGTTTGCATCAAACGCCGATGAGACTGGAATAAGATCGGTTGACAGGCATCTTGAGACTCTGACGCTTGATCTTTCGGGGATAAAGGAGAAGATGTCATATCCTGCAAGGAGGTTCGAGAGCCCTCTGTCCTCGGTATTTGACGAGCTCTTCTACGGGCAGGAACTATACGAGAAGCTCTACAAAAAGTCGCCAAAGTACTTTTGGGGAAAAGGGCTGATTGAAAACGACCTCGTGCTTGTAACGAGGGAGTTCTTGGAGGCAATGCACCAAAGGTTTGGCGCAAAAATTGCGATTGTTTCTGGGAGGGGTGCAGTATCCGCAAGCTATTCTCTAAAGGAGCTGTTCCACGAGTTCGACCTTGAACACTCGAGATTCCTTGAGGACGAGCCGCGCGAGATGGCCAAGCCCAATCCCGTGCCCCTCCTTTCTGCCATCAGGGGAATGGGGGCAACCTGCTCCCTCTATGTTGGCGACTCCATGGAGGACCTGATGATGGCGCGAAAGGCAAGGCAGTCAGGGTCCAATGCCATCTTCTGTGGTATATATGGTACCAGCAAGGACCACCAATCAAAGCTTGCCTTCTTTGAGCGGGAGGGAGCTGACATCGTGCTGGAGTCGGTAGGCCTGCTTCCGAAGACATTAAATCTAGTCGGGGCATAAGGCACTTCTCTCTAGGTGATTTCATGAAATCCAGGATAGGAAATTTAGTTAGAAAGACCAAGGAGACGGAGGTATCAGTAAACATAAACTTGGATGGTAGCGGGCGGGTCAATGCAAAAACAGGCCTGCCATTTCTAGACCACTTGGTCGTCTCATTTGCAAAGCACGCGATGTTTGACCTCAAGCTCAATGCGGTCTCGAGGGACGGAATCGACCACCATCTGGTCGAAGATACCGCGATTGCACTGGGCAACGCTGTTGATGAATCGCTTGGGAGCAGGACCGGAATAACGAGGTTTGGCTATTCGTCGGTTCCGATGGACGAGGCCCTTGCGGACGCCTCACTCGACCTGGTAAAACGGCAATATCACATGATAGGATTGGGACTGAAAAGGGACAAGGTGGAAGGCATATCAAGGGAGGATTTGGAGCACTTCTTCAGATCTCTGGCCCAGAGCATGAACGTATGCGTCCACATATCTGTAAAGTACGGAGATAATGATCACCACAAGATAGAGGCTGCAATAAAGGCCCTAGCAGTGGCGTTACGGGTTGCGGCAAGTGCAGATAAGAGGCAGAAGGGTCCGCCAAGTACAAAAGGTGTCATGTGAATGGTCAAGGTCGCTATATTTGACTATGGGGCAGGCAACATATTCAGCCTAAAGTCGTCCCTTGAGAAGAACAGCGCGGAGGTTGATGTAATAACCAATCTGGACAGGATGGAAGGCTATTCGGGGCTCCTGCTGCCAGGTGTTGGAAACTTTGATCCTGCGATAAAAAGCCTCAGCACCTCCAAGGTAGCCTTCCAAGATCTTGCAAAAAACCAACTGCCAGTGCTTGGGATCTGCCTTGGGATGGAGATGTTCTTTGAGAGGAGCGAGGAGGGAAAACTGCACGGGCTTGGGGTGCTGGAAGGAGAGGTCGTCCTGCTGCCAAACAAGTTCAAAATTCCCCACATGGGATGGAATGACCTGCGGATGAAAAAGCCAAGCGTACTTCTGGAAGGCGTAAAGGAGGGATCGTGGGTATATTTTGTCCACTCTTACAGGGCCAAACCAAAGAATGAGGACGTCGTGAAGGCTGATTCCGATTATGGGATAAACGTGCCGGCCGTAATAGAGAACGGTACGCTTTTTGGAACGCAGTTCCACCCAGAGAAATCGGGCAAGGTAGGCGCCGAGATGATCAAAAACTTTTTGCGGGCGTGCAGAAGGTGAGGGTCATCCCTGCAATAGACATCATGGAAGGAAATGTGGTCCGGTTGGTGAGGGGAGACCCGAGAAACAAGACCGTGTATAGCGACGATCCCGTCGGTACTGCGAAGCGGTGGCAGGATGCCGGAGCGGACATGCTGCACGTCGTCGACCTTGACGCAGCGTTGGGGCTTGGCTCCAACTTGGAGACGATAAGGAGGGTGGTTGAGGGGGTCTCGATACCTGTGGAGGTTGCAGGGGGTCTTAGGGATGAAAAAATGGTAGAGGGAGTCCTGGGTTTTGCCCCAAGGGTGGTACTGGGCACGATCGCATTCAAGAACAGAGAAACCCTGAAAAAAATTTCAGAAAAGTTTGGAAGCAACAGAATAGTAATCTCGGCCGACCAGCAGGGCGGTAGGATAATGGTGAGCGGGTGGAGGGAAGACACCGGCATAGGCCTCATGGCAGGGGTCAAGGAGTACGTCGGACTCGGCTTTGGTGAATTTTTGATTACAAGCGTGGACCGCGACGGCACCCTGAAGGGGCCGGACCTTGATTCTCTTAAGAAGGCATGCGGCATAAGCGGGGCAAAAATAATTGCAAGCGGGGGAATTTCCAAGCTACAGGACACGGTAGACGTCAAGTGTGCGGGAGCCTGGGGGGTGATCCTTGGCAAGGCGCTGTACGACGGCAAGATTACAGTGGAGGAGGTAAAAAAAATAGCATGACCCTCACCAAGCGAGTAATACCGTGCCTTGACGTAGATAACGGCAGGGTTGTCAAGGGCATGCACTTTAAATCAATAAAAGATGCGGGAGACCCAGTTCTTCTCGCGGAAAAATACAGCAGGGAAGGGGCGGATGAGTTGGTATTTCTCGATATTACTGCATCAGAACAGCAGAGGGAGACCATTAAGAGCCTGGTAAAGAAGGTAGCCCAGGTGATAGACATACCATTTACCGTGGGGGGCGGCGTCAAGACCCTCCAAGATGCAAGGGATATACTTCTTAGCGGCGCCGACAAGGTGGCGATCAATACGGGCGCGGTAAAAAATCCGGAAATAATAACAAAGCTTATGGAAATCTTTGGCAAGCAGTGCGTCGTGATAGCCATGGATGTTAAGCGCAACTATGATGTAAAAGAGGGCAAACACGTCTTTACCATGGACTCTAAGAAGTTCTGGTTTGAGGTATACATATACGGCGGAAAAACTCCGACTGGGCTTGATGCCATACAGTGGGCAAAAGAGGTCGAAAGGCTCGGTGCTGGCGAGATTCTGCTTACAAGCATCGACATGGACGGGACCAAGGAGGGCTACGATATACAGCTTACAAAGGAGATCGTCAATTCGGTAAACATCCCGGTTATAGCTTCAGGGGGGGCCGGCAAACCAAAGCACATGCTGGATGTATTCCTGCAGACGAACGTGGATGCGGCGCTTGCTGCCTCCATATTCCACTACAAAACGCACTCGGTCGACCGGGTGAAAGAATACCTTAAAGAAAACGGCGTTCCAGTAAGGATATAGGGGCAGGGAAGATGAAAATCAAGATTTCTGACATAGATTTTGCCAAGGGAGACGGGCTGGTTCCTGTAGTAGTTCAGGACGCAAACACGAAGGAGGTGCTGACCCTTGCATACACAAACAAGGAGTCGCTTGAACTGACGCAGAAAACCGGCAACTCCTGGTTTTGGAGCAGGTCAAGGAACAAGTTGTGGATGAAGGGTGAAGAGTCAGGTAACGTGCAAAAGGTAAAGGAGATCCTCGTTGACTGTGATTCCGACGCAATAATCTACCTTGTAGAGCCCTCGGGACCTGCATGCCATACGGGCGAGAGGGTGTGCTTCCACCACCAGCTGGGAAAATAGGTCAACAGGGGGGAGGAACTGGCTGCAGGTCTTGTTCGGCTTGGCCGCCAGGTATCCATTGATCTAGTACCCTAAAATGCAATGCCTTGTAGGAGGTTCCCTGGAAAACTATGGTCCAGTTGCCAACTATGTCTTTGGCGCTGCAGAGTTTCTCTGACTTGAGCGTGATGGGCTTGAAAAAGTAATTGAATTCGGACTTCATGGTCCCATTGAATGGCACGTGTGAAAACAGCCCGCCATGTGGATCATAAATCAGGATGTCTCCAACATCTGTAGGCTTCAAGCCTGTAACAACCATAAACACGTTTTCACCCAGCCTGTACGTCGAGTTGGTAAGCGAAAAGGGCCCCGAAGTTATCCACGAGGCAGTGTTGTCCTCCGTCCTGTGCTGGTTGAAAAAATACGCGATGCCTGCTGATATCGCAGTTACTATGATTACCGCAATTATGGCAGAAGCTTTCCGTTTTCTTACACTTCTTGGTTTTTTCAATTTTCGTTTTATCGTTTTGTTGCATCATTAATATGTCTTTTATTTATAAAAAATTCATAAAATTTCACGATCACAACAATTTTCGGAAAACGCTTCTGGCATCGAAGCGATCTTTTGTATGTTATTGCACATAATTACATTAATTTTTACTGAATTCGTGGTCCCTTGAATTTAAGTATAACTTAAATTAATATTAGGATTTTTTATCTATCAATTTACAAAGTCAGAGTTATCTTGGCAAAGATCAAGTCGTTACAATGCAGGGAGTGCAAAAAAGAGTACGAACCTACATTTAGGTACATATGCGAGGAATGTTTCGGCCCCCTTGACGTAACCTATGATTTTGCCCCCCTGCGCAGGGAGACCTTTGCAAACCGGGAACACACGTACTGGCGTTATCATGAGTTGTTACCTATAGAATCAAGCTCAAACATAGTAAGCATAGGAGCCGGCCTTACGCCCCTCATCAAGGCAGACAAGCTGGGCGAGAAGCTCGGCCTGAACAATCTATACATAAAAAATGATTCCGTAAACCCCACATTCTCATTCAAGGACAGACCGGCAGGTGTAGCGGTCTCAAAGGCAAAAGAGTTTGGGCTTTCTGCGGTGGGATGTGCCTCTACTGGGAACTTGGCATCGGCCACGGCGGCACATGCCGCGAAAGGGGGCTTTCCATGCTACATCTTTGCGCCAAGTGACATAGAGCATGCAAAGATCACGCAGGCACTTTCCTACGGGGCTGAATTCATAGCTGTCGACGGGACATACGACGATGCAAACAGGATTGCCGCACAGATAGGGGACAGCAGGGGAATCGGGATAGTGAACATAAACATGCGTTCTTACTATGTTGAGGGATCAAAGACGCTGGCGTTTGAGGTTGCAGAACAGATGGGATGGAAAGTCCCAGACCAGTTGATCGTGCCGGTGGGGAGCGGGGCCATGCTCAATGCAATCTGCAAGGGATTTGAGGAGCTTGAGAGGCTCTCACTCGTAGGCAATGTTTCAGGCATGCACATGATTGCGGCACAACCACACGGGTGTGCACCTGTCGTAGAGGCCTTCAAGAAAAACAGGAGTGAGGTCACGCCTGTTGAGAACCCTGATACCATAGCAAAGAGCTTGGCGATTGGGGACCCTGGTGACGGTCAATATGTGCTAAGACGCTTAAAGCAATACAACGGCTTTGCCGAAGAATCATCAAACAGGGAGATTCTTGACGCTATACTGTTGCTTGCAAGAACGGAAGGAATCTTCACGGAGCCGGCTGGCGGTGTATCCGTGTCCGTCCTAAAGAAGATGGTGGAAGCGGGAAGGATCGACAAGAATGACTCTGTCGTATGCTATGTAACAGGAAACGGCCTGAAGACTACAGAGGTAATGATGGAGGTACTCCCAAAACCCAGGACCATGCAGGCGGATGTAAACAAGATATCCGCGCTGGTGAGATAGGATGGCAGAGATAAAGTTCACGATACCATCGGTGCTCAACAAGGGCGGGGGGGAAAGGAAGGTCGATATTTCGGCAGCCAGCCTGAGCGAGGCATTCAACAAGATCTCGGAGCAGATGGGTGAGGATTTCAAGAGGAGGGTGCTCAATCCTGACGGCACCCCGCGTTCGTTGATAAACATATACGTAAACGGCAAAAACATGAGGTTTTCGGGCGGGATGGAGACCGCCCTGAAGGACGGTGACGAGATCTATATACTTCCAGCGGTTGCGGGAGGCTCCGAGCTTTCCAGCAAGGAACTCGAGAGGTATTCCAGGCAGGTAATGCTTGAAGAGATCGGTTACGAGGGACAGCTGAGGCTCCGCAGCAAGAAGGCATGCGTTGTAGGCGTCGGCGGGCTTGGCAATCCCATCGCCAGCAGGCTTGTAGCTATGGGTGTGGGCAGGATAAGGATAGTGGACAGGGACGTAGTTGAGCTGTCAAACCTGCACAGGCAGACCATGTTTGACGAATCTGACGTGGGACAGGTGAAGGTGGAGGCGGCCGAGAGGAAGTTGAAAAAAATGAATTCTGGTGTTGTAATAGAGGCGCTGCCAGTATCGGTAAACGACTACACCGCCCTTGACATCGTGGAGGGATGCGATGTGGTAATTGATGCGCTTGACAGTGTAAACGCAAGATATTCGCTCAACAAGGCATGCGTGAAAAAGAACATCCCGTTTGTAACGGGGGCTGCGGTGGGGGTCTCGGGGCAGGTATTCACAATACTTCCTAACACCACCGCCTGCTACCATTGTGTCTTCCCCTCGCTTGATGAGAACTCCATGCCCACGTGCAGCACGGAGGGCGTTCATCCGTCAATCCTGTCAGTTGTCGGCGGGATCGAGGTTGCGGAGGCAGTAAAGGTGCTGATAGGTCGACCCCCGACACTTGCAAACAAGCTTCTTTACATTGATTTGGATAACCTGGATTTCGGCACGACCGAATTCAAGAAGGTCGAAGAGTGTCCGGTATGCGGGAGAGGACAGAGGGAGGAATTGCCAAGACAAGAATTGATAATTGAGGAGCTTTGCGGCCGCAACAGGGGCAAGCGAACATTTTCAATCACCCCAACGAAGATGTTCGAGATCAACGTACCAAAAATAACCAACGCGGCCTCTACAAAGGGATTCAAGGTCCAAAACCAAGGGGAACTTGGACTGTCCATGTCCACCAACGACATCTATGTCAGCTTCCTCAAGAGGGGCTCCGCAGTAATAGTTGGTGAGAAGGACGAGGACTCTGCAATAGCACTCTACAAGACACTTGTGAATGCATGAGCACCGTTAAAGATCCCTGATAGCAGAGAGCAGCCGCCTGTAGGGATCCTCCATGGAATCCAGGATCCTTGCCGCCTTCTTCCTGCTGTCAGATCCTTTCCCAAGCATCCTCTCGGCGAGCCTGGCCATGTTTTTTGGACTGGTCACCCTCCTTGCGAGGCCGGTCCTCACCAGGTATTTTTCGATATGGTTAGGTATTGCGTCGTATGATATGGTCGGGATGCCCATCAAGGCAGCCTCGGCAGTCATCGTGCCGCCGGATCCTATGAAGAGGTCGGTAACGGACAGCAGGGACTTTCCGTCGACCACCTTGTCCATGACGGTGACTTGCCTTCCAAACTCTCTTCTCACCGCTTCAATCTGGGGCCTGTATCTCCCTAGAACTATGATGTTGTATCTTTCCCCTTTCTTTGCAAACTCTGCGATTATGTCGCTGCTTGTGCTCTTCTTTCCAAGTGCATAGGCAGCCGCGGTCTCCTCGAGCCTTATGACTATCGTCTTCTTGTCCCGGTTCACGGCCGGGGGCGTGGATGCAGACCTCTCCCTTACGATAACTGCCGCATCAACCGCCCTGTACTGGATTATGTCATTTTTTGAGATTCCATACCGGACAAACTCGCTTTTGGGTATCACCCACGGAATGAGCAGTTTCTGGGCAAAAGGCAGGGAAAGCCTCATCACGGCCTCCGCATGGGGGGAATCCGAAAAGACTATGTGCTTTATACCCAGGCCGAAAGCAATCCTTGAAGCCTCTGGAGAGCAGAAGCTGACTGTCAGGTCGGGGGAGAACCTGGCAACAATGTCGGTCAGGGCCCCTATCCGTCGGGTACTTGCGATTAGCTTGTCCTTCTTACCTGAACCGCCGTGCCTGCCCACTATGACTAGATTGACACGTTTTATCCTGGCCAGGTCTACCACCTGCCCATAATTTCGCGAAGTGCACATGATTTTGTGATTTTTACCTAGTTTTCTTACCATAGGGCCAAAAAATAGCAGCTGTTTTGGAGTAAGTATGTCAAACCAAATCTTCAAACGTTTTGAATAGTATCCAAGGGTGGAAAAAGTTTTTGTTAGCCAGCACTCATAGTTCGCTAGATTTGGCTGCCGCAAAAGTTGTTGTTTATGGTCTTAGCACTGAGGGATATTCAATCGCATGCCAAATGGCAATAAAAGGCGCCGATGTTTTCATCGTGGACGAGTCGGCACACATGGCAATTTCTCTCAAGGCGGAAATAGCCAAGACTTATCCCAACGTCACCTCACTAAAGGAGGACGAGCCCCTGCTCGGGGTGGAGCCTATCGATGTGGCGATATCCCATGCCGAGTACCTCTTTTTTGCACCCAGAATCCGGAAGACCGGACAGGAGGCAAAGATGGAAATCCACTCGAAATTCAAGGATGCAACATCGCCCATGAAGAAGGGCGGGTCTGTCATTTACAACCTGCCCACCGGCATTGGGGGCAACAACGAGACAATCTCCCTTTTGGAGCACGTAACAGGGCTTGAAATGGGAAAAGGAATATCGTATTTCTACTATCCGCTCTCCAAAGGACATTCTCCGGAGATAATCGGATCCTTCAACGGCAAGGCCGATGAGAAGCTTGGGAAGCTCTTGGAAGCCGAAAAAAAGACCAAAAAATTCGTGTCAATGTCTTCAGCCGAGATTATTCACGCAATCAGCATCCTTGCCCAATTTTCCGGGCTTGCAAGCATACTTGAGGTCTGCAAATTTGCCCAGGATCCGTCGACAAGGAATGATCTGGTCTTTACAGACTACAAGGACCTCTTTCTGGATGACATGACAAACGGCTTGTATGATCTGAGGTCCCTTGGAACCTCGGTGGAGGGGGCAGGCACAATGATGTACCTTGTCAATGGCAGCATTAAGGGGATCGAGGGGTACGTCAAGAGACTCATAGATGAGATTAGGTCCACCCTGAAGAAGAACGATCTGAAGGCAAGCAGGACGAAGGTAGTATTGGTCTGGACCCAGGACTCGTACGAGATGAGGGGAGACAAGGTTGACATGCTGGGATCCCTTGTTACGAAACTGCGAGACTATATTGGGGATGTAGAGGTCTCGCAGGGGGAGGGCCTTGACCTTTTCCACAGTGACAAGACGACCATAATTGTGGCATGCTCCAAATTGGATTTTGAAAAGACATCTAAGAACGGCAAGGACTCTGATGTAATAATAATAAAGACCAACCCGTTATGTGAGATATTGTAATAAGATGATGATGGGAGGGTATGGTGGATTTGTCTGAAAACGAGAACGGGGCAGAGGAGGAAGGAAAGAGCGTCCAGAAGGAGGACCTTGGCAGCTTGGAGGAAATAATCAGCGAACTTAGGAAGGATCTTGAAACCGAGAAGGCAAAGTCAAGCGCGCAGGAAAAAAAAATCCAGTACCTGCTGGCAGATTTTGAAAATCTAAAGAAGAGGGCGGAGCTTGACGTTCAGGGCAGGGTGGACTCTATAACGGATGGGATGATTCTGAAGTTCCTGTCCCTCTATGACGACTTTGCCCGAGCAAGGGACGCCCTTTCCAAACAAAATGTAAATACCGATGGACTTGACGCAATCCTGAAGAACATGGACTCGTTCCTGACCGAGTACGGGGTGAGGCCGATAGACGCACTGGGGGAGGTCTTTGATCCGACAAGGCATGAGGCTATCTCCGTTAGGGCAGACCCAGCACTTGATGACGATACGATTACCGCCGAACTTCGTAAAGGATATATTTTAAAAGACAGAATTATTAGACCCAGTCTAGTGGAGATATCTAAAAAACAAATCGAGGAAATGAATTAGAATGGCAAAAATTATAGGAATTGATCTGGGGACTAGCAACTCTGCCGCAGCCGTCATGATGGGTGGAAAACCGTCACTCATCCCGGCAGCCGAGGGCACGACCATAGGGGGTAAGGCTTTTCCTTCCGTAGTGGCCCTTACCAAGGACGGACAGCTTCTGGTGGGGGAGCCTGCACGAAGACAGGCGGTGACAAACCCGTCTGGTACCGTAGTTGCTGCCAAGAGGAAGATGGGTACAGACCATTCCTTCAAGATTTATGACAAGGACTACAAACCGCAGCAGATTTCTGCCTTCATCCTGCAAAAAATAAAGAAGGACGCAGAGGCGTTCATTGGAGAGAAGATTGAAAAGGCAGTGATAACAGTACCTGCCTACTTTAACGACAACCAGCGGCAGGCGACCAAAGATGCGGGACAGATTGCCGGGCTCGAGGTGGTCAGGATAATAAACGAGCCTACTGCGGCGGCACTTGCTTTCGGGCTTGACAAGGCAAAGCAGGACATGAAGATAATGGTCTTCGACCTGGGAGGGGGCACTCTTGACGTTACAATCATGGAGATGGGCGGCGGCGTCTTTGAGGTGATGAGCACGTCAGGGGACACGCAGCTTGGAGGTACTGATATGGACAAGGTAATGATTGACTACATTGTAGACAATTTCAGAAGGTCAAGCGGGATTGATATCTCAAAAGATGGTGCGGCAATGGTGAGGGTAAGGGAGGCGGCAGAGAAGGCAAAGATAGAGCTCTCCTCCGTTTTTGAAACCGACATCAATCTCCCTTTTATCTCGTACGACCCCTCTGCAGGACCCAAGAATCTTGAGCTAAAGATCACGCGAGCAAAGTTTGAGGAGCTGATAAACCCGATAGTCGAGAGGTGCAAGCCATCCATGACAAAGGCCCTGGAGGATGCCAAACTGTCTCCTGCGGACGTAAGCAAGATCATACTGGTGGGCGGGCCCACAAGGATACCGCTTGTCAGAAAATTCGTGGCAGGAGTAATGGGTAAGGAACCAGAGGCCGGGGTAGACCCCATGGAGGCAGTTGCCCTTGGCGCAGCCATCCAGGCAGGCATCATAGCAGGTGAGGTGACAAGCGATATTGTGCTCTTGGATGTCACGCCGCTGACCCTGGGGGTAGAGGTGCTGGGCGGATTGCGTGAGCCAATAATTGACAGGAATACCACAATCCCAACCTCCAAAAGCAAGACGTTCACAACCGCGGCAGACAACCAGACTGCGGTCACAATACACATAGTACAGGGGGAAAGATCCATGGCATCAGACAATGTCTCCCTTGGGAGCTTCAACCTTTCCGGCATCCCGCCAGCGCCAAGGGGAATTCCGCAGATAGAGGTGAAGTTTGATATTGACGCAAACGGCATACTGAACGTAACGGCAAAAGATCTTGCGACGCAGAAGGAGGCCAAAATCACAATCTCGGCAAGCACCAAGCTCTCAAAGGATGACATAGAGAAGATGAAGAAGGATGCCGAAACATTCTCGGAGCAGGACAAGAAGAAGAAGGAAGAGGTTGAGGTAAAGAACGAGGCGGAACAGTACATCTATACCACGGAAAAGCTGGTTAGCCAGGATCTGAAGGACAAGATCACGCAGGATCAGGGAATAAAGGTAACCAACGCAATAAAGGATCTCAAGGATGTCGTCAACAAGGGGCCCGAGGAGATCAGGCCCAAGCTTGAGGCCCTAAAGAAGATAGTAAATGACATCACCACGGAGCTTTACAAGAACGTGACCCCGCCTCCGGGTGCTGGACCCCAGGGTGCATCAGGACCGGGCCAGCAGGAATCTGCCGGGACGTCGGAACAGTCTGCTGGTGGAGCAACCAACTGATGCGGTGCTTTATGTTAGAAGACATTTGCCACTATGAGCGCTAAACGCGACTATTATGAGGTCCTGGGAATACAGAAGAATGCCTCCCCGGATGAGATAAAATCCCAATACAGGAAGCTTGCCCTCAAATTCCATCCTGACAGGAACAAGTCGCCAGAGGCGGCCGAACACTTCAAGGAGATATCCGAGGCCTATGCTGTATTGTCAGATGCGGAAAAGCGCAAGGTATACGATGCGTACGGGCACGCGGGTGTTGACGGAAAGTACAGCACGGAGGACATTTTCCAGGGTTCGAAAGTAAACTTTGAGGACATCTTTGGTTCTGGATTTGATTCAATATTTGCAAACCTGTTTGGAGGTGGAGGCGGAGGCTTTAGGTTCGGGGGGTTTGGGTCAGGCTTTGGGATGGAAAGGGGCGCGGATTTGGTATACGATACTGAAATAACACTTGACGATGTCCTGAAGGGAAAGCAGGAAGAGGTCGAGCTTCCAAGCGAGAACGCCTGCATGGAATGCAAGGGAACTGGCGCAACACCGGGGACCTCGATGAGGACCTGCACCGTTTGCAACGGCCAGGGGCAGGTAAGGACGTCGCGCAGCAGCGGGTTCTCCACCTTTGTCACCGTACATCCGTGCAACACGTGCAGGGGGCAGGGAAAGATAATAGAGAGGCCATGCTCCAAGTGCAGGGGATCGGGCAGGCAGAAGGGCACAAGGCGCTTCTCGTTTGAAATTCCGCCGGGAGTTGAGAATGGTGAGTACCGGATCAAGGGCGAGGGGGAGCAGGTTGCCCGCGGAATAAACGGAGATCTCGTCGTCAGAATAAAGGTAAGGCCGCATGACAAGTTCAAGAGGGATGGGGCAGACCTATTTTATGATGAGGAGATCTCCATGGCGGATGCCGCGCTGGGGAAGAAGGCAGTCGTCCCCACCCTGGAGGATACGGAGAGGATTGAGGTCGAACCTGGCAGCCAGCCAAATACGATAATAAAGCTGAGGGGTAAGGGCCTGCCGCACCATGGTTCCAGGGGAAGGGGCGACCTGTATGTGAGACTTGTCGTAAACATCCCGAAAAAATTGGATAAGCAACAGAAAAAACTGCTTGAGGAACTGCGCGATACCCTGGAAGAAGGATGAACCTGAGAATCGGACTCGACGTGGACGGCGTGCTTGCAGACGTTATCCAGTCCTGGCTTTTGTACAATAACAACGTGAGGACAAACATACTCAAATCGGATATCTTGGAATGGGATTTTTGGAAGAGGTATGGCATAGACAAGTTTGATTTCTATACGGAACTCTCCATGTGCTGGAAGTCCTGGGATAAAATCCCGCCCACGGAGGCCGGGATTTCCCAAGCCTCCAAGGATCTTTCCAAGATTGGGACCGTAGACATAGTGACTGCCAGGGAGGACTCCACCCATGAGGACGTGAAGAAATGGCTCAAAATGCACGACGTGGTTTTTAAAAACTACGTGGGCGTTTCGGAGGGGATTGAGAAGGCCATGCTTGACTACGATGTGTTCATAGACGATTCGCCAATCAACGCGAAAAGCATGCTGGCAAGGCAGAAATCTGTAATTCTTTACAGCCAGCCATGGAATATGCATTTTGACGATCCCAGGGCAAAAAGGATAAGCGAACTTGGGATGGCAGTTGACATCATAGGAAAATTGAGACTGTAAGGAAAGGTACCTGCTTTTTTCAAGCGTGTCTTGGGAGTGCGGGAGGTGATTGGTCCATAGATGCCATAATAAAGACACTTATTCTGGCTTTTTGATTTCCACGTTGCGGGGGTCGCCTAGCCTGGTCAACGGCGTAAGGCTCAGAACCTTATCTCTTAGGAGTTCGTGGGTTCAAATCCCACCTCCCGCATTTCAAATTTTTACATAATGCTTGCTTTACTGGCCGACTGCGGAAACCGTTATTTTCCACCATGTTTTGATAGATTTTCATTCCTTTGTACCTAACAAGACCTTCATGTTCGTACCAAAATTTCGAGCTGGTCGACAAACCGCATAATACTGAAAAATTTATAATCTATTACACGATTGGTGGGTCATGAAAAGGGTCGAAGCTGTCGTATCGCCCGACAAGCTTGATGCTGTAGTAGAAGCTGTAAAAAAGGTGGGCGTGGGCGGCATTACCATCTTCGAGGCAAAGGGTTGGGGAAAGGCAACCAGAATGGCAAGGGATGCGGAAAAATCAGCAAGCACCCCAAAGGGATTCAACCTGAAAAGCTACGTACTGACCGTGGTTGACGACTCTATAGTGGACAAAGTGGTAACAGCAATCCTCGAGGCTGCCAGCACGGGTTCTGTGGGAGACGGCAAGATCTTCATAGACAACCTTGACACCGCGGTAGACATTGGAAGCGGCCAGAAGGGAGTAATGGCAATCTGAGCCTATTCAGGCTTGCCCATGCCGATTTTTGACTTTATCTTGGCCTCTAGCATCTTGTTTAATCTCTGGCCGTCCACCTTGCCCCTGAGGTCTTTCATTGCGATGCCCATGAGCGCACCAATCGATCTCTCCTTCTGCTGATCTACCATGTCTGCATTAGCGGTAACCAGATCCTCCAGGATTCGCCCAAGCTCATCGTCGCCCATTACTCCAAGCTCGCTCTTCCTTATGGCCTCCTCTACGGAGCCTGCCTTTCCGCCCATGATGCTCCCAAAGATTATCTCAAGCGATTCCTTGGCAATCCTCCCATCCGCCAAAAATTCAAATGCCTTTGCTATCTCTGAATTCTTCAGGAGCCTGGAATCCAGGCCCTGCCTCTCAAGGTTGGTAATCGTTCCACAGAGGACGGACGATGCAAAATTTGGTGAGATCCTACCGTCATTGCATACAGATTCGAACAGGTCAAGGTACTCGGAATCAAATATCTGGAGTGCAAGCTGCGGATTCAGCTCGTACTGCTTCTGAAGGTCAAGAAGGCTTTCCTCCCATGACTTGGGAATCATTCTTCTTGCCCCGTCCATGTCCTCCTTTGTTATGATGATGGGCGGTATGTCTGTTTCAGGATACATTCTTGATGCGCCCGGCCTTGGCCTGAGGTAGACTGTCTCGCCCGTAAGCGTGGCAACCCTCGTCTCTGCAGGGACCCCTGCCTTTGCCTCCTCGATCCTTTTGATGAGTGAGTCTATTACTACATCCAGATTGCGCGGTTCCCCTGCAAGGACCAGAAAGCCGTCATTTTCTCCGGCCTCCAGGATCTCCCTTACCCTAATAATCTCGCCATCAGTGATACCGTAGTTTGGCAGCTCGTCTGAATGGAAGACCCCGCCAAGGCCGAAGAATCTCACCAGCTCGCCCAGCTGCTTTCCAAGCCTGATGCCGGGATACGGCTCAAAGCCGAACATGCCTGCAAAGTTTACAACCCTCACGCCCCTTACGGACGAGCCGCCGGCAAGCGCCTTCTGTATCGTCTTTGACTTGCAATCCCTGAACGCCTCGGTAACATCCCTTACGTCCCGCTCCTTTGCGACCCTCTCAGTCCCTAGTTTTTGCAGTCTCTCTTGGATGATCTTCAGGCCGTGCTGCCTTTTGGCCTCGTATTCTATCACTTTTTCAAGCTGGTCAAGCTTCTGCACCCCCTTTACCTCCACGACGCCGCCCCCCTCTATTGAGACGTTGACATCCTGCCTGATGGATCCAAGACCTCTTTGTACCCGCTTTGTAGCGCGCAGAAGGCGGCCTATTGCAAGCGCAATCTTCTTGATCTCCTGCGGCGTGCCGCTGACAGGTTCCAATGCAATCTCAATCAGCGGGATCCCAAGCCTGTCCAGAGTGTACTCCCTGATGTCCCCCGAGTCATTGAGAAGTTTTGCCGCGTCCTCCTCCAGGCAGATGCTCTGCACGCCTACGCTTTTTCCTTCCACCTCGAGGCTTCCGCCAAGCCCCAGGAGCATGGTCCTCTGGAATCCTGAGGTGTTTGAACCGTCTATGACCAGTTTCCTCATCACGTACACCTCGCTGAAGATGTTCGTGTTCAGCGCGGAAGCTATGATGAGGGATGTCTCCTTTGCCTCGCCGCTCAGATCATGGGGGGGCTCCTCGTCCTGCTCTACCAGGCAGCTGCTCTCGGGATTGGCATAATAAAGGATCGTTTTTTGCTTTGTAGTCTCAAACAAGGCGCTTGGGTCAAGCTCCCCAAGCTCACTCCTTGCCATCCTGAGTCTGCGAGTGAATTTTATCGGGTAATCGGTTGACTCTATTGAAGCGCAATTGCAGAAAAGTTTCCTGCCTGTCCCAAGCTGCTGGTGAATCTCTAGCCCTACCTTCAGGCCAATTCTCTCTATCTCTACCTCGGACACTTCTGTTCCTATCCTCGGACTCGCTTTAAATCTTAGTTTGAAATTTCAAACGACAGGTTTTCCCTCATCAACCGTTCCATCTCTCCTGCATCCTTTGCATTCCCAAGTGCCCACATGGCCTTGACGAGCGCCGTTTCAGGGATCATGTCTGCCAGGGGCACTACGCCCAAGCTCAGCAGGTCCCTGCCGCTGTCATATACTGTCATCCGTACGGATCCGTCTATGCATTGCGAGGTCATGCCCACAAAAAGGCCCTTTCTTTTTGCCGCCTTGATGGGCTCATACATGGACTTGCCCACGTGCCCAAGCCCCGTGCCCTCAAGAATTATGGCCCTGCAGCCGGAAGCAACAGCACGGCTCATTACCTCCGGGTCAAGACCTGGAAAGTATTTCAGCAGTAGCACTCTTTCATTGAAACTGATCCTTGGCGCAAACTCCCTTTTTGGCGTGCAAAAAAGCGCGTTCTTTTCAATCGTATCGTTTTTTATTATGAAGGCAGGGGAGCCACCCACCGTCTGAAACGCATTCCTCTTGCTTGTGTGGTTCTTGCGAACCCGCGTCCCCCAGTGACAGGCAACCTCGTCATCGCTTGACGAATTGTGCATTACGACGAAAAAGCCGGTGGCGTCAGTGCTTACAAGGAATCGGGCAGCCGATATGAGGTTTGTAGCCGCATCAGAGGACGGCCTGTCAGACGATCTCTGCGAGCCCACAAGCGCGACCGGCTTTGGAAATCCAAGCAGGGAGAACGAGAGGGCAGCCGCCGTGTACTGCATGGTGTCGGTTCCATGGGCCACTATGATTCCCTTGTAATCCGATCTGGCGCAGGAGTTGAGTCTTTCTGCGATCCTTGCCCAGTGTTCTGGCATCAGATTCTCAGAATATTCCGAGAATAGGACCTCGGTGTCTATGTTGGCTATCTGGGACAGCTCGGGGACGCTGGCATTCAGTTCTGCGGCAGTCAGTGCGGGCGTGACCCCTCCTGTCCTGTAATCTATCCTGCTTGCAATGGTCCCTCCTGTTGACAGCAGGAGGATCTTCGGAAGCGAGGTATCGGCATGGGGATGCTCAGGACTCTCCTTCCTTGCGGGGGGGCTGGGCTCTACTTCAATCTGCGATATCTTCTCGATCTCAAGGCCTACGTTGTAGCCGTTTTTTAGCTTGAGTACTATGTGGGTGTCATCGCTGTGCTCGTACCTTGGCATCACGATTCCATGGTATGACGGCTCTGCCTGGACCCTGACGAGTCTTCCAACCTCTACGTTGTTTTTCTTGAGGAATTCCAGGCATCTTCCCCAGTAGCCGGAGTATGACATTGCTAGGTCTAGGATCATTATTTTATTAAAACTAACTCTGATGTCACTCGGTAGCCACCTTTATCAGCTCGGAAATCTGTTTTCCTTTTCCCTCTGAGAGTGCTGATATGCCGCCGGTCAGGCTCTCGGTGGAGATGCCCTTGTCTGCAAGTACTTTGACTGCGTTCAGGGACGTAAATCCTGCCATGCAGACAAGCAGCGACTTGTGGGATCCCTCCAGGGCCTTGTCCAGCCCCTCGGGAATCTGTTGGGTGGAAAGCAGGCGTTCCACATCCCTTGCCTTTGGTACGACTACCTTGCTCTTGTCAACGCCAAGCGTCTTTGCGATAAGCTCTATTCCCTCCTCGCGGGGCGTGTACTGTGGATGAACCCAGATTATCTTGTCGTACTCACCTATGCTTGATGCCGCCTCCTGCATGGATACCTGGATGCGGCTCTGCCTCCTGCCTCCTGCCTCGAGATTCTTTCTGTACTTTTGGATCCCATCTGCTATGATTACTACAAACTTGCTCCCCAGACTTGCAAAGTTTGCCATCTGCATTACAGAATAAAGGGCAAGGGCACTGCTCTCGCCCATGTCGTGTCCCTTGTCAACAAAGAACCTGAGCAGCCGCTTTGCCTCGCCAAAATCCACCTCGTGCTGTCCTCCGTATCTCTCCGGCTCGTAGAACCTCAGCCCTGATGCCTTGCCCTTTGTCCTAATGCCTGCCACGTCCTGGCTGCTGAGCGGGAATACCACGTGGAGTGACTTTTTTCCGTATTTTTCCGAGAGGTATCTGCAGAGCCCTCCTGACGTTCCGCCTGTGCCGAAGGTGCATACAATCCTGAAATCGTCAAGCGACAGGCCCTTCTCGTGCAACTGCTGGTCTATCTCCGGACCGGTAACGGTTCTGTGCACTTCGATGTTAAGCTGGTTGTCGTACTGCTCGGGGCAGAAGCATCCGTATATCCTTGCCAGTATTTTTGCAAGGCCTATGATGTCCTGCGCGGCAAGAACTGACTGGACCTCGGAGCTTGCGCGGTCGAAAACCTCGGGGTCAAATCCAAGGTCTGACAGCTGTGAGCGTATGTTGGCCGCAGTAGCCCTTGCTGCCAGGACATTGGGACTTTCCTTCATGCCAGGTGCGGGACAGATGTCCATATCCAGATTTATGATCCTTATCCTCTCGTTTCTTAATTCCTCAAATACCCCCTCCTGCAGTTTTCTGGAGACAAGTGCTACCACGTTGAGTCCTAGCTTGGAGAGTAGTCCCAGTGCTATTCCAAAGTTTCCAGAAGTTGCCTCGATTACCGTCTGTCCGGTTCCAATCCTGCCTGACATTATGGCGTCATGAATTATGTTTATTGCAGGCCTTGCCTTTATTGAGCCACCGAGCAGCTTTGAGTCATACTTTCCAAAAACCCTGAGGTCCAGGCCGTCAAGGTTCAGCCCGAACTCCTTTCGTGCGCATTCCCTCAGGTCATCGGTGATGTCGATGAGGGGGGTGGCGTTGGCCACGGCTCCGCCCCCTTCCATGTGGGGAGCCTTGTTCCATATCTCTTTTTTAAAATTTTCAAGCAATGCGGCATCCACTCCGCCTTTATCTCCATTCAATTTAATCTCGACAGGCTGTTGTAGCATGGGATGATCTTATAAAATATACTCTGGATCGGCGATGGTGGAAAAATCGCTGCAGTCGAATTTCTTGCTTGCCTGACTATCTGTAGTATGGCACTGCTACCTTCTCGCCTATCTTGAGTTCCTTCTGGGTCCTGACTTTTCTGACCGCCTCCTCAAAGTGCCTCATTGTGACCTTTGCATCGGCCGCCTGCTTTTCAGCCTCCTTCTGGTCGGGATACTTTGCGAGGAACTCATGTATGACCAGGGATACTGCCGTGTTGGCTATTGATGCTACGTCTGCACCGCTCATTCCGTCGCTTGATTCGGCAATCTTGTCCAGATCCACATAATCGGGATTCTTTACCCCGTCTATTGTAGAGTCCCTTACCACGGGTATGTCCTTTGCGTTTATCTCAAGTATCTTCTTTCTGCCCTCCTTGTCTGGCAAGGGTACTAGGATTATCTTGTCAAACCTCCCGGGCCTCAGCAGTGCGGTGTCTATCATGTCTGCCCTGTTGGTGGCTGCAAGTACGACAACGCCGCGCAGGCTCTCAATCCCGTCAAGCTCGGTTAGCAGCTGGCTTACCACCCTTTCTGTCACAGCCGTCTCTCCGCCGACGCCCCTTACGGGTGCTATGGAGTCAATCTCATCAAAAAATATCACACAGGGCGAAGCCTGCCTTGCCCTCCTGAAAATTTCCCTAATTCCACGTTCCGACTCGCCTACCCATTTTGAGAGCAGCTCCGGGCCCCTTACCGATATGAAATTGGCCTCGCTCTCTGTGGCAACGGCCTTTGCCAGCAGCGTCTTGCCTGTACCGCTTGGACCGTGCAGGAGTATCCCCCTCGGCATTCTGTGGCCAAGCTTGGAATACAGCATTGGGTACTTCATGGGCCATTCGACCGCCTCCTGAAGCTCGCGTTTGACGGTTTCAAGTCCTCCTACTTCCTCCCAGCTTACGTCGGGGTTTTCAATGAATACCTCGCGCATGCCTGAAGGCGTAACTTCCTTTAGTGCGTTCTGGTAATCCTCGTCGTTTACTACTAGCTTGTCAAGAGTCTCGGGTGGAAGCTTTTCATCCTCCAAGTTGAGTTCGGGCAACAGCCTTCTGAGGCATTTCATCGCGGCCTCCTTGCACAGATATTCCAAGTCTGCCCCCACGTATCCGTGGCTTATGGCGGCAATCTTGTCCAGGTTTACATCGTCACTGAGGGGCATGTTTCTAGTGTGAATCATAAGGATGTCCTTTCTGCCCTTCTTGTCAGGGACCTTTATCTCGATCTCCCTGTCGAACCTACCGGGCCTCCTAAGTGCGGGATCGATTGCATTGGGCCTGTTGGTTGCAGAGATGACTATGACTTTTCCCCTTGCTTCTAGGCCGTCCATTAGTGACAACAGCTGGGATACGACCCTGCGTTCCACCTCTCCTGTGACCTCCTCCCTTTTCGGTGCAATAGAGTCAATCTCATCGATGAATATTATTGACGGAGATTTTTCCTTTGCCTCCTTGAAGATCTCCCTCAGCCTTGCCTCGCTCTCTCCATAAAACTTGCTCATTATCTCGGGGCCTGAGATGCTGATAAAGTGGGCATTGCTCTCATTTGCAACGGCCTTTGCCAGCAGCGTCTTGCCGGTACCGGGAGGACCGTACAGGAGTACACCCTTGGGTGCCTCTATCCCCAGCTTCTCAAAGATTTCTGGATGTCTTAGCGGAAGTTCGATCATCTCACGGACCTTCTTTATCTCGTCCGTCAGGCCTCCGATGTCCTCGTATGTCACTTGTGGAACGCCGCGTAGGGTTTCCCCTTTTTCCGCAATGTGGAATACCGTCTTCTGTGTTACAAGCACGGCATCTGCTGCAGGAGTGACTCCTATTACTTGGAAGGTGAGCCTGCCGCCAAAATATGGGACCATTACATTGTCTCCCTTTATGAGGGGAACGCTTTCCAAGGCATCCGCAAGATATCTTTCGTCTATGGGTGGTATTGCCTCAAGTGGTGCTACGACGACCTTTTCTGCAGCTACTGCCTTTATCTTGCGCACTGCCACTGTGTCGCCAATTGCGATTCCTGCGTTGTTTCGAACAAGCCCGTCCACCCTGATAATGCCCTTGCCTTCGTCCGATGGGTAAAGTGGAAGGCACTTTGCTACCGTCCGCCTTTTGCCCTTTATTTCAATGACGTCTCCGGTGGAGGCGCCAAGGGAATCCATGGAATCATAATCAATACGGGCCACTCCCCTCCCCACATCACGTGTATAAGCCTCAAGTACCTTAAGGGAAAGCGTGTTCTGGCTCATAGGTTAAACACCCTCAAACTAATTTTTATACCTTTGTTGTCTTTGATCCTGAACTGAAGGATCAGAAGATTAAAATTTACAAGAAAGGCCACCTTCGGTGCTTTGGGTAAAAGACCACTGGTGAGAAGGCGGGGCAGGGGTGGAATGCAGTTCCGTGCAGCTGCTACTGGAAAGTTGGCTCCGGCCAAGTACCCGAGATTTACCCTGTCTGAACAGCACGAAGGCGAAGTTATCGATCTGGTTCATGAGACTGGACGCGATGCTCCTCTTGCCAGGGTCAGGTTCAAGGATGGGAACATGTCACTAGTTCCTTCTGTCCTGGGTACCAGGATCGGTTCCAAGCTCCAGTTTGGGCTCAAGTCAGAGATTACTAACGGTAATGTTATCAGTATACAGAATATTCCCGATGGTACCATAGTATGCAATGTAGAGAGGCATTTTGGCGATGGGGGATCTCTTGTAAAATCCGCAGGCTCGTACGCAACTGTTTTCTCGCACAGCAACGAGGGAGTTACGCTAAAACTTCCGTCCGGCAAGTTTACCACACTTCATCCCCAGAACAGGGCCATGATTGGCGTCCTGGCAGGCGGTGGATCTGGGGACAGGCCGTTCATGCGGGCCGGTAATGCATGGCGCAGGAAGCGTTCCAAGGGCCACAAGTATCCGATAGTCAGAGGTGTCGCACAGGCTGTCTATGTCCATCCGCACGGAGGTGGAAGACACCAGCACGTGGGCAGGAGCTCGACAGTTTCAAGAAACGCACCACCTGGACGCAAGGTCGGCAGCATAGCTGCCCGCAAGACCGGAAGGGCCAGAATCAAAGAGCGCAAGTAATGCGCCAAGGCTAATTAATGGTAAGGCCTAATCAGAACCGTTGGCTCTAAAGCGTGTACGCCTGTTTGTAAGTGGTAAGGTACAGGGAGTGTATTTTCGCCAAGGCATAAAGGAAACTGCGGAGAAAAACAATGTGCAGGGCTGGGTCAGGAATCTTCCAGACAGGAGGGTGGAGGCAGTCCTTGAGGGGGAGGAGTCTAACGTGGACGCCGTGATAGACTGGAGCAACTTTGGCCCGCCCGGAGCTGTAGTGGAAGGCTTGCAAGTCTTGCCCGAGGACGGCTCGGAGGCTCTTCCGGATTTTGAAATACGGGTCTAACGAATGTTAGAGTAGGCATCCCGCAGCGCGTTCTTGAGCTCACCCATGTCTTCTCCAGGTCTTATCTCGATCTTTCTGACCGGCTCCTTTCTGTCTCTGGTTATCTTGGCAATCACAAAGTCCCTTTGCGGTTCAATGTCTGCAAAGGCCCTGAATGTCAGGGACTTGCAAAATACGATACGATGCATCCTTACATCCTCTAGGACGTTGCTGCCAAGCGAAAAGCAGTAATTGCGGATCTCCCCGAAAAGCGGTTCCACCTGCGGCATGATCTGTTTCTTGAGATCTTCATAAGTTCTCCTGCGGCCCGAAACTAGCCCGTCCATGTCTTCCCATCCTGTTGTGTGATATTTTAATGGTAGTAGCCCTGCCAGTTCCGGTCTAGGCAAATGACCTCATCTCAAGTCATGCAAGATCCGCCACGTTGACGACGCAGCGTGGATGCTCTACCTTAGGATTGCTCCCTCCCGGACCTCATCCCTTTCGGCAGTTAGAACTTGGGGACCTTCCCTTCGGACGGCTCCAGTCCTGCATCCACCCGCTTCGGCGTGATTTCATTTCCGCAAGTCAGGCGAGTATCATCCATCTAGAGATTTACCCAGCAGTTACCGATCTCTGCATATAGCCGGTTTCAGAGGCAGGGCACGGCTAGCGCCCCGATCTTCCCTACTACCATAATGCCATTATCCTAGGGTACTTATGTGCATTAGGGTCTCTCCATGCCCAAATTTAATAGCGTATTGCATACGGCGCACACATTGCCGGTACATTCCTGTCCACAGGTGGAGCAAAGCCTCCATTTCTTGCCTGCCTTGTCCTGCATGGCGGCGGAAACCCTGAGGATTGACTTGTACATGTTGTTCTTGATTCCTGAGTGGTTCTTCTCCAGGGAATTGAGGAAATTTCGTATCTCAGTTCTTATTCCCTCGTTCATGTGGGGGCACTCCTCCGACTGGAAGGGCAGGCCGTTGGTAAAGGCATAGAAGACGATCTCATTCTCGTAAATCTCGCAAAATGGCTTTATCCTCCTTGTTCCCTTGTCAGCAGGCTCGGGATCCATCCATCCTATCCTGCCTGTATCTCCCGAAAGAAGGTTGATGATGAACGTCTGCACAAAGTCATCCATGTTGTGCCCCGTAGCTATGACGTCCGCGCCTACGTCCTTTGCGCCTGAGTCCATCGCCCTTCTCCGCAGGATTCCGCAAATGGAGCATGACGACATGCTCTCGTCGTTGCGCAGCTCAAGCGACTGTTCAAGCGTCGTGCCGAAGAGGCCCTGGTAGGAATAGACGCTGTGTTCCACGCCCATCTCTTTGCAGAATCCACGGACTATCTCAAGGGCCTCGTCCCTGTACCCTGGAATCCCTTCGTCGATGGTGATGGCGTGGATGGAAAAACTGTGGTTTAAAGAAATCTGCCGCAACACGTGCAACAAGGCAAGGGAGTCCTTTCCCCCGGAAACGGCGACGGCTACCCTGTCGTGCGGCCGAATCATCTTGTATTTTGATATTGTCTTGGCAGTCTTCCGCACTATTGAATTTGAGAAGCAGCGCGCACAAAGGCCCTCGCCTGAATACCTTCTCGAGTACACCACCGCATCATTACAATAGCTGCACTTCATGGATGGAATTTACCCTTTCCTTAATTTAGCCTTATTTTATCGGGCGACTCAGATGGTGATAAAGCCGGACTTGAGTGCTGAGAGGGCTATGTTGAGGCCGAAAAGGATGAACGTGAATGCATACAGGCCTATCATTGTTCCCTTTAGTGCACGCTCGGAAATCTTTTTCTCGATTATGCTATGGACGAATTTGCCCCCGTCAAGGATTGGGAGGGGAAGCATGTTGAAGATGCCTATGAAGAACGAAAGCATCCACAGCCACAGCAGGAACATGAAAGCCTCGGGGCTCCAGTGGATATAATACGGTACAACGGGCTGATAGGACGGAAGGGCGGCCCTCATGATTCCAAGCATGCCAACCTTGGGATTTTCCGTGGCCGGTGTCGTGACGACGGGGATCTGGAGCGTCTGCCCTGATCTTGTCACGGTAACCATGGCAGTCTCTCCGGGCTTGAGTTTGACCTTGGCAAAGTCCTGTGGCAGCGCAATGTGAATTCCGTTGATTTCTGTGATGATGTCGCTCTTCTGCAGTCCAGCCTTCTCGGCCCCGGATCCGGGCAGGACGGAGATTATCGGGACTCCAAGGGGCTCGGAGTAGAGCAGGTTCCTTATGCCGTCCGGCATTATCAAGGCAAAGGAGGGATTGAAGAGAAGGAGGCCTGCTATTACGAAAGAGAAGATTACGTTCGAGGTGGCACCTGCTCCGATTACGCGCAACCTCGATATTTTTTTTGCCTTTGCAAACTCCTCCTCATCCGGTTCTACAAATCCTGCAAATAACGCTATGAATACAGCAAAACCGCCGGTTTTTATCTTGATTTTCTCCAGTGTTGCAACTATCCCGTGCGCACCCTCGTGCATTATGAGGACTATCGGTACTGCCAGAAGGAAGTATGCGATGTTCGCACTTGACTGTATGGTGACGCCGGGGATGAGGACTGTCATTTCTGCAAAGGATGACGGCTTTACAAAAAAGTTTGAAAGGTTGGATATGAGGTACCAGAAACCAGCACCCATCATGACGAATCCGAGTATGACGCTCGCATTTGAGAACACCCTCGTTGCGCGTTCGGTCCTGCCGAGTATCCTCGTCAGGAGCATCTGGACGTTGCGGTTTTTGTAGGTCAGGCTGTACGGCTTTATCTCGAAACCGCGCTTGTCAAGCTTGGAGATTTTTGCTATTCCAAAGATGATAAACCACGCAATCAATACGTAAATGATGGAATCGTGCTGAAAAAATTCAAATGCCAAATTAATTGATATTCTTTTTTAGTGGGGCAAATTTATCAGTTGCTATGGGAATTGTGATAATCTCGACATATCCTGACAAAAGATCTTTGGCAAAAATTGCAAACAATGTGGTGGGCAGGGGGCTGGCGGCCTGCGTTAACTACACTAAAATCAATTCGGTTTACACCTGGAAAGGAAAGCTCGAAAACACGGAGGAATTTGTGGCGCTCTTCAAGACTAGCGGGAAGGCAAAAGGACTGCTCAAGAAGGAGATTGCAAAAACCCACCCATATGAGGTGCCTGAGATCGTGGAACTAACGGTGGATTCAGTGAATGTGGCATATCAGAAGTGGCTTGTGGATTCAACCAGTAAGGGAAAATCGAAGAAGGGATACAATGCCTCCAAGCGATGAGACCCTCAGGCCCGCGTCGGTTGTAGAGTCCACCGCGTAGACTTCAGCTCCCTGCTCCTCGGCATGGTTCAGGAACGAGATCACCGCGTCCTCGCCATGTTTCTCGAAAACCTTGTCGGAAAATACAAGGGACTGGACTGCACCCGCTTCGCTTGCCCTTGAGGTCTCTTCAAATCCCATGCTGAACTTGTTGATTTTTTTGTTGACCATCTTCATTATCTCGTCAAGGATGGAGGAAACCTTTGCAATCTTGCTGTTGGCCAGTGACTGCCTCATCGTGTCGGATTTGATAAATGTGTAGATTCCGTCCTCCCCTGCGGAATCGATCCCGTCTACTACCATCATCGGATGGTCCTTGGAAGGGGTCGCTGCGAGAAAATTCATCAGCCTCCTTTTTGTCTCACCAGGCCCGAAAATTATGATCTGGTCCTCCTCCCGAATGACCGACGAGATTGCGCTCTGGACGTCCTTGAAAAAATCCTCGATGTTGAACTTTGTTTTGTATCTTTTTCCGCTTGCTCCGGAATATAGGTTTGGGATTAGCTTGAGGTGCGTGCCTGTCAGCCTACCTATCCCGCAGTCTGTCGTGTCAATGCTGACGAGGAGAAAACTTCCAGTCTCCTTTTTGCCAAAGACGAGCTTCTTTTCTATCTCCCTCCAATTTTTCTTGTATAGCGTTATGGGTTCCCCCAACTTCACCGTAAGCGAATGGTGTGATCCCTTGCTTACAGATTGGTTGTCCGACTCTGCAATGACTCCTTGGACCTTAAGCCTGTCGACCACATCGTCAATTGAAACCTTTTCAGCATCGAGTGCGATGCGAATCTTGACCCTCTCTCCCTTGTCGGGCCTTGAAAAATCCTTTTCCTGCTTTATCACGCGTGTAGTGTCCCCCACTATTCTATCCCCCTTCTGAATGACCCTCCGGAGGGTGAAAAGATCGTCTGATTCCTCCGGTATGAGGGCAACCGAGCTGTCGTCAATCTTCTTTGTAATCAACCTGCATACTTCCCTGAAGACAATAATAAAAAAGAGCGGTCCCGCTTCTTATCTTGTAGCCTTTACCTGCTTCTCTTCGGCCTTTTTTCTCAAATAGTTCTGGACCCATTCCTGCGTTAGTACGCCAGCCTCCGTCAGGTTAACCAGCGTGTTGGTGGATGCTTCTCCGGTTACCTTTCCCATTGCGCGCCTTACCTGCCTCCACTTTAGGTTCGTGTTGCCGCTTTTGGAGGAGTAGATGATGCCAAGTACCTCCTTTGCATTCACGAATGCCATGTCTCGGATTTTCTTGAGGGTGACCTTGTCTGCGGCTTCAACGTAAATCAGGCCGGGCGTGGTCTCGCGCTCGGGAAATATCTCGTAATCTTCAAAGTAGCTTTCGGGAATGAATGAATTGCAGGTACTTAGGATTACGAATTTCCGGAAACTCTCAAGGGAACAAGTGGCATCAATTGTTACCATTATTCTGGATCTTGTATCCGCCTTTTATGAAGATTTGGCAAGATGGCCCACGATTCATTCGGGGGTTGAATCGTGATGGTTCTTGGAATTCGTCGCAAAGTACCTTGGGAAATGTGGGAATTGTCTCCTGCAGGGTCACAGCAGGTTGTTGAGGAGGTGGGTAGTGCTGGGCTTGTCCGGTAGGGGGTCTGCCATTCTTCTTGAAAGACTCATTTAGGAACGAGAAAAACTAACTATTGCAGGCGTTGATGACCAATTCCCTTTGATTTGATGAGAAGGATCTTGAGTTCTGAGCCTGCAGTTGATTTTTATGAAAAGACTCATCCCATAGTGTTGTGAAATTCCTAACAGAATACCTGACCTTCAACGTCCCCTCGCGGCGCGGGTTTGTGAACATAACTCCAGAAGTCAGAAAATTGGTCGAGAGGAGCGGCATCAAGGAGGGACTATGCCTTGTCAATGCGATGCACATAACGGCAAGCGTGTTTATCAACGACAACGAGAGCGGCCTTCATCAGGACTACGAAAGATGGCTTGAGGAGATTGCACCGCACGAACCAGTCTCAAGGTATGAGCACAACAGGACGGGCGAGGACAACGCGGACGCACACCTCAAGAGGCAGGTAATGGGGCGCGAGGTGGTAGTGGCGGTGACGGGAGGACGTCTTGACTTTGGCCCGTGGGAGCAGGTATTCTATGGTGAATTTGATGGGATGAGGCCCAAAAGGGTGCTTGTAAAGATCATTGGCGAGTGACTAATTGAGGGACCCGCGCTTTTGACTTCCCTCTGTAATGGGCTTGATCTTGAAACTCTCCTCGTGGTTCTGTGGGCCATGGTGGCACTTGACGCAACCTACCTTGAAGCCATTGGTGTCCTTTACGTAAGTCTCGCAGCCGCAGAAACATGTCATACCAGTGGCAGCGCTTACCGGTGATATAACTTTTCGACATTATGCCTTGCAACATTTTCCGCGGGGGATGTCGTGGCCATGGGGGCACTTTCTTGGGTGCTTTAGCATGGTGCAGAGAGCATCAGTAAACTGCTCGTTCATGTGGTGTTCTATCCCGCAGACCATCTCCTCGTCAATATCGACCTTGAGCGCGCTGTCCATGAGGACCTCCAGCAACCTGCTGTTCCTCATCATGTTGGAGCCTATCTGCTCACCGTTCTTTGTGAGGGATACGCCTCCCTTGTTGTAGTTTACGAGCTTGGTATCGTTTAATTTCTTTAGCATCTGGACCACGCTTGGCTGCCTGACGTTGAGCATCTTTGCTATGGTGCTTATCTTTACAGGATCCCCGCCCTCCTTTATGTGCCATATCGCCTTGAGGTACATCTCTACGTGCTCGGCTTCTGCCGTTCCAACAAAGAGGATCTCCTGATCTTTCATGCCAACCTCATCCACGACCTTACTTTACGTCTTTTGATTCCCGTAACAGGTATTCAAAGTATTCGCGCGCAAAACCTGCAAGACCGGAGTGATCAGCCCATATGGCTACGGCCTCTTTTGAGGAGGAGTTTCCAAGCTCTTCTCCAAGGAGCAGCACGACGTACCGTTTGTCCGAGATGATCCCTCCACCGAACAGTCCCTTTTTCAGTTTTACCCGGCAGATGCGCGAGAGTGACTTGAGGGTCTCGCTGTCGACATCCTCGGAAACAAGGATGGTTATATCCACGCCCCTGTCATGCAGCAGCCTGAGCTTGGGCAGCGCCTCCTTTGCCAGTGATTCCGCGACCTTTGGAATTGCGATCATAACCTCGTTCCTGCACGAGTCTACCATCTCGAGAATCTTGGTTGCAATGTTCATGACGCCTGAGATTATCCATATGTCTGGCCTCTCGCTTGTGCCGCTCTGTTCATAAAGCGGGGTAAGTTCCTTCAGTATGACGCTCTCGTTGTTGCCAAACTCCATCTCAAACTGCTGCCTCGAGGTCTGCATGGCGGTGGCTGGCGATCTCGCGAAATACTGCGTGGGGCGGGAATCGTCGGAGCCTATCCATCCCTTCTCCTCAAGGGTGCCTAAAACCTCGTAGATCTTCGAGTATGGGACTCCTGACTTTTGGCTGAGATCTGAGGCGGTGATGGGCCCGGTCTTGAGGAGGGAGGCGTACGTCTTTATCTCATAACTGGTAAGGCCCACCTTTTCCAAGGCCTTGCGCGTCTTGTCCGACAGGCTCATGTCATATCAATCGAGAATCTAAGGTATATATGTCTAGGATGCACGGTGCGTGGCTCAGGAAGGATGTCCTACCATTTCATCTGGTGTCTTGTTGGAAAGTGATTATATACCAATTCCTAAGATATGCCAATGACGGGAATGGAACTAATACAGATATCCAATTTGAAGACTCCCTCCTTGGGAAAGAGATCGACTATAAGGTTTACCCAGAGTATATGCCCTGACTGTAACATGATCCTTGATGCTGAGGTATTTGAGAGAGACGGCAAGGTTTTCATGACAAAGACCTGTCCCACTCACGGCGAATGCGAGGAGCTCTACTTTGGTTCATACGAGATGTACAGGAAGTTCAGCACCTACTGGATGGATGGAAAGGGAGCGCATGCCCCCAACGTGATGATTGAGAAATGCTCCTGCCCGAACAACTGCGGATTATGTTCTAACCACCTATCACATAGCGGCCTTGCAAACATGATAGTCACCAACAGGTGCGATCTGACTTGCTGGTACTGCTTCTTCTACGTGAAAAAGGGGCTGGAGGGTGCGTACATGTACGAGCCTACTCAGGACCAGGTAAGGGCTATGATGAAGACCCTCAAGGCAGAGAGGCCTATTCCTGGGAACTCCATCCAGATCACCGGAGGGGAACCGATGCTGAGGGAGGATATCGCGGATGTTATCAAGATAATGAAGGAGGAAGGAGTAGATCATGTGCAGATGAACACAAATGGCATCAGGTTTGCGCTGGATCCGGAGGCAATGCGCGAAGTAAGGCTTGCAGGTGTCAATAATCTTTATCTAAGCTTTGACGGGGTAACTCCTAGGACCAACCCGAAGAACCATTGGGAGATTCCTTATGCGCTTGAGAGCGCAAGAAAGACGGGCACCACTGTCGTCTTTGTGCCTACTGTAATCAAGTCAATCAATGATCATGAGCTGGGCGGCATCATAAGATATGCCCAGAAAAACCTTGACGTTGTGCATGCGGTAAACTTCCAGCCCGTCTCGCTGACGGGACGAATGGGCAAGAAGGAGAGGGAAAAGTACAGGATAACGATACCTGACTGCATACAACGGATTGAGGAACAGACTGGCGCAGAGGTGACCGTAGATGACTGGTTCCCGGTTCCAAGTTGCATGCCGCTTACAAACGTAATCGAGGCGTTTTCAAGCAAGCCAAAGTATGAGCTCTCCATCCACTTTGCGTGCGGTGCTGGAACGTATATCTTCGAGGATCAGGAGACCAAGAAGTTCGTTCCATTGACGAAATTTGCAGATATCCAGGGAATGCTGGAGCTCTTTGAGGACAAGGCAGAGGAGATTAGGTCTGGCAAGAACAAGTACTTTACAATGCTTGAGGTGGTAAGGAAGCTATCCAGCTTTGTTGACAAGAAGAAGCAGCCGGCAGGCCTTGATCTGGCAAAGATGTTTGGCAATATACTCATGAAAAGGTCCTTTGATGCGGTAGGATCTTGGCATGTGAAGGGGCTCTTCTTGGGCATGATGCATTTCCAGGACAAGTATAACGAGGATCTGGAAAGACTCCAGAGGTGCGATATCCATTACCTGACACCAGACCTTAGAATAATTCCGTTCTGCGCGTTCAACGTAATTCCAGAGTGGTACAGGGACAGAATCCAGAAAAAGTATTCTACAAGCGTGGAGGAATGGGAGCAGCGCGTAGGTGCAAAACTGGAGGACGGGTTGTACCGGGGAATCATGAGAAGGGGAGCGGGAGACGAGCTTGCTGCAGGGTGCGCAAAGAGCGAGATGTTCCACCAGGCATCTCAGGCTTTGATGTAAGTAGGTCCAACCAGAAATTCTAAGGATTAATTGTGAGTAGATCTCAACACAGTCGTAATTGAAGATCGGGATCATTCATGGTTTTGTGGGAGGCGGTGGCGGCACCGAGCCCACGCTTCTTGCGCTCATAGAAGCCTTGAAGGAGCATGGCCATGCCATACATCTGTACACAGTTTCAAGGCCCACAATCCAGCTTCCAAAGATCAAGATAACATCCGTCTTCCCTTTTCGCCTTCCTGCCTTTGGACTATACCAGAGATTTCTTGAATCAGAACTGACCAAGAAAGCGAGGGACGACGACCTGATAATCCAGGTATCTGGCGGGATCGCACTCCCGCAAAGGAAGGACCAGAAGATCATCATTTACTGCCACCATGACTTCAGAAATGAGACGGAAAAGGATGTGACAAAATACAAGGGGATGTGGTCCGCGTATTACCGGCCGTATTATCTTCTTAGTCAAAAGTTTGTAAGCAGGATGGGGGATGAGAACATCATACTTGCTGCAAACTCGAGGTTCATACGTGATTCCATCAAGGAAAGGTTTGGAAAGGACTCGGTTGTGATTTATCCGCCCGTTGACACCGGGATGTTTAAGGACGGCACGGCAAAGGAGGCCCGCATAGTTACCGTCTCGAGGTACTCTCAGGAAAAGAACCTGGAGTTTGCGATGGAGGCGGCTGGTGGGATAGGCATGTCATACGATATCATTGGAAATACAAAGACCAGGATAAATGAGGTTTATTATGAAAATCTGGAAAAATTGCGCCGGCAGAAATCACTTGACAACGTAAATCTCCTAAAGAACATCGAACGGCCACGATTGATCGAAACCCTCAAGGTGGCAAAGGTGTATTTTCATGCGTCCCCTGAAACCTTCGGCATTTCCGTTGTGGAGGGGATAGCCGCAGGATGCGTGCCGGTTGTTCCAGATAATTCTGCACATAAGGAGACTGTTCCCTTTGACCGGTTACGCTACGAGCCGAACAACAAGCAGGATGCGCAGGAAAAATTACGCAAGGCGCTCTCGGGAGAATATGACGATATGCTGGGCATGCTTGGGGAGACAGTCAGCAATTACAGCAAGGATTCCTTCAAAAAGGCGATGGTAAATCTGGTGGAAATGTAGGATCTTCTTTTCTTAGGGGTCAGAGATGTGGTACTTCTTCCACCTCTCCGTGTCAAGAGACATGTCCATTGTGAGCTTTGGCCCGTTGTACTCCTTGATTGTCATGGGCTGCACGTCGGAAGTGGTCATCTTTGCAAGCTCAAATATCGACATCTTCTTGTCTCCTACAATGTGGACGAATCCGTGGAGGTTTGCCTTCTGCACATCGCTTATCCCTTCCGCGACGCCGTCTGCAAAAAGGTATGTCCCGAACCTGTCCGTGAAGGCTTTGGGGTACGGCCATTTTTTCTTTGCCACGAAATTGGTCCTGATTATGAGGTATTCGGGAAGCTTGTTAACCTCGTGCTCGCCTAGTAGCTTCGTAAGCGCATAGAAATTCTCCGGATATGGAATCGAGCTTTCCTTGTACATGCCGGAATGACCGTCAAAAACGCATGCGGTGCTGACATAGATGAACTGGACTGGCCTTTTTGAGGAAATCGATGCTTCCACGAGGTTTCTTGTCCCGCCGACGTTTGTATCCCATGCAAGCTGCTTGTTTTCTTCGCATGGCCTGATTCCAGTCAGCGCGCCGGCGTGGATTACAATGTCGATATCGTTTTTCTTGAAGAATTCGTCAACTGCCTTCTTGTCTGCAATTTCCAGCTCCTTGTGGGTGGGTGCGATTGGATCCTTGAATTTTTTCTTGAGTTCAGTTCCGAGAGCGCCGGAGCCTCCGGTAATTAGAGTGGCCATCCCTTATTTTTTGAAGATTGGGCCTTGCGTGTAAACCTTTCTTTGTATGTCAGTCGAGTTAAAAAACGACTTGTAATTGCTATATTTTTCCTGCTTGTAGTTTTTCACGTCCTCGGAAATCTTTGTCTTGAACTCGTTTGCTGCATATTTGATATCCTTTGTTGCCTTGTATCCGAATTTCTCAAGCTTTGCCCCGGTTACCCTGTAATCTCTCTTGTCTACGATGTCTTTTGATATTTTTATCCCTGTTGGGATTAGTTTCTTGACCTCTCTTGCCATCTGCTCAATCGTGATGTTCTTCCATATGGTATTGTATATTCCCTCCATGTTGTTCTCTACCACGAAACTGAAGGCCTCGGCAGCATCGTCTACATGCAAAAACGGTCTCCACTGGTTGCCGCCGAAGACAGTAATATCCTCCTTGTTAAGCGCCTGCGCAAGAAAGAGGTTTATCGCAAGGTCAAACCGCATCCTATAGGATGCTCCAAACAGAGTGCCAAGCCTGAGGATTGTTGGATAATCGTAGGCCTGAAGTATGGCTCTCTCGGACTGGAATTTTGACTGGCCGTACGAGTCAAGAGGATTCACCTCGGAATTCTCGGAAATGAAGTTGTTGGGCTGGGCGCCGTACACTGAACACGTGCTTGCAAACACGAACTGCTTGATCTTGTAAAGCTTGCAGAGGTCTGCAATGTTCCTTGTTGCCAGATAGTTGATCTCGATGGATGTTTTGGGATCAAGCTCTGAAGACTGGGTTCCAACTATGGACGCTAGATGGATTACTACGTCGACGTCCTTGAGGGACTTGCTTACTGCAGCCAGATCCCTAACATCCCCATCTATCAATTCGAGATCCTTGTTCTTTATCACATCCGTGAGAGGATGTTTTCCAAAAAGAAAGTTGTCGAGGATTCTTACCCTGAAACCCTTCTTCAAAAGTTTTCTGGTAAGTATTGATCCTAGGTACCCTGAACCTCCGGTGAGTAGTATTTTCATCTGTCCTTTACCTTCCACACGTCGCCATAAAAGTGGGGGTCAAGCCTTTCGTCATCGGGATTGTCTTTGTCGAAAACTTCGCTTGATATTCCTATTACAACTGTGTTGTCCTGAAGTGACATCCATCCGGTATACACGCCTATAGGTACGGTCAATACAGACGGATTGAGCTGAGACAAGATGAAGGTGTTGATCTCTTTGTATGTCTTGCTTTCCTTGCGGTCATCGACAGCTACAAACTTTGCAACTCCTGATGGGACGAAGAAGGCCTTCCTTTCCCGTTTGTGTTTGTGGAACCCGCGTATTATGCCCTTTGAGAAATTGCCTGTGGAGTAGAGCCTTTTTATCTGGAAGGCATCGTCGCCCTCCGGAAGAATCTGGCAGAGAAATCCTCTTTCGTCAATGAATGATTTAACGGAAGTATTCTTGACCCCTTCAATCAATTTACATGAATTCCTAGATATGTATTATTAACCTTATCTGAGTTTTGATTCTAATCGAAAGTGCAGTCTGGCATCAGCGGATTTTTCCAGCGTCCTACGTAGGAGCTTATCGAATAGCTTCTCTTGATTCTGGGGGAATCCCACCACACCTTGGGGGATCTGATTTCCGTAGCTCTCTTTTCTAGAGCGCCAACAATCTTTTCCGCTGAATTGGGCTGTCCGTAGGGGTGTTTCCAGATGGGCTTTCTGTTTACCATCTTGTCGACCGCCTCCATGATGTGTTTCTTGTTCAAACCGGCAACAATGTTGGACCCGACCTCGACTGTCTCCGATCTCTCTGTGCTTATCCTCATGGTAACACAAGGCGTTCTAAATATGCACGAGTCCTCCTGGACTGTTCCAGAGTCGGTAATGCAACAAAAGGCGTTCTTCTCAAGCTTTGAAAATTCTAGGAATCCTAGCGGATCCATGAGCGTAATTCCTGGAGGCACCTTGAGTTTAAACTTTTTTATGCTGGCCCTGCTTCTTGGATGAATTGGAAAGATTACACGTTTTCCATATTTTTTGCGGATCTCTCCCAATGCTTCCATGATGTTCCTAAGAGGGGTAATGGTTCCCACATTTTCGGGTCTGTGGGCTGTTACAAGGAAGTAGTCCTTTCGTTCTATACTGAGTTTTTCCATGATCTCATTTCTGTCAATCTCGTGCCTGAACTCGTAAAGGACGTCCCAGATCAGCTTGCCTACTTGGAATATGCGGTGGGGAGGTATCCCTTCGTCAAGAAGGTTCTTTCTAGTTGTTGCAGTGGGTGCAAACAGGTAATCTGCGATGCTGTCCATTAGCCGCCGGTTCTTCTCTTCGGGCATTCTCCAGTCATAGCTACGCATTCCAGCCTCGAGATGGGCTACCTTGATTCCCATCTTTGAAGCGACTATCCCTGAGAGGGATGGGTTTGCGTCGGAAAAGGAAAAGACGAGGTTGGGCTTCTCCTTAAGAAGGACTCTCTCAAACCTCTCTACAAGAAGGGCAAGTTGTTGGGCTTGTGTGCCGGAACCAACCTTTAGGTGGTAGTCAGGCTTGGGGAAATTCAACTGCTCAAAAAAAAGCCTGTCAAAAAAATATGAGTAGTGTTGTCCTGTGTGGACAACGGTAAAATCACACTTTCTCCTCTGGAGCTCCCGTACAAGAGGATGAAGATTTATGATATCGGGCCTGATGCCCAAAACAACCATGTATTTTAATGACACAAATTTCATCCAATTCCAACCCCAATATAACCTTCCTCCAAGATGATGGTGTCTTGAGAGACTTGGTTCTTGCAGGAACGGATAATCTATAATAAGTATCAGAATATACCCATAAAATCAACAACCATGAAAGTCTCGATAGTTATTCCGGTTTACAATGCCTCAAAATACATAGATGAGTGCGTACTGTCCGCACTGGGGCAGACATACAAGGACATAGAGATAATTGCGGTAGACGATGGCTCAAAGGATGACTCGCTTGAGAGGTTGGGAAAGTATGAAGACAAGATAAAAATAATATCTAAAAAAAATGGAGGAACGCCGACAGCGCTGAATGCAGCCATAAGGGTCATGACGGGAGAATGGTTCAAGTGGTTGAGTGCCGACGATCTGTTGGAAAGGAATGCGATTGAGGTCTTGGTAGGAGAGGTGGAAAAGCTGGGAGACAAGTCAAGCTCTCATATTCTGTATTCGAACTACAGCCTAATTGACAAGGATGGAAAGATGGTAGGAGAGTTCGTCGAGCCGGATTATAACGGATTGGATGAATTTGAAAGGAATGTGGTACTGCTGGATCATTACTATGGAAATGGAACCACCAGCCTGATACCCAAGTCCATCTTCGATAGGTTCGGCCTCTTTGATGAGGGAATAGGATTTCAAGAAGACTATGAGTTCTGGCTTCGGTGTTGTATTTTTCACGACTGCAGGCTCCATCTGGTGCCCCAGAAGCTTGCAAGGTACCGAATCCACGAGGGTCAGTTGACCAAGACCAAGATCAATGAAGCTCTGGAACATGCCTCGTCCATACGATCTCTCATCTTGAACAGGCTTCCTGAAGACAAGAGGAAACTATACGTGACTGCCTTAAAGAGGTATCAGAGAAACAAGCCGGTTGCAACAAGGCTTAGGCGGCAGATAAGGGATATAATGATTCACGTACTGCCAAAAAGTGTATCAAGTTCGATTATCAAGTCCTATGTGAATAGGAAAAGAGTCAGTTGATGGACTCGATCTCTTTTAGCATGTTGCTTTGAAAATTTTCAACAGAAAACTTTTCTATGTGGAGTTTCAGCATCTGTCTGAGATGATCATACTTTCCCTCGAGCGCGTCCTTTATCTTAAGGGCCGCTTCCTCACTCCCCTTGAATCTCAACTGTTCAAAGGGTACTGTTTCAAGGAAGGCAAAGGCATCTGGTACTATGGGGATACATCCGGCGGAGATTGCCTCGACTACTGAGATCCCAAAGGTCTCCTTGGAGGGGTGGAAGTAGACCTTGGAGCAACCTAGAAACTTTTCGATATCGGAACTTGGCAGGTTTGGCAGGATGGAAATATTCGAGCTTTCTGCCTCGCGCCTTAGTTCGTTGTAGAGGTTGAGTTGCGATTCGAACTTGGCGCTTCCAATCAGTGTGTATTTGAATTTCCCGATCTTGGCTACCTCTATCGCAAACTTGAGATTTTTTTCCGGAGAAAATCTGGAAAGGGTGACTACGCTGCTGTCTTTGCTGGAATCAAACCACCCTGAAAATTTCCTGATATCTACCGGAGGGTAGATGACCAGGGAGTCCTTTCCAGTGATATCCATTATGACTTTTCTCGTAAAGTTGGAATTGGAAACCAGCTTCACCGAAGGATCGCGCAACCTTTCAAATGAGGCACTGAGGTTATTTTGGATCATCCTGTAATAAGCACCTTTGATGCTAGGAAATTTCTTCTTCAAAAACTCATGCTCTGCCTCGAAGGTGGAATGACAATAAAGGATTATTCTCTTGACTGGGGTCTTCTCGAGGATGAGGTTGCCGCTGCCTATGACCAGAACGTCCTCGCCAGAGGCATCACTAAAAAGCTTCCGCACCTCCTTCATCCTCTGGTACCTCCAAAGTGAGGGTAGATTCCCTCGCTTGATCTTGTGAACCTTGAGGTTCTGTGATTCCTCGATGGCGGGCGGCTCGACCGTGTAAAGAGTAGTGGCATGGCTTGTCCTCCTTAAGGCCTCGAGTATGCATGTTGACGTGATCTCGGCTCCACCGGGAACCTTAAATGAGGGATGGATAAGGCCGACTTTCAACTATGGACGGGATCTGGCGGCTTGATATAATTCTGTTTGAGAAAAAAGATCTTGTCATAGGCGCTGGAGGTGGGACCGATAGACGCCTAGGGGCAGCATGAACTAAAATCCTGACGGGTTAGCTCGGTTGTTGACTTCATTAATCGATATATATGGTGTCAAAGTAGCATAACCGTGGAAGTAATTTCTATGCCTTTGTTTCAGGATTATACTGTCTCGGATAAGGTTCTTAGCTGGTATGCTAGATCGTGTCAATACCTGTTGCTTCAAAGCAGGTTATCAGATTTGGAAAGCTATGAAACTTAAACGAGTAAACCCGTTCAGGCTATGGTATTACGTCAGGCAGGGTTATTCAACATACCTGGTCTTTGTTGTTGCGGTGACAAACTTGATGATTACTTCCTACTATCTTGCTATAAAGGATATTCCGGTATTGCATACGATCTTCCCAGCTTTTGGATGGTTCGCGCTCTTCATGGTGGGTGGAGGACTTCCACTCAGCCTCTCACTCGGATACTGGCACTATAAAAAAAGCAAGGCACAACACCATCAACTGGAAATAGAGGTTGAGGCCAGCCCCCTTACGCCAGTCTATCTGCAGATGTACCTGATATTACAGAAAATGATCAAGGATGAAAAGCTGACAGAGGAAGATTTGTACCGCATGAAGGTCATCAACGAGGAGGTCGAAAAATACTTTAAGCGAATCAGGATGTCCGACAAGTACGCTTGGAAGGAACCTGAAAAAAAATGATCCAGTATTCCGGCCGGTTTTAGATTTTAGGTTTTTAGTGAGACGGTTACTATCCTGTAACCTATGAAATCTCAACATGGGTTCCTATATCTGGGGAGTTTTTTGAAAATTGCACAATCCGTTATGGTATTCTTGCCTGACGGCTACTGGAAACGAAAAAGATGTCTGCACAAATCACCATGACTTAAGACAGTGCAGGCGTTTGAACTAAAACCTATTATTTGTCCTAGAATTCATCCCTAGCGTTTGGTTTTAAAGAAAGACGTAGTTTGCGGTCTTGGGGAGATTGGGATGCCAATCCTCAAATTAATCTCGAGGGGAATCGTGGCAGTCGGTTATGATACTAATCCAGATCTTGTGGACCAATCTAAATTGGAGAGACTTGGCAGGCTACCTACCGAGCTGTTACATGTGGCCATACCGTATAATGCGAAATTTCACGATAATGTGAAAAGCCTTATCTCCATGTTCAAGCCGGAATGTGTGGTCATACACAGCACGATAAGCCCAGGTGCCACGGAGAAACTTCAAAAAAAGATAAGGATTCCGGTAATTTACAGCGCGACCCGCGGGGTGCACAAGAGGATGCTAAAAGACCTTAGGAGGTATACAAAGTTCTACTCGGTATACAGCTGGGCGCCGAAGTCGGAATGGGCACGAAAGGTCTACGAGAATCGCATGAGGAAGGCGCACGTCAAAACTAGGAGCATGTCGAGCCCCCTTGCCCTCGAACTGGCAAAGATCGTAGTCGATACGTCATACTATGGGTGGCTCATCAACTATGCACAGCTTAGCAACATGATTGCGATAAAGCACAAGGTAGATTATGATGAGATGTGGTCGTTTGCTGATGAAATTCAAAAGTATCTTGGCAACAGGCCCAAGATGTTCCCTGGGTTCATTGGAGGCCACTGTCTTGATGCAAATGAGATAATATTCATCAGAACCGAATTGGGCATGAAGCCGGTTTCTATCAAGGAATATGTGGAAAAGGAATACACAAACGACTTGTTGTCTTATGACACAAAAACCATGCAGCCTTTTTTTGACAAGGTTACAGCAAAGTGGAAGCGAGTATTCCGTGGTACCATGGTTACCCTGACATCGAGGACAAATCGCTCTATCACGACCACTGATGAGCATCTTATGTTGGTAACAGACAATCTTTCAGAAAGATTCGCAAAAGAGATCAACGTAAATGACCATATCCCATTTGTTGCACAGTTGCCGGGTTGTGATGTGAAACAATCTTTTGACTTTGAATCAAAAAATTGGAGGCATGAATATAACATGCCACGGTCAATAATACTTACTGGGGATTTTTGCAGGCTGCTGGGATATTATGTGGCGGAAGGTTCGGTAAGCAACTATGGCAGGGGATACGCCATCAGGTTCTCCTTTAATAAAAATGAAACAAGATACATTAAAGACGTTTGTAGCATCCTCGCATCAATAAAAATTAACTATTATGTAACAACATCAGGCAATGTAACCCACGTGGTGGCAAAATCAACATCTCTGTCACTATTTGTTTCTGACACGCTTGGCTGCGGAAGAAATTCCACCACCAAGGGCCTGCCAGAGTTTATCTATTTTGCGTCAAGGAAAATGAAGGACGAGTTCCTCTCTGGATATCTAAGGGGAGACGGGTCATTTTCTCCGGATATCGGTCTTGTTCAAGCGGGCACGTCTTCTAAGATGCTTGCTGCGGGTCTTGACATCTTGCTACTTTCACTGGGATGTGTAATGACCCTGATTGAGGGGACTCATAGTCCCAACATGATGGAAGGCAGGATTGTTCAGGAGGGCAGGATTTATTCGCTTCTTTCAAAGAAACAAGTTCAAAACAACCGCCTTGCGAATGTTGCAGGCATGAGAGGATCACAGATTGCAAGTATAAACGAAAAGGAGCTATGGCATACATTAAACAATAATCTGTACATGATTCGGACTACGAAAACACTGCACCAAGAATCAGAACAGGAAGTGTATTCTGTGGATACCAAGAATCATTTGTTTGTATCCACGGGAGGACGTCTCATCCATAATTGCGTGATCCCGAACCTTGACTTGCTAGAAGACAAGACCCTTAATCTTATCAAAGAGATTAATTCTGATTATGCCAAAGTCCTGAGGAAAAGAAAGTCATTAGGCAAGAAATACTAAAGGGCTTTGACCTTACAACCCGAGTTCATCTTCCACCATGACTTCAAACCCGGGATTGCACGTAACAACTAATGGTATATAGTACAGTCGGGGCGACCAAAATTATGGAAACCAGAATTCATCCGAGCCTCAGAACGGTGGAATGGAAAGATAACACCGTCGTCATGGTTGACCAGACAAAGCTTCCAAACGAGCTGGTTTATGTAAAATACACTGATTACAAAGATGTTGCAGAGGCAATCCGCAATCTTGTCGTGCGTGGAGCACCGGCAATAGGAGTATCGGGAGCCTTTGGGCTTGCACTCGCCGCACTCGGGAGCAAGGCGTCAGGCATGGAGGATTTTCTAAAGGACATGGAGCAGGCAAGAAAGATCCTATTTGAAACGAGGCCGACTGCTGTCAACCTTGCATGGGGGCTTGAAAGGATAATGAATGTGGCAAGGATGGGAAAAGACCCTGTAGAGACAAGGAAAAAAGTCATTGAGGAGGCAAAGAAGATGGCAGAGGAGGACATCGAAATAAACATGCGAATGGGCAAAAATGGCTCTCAGCTGTTCTCTGATAATGATACGATAATGACGCACTGCAACGCGGGGGCCCTTGCTACTGTCGCATACGGCACCGCTCTTGGCGTGATAAGGGCAACAAAGGAGAGCGGGAAAAAGATTCGCGTCATTGCTACTGAGACAAGGCCCGTGATGCAGGGCTCGAGACTCACGGCATTTGAGCTCAAACATGACGGCATAGACGTGAGCCTTATCCCGGACACCGCAGTAGGCTACTCGATGGCAAACGGGCTTGTGTCAAAGGTAATCGTGGGGGCGGACAGGATCCTGCGGACCGGCCATGTGTACAACAAGATCGGGACATACCAGGTGGCATTGATGGCAAAACAGCACGGGATACCGTTCTACGTTGCTGCCCCGCTTTCGACCTTTGACATGAAAAGCACTCCAAAGGACGTCGTCATTGAACAGAGGAAGGCAAGCGAGGTGACCGGGGTGGCTGGCAGGAAGACCGCGCCTGACGATATCAATGTGATAAATCCTGCCTTTGACATGACTCCCCCTGAACTGATAGCGGGTATAATAACCGAGGCCGGAGTGGCAAGGCCGCCTTTTGAGGAGTCAATAAAAAAATTGTTCGGCCAAGGGCCTTAAAGTATTTATTCCATATGTGAATCAAGTCAGTCCATGCCCACCGTGACCGCAGCACAAGTACTGGAATCCCTCAAGCAGTGCATGGACCCGGAGATTCCGATCAGCGTGGTAGACATGGGCCTAATCTATGGCGTCAATATTTCTGATGATAACAAGGTGGACATCAAGATGACGATGACCACGAGGGGTTGCCCTCTTCATGACACGCTTGTAAGCGACGTGAAAAGATACGTGAACAAGGTGCCGGGAGTGTCGGGTACCGACGTGGAGATAGTGTGGGATCCCCCCTGGACGCCGGAAAAAATGTCTGAAGAGGCAAAAAAGCTCATCAACTACGGCAGGGAGAAGAAAGTGGCTCCGATAAACTACGAGGTAGCGATGCCGCAGGGGATAGGATCCGTGGTAAAACAGGAGGACGGATCTCTTCTCCTTGTAAATGAAAACCAGCAGGGTTTCATGGTAAACCAGGCGATAGTTGACTTTTGGCATCTCTGCAACGGCAAGAGGAAGATAACAGAGCTGGTGGATAACTTTGCACAGAAAATGGGGTTGCAGAGGGGCCAGGTTGAAAGGGAAGTCTTGCAGCTTGTACAGCAGTTGAGGGATGGAGGGCTTGTCACGATAAACGAGCCTGAGGTCTCAAACGTCCAGTTTAAAAAGTAACCTAGATTTCCGTAATCTCGGATATGGTTCCCTGGACAGAATCCATCTTTACTATTGCCCGCTTGTCGGAAAACCCCAGGGCCACATACCAGTCACCGCCGTCATCATCGTACTTGGTCTCAAGTACCTTGACATCTTCTGCCTTTACTGCGTACTTTTGGATTATGCCTGAAACTGCAACGGGGATTGCCTCCTTCTCTGTGGGAAGCCTTCTCTTCATCAGTCCGATTCCCGGGCTCACATGCTGTCTAAAGCGGTGAGGTATAATAATTTAGCCGTAAAGATTTTTCTTGAATTCAAAATTTGAAAACTGACGGAGCCAATTGAAAGTGGATAAAACCGCGACTACTGGATCGCGGTCTTGGGGCCTCATGATGGGCGGGATGGTCACAGGACAAAATTCTATATATCATGGCTGGAGGTATTCTTCATCGTGTATCTGTTGAGCAGATTCTCATCGTCCTTTCTTGCGAGGGTGGACAGGACGGTTGAAGCCTCATCGTTTCTTGCCACTACGGGTACCATGATGATGCTTCTGGGAGGGGTCTGGGATTCCATATCGCACGAGCTTAGAATTCCTGACACCTTTTGGACAATACAGCACGAGACAATCTATTCAGGCGCGATGCTCGTGGCGTGTTCTGCCGTAGGGGCATGCCTGGTACAGAAAAGGGTCAAGAACAGGGTGATGAGGAGGGGAATGGCGATGATAATTGTCGGGGCAGTCCTTCAGCTGGGAGGGGGATATGCGGATTACAACTTTCATGAAGTTTACGGCATAGACGGCCTTGTAACTCCGTCGCATCTGACGGTGGAAACAGGCCTGCTCCTCAGCGCTGTCGGGAGTTTTCTGACGATCTCAAAATCCGAGAAATGGGTGCTGCGGAGGATGGCACCAATCTCGATGCTGGCCATACTCTTGGCTGCGGCTTGGATCGGATTCAATCTGGTCCTGCTTGCAGGCTCGGTCGTGCTTTGTGTGCCCGTGTTCCAGCTCTTCTATTCGGGCTGCGCCGTGATGTAGCGGCGAAGACGCAGGTAACCAGCAAGGACGAGCAGGAAAGCGCCCAGGAAGACAACAGAGAGTGATATGATAAAACCCTCATACTTGGTATCGCCAAACTCGACCGTGAGGGATACCGGCTTTTTGGACAGGTTTGTCAGCTCAAGGGCGTACTCACCGCTGTGGTTAAACGTAAAGTAATTGACTGTCTCCTTGTTTGTTATAGTCTTGATTGCAAGGAAGTTCCCCTGAGGGTCGAGTACCTTGACAAGGACAGAGTTGTCAAAACTTCCGGACGAGATCTCGTAAAAGCCAATCCCCTTGCCTTTTAGCATGACAGACATGCTTTGGCCGGTCATCCTGTCAAGGCTGAAGGTTTCGGACTGCTTGATCGAGGAAGCAAAGACGGCTCCGGTCCAGATGGCGCCGATTGCTATCATGATTAGTCCTATTCTGAATATGGGAAGCCTTTTCAACACTACGTGTTGACTGCGCTTAAGGTATCTATCTATTTCTGAGGATGGGAGTAATGTCGTGCCAGTATGCTGGCAGACCAAGGCGATTAGAGGATGGGGGGAATAAGACAGAACAGCCCTACCACCTGACATGGGGACAAGGGTCTGATAGGGGAACATGAACTCGAATCATGGGATTTTATTTTTCCTGTTTGAAAACGCGTCTGGAATTGGATCCTGAACGCTGTCGTTTTTTGGGTCTTTTTTCATACCTGTCAAGCAGCATATCTACAAACCTGCTAGTATACATGGTGCGGTCATTGACCTTGGCCCTTCGTACCGCCTTTAGTATTCGTTCGTAAGTCTCACTTCGCAGGGTAAGCGTACTATATTCTCCACGGGGCAATAAAGAACGATTTAGGGTACGGCTGATAAGCTGTTGGTATGTTTGTTCCGGAAATATGTTACATATTTTTCTACTGGATGGGAACGCCGCAAATTCAGCAACCCTTGATAGGATAGTCCGGTAATCTAGGTGTATCAGGGATTCCCCCCCGAGTCCAAAGCTCTTGAATTTGCAACTTGGGATGAGGAAGGCGGGATCATGGCCTTTCTAAAAATCGTGACGATATGCCATCATTTTAGACACTGCTTGTTGCCTGTGCAGACGACCTTTGAAATCTTGTCACAAACAGGATCTCTGTGCATCATTGGAAGACAACCATGTGGCACCGCATCCCGTCCTTCATACCTTACCTTGTCAAAGCCTTCTCATAGCAGCGTACTGCTTCGTCCTTGCGCAGGAGCCTCTGCAGGGCAAGCCCCTTCCAGACAAGCGCCACCTTGGAGGGGCTGATCTCGATTATCTGGTCGTAACACTTTATCGCATCCTCATACCTTTCTGCAAGGTAGAGAAAAAGCCCCTCGTCATAGAGCTGGTCCATCTCCTCGTCTCTGAAACCTTCGTTTTCACTTTGCAATATTCTTTCCTGCATGGCAACCAAGATATCGTCGACGATCCTTTTATAACGGCCTCAAATTTTTTCTTAAAGATTACTCACTAAATTTTTACCAGGGTTTTGAGAATCTAGGAGTCATACTTACAGTTAGTAAGGGCCCGGAGGGATTCGAACCCTCGACCTGGTGGTCCGAAGCCACCCGCACTATCCTGGCTATGCAACGGGTCCAATCAAGTTAGAATTTCAGGGGCTAAATATCTGTCTGGATCGGGGAAGCGTGAAAACTCGCCCGTTTGAAAGTATTATACGGGGCTAGGTATCTGTCTAGATAATTGAAAATTTCACAGAGGGTGGCGGGAGTTGAGTACGCCATACGAGACATTGCGCTTGAAGCACGCAAGCTTCAGAGGCAGGGAAGGGAGGTCACCTACCTTAACATCGGGGATCCAATACAGTACGGCTTCCAGCCTCCAGAGAACGTAAAGGAGGCACTAGTAAAGGCCGTGAGGGAGGGGCAGAACTATTATGCTGTTTCAGAGGGCCTGCCGGAGCTGCGCGAAGAAATAGCACGAAAGGAGAAGAGAAAGGGTCTGGATGTTACAAGCGACGACGTCCTAGTTACAAATGGCGTCTCTGAGGCGCTCGAAATGATTACAGCCTCAATCGTGGAGCCGGGTGACGAGGTGCTGATACCGGGTCCGTACTACCCTCCCTATGCGTCGTACGTCAGGCTGTTTGGCGGTACGCCAGTCGAATTCTCGGTAGACCTGCACAACTCTACGCCAGACCTGGAGGACATACGCAAAAAGATCACGCCCAAGACTGTCGCAATATGCCTCATCAGCCCAAATAATCCTACCGGTGCAGTCTTTAGCGAAAAATCGCTAAAGGACCTGGTTGATATTGCAAACGAGCACGATCTTTACATCATCTGCGATGAGATTTACGACCAGATAATCTTTGACGAAAAATTCGTGGGGATCGGAAAGGTTTCCGGAGATTCTCCGGTCATACTACTCAACGGGTTCTCAAAAGTCCACCTCATGTCGGGATGGAGAATTGGCTACATCTCATTTAACCAGTCAAGTAAGCTGGAACTGCTAAGGGAAAACGTGCCCAAGCTTGCAAGGGTGCGGATTGCCACGAACTTGCCCGTGCAGTATGCCGCATTGGAATCTCTCAAGGGGCCGCAAAACTATGTCGGAAAGTTCGTGTCCGACCTGAGGCGGAGGAGGGACTATACCATCAAGAGACTTAACGGTATGGCCGGACTGAGTTGTTCAAACCCAAAGGGGGCCTTCTACGCCTTCCCGAAAATCGAGAACAACAGATTTGGTTCCGACAAGGAGTTTGTCCTCGAGCTGCTCAAATCAACCGGCGTCCTCGCCGTACACGGGTCTGGATTCGGGACCCAGTACGGCAGCGGTCATTTCAGGATAGTGTTCCTGCCTGACATACCTGTGCTGGAAGGAGCCTTGGACAGGATTGAAAAGTTCATGGGCTAGTATTTCCAGCTTGCTGTCTTCTCTGGCACTATCTCGATGATGCAGTCGGTGTCCTTCAGCAGCTCTTGCGCGGACTTGTTTTTCAGGCTCTTGAAATACCTGAGGAGTATTTTTTTGGAGATTTCCCCTACTCGGACTTTATCCCGGATGAGCTTGGCCCTGCCAGTTCCAGCCACGCCAAAAATTTCGGGCGAATTTATTCCTACGTCGACGCAGAAGGAAACCCTCGAATTGAGCATGATGTTTCTTGCCTTTGCCGTCCTGGTGTTTGTACCAACATAAAATTTCTTTGCGGTGTAGAGATACCATACAGGTACTATGTGGGGGGTACCGGCGGGGTCAACCGTGGCAATCCTCAAAATTTTCTGTGACCGGATGAATTCCTCATCCTTCATAACGGCCTTCCCTCAGACCGAGTATTATGAGGAACCCTCCGAATCCGATTACTGCCATGGATATCTTCTCCGTCGTCAGCTCGTGGGAGGTGAAAAAGTCCGACACGAAACCCGGACCGAAGATCAGCAGGTCCCTTATGATGGGAATTACCGCGACAACAATAAAGAGGATACCCATTGCCGTAAACCAGTTCTTTTTAGGGCTGTGAGCCATTCCTATCTGTTGTAACTGCCGATTAAATTATCTTTATCCCCGGATTTTTCATCTTGTTTCTTATCATCGCATTGATGAGGATTGGGGTGGCGCTCTCTGCAAGATATGATAGGGATCCGGGCCCGAGCTGTATGGGGCGCAGGTTCTTTATCTCCCGTATAAGGCCGTTTACCGTCTCCATCGGTTTTTCGCCATCGCCGCAGACAAATATGTCCGAATCGAGGACGAGTTTTGTATCTATCAGCTTCTTCTCTGATATTGTATGGAATGCAGAGACAAGATTGGTCTTTATCTTCATGTACTTTTGTACAAGTTCAAACGCGGAGGGTTTCCCTTCCCTGAAGGAGATCAGCTCAAAGCCGGCGCTGGTCTTCGTCAGAGGAACTATGGGACAAATCACAATGCAGCTCTCTTTGACATATGGGAGCAGCTGGGAGCATATCGAGTCTATGTTCTCGTATGGAATCGAGAGAACAAGGACGTCGCTATCTTTTGCAGCGGAAAGGTTGTCAACGCCCGTTATCTTTCCTTTGGCAGGCAAATGCTCGCTTTCTGCACTTGAAATGTATTCTAAAGCCGCCTCTCTGGCTTTTTGGGCGTCCCTTGAACCTATCAGGATGTCGTGGTTGGCGCACCACCTGAGGGCAAATCCCTTTCCCATGCCACCTGTCCCGCCTATGATGCCGATCTTCATGATGTTGTGCTCGGACAATCTTATTATTATCTTTACTCAACAAGTGGTTTCAGAATAGACATTGTTTCTTTTTTTGCGGCACGGGCAGGCAAGAAATAATGTGGAAAGGATTCTTGCAGGCCGTGCAAAGGGATACCCACTCACTGACCTGGGTGTGTCACAGGCCGAAAGGATTGCCGGCTTTCTGGAGCCGTTCCGCCTGTCTGCGATATACTCGAGTCCTGTCGAGAGGGCGGAGCAAACTGCCTGCATAGTGGCACGGAGGCTGGGAATCAAGTATGAAATTGACGAGAGGCTGACTGAGATCGACATGGGCTCGCTATCCGGAATGCCATACGAGGAGATGTTTGCAAGGCATGGCAATATCTTCCTCAAGTTCTACGAAGGGCATCCGGTTATAGAACAGAACGGGATAGAGACGTTTGAAAGCATAAAGAGAAGGGTCATGGATTTGGTGGAACAGTCACTACGCCGGCATGGCGGGGAGGACGTCCTGTTTGTAACCCACATGGATCCCATCAAATCTCTACTTTCCACCGTTATGCAACTGGGCCCGGAGCCGCTCTACGAGCTTGTGATTAGGAACGCATCCCTCACAATGTTCAAAAAGGATCAGGGAAACCTCTCCGTGCTGTCAATCAACTCGATGACCCCAGACCGTTATCTGCAAGAATGAATGTGCAATAATTATTTTTCACGCCGTAAAAATCGTCCCGTTTTACCAATGTGGATGGATTTGTGCAGCAGAACCAATATCTATGGGGACGAATCAACACGAATGGATTGAAATTATTTGCGGCCGGCCTCGTGCTTTTTGTCATGGCGGGAAGTTTTTTCTCGCAGGCACACGCGCTAACATTCCCTCTCCAGTTGTTTACCGACTCGCAGGTGTATTCGGAGGGACAGCCTCTTCTTGTTTATGGCAAGACTGCATCTGCAAACGAAACGGTAATCCTCAGACTTTTTGCCCCTGACGGGACAATCAAGCAGTTCAACCAAATCCAGTCCGACAGTCAGGGAAACTTTGACCAGATATTGATAAGGTGGCCAAATGCGACAACGAATTACCCCTACGGAACCTATTCCGTGGAGGGAATTCTTCCAAAGGAGTCCGGATATTCCCAGAAGGTTGACATAGAATTTGCCGCCTCATCATCGATAACTCAGGTGAAAATTCAGAGGAACCTGGTGGTATCGGTGTACGCGCCGCAAACGGCTGCAATCAACCAGACATTCAGGCTGTTCGTGCAAGTCACAAGCGATGGTCTGCTTGTGCCGGGGGATCCTACAAAGCTACTTGCCAATTCCTATGTGCACGAGCCTGACGGCAAAAACGTAATCCTAACAAACTCCTTTAGCACGCTCAATCAGGGACTTTACTACGTAGATTTCACCCCAAAGCAGGAAGGCACATACATCTTTGTCATAATAGCGCTAAGCCAGGGGACAGAGGCCAATGGGTCGGTGGCCACCCTGGTGCAAAAGCAGAGCATAGAGGGAATCTCCAACCAAATCTTGCGGTTGAACAACGTGCTTGAGACCACGTCGAACGAGCTGGACAAGATGAAGGCCGAAGTACAGAACTTCGGGTACGTACTTAACACCAGCCAGCATTCCATACTGAATGCAAACGAGAACATGAATGCCACGGTCACGTCCATGTCCCAATCTGTGCAGAACCTCGAGTCCGCCTCGGGACAGATTAACTCGCTGTTCCTGCCCGTCGTCGCACTGATTGCCGTGATCATTGCACTGCAGATAACAATTCTTGCAAGGCGAAGATAACGATCATGGTACTAACAGGGCCAAATACAACAAGGCAGTTATCGCTTTTCCTCATCTTGATCCTTGTCATGTCCGCAGTGCCAAAGCCCGCTGCGGCGTACTATGATGTCGACATTCCAAGGGCGGTGCAGGTCCCCATGCGACAGGCAGCCTCTGGACTAATACACTTCCAGCCGGCGTACTATGAAAGTACCGTGAAAAGATACTTGGTTTTCGGCCCCGGTCCCGTTTCGGACATATCTTCGATGTCACACCACATGATCTACGGGATGGACTCGGGACATGGGTCCTTCGGGGTGGGCATGCTTGACCAAAGTGAGGTGACCGGCTTGAGGCTTGCGGGATACAAGGTCATAGAGGATCTTCCTCTTCAGTTCGACTCGTATTCATCTGGGCCCACGCCAAATCCGCCGACAGATATTTCCAGAATCGATCACATACTGGGTTCAAGCAGGGTCATGGAGGAGTATCATTACGACGGAAAGGGGATCAGGATAGGGATTGTGGACACGGGGACGGATTTTTCCAACCCTGACGTGAAGGATTCGGTTGCAAGAGACAATGCCAATGTACCGGTAATGATAGATGCGGACGGGCAGGGAATCGTGTTGACAAACGCGACCTTTGTTGCGCAGATAGGGAACAACGGGGTCATCTCAAACTATACGCATCCATTACCAAAAAATGCCACCTCTACAGTCTACGTGAATTCCAAGGGTGTCTTCCTCGACCTAAGCAGGGGGGGCAAGGGTACCACCATCCCCGTTTACAACTCGCAATACCCAAAGGGGGGAACGCCGGTGATTAACGGTACAGTGTCCAACGACTACAAGATAGGGACGGACGCAAGGCATTTCATAGTCTCAAAGAGCGGCATCTATCACTTTGGGATGTTGTATGAGAGTGTCTCCCGGGGAAAACTTTCGATCTTGCAGCTTGTTCCAGTCCTTGTGGTCGATTCAAAAAAGGCGGGTGTTTATGATACCATAATTCCCGACATGGATGATGCCTACAAGGATTTTATCAGGATTACAAGCCCTACGCCTCCGACTTATTCCTTTGACTTTACGAATGCTACGCCAATCAGGCTTGGGGATGGAAAGGAATCGCTAGTATATTACAACAGGAGCGGGCAGCCCATTTACAGTGCAGGAATGGTGGGTGCCAGAGTCCTTGATGTCTACGGGGTGTTCTCGCATCCAGCCAAGATACAGAAGCAGGCGGGAGCTATAAACGGAACGCTTCTTCCTCCGCTCGATCCGCACGGCAACTTTTTTGGAGTGATGTATGACTATGAGGGGCACGGCACTGCGACTGCGGCCTCCATTACGTCGCAGGGCAGGCAGCAATACGACATTTATGGAAATTCTACCGATTATCTGATAAAGGGACTGGCGCCTGGCGCAAAGATAGTCCCAATAAAGGCACTTTGGCTTGGCGATGCCATATACGGATGGATGTGGGCTGCAGGCTTTGATCAGGAGGGTAACGGATGGAAGTATTCGGGCTCGACAAGGGTTGACATTCTCTCCAACAGCTGGGGGATCTCCAACTTTCCTGCACTGGGATCGGTTCCGGGGCTTGATGTGGGATCTCTCCTCATGAGCGCACTAAACGTGCCTGGATCGCTTGATCCGCGGTATCCTGGAGTCCTGACGGTCAGCAGCTCCGGAAATGCGGGTCCGGGATATGGAACGATAGGCAGTCCGGACGGCGCGCCTTTCGGCCTTACGGTGGGCTCGGCAACGGACAATATCTTTGTTGGGTACGGTCCGTTTGAGGGACAGCCGAGGTTTGGCAACAGTACAAAGTATTTCGGGGATATCTCGGGATTCTCAAGCAAGGGTCCGACGCTTGTAGGGGATCCAAAGCCAGACATAATGGCAGTCGGAGAGTACGGTTTTACGCCGACCTCGGTTACAAAGTACGAAAAAAACTCGACTGGCCCGTTTGCGCTGTTTGGCGGGACAAGCCTTGCGGCTCCCCTCACTGCAGGCGCTGCTGCAATTGTAATGCAGGCTTTGCGGGAGAACGGGATACCTTACAACCCGTTCACCGTAAAAAACATCCTCATGTCGACTGCTGACGATCTTGGCAACGATCCATTTACCCAGGGTACGGGACTGGTCAATGTCACAAGCGCAGTTAACTATGTCTTGGGCAGGGATGGAGCATTTGCAGTTTACAACAATGCCACATACTCCAAAATCAGGGGAATATTGGAGCCTGCACTCAATTCTATGAACTCTTCCCTTTACGGCCTTGGTTTGCTCCGGTTTGGAAATTCACCACAGCCCTCAACGCCATGGTTTGCAGGAAGGCTGCTGCCTGGTGCGAGGACAGCGGTGACCTTCACGGTGGACAACCCGTCGGACAATCCCATTGAGGTAAGGGTTGATCCGCAAAAACTAGACCTGCTAAAGGTATCGCAATACAATGGGACGACGATACCGCGCATGCAGGATCCTCTCATCAAGAAGGCGGGGGTTTACAGGCCGGACTATGTGCCTCTTGCAGAGGTGACAAACCATACTGACCTCGCATCATACTTCAACCGGTCTGACCCGATACCAAAGAATGCTTCGCTTATGATTCTTGACCTGAGCTTTCCATTCGCTGAATTCATGAACTCGTCTGCCAAGACCTATGCGGCAGACCTGAGGCTTTCTTCAATCTACCTTTACGACTGGGATAATAACACCGGATCAACGCCTACATATCAGGACATCTCGCTTGTAAACAGGGGTGGCTCTTGGGGCACGGTCCAGGAACTGCGTGTCTCGCATCCATATTCCAGATTCGGACACGTCCCGCTAGTGGGCGTATATCCTGTTCCAACACGGTTCTCGTACTGGTCAGGCGACACAAGACTGAACGCTACTGCGATGAACTATACAGTAACTGCAAGCTATTACGGCAAGGCAAAGTGGAACGACGTCTGGCTTGACTCAAACGACGTAAAGGTGGCACCCCATGACAAGGCAACAATTTCAGCAACTCTCGTAGTGCCGGATGACAAGAAGCCGGGGACATACCAGGGGTTTGTCTTGTTCAGCGACGGTCGGCACTCCGTAAATGTGCCGGTTTCCTATGTAGTCCTGAAGAAGCTGCAGCCCAAAGATCTTCCCACTGTTATACAAGGAACTCCGGGCCAGGCCATCTTTGGAAACGGGTACGTGGGTGGTGGTTTTGACATGTCTAACCGGTACAATGCGGGTGACTGGCGGGAATACTATTTCGATGTAACGGACAAGACGATAAATGCGGCGACGATAATTCTTTCCTGGGAGGATCCTAGCACGAATCTTTCCGTCTTCATAGTGGATCCGCGTGGGAATATAATACAATCAAATGCGCCACCGGGGGTGCTGGGGCAGTTTCAGGGTTGGCCTAGCGGAGACTGGCTTGGTCCAAGCTCCGCCTTTGGAGAGGGCGGGGGATTTTATCCCATAAAAAATAAGGATGCCACCTCAACCGAAGTTTATGCACCAATCAATCAGACAGGAGTATATTCGGTCCTGGTGCACACCACGCTGTTTGGAGGGGAGTCAATTTCGGAGCCTGTGACCGTGATGGCAAAGTTTTCAACCATCCTGCCGACCGAGGAGGCTCCACAGATCAGCCTGCAGGTTCCTCCATTCATCAACGGAACATATGATATAATCCCGAGAATAACGGGCCAGTATGTGGAGAGGGCACAATACTCCCTTGACTCGTCGCCGCTCAAGGAGATAACCAACGCGACATTTCCAAACGCTACCCGTGACCTTACGGAGGGCCGACACGACCTGCGGATCGTGGCATCAGATACGGTCGGGCATGTCGTTTCGAAAACCTTTGGATTTGTGGTGGACAAGATCCCGCCCAAGCTAACATTCGTCTCGCCCACCAACGGTTCCACCATCTCGGGCACTGTGAGGGTCAGTATCGGCATGGATGAGGCCAATCCGGCCGACAAGGACTGGCTTGTGGTGAATCTTCCAGGACGGACGGTGGTTGACAACTCGACGTTCGAGTACGACGCGAGATCTCTTCAGGACGGGGTGCACCACATAGTGGCGGTCGCCAAGGACAAGGCTGGAAATGTCTCGGTGGAAAGGATCGAAATCATCGTGGACAACTCTGCAGCCAGTTCTTTCATTGGTGTAAAGAGCGATCAGAATTTTGCAACTTTGGTTGAAATATTGGTTGGAATTGCAATAGCGTCAATAATCTCATTTATTACTTTTAAAAAATTCAAAATTTCCAGCAGAACCTAGACAAAGTTTATATGCAATTTTTCAGCCACGAAGCTTTGGATGTCTGAGCAAGATACTAGGGGTACAGTAACTAGGCGCGACTTTCTCAGGCTTCTTGGCGCAGCGGGCGTAGCTACGACGTTTGCACCTTTTGTTCCTTGGGGGCAGTTCATGCCCAACCCGTCAAACATAGTGCCGAAAAAGGTCAAGGTAACACTGCCAGACGGCACGACAGCAAACGTCAAGACATTTCCTGTAAACAGCTCTGAGGTCGTAACCTATCCTGCAACCGGAGACCCCGTGCTTGACCAGGGGGCTTTCAAAAAGTGGCAGTTCATCAGGCTGCCCGCAGAATTGGGAGGCAATGCGCAGGATGTCAGCGCGTTCCGTGTTTACAGTATGGTATGTTTGCATTTGTGGTGCCTTTGGAAATACTGGCCGCAAGACGGCAGAAAGAGGGGGGAGTGTCCCTGTCATGGCAGCATGTACAACGTATTGACTGGAAAGGCGTTTGCGGGGCCTGCATCGCTTCAAGCTCCGCCATCCAATGTGCTGGCAACACTTTATCTTGAGGCTGATACTAATGGTGATCTGTGGATTCTTCCCGCTGTATGGGATGTCAACAAGAATGGAATAGTAGGATATGGTCGTCTCCTTAAAACGTAGAAACGGTTTCGTGGATTTCTGCTACTGGATTTGGGACGGCCTAGAGAGAACTGTATTTATCGGTACAAAGTTCTCGTTCCCAGCAAGGTTTGTCAGCCCGTTTGGCTTCCTAGGAATGTTGACGTTTGTGACGTTTATAATACTCGGCGTCTCGGGCGCGCTTCTGATGTTCTACTACGAGCCAATACTTGACAGGGCTTGGGACAGCGTGGCAAAGATAAACAACGTGGTCCCGTACGGTTTTATGATAAGAAACATACATTATCATGCATCAAACGCGATGGTACTTCTTGCGGTACTGCACATGTATTACCAGTACTTTAGCGGCAGGTACAAGATAAGGAACGAGATAATCTGGGTAACGGGAGTCGTTCTCGGAACTGTAACGATACTTGAGGCATTCACGGGTTATGATATCATATTCAGTGAACGGGCCGAGCTTGCAATCAGCATAGCAGCCTCGCTTACAAACTCCATGCCGATTGTGGGGCCGACCATAAGGGATGCAATGTTCGGGTCGGGGTTTGCAGATTTTATACTCAGGTTCTACACGCTGCACGTCTTTATCCTGCCGATAGTGATGCTCGGACTGATGGCGGTGCACCTTCCAAGGTTCCTCGTCTTCGACGTGCCTATGGTTATGGCGGTAGGGGGAGCAATCATGATAACTGGAGGGCTCTTCCCGGTGGATCTTGGGTCCAAGTTCCAACCTACCGTACCGCCAGGTATCACGGTGCCCGAATGGTACCTTACGGGAATCTATGCGTTCCTGCGGACGATGTACGACAAGTTCGTGACAGGCGTCCTCTGGCCTGGCGTGTTTATCGTAGCGATAGCTATGACCCCCTTCATAGACAGGTATAAAAAGTTCTCTTGGAAGGACAGGCCGATAATAACGGCTTTTGGAATAACGGGCATCGCTCAGGTCATGGTGACCACCTACTGGGGATTCTATATCACGCCGGACGTATCAAAACCGCTGGTCGCAAGGCTGGTAATAGACCCGGTATTCTTCTATACCATCATGCTCCTCCTTGTGCCTATAGGGTTTGGATTCTCATACATGATGATACATCTGGCAAAGGAGGCTGAAAGGAAGGCAAAGATTGCAGCCTCCAAGGGACCGCACAGGTCTGCAACCATAAGCCTTTCGGGAAAGTGGATAAACTGGCTCATCGTGGCGCTCCTGATATTCCAGGTTTACATCAACATCGCTGCATACAATGCGGCCCTGTCAGGAATGAAGAACTTCTCTCTGTTCCTCGTAGGGCTTGGGCTCATGGTATTTGCAGGCCTCTTCCACCTCTATAGGCACGGCCTGAGCGAGGCAAAGAAGGTCCCGCCACCGCCACCCGAACCGCAGGCAGGGCCTCCAAAGGCCTTGGAAAGCCCCGCGCAGCCGGGAACGACGCCTCCAAAGGATGCAGGTGGAAAAGAGGTGCAACCCCAGCCGCAGCAGGTCGCACCGGAGATCAAGGCAGCAGGCGTTGAAGACGTCAAGGATGCCGTAGTAGGCAAGTACGATCTGAAAAGCCCCTGACAGCAGCATCAGAGTGCAGATATCGTGCTGGAAGTCAGACGCAAGCAACAATTGTCTGATGCGGAATCTGGTGGGTGGATTTGCTGGGCTTCAAGTTTGCAGGTTGGGACCTATTGGGGATGAAGTTTTGCGAACAAAATGTCGCTTTCTATCTCCTTGTGTTCCTGAATTATCGAGGCCCTAAACTTTACGTCATGTACCTCCTTTGGCTCGAACTCTATGGAGGCGGTAAACTCGACTTCATTTCTTGGCATGTCGTTCTTGTTGATGAAAAGGCGGGAGAGATTCTGCGTGATGGCCTTGCTGTTGTACGACCTGTAGACTATAAGCTCGTTGGAATCCAGGATTTGAGAGTTGACTACCACGCCGTCGTACCTGCCGGGGTAGTTTACGCGGATTTTGGCCTTGATGATCTCGTGCGGCTTTATGTCTGATTTTTCCAAAATCATCTCGATATCCTTCATTGCTTGGATCTATCAAGACGGCGATAATAAATTATGGCATGCTATTTTTTAAAAAAATTTCCAGCTGTACGTGTATCGGGGAATTAAGGAAGAACTTTTCTCTTGCAGTGGATGGGAGAAGACTGTCTTACACCCCATTCCAGTGCAAAAGGCCACGGGATAAATTGTGAGTGATAGGATCAGAGGCAACACAAGGCCAGTAGCAGAACAATGATGCCAGTTGCAGCTCCCGTACCTGCAAGTAATATTAATAGGTTCATCATCGAGTGCTATATTTTGGGCAAATTTAAAGAAAGATGTTCCTGGTTCCAGTTTGGGTCTTTGGATGACATTTGTGAATAAATTGTCGAGAATCTGCTGGCAAAAGGGAGGATGGCGGAGGTCAGAATCATAAAGACAAAACCACGGCAACAGCTAGTGCCATTCCTATTACTGGCCTGCCGTGTTACTGATCTTAATTATGTTTGAATTGATGAGAAATTGAATCGCATTTCCAAAATCCTCGTCGGGTACAAGGCCGGCTGACCACCATTTTGCCACATTCTTGAACCATGCAGGAATCTCCGTTTCCTGCTGTCCGGGTTGTTCCTTTGTCTGTATGATGCCAGAATGAACGAGCTCTAAAATGTGGTCAGCAAACAGGCCTGTAGATGACTGGTTTTGCGCCCATGACCCTGCCGCTACCTTGAATTCTGGGGGGATTGCAATCCTTCCCATGTCCACTATTTGGAAGCTGGTTACTGCAGTTGCTCCTGAGTAGTTTAATGCTATGTGATATTGGCCGGGGGCAAATGTGGTCCTGTAAAAAGGAATCGGGGCAGTAAAATTCGAGGTCGGTTTTTCTATCAATATGTTAACTGGGGAGGACGAGCGGTTTTGCTGATCTATTATCTTCAAAACTGCGGCATCTCCTGTAACGTTAGATACCGTCACTGTAAAGGAAAGTCTGTCACCATAGGTGTACACCGGTTTGCCAGTGTTGATTGAAACACGCTCACTTGTTTCATGAGATGCCAAAACCGGAGTAATCGTCAGAACAGCAGCAAGGATTAGTAGTGGGGACAGGGTCCTTGACGGGCTTATCATCAAGAAATACTTTGGAGAAAAGTAATGTATATCTTTGGTAAGAGGTTACTGTTTTGAAGTAAAATTGGACTTTTACGCACGAGATGCTGTCTTTGTATGTTGCAGAGTCCGGTAATTCGTGGCTGAACTTCATAACAGTAAATACTTGAGACTTGGGCATAATTCTCATCAAAAAATAAATCTAGTTTCCAAGCATGCGCCTGACACATCTTGGCCTGTCATTGCCTGTGATGCAGTTGTAGTACACTGCCAGCTGGTACACAAACACACAGGACAGCACAAATGATGCTGATATGTCAAATCCACGTACTGGAAGCGTACCGATTCCAAACGTATCCTTGAGTATCTCAAAGAGAGGCTCGACAGATATCTTCCTGGTACTGTATGCCATCTGTCCTTCCTTTGAATTATAATACTTCACAAGCTCAATTCTTTGGGGCGGTGTATTGTCATACTTCTTGATAGGCCAGACAAGCCTTGCAACACATATATCATTTGTAAACCGGTACAGCTCACCGTCGTCATATGCGGGATCTGCCACAACGTTCTCCACAAAACCTGCAATCGGCATCACAAGAGACCTGTATGACATGTTGTCACTGACATTTGCTGTCGTATAATCAGCCGACAGCGGTACAACGAGATCTCCCTGCTGCATGATATGTGCAGCTTGTATCCAAACACCCATCCCCTTGTCTTGGAGAAACCCCACCTGGCACCTGTATCGATGCCAGAGATTGGCAGAATCTTTTTCTTCATGCTTGATTTGTGCCATACCGGTCCCCTTGCCTTTAGAAGCGAGCTGTCAACTGAAGCTGTATCTGTATCGACGAGGCCTTCTAGAAAAAAGACGTTTCCCATCTTTGCAATCATCTGTCTGATTGGCAGTATCTTGAATCTGCGGTCAAATGTTCTTCTGTCTGGAAGATTGTCCAGCCCGCATGCATTGCAGATCCTCCTGTGGTAGATGTCATCTATGGAAAGGTAGTAGTGCAAGGAATTGACTGACGGTATTCTCATCCATATCCTGACAACACAACACCGCAGGATTACCGTTGTAGGATAGACGTAAGGATGGCCTCTCTTCTTGTCATCATCTGTATACAAGCAGAGCAAACCTATCCGATGCAAAATGCCAATAAGTATCGAGTCTGTTTTTATCTTGCTAAAGGATCTTCGCACGATATGCATCTTGACAATGAATATCTGATGAGGAGATCCTTAGCTTTTTCTATTAATTTCACTTGTTATTGTAGTAAAATTGAATTAGAATTATGCCCAACCCTCAAATACTTACTATCTTTGTGATCAATTCAATGGACGGGAATTCCTTTATTGTATTATGTTCCAGTTCTTTTGTTCCCGGTTAGAGTAATTCAATTGTGGGTCTGGGATGGTATGTTATTTTTTGGACAACCTGTTGCGGGGCACCTAAACACAAATCGTGGTCTAGACTCTCCCAAATACAGGCTTGATGGCAGCCCTAGTGCGAGACTCTCCTCACCCTCCGGGAAACCCATAGGACACCAGCCGTGGTCACTATGTTGGTCAGTATTATTACATATACCGTCAGGTTTAGGAAGGTATTTGCAAGCGGCAGACCGGCATTTAACGCGACAATCGACAATGTGGCTGGAACAATGCCCATGGCGCAAATCAGGAAGATGATCTGCCGGTCTTTTTCTAGCTCGGAACCCTTTGTGGATACCCTTGTCGCAAGGTATCTTATGGACATGAGGATTGCTAGGAATACTGAGGCTATGACAAGGTTGTAGACTATGGTACGCGGTTCTATGACGAACGTCAAACCCAAAAAGACAAAAAAGAAGGCCTCCATCAGGAAGGATATCTCACCGTGGAATTTTTTAAATTGGTCGCTCATGTCGCTTATGTCGAACTTTTGCCGCAGACGTAGGAGGATGGACCTCTGGTTGCCGATGAGAAGTCCGAATATGAGTACTGCAATAAGACCACTGCCGTGGAGGATGTTGACTAGCGAGTATGTGGCAAAAAGTAGGCCGAGCGTGAAGACATACATGTATTTGTAGTCACGAAGATACCTTAGCACAAAAAGCCAGGATATGGAGAAGGCAAGACCAAGAGTAATCCCGATGAGAAAACTTTCCCCGATGGATTGTAGCGGGACAATCCAGCTTGTGGTTCCATGCTGGTAGAGGCTGAGGAAGGCCACGAATAATATTATGGAGAATATAGAGTTTACAAGCGATTCTAGGGTGAGGAATACCACTGTTTTTTCTTGGATCTTTAGGCTTCTTGTAAGCGGAACGACCACTGCGGCCGTGGTCTCGCCGCCTATCATGCATCCAAACATGAGGGACTGCACTAGGTCCCATTTTAGTATGAAATGACCAAAGAGGCCTACTGCAAAGATGCTTGTGATTACGTAGATTATGACCTGGGCCAGGACCCTGTGGCTTCCCCTGATGACTTCTCTTATCCGCATGTCCATCCCGCTGTAAAATAGGACCATGATTAGGGTAAAAGTCGCGAAGAGTCCAAGTGCTGGAATCAGCGGCTCCCGCGGAAATAGGTGAAGCACGGGGCCGAAAACTATCCCGAGCAGCAGGAGGAAGAGGTAGTAAGAGATGCCCGTCTTCTTGAAAAAGATCTCTCCACCAAAGCCAAGGAAGATGATTCCTGCGACAACGGAAAAGACGAGTATTTCACTTACCATGTATGTTAGGTTGAAGTTCCAATCCATTAATAAATTTGAAAAAGGCAAACCAATGACGGCTCAATCCAAAAGCCGCTTCTGAACCAAGGTGTCGACTATTTCAGACAAAAATGTATTGAGAGTCGCTGGATGAGCTAGAATGGATTAAACGGACACAAAGGTTCGAAGCTACTTTCTTCCTGTGGCGAAGGTCCTCATATCAAGTCCCGTTATCGTACCTTTGGTCTCCTTTATGGAGTAGACTGGTACGTATTACAGGATGTCGTATTTTGCCGTAACCCTCATCTTAAGATTGACACGAACCCTGTCACGGTTTAATGACCCTAACTATGACACTCTACAACGAGGGATAGACGGCAGGAAAGAGGCATATATTTGCAGACAGTATCATAATGTCAGGAATCATTACCATCGCAAGTCGCATGCACAAATCCTCGGGTTTCCTTAATGACAACATTTGTCGTACAGGAAGGTCTATCCACTCGAGAGGCAGTACCCAAGTCACCCACGGACATTACCGCAAATTCTTGCCGGCTAGATCTTGAAGAGTTCCTTTGCATTCTTGTACATCAGCCTGTCACGGAACTCACGCTTTAGCTTGAGCTTTGCCACAAAGCTAAGGTAAGAATCCATGTCTGAGATGGGCCAGTCGGTGCCGTACAGGAGGTATCTTGGCTCCCCCACGTAGTTGATAAGCTCGGCGACTTTTTCCACCATTATCCTTTCAAAGAAGTGGTCAAATTTTCCCACAGAGAAACCAGACATGTCTGCCCAGACGTTTTCGTTCTTGTAGACTACCTCCTGACAGTCCTCTATCCAGGGGTTGCCTAGGTGGCACATCACTATCTTCAGTTCAGGGTTGTCCACTGCAAGCTCATCTATGTTGAGCGGGTGAGAGTACTTTAGCTTCCCCTTCTCCGTAAAGGTGTCGCCTGTGTGTATCATCACTGGAACGCCAAACTCTACGCAAAGATCGTAGGCCTTCTGGTAACCCGTCTCGTATGGATAATGCGGTTCATACCCTGCGTATATCTTCAGACCCTTTACCGACCCATCCTTTATCCAGCTCCTGTAGTTTCTCAGGTCATCATCGGTGTGGTGTTCTATGCTGAAACCGGCCACTATCCCTAGATTCTCGTGCCTCTTTGTGGCCTCGATGAGGTGGGCGGTGGACGGCCTCTGTTCGTCTACTAGGTACGAGGAAAGGACTATGGAATAGTCCACGTTGTGACTTGCCATCGTGAGAAGCAGCTTTTCGACTCTTTCCTCAAGCGACGGGATGTCCTTCAAGTAGGCATACTGGTTGAGATGTGTATGACAGTCAATTATCATCTTCTTTTATACCTTGGATTTTCCCACTCTATGAACGTGGCGTAGTTTCTGGACCTCGAGTCATGGATATAGTCTGGGAGAATTTTTATAAATTTGAAGCCGTTCTTTATCTGAAAGGATAGTACTGGCTCCCTTATCTTTCCCCGCAGGACCAGCCTGACGTATTCTTCCGGCGAAAGCTTTTCGGCATACTCGCAGTAATTGAACAGCCTTCCTCCCGCAACAATCCGTTTGAGGTTCAGTCTCACGGCAATCTTCTTTCTTGCATCATACATCGCGGTTGCGATCCCGAGTCTGCGATGGCGGGGATGCGTCGATACGTCTGCGCCGTACAGCGTGTCCCCATTTGGGTCGTGGTTTTTGAATTTCGAGCCCCCACAAATCTCAAGCCATGTGTGCTCCCTGTACTTGGGCTTTATCCTAACAATGAGGGAGCTTGAAGAGCCTACAACCTCCCCCTTGTATTCTGCCAGGAACTGACCCTCTGGAAAGATCCGAATATGGCTCCTGAGGCTTCCCTTCTTCCAGATCATCCCCTCGCTTGCCATGTAAGGAAAGGATTCTTTTTGCAATCTGATTATCTTGGGGATGTCTTCCATGGTGAGGGTTCTCACGATGATCATGGATCTTGTCTTTCGCATTCTGGGATCACAGTCACTAAAATTTACGACCTTACCGTATTTATCAAAATCGTTCTAGCTGGGCGTCCTTCTTGGATGCAGTAGACCATTGATTACCACTTTCCGATATTCCGTCTTCTCCTCTCATGTGGTTGCTTTTCATGTTCAGGCCAAAATGTCTGTTCAATGACAGTGCAGTGGGTGATAACATCGGCATTCTCTCGTAATAGAGAATGAGACTCCAGACGCGTTTGTCCTCTCCTCTCACCTGTCGCACTAGGATCTTGTAAGCAACACCTGTTTCTTCTTGATGTGTGTGTAATGCAGCCAGTAAGTGGAGGATATTTATCTGATTCCTGCATATGGCAATTGTTTGAGGAAAAATATCATTGTCGCCGTAGGTGGAGGAGTTGCCGCAGCGGCGATAATAGCGGTCGTCTACATTGCATTTTTTATGCCTACCAAGGACTATTCACTGTACGTGGAGGCAATGATCTCTAGGGGTCCGTATGGGACATACAGTCATATCACTCTGAGGAACACAGGCAGAGACCCCGTGACCCACGTCAAGGTTGACTTTGGGAACAATACAAGGTCCGACATCATTCCGGTAATAGGCCCCGGCCAGAGGGTCATACTCTCACACCCAAGCGGGGTTGTACTCTCTCAGGTGAGGGTCACGACTGCGGAAGGCATTGATATTGTCAAGCCATATACCCAGCCGACGGAGGGGCCGTTGGTAGGAATTGGCAACATTGGAACGCCCTGACCGCCACTCTCATGTGTCTCTGACGGCAGGCCAGATACAAGACCTATTAAGTCTCATGACGAAACCAAATCATGAGGAACAGAACCGTAATCTACATACTTTTTGCAGCCCTGACCGTCTCCCTTGCAGGAAACGAGATCCTCTACGATACCGTCCTCTCGCTCCAGAAGGACCTCCGCGGATTCTCTGATGCAAACGAGCAGATGATGGATAAGGCCTCGAATTCAAGCCTCAATAATGCCACGACGCCGGACTCGCCTGCAGGGTAAACGCAAGCCTTGTTTCTTGACGTACGGCATGCCGTCAGGACTTTTGCAGGAACCTTCCATAGCCAACAATACCGTTGTCATTGACGTTCCAGATGGCGGGCAATATCCAAAGATCGCCGTTGCCATCTGCCTCAAGGTAGAGTATCGGCAGCACGTTAGAAGGAGGCGCCTGCAGAGACGCAGGTCCGGCAAATGCAAGCCCGTCCTGCATCCTGTACATGCTTCCATGACATGGGCATTCGCCCCTCATCCTGCCTGGCTGCGGCCAGTACTTCCAGAGGCACCACAAGTGCAGGCACACCATGCTGTAACACCTAAAGGCCGAGACGTCGTCCGCAGTACCACCCATGCTGGCAGGCAGCCTTACAAGCTGCCACTTTCTAAACGGCTCCGAGTCAAGAACCGGATCCCCCGTGACGGGGTAGGTTACGACCTCTGAGCTGTCCACTGGGAACGTCTTGATGTTTGCAATTCCTCCTCCCGGGAGTGTTATCTTGACCTTGTTTGCAACAGTGTTTGTGGGGTCTGGCATGAACTTGCCCCACGGCACAAACGGCGTAAATGCAAGCGCGATTCCACCCGCCGCGAGAAGCTTCAGAAAGTCCCTTCTGGTAACGGTACCGCGTGTGTCCTGTACAAACTCCTCCTCGTCTGCCACTAATCAGGGCCTCCGTCCTGCATCAAACAACTTATTCCCAAATAATAATTCGTCACCATTCCTAAAAAGACCATCTGCCGGATATCGGCCTTGGCGAAATGTGTATATCGGGAAAACAGGGAGCAGAATGCCGGTGGTACATTCGGCAGTTCCAAGTTGCATGGTCTGCAGACCTCTTGAACTGATATTTGCCTTCCAAATAAGCCGTGTAGAAACCCTCGATTTTTGACGTAATTGTCGATCCGATTTATCAGGCAGATCTATAGCTGACAAGTACCATCACGGCACATGAAGCCATCGATATACGTGAGGATGGCTCGTACGATGATGCGTATATTGGAGAAAGCAAGGGTGCCGCCATACCTACACAAGAGTTCCAACCACGTGTACTCGGTCTGGCAGCACCTCGTGTTGCTCACGCTTCGTCAGTACGAGCGCAAGAGCTATCGTAGGTTCGTCGAGTTCCTAGAAGAGGCTTTTGGTGTTGTAGGATTCCTTGGCCTGTCAAGGATTCCACACTACACCACGCTGCAAAAGGCAGCCGCGAGGCTGCGACACGGCATGCTGCTGAAGATACTGGAATCGTTTCTTGCATACTGCCAGGTATCCCGGATGCTTGCAGGGATGGATGCGACGGGACTGTCACATGGTCAGGCATCGTATTACTATACAAAAAAGTTCAAGCTGCGAAGGAAATTCGTCAAGATTACCATATGTGCGGACCTGCGGCAACAGATTGTCTGCGGCATCAAGATACGGCACAGGAGGAGAAATGACATGTACGATTTCACGCCATTGCTGCGCAAGCTCACCGGGCTGGCAAGTGTCGGGACGATGGTTGCAGACAGAGGGTTTGATTCCGAGCAGAACCACGTCGATGCGGGTAAGCTTGGCGTTGAGCGGTGCATCATCAGGCCAAGGTACGAGAACCTAAAGCCGTCCAAGACAAGGGGAGAGCACCGCAGGAGGATGAAACGGAGGTTTCCCTGGAAGACGTACCACCAGAGAAGCAAGGTTGAGACGATATTTTCAGTGATAAAGGGAATGCTTGGGGACAGCGTCACGTCAAGAAATATCGTGACGCAGAACAGGGAGACGCTGTACAGGGTGATTGCGTATAATTGCTACAGGATTACCAGGAATTATTTTGTTATTTTTGGATGGTTTCTACGCGGCTATGTGGGATAAAAAAAATGGGGGATAAAGGGGGGATTCTGCGTTTGATGAGGAAAACATCATGATTTTCCGAGTTGTTTCATAGCTTTTTTATTTTGCCGCTTGATTTTTCGAAGGGGGTTTGTTCAATCTAAAGCAGATGACACTTTCTCCACGGTGTGGTTTTGAAAAGTATGAGATGATCCCGCTCAACTAAATTGATGCGATTGTCTATATATTTTGAATATATAACTGAATAATTAAAATAAAAACTTGTTTTCGTGTTAGAAGCAAACTCGTTCTTTACAAGCATGGTGGACGAGCTGGTGGAGTTTTCAGCCTACGATCCGGAGCTTGCTGAAGGACTGCGCTGGATAGATACGGAGGCGCAAAAACGGGGAATTACCTTCTACGAGATGGTTTTTCATGTTCTTCACAGATATGATGTTGATAGTCGTGCTAAGGACTGGCTGGCTAAAAGAAACTAGGTTAGGACAACGCTAATTCCAACCAAAATATTTTGTGGGTTTACCGTTATCTTTATTCGAAGATTGTTGGAAATGACGCTTGAAACAAGTTTGAAACAAAATGTGAGGTTTGGGCAAGAGTTACTAAATAGAAATCTGCGGATCCGGGGGTGGTGGAAAATGAAGATACCCCGGAGGCAAGGTTTCTGATCGGCCTTCGGGTAATATCTAGTGGACGGCAGAACATATGTCGCCGAAAATATCTGGGTTGTACTGCCCTGAGTAAGTTTTTACATTGTTACTTGGGGGAATCACCTTGCATATTACATCTGGGATGATGAAATCCGCCATTGCGTATACTGCTATCAACAAGCAACCAACAACGATGAATATGCCCCATGGTATCTTCATTAACTGGGGTTGTATTACGCCTGTATAATAATCAATAAACACTTTCTCAAAATTTTAAAAATTTGGGAAGGCCAGACGTAAAAAGAATGTCAGGAGGCAATCAAGGTAAACCGGGCAACCTTCAAATCGGTACATATGAAAAGTTAATTTCAATCCTCGAGAATTTACACGTACACCTTTGCAATAATCTTCTTTTGCCAAGGGGAATTGAAATAGATTATTAGGTAGCCTGAATTCTTTTTTCAAGAGGTACGTATTCACAACCAGAAGGACCGCAGTATTTTCCCACGTATACTGCCTTTGGCCTATAAAGCATTGGTTTTGGCTGCGCTTCCGCGAATTTTTCCTCGATCACATGGGCTGTCCATCCAGATGTCCTTGAAATTGCAAAGATTGGTGTGTTAAGATCCATTGGAATCCCTAGCATATAGTATGTTGAAGCGCTATAAAGATCGACATTCGGAAAAATGTCTGATCCTTTGATCTTCTTCATCTCCTCTTCCGTTACATCCTCAACCATTTTGGTTATCCTGTACCACGGCTGACCTGTCTTTTCTGATAACCTTCGAGATAATTCCCTTAGCACCTCTGCTCTGGGATCGAATGTTTTGTATACTGCATGGCCCATTCCCATGATTCTCTCTCCTTTTGCCAGTCTGTCCTTTATCCAAGATTCTACCTTGTCTTCGGATTTGATTTCAAGCAACATCTTCATTACTTGGAAGTTGGCGCCGCCATGCAGTTCTCCAGAGAGCGCCCCTATGGCGGCACTGACTGCTGCATACATGTGAGCCCTCGTAGACGCAACTTCCCTCGCTGCAAATGTGGACGCATTGAAGCTGTGTTCAGCATGTAATATCAGACATATGTCAAAAATCCTTGCCACCTCGGAATCAGGCTCATTGCCGGTCAGCATGTAGAGGAAGTTCCCGGCATGTCCTAACTTTGGGGAGGGTGGGATCAGCTCCTTTTCATTCCTGATCCTTTCCCAATATGCAATGATAATTGGAATTTTCGAGATAAGGTCTATGGCTTTGTTGTAATTAGCCTCCCTGTCATCCCCACTTTCTTTGGCATATGCGGCAAGTTCGGAAACACGGGACTGGATGACATCCATCGGATTGGCAGTTTTGGGCAGGTTTCTGAGGTTCTTTTCTACATTGTCAGGAAGGTTTCTTCCTTCTACTAGCTTCTTTTTGAAGTCTGCTAGCACCTTTTCGGATGGAAGGTCATCGTTGAGAAGAAGGCAGGCGGTCTCCTCGAAACTTGATTTCTTTACAAGGTCTAAAATGTCATATCCGCGGTAGATCAGCTTTCCATTTATGCCGTCTATGGCACAGATTTTTGTATCTGCTACCTCTATGTTGCGGAGGCCGATATTCTTTGTTTGCACCGTGTATTAATGCAAAAAATGCGTATTAAATTATTACTAAGAACGCAGTTTCCTCGAGGGTTGATCATTTTGGTCCTTCGAAGGCCTCGCTAAGTACCTAACCTTGCTTCCTCCTGCCAGAATGATCCTCCTCCAAGACACGATTGTCAGCCATTTTAGGCATTGGGCCAACCACCTAATCGTGAATTTCATCAACCTTTCCATGCCTAATGATTTGCATGAATCGAGTCCATGAAAGATAACGATCTAGGAGGTACATTCAGGGAATCCGTAATAACTTGAGGGCGGTCCGGCGAATTTGGAATTGGGCTGGGTCTGGGAACCCATGGGGAATTGCACGGCTGATATCGCGGGAGGTAATGAATCCGGAAATGCTACCATTCTTCGCACATCAATCTGGGTAGGGAAGAAGGCAGAAAATTAAGCACTTGGTCTAATCTGACAACCCTGACGCATATAGCGATATTTTTAATTGATTGTTTGAAATGGGACAGCTGGGCGAGGATTTTGTAAAACTGGTGGACGGTTTCGTTATAGAAACTAAGGACCCAAAAATCTTGGATGCCATCTCTCAGCTAGACCGGGAATCAAGACTTTTAGGAATCTCATTTTATGATATGTATTGCATGATTCTTCAGGATGGCACAAAATACAAATCGCTAGTTTCGGAATTCAGGACGTACATGAACCTAAAAAAGCCGGCCGCATTTGTTGTGTAAGAACTACAGATGGCAAAGCCGTTTTTGATTTAAATGAGGGTGTTCTAGCTTGGTTAATCTGTGTCAGGGGGAAAAATAGTCTGCATTTCTCATAAAGAGGACGCAGACGGTATAGGCGCGGCATCATTAATCAAGCAGGCCTTTGGGGGAGAAACAAGACTGGTTGACTATCCGGGGCTGATGACGGAGCTTGAGCAGTTAAGAAATGACGAATCCTTGAAAACCGTTTACATATGTGATTTGGGGCTCAGCAAAACAAACCAGGATCAATTTGTGGACCTTTTAAGGGCACTGAGAAAGAAGCGCATATCAATTACCTATATTGATCATCATGATCTTGACGATTCCATAAGGAAGAAAATCCAATCCATAAAGGTCAAACTTATCCACGACGTTGACGAATGCACGACCGTTCAGGTCTACAATGCCTTCAAATCAAAACTTAATGATCATAGTTCTCTTATTGCCGCCTGTTCTGCAGTAACTGATTATATGGAAGACAGGCCGATTGGCTCAAAATTGTTGCAACGGTTCGACAGGCAGTTCATACTGCTTGAAGCGACAGTTCTGACATTTACAATAGTCAGCCATCAAAAGGACAATGATTACCTCCTGTATCTGGTGGACGAATTGAGCCAACTAAAATACCCGCACAACATACCAAATACGTTCGAATATGCCCGTATCCAGGCCGAAAGAATCTCGGGCGTAATCCAAAAGGTCAAGGATAACATGAAGAAGATGAAGAACTTGGCCTACATGGAAGTTACTGACTCGGGGGCAAGCATGGTTGTAAATTTTGTGTTGGGACTTTCAGGAAAAGACGTCGGAGTTTCATACAAATTCAGGGAGGAAAAGGGCATTTATGCCGTGTCCGTCAGGGGATCAAAATCGTGCAAGATACACTTGGGAAGAATAGTAAACCAACTGGCTACAGATCTTGGGGGTTCTGGAGGTGGTCATGATAAAGCCTGTGGGGCAGTAATCCCAAAGGAAAAAATCTCGGTATTTATAAAAAAATTCAACGCTAAGGTCGGCTGACTTCTACCACAAGATCAATTTCTACAGTGGAGTTCAATGGAAGGCTTGAAACCCCGACTGAGATTCTAGAATGTCTTCCTATTTCACCAAAAATCTCATACAATAGATCTGAAGCTGAATTAATTATTTTTGGATGGTCGGCAAAGTCAGGAGCGCTATTTACAAATCCAGATAAGCAGATTATCCTGGAAATTTTATCCAAACTCTTGATTTCAGATTTCAGTTGGGCCAGTATGTTTATAACGCAAAGTTTCGCCGCCTCCTGCGCCCTCTCTACTGAAACATCCGTGGGAACTTTGCCTTGGAATTCCACCTTGTTATCTCTGACTGGAATTTGGCCGGAAACAAAAACAAGGTTGCCCGTCTGTACAACCGGTATGTAAGACCCGGCAGGCTTTGGCGGGGATGGCAGCGACAAATTCAGCGAGGCGATCTTTTCTTCTATCATGCCAGTCATTGACTTGCAATTCTTTTAACTTTATCTTCATATATGTGACAGAGGAAAACCTGAGTGTGGAGAAGTCACATACAAGGGAAATGAAAAACGATCTAGAAGTTATGAAGACGAAGCTCAATGCTCTGGAGGCCTCTTCTGGAGATAAACAGCAGAGGTCGATGATTGGCGTCGTCAACGGACTAGTGGAAAACCAGCGAAGGCTAGTAGATGAGTTTGAGCACTTGAAAAAGGCAATAGATCTATTGACAATCCAACTCTTTAAGGTGGAAAATAAACTCGATGATAAACGCGAAAAATAGGATCTTTAGGGCTGATACCATCTTTAATTAATAAAAGATTAAATTCAGCAATTATTTTTTGGACAACAAATGTCCTTATCCAGTGACCCACCAAGCAACACCAAACCGGTCATCAAAGGCAAAAATCCACACCATTATAGGAAAGTCGGTTATTCAATGATAGTAATCTCGGTCTCATTGGTTTTGATAGGTCTCCTCGTTTGGGCCATAGGCAGTGACTGGCACTTTTCTACCAATATCATGGCAAATCAGGAGATTCAGGCCATGACGCCAAGGTCAGACTACAACATAGTTCTGTTTGATGCATCTCAACCTGTGGGTGCAAAGCTAAAACTGCTTGATACTGCGAGTACACTAAGTGAGGCACAAACTCTAAGGAAGGAGGATGCAAAACAGAACGAGGGCTCTACACTTCAAGTTCTAATCTTCAACAGCTCAGCTACATACAATCTGAAAAAAATGGCTGACGCAGAAGTGTATCTCCAAACACCAAAGAATGGGTACAATGTAGTTCTCTTAGATAATTCGATGCCGGTAGGCCAAAAATTAACTCTTGGCATACACGAGCTCTCCCTTGAGAATGCCACAAAGTACCAGGCCTCGCAGGTCGATAATCTTAAGGGGCAGGATATCAAAGTCCTGATTTTTACACCCGATTTCAGAAATGACCTGAAAATGATAACGGGTTCAAGCACCCCCGTGGGAGACTATCTTGCTGTTGCAAACAATGTAACAAATGTACCTGCCAAAACGACCCAGGCGGAAATAATCGCTACCCATCCAACATCGACAAACAACGTTTCTAATGTGACGTCTCCGCAAGCCCAGCAATCTACACAATCCAATCGGACTTCAAATGTAACAAGTATGCAAGGCATTCCAGTCTCCAATCATACTGCTGGATTGGGACAGTCCAATACGACAACGGTGTTAGACATAAACCAAACTATCCAGACAACCTCAAAGGAAAATGGTACAGCAGCCGGAAACCTGACATCTAACGCAACATCAACCAAAAAGGTTTCAAAGACAATAGATTTGAATGAGACTGTAGGGATAAACTCTGTAGGTTAAATAATTCTCAGATTAGATCTTCATCAATTTCTTCAATGGGGTCAAGGAATTGTGGGCACTGACATTCCGGTATGATACACCGCCCATTCTTTGGCAGAGTTCCAAACCTGTCCTCCTGTTTGTGTGCAACATCTGTATGATGACAACGTTTGCAGTTCATACCTGAATGAATTATCACTGTTATAAATATTTGAAAACATGGGCAAGAATTTCAAGCTATATGTGGAACAAACAAATAGCCAAATTCAAACAAAAGGATAATGGCCCAAAACCGGCTGGCACAGGAATCGAGCCCCTACCTTTTGCAGCATGCGAGCAATCCGGTGGACTGGTATCCTTGGTGCGAGGATGCATTGAAAAAAGCAAGAGACGAGAACAAGCCGATATTTCTCAGTATAGGATACAGTGCTTGCCACTGGTGTCACGTTATGGCTCATGAGTCCTTTGAAAATGAGGATATTGCAAAAGTAATGAATGAAAACTTTGTGAACATCAAGGTGGACAGGGAAGAAAGGCCCGATATTGACGATATATACCAAAAGGCATGTCAGTTGACAACAGGTGGAGGGGGATGGCCATTGAGCATCTTCTTGACGCCTGACCAACGCCCGTTCTATGTGGGAACATACTTTCCGCCTCTAGACGGTTACGGAAGACCGGGGTTCGGCAGCCTCATAAGGCAGCTTGCCCAGGCATGGAAGGAAAAACAGGGGGATGTAGAGGCAGCCGCAAGTAACTTTGTGAATTCTTTAAAGGCAACTGAATCGGTCCCTGCTAACTCAAGACTGGACAGGTCAGTACTAGATGAAGCTGCAATGAACCTTCTTACCATGGGTGATTTTACAAATGGAGGGTTTGGTCAGGCTCCGAAATTTCCAAATTCCGCCAATCTTTCATTTCTCCTTCGCTACTCGAAACTTTCGAAAATTTCAAAGTTTCAAGAATTCGTATTAAAAACCCTGACAAAAATGGCAAATGGGGGGATATACGATCAAATAGGCGGTGGATTTCACAGATATGCCACAGATTCGAAATGGCTTGTTCCACATTTTGAGAAGATGCTGTATGATAATGCGCTGCTGCCGGTGGTATATGCTGAGGCATATCAAATAACAAAGGATTCACGATACCTTGAGGTGGTAACGGAAACCCTAAGGTATGTCATAAACGAGATGACCTCTCCTGAAGGCGCTTTCTATTCTGCCCAGGACGCAGATTCGGAGGGCCATGAAGGAAGGTATTATCTCTGGAAAAAAAGAGATATCGAAAATATCTTAGGTGGTGATGCTGACCCATTCTGTCTGATGTATGATGTAACAGACGGCGGTAATTTCGAGGGGCAGACCATATTGAACAAGAGTATGGGTATGCGAGCAGTTGCATCGAGTACGGGCAAGAGTGAGTCTGAATTATTTGAGGTTGTAAGAAAAGGGAAGATGAAACTGCTCGAGGAAAGAAAAAAGCGGACGCACCCTGGCAGGGACGAGAAGATACTTGTTGGATGGAACAGCCTCATGATAAGCAGTTTTCTCCACGGGTACCGGATAACGCAGGATGCCGCTTTTGCAGTGGCGGCCGAAAATTGCATTAGATTCATAGAACAGAAAATGATGAAAGAAGGCGAACTTTTGCATACCTATAAGGATGGAACGGCAAAACTGCGGGCCTACCTAGATGATTATGCGTATCTTGTGAATGCGATTGTTGATTATTTCGAGATAAAACCTTCAAAGAGATATCTAGAAATCGCCAAACGATGTGCAGACTACATGCTGGAGCACTTTTGGGATGAAAACGGGAGGGCCTTCTATTTCACCGCAGACAATCATGAGAAACTACTTGTCAGGACGAAAAATATTTACGACCTGTCGCTGCCTTCTGGAAATTCTGTCGCCGCCTCAGCATTCCTGAGACTATATCATATTACACAAGAGAGGAGGTATCTTGATGTCTCAGTCAAGATAATGGAATCGCTTTCTGGCATGGCGGCAGAGAATCCATTTGGTTTCGGTCAGTTGCTCAATGCTATCTACATTTATCTAATAAAGCCGATGGAGATTACAGTCCTAAATTATTCTAACAAGGAACTGTGGTCATTTCTTCAAAATAAATTCCTGCCAGAATCAATTCTTATCGGGGTAGAAAGCAAGGAGGTCCTAGGAGAACTTCAGCAATTGCCGTTTTTTGCAGGAAAGAATTTTGACGATTCAAAGACTACGGTTTATGTCTGCAAGGATTTCATGTGTTCACTGCCGGTAGACACACTGCAAGAAGTAGAGAAATTACTCTAGATCTTCCTTATGTTGACTTCCAGCCTCTGTCCTACCTGTGGACTGCCCATCCTCTCGAACCTGCGCTTGGGCATTGTAATTGTTATGGCTGTCTGCGCATAGCTCTTGATTGCTATTGTGGGCTGGGCTTGGAGGATGGCCTCCAAAAAGGGCATTATCTGGTCCCTTAACTCGGGATCTATTTTCTTGTTGATTGCATCCATCATGAGCTGTTTTTGTGATATCGGTTCCGTCTGTACATCCTCGACAAGCGATATCTGGACTGTCTGACCGTTGTCAACCAGCTGCTGGATTTGATATTGGACTATATCGGACATGAGTTGGGTTCCTCGACATCTGGATTTATCTGTAGTGAATATGGTGGCAAAAATTCTTTCTAATCCATAAATGCTGCCATGTCATTAGGGATTTTTCATGATTGTCAATCTTGAATTTCCTGTAATGTGGAACTTGTCAACAAAGCCTGCAGTAACCTCCAGTACGTACTTTGTATTCTGATTCCCACTGTCGTATACTTGGCAGGGTAAGGCAGGGTCACACGGAGGAAGGTTTTTCTCTAAATGGATTACATTACCGCTTGAATCAAACCAGATCATGTCCAAAGGAAACTGCATATCCTTCATCCACATAGCTACAGGCTGCGGTTCTGAAAATACAAAAATCATTCCCTGCGTATATGGGAGCGGCTGTTGAAACTGCAGTCCTTCTGTCATTCTGTCCGGTGTGTCCGCAACCTGCACGTCAAGTGTCACATTACCTACCTGAATTCTCCCTGTTGGGAAGTTCTTTTTCAGGATTGCAGTATCCTGAAGTGATGTCTCCGTACCCGATCCGGTCAGCATTATCACATTGTTATCTAAAAGATATTGCAAGCTTTCGGTGAAATCATAGTCTGAAACAATCCCTTCGGCCCACCAACCGGCAGGGTTTTTGAACCATGATGGGATGGGCTTTGCGGGGCCTGACCAATTGTACTGGCTGAAAACAGGAATGTAATTGTTTGCGACTAGGTAGCGAATTCCCAATATGAATTGCTGGTCAGTAATTTTTCCCTGAACCCACAACGCAGAGTTGTTTTTAATCCATCCGGGAATTGGGGGCAAAAATTGTTCCTGAGGTTGGCTTGCAGAGAGATTGTTTGTAGCGGGTTGTGCAGATACCGTGGACAGGAAATTGACTTGGGGTGCAGCATATCCTGCAAATATGGATAAGGCAAGAAGAAATACAAGCCCTGTTGCAATCGCTTTGATTGGGGTAGTCAATCTTGGTATGTCTGCCATCCGGTCTTATTAAAAAGCTTGAATTAACGCTTCAGCCTGGAAGGGTTAGGTTTTAGCATCCAGGACGCTTCTTTTGATCTGTGCGGCCCGCTTCTTTACAATCTGTGTGAATTCTTGAATGTCTTCCAGCGAGGGCTTTTGATGCTGGTTGGAATAGGACTGTATGAATGCAGAGTAGATCGAGCCTATTATGATTCCAAAGGCAGCATCTGACGGTTCAACAAGCTCATCTGAATACGCTTTTGCCATTTGCTTGTAGGAAGCGGCCTCACTTGTATAGTAGTCCACAAGGCTATCAATGAAACTGCGGGTTGTTTCAGAAATCACGATGTAGGTTGCCTCTTATTCTTTATAACGGTTGATTTTAGAGATCTTGCAAAAAATTATTGACCTTGATTCTTTTGTATGAAGAAAGGATAATGGAACTAATGCCGATTGAAATTAACAGGATAAGCAGAGAATGCCCTCAATGCAAAAATTCTACCATATTTAATACTGGTAAAGGTTATTTTTGTGGGAAGTGCCTCAACACCATATCCTAATCAAGCGGTGTTTTTAATGAGGATTTATGTGGAAGGCTGAAAGAGAAGGTCACTACTTCAAGATTTATGATAAAAAGAAAAACATAGCTGGATATTTTGCCCCTGAATATGGGGAAATATACCCTGAGGACAAGGCCGATGAGATTATAGATCAGATGCACAAAAGGCATGAAAGGATAAAGAGCGGCTATCTCATGGTTCCGATGGTAAAGTTTGGCATATTTGAGGAGGGAAGGGAGATGGATATAGGCTATATCATTAAGCAACTTGAAGAAGCCAAGACGAGGCTCTCGTATTGGATGGAGTTTATCTCCCAAAATGGGATCCGGGAGCACAAGGTAAGGATATCGCATACAGACCATGACATGCTTAGTATAACATTGCATCTTTCATTCGAGATCCCCGTATCTCTTGAAAGAGATTCAGTGCAGGACGCGATGGGAGGAATATTTGACAACCTTCAGGAAACGGGCCTACTTTGAATTACTTGCCTTCGCATTGTTGTAGGAATGCAATGCATTCATCTCATACTGAAACGATTCCTGTAAGAGCTGATCAGATTTTGCCTTTGTGGAGTTGTCTCCAGTCTGAATCCATTCCTTGAGTAATTTGTCACTGTCAATCTGCGTTTCAGTGGAAAGCCTGAAGAGTCTGAGTGAAGCAATAAAAGGTTGGGGCGGGTTCAAACTATCGTATTTCGTTAAAAGATTCCGCATACTAGCCAAGTGTTGGTCTGTTATGTTTAGTATCTGATCTCTTGGAATCTGACCTTTTTCGTACATCGAAACCTTTTCGTAATAATTTGAGGTCTCATTGCTCAAATCCGACTGGATCAGGGAGAGATCATCTCCAAATCTCTGTCCGCTTAACTTGGCCTGATCAAGGTTGTAACTGAATCCAATGACCCCAACCACTATTACAATGCCGACTATGATTGCAATTCGAAGTCTTTTCTTAGGATCTGGAGGCCTAACTTTCGTCTTCTTCACAAGGCGGGTAGGCTGGGGGCTGAAATAAATTGTTTGTTAAATGCAATGTACGTGTTGTTGAATTTCCGGCAGGATCTTCTAGTCTATGTAATTGCCTTCGGCGTCTGTCTTTAGCTCTATAATGGTCACGCTTCCGCTGATGTATGAATCATTTCTGACCGTCCTTACGCGTCCAACGTCTAGGTGATATGGCCATACGTTTACCACGACAGTCCCGATCTTTACGTCTGTGGGCGCATCCGTCATAACAATATCCTCTTTTTTTATACCGTACTGTCCTAGTTTCTTTATGCAGTGATCAAGCAACTGCTGAGGTAGGCCGTGGTTTATTGCCCAGACTGTTCCCTCATACTCAATTTTTTCCAACTACTTACCAGCAAGCCAGCGTTTTTTTAAAGCTATCTGAATAGGGGTTTAACTGGGGCTCGTTACTTTGAGCGTCATTGTGCTTTCCACCCTTGATATGTTCCTGATCTTGTGGGCAACCGTCCTGTCGAACTCCTCTGAGGTAGGCACTTGGATTTCAACCACCACGTCGTATGCTCCAAAGGTAATATGCGCTCCCTTTACCTGAGGAATTAGTTTGAGTTCTTCTACGACGTACTCTTCGGCACCAAGGTCGCAATTTATCAGCACAAACCCCTTTTCCACACCTTGCTCAATCTCTTTTCTTACTTAACTCTGTCTATTCTCTCGGCAGTCCAAACCATGAGTTTTGAAACATGCGATTGCAAAATCGCTATGTGCATGTCATGCAAGATTTTTGGAAAGCCAATGAGGGGATTTGGTGAAAAGTGCCAAATCCCAACAAATCACTTCACTAGGTACAGTTGAGACAATAATGATAAGGTATCCTGTTGGTTCATTCCTAAATGGATTTAATTTTCGATATTTGTTGTTCTCTCTAGAATTCTTTGTTGAAAACCGATCAACGTTTGGATCATTTGATTAACTCTAGCAGTAAGCAATTCGTAATTGGGATCTTCTCTTACTGTGAATACAAGATCGGTAGGTGTTGAGGTATTGCGATCAGGCACTGTCAGTGCAAAGACGCATAAATCTTCAATTGCTTGAACAAGTGGAAAATCCGGATTTCGACTGAAAGGTATGGTGTCTATAACATGTCGTATATTGCCTACGATTTCATCCCTTTTATCGAGATTTCTGATCGATCTAAAAGGTCCTCTCCCATCAACCGGTTCAATTATTTGAACAATTCGTGAAAGTTCTCTTAAATTTCTAATTAAAATTCTGCATCCATCTATTCGTCTTTGTTCGAACTCCAGTTCCGTTAGGCGCCGATTAACTAGTGACAGTTGGCGAGTCAGTTCGAGTTCTTTTCCGGCCAAGCCTTCTATTCTATTACTTTGGATTTTTTGTTTATTATAAAATATCCAACTTAGTATTATTGCAAAAATTCCTGCTACAATGAGAGACATTGACACACCTAAAATATTTGAAATATCACACTCTTGGGTTTTTAGTAAGAAACTGTACACAGATGAAGGACAAGGAAGTAATGATATGTAATAAAGCCAATACACTAAAAGTAATATAACTCCTCCAATGGATATTGCAGCTTTAATTTTAAATCGTAAATCCAGTTGTTCTTGGTTTGTTGTCATTGGACAGTGAGATGGCGTTGTAGGTACTTATAAGATCTTTATTTGAAAAATGCACAATATTGGGATTATTGTAACCGTGAATCTGCGCATGCCGGGAAATAGGAAGGGTATGTCTTTTCGAGGGTACTGTCACATGCCTGTTTTACAGTGCTTACCGCATTGATGCACGTTGACGAGCTTGAGATTGTGCTGTTGTCGCATAGATTCAGGATGTATTGCATCTGGTTGTTGAGGTCATAGAAGGCCGTGGTGTTTACCTGCGGCTGGCCCGGCACTGTGGGAGCAGTCGCTTGGCCCATGTTTGCCAGCTGTTGAAGCCTTGGGTCACTGCAAATCTGTCCTATTCCCATGGACGAGACGCTGTTACAATAGTTCAGCATTGTTCTTGCAGTCTGAGAGCATATCTGCAGTACCGAGGGGTCCGTGGCCTTCATGCAAGAGTCGATGTATGAAAGTGTGTACTGGTTTGCGCTCTGTATGGTACTATTGGCATTCTGGCCCTGTTGGTTCAGGTCTGGAATGGTCGAGGATGGAAGCTGCGAATGAATCGAACCGGCAAGTATCTCGCTAACCCTAGGATCTGAGCATACAGACATGTGGTTGCCTACGTTGTACAGGCTGCAGGCCTGCTGGATGTTTTGCATGTCTAGGGCGCACTCTTGGCTGTTTCCTCCGGATTCGATGAGGTCAACACAGGTATTGAGTACCTTTGATTCACCATTGTTAATCACGCTTTCAGCATATACTACTTTGCCGTCTACCGTAGACAAGAACTGGCCAATCCTTGGATCACTGCACACGGCCATCGAGGAATGTGGTGGTGTCTGACAAGCCGTTTTTAGGGTCTCAATCTCTGACTTGCAATCTGTTAAATCTGAAACGGATATGGAAGCTCCACAATCCACGAGCATATTCTCAGAAACTGTGTTTAACTGGGTTGTATCTTGCTGAATCAGGTTTCTTGTTGCCTGCTCCTGCTGGATCTGTGCAGGCAGGAGAACTGCAAGAAGAATGATGCTGAAAGCGATGCCGCCGATTCCTATGATGAACTTGCTTACGAGGCCCAAAACATCACTGCTTCTCTATCACTAGTTTTTTGCCTTCTACTCTTGCCGTCAGGTCTTGGCATTTCTTCCAACCCAACTCCTTGACCAGTTCCGGAGGCACTGACACAACAAAGGTCCTGTAAAAGTCACCGTCTTTTCTTTGACGGTTCTTCCATTCTCTAAGTTTCAACGATTTTGGTTCGGGGTCAGAGTTTTTAATCATATCTTTCCCGTCCTGTCACTTTGCCGCGATCCTGTCTTGGCCGGCCGTCCTTGGACTTGCCCTTAGCGTCATTTGGCGCTAAGGTCTTGCCTGCAGTCCATGGCCTGATCCTTGTCATCTAATTCTTGGCCTCTTTTTGGAATATCACGAGAGCCGTCTCAATGTGGTTCTCTCCAGAATCCTTCACGTCGTATTTGATATCGATGAGCTCCGACTTGCTGATTTTCAGCCCCTCGAGAAAGACATTGACTTGCTTGTCGAGCGGCGTCCTGTCGTATGTTCCCCTGCGGAATATTGCAGTCTGGACTACTGAGGCCATTTCAAGCATACTCCGAATTCTTTACGGCCTCACATGGTTCGTCAGTACGTATGATGTGGTCAGGTTGGTACTGCCCCTGCTGCGTTTGATTCACGCAGGTTGTAGCAGTACCTTCCCGTTGAAGGATTACTCCCAAATCATGTCTAGGCAAATTTGTTCCAGTCGACCGCGTCGGTTCCTGATTCTCGACTCTCATGAGGGTTACACGTTTTCGTCCCTCAACGGAGTCGACATGTGCCATGAACCTGTCCCCTTCTTTGATTGTTTCGGCCTTTTCACCGAAGACCCTAATCATATCTTCGTACCTCCATGCCTCTTGAATTCTCGATGTCCTTCAAGCTGCAAGTCGGCTCCTGAAAGGCGTCCGCATTTCTGCACTCGGGACATTGGCACATATCAGTATGTACATACTACCCTAATTTAAAGTATGTACATACTGGCAATTTGTTCGTAAATTCCATTTTCCGTAATCTTTAAGTATGTACATACTAGGGCTGGGCCGCTGTGTGAGATTGTAGGGATCATCATAGACTGGGACTGTGTGTGATACGTCGTCCGTTGTTGTAACCTGCTATAGAATATGTTACAAGTGTAACATTTTGTAACAAGTTACCTGAAGGGGGACGATTCAGAGGCATTGATTTTTCAGATCTTTGAGCGAGTTGTCAATTTGCGATATCGGTTTCCTGTTTTGTCCGCCATGTTTTAGATGGCCACCGCTGCCTTAAGGACCTTGTGCGTATGGGAAGAACAATGGATCCCTAAAGTACGAGTTCTTTATTTCGAACAACAGTGATCTCCAAAAAATCGATATATGGTTTGTTTCTTTGTTGGATTCATGGTATTTTTCCAAAATTTCGTTACTTTTCCAGGAGTTTTTATCCAACACCTGTTGTATCTGTTCATTATCTGATTCTGCTAACTTGTCTGCCAAGCGATGCAGAGCTGCTAAAACTGCAAAAGCGTCCATTACCGCGGTGTAAGTGATTTTGAACTGTTTGTCCTGCAGATCGTGCTTCAAACCGTTATAGGCCTCCCACCATTCTAGATCCTTTGTAAACGGTGAGAATTGCAACCTATGAGGTATTGAAAAAATCCTGAAACCAGACAATACGCCATCTTTATCTAACTTACGAATTGCGGGCCGGATGCCGTCATCGTGCCTGATTTTGCATCTGCCACAGGTTAATTTGGTTACAGCCTCTATTTGCGACCCGCACACCAACATCATGTTTAACAATCTTGGTGAGTAGATATCTGCAGTCCTCTGTCGCTCGTATGGTACAATCTCGTCAAAATTTAACATCTGCTTTTCAAGGTCTACATGCAGTTTTCTTAGATTCCCTAATTCGTGTTCGAATCCTTCGTCTGTCAAGGTAGTCCTTTCCTAAGAGTTGTTTTTAAACTGACGGGTTGATTTCGCCTGTTTGTTCTACTGGTTTTTGTGCCTGCTGAGGAACGGATGACGACGCGCATTTGAATAAAAGTTTCTTTGTGTTTTGGGCTTCAGTGTTGGTCATTAACAAATGCTATTACTGTCACTCGTTCATCTCGTGGGAAAAAGATACAATATCCTGTCATAACTTTCTCGCAACTGCGGCATGTAATCTGACATGGTTTATTGATTCTATGGTTTTCGTCGTATTCAATAGGATCACCTTCGGGAATTCCACTTATCCTCCAGTTGTTACTGTCACATCTAGGACATATTTGAGCACTCATCGATTATCTTAATGAGATGTCCAATTAATTGAGTTTTCTACCTTATTCTGTACTCTTCCTGCCCACACTCTGCCACACTTAAGGAGATCTTTCTGCAAGTCATGCGCCGTCAGCCTCCGATGATGCTAATGTGGGCAAGTTGTCCGATTCAAAAGGGTGGCAAATTACCATCCTTTTTGATGATCTGAGACTTGCCCTTAGCGTCATTTGGCGCTAAGGTCTTCTGGCTTTTTGTCTCTCTTCTGCAAGCTGAGTATCTATTGGAATACTGGATCCTTGCTAAAGTGTATGTGGTGTGTCACACCGTCCATTTGCAGATTGGCAATGCAATCATCTAGTGCCGTCTGTGCTTTCAATATGTCTTTGTCTGTCAAACTAGGGAGCAGTTCTGGAAACTTGTTGTAGGTGAGAATTGTACCATACACGACACTCCCCAACTTGTCCATGTATGGCACCACGTGTTTGTACAATACTTCAAGCTGAATTTTTTGCTCTTGGGAACCATCTGGTTCGTTTTGTATGATTGATATTCTTTCCTTGGCATCCTTGGCAGTGTGGATGAAGCTCTCTATTATGAGGTTGAACTTTTCCTGCACTTGATTGTATTTCTCCAAGGATTGTCACCTATTGCAATTCCAAGCATGAGGTCTCGTCAAGGTTGGTTGTATGATCTTAATCAGAATCCAACACCTCGCAGGTCTTCTTTTATCGTATCAAGGATAAATTGTTTCACCTCGGATTCTGTGTGTATGTTACCTTGTGCTATTACTGTGATATTGATTGGCCTCTCGGAGCTTCCACCCTTTGAAAGCGGCTGTATGGATACGGCCTCGGGGCCTGCCTCGCCTGCGACAAAATGAGTCGGTGTTGTCAGTACGCCTTCAAAGCCTGATGCTGCACCCCATGCGCTCCAGTTTGCCGCTTCTGATGCGCCTGCACTGCCTGCACCATATCCCCCGTTATTGTTTGGACTGGGACGTGAACCGTTAAAGTTGTTCGAGTTTTCCTTGACGGCGTTGGCGTAGGATGCGGCCTGTGAGGCTGAGAAACCCATGTTCCTGTAGCTTTGGACCAGCTGGGTGTATTGGTTATTAGGATCGGTCTGCTGGGCCAAGGTTTTGTTATCCTGCAATACGGCGTTGCTGAATACGCCATAATCTCCGGTTGCTGCAAACTGGGCAAGCTGCTGAGAGTTTATGCCTGCATACGCTCCCGAACCTGAACCGTTGCCAAGGGCTCCTGCGATGATTGAGCCAATTCCAGTGTCAGAACTGAGGCCGAGTGAGGCAATAGTGCTCTGTACACCCGAGGTTGATACGTCCAAGATTCCGGAGGTTGCCGCATTTGCGACTACCTGCTGGGCTTGGCTTGTGAGTGATGCCTGCTGACCCTGTAGTTGGGCTATCTGTTGGTTGACCTGCTGGAGTTGTTGCGCTGCGGCTGTTGCCCTTGTTCCTGTTCTTGTAACTTGGTATTCAGTATCGTTCTCGAACGGGTTTACAACGAGATCCTGGTATTGGTACTGTTCTGTCTGCGGTAGGGCGGATAACTGCTTGGCCTGTTGCTGTAGACTCTGTAACGTCTGGTTGTTCTGGTCCATCTTTTGCTGCAGTGATTGCAGTCCGGCGTTGATTGCGTCCTGCTGGGCCTTTTGTGCGGATGTCATGGCCGTAGACATGGTGTTTATGGCGGTCGTTGTGGCATTTGTCGCAGATTGTAATGCTGCAAAACCCGATGTTGTGGAACTGTCCAATGAGGCTAGCGAAGTGTGTATCGTTACGAGGTTGCTGTTTGCAGAAGTCAGGCGTGATCCTGCCTGCTGTTGCTGTTGCAGTATGCCGGATAACGTGCCGCCTGACATTATTGCCTGAGATAGTTGCTGTTGGGATGTCTGCTGTAACGTTGATGAGCCTGCTGCTCCTGGCAATGTTCCTGTCAGCATCATCTGGTTTGCGGCTGACATGGATGAGCCTGTGGTGGATGATGCTGATGATGCGGTTCCAAGTCCTATTTCCTGCATTGCCTGATCCAGCGTCTGGTGTACCATTCCTGCGGGTGAGATCTGTCCTATGCTTCCGGTAAAGTGGCCTATGGTAGCGTCCCATGCGCGTATTGAAGGGTTGATGAAATACTGCAGTATTCCGTTGTACATGCCGATGAAGATGTTCTCAAACGCGTCGCCTGTTCCCTCGAGGTCGACAAGGAATGTCACCCATGGGGCAAGCAGTGTTGCAGATAGCGTGTCCAGGTGCCAGTTTTTTAGTATGGCGTTGTAGATCTGGTCCGATTCCTGTGCAAAGGCGGGGTCGAGTGCGCGGTATGCGTAGTATAGGCCGTATATGGCTGCTGTTACGACTGCGATGGGTCCCAATATGGTCAGGGCGGCGGTACCTACCGATGCCAGGGTAGTCGCAAAGGCTTCAAGCTTTGCCGGATTCAGTTCAGAGTAAAACGTCTTGAACATCATTATCGTCTGTGACATGGAGCCCGCTATAGCTACGCTGCTTGCTACGAGCGTGGCACTACTTGATACCGTTTGAAACGCAAGGTTTCTCTGTGCAAGTGATTCCTGGTTCAATAACGCGATTTCCTGCTGCTTGTCTGCCTGCACCTGGGCGCTTGCGGGCCCGTATGCGTTCATGTCTCGTACTTCCTGGTTCCTGACTGCTGCAAGGGACGTCTGTATCTGCGTAAGCTGTGACGACTGCTGCATGGTGGCCATCTGAGCGAGGTTGATGGCGTTGGTGACTGAAAGTACGGTGTTTGCTACTCCTCCGAACGTTGACATGGTTCTCGTGTATTGCAGTAATTCGGGGTTTGCAGCTGATATTGCCTCCTTCATCTGGTTGAACTGCTGCGATACGGCCTTGCCTTGCTCGGTAGTCTCACGTGCAGCCTTGGAATACTCCTTGTATGTTATCTGGCCGGTACGGAACTGCTCGTGCAGTTCCTTGATTCTTGATATCATGGAATCAAGTCCGGACTGTCCGAACTTGTACTGGATGGATGGACCACTGTCTGACATTTAGAACAACCCTCCAGAGTTGCCCAAGTCGTAATCAAGTATGTTGGGATGCTGCCTACCTGAAAGAAAAGAACCCCGCGAATTATCCTGAAAGCTCGATCTAGGAATTCCACCAAGAACGTGGCCCTCGCTTGATATCGTCAAGTCGTCAACGCCCATCAGGAACGTATCACCAAGGTCGAACGTGAGTTTCTTCTTGTCTGGATGGCCCTTTTCGTTGAATTCTGCAGCTTTCAGCTGTGAGATCAGGTCGTGAAATACAGGATGGATTCGGACCTTTTTGTTTTTTACAGCTTCGGCGGCCTTTGCCGTCATGTTGGACAGTTCCTTGTTGAACGGCACCTCCTGCGCCCTGATGTTCTTGCCTGCAAGGCCCGTCACGATCTCGGGGCGTGCAGAATCTACCTTTATCCGGTTGCTGTACGACGGTGCTTTCTGGGATATGAGGTCAATCATGGCTGTCGGGTCAGGCCTGTCGAACTGCAACGCCTCTTTTACGTATATGATGCCGTTGATCTTTTCTAATCCGAGTATGGCAAACTTGGAGGTTCCATAAGCTGGGTCGACGTAGAGTCCTTTCTGGCCGTTGCCGAGCCTGAGGTCATACTCTTCGGTTACTTCGTCAACTAATTTCCAGTGGAATATGTTGCCCTGGCCGCCACCCCAGATCAGCATGTACTCCCTTGCAAAAGCTGGCGATTTCTTGGCCTCATCTACCATCTCGACGGGATATATCGTGGTGAAGGATTCGGGATGGGTAACGAGTCCCTCGCGGTAATCAAGTGAGATTTTCCTGTACTTTGACGGCTCTTCGGTCTTTATCTGGTAAAATACGCCTTCAGGAAGATACCCCGGTGTCGAGACCCAGATTATCCATGGTTTTGATTTGAGATCATAGTGCTCAATGGCCTGCCGTACCTGGATCTCCTTTGATGCCTGCATGAGGAAAAATGCCGCCTCGTCGATGAAGAAGGCCTTTGGGTTTGGCATGGACCTGACGGCGTCTATGTTGTCTGACGGCATCGCATCAAAGCGAACAGTTCCGATCTTGAAGCCATAGTCGGTGATGTCGTATGCAATGCCTTTTGTTCCCAAATCGTGAAAGTCGTTATTGACCTCTTTTGGCCCCGTCATCCGCGCAATGAGATCTTTTGCAAGGTTCCTGTTGGGTCCCGAGATGAGCGCCACCTGCGCGTTTTGAAATTCGGCACTTGTCATTGCCATCCACTCGAGCCACCTTAGTACAAACTCGGTAATGCCGAGGCCTGCAGCCTTTTCGACGAATATCTTGCGGTGCCTTTTCATATCCTCGGCCAGATCCACCTCATACTGGTACATCGGATGCCTTCGGTCCCACCTGTTTGGCAATCCAAGCCAATGATTGTAACAGCATGGCTCACCATCCTGGATTACTCGATTCTTGTCGTTTGGGTCTAGATAGTGGCCGCACCAAAAAGGAAAGCTTGACGGGATTCCGAGCCTTCCATCCGATATGATGCCGTTAGTTTGAAGCTGCAGGTTCCTGTAGTACAATTTTATCTCCTAATTTTTCAGCGATTGCCCTTACAATCGGGTTTGCGTCGTAGATGTTGGCAAGCGCCTTCATGTTCTCGCGTACCGCCTCTGATGCCCTCAAGACAAGCCTTGGATCGCCTGTTTCCACGAGCTCCAGGCATTTCTTGTTGACGTATTTCATGGTATCAATGGCCTCCAGGTGGAACTGGACGAATTCAGTGTGGGCGATATAGTCCAGCCTTTGCTGTGGCGTGGTTCTTATCCATGCCTTGATTCTCCGCAGGGTCCTGACCGATATCTTGAAGCCCCGCTGCTGAAGCTCGGTTACCCGTTGCTCGTCTTCCATCCTGCGTACCATTAGTTCCCTGACTGCAGCAAGAAGGTCGGTTGCTTTGCCGTAGTTTTTTCGTGTGCCATAGACCATGGCTGGTGAGGCAGCTTGACTGCCATTGTTTTGTATCATTGGTGCGTATGCCTCCTGATGAACGTCAATCGCTGCCCTCCTTGGCCTGTAGCGCTTGGATTCTGACTTGTGCAGCGTGGATGATATCTTCCAGTAGTTCGATCTGATTCGTCCTGCGGATTCTGGGTAGCGCTGTCCTGGCCCAGCGTATGTTTTCCTTGTAGGCTTGGTCTTCAATGGTTTCATGCTGTAGTCTTGATACGCTGGACTGTTCCTGAACCTCGCCTGTAATCTCTGATATTTCTGGGGTAGGGCTCAACTTGTTACCTCCAAAACTTCCTGCATCTTCTGGTCCAGCGTCTCTTGTACTGACTTGATCTGCTCCAACCGTGGTATAGTTAAACCATCTGGCATCCTTTTTGAGTAGAACCTAATCAGGCCGCCTGCCACCTCTTCGAACGTCATGTGGAACGTCTGCCCATTGAAGCTGGGTATTCCAGTGCCATCTTTGGCAAAGTGGTAGTGCGTAATCACCCATTCGTGAACGGGTGGAATTGCCGCAATATGGCCTGTGAGGGACGATAAATGATGTGAAACCTTTGAGAAAATCTCACTCAGATACAGGATTCCACGGAGATCGTGGACTATTGGCTTGTAGGTGCATCCGATGTCGATTTGGGTGGTCTCGGGATAAACCAGTATCTTGATGTGCAGGTTATTGTCCGAGGTCTCAAAGCCCACCTTTATTGAGTTGTTGGCTGGGTTGCAGGAACACCCCATCTCAGCTAGATGTTTGTGCAGGTCTGATGTGAACTTGACCTTGATATCGTGGATTGTGGGATGCTGGAGCTTGATTGATTCGAGAAGATCAAAGAATTTTTGGCCTACTACCCCCGTATGGTCTAACGTGATTCGGTGTGAGTCTCCAGGCAATGGCATCCCCTTTATGGTCCAGAATTTCGGCTTGGTATTGCCGACGGGCTCAAGGTATCGCCTGATCTTGTGAATATATCGCCTGTAATTGGCGTTCGTTAAGCACGGAAAATCCATTTTTGAAAATGGTCGTTTTTCCTTCAGGACGATGTTCATGGCCAGTTTGAAGAATTGTCGTTGTCCTCGTGGCATAACGTGACTGGCAGACGTGACTTTATCGAGACTTTCTTGATCAAACGTGATTTTAGGGTGCAGACCGTGATTCTGACTCAATTCCAGATCACTTGGTACCTCGGACATGGTTTAGACATCCTCGGCCGATTGCTGGCCACGACTCCAAAAGGACAATTTTAAACACTCGTTGCAGACGAAGTATTCACTCCCTACGGTATATCTGATCTTTTTTACAGATGGGTTCGAGCAACAGCGCAGGATCGGTATGCTCATTTTTATGCTCCGGCCTTTTTCAACAGATCATTTATGATTTCTTCAAATGTTTGATCTTTCTTACCCAAAGATGCTAATCTGTCTCTCGTTTGATGTGTAAGAGCGATCGATGTTCTGTCTGACACATTGTATGTGTAGCATAATGCTTATAGAGAATTAATTTGAAAAAACATCCATGTGTTATGGAGGTTCTAGGAGTTTTGTGTTATGGGGGTAAGGGGTTTAGGGTCAGTACAATTGAGGCAAAGAAAGAAGACTGATACCAAAGTGTTGAATTTCATCAAAGCTCATCCGCCTAGCCATACAAGGCAAATCATCAAGGGAACTTCCATGAGTCCTAATTCGGTTGTTGCTTCGTTGAGACGGTTGAGGGGTGAGAAGAAAATTATCACTCACAAAGAAAGCAAGTTTTTCAAAAATTCCAGAATTCCTCCAGGAGCGTTGGCATATCTACCAAACTATCCTGATGAGAGGAGAGCGGTAGACACGGCGGCAAAAAACATTCGTAAGGATATAAATGAAGCTGAGAGATCTCTGCTTGCATTTTTTGATAAGGATTTTAAGAAGCGGCGGCCAATGGTCCGACAACATGCAGATGCTTTGTCTCATCGGCTTAGACTACAGTCGGATGATGTTGTAAAAATACTGCAATATGTTTTAGGTATACGAGATGTCAATGAATCCATGATTGGTTTTTACATTTATAAGCAATTTTTTGAGAGAGAAAAACAATTCGATTTGCCTTATTGCTATGATTTCTACTACAAAATGCTGCCTAAGAAATACTGCAAGATTGGTATTCAATCACCAAGCCAGTTGATAGAATTCATGAAGCATAATTTTCAACATTCACTTGATTTACAACAGGAGATTGAGAGCGGTTTTAGTTGTTTTAATAGAAAAACCAAAAGGCTAGCGATTTTGCATACTGATGAGTTCTTTACACAGGTGCATAAGGACTGGCTTCATTCGAATGGTTTCATGAACTAGGTCGTTTTGTCTACTTGAAGACCTCGTTGTTTGCCTGTTTCTGCGCCCTTGCTCAATAGATAACATCATCCTGTCTCAGTCACTTGACCTCGTCTTCTTGGTCCTGCATGCAGTTATGCCTCCTGTGCCCCGGCATGGTCAAAGGTGGATTTGATCGTCTTATTTAAAGAACTATTTTCATTCGGATTTTCCGAATTGATTGGTTTTTCTTCTATCGTTGGATTCGGTGTATGAGATTTAAACTTTGATGGCGAACCATCCAATTCAGTTCTAACATAGATTTTCTTCCAAAATCGGTTATTATTTTTTCTTTGATTCCAGCTCGTTTAGAATATCCTCATACTGCTTGATTTGGCCCTGATAAACAGAATCCAGCAAATCATGCATCTGTTTGATGAGTTGATAGAATGTATCCCTCATTCTGAAAGGTGATGTATTATCGGACTCGAATCCCTCGAAAAGACAGTTTCTGGATTCATTCAGGCTTGCGGTTTGTTTTTTGTAGTTCTCTATGTCTTTCCTGATTATTTCAATTGCCTTTTTGGTTGTCATTTTTGTCTCCCTTGAGGCTCTGTTGTTTGCTTGCTTCGGCATCCTTGTGCAGTAGGTAGTCTACGGCCTGTCTCAGCCGCTTAACCTCGTCTTCCTGGTCCTGCTGGGCCTGTTTCTGTATTTCATCCTCTTCAAGGGCCGCCTGCAGGTCCAGCGGCTTGGTACACTGTGAGCAGAACTTGGTTGTGGGCTCGTTTGGAAACTGGCAGATTGAGCAGATCCTGGGCACCTGCGGCTTTGCATCTTTCTCATCCTTGACTATGCCGTAATGGGATAACACTGCCTTGTCCACGTCGGAATCGACAAGGTGAGTGTACCTTTCCGGCATCTTGGAGCTTCCACTCCAGCCGTGTCGTTTTCTCAACATTGCCTCGGTCAGATAGTTTGCAGTCTCTGTTATCTCGCTATGCCTGAACAGGTGGAAGTAGACTCTTTTCTCAAGTCCTGCCTTTTTGACATATTTTGCCAAGATTCTTCTCATGCCCTCGTAACTCAGTTGGTTGCCGCTGGAATTCACCCAGAGCGGAGCATTGGGGTCATTCTTCTGAGGATGGGCGTTGAGCCACGCTGCAAGGTACGGCAGGGATTTCACAAGTCGTATCGGTCTTGCTGTTGTTTTTCCATCAACCTTGATGATTGCGCCCATCTTGTCGCGTACGACATGTTTTATCTGCAAAGGCAGCGTCTCGCCTATCCTGCTGCCGGCTTCTGCATGAACCGCGATAAAGGCCTGATCCCGTTTGTTGTTGCTGCTTGCGTGTATCAGCATGTTTACATCAGATTCGGTAGTCAGGTCCTCGCGTGACAGCCTGTCTTTGACACGCCTGAGCCTTATGCCCCTGATTTCCGGTGGATCAATGGTTTCAGGGTCCTTGCGCCTGCTGCCTGTCTTTATCCATCTTACGAAAATCTTCAAAATCTTCTTGTAATCGAAACTAGAGTGAGTTTCTTGCCCTTTTTCGTCGGTATACTTTTTTGTTATCTCCAGAACAAGGTTGTCCACGTCCTCACGCTGTATGTCGGCCCAGTTCTTTTGATACATCCTGGACATGACAAGTATGGCCTGAAGGTGCTTTTCCTGGACGGCCTTGCCTGCACCGTCGATTATTATGGCATTGTAGTATCTGTTGACAAGCTGCATGTTTTCAGGCGACAGTTCAGCCTTGAGCCTCGTGAAGACGCTCGATATGCGGCGATCAAAGTTATGTATGTCCGACTTTGCCCTGTTGCTTGTCTGCTGCTTCAATTTACATGGTATTACCGCGTTGGGATTTATACTATTTTGTAGAAGCCAATGAGGGGATTTGGACCCCCGACCTTCTGATTACAAGTCAGATGCTCTAGCCAGGCTGAGCTACATTGGCATCAGGTTAAGGGATTTGAAGGGTGGTTTAAAATGTTATTGCGCCTTTTCCTTCCACTTCCATGATTGGCGTAGCAAACGCTATGCTGGGATCTCTCATTCCAAGTGAACAGTTTAGGACCTCATAAAAGATGATGCCTTGAGACAAAGGCCTAATATCGAGTAACTTCAAACCAAAAAAATGAGAAAAGTAAATTTCAAGAAAATCACTGCAGATGACCGGCTTGTTTCAGAAAAGGGGAAATATTTTCTGGGCGAGGTTAATCTGAACGATATATCCAGTCAATTATCAATAAGTGGACAAAAGGTTTACTATGCTCGGTTCAAAAGAGGGGCAAGGACCAAACTACATTGTCATCAGGGAGGACAAGTTCTCTTGGTCATTGCAGGATTGGGAGTGCTGGTCTTGTATAGCAGGCTGAAACGCAATGGACGACGGGTTAGCATAAGACAAAAATCTCGAATACAATTGAGGAAGGGAGATATGGTCTTCATTCCGAAAGGAACCTTGCATTGGCACGGGGCGTTTGGGATGGGAAACTTTGCACATATTGCCTTCAACGGGTTCTCTACAAAGGGGAGGGAGGCTAGGACGTTCTGGTTTGATTCTGATTTTAGGACGTATGCGTCAGAAATCATATGAACTTAAGAGGCGGTTCCTATGAGGACTTTCCATGGGAAAACTATCCTCCCGCGTTTGACATATGCTGAAACATTTTCCTCAGACTTCTTCTTGATCTCTGATGCGTGCTCTGACCCTGTGATCTTTGAACTAATGGAATATGCAGTTGACTTGAGGTAGTCAGTCCAATAATCCTCGAAGCTGCCCGCGTCGTATTCGAATACGTGCCCATGTATCTTTATGTCTGAGAAGCCAGCTTTGCAGAGTTCATTTTGCAGGTCTTCCGGGTTGCCAAACCTGTGAACGTTTGGTGCTCCTTGGGGTCTGATGTCTGGTATGTATCTCAAAACAGGTTCCATTATGGCGCTGAAATAGGGAACCTCCTCTGCTTTACCATGTACTGCCACTACGATCCTTCCGCATCTACCCAGCATGGATTTTGCAGATTTCAATACCCTACCTGCATCCGGGAAAAACATAAGTGCATACTGACAAAGGATTTTATCGAAAGAGAGACGAAACCCGATATTCTCTGCATCCATCTCGAAAAAATTTGCCATGGGCGAATTCACGGAATGTCTAGCTATGTTCAAGGCAGTCCTTGAAAAATCCACGCATACTAGGGTGCCTTCCTCTCCTAACTTCGGACGCACCTGTTTTGATAGAGCCCCAGTGCCGCAGGCAAGGTCTAGAACTCTATCTGAGGGTTCTATACGGGCCTGCCTTACAACCTCAAAGGTTGATCTGAAGGGCCCTATGTGATCACTTGCCCAGTTGTTATGATATTGCGGTGCAATGATGTTCCAGTTGGCCTTTGAATTCTGCTTGTAGTTGGTAGGATTGAAGTTTGACACGATTACACACTAGTCAACGCTTAAATTAATTATTTCTTGTACTGTCGTCATGCCGATGTTTCTAGTAAGCGTGATAATTGAAAATAAACCCGGTATTGCAGACCCAGAGGGTGATACCATTCTAAATGACCTTGTTCTGAAGGATAAAAAAACAACCGTTAAGAAGGTGAAATCAGCCAAGATGTTGAAATTTCACATCGAGGCAAAAAACGAGGTATCTGCTGAGAAAGAGGTAAAAAAACTATGCGACGAATTTAGGATTTACAATCCACTTGTCAGTAAAATCGAAGTCGAAACTGTCAAGAACTAGTCGTTTTTTACCACTTTTCTATTTAGAGCGGTTGTGTCGTCAAGGGCTCCTTCTATTAGTAGCTTGCTCCTAAGATATCTTGCAAGATCAGTCTCAGTTATGATGCCCACCAATTTGCCATTATCAAGTACAAGCAGTCTTCGTATGTTCTTGTTTGTCATGCGCTGAACCGCGTCCTCTATTGGGGTCATAGGTTCCACCCATCTGAAGTTGGGAGACATTATTTCCGACAGCGAGACCTCCGAGCTCCTCCGATCGGTTGTTGAAACCTTTCTTGCCAAATCCCTCTCCGTAACAAGCCCGATGGGATTTCCTTCCTTCACAACAACTAGTGAACTGATGCTTTTCTCGGTCATCAGCACTGCGACATCTTTTGCTGTTTTGTTATGCTCTATGGTGATAACATTGTTAACCATGATATCGCGGACTAGGCCCATAGCCAGTACCAAAGGGTATTAGAATAAAAACGATTTGCTCGAATAATACTAAATTTGAGAATGTACCGAACTGGTCCTGTTTTGGATGAAAACTGCAAAGTTTGCAGTTACTTGCTTAGTGTACGCCCTTCTTAATTATGTCGCGTCCAACAAAAATGTCAAGAGACTGCGGAACCTGCTCTTCCTACCAAAAAAGCGTTCCGCAGTTTCCAATTGGGTCTTCTGTGCCAGAATGATGGTAATGCCTTCATGCAGTAAAAGCATTAGAATTCCGATTTCTTTTCCTGCGTTCCACAGCAATCATGGTCCTTGTGAGGAACAATCCTGATAGAAAACCACCAACATGAGCCATGAATGCTATTGGAATGAGTGTAACCGACCCGATGAAGACGTAAATTACCTGGATTGCAAGCCAGTAGTAACCACGCACATCGCCTAGGGCTGCTGAAACCCCAAGTATGCCGGAGATCGCTCCCGACGCCCCAATGAGTATGGATTCACCACTTGAAAGGATGTATGAGGCGACTCCACCATACAGTAACCCACCCCCAAGTCCAGCAACGACGTAAAGTAGGATGAACCTCGGAACTCCTATGGACCTCTCGGCAAAGCCGCCCATGTAAATTAGTGCAAAGAGGTTGAATGAGATATGCGCTATGTTGGCATGTATGAACATGGATGTAAAGAGGCGGAGAAGAGCATCTAGGATGAAGCTGGAATGGAACAACTCGTTAGGTATGAAACCATAGTGGATTATTATCGACTCCTGCGTACCGCTGATGGTGCCATAGGCAAAGATGAGAGCGTTGATGATTACTAGGGTCAGGGTTACGGGAGCAGGTTTACCAAAAAACCGCATCATCCAATGATGGGGCTTCCTAGGGATAATAAATGGTAACCGAACCACTAAATGCCCAGAGTTTGGGCATTTATTTGCAAGTTGGAATTAGCATTCGTGGTGGCTCGATCTACGTTCGGGATTGTCCTGTACGGGTCTTTCGCGATTCGATTTAATATCGCTTTCAATTAAGGGTATTCGTGAAGATCGCAATAATCGTTTTTCCCGGCAGCAACTGCGAAAGGGATATGAACCATGTCTTGGCCGAGGTCTTTAAACTTGAATCCGTGCTTGTCTGGCACACCGATGATCTACCTAGGAACATCGACGCGATTGTGCTTCCCGGAGGGTTTTCTTATGGTGATCGCCTAAGAGCCGGCGTCATCGCTGCCAACAGCCCTATAATATCACAAGTCAGGAAGATGGCGGAGAGGGGCATGCCCATCTTGGGGGTCTGCAATGGATTTCAAATTCTGACCGAATCTGGCCTTCTTCCAGGGGCGCTTTTGCGAAATACCACCCTAAATTACATGTGCAAATGGACTGAGATAATTGTCAAAAACAACAAGACTCCCTTTACCAACAAGTTTAGACTAAACCAGAGGATTCCAATCGCAATAGCAAATGGCGAGGGTCGATATTATGCTGACGGCAAAACGTTGAACATGCTTAGGCGAAATAACCAGATTGTTTTTACCTACGGTGAGGATGTAAACGGGGCAACGATGAAGATAGCCGGAGTATGCAACAAGGAGGGAAATGTGGTCGGCATGATGCCTCACCCGGAAAGGTCTGCTGAACAAATCTTAAACCCTCGGGATGCTAGACCGTCATCAATGATATTCGAATCTCTCCTGAATGCTTTGGGTGCTACTGCATGAGCCTGACTCCTCAAGAGTTTGAATATCTTGAAACAAAAATTGGCCGAAAACCTAACCCTCTAGAAATACAGATTGTTGCAGCAGAGTGGTCTGAACACTGTTCCTACAAATCTTCTAAAAAATACTTAAGAATGCTTCCAAGGGAGGGAAAAAACGTCATATCTGGTCCTGGGTACGACTCGGGAGTTTTGGACGTAGGTGGAGGCTATGTTGTCACTGTCCACATAGAGAGCCATAATCACCCATCTGCAGTTGAACCTTATGGAGGAGCGGCGACTGGAGTTGGCGGCGTAATCCGGGACATCCTGTCTGCGGGGACTAGGCCGATTGCGATACTGGATGCACTCAGATTTGGGGACATTGAAAAAGATTCCCAGGCAAGATGGCTTTTTAAAAATGCCGTCAGGGGTATAGCTGATTATGGCAACTGCCTTGGAATTCCCACTGTGGGTGGCGAGATCGAATTCGACAGGAGTTTTACAAATTATGCACTTGTGGACGTTGCCTCAATAGGATTTGGCAAAAAAGAAAGGCTCATACAAAATAGGGCTGATAAAGGAGATTACGTCATCCTGATAGGCGGATCCACGGGCAGGGATGGTATGGGGGGTTCGCAGTTTGCCTCCGACAAACTAGAATCGGAGAACCGTTCTGCAGTACAGATTCCAGATCCATTTATTGAAAAACTTGTAATCGAAGCCATTCTGGAGGCAAGAAACCAGAACTGCATAAAGGCAATGAAGGACCTGGGAGGAGGCGGACTTTCATGCGCCATCTCGGAGACATCTGACGCATTGTCAGTTGGCATCGATTTGGAATTGTCCAAGGTACACAAAAGGGAACAGGGCATGTCACCTACCGAGCTTATGGTATCAGAATCTCAGGAAAGGATGCTGGTAGTTACAGGTCCGGAGAAGCTCAAGATGCTAGAAAATATATGTCAGCGGTTCAGGGTGCCATTTTCCATTGTAGGACAAATCACTGACGACCATATGATGCAGGTAAAGTCTGAGAATGAGACGGTGGCAAAATTGCCAAGTAACGTAGTGGCAAATGCGCCACTTTTGGACAGGCCTGCAATTCGACCAAAATACTTGGAAAGGATCGCCACTGTACAAAAGCCAAAAACCCTCAACCTGTCCAAGACCGTCCTGAATATGTTATCAAACCCAAATATTGCAAGCAAGATGTGGGTATACACGCAATATGATCATGAGGTAGGCATAAGAACCGTAATAAAGCCAGGAAAGGACGCTTCCGTCTTGAGGCTTGATAACGGCAAGTTCCTTGCCGTAAAGATAGATGGTAATTCAAAGCACTGTTATGTCAATCCCAAGGAAGGAGTAAAGGGATGTTTTGATGAAGCATGCAGGAACATAGTCTGCACGGGGGCAAGACCAATCGGTATGGTGGATCACCTTCAGTTTGGAAATCCGGAAGATCCTGAAATTTTCTGGACCTTTAAGGAATCTGTGGAGGGTATAGCAGAATATGCACAATATTTTGAAATACCATGTGTTGGGGGCAAGGTAAGCTTGTACAACGAGACCGATAAGGGACCAATCAAACCCACGCCCTTGATAGGAGTGCTTGGCATAATTGAAGGGAAGCCACAAATGGCAAGAAAGGCTGAAAAGGACGACCTTTTGGTTTTGGTGGGGGTTACCAAATGCGAGATGGGAGGTTCGGAGTATTATGAGTATGTTCATAATGTCGTAGGCGGAACATGCCCTGTTGTTGACATGCGATCATCGAAGGCAAATCAGGAATCCGTTCTGAAAATTATAAGTGAAAACTTGGCAAAAGATGTTCATGACTGCTCCAAGGGAGGACTGGCAATGGCGGTCTCCGAAATTTGCATTGCTAACAGTATTGGATGTTCAGTAGAACTTGACAAGGTGCCAGCCGAAAAGCTTGCCGTGGATGAGATCCTATTTTCAGAAACCCACTCGAGATTCCTGTTAATAGTATCCCCCTCTGAAATTCAGAAGGTAAAGGCATTGCTCTCAACTGCGGGTGTCAGTCATGGTATCATTGGGATGTTTTCAGGTCGCCTTGTTTGCTTCAAAGACAAGAGCGGTAAGGTCGCAAGTGTAAGGGTTGATAAAGCTCAAGAAAGATGGTTAAACTCGTTGGAATCCCTGGTAAGTCATGGTTAAGGAGAATTGTGGCGTAGTGGGGGCCTTCAGTCTGGACGGCTCCAATGTGATACCGATGGTTATAGATGCGCTCCGTGCACTTCAACATAGGGGTCAGGAAGCTTGGGGAGTAGCCGTCCCAAAAAAACAACCTTACAAGCAATTAGGGCTGGTATCTGCCGCCATTTCTGAATTTGATAAAATTACACGGGATTACGCATCGCCTGCTGCAATCGGACATGTCAGGTATTCAACAATAGGAAAAAGTAACCTGGAAAATGCCCAACCACTCAAGGTGAGGGATTTGTGCATAGCTCATAACGGTACCATTTCGAACGTGGAGGAACTGGCAGGAATGGTGGGGGGATGCACTTTCACGCCTCAAAACGCAAGCGACACACTAGTAGCCGCACAACGACTAGTGTCACTCATGTCTGAAAATGGCAAGCTGGGTAGTGCCTTATCAATACTAAAAAATGAGATGATAGGCTCCTTCTGTTTTACGTTTGTTTCTGACGACAACGCCGTGTACGCCGCGAGGGATCCGCGTGGATTCCGGCCCATGGTGATAGGGCACAAGAAGGATAACAATTCGTACATCGTGGCGTCGGAGTCGGTGGCACTTTCTGCCGTTGGTGCGCAGCTTGTAAGGGACGTCAAGCCGGGAGAACTTGTAAAAATCAGTGCTACTGGACTTGAATCTGAGATGTTTTCAGATAATCGGGCACCTGCCCATTGCTCTTTCGAATTCACTTATTTTGCCCATCCTTCAAGTGTGATGGAAGGTGCGAATATCTACATTGCAAGGAAGAGGATCGGACAGTTTCTTGCACGCAAGTATCCTATAAAAGACGCTGACATTGTTGTCCCAGTCCCAGACTCTGCACGGCCTGCCGCACTGGGATACGCCCAGGAGCTTGGCGTGCCTTTTGAGGAAGGGCTACTCAAGGATAGGTACAGCAGAAAGGGACCATTGCGTAGTTTCATAGAGCCTCACCAGAGTGACCGCGTTGAGATCAACCGTTGGATAATTCCCATAACGCAGGTAATAAACGGGAAACACGTCATTGTGGTAGATGATAGCTTGGTGAGAGGCACAAGCTCAAAGGCTATAATCAAGGCCCTCAGGAGAGCTGGGGCAAGAAAGATTAGCATGGTGATAACATTCCCCCCGATAAAATTCCCATGTTATGCTGGCATTGATTTCCCATCGCAGGATGAACTGGTGACATTCTTGGGAGATGGGAAGGATTACAACGAAGCGGAGATTACTGAAAAGGTACGGCAGTTGGTCGGCGCCGACTTTCTGGGCTATAACGATTCTAAAAACTTGGCGGATGCCGTGGGAATGGATCCTAAATCCATGTGCTTTACCTGTTATTCTGGTGATTATTCCTCACTGGGAATAAAGCCTACCTTTAAGAGTAGGACTGAAATCAAGGGCGAATGAATTGGAACTTGCGTTTGTTTTGGTGAAAAGCAAAATGGGCCATGAGATGGAGGTAATGAACGCTCTTCTAAAGATTGATGGAGTAAAGGAGGCAATGGGAACATATGGACAGTATGACGTTTTTGTAAAGGTGCAGGTAGAAACCAGATCGGAGGTCGAAAAAATAATCACCAAGGAAATCCGCAAGATACCTAATGTTATATCCACCACCACATTGCCAGTGATTCCTGGTCAGGGCAAAAAGTGACAGACAGCAAATATTTGCAAGGACCCTTTCCAGCGAGTCCACAACTTAAATCCTAGTCGATATAACTGACGCCTGATTTGAGGTTTTTGCGGTCAGGGAAGGTAAAAGACATATACGAAGTAGATGATACGCACCTACTTTTTCACTTTACAGACAGGGTTTCTGCTTTTGACGTAAAATTTCCCAGTCTCATACCGCGTAAGGGGGAAGTCCTGTGCAAATTTGCCGAATTTTGGTTCAAGAACCTTCCAGTCAAGAACCATTACGTAAGAAGGGAGGATGATGACAAAATGGTGGTAAAGAAGATGGACATGGTCCCGATCGAATGTGTAGTGAGGGGTTACCTCTATGGCAGTCTGGTGCAGCGGTGGAGGGATGGTAAGGTCGATTTGCCGCCGGGAACCGATACGAGAATCGCTTCAAAACTACCTCATCCCATTTTTGATCCTACCACGAAATCAGAGGAGCACGACATCCCCGTTACCATGGATGAAGTCCTGGAAATGGGTCTTGCCAGTGAGGAAGAGTACCACTGGCTTGAAAAAACGTCGCTTGAAATCTACGATGCAATCTATTGGGTTGCAAAACAGGCCGGTTTCATCCTTGCTGACTTGAAGTTGGAATTTGGCAGGAGTGGAGGTGAGATTATTCTGGGTGATTCCATAGGACCAGATGAATTTAGAATGTGGCCTGAAAAATCATATGTTGTTGGAAAAACCCAGGAAAGCTATGATAAACAACTTTTGCGAGATTGGCTGGCAGCAAGGGGTTTTCAAAAACAGTTTGAGGACGACCGGAAACATGGGAAAGAACCTGTGGGGCCAGAGTTACCGCATGACCTCTGTGAAGAAATGTCGTCCAGATACGTTTCGCTGTATGCAAAAATAACGGGAACCGCTCTTTAACTCGAATTTTGTTTCGGGGCCAAAGGGCCAAATCCGCTCCCGTGGTACATTTTACATCCTCAGGGGAAACCTTTTGTCGTTTTTTTTAATTTTTTTAATTTTTTTGGCTTTTTGATAATGCTACCAAAATTTTCATAATGGTATGAATTTTTCAGTATTGTAATTAGAATAATGAGTATGCAATCATATTGATAATAGTTAATCAATGGAATTAAAATTGCTCCTATCTTTGTTGTAGCGTGAAAGAAAATTATGTATTGAAACAAAAAATTATGATCTCTTGATCTTTTAGGATGGATTCAAAGTGAGAACAGGAAATGTCCACATTACTACAAAAGGAGATAAAAATTAACAAAATTCTCGCTACTAACATACAACAGGCAAAGGCGCTTGATGACTATGCCAGAATGAGGATACTGCAGATTCTTTATCATCGACAACTCTCTACTGAGCAGATTGTGGAAGAGCTTCACAAGGAAGGATACAAGAAGGCAACAACGACAATTCGACACCATCTTGACGTCTTGAGGGTGGCAGGCCTTGTGGAAATTGTTAAGATGGAAGAGATTAGAGGAGCTGTCCAAAAGTATTATGGAACAACTGTCAAAGTTCTCGGCCACAATCTTCCGCCAAACTTTGAAAATGAATTTTCAAAGACCATTACAGACGCTTCCGTGAAACTGGAAAAAGTGATCAAAAATATTGCCCAGACAGCTGGCACCAAAATGAGGAAGAAAGCCTCGACAAAAAATTCCTCCGACCAAAACTATGAAGAGTATTTGTTGGTAGAAATTATGAACCGAGCTATGACGAAGGTCTTCGAAGAGAATAACCTGTTGTTGCAAAAATAATCATGTAACTTCTATAGAAAAAACTGCCCTTGCATCAGCATCTTGCAGTGTTTTTACCATTTGTCTTGGAATCATGTCGGACGCGGCATCGCAGTTGATGGCCAAGGTTCTGGGGCAAACAAAAGAACTTTTTCTAATGACTATGTCGTGGGGATTTGTAAGTGTAAACGAATCGTTCCCTCTACCTTTTATCTTGAAGGAATAATCATTGACCACGATAGCGCATGTTATGGTTGATTTTGAACTTCGCAGCAAGTCTTTCATTTTTTCTGGCAAATCGTTGCATCCTGAAGCTGCTCTGACTCCTATTATGCAGTCCCCATTTACTGTGAGGTTAGGTTCTGTCGTTATTTCTATTGTCTTGGTATGAAGTGATCTTATGTTCTCATGACCGTAGAAAGGGATCTCAAAACGCATGATCAGCATCTTGTATAAACTTAAATTAAACCTTCAAAGGAAGGAATTTTGAAATGCTTCCAGCAGCAGCAGGTTATGATAGAGCAATCACTGTCTTTTCTCCCGACGGCCGACTATACCAGGTAGAATATGCCATTGAAACCGTTAGACGAGGTACTCTTGCAATTGGCGTCAAGAGCAAAGATGGCATAGTTTTGGCAGTAGAGGAGAAGCCGCGAAAACTTCAAAATTCTGATATAACTCAAAAAATATTCCAAGTCGATGATCATATTGGTGTTGCTGCAGCGGGGTATATCCCAGACGCACGATCCCAAGTTGACAACGCGCGGTTCTTTTCACAGAGTAACAGGATGATCTATGATGAACCAATTGAGGTAGAGTCTGTTGCTAAGCATCTGGCTGACCAATGCCAACAATTCACGCAGTATGCTGGAGTCAGGCCATTTGGTGTCGCGCTTATTATTGCAGGAATCGACAAAAGCGGAAGCACCATATTTCTTACCGATCCTAGCGGTACTTACATTTCCTATGATGCAGTCGCGATAGGCGCAGGCTCAGACCAGGTAACAGAATATCTTGAAAAATACTACAAAAAAGACATGCCATTTGAAGATGCCGCTGCGCTTGCAATCGAGTCCATTTATCTAGTGAGCGAAGAAAAAGAAGGAGTAAAACACATCAAGATGGCGCAGATCCTAAATGAAACGAAGGTAATGGCGAGGACGTCTGAGAAGGACATCGAGCGATATGCCGCCAAGGCAAAAGAAAACTTTTCCAAGAGACAACAGAAGTAACTAGTATTTTATATTGCATAAGGGAATCGGTAACATTGAAGATTTCTGTTGCTATTCCTGACTCGTCACTGATGGAGGAACCGTCTCAACTTGACAAGGCTATGAAGATATCACAAATTGCGAGGGCGTGCTCGATATTTCGTGTAGGCACAATCTATCTTTATCATGAAGCAGATGGGCGGGAAAAAGACATGGCACTTTTGCGTACGGTATTGAGATTCCTCGAAACACCACAATATTTGCGGCGGACTATGTATCGCAAGATGGAAGAACTAAGGTTTGCAGGCAGTCTGAGCCCACTCAAAATCCCTTCACATGTGCAGACCACTGATCCCAAGAAGGTAAAGTCAGGTGATATCAGGGACGGACTCGTGGTTTCTGTTAAAGGTCAAAAGTGTGTCGACGTAGGATTTGAACAGCTCATACCTTATCATGGGCCCGAAGGCGAGGGGAGGAGGGTCATTGTTCAGTTCAAGGAAGGGTTTCCAAAATTTTCAATAAAAACGGTGAGGAGGGACGAGATCAAGCAGTACTGGGGGTATGAAGTTAAGGAATCATCAAGTCTTAGTAACGTGCTTTCCTCTTGGGAGTCCTTTGTTTTGTTTACCTCGAGAAGAGGGAAAATTGTGCATAAAGCCCAGAAATACTTTCAGGAGATCGCCGGATCTAACGTACTCGTGGTTTTTGGTTCTCCAAAACGCGGAGTCCATGAAATTCTTGGAAAGTCCATGACCAACATCGCCAAATCGCAGATCCTGAACTTCTTTCCTGATCAAGCAACGGAAACCGTGAGGCTTGAGGAAGCCATCCTTGGGACTCTCTCGGTCCTGAACGTTCTAGCTCGGAACTAATTTAACACCCGATCGACTTTGGATGAGAATTGGAAGACAAGCGAATTTTCATGTTTGCAATTATGGCTGGAATCGCGGGAATTGTTATTGGAAGTCTTGTCATCGTAACGCATCTCACGCATTTTTTATAAAATCCCAAAGTTTCACAAAAAAATATTGAGAAGTTCTATTTTCTAATAATAGACTTATAATGGGGTACCCGACATTTAGCGTTTATCAATGGGCCATAGGAAGCATAGTCAACCTAGGAGAGGAAGTCTGGCATATTTACCAAGGGCCAGAGCGAAAAGCATGGAGGCCAGAATTCGGACCTGGCCTGATCTGGAGTCGGCTGAACCGCGACTATTGGGCCACGCTGGATTCAAGGCTGCCTGCATGCGTATTGCAAGCATCGATGACAGGGAAAAAACCCCTAATTTTGGAAAACAGCTTGTAAGCCTCGGCACCATTGTTGTAACCCCACCAATGACGATTATTGGGATTAGAGGGTATTCGAAGGACAGATATGGACTTGACTCAATTTTCGATGTTTATGCCAAGGACCTCCCAAAGGATCTTTCTAGGCTTTTTGAGACTAAGCATAATGAGAAAAGCCTCGAGAAATCTGAAAAGGCACTAATCCATACCGATGAGCTTTTTGCCATAGCATGTGTTATTCCAAGACATGCTGGACTTGGACAAAAGAAACCTTTTGTCTTCGAGGTTGCTGTAAAGGGGGGAGATATTCAAAAACAATTTGCGTTTCTAAAGGAACTTTTAGGCAAGGAAGTCAAGGTTGACCAAGTTTTCCAGAAGGGTGCTGAGGTGGATGTGGCTGCAATAACAAAAGGAAAAGGTTTCGAAGGCCCTATAGCAAGGTGGGGTGTCAAAAAGAAACAGCACAAATCAAGGAAGAGTGTTAGAGCTCTTGGTACCTTGGGTCCAATCAGCCCAGCAACCATAATGTATACAGTGCCAAGAGCTGGTCAGCGAGGTTTTCACCAGAGAATACAGTATAACAACAGGATAATGGTAATGGGAAATTCTGAAAACGAGGAATTCCAGATAAACCGCTCTGGAGGATTCAAACATTTCGGTGAGGTACGGGGAGACTTTGTTATTTTGCGCGGATCAATTCCAGGAACATACAGCAGGTTGGTAAAACTGCGTGCTCCTAACAGGCCCAAACTAAAAAAGATAGCCCAGCCCAAAGTCTTGGAGATAATGATATGAAAGTTCCTGTTTACTCTACCTCGGGTTCTAAGGAAGGTGAGTTGGAACTGCCCTTGGTATTTTCCACTCCAGTTAGGAGTGATCTGATACACAAGGCGTACATCCATCTGGAATCGCACGGTTTTCAAAGACAGGGAAGGTATCCAAACGCAGGAATGGATGTGGTGGCAGAATCGAACAATCCTCCGACGGGCCATCATGCAGCAAGGGTTGCACGTATGAGGGGTGGAGGAGGTGGGAGACAGGGCCAGGGAGGCGGTGTTGCAATGGTGAGAAAAGGAAGGCAAGCCCATCCGCCGGTGGTTGAGAAGGTAGTATACAAACTATTGAACAAAAAAGAGAACCGACTGGCTCTATGCTCGGCAATTGCAGCTACTGCTTCAGCACATCTAGTCAAACTGCGAGGACACAAATCTGAGAAGATCGAGTCCTTCCCAATAGTCATCACTGATCAAGTGGAGAGCATCTCAAAATCAAAGGAACTCTCGCGAGTCTTCGAGTCTTTGCACGTGTACGACGATATCCGCAGGCTTGAATCTAGGATAAAGCGACGTTCTGGCAAACCACAACTGCGAGGAAGGAGCACCAAGGTAGGCAAGAGTATCCTTCTCGTTGTAAAGGACGCCAAGAATCTTTCAAAGGCTGCAGGCTCAATACCAGGAGTCGACGTCGTTGAAGCAAAAAACTTGAGCGTGATTGATCTCGTACCTGGTGCGATACCGGCAAGGCTGACTGCCTATTCTAAGGGTGCAATCGAGGAGATTGGAAAGCTAAAATCACCGCATCTTGAATTAATGGTGGCTTTACAATGAACATACAGGAGGCATCCCACATCATACTGAAACCATACGTTACAGAACGGACATTTGCACTAGTGGAAAATGAGAGCAGGATTTGTTTTCTTGTAAGGGAAAACACCACGAAACCCAAAATTGCGGAGGCGATAAAGGTCCTCTACAACGAAAAGCCAGTCGGGATAAATGTGTCAAGAACAGTATACGGTAAAAAGGCCTTTGTAAAGTTCGAAACAATTGAGAAAGCAAGGGACCTTGCAACCAAGATAGGAATGCTATAATATGGTGCTTCTCGAACAAATTCAGATAAGGGTGAATATGAGTGGTTAAGGAATTCAGATACCGCGGTGTATCTGTTGAGGAATTGCAAAGCCTGTCACTTGAGAAGCTGTTTGAACTTCTGCCCTCTAGGGCAAGGAGGTCACTCACTAGGGGGATTACCGATGGTAAGAGAAAACTACTCGAGGAAGCAAAACTTGCCAAGGCGGGCAAGCTCAAAACGCCTATTAAGACTCATCTTAGAGACGTGATAATTCTTCCGTACATGGTGGGGTTGAATATTAGCGTGTTTTCAGGCAAAGACTTTATTCCTATTGATATAAAGCCCGAAATGGTGGGACATTATCTGGGCGAGTTTGCAATGACAAACAAACGGGTTGTTCACGGGGCACCTGGTGTAGGAGCATCAAGGTCTAGTTTGTATGTCCCATTAAAGTGATTTCTATGCATTTTGGATATTCTTTTCAAAATTATGACAAAACAAGGCATGTTCGTGCCTCGCTTAGGGAAAAAACCATTTCTCACAAGCACGCTCGTGAAATTGCTGTTGCCATCAAAGGAATGTCCATAGAAAAGGCCAGAAACTATCTGCAGGCAGTGGTTAATAGGGAAAGAGCTGTCCCCTTCCGGAGATATCACAACGAGGTTGGTCACAAAGCCGACAGTGGCGTGATGGCTGGACGATATCCTAAAAAAGCTGCTACCGAGTTCTCGAAACTTCTCGATAATCTGGAATCAAACGCGGAATATCGTGGGATGGATCTTGACAGATTGAAGATAATTAATGCCACTGTTCACAAAGGAAGAAAGATCCAAAGATTTACACCACGTGCACAAGGTCGTGCTACGCCCAAGATAAACATCTTGACGCATGTAGAATTGGTAGCGCAGGAGATTTGACATGTCCTCAGTGAAAAACGTTATCCAAGATAGCTACAAACTCATGCTTTTGAAGGATTATCTTCGAACTGCAATAAAGGAATCTGGATTTTCAGAGGTGGATATTCAAAAAACGCCGACGGGAACTAGGGTCGGCTTGCATGTCACAAGGCCTGGTATAGTGATAGGGAGGAAAGGCAGCGGCATTAGGGATCTCACTAAGGTGCTTGAGAAGGATTTCGGGCTTAAGAATCCGCAAATTTCGGTTATAGAGATACCACGTCCAGAACTGGAACCGAGCGTCATGTGCAACAGGATGTCGCAACATCTCGCCCGAGGTACTGCATTTAGGAGGGCGGTAATGTGGACCTTGCAGACAATTATGGATGCCGGCGCAATGGGTGTGCAAATCACGATATCTGGAAAATTGAGGGGGGAACGCTCTTCATTTGAGAAACACAGTAAAGGGATTCTTCCCAGGGCAGGATATCAGGCTGGTGTTGTCGTTGCCGAGGATATTGTCCATGTGGAGACAAAGATGGGGCTTATTGGAGTCAGGATAAGGATAGCACGAAAGGAATTCTACATTCCAGAATTTGAGATGAGGACCAAAAAAGAGATGGCGGAAAGGAGGGCCGCTTCTGCTTTGGAAGGGAAAGAGGTAGAACTGGAGTCTGCCGAGGAACCCAAGATTGATCAGACTAAACCACGCACGGAAACTGAGGAAGTTGAAAGAGAGACCGAACTTATTGAAAAAGTGGAAACCTTTGAAGAGGTAGAGGAGGAGCTAAAGTAATGGCAAGACTGAAGATGCGTACACTGCGAGAGCTCAATGAAACAGACCTGAGAGACAGGCTTGACCAACTACGGTCAGAACTCACAAAACTTAGGATAGAGTCTTCCAAAGGAACGTTGAGGAAGGACAGTGGAAAGGTAAAACCCCTCAGGAGGGACATCGCACGCGTGCTAACCAGAATCAATGAGATGAAAAATAAATGATTACCCATGACAATATTGCATCACATGAATTGATCGGCCTTTTCGCACAGGTTGTAGAATCCGGCAACAAACAGATAATAGGCGTGGAAGGAAAAGTTGTCGACGAAACGAAATTTATGATCACGCTAGAAACTAAAAACGGTCTCAAGAAATTTCCGAAAGACTCATCCTCTTGGAGATTCAAGTTTAGCAACGGAGAGGCAGAAATAGATGGGACTAAATTAACCAAAAGGGCATACGAAAGGGTTGGTGCAAGATGATGATTAGGAACATAGGTCTGCAAGTTCAGCAGCCGAAGAACGAATGCGCGGACAGGGACTGCCCATTCCATGGAATGTTAAGCATACGCGGCAAGTTGATTCAGGGAAAAGTTGTAAGTGCAAAGGCGCCAAAAATGGTGGTAGTTCAACAGGAGGCCCCGAAGTTTGTACCAAAATACAAGAGGTATGCACGAAGTCAGAGTAAGATCCACGCCCACAGGCCTTTGTGTATTGATGTCAAAGAAGGCGACATCGTGCTGACAGCTGAATGCAGGCCGTTGTCAAAGAGCGTTTCCTTCGTAGTTGTAGAGGTCGTGTCATAATGGCAGCAACGAAAAGTCGAGCCGTTTCTGCAAAAGGTGTTCAGGAGTTTAGGCCGTATGTTACTAGGCCTCTTCCGCTGGGGGCGCAAGTTGTTTGTGCAGACAATACGGGTGCAAAGATCCTTGAGATAGTAATGGTGCAAAAGACCAAGACGAGGGTGGCTAGATATCCATCAGCTGCGGTTGGCGATTTTGTGAATGTTGTAGTAAAAAAAGGTCCTGGTGAATTAAGAGGGCAAATATTTGGAGCAGTGATAATCAGGCAAAAGTATGCTATACATAGACTGAGTGGTGTCAGAGTGACATTCGAGGATAATGCCGCGGTATTAGTTACTCCGGAAGGTGAGATAAAGGGGACCGAAATCAAAGGTCCAGTGGCAGTAGAGGCGTCAGAAAAATGGCCAAGGATAGCAAATCTGGCATCTATGGTGGTATGATATGAAACCCACGATTGTAAGAAACAGAATGTTGTATGAATCTCCCATGCATTTGGCAAGCAAGCAGCTTGCTTCCCCTCTATCTGACGAACTTCAGGAAAAATACAAACAGAACAGCGCTAGGGTAGTGGAAGGTGATAGTGTCAAAGTACTTAGAGGTGAGTTTAAGGGAATCGAGGGAAAGGTAACAAGCGTCTCAACGCTAAGACGCGGAATTGCAATAGAGGGAATCAAACGTGAAAAACTAAAGGGTGGCAATGTTGATATTTTTATTCATCCGTCAAACGTGATGATTACTGTATTGAATCTGGAGGACAAATGGAGGCAGAGCAGGTTGGAGGGACAAAAGCCGAGGAGTCAAAAACAAAAACCGGTAGAGGATGCCGTCAAACCCAAAGACGAGCCAAAGGTGAAAAAAGAGTCCTCAAAACCCAAAGACGAGAAAAAAGAGTCGTCCTCCAAACCCAAAGACGAGCCAAAGGTGAAAAAAGAGGAAAAGAAGGATAAAAACTCAAAACAAAAAGAAACAAAAGCAGCTGAAAAACCCAAGAAAGACGTGCAAAAACCTCAAAAGGGAAAGGGTGGTAAATAATGGTAAGCATATCGGGAAGCAAGAAACTGAAGAGACAAATGGCCCCTACCTTCTGGGGAATTACAAGAAAAGAAAAGCGGTTTGTAGTAACGGTTAGGCCAGGCGGACACACAAAAGGGTATTCCATACCGTCTGCTGTCTTTATTCGCGATACCCTCGGACTTGCAAGCACATTGCGCGAGGTAAAATCCGTCATATATGGGGGTAAGGTAAAGGTCGACGGTGTAACGCGCAAGTCTCTCCATCACGGTCTAGGGCTCATGGACGTAGTGGAGCTAGATGGGGTGCCGGAGGTATACCGGCTAGTTCCAAAAGACCTGACCGTACTCAAGCCGATTGCAATAAACGCATCTGAAAAGGGAAAAAAACTCCTCAAGGTTACCAAAAAAGTGACAATCAAGGACAAGAAGACGCAGCTTGGTTTTCATGATGGCAGAAACCTTATCTCTGACACAAAGGTCGGCGTAGGGGATACCTGTCTGGTCCAAGTTCCGGACGTAAAGATTCTTGACATCATAAAACTCGAGAAGGGCGCACAAGTTATTGTAACGAGCGGTGTAAACGCTGGCAAGATGGGAAAGATCGCGGAAATGAGGGAAGGTACATTCGTATTACCCAGGAGGGCATTGATTGATGTTGATAACAGGCAGATTGAGATCCCTTCAGATTCAATAATGGCTGTGGGCAAGGACAAACCGGTAATTCAAATCGAGTGATAATCATGTCGCAAAAAATAGAATCATCAATGAAAAAAATAACGGTTGCAAAAGTGGTGCTGAATATGGGCGTTGGAAAGTCAGGAGAGCCTATTGAGAGAGCAAAACGCGCACTGCTCCAGATATCTGGCCAGCAGCCGTCACCAAGAATGGCACGTGCAACTCAGAGGGATTGGGGGGTGCACAAGGGGGAGCCCATAGGCGTGGCCGTAACAGTGCGGAAGCAGCCTGCACTGGACCTGTTGAAAAGACTCTTTGCGGCAAAGGGGAACCAAATAAAGGGCTCATCATTCGATAATTTCGGTAATATCTCGTTTGGAATACGAGAACACATAGACATACCTGGCGTAAAATACGATCCGAACATAGGCATTGTAGGGCTTAACATATCTATCTCGTTGACAAGGCCTGGATTTAACATAAGGGTTAGGAGCAAACACAAGGCAAGCGTCGGGGAAGGACACATAATAACGGGCGATGTGGCAAAGGAATTCCTGACTAGGGAATTTGGAGTACAAGTGGTTTAGGTTGGCAAAGAATAGGGAATACAAGGTCACTGGGCGTAAAGAACACAAGTTCGGCAAGGGCTCCAGATGGTGCAAGAGATGTGGGGATTACAACGCGGTCATACAAAAATATGATTTAATACTATGCAGGCGGTGCTTTAGAGAAGTGGCAACTTCATTGGGGTTCAACAAATTTAGGTGATAGTGATGCCGGCAACTAACATACTTGCAAACATGTTTGTAACGCTGTACAATAGCGAGGCGAGAAGGAAGGGCGACTGCGTAGTATTACCAACTTCAAAACTTGCCACGGAGGTATTGAAGACATTGCAAAATCATAATTACATAGGCGAGTTTGAGCAAGTAGATGACAAGAAGGGAGGCAAGTTCAAGATACAACTACTGGCAAAGATAACCAAATGCGGAGCTATCACTCCGAGGTTCAAGGTAAGCAAAGGCGGGTACGGAAAATGGGAGCAGCAATACCTCCCATCCTACTCTAGAGGCATGTTGATTGTAACTACCAATCACGGTGTTATGTCACATCATGAAGCGATGAATAAGGGTCTAGGAGGTCTATTGATAGGATATGTCTACTGAGCAGGAGATAGAGATACACGAGGTAACTATAGGAATACCGGATAAAGTAAAGGTTAGCGAGAGCCACAGGATCCTAAGCGTGGAGGGGCCTCTTGGAAAGACCAGGAAAAATTTCAAGAAAATACCGGTAGACCTGAAGATAGATGGCAAGAATATCCTGTTAAAATCACTTGGTACGAGAAAGAGGGACTATGCCATCTTCAAGACTGCAGAATCGCTTGTTAATACCCTGATTAAAGGGGTACAGACGGGGTATACCTTCAAGATGAAGATAGTCTATGCACACTTTCCTATCACTGTGAAGGTAAAGGATGGCTATGTACACGTTGAGAACTTCCAAGGAGAGCGCGCCCCGCGGGTTTCCAGGATTTTCGGCAACACAAAAGTTGTTGCAAAAGGAGATGATGTAATAATATCTGGACCAGTCCTGACCGATGTCTCTCAGACAGCTGCAAGCCTGCAGCAGAACACAAAGGTGAAGAACAAAGACTCGAGAGTTTTTCTTGACGGCATATATCTTTTTGAAAAAAATGACGGGATGGAAAAGTAACCTCAGCAAGAATTAAATCGTCTTCTCCTACGAACAAGTCTGTTGCCGCCCTAGCTCAGCGTGGTAGAGCAGCTGACTGTTAATCAGCGGGTCGTCAGTTCAAGTCTGACGGGCGGCGCTTGATATTTCTATATTCGAAATTTGAAAGATTGAATACCTATTCTGTGCCTGTATGATTTGGCTGAAAACGTCCGTATTCAGAATGTTTCTGAATTCGAATTATGAAATATAGTGTAGCGATCACATTTTGGTTTATTCTATTAGACTGTATAGATCTAATACTGATCGATTGATAAGCAAATATGCAGGAGGTCCGCATTGGCCAGAACAAGACGCGCAAATAGGTATTGCGTGGATTGCGGGGGCAGGCTAGTTTACTACCCCCGGCTTTCGAACCCAAAGGCTCCAAACGAGTACCGGGTGCTGGTTTACGCGTGCCCCGACTGCACTAAAGATTTTGACAAGCCCAAGATGTTCTCCATACGCAGAAACGTAGTAGAGGAACCTATTGAAACGGTAGAAATCGAGATTGTTCAGGCAAGGGAAAAGATTCCAGAAACCATCAAGGCCTAGCAAATCCTGGAAATTATCATAAAATACAAGTACAGGGGCACCAAAATAATGCAAGATGCGTGTATTCTATACGCAGAAGCTTGAGGATATTTTGGAGCGGGTGGAGCTTACTGATTGGAGGCAAAAACTTGTTCAACCCCTTACCTACAGGGAACAAACCCTCTCGGATAACTGGAAGTCCTGCGCACTTGGAGAGAGGATTAGAAAAGAGGGTCGGGACTTGGAAACCGTAAAGGATCTTTCCCCTGAGGCCATAAAGCTCGGGTTTGATTTTGCCGCTGCAATAAGGAGGAGGGATAGCACTGCCGCCTTGGAGATTTTGGAACAGATAGAAGGAATGCCGTCCATTTGGAGAAATCCGTAAAAATTTGGCCTGTTTTTTTACTAGTTTTGATTGACTGGCGTTAACAGGAAAAGTGAGTTCGGGTTACTGTTAGTTTGCTGGTAGAAATACGGGGTGCCATTTTTTGACGTGATTTTGGGGAATAATGGGCCCAAAACCTAGGGGTTTAGCTTTTGTTCTTGGCCCGGAGGTTTATGGAAACCCTTGCCAGCCAATGGGGGTGTTTTGGCCCTTGGCTGCCATATGTAGGCACAAGTGTTAAACCCCCCCTAAAAATCGGCTTTTTTGAAAAAATCACCCCATTCGTGAATTCGAGGGAAATCCGGGGGGTTGAACTTTCGGGCATGGGGTGAAAAATGGCCCCATCTCAGCAAAAGTATGTGCAAAAACCCCCCAAATGGGCCTCGGGAGGGGGGTGGTTTCGGGCATGTTTTTGTGGAAAAAGGGGGGTAAAAATAACCCCCAGACGTACAAAAACCAGGGCAGATCTCATGGTTTTATGTCACAAATGTTCGGAGCAAAAGCACGGCGAATGTATGGGAAAGGCCGGAATGTTTGACTGTGATTGCCAGCATTGCAAGAAATAGGCCTTAGAAAGGCTAACTTTTCAAACTGGCTATTTGCAGCCCCGGCCTAAAGTGAATTGACGCAGCCAACATTATTCTTGGGTTCTGGCAGGTCTGCTGGAAGGCCTTGGAATTCATGCCTTATCATATAGGGAGTCAGGGATAGACCAAGAATACCTCGCAAGAGGTAGGACAGCCATCTTTTTTAGGTCCTGGTGTGCAATCGTACTTTCTGGTGTAAGGAAGGAACAGCCAGATGCCAGGATGGGATGTGATAGCCTGTATCCAAAGAGGTTGGACCACGAATGAAAAATAGCAAGCCGTGGAAAGGGTGTACAGCCACAATCTGACCAACTTGAGGTTCGAGAAATCTCCCCTATTTCCCAGGTGTTCAAAAATCAATCTCGTTGTGGGGGGGGGATTGACAACTAGAATGGTTGCTTGAGCACGCCTGGAATATTCAAGGCTGTAAATGGTTTGCAAATTCCCTTGGGGGTTGTCCATCCTAGTTGATCCCCACATTAAATAGGACGAGTCTTGAAGGCGTGGATATGGAACGGTTTGAGCTAAAAATCACGGTAAATAAAAGGCCGACGGAGGCCCAGATGAGGGATCTTCACGAATACTTTGCAGAGATGCCGATGGATGAGATTCTTGGAGGGCTATATTTTGCAAAAAACAGGTGGAAGGCAAAGGATGCAGGCGTGCTCAAAGTCGGGAGGAAAAGCATCGTAAAAAAAGAGATTCACTCAATCACGTACGAGCAGGCCCAGTGGAGGCTCAAAAACTGGAAGGTGATGATAGCCAACTACAGGAGGTTGGGATACAGCTACCCTACGATTTCAAGGATAAAGAAGGTCCTCATCGAGGTAAGCCGCAAGAAATCTAGATAGTCTCTTGCTTTTTTACGGTGGAGGAGAGGTTTGAGGGCAGATCCGGTATGGATTGCCTTACCTGCCCTTCCAGCACTGCGTGAGCCTCCTCGAGGATCTGGTTCGTGTCTGCACTGGTGGTGTCCACGGTGAACGTATTCTCGGAATTCATGGATGCTCCTGCCATGATGTCTCCCAGTATGTTTGACAGATCCTGCATGGAGGAATTTGCCTCCGGCATCAGCCCGCTGAGTCCAGAACCTAATCCCTTGATTATGGACATGCACGGGCTGAGGGTGACTACCACGTCTCCAAGCTCGGAAATTGTGTTAAGCCTGAGCTGGATCTGCTCCATTGCCAACTTTGCCCCCACTACCATGTTGGTCATCTTGCGGATCTCGTGTAACTCAGTGGCATACGCTTGGGAGTATGGCTTGTTCTGACTTCGTACCGCCTCAACCACCTTTTTGAATATATAATCATCCTTTTCCTTTAGCTTCCTTGCAATCCCGTCAAGCTTTGCAATCTGAAGCTGCAGCCTCTTCTGGGCCTCGTCAATCTTGGGCCTAAGCGGCGCATCCGGCTTTACCTTGTCTATTACCTTCTGTGAAATGCTGTCTTTCTGTATGTTCCATCTTGCTGCAAAGTTCATTATTGACTGTGCCCTAGTCGAATTTGCCGCTTTAAACTTTCATGTTCTAAAGAATGGTGTTACTGCGGTTACAAGGGTCTGTAGTTACAGGCATGAGCTGACACGCAAATAAATCAATGTTTCTAAATTCGAATATAGAAACATTCTACATCCATGCCTCTAGCCAAACGTGAACGTGTATATCTGAAATCCGGACTTTGGAAGCAGGGTAAGTGTGTGCGGACCTGCCTGCTGTGACGAGATGACATTGTACAGCCTGTTCTCAAAGACATGGACTATACCGTTCTGCAAGTCAGTTCCTGCATAGGAGGGTGAGACGGGACTGCCATCAAGGAGGACTTTGACGTCAACACCTGGACCTGAGGCCACGATGTTTACGTCCTTTGCGTAGTACGGGAGCACAATCTCTCCATTATCTGAGGAAAGAGACATTCTGTCAGGAAGGTTCTGCCAGGAGCCCTCAAGGTAAAAGTGATCCTTTTCCAGGTTTTCCGGAAGGGTGTAATTTACAGTCTGGTCGGGCTGGAAACCCTCCCTGTTTCCAAGGAAGTTTCTTCCTGCCGCAAAGTTGTATCCAAAGTAGAGTTCTGATGTCTGCCTGTTCGAGAATATGTGGGGCTGGATATCCACGAGCGGAATGGTAGCATTTATCCCAAGCCCGAGTGCCTGTGATCGCTGGTTGAGCAGTACCTGTATGACCTGCTCCGTCCTGTTGTATTCCCCCTCGCCAAAATGGACGTACCTTATGTGGCCCAGATAGTCAGTCATGTATTCTGCCGGCCAGTATCTGTTTCCAAACGCATCCCATGTGGCGTGGTTACTGTCAAGCACTACCGGATAAGTTATGTTGTATTTTTGGACGGCCATCCGCACATTGCTGATGTCTTTCTCAAAGTCAAATTCTGGAGAATGAATTCCTACTATGACAAGCCCCTTGTCGGCATATTTTGCATTCCACTGTTCGAGGAACGGAAGAGTGCGAAGGCAGTTGATGCAGCTGTACGTCCAAAAGTCATACAACACTACCTTGTTCTTCGTCTCATCCTTCAGTTCCTCTGGCGTTGTGTTGAGGTAGCCCGTAATGCCGACAAGTTTCGGCGCCAAAGGATACTTGCCCTCCTCTGCCATCGTGACATTGGCTGTGATTGATTGCATTCCGTTTCCGGAGGATTCGGTCCTGTCAAGCGAGTTGAAATATGTGGCAAGGACTGCAATTGCAACTGCAATGACGGCACCTGCAATGGCTGCATTCTTTACCTCTTTTTTTACCATGTCTTATCCTAGCAGCACGTTGTTTAAGAGTGGAAAGCTTGCAATTGTGGCCAACTGGTTTGTATAGACAAGCACGCCAAGGGTCATTATCAAGATTCCCATCACGATGGAATAGTACTTGAGGTGCCTGCTCATGGATCGTATCAATCTTGTAAATCTTGAGAAGAAAACACCCATCATGATGAACGGGATGCCAAGTCCGATGGAGTATCCCAGCAGCAGGATGAAGGCATGGCCAGGCGAGGTTGCTGCAAGTGTAAGTATGCTTCCAAGTATGGGGCCGATGCAGGGAGTCCAACCGGTTGCAAAGGCAAGGCCGAAAACAAATGACATTGGGTATGATGCGGACGTCCTGTTGAGAATGATCTTCTTTTCGAAGTTAAGCCTTGATATCTTGTAGGATAGCAGCATGAACACTCCAAATGCGATTATTATTATCCCGCCCACGTGGTTGAACTCTGCAAACAGCTTACCGGTGGAGGAAGAAAGTACGCTGTTGAGCACCACTCCGAGTACGGAGAAGACTACAGTAAACCCTGTTACAAAAAACACGGTGTTTAGCATTATGTTGATCCTACTTGAGACCATGTTTAGGGTACCGTCATTTTTCTGGAGTTCCGTGATGGTGCTTCCTGAGATGTATGCAAGGAAGGCTGGAATCATGGGGAGGATGCAGGGGGCAAGAAACGAGCCAAGGCCGGCCAAAGCTGCAATGCCAAGGCTCAGTTCTACCATGCTTATTTGAGGTCGTTTTTTTATTAATACCTTGTTTTGCATGCCTGTGTCGGGCCGTCTATGTCAAGGCAAATCTTTTTCCCGCATTCTCGAAAACGTCAATCGATCTCTCGATAATGTCATCCGTCAGCCATGCGGTACCTGAGATCCTTATTCTTGCTGAATTGCGCTCCACGGTGGGATATCTTATTGCCTGCGCAAAGATTCCGTTCCTTGAAAGGTATCTTGCAAAGTCAAGCGCCTTCTTCTCGCTGCCCACGACTATGGGAATTATCTGGCTCTTGGAATCGATTATGAATCCTGCAGACTCGAGTCCTTTTTTCAGACGCATGGTGTTTTTCCACAGTCTTGCCCTGCGCCTTTCCCTGTCAGACGCAAAGTTGGCAAGGGCTATTTTGACCAAAAAGTTTGGAAGTGCCGAAGTGTAAATGAACGGCCTTGAGATGTTTATTGCAAGGTCGATTACCTCGCTCCTTGATGCAACATACCCGCCAAAGGCTCCGAGCCCCTTGCTGAGGCTGCTGATGTAGACGTCCACCTTTCTTGTTACTCCGAGATGGGATGCGGAACCGCGTCCATCTCGGCCTGCTACAAAATCGCCGTGGGCGTCGTCGAGGATTAGTATGGCGCCGTGCCTTTGGCACATCTCGGCAATCTCGTCGAGCTTGGCAAAGTCTCCGTTCATTGAGAATATGCCCTCTGTTATTACAAATTTGTGCCGTGCCTTTTTCTTAATCTTGCAGCCCAGATCGCGCATGTCGTTGTGTTGGTATACTGACCTTCTTGCATGCGAAAGTCTGCATGAATCTATGATGCTTGCATGATTGAGTTCGTCGCTTAGGATGAGGTCACCCTCCTGCGGGAGAACCGAGAGTGCCCCCAGGTTTGCCATGTAGCCGGTCGGAAAAACCAGCGCCTTTTGCTGGCTTTTGTGGCCTGCAAGCGCAGATTCAAGCTTCTCAAACAGAATGTCATTTCCTGCAATGAGCCTTGAGCTTGATTGCGTCTGCAACCTGGCGGGTCTTGCAAGTCCAAGGCCAAGGTAGTCGTTTGATGACAGGTTGGCAAGCCTCCTGCCTCCAATTGTAATGTACGGTCCTGAGACCCTGCTGTCAAGCAATCTTCGGTAGAGGTTTGCCCTCCTTATCTTGCTGAGCCTGGAATCAACGAATTTGAACTTAGGCTTCAAGGCCTATCTTTGATATCATCTCAAAATCTCGGGCGGGAGAGTTGCCGCCAATTGTGAGATACCCTCCGGTGATGATTCCGTTTGCGCCTCCTAGGAGGACCTTTTCCTGCTCATTTGAAAGGTAGACCTCCCGGCCACCGGCTATCTTCAAAATTGTCCTTGGCATGAGGAATCGAAAGACCGCTACCGTTCGCAGGATCTCGGCAAGGGAGACAGGGGACTGTACCTCCATGGGTGTTCCCTTTTGCGGTACGAGGATATTGATTGGGCATTCCTCCGGCGCAAGTTTTGCCAGGTCCAAGCCCAGCTCGAGCCTCTGCATTCTTGTCTCACCCATTCCTATTATCCCGCCGCAGCACAGTTCAAGGCCAGTCCTTTTTACAATGAGGTTGGTGTTCATCCTGTCGTCGTAGGTGTGAGTGCTGCAGATCTTGGAAAAGAAACTGCGCGGTGCCTCTAGGTTGTGGTTGTACCTTTTTACGCCGAGCCCCTTGAGGCGCAAGGCCATCTCTTCATCTATGAAACCAAGCGAGCAGTTTACCTCGATGCCGACCTTGTCGTTGATCTCCCTGATTATCTCACATATCTGTTCAAAATCTCCCTGCGTGGGTCCCCTCCAGGCGCAAACAAGACAGAAGCTCTTTACTCCTTCCTCCTTTGAGACTCTCGCGTTGTCCACTATGACATCTGCCGGCAAAAGCTTGTATGTGTCAATTCCTGTCTTGTAAAAGGCCGACTGGGAGCAGAAAGTGCAATCCTCCTGGCACTTGCCTTTTTTTGCGTTGATAAGTGATTCCACATCGACAACATTGCCGATTATCTTTCGGGTTATCTCGTTTGCAGCATCGGACAGGGCCTGCAAGGAATGCTCGGGTACATTGATGAGCCTTTCGGCCTCGCTTGGGTCTATCGGCATGCCTGCAAGCACTTTGTCTTTACATGATGTGATGAATTCAATGTCAGGGTTCATGGGTCTGTTTTTTGGCAAATCCATTAATTAACATTATTATCGTAAACCGGCCTGATGGTACAGGTTTACCATTCCCGGTCAAATCTTTTTTGAGACATTTCGTATGGTGCTAATTGTGCCATCCACGAGAAATTCAAGGTCCTCTTCGGGCATCGCAAGGGGAGGCACAAGCATCACTATGTGTCCAAGAGTCCTGAGGTATATTCCGTGTTTTTTTGCCTCTTTGAAGACCTTCTGGTACACCTTTTTGTCGGGTGAGATGGGTGTTTTTTTTACAGCATCTGAGACAAGCTCTATTCCCATCAGCATTCCCTTGTGCCTGACATCTCCCACAATTTCTAGGCGTGTGATCTCTGCAGCTCTCTTTTGCAGGTAGGCTGAGCTCTTTTCAACCCTTGAGATCAGGTTGTGCCTCTTATACAGCCTTAGGTTCGCGATTGCCGTGGCGCAGGCAAGGGGATTCCCGGTAAAGGTATGACCGTGGAAGAAATGTTTCATGTCCTTGTATTGGCCCAGAAACGACTCGTAGATCTCCTTGGTTGCAAGGGTTGCTGCAAGTGGCAGGTATCCGGCAGTCAGCATCTTGCCAAAGGAGACAATGTCCGGCACGCACCCCTGTGTTTTGTACTCTACCATGGAGCCCAGCCTGCCAAGGCCCGTGGCAATCTCGTCCAGGATGAACAAGGCCCCGTGGTCTCTGCATATCTTGCCCACCTTTTTTTGAAACCCATCCGGGAAGATTGTAACCCCACCTGCCACCTGCGCGCCGCTTTCCATGACAAACGCCGCAATGTTTTCATGTTTTGATAGGACGCCCTCTATCTTGTCAAGGCAGTGGTCCTGGAACCGCTCGAATGTAAAACCTGGCGGGAGTCTGTATCTGTCGGGGGCAGGTGTCCTGAATGCAGGAAAGAGCAGCGGTTTGTAGCTTGAAAAAAAGGCAGGAACATACCCGAGAGACATTGCACCCACCGTATCACCGTGATAACCGTTTTCAAGGGTTGCAATTCGGGTCTTTCTTTTCTCGTCTTTGTTGTGCCAATACTGTAATGCCATCTTGACTGAAACCTCCATGGCAGTGGACCCGTCGTCAGAGTAGAACACCCTGTACATGTTAGGGGCCATCCTAACAAGCATCCTTGCAAGTTCCTCAGCCTTGTCATTTGTGAGGTTGAAGAGGGACGAGTGTTGTAACCTCCTTGTCTGCGATACCATGGAGCGGACAAGTTCCTCGCGTGAATGGCCCCACACGTTGCACCACATGCTTGCAACACCGTCCAAGAGGCGCCTGCCCCGAGAGTCATACAGCCACATCCCCTTGCCCCTTGTGATAGAGTCAAATTTCGACCAGTCTCCCATCTGTGTATATGGATGCCACACCCTGCTTTCCATATGTGGAGTTCTGCCAGAAGCATTAAAAACGGTGTCGCTCGGGCCTTGCTTGACAGGAAGCGATGCGGATTAAACCATGCACCAAAAAACACTGCCGGGAACCTGCTGTCATCTTGACATGACTCATTCGAGTCAGAACATGTTCTGAACCCTGTCAGTAGGATGACTGCGAGCCTTCCCAGGAATACTCAAATAGCCTCCGGAGCGGCTCGTTTAATGACTTTGAGTTTGACCACATGGCAAACACGCTGTGTGATGGGTGTGTGGCATTCCTCAGGAAGAGCATTACCTCGTCGTCATCTTTTATTATGAAGCATTGGTTGTTTGTCCCCTTGTCAGGTATGACCCTTACCTTGTTTTTGTCCACTCCGTTAAGAATTTCAGGCATCCTCATTGCGGGTGAAATTATTATTCTTGCATCTGCAAGGGAGTTGAACATCATCTCGATTATCTCTGCATGATAAAATCTAGAGATATCCTTCTCGCTCCCGTAAACTGTTATCTGCTCTCTGGCGTTTCTTATCATCTCCTTTATCTTGGAGTAAATCTGTCCAGTGCCCTCCATTGTTTGCAGCTTGTCCTGCTTTATCTCAGCGGTCTCTATTGCAAAGGTGGGAACTTCCCCCCAGAGCTGGGTGATGTTCTTTTCTTGCTTTGCAAGAATCTCAAGGTTCTCCTTTTCCGTGTTGATGAGGGTGGCCATGGCCTTCTCGATTGGCAGGGCAGTGTACCTTGTAGGAGAAGAAAGCTCTGCAGTTACCACTCCCTTGTTCTGGAGAGTGTTAAGGATGAAATATGTCTCAGTCCTTGGCATGCCAAGCGATTTGACTACCTCCGGGGCAGTCTTTGACCCGTACTTTCCTAGGTAAATGTATATCTTGGCCTGGTTCTGCGTGAGTCCGAACTTGACAAGCTCGGATTTTATCCTCTCAAGCTTTACCTTGTACTCGTAAAGGTTTGATCCCGACCCCGCTGCAAAAACTCCAATCTGGAGTTCACTATCAGTCTGTTTCATTCTCCCAACCCAGAACAGACCTAGTCAACCAAGACCTATTATGGATTTGGGGGCAGACTGCGTCACATGGCGTCAAAATCCGTGCCCACGTACAGGTCTTCCCCGTTTGGTTCTTAAATGTGGCTCGTGATGATCATGTGTGAAATCGTATTTTCTTACTGGTACTGACACGGGAGTGGGAAAGACTACGATTACAGCAGCGCTGGCCTTCTCCCTTAGGAGGAGAGGAATTGACGTCGGGGTCATGAAGCCTCTAGCTACTGGGGATTTCTCAGGTAAGGGCTTCAAGTCGGAAGACGTGGCACTGCTACACGCTGCAGCCGGCGTGATGGATGCCGAAGACGTCATCAACCCCATCTTCTTGCCAGTGCCTGCCTCGCCTTATGATGCTTCCAAGATCTTGAATGTCGGAATTGACATGGATGTTGTTTTTGAAAGGTTCAAGCTTCTAATGCAATCACATCAAATGGTACTTGTAGAAGGGATAGGAGGTATCATGACTCCAATTACACGGAATTTTTTTGTGGCCGACATGATCCAGAGGATGGAGATTGAAACGATAATAGTGACACGTTCTACGCTTGGAACTCTAAACCACACCGTAATGACTGCTGAAATGTGCAAGAAATATGGAATCCAGGTCAAGGGATTGGTGGTAAATGCTTTTGGAGAAAAGGGGGGGCCGGAGGAAAAGAATGCGGCCGAGACGTTGGGAGAGGTAACCGGCCTTGAGGTTTTGGGCAGGATTCCTTTTGTTAGGGATTATGGAAATACTGAATTGATGGCCGACACTGTTGAGGAAAACCTTAACCTCGATAAACTCATATCCTAAAGATCTTAAGCTTCGAGTGCTTCTTTCCTGAAGTGAAGGCTATCAGGTCGTTTATTATTTCCGAGAAACTGAAATCTTCCTTGGCAAGCGAGTACACCTTGACATCAACAGGTATGGGCTTGTCTACTACCAGCCATATGTTGTCTGATTTTGGCTGGATTTTTTTCAACTTGCCTATGCTCTCCCTTATTGCATCAATCTCGGTGGTCTTTGGGAAGGAAATGATGACTGCCTCCTCAGGGTTGGAGGAAAGCGTTCTAGTGTCGGGTACTGCAACATCGATATCCACTGACTGGAATGATATTTTCCGCTGGCTTGGAATCATCGCGATCGTCAGGAGATAGTGGATAAGTCCCTCTGCGAGGGTTCCAAGGGCCGAGTTTTTTTCTCCCTCTATCTTGTCCAGGCTTGACCGACATTGGGAAAAGATTGTGTTGATTGTTTCTGCACTCTCTCCCTGTGCAATATCTGAAAGTATCTTCTTTTCTTGATAGTCTGAGATTGCCTTATAGAGTACGTCCTTTATCTCCAAGATCTTGCCTTGTTCCGGTGTGTAATTAAAAGATAGTTACAAAAACCATTTCCATACGGTGCCTGTTTTGGCTGATGGGAGGACACAAGATCCTTTTTTCCACTACTGGCTTCACAGATTTAAAAAGCCGGTTCTCAGGGGCGATACTGTATAGTTCTCTAGCTTGAGGGACGGTTTATCCTTTCTGCAAGTGTTAATTTTGCATTGGCGATATCCCATAGTGCATTTTCGATGCGCGCAAGGTGTTCGTTTATGCCCTTGACATCGTTCTTGAGGGACCTGAGCTTGATTGCCTCTACTTCCAATGTAATGTCTGAAAGGCATTCGGTAAATGCCTCGGAAAAGGAGACTCCTTTTTGGTTCACGGCAAGATCACGTGCCATTTCTCTATCGTATGAGAGGGTTGTGAGGTATAAAAGTACCATCTGCCAATTCTGGAAACAAGAATCCGTTTTTCATGCGTGTTTCCCCTTTTTTGGGAAATGGTTTCCAGTTTTTTCTAATCTAAGAATCTTCGAAAACTATCAAACTCGCTTGGAGTAAGATCGCTGCGTCCCCTTGAATCTGACATCTTCCTCATCTTCTCAAACTTGTCTGCAAGGAGTGAGAGATCTATTGGGAGGCCTGTCTCCTCGTTTTTTAATTCCACATAGTATTTCACACGTTCTTCGAACTTTGCCGGCGGGATTTCCTTTATCAGGACCTCACCTGTGGCGATGATCTTGGCCATGCGCTCCCTCTCCCTTTGCTCTAGGTCTCGCTTTTCTTCCTCGATGGATTGTTTGTGCATCTCGTAACCATTCTTGATGTCTTTTAGCTGGGTTTCCAATTTTGTCAGGACGTCGTTGACGACGCCATAAGCTACTTGGTCTCGTTCCTGCTTCGGTTGCTTATCTGGGGAAGAGTTTGTTTGTTGCAATTCAGGCGGCATTTGTGATTCTTCTGCAACGATCTTTACCGGTATCGCCTTTTGAGGTTTTTTTGTCACAAGGCCAAATGTTGCAAGGCCCATCCCTGTAAAGACTCCGCAAATAAGCAGGTACTGGAAAACTGTTATCACAAGATGCAGGGGAGGGTATCCCATCTCGCGCAGCATGTTAACGCCGCTTACCGTATTTCCCCCGGTCATAGAGGTGACAAAGGAATGCGCCCACTGGCTGATATACTGCGGTCCGTAATAATAGGATGGTATGGATACTAGGGCAAGCAGTGCTCCTCCCACTACAAGAACAGGCCTCATAATGTATTCGAGAAGGCGAAAATAGATATTCACTTGTTTGTAATACCAAATGACATATTCGTGAGGCATGCGTAGTGTCCGATAATGATGCCTTCACGTAAGGTCTTGGTAAGATTTGTTTCATTCCTGCTTTGGACCTATTCTAGGGTTGAATTTTTCCCATTGCGTCTCTAAGAGACTGCATGGTAATCGGTCAGGCGGCGATTTCTTGAATCGGCTCTGCCTCAACCCTGAATGTGGATTTGTGAGAGAACCGTGTTGGGGTGGATGCAGACTTCATGAAGGCCACGTCTAGAACCAAGTCTCTTCCCAGAAATGCTGTACAGGACAAATCCTTCCTGACACCCTTTGAGACAAGGTCGTCTATTGAGGCCTTGATCTTTTCAATCTTCTCCATCCTCAATTTTGTATCCTCTAGCGCCTTGAAATAGATTTCAAGCTCGCCCTTCAGGCCAATCCCGTCGTAAACGAACATTCCATCAAGGTCGTGCCAGTTTCCCTTCAGTTCTTTCTTCTTTACCGTCTTTCTTTTCTTGGGGTCTGTCGCGTCTGTGATTTTGCTTCTAAGATCATTTAGGTCTGATTCACTGGAACCCTCGTTTGACCTGAGCTTCTCCCCAATTATTCTCGCGTAGTCATCTGATCTCTTTTTCAATTCATCCATGTCTTTTTTCAGTGAGGACTGGAAGGTCAGGATATTCCGAAATGAGGTGGCTTTTCCTTCATCCATGTAGTATCACCCAATCCTCTCGAGGTGGACTGTTCCGTTTCCAACTAGCATCTCCTCTGATTTTGATTCTGGGAGCCGTTTTAGCGCCTTTGTACTATCGCGCAGGAATGATATCTTCTTGCTCTTTGAGATTCTCTCTTGTCTCGTCAGGGTTATTACGCGGGGTATTGCATACTGCAGGACGGCTGATGCCTCGTCGATTGAGAGCTGGTCAAACCTCTTTTGCTCTGACTTGTTATTTGGATTTATGATTATGATGTCAAGAACAGGAGTTAGAGTAGCCCTGGAATTCTGAGGCAAGTTCAACATTTTTGGGTCCAAATCGATGGAAAAACCAAGATATGAGGTGATGATTTTGAGGGAGTTGTAGAGGTCGTCAGTCACGTTTGTCTTTTCCTTCTCTAACTCGTAAACCTGAACTGCCTCATCGACAAGCTCCTCCATGGCCTTTACAGCAGAGGCTAGGCTATCGTCAGTAACGCCCGGTTCTGCAGCCATATACAGTAAATGGTCGATTTTGCATAAAGAAGATGTGTATGTATCTTCAAGTTACAATCAGTGATTGGTTTTATGAAGGATTTGAAATATTGTGGCTCCGGTCTAGTTTAAACGCCTTCAGAGTGCTGTCATTGGCAGAGAAATCCCACGAAGGGAATGTTTTGCCCATACATGACGGTGTTTCCAGTCTGTGGATTTACAAATTTGCCAAACATGAGGAGAAAGGCATCGTATCCGTGCCCAGTCGTGCAAGATCCTGTTAAACCTGTGCTGCTCGGACTACCTGCTGCAAAGTATATGGTGGCAGTTCCGCCACCATGTGGTATGTCTACGCAATAATCTCCAGTACCTCCACAATATGCGTTAGCAGTTATGGGGGTGGAAAGGTTTACCGAGTTTATAATATAATATGGATTAATGTGAAGAGCGTCAGACTTTGTATCCTGAGCCCAGAAAAAAGTCTGGGCTGATATGTAAAAATCACTTGTCGCATTATTGTTTGTGATTGTTACTGCAAAGGCCGGTGGGTTTGTACTTGGGACAAGCCATCCTTTCTGCCACGTGCCACCTTCCGTAAACTGGAAATTGGTATAATTCATTGTCAGCGTTCCGGCATACACAGCATAGTTGCTTGTACTCAAATTTACCACGGTCACGGTAGCCGTAGCCTTTACGGTCTGCGGATATCCATTTTCTAGCGGGGATGTGTCCTTGTAAGTACAGGTGTCACCGCCGGTACCTGAGACCTTGACATTCCATGTAAAGACTGCCGTGCTTCCGGGTGCTAACATGTCATATTTTGCCGGGCTCACGGGGCCTGCCATGCATCGGGCAAGGTCGGAGCCGGTATAGGTGGGATTTGGTAGTGGAGAAGGAACAATGTTGGTCAGCATTCCTGTGCTGTTGTTTGTTACTACCATTGTAAGAGTAGTGTTAAACCCTCCTGCCACTGTTGCAGGAAGGAACATCATCTGTATGTTTAGGGGTTCTGAACTTGCAGAGTTTATCGTGAATTCCTGGCTGCCACCTCTGGAGGTGACAAGTTTTACATTGTAGGAATCTGATGGGTTGATTGTGACTGGGATTTTCTGGCCTAGGTTTGTCAATACTCCTCCTGGCGAGACAAAATCATTTGCCGGAACATAGCTTTCCACCCAGTCGGTCGCACTTGTATTTTGTACCCATACCTTTGTGAACTGGATTGGAAGGCCGCCGTTGTTTTCAAGCGTTACGTTCAGGTTGCCGTTCGGGACGGTAACACTGGAAATCCGAAAATTTTCCTTGTTTGCATCCGTCAACTGCTGATTCTTGACAAGTACCGACTGGTTGAAGTTGTTTAGTATTCCCATGCTATATGTGATGTAGGTTATGGTCGTTGTAAGTGCGATTATCGCAAAGACCATTCCGACCACCGTTGCAATCCCCCTCCTTGACTTCATGGGGGTGCGGCCTCCGTGGTATATATGGAATTTCTGGCGGTTGTAACTGTAATTGTATCAGGACTGTCACTCTGCCATGTCGTACCTGTCGGGAGCTGTGCCGCCACCGTATAGGATTGGCTTGGAAGCAGGTTGACAGGAAGCGTGGTATTCATTGCATAGTTTTGTATGGCCGTACCGTTTACAATCACATTCTCTACGGTAATTCCTACAGTTCCCGTGTTTGTCATAGTCACATTTATGACATTGTCGCCATTGGTGGTATTGCAGCTATGGCAGAAGATCACATTTTCAATGTTCAGACTTTCAGTGATCTTGTTTGTGTCATTTGAGGCAGTAGTGGACAGCGCAATCTCAAATACTTTGAGGTTTCCATTAGACCAGGCGACAAGGGAACTGCCTAGCACGGCCACTGTGGAGAGCATCAGCGCAGTAGTGACGACAGTTGTAAGCCCTCTTCTTCGAGTCATTCTTCCCTTTGGCAGACAGTTTTTATGAGATCTGTTTATGCCCGCCATCTCCTAAACAGTGGGAATTTTCTGCTCTTGGATTAGGGATTCGGTGGAAACGTCGTCTGTCTGGTCTTCTATCTGGATTGTTCCGGTTTCTTGTTTTGCTTCTTCGTTGGATTCATCCCCGTTATGCTTCTCCTCGAACTTTTCAATTTGCGGTGCAAAACCGGATTGTGTGCGTCCTATTTCCGAGAGCTTGTATGCCGGACACGGTATCTGCATAGTTTTTGAGGTCACATAAAGGAATGGGAATATCTCGCGGTAGAGGGAGTTTACGACGTACGGTATGTTTCCCTCGTCGTTTCCAAGATGTCTTGCAATCTCTTGGGCGTTCCCGAAGATGGTTGTAAACCCGTCAACCGTCAATTTTACGTTAGTAGGGTTTGAGAGGAGGAGGAACCTGTACTTTAACCGGACGTGGCTGTCCTCGCTTTCAACCTCGTCTATTGAGATCTCAATGTCATATTTTGTAAATGTACTATCGTCTTTCAGCTTTGTTGCCAAAAAAGAGTCTATCTCTACCTTCTGATGCATATCCTATCTAGACATGGCCTCAAAACTTAACGTCCTGTCTGTAGTTTGATAGTACATATCACATGTGATTAGAATCCGTTTGGAACCCATCATATGAGCGGGATGAGGCCTGAACATGGCCAGCCTATGAAGGAAGTGAGCAACTCAAAACTCAACAACGATAATTTTACCTTAAATATACACGTATCAAAACTCAAGAAGGTAAACAGCGAGCTCTCGAAAAACTATGATGTCAAAAAGTACCTTGACCCGTCAAAATTCTCCTTCTCATCCCAGATATCGGAGCTGATTCCAAAAGACACCCCGCCATACCTTGACAACGGGGAGCGGTACGTTGAAAGGATTGCAAGATCCCTTGCCTTTTTCAAGCAGTGCGCCCTTATCGGGCCTAGCGGCACAGGGAAGACACACATCGTGTACCTTGTGGCGGAGCTTGGCGGCCTTCCCCTCTGGGAGATAAATTGCGGCCTTCAGACATCCGTCTTTGACCTCTTTGGAAGGTATGTGGGCCTTGGCAAGGAGAACTGGATAGACGGGCTCATTACCTCCTGGTGCCGGTATGGCGGAATATTGTACCTTGATGAAGCCAACATGATGAAGCAGGATATTGCAACTAGGCTCAACCCAATTCTTGACCAGCGGGGCCACATGGTTCTGACAGAAAAGGACAACGAGATTGTCCCAAGGCACAACGACGCGTTTCTGATAATAAGCATGAACCCCGTCTCGTCAGAGTTTGCCGGGACCAAGCCCCTCAATGCAGCCATGCGAAGGAGGATGAGTGTCTGGCTCAATTTTGACTACATGAGCGTGGGACAAAAGATAGACGAGAAGGAGATTGAACTTGTAGAAAAGAAGGCAGAGGTAAGCAGGGAAGATTCGGAGAAGATCATAAAGGTTGGGGCTGAGCTTAGAAGCCAGTACAAATCGGGAGAGCTGCCATATGGTCCGTCCGTCGGAGACCTGATAAACTGGGCCAGGCTTGTTCATGACGGTACACCCCTCAGGGATGCTGCAGAGGAAACTATAGTGGCGCTCACAAGCGACGATATCGAGGTTCAGGAAATGGTCAGAAGGATCATCCGCAAAGTTTCTGGATCTTGAATCCTGAAAAGAACAGCGATTTTTTAGGCTACGCATATGATCTGGTGGCCACTTTTGCAAAGAAAAAACCTGAAGAGATTGATCTTACCTTTTCAAGAAAAATTTCGTTTCCCATGATAACCAGGGTTCCTCCAAACCCGGTTACACTTCCCCTTCCTAGGTTCAAAAACGGACAATTCTTTTTTGAGGGGTTTGTCTTCGAAGATGATCCAGAACAACGGTACGGCATGTGGTCATTATTTCTAGCCTCAGCCTACCACCTTGCGGCCCATGTCGCAGCCTCAGACTATGCAATTTACAAAAGATGGGCAAGAAACAAGACGGAAGAACTATGCGTACGGATAATGGACTACATTGAGGACATTTTTGTAGACAGGTACATGATTACCGAAAACCGCGAAATCTGGGAAAACCTTGAAAAAATAAGAGAGGTAATTGAGGTATCGGGATATCTGAAAACAAGGGACATTTCTTGGAAAGACCGGTCATTGGGATTTAAAATGAGGGAGGCTGAGGCGCTGGAAAAAATCAGAAACTCCTTGATTACAATGGGACGGGATGAGGATTCTCACAAGGGGATATTGGGAGTAGCAGACTCGCTGTACAAAAATCGACACCTGCTTCCAAAATTCTTTTTGCCCTACCACGATCGTAGTATGCCATGTGATCAGGCATCCTACAGAAAATTCGATCTTGATTTCAAGGTCGACGATCAGTTTCGAGAGACCGCCTACCGGCTGGAGGAACTGTGGTCGGTAAACGAACAATCAAGGATGAGGCTGTTGAAACAATATTCCAAGCATATGAAGGACCTTCATTTTGATTCAGTCATGCTTGCACCTGAAAACTATTTCGAGTTTGCCCGTATACGTGAGAGCTTGTCACCGATGATTCGAAGGATACGGCAACAGATCCGTATGGTTGTAAACGTTACAGACTCTCCAAAAAATGATCAGGCGGGATACCTCGACATGCAGATGGCAATCCAGTCCATCGCATCGAAGAAAAACTCCTACGACGTCTTCGAGATGGTGGAAGAGAGAAGGGCGGAGGAGGCGTGGATAATCCTGATAGACAAGAGTGCCAGCATGAGGCTACGCTTTGACCACATCAAAGAGTTTGCAGTCTGTGTTGCCGAGGCCGCAAACGAGCTTGCAGGTGGGCCGGAGGCATGGGCGATGTACAGTTTTGACAACAATTTCCAGATCCTAAAGGGGTTTGGTGAAAAATATGGAAGGCAGGTCCAGGCAAGGCTCGGGGGTCTGCAAAACAGCGGCCTTTCGTTACTTCCAGATGCTCTTGATCTTTCCTGTAGGGCGCTTTTGTCCGACCCTAGGGAGAAAAAATTCCTGTTCGTAATAACTGACGGTCATCCGTCTGGCTATGAACGCATAAACGAACAGTTTTCAAAGATGGCAAAAAAAGTTGACATGTCAGGAATAATCCTTGTTGCGATAGGCGTCTCAAAGGCCACCTCGAAAAGGTTCAGGAATAGCGTGAGAGGAAATGACCTCAAGCAGCTTGTGGCCAAGTTCATTACTGCCTACAGGACAGCGTCTTCGGATATGTAAGCCAAAAAGACATACTAGATCAGATAACCCCGTGACTCCCATCTCTGGTAACAGAAATGTTCCTTAAACCAAAGAACAGAAAGGCACTCAGTGCCGTGCTGACCACGCTGATCATCTTGGTCGCGTCAGTCGTACTGGGAACAGGCGTCGTACTGTTTGGTACTAGCCTCTTCCAGACGAACTCGCAAAGTTCGGGATTGGACGTACAAGGTGTTCATGTGTGGGTGAATGCCACTAAGGGCATGACTACAACCTATGCTTGGGGTGCAGCTGAGATCAGAAACAGTGGAGACAAGATTTTGTCGGTGGACCAGATAAATGTTCGTGGAAGTCAGATTCCATATAACAACTGGTACGTTGATTCGGATCCCACCAGGGTTACTGCCACAAATTTCCAGTCCCAACTTAACTACACTGGAACAGAGACAGGCAATCCTCCCACTGACCCTGGTATGATGAATACATACATCATGCCGGGCAGTTACCTCATACCTGCTGCCTGCCCTACTGGAACGAACTTTGCTATCAATGAATCTGCCACAACTGGACAACCAATAAACTGCTTCTCACAGCAGAGTGGCCCGATCTCGTTGAAGCCCGGAGACAAAGTAATCGCGTACTTCCAAGTTCCTAATGGAGTCTTGAGTACTGTAGATGCAGGTTCCAACAGCAATGTTGCAATCTATGCAGGCAGTGTAGGTGCACCACAGTCGGTTACCATACAAGCGGTATCATAGGAGGGCCAAAAATGCCCTTCTCCCTCTCTTTTTTATTTTTTGGAGAAATCTAAATGAAAGACAACACAAAACAAACTAAAGAAATCGAGAATTTTCTGGCCCGCCAGATAATAGACGAAAGCCAGAGCAAGATACCGCAAGGATACGAGGTGGTAAAAAATTACCCACTGCAGCCTCCATTCAGTTATGCAAGCATACTCTATAACACCGAAAAATCAAACTATCTCTATTTTGTCGACGAGTCAAAACTAAACCCGGAAGAAGTTGTCATATTTAACAAGCTTTACAGGCTGATTGAGGAAAGCCTGGAATCCACTACGGAACAGAAGGAAGGACAGGACTTTGACGACCATCTAGGCATGGTCCTAAAAGAGAATGAGCGGGCCTTCTCTGGCCTTTCAAGCACAAGCATGGAGAAGGTAAAGTACTACCTCAAAAGGGACGTCAACGGCTTTGGGGTAATAGATCCTTTGATGCACGACATCAGCATAGAGGATATAAGCTGCAGCGGAACTGAAAAGCCAATCTTCGTCTGGCACAGGAACTTTGACAGCATCCCAACCAACATCAGGTATCCATCAAATGAGATCCTAAACGCGTTTGTCTCAAGGATTGTTTTCCGCGCAGGCAAGCACATAAGCTCGGCCTTTCCAATATCCGACCTTGCTTTGCAGGGAAACCACAGAATATCCGTGCTATACCAGAAGGAGGTAACTCCAAAGGGTACAAGCTTTACCATACGAAAGTTCAGGGAAGACCCGTATACCGTAATCGACCTGATAAAATTCGGCACGATAAACCTCCCCATAGCGGCATATCTGTGGATGCTTGTGGAGGCAAAGATGTCATTTATAATAATAGGTTCCACGGGAAGCGGCAAGACCACAATACTCAATGCCATCACGGGTCTTGTTCATCCCGACTACAAGATCTTCTCAGTAGAAGACGTGGCAGAGATCAACATAAACCACGAGAACTGGTTCACACTAGTATCAAGAAGCGGCTTTGGCCTCGGGGGAGAGGGTGAGATCGGAATGTACGACCTCATAAAGGCTGGAGTAAGGCACAGGCCGGATTATATCGTGGTAGGAGAAATCAGGGGTTCGGAAGCCTATGTTATGTTCCAGGCAATGGCAACAGGTCACGGCGGCCTATGTACAATGCACGCCGACGGGCTAGAGTCAGCCGTCAAGAGGCTTCAGCAAAAGCCCATGGACATTCCGCCTGCATATATCTCACTCATGAACTGCGCGGTTGTAATAAAGAGGGTAAAGGAGAGCGCAACCGGGCAGAGCAGCAGGCGCGCAATTGCCGTGTCAGAGATTATCTCTTCAGAATCATCACATGCAGCATTTTTCTGGAACCCGAGGACAGACAATTTTGACGATGATCTCGAGGACAGCGTCATGTTTAAAAAAATGGCTGAAGCAACCGGCCGTGATTTGGCTGAATTGCTGCAAGAACACAAGAGGAGGATCTCCATACTAAAGTGGATGCTCGAAAACGATGTGCGCAATTACAAGAAGGTTGCGGAGATTGTGGGAAAATACTACAGGGACCCAGACTCGCTGATGCAGAAGATGGAGGTTGGCATCTGATCATGCTTTCGATAAAAAAACTAGAGCAGGCTGAAAACGAGAAAAAACAAGACAAGAAGATAGAGAGAGAACTCCCGTATTTCATCACGCTGGTATCACTGCTGGCATCAAGCGGCCTTGGTCCGTATACCATCCTTCAAAAAATAAAGGAGATCAACCTGCTGCCGGTGATTCGAGCAGAGACTGTCAAGATACTCAAGAGAGTAGACATGCTCGGAATAGACCCGCTTACCGCGTTGAGCCAGGCAAAGGACAAGCCGTCCTCAAGGGCGCTGGGTGAGTTTCTTGGAGGTTACGTCTCGGCCATCCAGAGCGGAGGAAACGTGATAAACTACCTCAAAAGCAAGATGTCAAGCTCCTACGACAGGCTCGAGGCCTCTGAGAAACAGTCTGTTGAGAAGCTCAGCGGCATTGTCCATGCATGGCTTACGATGCAGATTGTAATTCTAGCCGTCTTCATACTTGTAGCTGCAATGGGATCAAACCCGATCACAGGCTCTGCTGGTGGACAAGGCTCCCAGCCGCCATACCTTCTTCTCATCTTCTCACCTGTAATCTCGATAGCGTTCATGAAAATAGTCCAGAAGATGAATTCCGCCAATGTCCAGGAGCTCAAAATGAAGTACATACTAAAGTTCATGCTTCCCCCAATGCTTGTAGGAATTGGCCTTATCCTAAGCAATTTACTTTCTAGCATGAACGTCAATGCATACATACTTGGTGGCGCTCTTGCCGCCGGTTCCATAATGCCTGCATTAAAGTTCAAGAAAATCTATGTTGCAAACCTGCATGCCGAGGCAGCAACGCCCCAGATATTGCGAGATATAACGGAGGCAAGAAAGGCAGGCATGGGGCCTGAAAAGTGCATAGTTCATGCCTGCAAGCGAAAGGACTTTAAATCATTCAACATAGTTGCAAATACCATTGCAAACAAGCTGGAGTGGGGGATCCCACTCTCAAACATCTTTGAGACTCTCTACAAGGATGTCAAAAATTTTCACGTCCTGATAAGCTTCAGAATTTTGTTTGAAATAATAACCTCGGGTGGCGGAAATGTCAACACGCTTGACTCCCTCGCAGATGCAAGCGAGAAGATCCACAACATCACAAAGACCAAGCGCGACATGCTCCAGCCATACGTCATGGTAGGATTCATGCTCATCGTGATAACAGGATTTACAACACTGCTTACAATTGACTCGTTTACCGACATCAACCAGGAAAAGAACTTGGTGCATGGCAACGTCCCAATAGGAGGATCGTCAAAGGGGGCTACAAGCAATCTGCTAGACGTGGTCTCGGTTGCAATAATTGCACAGGCATGGCTTGCCGGACTCTTTATCGGCAAGATTACAAAGGGTGCGTATTCGGGCGGCTTTATGTATTCCATGCTGCTTACGATAATAAGCATGGGAGCCATAGGGATGATACAGCTCCACGTGATAAACATAGGGGCCATAATCAAAACGTCCTAAATGAGTATGTCACTAAAAAAGTCATACGGCCTCTTATATCGAGTTGGAAGATAAAATACTGATAATTTGAGATATCTTGCAATCCTGCTTCTTGGAATGCTTGCGTCCGTTCCATCGACAGTAATGGCAGACGATGGAAGTCAGCTTGATGCAACGATTATACCGGACAAAATAATTGCGCACACTGACGGCATCATTCAGGTTGTTCCGAAAGGCTTCAGCGGCAGTATTGATAACCTCGTGGCAACCTCGTCGGACTCTTCTCTGGTCAAGGTCACTGGGGTGGAACAGGATGCATCACACCATTCCTACAATGTCAAGATAAGCGCAGGAAATGCAGGCCTTGCTACAATAAGCCTGGCTGCATCGGGATTTGCGCCCCTTGAGCTTCCACTTACAGTATACTCTGACTCTAAAATGCCGACAAACTTATTGATAAAGGCAACCCCGAAGACATTCTCGACTTCAGGTCCAAATAGTGGCTATATAGCAGTCGAGACTGTAAACCAGGACGGTGTACCAACGCCTGTTCCTTCAGACACCCCGATAACAATGAGCGTCTCGGACGGCACTATTGCGGCTATCTCATCAAACCAGATGGTGATAAAACGGGGCTCCTACTTTGCTAGCGAAACATTCGTGATGGAAAAGCCCGGGAGTGCCACAATCTACGCATCAGGACCTTCGATGCAGCCGGTTTCAGACACCGTCACGGTGAACAACGAGGCTGTACCATATACTATACAGGCCTATGCCTACCCTCCTATCATAAACGTGGACAAGGACTCTATATCATACGTAATAGTTCAGTTGCATGACTCGGCAGGCAACCCTGTGATAGCAAAGGAGGACATACCAGTTTCTGTGCGAATTGTAAATCCCAATGACGCCTCGATTGTCAACACGAGCGGGCAAAGCCCGTTTGTCCAGGTAAATGACGCACTCATGATAAAGAAAGGATCGTACTGGGGGTACATTCCTGTAGAGTTTACCGCCGGTGAGAATGCCACCTATGACGTAAACATCTCGGCAAAGGGATACCTCATCAGCACAAGTCCTGTGAGCACGACCGTTACAACCAGTATAACTGCAAACAGCGGCACGACAGTTCCTGGAAGTTCGACTACCTCAAGCGGAACTACCACAACGACTAGCACCACATCTTCCAGCGGTACTACCACAACGACCAGTACCTCGTCAGCTAGCGGTACGACCAAAAGCGGGCAGACCACCGCAACAGGAACAACTACCGCCACCAGCAGCTCGTCCTCACTTTGCGCCCTGAACCCGGTACCTCTCTCAACAACCCAGGTCCAGATTGCTACGGTGGAGCAGAATTTTGTAATGGATGACAAGACACCGTGTTTCTACCCACTACCTATACTTTCTACCGGGAACAATGAGCTCATTGGGGTCATGTCATTGAAGGACCCGTCCGGTTTTCCTGCGCTTGCCAAGTCAAACCTTTCATTTAGGATTGACTCGTCTGACACGTCAACTGTTTCCGTGCCCCAGACTGAAATGGGTGTGGGATCCCAGGCAGCCCTTGTCTTTGCCCAGGTAGGAACTTCTGCAAATCCTGTAATGCTCAACGTGATATCGGACAGTCCGCAGCAAGTAAGTCCGATTGTCGCGTCACCTGCACAGTCCACTTCGGGGTTGGTGGCAGACCCGCTTGTGCCGAAGGTCATACCGGACACACAGTTCCCACTTGCAGTGTATGCCACAAAGAACGGTGCCTTGGGCTCCTTCAGCAGTGACTTTACGGCGTTGCTGTCCCCTCAGCAATCCATCAGTCCAAACCAGCTCTCAATAACAAGAACAAACCCAATCTATCTTGCTGACGAGACAGTCCTGCAAGATGGATCACAGACTGCAGCCATAACTGCTCCCCAGCATACTTCGACATTTACAGTGGTTGGTGCGTCCACCAAACCGAGCGCAATAACCCTGGAGTATCCTGACCAGATAATTTCGAACACCGACCTGCTCTTCTCTGTAGAACTATTGGACTCTAAGCAGCTCCCAATAATTGCCGAAAAGGACATGGATGTGAAGCTTGTCTCAAGTGATCCGAGCGTACTTGAAGTTCCTGATAGCGTGCAGATAAAGAAGGGATCATACTACGCCTCGTTTGATGCGCGTTCCACAACTGGAGGGACTGCAGAGGTTGCCGTACTAGCAGACGGCGTACCGCTTTCAAAATTTGACATTACTGCTGTAAGCTACGTACCGGTGGCAAGCATAACGGCGGTAGATCACGCCGACAACAACAGTCCAGTTACTGCCACTCTCGCTGTCACCTATGACAAGGTACCGGTGCCCGCCCTTTCAGTGGACTGGACAGTACACGGCGGCACCATACAGAGCAAGGACTCGTCTACTGACAAGGACGGCAAGGCCACAGTCACGATTGTTACAAATGACCCCAAGATAGTAAGCATAGTGGCAAGCGTCGGTGGAGGCATGTATGAGACGATAACGGCCACTAAGCAGATAAGCATAAACCCGCCACTGGTGCCTGCATCGACCTCCCAGCCTACCGGTCAGGCGCCGCAGCAGACCGGAGGATTTACAGTGATGGGCCTGAGTCCGATCCTGTTTGTAATTCCAGGCGCAGCCGCAGCAGCGTTTGTAGTGCTCAAAAAGAAGAACATTCTTGAGGGTATATCCGAAAGAATGAACTTTGCCGAAAAATTCTCCGGAATGAGGGGGAGGTTTTCGGGCGGGCAGGAATAGTTTCTATCGTCTTATGGCTGCAGGAAGGGAGGATAGGTGCACCATTAGGGCTTTGCCTACCGCATCATTTCTGCCTAGCATGAAAAGCGAGAAAAAGCCCTCAAAGAACGTACCAGCATCCTGGAGTATGTTGGGATGAATTACCTTGAACATCGTGAAGAAGACAGTTGCCGTCGCTGCTACGAGCACCACGGAATAGTACGCCGTATACCTACTGCTTTGCGGATTGTGCATGGAGGACAAAGGGATCCTCATAAACTGCCTGTTAGTAACCTAAGATATAAGATGAGTGTTCGATTATCGATGTTGAGGGGCCCGTCCCTTGGGATGGACCGCGCGGATTGCGGCGGATATCTGCAGTCAGGAACAAGGCCTCTTGGTAGGAGGTTGTAATACATGCTGTTTTATGGCGTTGACATGGTGTACTTGAGGGTCTCGGCCGGGCTTGTCATGCTTGCAATAGCCTCGGTGCTTGACATTCGAAAGAGGGAGATTAACGACATCCTTTGGATTTCCTTCGGTGCAGTTGCAGTGGTTTTGCTCGTGGTGGGCCCGGAGCCGTGGAATGAGCTTAGATTGATAGCCGTATCGATGATAATCGCACCAATCGCACTTGTGGTCTGGAGGTTTGGGTTCTTCGGAGGTGCTGATGCCTTCTGCTTGATAGTGCTGGCAGGGCTTGCTCCCATGACTTCCCTGCAGCCTGTTCAGGTTACGCCGCTTACGACGCTTACCAATGCTGCAATAATATCAATAGCTCCATTCTTCGTAAATCTGGGAAGAAACCTCCTTGCCATTTCTGGAAAGCAGGACATTTTTGACGGATTTGAGGAGACTAGGCTCAACAAGGTGGTAGCGCTGTTTATCGGATACAGGGCAAAGAACCCGAGGCATAGCTTTTCGATGGAGAGGTTGGTGGGCGGAAAGAAGAGGCTTAATTTCGGATTTCATCACGCGGAAAATGCCGAATTCTGCAGTACGATGGACACTTGGGTGACTCCGGGGATACCCTACATTATCTACATAGCCCTTGGCTTTGTAGTGCAGATAATTTACGGGGATCTGATCTTTGGATTCATCCGGCACATCATCTAGGCCTCTTTATGATTTTTATGGGTGTCCATATTTCCAAATCTGGGAATGACATAGTGGAAAAAAATGAACGTGCCTGCCAATACGGAAATGGGAGACCGAGAATTTCTTTGAGGTCTGGGGGTTGTTAGATTGCTGAACCAGAAATTATTTTACGAACAGTTTTCTAGTGTGTAACATCTTGATACATGCAGATCCATATTTTCCAATGATGTTTTGATCGGTGTTATATGGTTGTTGATATGACAGCATATTCAATGATGGGAAATATCGAGGCAAGGCCAGACGACTACGAGGCGCTCGTTGAGAAGCTGAAGACAGAACTCTCAAAGTTCGGCCTTACGGCAAACCAGTCAAAGGTTTTCCTGTTTCTTGAAAAATCCGGCCCAAACACGGCAACGCAGGTGAGCAAGGCGCTGAAGATCCCAAGGACAGAGACCTATCATCTACTTTCCAACCTGCAGAACAGGGGAATAGTCCTTGCATCATTCCAGCATCCGATCAAGTTTGCGGGCCTTCCACTCAACAAGGCCATTGCCGTGCTCATCAATGCGGAAAAAGAGAGGGTAAAGCAGCTTGAGAGCCAGGAGAAGAGCTTGGTGGAGCTGTGGAGCCTGATACCTGGATATGAAATAAAGCAGGACAGCGTCAAGGATGGCAAATTCCAGATGTTGCAGGGAATGAACCAAATGAGCAGCAAGGTGGGTGACATGATAGAAAATGCAAAAAAATCAATCCAGATTCTTGCCTCGGAGAAGGACTTTATGAAATTTTATCATTCTGGATTTCTGGAGAAGATTGAAGGTGCAAAGGCAGAGGCACAGCTCATCTCGTCCTCCTCGAAGGATACTCCGTACATCTTCAATGGGAAACTGAAGGACAAGGCAAAGAAGATGCCGCTGAGGATAAGGGAGGAACTCTGCTTTATCATAAAGGATGAAGATGAACTCCTGCTCTTCATGACAAGCCCCAGCAAGCCCGCGCAGGAGATATTTGCAATGTGGACCGACTCGGTCTCCATGGTGTACACCCTGAAGCTTTTGTTCAGCTACATCTGGTCAAACTCCCGGCATTTTTAGGCACCTTGCAGGCTGTCACATTGTCTTACGCGCATCTTATTTTATTTATCAAATTGGAATGAATAATCATGTCGGGCCTAGATACACTCATGGCAAAGCCGTTTGAGAACGCGTTGAGAAACACGCTTGATGAAAAGATGGTGCTCAAGGTTGAGGGAAAGATACTTGAAAAATACGGAATTACGATATCTGAGGCGATAATGGATTTTCAAAAACTAGACGGAGTGTTAAAGGAACTGCTTGGAGCAAAGACGGATTCTATTGAGAAGGAGGTGATCGGCAAGATTGTAATGCTGGAGCATGGAAGTGAGGGGGAACGCGGATGGATAACTATAGAGGATGCGGCCCTTGCAATGGTGATCCTGGAATCTGTGGGGGACAATGACAAGAAGAACATACTCAACTCGGTACTTGACAGGCCGCTCATAATCTCGGACATACTTGAAATGGTCCACATGTCTCAAACATCTGGATATAGGAAGGTGAACGCGCTTATCCAAGGAGGGATGCTTATACCGCACGGATTTGTAGCTATGGATGATGGCAAGCGGGTCACGAGATACAGGTCGGTCTTTGAGAACATAATCATAATACTTGAGAAAAACAAGCTCATCATCAGGGTTCAGCCCGCAATGGAAGCCGTGGCAAGAAGCAGCGTCTTGCAGTCTGTGGGACATTGGTTCCGGTGCGGACCTATAAGCTGCATTTAGGGCAAGACAAATCTGCGTCCTGCTGACGGCGATTGTGTCGCGAAAAACACGGGTGGGTGGCACACTCGATGGTGGGAAATACGCACTAACTTAAATTTGGTATTTGCGGTATGTCGGTATAAAGATGATACGCATAGAGGCAGAGATACCGCGAAACGACCTCATGGGTGTGAGCGACGCTCTTAGGATAATCGATGTGTCCGTGAACATAACAAAGGTCAGGGGGAGGGGAAAAGGCGTAGGCTCGAAGGTTCATGCCGCCAAGGGGACGGAGATGTACAGGTCGGAATTTCAGGACAAGTATGTCGTCCAGATCACAGTTCCGGACAACATTGAAAACGATGTCATCGAGGTGATAAAATCCAACTCAAAGACAGGCAAGATTACCATATTTCCGGTCTCAAGGGTAATAGACATAGGGTCAGGGGTTGAAAACGAGCAGGCTCTTGCCCTCAACGAATATGACAGCGTTATTCTCACGGCGGCAAAGAACCAGAATACCTCGTTTCCGTTTGGCTTTGCCACGGAAAAAATGAATGTAGTCCCACCTCAAATAGAAGGTGAGAAGGGATACTATGACGTGCTGGAAAAGAAATTCGTGCCGCTAAATGTACTGGAATCTGTTATTTACCACGTAAAGCCAATTGAGAGGTTCCAGATACTTTCGCCCGATGATTCTGTGGTAATAGAGAGCATGACACGTGTGAAGAGGAACTTCTCGCTATACAAGATGAAGATGTCAGACTCGTATTCACAGGCATTTCTCAAGTATGTGGCAAGCAGGTTTCTGAATCTCTGGCCTGAGCAGGAGATCAACGTGGCCATTCTTTACGTCGACATTGTTGGCTCTACCAAGCTTGCCACCCTGCTCAGCTCGGAGGAACTCTCGGGGCTTATCAAGGTGTTCTCGGAGGAGATGTCTGTGATAGTATCAAAGCATGCAGGATTCGTGCTAAAGTACGCAGGTGATGCGGTAATTGCATTCTTCCCAGAGCTCAAGGAGTTTGGAAATATGGCGGAGAATGCAATAAGGTGCGCAAACTCGATGAACATGCTCATAAAGTACTCACTCAACCCAATTTTTGCAAGCTTGGGACTTCCGACAATAAGCGTGAGGATAGGGATAGATGCAGGGAAGAACAGGATAGTTTTTCTTGGTTCGGAACCGGATCTTATTGGACACAGCATCACGATTGTATCCAAGATACTCCCGTTGGCACAGCCAAACCAGACTACCGTCGGAGATGCGGCATACCAGCTACTATCTCCAGAGTTTGCGGAGCAGTTTACGAGGATAAACTCGGACGACAAGAGGTGGAACTATACGCATCCTACCACGGGAACAATATATCCGATTTACTTTTCAAGGCATCTAGTCCAAATATCTGACCTCAAGGCATAGTGTCCAGAACCAGGCTTATTTCTTTAGTCTCTTGTTTGCAAACCTTGCAAGGCCGAGCCTTCGCATCTCTTCTGACTCCTTCAGTACTGACCGGTGTTGGTCCGCCTTGTATTGCTTCAGCTTTTTCCGTAGTTCGGAAGACTCGTTTGCCAGGATCTTGACGGCGTAAAGGCCTGCATTTGCAGCCTTGTTGACGCCCACTGTCACCACGGGCGATCCTGTGGGCATTTCTGAAATTGAAAGGAGGGAATCTAGTCCTCCAAATGCAGAAAATTTGAAACGGTCCGAGTTGCCCTTGTCATTGTAGACCATTATGGGCACTCCTATGACTGGGATTATGGTATGTGAGGCAACCATGCCTGGCAGATGGGCGGAACCGCCCGCGCCGGCGATTATCACCTTGAACCCCTGGCTCTCCGCATGTCTTGCGTATTCCTCAAGGCGTGTGGGTGTCCTGTGTGCAGATACTATCTGGTCTTCGTGATTGACCCCGAACTCGTCCAGAATCATCGCGGCGGAATGCATTACCTTGCTGTCCGAACTTGATCCCATTATGATTCCGACAAGCGGTTTTTTCGTGCTGGCCATAGGTTTACCCAGAAATGAATTTTAATAAAGGTTTAACGAGCAACAAAAAGGCTTCAGCGCAGCAGGCGTAGGATTGAGCTGCTTCACAAGGCAAATCATATAGGAGATAAAGGTCTGGACTTGGCAGTCACAATAGACCGAAAGGCAAACACCGACTTTGAGACATGTTCTCCGGGGATTCTGTACTCGTATTCCTAGCCTGCAATGGTTTGGTTTTCTTCAAGCTGCCTTGAATAGAGGTCCTTTCCTTTCTCGGAAAGGCTTACCAGCTCAAAGCCTTCGCCGTCGGTCTCTCTTTTAATCAGATCCATGATCTCAAGCCAGTTCAGGTATAGTAGACAGTTTCCATAGCTTAATTTGCATTTCATGGCAATGTTGGTTCGCTTCATGCCGTTCTCGTAATACATCAGGCACACAAGCCGCTTTACAATATCCCAGTCTATTCTCTTGAGTTCCTTTTTGGGCTGCCTCATGCGAGGCCTTGGGTCTCCACCATGATTGTCGTTATTGTAAACAGTCTCCACTCTCATGCTTTACAAACGCAATATCTGTGGATTTTTTGCTATAAATTGTAGAGTGTGTTTTTCTCGTAAATTACAGGCTGGGCTTTGGCGGACATTGTGGCATATGGATCCCGCACTGGAGACAGCTTGTACATGTACGGCCAATACCCTGCGATTCATCTATCGGTCTATCGAGAACAGGGTCAGGAAATTCAAACTTTTAAATTACATTGTGGCCGAGCTCTCTTATTATTGATGCAAAACTCTCCTCTTGAAGTCAGGCGGGCATTTGGCGTGTTGTTTATCGGCGTGGCCGTCTCAGTTGGTGTCGCCTCCTTATTAAGTGAGGTCGCTTTTGAGCGACAGGCACCGCTGTATGAGTACGCGGTAATTTGGATTGGAAGCTTTGCTGTTACTTTTGGCGTCATACTTGGCAAGTTCAGACACATGCTGAAGCTCATAAGGGGCAGGATGAAGAACAGCGTCTCATGGTCGCATCCCGTAAAGGCGGTAAACGGGCTGTGTTGGGCTGCCCCATTTGCAGCAATAGGGGTGTTTCCGCATCTCTACCAATACCTCATTCTGCTCGGGATAGGCCTCGGGAACACGTCGACGTACTTGTTCATGAGGAGGTTTAGCAGTCTTGCCAACAATGAGCAGATAATTGTCGGCGCCTTGGCGCTGGCGGCAATCCCCGTTGCGGTATTCGTGGATACCTCGTTTGTCTCAAGCCAGACTCTTGCAGTCATAGCTTCTAGAATGATGATAGCTGTCGCCTACGGGGCTGGGGGTGTCTACGCCCTCGTTGCAAGAAAGTAGCGGGATTCACGGCGACTCGAATTTAATGCGATTCCGCACATCTTCGGCCTTTCTCATGAGCTCTTCAATGTCCCTTGTATCATCGAGGTCTACAATATTGATGTGGCCAAGCTTCCTTTGCGGTTTCGCCTCATCCTTATTGTACATCTTGAGGTATACGCCTCTTTCTTGCTCCAATGCTATGGGCTTGTACTTTCCTACAAAGTCACTGGGGCCAAGAATGTTCCTCATGACCGCATGATGCCTGAGGTTTGTGCTTCCGAGTGGGAGTCCAAGGATTGCTCTGAGGTGCTGCTCAAACTGGGAGGTATCACTTGACTGGAGTGTGTGGTGGCCTGAATTGTGTACCCTGGGGGCAATCTCATTTATCATGACCCTGTCGTCGCGTGTGACAAACATCTCGATGCCAAAAACGCCCGCGCCGTGCAGTACCTCCATGGTCTTCCTTGCAATCTCATCCGCCTCCTTTGCAACGTGGGGTGGCACCCTGGCAGGTGCAATTGTGATTTCTAGGATGTTCTCCCTGTGGATGTTCTCTACTACCGGGTACGTGGCTATCTGGCCAACAGTATTCCTTGCAGCAATGACTGATACCTCCGACCTAAAGTCGACCCACTTTTCTATCATCATGGGCCTTCCTTCAAAGAGCTTGTAGGCATGTTCTATCATGGATTCTGAATTTATCTTGAAATTGCCTCTGCCGTCATAGGCATCTCTCCTTGCCTTGAGGAGGACGGGATAACCGAGTGAGGGTATCTTTTTCTTCAGGTCTGCAAGCGATTCGATGGCAAGGAAATCCGGCACGGGAATGCCGTTCTGCCTGAGAAATTCCTTCTGGGAATACTTGTCTTGGATAGTTCTAAGAGTTGCGGGCGAGGGGTTTACTGAGACTGGAGCCTTGAGTGACTCGAGGACCTCGCTGTTTCCAGATTCTATCTCGTAGGTGATAATGTCTGACTGCATCGAAAGCTCTACGATGGAGTTTTTGTCCTTGAAATCGCCCACTATCTGCTCAGCGCCTGCCCTGGCTGCGGGGCAATCCCTTGTGGGATCTAGAACTATCACCTTGGAAATGTGATCTGGCATGGCCTTTGCGGCCTCTGTGAGCATCATTCCAAGCTGTCCGCCTCCTATTATGCCGAGAATTTTCGCAGTCATTTAGATTCGTCTAGGATTCAAAAAATAATTACCTTTTGGTTGGCGGGGATCGGGCATGATGAAATGTTGCTGGTTTGTTTGTTTAAAAATGACAACCTATCGGATATTAGAGAAGCAGTGTGTGGAAACACAGCATGCTTGACGTAGGCAGGGTTCCCAAGGGTTGTACTGCCATGGTAATTGATGACGACAAGGACACTGTAGGCCTCTTCTCGGAGTTTCTTGAAATCTGCAATGTGAGGGTAATCGGAAGGGCCTATGACGGGAGCCAGGGGGTAAGAATGTACCGGGACCTTTTTCCAGACATTGTGTTCTCAGACGTCATGATGGCTGGCTATGACGGGTTTTATGTTCTAAAGAAGATACGGCAGATAAATCCATATGCAATTGTTGTGATAATTACGGGCGATGTGAGGCCTGAAACTATAGAGGAACTGCAAAGGCTCAAGGCTGATGCCATAGTGTACAAACCCTTTGAGATGGGCCAGGTAGTGGAGACGGTAAACAAGCTCTTGGCCACCTCCCTGTGTCGGACCAAGACCGGCTGATGGGATCTTCCTTGCAGCATTATGATGCCGCCATTCTAGAGTAGGTGGGGAAATAAAACCAGATGGGCCGTCAGGCTGGACATGTCCAATATGTGCTTCTCCAGGAACTTTGACAATGCCAGCGAGGTTCCATACATTGCCACTCCTCCTATGGCAGAAAGCATCGCAATGTTGTACCAGACAGTCTTGAAGAGGCCTCCCTGCCCCACCTTTATTGCAAGGCCGTTGATGGCAGAGGTGACGATTATTACAAACGGCATCATCATTGTCATAAAGTGTGGGTCTATGGGGCTCAGCGTGATGGCGTTGTTTGAAATGTGGGTGCCCGTTACCATCTGGTTGAAGATATCTATCAGCTTGTTCATAAGTCCAAAAATCGACATGGTCAGTGCGTGAAGGACAAGCACGATGGTCTCAAACGTCCTAGAGGTCTGCCTCCTTTTTGCGCGAAGCTCGTTTAGTTTCAGTGATATCTCTGATACCTTGGTTCCTACTTCGTTCATATTGGAGCCTTTCATCAACGCGTTTGCTATGATGGTGTTGCCGGATACTATGATGGAGGTGCCAGCCTCCTTTGAGAAGAGTTCGAATCCCACCTCTGGCCTGATCCTGTTCTTTACGCGGTTCTTGAAAGCGACTATCTGTTTTTGCAGTGGGCCAAAGTTGCTCCTCAGTACGGCGTCAAGGGTCTGCCCCATGGAGCCTACCATCATGTATATCTCGCCAAAATGCCTGATGAATGAGGGGTACCACTCGTCAAGTGCCTGCAGGTCTGCCTCTATTTTTTTTGCGTAATAGCCTGGAATGAAAAGGGGCGCTGTGGCAACCACTGCGACCAAGGTGAGAGGAACGGCGTTGGTGAAGGAAAGCAGGACGCCCACTGAAACTCCGACGCCTATTGCCATGTAGAGGAGCATCCTAAATTTCTGCATCCTGCCAAGGTCTCCCACAGAAATCCTGTCCCTCGGGAAGATCATGTACATTATTACAATGAATGAGCCCATGCTCACGACAACTCCTGTGAAGGACATCATGAAGACGGACTTTGAGTCGGAACTGCCCATCAGCATGGTCATGATCGAGTTGCCGGATATCATAAAGACGGCAGTCGAGGAGATTGTGTAGAACATTTCAAGAAAGAGCTTCTGGGTCTCGAGATTACGCTCGTAGCTTATCGTAAAATTGTGGATGGTCGCAGCCATCTCGTCTGTAAAGAATACCTTGAGTTCGTCCCCCAGTCTGATTACCTGTGCGAGCTTCACAAGGAGCTGTTTCATAGGGTCTGTCTTGTCTGCAAACTTGACCGCTATCATCTCGCATGCACGTGCAAGGCCGTACCCCCAACCTACACCCAGCCGGAAGACATCCTTGAAGGTCTCGGAATACTTTCCGTAGCCTGAGAGCTGGGCGGTCTTTATCAGGTCGACAGAGCCTACCTCGCCCGTTGAGAGGGCATAAAGGAAGGCCATAAAGTAGACAAACTCGTCGTCTGCTTTCTTGATGGATCCTATCTTGTCCTTCAGTGTGATTTTTTGTGTCAAAGCATATCAAGCTCCTTCATGAAGGCTTCGAGGCCTATCTCCCTGCAGCGGGAGATGGAGTCGTAGACGTCATAAAAGTTGAAGATCTTTTTTTCAACCATCTTGTCCAGAATCTTGGCCCTCATGGCAAGTTCTTCGTAAAGGAGAGTTTCGTCCTTCCTTGACATGCCCCTTTTCTCGAGTATCTTTGAGATGAAGAGCGCACTGCTTCCCTTGCCCCTAAATTTCACCTCGTCGGAGCCCGGATCCCAATTGAAGACAGGAATGAACATTACGTTGTTGCCGTCTGGGTTGTATCCTAGAACCTCGTTGATTGAAAGCACCCTCCTTACCCTCTTGCCGTCAGGACCTGATACTGCAGCTTGGAAGATGGCTATGTTGAGGTTCTCAACGTTGGTCTTTGGTATGTTCATTGGGGGGTTGGTGATTCTCTGTATGAGCGCAGTCATGTTGGCTGCATGGAAGGTGCTTACTACTGGGTGGCCTGTCTGCATTGCCTGAAATGCAATATTTGCCTCGGCACCCCTGATTTCTCCCACGAAGATGTAGTTTGGCCTCTGCCTTAGTGCGGCCTTGAGGAGATCGAACATGGTCACACTAGAGTTCTGGTTGCCAGTGTCACGTGTGACCTCGCTTATCCAGTTGGAATGTGGGAGTGTAAGCTCGGGAGTATCCTCTATGCTTACTATCTTCCAGTTGGATGGTATGAAGGCAGTAAGCGCCATCATGGTTGTCGTCTTTCCTGATGCCGTCTCCCCATTGATAAAGACACTCATACCCTCTGCCATCATCATCCAGAGATAGGCTGCCTCCGTGGAGTTGAGAGCCTTGCTTGGAAGTATCTGGGTTATGGAAAGAGGCGTGCTTGCGAACCGCCTTATCGTGGCATTGGTGCCCTTTCTGCTAACGTCCTTGCCGAAAACAATGTTGATTCTGGACCCCTCCGGGAGGGTTGCGTCAATCACAGGTTTTGCATGTGATACCGTCTTGCCGAACTGCTCAGACATGCTTATGATTAGGTCATCGATCTCTTCGACGCTGAGGAATACGGGGCACTTGAGGGCACCAAACATCTTGTGTATGACATACATGTTTCCAGCTCCTACCACTGAAATGTCCTCAAGGTGGGGGTCTGTAAGGAAGGGATCGAGCAATCCCATGCCGGCCCTCTTTCTTAGGAAGTGGTACTTTAGGTTGACTACGTCCTTCTCGTAAACCGGCAGGTTTTTCAGCTTCATGATGTCGATTTTCGAGTAGTCTACGGGGCTGCCTGTGATCGAGATGGTCTTGTCCAGATACTGATCTATCATGTTGAACCGCTCGGTAAGCTCGACTGGAGGGTTCATGGTGCCAGCATGCAGGGCAAAAAGTTTGTCGGCATTTTCCATAAGTGCCCTTTCAGGCTCATCCGGCTCGATGATGGTGTATTCCACGTACCCGTCGGCCGAGTTGGAGTGGGGGTTGACATGAATAAAAGTGGTATCGGAGATTGGATAGATCAGGTTTGGTTCCTTGAGTTTTTTGTGCTCCCCCTCTAGCTTGTCGGTGTAGATTGGTATTGGATTGCCTCTTTCCACGTATGTCGAGAGGTATCTTGCCAAGTGGGGGGCTTTTTTAAGGGCCTCGGCAAACTTGGCGTCTTTGACCATTGAGACGTCAAAGCTCATTCCAAACTCGCCCGTCCTCTTGTTTCTATCATCCCAATGCTCCTATGCGTTTGCAGTAGATATCGGGACAATCTTTATTCCAAAATTGGTGTCAACCTCGAAGGCAAAGGACGACTCTGCCTGCGACGTGGACCCTATCAGCTTTATTATCTTCATTACCTTGACTGCCTTGCCACCGATATTCGATGTGCTGAGGGAAAGGTAGACATCACATGCGGACTTTATTCTCAGGGCAACATCCTCTGGTATGGATTCTACGTGCATCGTAAGTATTATTGACATTCCTGTGGAAACTAGGTATTTGCAGCGGGTGAGAAAATCAAGTATCTGGTCGGCATCCGAATACATCGTCAGAAGCGAGATGGAATCTATCACCACGACATCGCAATTTTTTGCGTTGCTGCTGATGTACCTGCCTATGACGGGCAACAGGAATGATGACTGGCGTTCTGACCACATTGCCCCATAGACATGCAGTGGGAGTATCCTGAATTTGTTCTGGAGGAAGGGCTTTGTAAAGTTGAATGTGATCGTCTTCATCTTCTCGATGTAATCCTTGACGGTGTTTTCTGTGATGCAGAGAACCTGCAGGTCAATCGACAGCATTCCCTTGATGAACTGGGCTGCAAGGGCGCTCTTGCCAGTACCGTGCTCGCCCTCTATTATCATCAGGCACGGGGTGGGTATTCCGCCCGCAAGCTGCCTGTCGACCTCCTCGTTTCCCGTTGGTACTGTCTTCATCATGTCGTACTCACCGATTCAGACGTGGTTACGCCGTTGTCAGTCCCAAACTCGGCGGTAAATGTGCTGGCCTTCCAAGGCACATTGGCAGGCTGCACTTCAACGTTGGCAACCTCACCTGGGTCGATAAGGCCCTTGTGGACGTAGTCGTTTTGGATGGATGATATACACCACCTGTCAGCCATTAGAGATGCGCATGTGGGAGAATAGGTCAGAGCCTCCGTTACTGTGGGGTGTTGTCCTAGAAGTTGCTGTGCCAAGGTGCCGTTTTCTTGGTACGTTATTATCACGTCAAAGTTGTCATAGTTCCACAGCAGGGTGTTTCCCGTATTCGTTATCTGGAAGGTGGCAGGGCCGACGGTGTTCTGGGCAGTAAGATTTGACATGGTAACGTCTGTCTGGAGTCTCTGGAACATGTTATTTGCCATCTGTGCCTGCGAGGTGCCTACCTTTGCCGAGTCCCCCACCTCGGAGGAGAATGAGACCATTGCATAGATTATCGCAAAGGTCACAATTCCACCGGAAATCGCCACGCTCAGTCCCACCCAGATACCTCCCTAGCAAAACCTCGTGAATTGTTGATCGCTTACGCCGTTTGGAGTGGTTACTTGGATGTCATAAGTCACGCCGCACTGGATGGCGGAGAGGTTTGAGATGTTAATCTGGGTTGTGTTTTCCTGATCCCATACAGTCATGGCGGTTGAAAATTCCCAAGAAAGTCCTGAGGGGGGGTCGCTGTAGGGAATCCTCTGCATCTGGTTTACCTGTCCGAAATAGATGTCTGTATTTTGTGGGGTTGTGATGGGATAAGAGCCCACGTTTTTGACCCATGCGCTGACGCTGGTATCCGTGGTATTTGTGACGTAGATTATCTTGATGCTAGTCAATACTGCTTGCTTCTGATCCTCGGTGGACTGGCTGAATGTGGACTGGAAGGAACCCACCTTGGCCATTACAACCCCTGCAAGGCCCGCGGCGACAATTACTGAGGCCACTATGAGGATTGCTTCGGTGAAGACTGCCGATGCCATATATTACACCTTTTTTTCCACGGCCACCATGCTCTCGTGATTCTTGCCTTGGTTCATCATCAATTTAGCATAAATTAGATCTGACTCGCGGTCGTTCATGCCCATGACTTTACCGAACTTGTATAACATGATCAGTGTGTCCTTAACAGACAAACCGGACTTGTCCATCATGTTGATGACATTGTAGACGATATGCTCGTCCTCCTGGTTTAGGCCCATGAGTTTGCACTGGTCGATGAGTACGTCGATGGAATCTCTTCCAAGAGTCTGGAGGATTTCTTCCATGAGGGTGATCGTGGTCATGAGGCGGCCAAGGGTAATCTTGCCGCCTAGCATCTGTTTGAATGACATGACCTCGTTTGATTCGTTTTGTACCTGCCCCTCGATATCCTCAGTTTTCGAAACTGCATCTTCACCAACATCCCTTGACTTGATTGTTACATTGGAATCGTTTTTTGCAGGCGCAAGATCTTTTTCTTCCTTGTGACTCTCAATGGTGTCAAGTGGTAGCTTCTCTACGTGCAGAGGGAGGGTAGGGTCGGAAAGCGACTTGATGTCTATGGAATCAAAGTACTTGCGCATGAAGTTTAACGGGTTTGCAATTTCGGCCTGGAATGATTTTAGGTCGGTAAGGGATGACTCTACCATGGAGGCAAGGGAACTCATGCTGCTTTTTATGGAATCTATCTCGGTTCTGAGGTCAGTTATGGTGTCCTGCATTCGACTACTGTCCTTCTGGACAGGTTCCATGGCCCTTGATACCATGTTCTGAAGCGCCATCTCGTCTAATGCGGGCGCTTGGATTATTGCAGGAGTCTGGGCCTCTCCCGAAATGGGGGACTGGCCGGGGATGAGGCCGCCAAAGTTCCCAGGGACCATGTTGTCTGGAAGGATGATTGTCGAATCACTTGTCTGATCTAGGGGTACAACCTCGACCTGCTGTTCTGGGATTTGGCCTGTTTGGCCGGAGGTCTGATTGCTTGGCTGTATCCCCTTCAACATCACCATTGGAAGAACGACAAAAACGGCAATTATGGCAATTGACGGAATGGCAAAATAGGTCATGGCTGATGCGGGGATGAAGAGGTATTCCGGAAGCATCTCGTACAGGAAGAGTCCATAGCCTGCAAGAATGCTAACGGCTACAAAGATTCGGGTTGTTTTAGGTATCCTTGCTAGTAAAAAAAGTGGATTGGTGGTGATATTTCCCATATCACTTCCACCTACCCCATGTCTACGATGTTTGTCGTGACTGGTGGGACTTGTCTCTCCACGGTCAGTGCAGAGCCTGTCGGCAC
>JAGWHF010000020.1 GCA_028866895.1 Nitrososphaerota archaeon
ATGACAGAGACAGGCCAGGATACCGGCATCTTCCAAGGTACGGTATACTTTACAACCAACTTCCAGTCATCTGGTAACAGGTTGCACGTCTCAGAAGGCGATACAGTAACCGGCGAGTACAAGGACAGAACCTTGCCTCCGCCATACACACCGGCTGATCAGTTGCGACTGACGGCAACGACATTCATTGGTACGATTGTCCCGCCGCTCGAGAGGGCCCCGGCATCTAACCCAAGAATCGTTGACTCATTCGGCAACGCCATCAATGGTACCGTAAAGGTGGGCCAGCAGATCCAAGTGACTGCAGACCTTGCCAACGGCCAGAACAGGGACCAGCCATTTGCCTATCTTGTACAGATACAGGATAGCAACGGTGTGACCGTATCACTATCGTGGATCACAGGTACACTGTCAGCAGGTCAGTCACTCAACCCGGCCCAGTCTTGGACCCCGTCATCAGCTGGCACATACACTGCTCAAATCTTTGTATGGCAGAGCATTGACAATCCAAACGCACTGAGTCCGCCGCTGAGTACAACGATAAACGTACAGTAGACTGGATACCAAGCCAAAAAATAACTTTCCCCCTTTTTCCTTTTTATCTAATACAACTCCTAGCGGAGATTATCAACTCCGATTTGGGCAGTGTCATCCATGATCATGCATTTTCATGTAGATGTATGCCCGCTAAATGACCTCAAGTTCACAGAAAAAAACAGTTCCATTATCCTGTCATAAAGGGTAGAAACCGTAGCAAAGATTTCAAGACACCAAGGAATTAATAGTTAATACAATATAGGGTATCGTTTGAACTGGCTCGGCAGGATCGTGCAAAAGGAGATAACAAAGGACGATACCGTACTTGACGTAGGATGCGGAATAATGCAGGCCACGACCGAGTCGCTCAACAGTTCCTCGGGAAAGCGGAAACTAAAGGATGTCATGGCAATCTCCAAAGACTCTTCAGGCAGGGGCACCCTGGCATGCAGGTCGCTGCTTGGCTGCGACGTGTGGAGGCCGTACCTTGACGTTTCCAAGAATTTCTTCCCGGTGGTCAACCTCTCGACTAGCGAGCTTGACAGGTTCCTTGACTCTAGCTTTGACGTGGTCATCTGCCTTGACGTGCTGGAACACCTCGAATATGAAAAAGCCCTCAAGACAATCTCGGAGATGAAGAGAATAGCAAGGAGGAAGGTCATAGTGTACACGCCCGTAAACATTGACCAGCCCGAAGAACAGCTTGAAAACTCGTGGGGGATGGGCTCAAACCAGTACCAAAAACACCTATCCCTGATCTCAAGCGGGGTCCTGCAGGGGATGGGATTCAAGGTTTCCTTCCCCGAGCCAGACAGGAACTCTTTTGGCGTATTTTACAAGGACGAATCCAGATAAGACGTTGCATGTTCAGCCTAGCCTTATGGGTCACATTCCCGCATGCAGGCATGTCGCGTGCCGCTGCCATCCAATTCTTGCAGCCTCAAACCCGCGGCGCGCCCAGCCATGCGTCCGCCCCATCCTAATATAGCCAGATACGTACTGCATTTGTAGACCTTATTGGCACAAGTCAGACAACTAAACAAGGAAAACCCGCCGTGGCACATCATTCCGCTGTTCCTTGCAGGCCTTGCACTCTTCCTGCTCCGCAAGCCGCTCCGCATACTCTGGCAGCCAGGCAGGGTGGAAGACGTAGACGTCCTCATCTCAGGCGCCCTCCACCACGGCTGGCAGAGCCTATTTCTTGTCTACAACTATTACTTTCATTTCGTGCCCCGCACTGTCACCCTCCTCTCCCTCTACCTCCTGGGTCCCGCAGCTGTAAACCTGGGGATGAACGTGGCGGCAATCGTGATTGCCACCCTGTGCGCATTCTTTTTTGCAAAGAGACAGTTCCGGTTCATCATACGCAACGACCGGATGAGGGTTGCATGCTGCCTCTTCATCATACTGGTACCTGGAATCGACGAGGTATACTCCAACATCTCGGCCATCCAGTGGTTCCTCAACGTCTTTGTAATGCTGCTTGCAGCCCTGCTGCTCTTCCGCTACGACCTGTATGCATCAAAGCCGTCGTGGTCAAAGGCCCTCTACTCCTTCCTCCTGTCGGCCTCTGTCATGTCGTCTGCCTTTTCGCTTGTCTTCCTCCCCGTATTTGGATATGTTGCGGCACGCGAGGCAAGAAGGAAGGACAGGAGCCTGCCAGCACTGTCAAGCCTTCTTCTTCCCACCGCTCTGATGGCATTTGAGGCAGCCACGCTGTATGCCCAGTTCTCACACCAGTTCAGGACGAGCTCGCTTGGTGTAAGCAGTGGCGTCCTCCTTCCTGCGGTCAACGCCTTTGCGATATCTGCAACAAAGATCTTCTACCATGACACGACTGTAGTCTTTGACCGTCTGGGATACCTGATGTACCTTGTTCCTGTAGGACTTGTGGCCTTTGTTATGCTTGGATCCGCAAGAAAGAAGGCCCGCTTTGAGATCTTTGCGCTGCTCTCAATACTTGCCACGCTCTTCATGTCGGCAGCAGTAAGGCGGCAGATGCTTGACTGGTCGTGCCTCTGCGGGCAGGCCGAGGAGAGGTACTTTTTCCTTGCAGTCGTCTTTGGGTTCATCCTGGTCCTAAGGCAGTTTGACGGCAGGAGGTCGGCAATATCAGTTGGCGCGCTTGCTGCACTGGGACTGGTTGTCGCATTCAACGTATCGTCAGGCTTCCTCATACAGACATCTGCCGACACAAACTGGGAGCATGTAGCCAGCCTCTACGACCCCTCGGGGCATTACCACTGCTACGTAGGCGAGGTCCCGCACGGCTGGCAGGTCATGTTCCCATGCTCAAACCCGGACTCGAACTCTACCGCAATGGCACCTGCCTCGCCTTCAGGCCCGGCAGTCACATTTGAGCCGCCGGTGCTTCAGACAGAGACAGACCTGCATGCAGTACCACCCGAAGCGATTTCAGGAATCCCGATATCGCTTGTCGCAACAGTACTGCCAGCTCCTGAAGGTGGCACCGTAAACTTTGCAATTGACGGCAAGGATAAAGGTGTGGAGGCTCAGGTCATAGGCGGCAGGGCAAGCACGACCGTTACAATACGCTCTGCCGGCATCCACAATATCACGGCATCGTTTGGCGGGCAGCCAGGCTTTGTACAAAGCACGTCTCGGCCCCTTGCCATGCGGGTGCTTGCAATCTCGTACCTCCGGCAGGCGGATCTGGCTGGCGCAGACCTTGGCTCTGCGGATCTTGCAGGTCTTGACCTTGGGGATGCAAACCTGTCAGGCGCAACATTACGGGGCGTCAGCCTTGCAGGGGCTGACCTGCAGGGGGCCGACCTTCGGCGCGCCGACGCCTCGCTTGCAGACCTGCGGGGTTCCGACATGAGGGGCGCCAGCCTTGCAGGTGCGGATCTCCATGACTCTGATCTTGCCGGTGCCAGGCTTGGGGGTGCCGACCTTTCGGGCGCCATACTCTCGGGCGCCAACCTGACCGGTACAGATCTTTCTGGGGCAAGCCTTCAAGGAGCAAACCTTGAGGGCGCCATAATGAATGGCTGCAGGGGCTGCCCATGACTACCCTGAAAGGTACCTTGTGTCATCGGCCTGGCCTGCAGAGGATCTAAAATCTTATGGAAGATGGTTCTTCTCAGGGGTGCAGGTATGGCTGACCGCCCGAAGCCGTCTCTTTTCTTCTGATCGGCGCGGATTCGAAAATCTTCAAAACGCTTAAATAGAAAGTGGAGTGCACGTGAAATCAGCCAATGAAAACTCTCATTGCTATCTCGATTATCGTTCTCGTTGCAATCGCCCTTGTCCCGCAGATCGCGCATGCACAGCTTGCGCAGCAGACTGCGCCCGAAAAATACCTTGACTTGAGGGCGACCGTATGGAACGAGTTCTTCAGGATGACAACCGCGGCATTTACGGTAGGCGCCGTAGTGTCAGGAACCATGATCTGGCTCGTATGGAGGTTCAGAGAGTCAAATCCAAAGAACAAGGCCCCTACAAGGTGGGAGCACCTTGACGATCCTGCAGCAGGCGATCCAGAGGAGGGTCACTAGATGGGTCACGACACAGCAGAGTGGGTATTTGTTGCAGTAGTTATCGCTATTCTGGTTTACGTAGGCGCAGACTCGTGGTATACGGAGAAACTCGTAGAGGACGTGCCTGCAGACGCGACGGTCATAAAGGTGACAGGGCAGCAGTGGTACTGGTCATTTGAACACCCGAACGGGACAAAGGAGATAAGCACGCTGCACCTCAAGGTCAATCACGCATACAAGTTTGAGATCTATTCAAGGGATGTAATGCACTCGTTCAACATACCGGACTGGGTGGTCTTTGAGGACGCGGTACCAGGACATGTCAACCACGCGTGGTTTGCACCAAACCAGGTGGGAACGTACCCGATCCAGTGCAGGGAGTACTGCGGACTGTTGCATTACAACATGAGGGGAACATTAGTAGTGGAGCCTGATAGCAAGACATGACAATAATCAAAAACATTTTATGTACATCAACAATATCTTACTGCATAGAGGGATCTGAATGGTACTAGAACTACAAAAGCCAAGGCCAGTCTGGCAGATAATGTTCTCGACTCACCACACAGACGTAGGCTACCTCTATCTGGTTTTCGGTATTACATTCCTCTTCATGGGAGGAGTTCTTGCAATGATAATCAGGACACACCTGTTCTTCCCAGGACAAGGCGTTCTGATATCAGACTCGGCAACGTTTAACAGGATATTCACAGTCCACGGCCTGACGATGTTGTTCCTGTTTGCCCTTCCAGTTGCAAACGGCATCGGCAACATACTTGTTCCTATCATGGTAAGATACAAGGATATGGCGTATCCAAAGCTCAACGCCATCGCATTCTGGATGAATCCAGTAGGCGCCGCACTGCTCTGGCTTGGGTTCTCTGATACCACATGGGTGTCATATGCACCGTACTCTGTCATCCGGGCTCCAGGACCTGCGGCAGACATGTTCATTTTTGGCATGAAGATTCTGGGAATATCGTCAATACTCTCATCAATCAACTTTGTCGTTACGGTAATCAAATGCAAGCATCCAGACATGCCCCTAAGAAGGGTTCCACTGTTTGCATGGTCAATGCTTACAGTATCCCTCATGACCATAGTCGCAATGCCTACCTATGCCGCAGCACTCATCATGATGCTGACTGACAGGCTGGGCATCTCTGGATTCTTCAACCCGTGGGCAGGTGGCGATCCGATTGCATACCTGCATTTGTTCTGGTTTACGTTCCATCCCGAAGTCTACATATTCCTGCTCCCGGCCATCGGAATGATGTACGAGATTATACCAAGGTTCTCTAGGAAGCCGCTCTACAGTCAGGCATCAGGCGTATTTGCATTTGTTATGCTTGGTATCGTGGGATTTGCTTCATGGGGCCACCACATGTACTCAACAGGAATGGACTTTACTACAAAGGTCGTGTTCATGATTGGTACTCTGGCTGCAGTCCCAGCATCCGGAATGCACGTATTCAACTTCCTTGCCACCATGTGGGGAGGAAGGATAAGGTTCTCAGCACCTATGAAGTTTTCAGTAGGTGGAATCGCACTCTTCTTCTCGGCAGGTGCCGGAGGTGTGCTCAACTCTGCAATGCCTCTTGACTTTATCACGCACGGAACCTACTGGGTCGTAGGACACATGCACCTCTTCCTCATAGGTACAATCGGATTTGGATTTGTCGGAATGATATACTACATGTTCCCATACATCACAGGAAGGATGTACAGCGAGAAACTCGCAAGTGCGCACTTTGTGCTGATGTTCTGGGGAACTGTGCAGACCTTCTTTACCCAGCACATACTTGGCCTCATGGGAATGCCAAGAAGGGTATATGACTACCCAACCTCATTTACCTCTTGGACCATACTCAACCAGATATCTACGGTAGGTGCTTGGCTGATAGGTGCAAGCTTTGTGATATTCCTAGCCTCATTGATTTACTTCTCTGCCAAGGGCAAGCCAGCAAACATGGACGACCCGTGGGGAATCGGAGGCAAGTACTACTATCCGGTAGCAGCAAAGAATCCGCACGGCGGCCACTCGGGATACTGACATGAGTCATTCCGAACATGACGAGACCATCTATAGGACTACCCCTAGACGGGTAGGCAAGATGCTTGCCATCATCATCGGCATCCAGATAATAGGCGGGCTCATCTTTTTCACTCATTATGATTATTGGAATTCATACCTCCCAGAGGCTGGCAAGATTCAGGAGGAGCAGATGGAAAAATCCACCCAAACGACCACAACTGGTGGCGCAGGACTACCATCCTCCACCCAGGGACAGTTCACAGGACAGGTCCACACAGTATCCCTCAAGTTTATTGAATCACCCGATTTCAAGAATTATGGTTTTAACGCACCCATCGGCTCGCCAGGGGCTGATCCCGAGATCCACGTAAAGCTTGGAGACAAGATTGTATTCCATGTTACAAACGGCGGCAAGTCATTCCACGCCTTTGCGATTACCGCATCCCCGACAGGTCCTGGTCCTGCAATAGACGGGACTACAATCGGCACGGCTGACAATCCGATGAAGCCGGGGCAGAGCGGCACTGTTACATTCATTCCGGGATCCGCAGGCACATACTATTACATCTGCGCAGTTCCAGGCCACAGGGAGCTTGGGATGAACGGCAAGATTGAAGTTGAAGGCCCAGGCGGCGCTAGTGGAGGACCTGCACTTGGTACTGGTGGCACGGCCCCCGCCAACGGCAACAAGGTATCATACTCACTTGCATTTGAGATAAGCCCGGACTTTTCAAAGTACGGATTTAACGGCACTGGTGGAACAGGCACTGACCCAACGATAACCGTACATTCTGGTGACACTGTGACAATCCACCTGACAAACCCGAGCAAGTCATTCCACGCATTTGGCATTGTGACGGACCCCAACAATCCATCGGGAATCGTCTGGAATGCCAACTTTAAGACACCTGACAACCCGATGAAGCCTGGCGAGTCGGGAGATGTAACCTTTGTTGCAGGCACGCCCGGCTTGTACCACTATATCTGTACGGTTCCAGGACACGCAGCGCTTGGAATGGACGGCCAATTCATCGTCGAAAAGTAATGTTCTTCAGATATCTTGCACTTGCGTCCCTTGTAATTCTTTATAGCCTGATGTTTATCGGCGGATACCTGGAATCAAGCGGCCAGGGCTTGGAGTGCCCCAAGTGGCCGCTCTGCCCAAGCGGGATACTTCCCTCTGCCCAGTACCTTACAGAGTGGATTCACAGGCTTGTGGCGGCCATAACAGGTACGCTGATAATCGCAACCGCGGTCTGGTCCTGGAAGGTCGCGGGATCTCACACAAGGCTGAGGATAACAGGCACACTTGCAGGCGTCTTTGCAACAATGCAGATTGCGCTTGGGGCAATCGTGATAAATACAGAGCTCAAGGCAATCATTGTCGCAATACACAACGGCATCGGGATACTGCTCTTTGCGATGACACTCCTTACCGCGCTTTACGCCTTCAAGCTTCCGCGCGGCCAGACGATAAAGTCAAGCGCCTAGGTCCGCGGCTGCGACCTGTCCCTCATCTTCCTTGACACTGCTATCCAGCCAAGCAGGACAAAGCAGGCAATACTGCCTGCCGATATTACATAGACAAACGCGGGACCAAATACGGAGAGGACGGAGATGTTAAAGTCAAATGTTGCCGGCCCGCCCCCGGGGCCAGCATCATACAGGTCAACATACATGATGTGGTTGCCCGACTCGCCGAACGTGTATGTCGTGGACCACTCGCCGCCCGCATGGTCCTGCACCGGTATTACCCCCACCAGCTGGTCGTTGTAGTATAACCTGGCGCCCATCCTAAAGTGGGAGACCTCGCTTGCCCTTGTATCAAGCGAGTTGAGTATGTTTGATGCCGACTGGTGGTTGAGCACCCTGAAATCAAGCCTGAAGGGCTGGCCTGCAGGCGGGATCTCGGGGTCAGTTGCCACCTGGACCTCGTAACTTCCTACCGACTCGTCGCCCGAGTTTAGGTTCTCGTGCGCTCCAGCATCATGCGGGATTGGAACCAAAAGGAGGGGCGCAAATAGCGCAAGCAATAGCGGGCGGGGCATTCCGATAAGATCCGCCCTTCTTTAATATAACACCAAACCTCCCGCAGCGCATGCATTGTGTCCGCAGGCCGTTTCATGTTTGAAGACGTGTACCGGTGCAGGGAGTGCCGCGGGGCGTCTCGATCACTGACAATTACCAAAAGCTTTAAATCAAGTTTGAAGAAATTGCCCAATGATGACCACTGTTACAAAGTCAATTGATATCAAGGAAAAGACCCTCAACGTGTTTACGTACTTTGCAAGGCCGGAGCACATTTCCGACCAGTTTGAGGAGCGCGTAGGCATGACCGTCGTCCCGATGGACGTCAAGGCAGGCATGGGCGTTGGAACCACGTTTAGGGTAATAGGAGACTTTGATGGCAAGCGACTAGAGTGGGACTGTGAGACGACAGAATTCATCCCGGAGCAAAAGATCGCAGCAAAGATGATCGACGGACCCTTCAAGACTTGGAATATCGCAGTAGAGTTCAAGGCACTTGGCGAGAAACTCACCAAAGTTACCATGACAGTAAACTACGAGATGCCATTTGGACCACTCGGAGGAATCCTTGACAAGGTAAAGTTTGCCAAGACTGCCGAGAAGGGAATGGAGACAGCACTGTACAGGGTGAGGGGACTGCTTGAAGGAAACGGCTCGATACCGGTATACATCACACTCGATGCATACAGGAAGCTTCTGGCCGAGAAGGAGAAGATGAACAACGTTCCAGTCTCGACCGTATTGACAACCATACTTGAGAAATACTCTCAAATCGAGTCTGTCAAAAACTAGGCCATTTTATTTTCTGACTTAATTTAAATTACGACCACAGCGTCTGCTATTTTGCGGGTCTATGGCTCAGCCAGGTAGAGCGAGGGACTCTTATGAATTACGGAGAAATCCCTATGCCGTGGGTTCAAATCCCACTAGACCCGCCTGATTTCATTTTTCTCAAATCTCGTGGATTGGATTAACTTCTGTTGTCTCTGCCATAAAGATTCTTGTGGTCATCCAAGTCAATCAACTGCACCAAATTTTGGTCAGGATAGTAAGTGTAAAGCAAGATGTGATTTTTAGTAAGGTGGATAGCATAACAATTTCTTAACACGCCATGTTTTCGTTGACCAATGGATCTTGGATCCTGTACCATTTTCAATTCTTCCAAAATTCGAAAATATCCATCAATTACAGCTTTATCAGATCTGAATTTCCTCAATTTTTTATCTATCGTGCCATCCCGTGCTTCTACCTTGTGCAAGCTTATTCTTCTAAAACTTGTTTGACATGCTTGATATATTCATCGAAATTGTCATATCTGACCAATTTTTCTTTCCCGGCAGCTATGTCATCTAACACTTTTTCTACTTTTGGCGACAACTCAGTTTTTGGCAATTTTTTTATATTTTTTTTTGAAAGTTCACGTCCGTTTTCGTCCATTACAGGCCTTTTCCTTCCTGCCTTCTGCATATACTAACTAGTACTAACTTCTTATTATTGGTATTCGTGATTTAAATATGCAATCTGTCACAAATTTCCTACCGATCTGCTTGTGGCTGGAACTTGAAATGAACTGTATGGTTGCGAATCCCATTAGACCCGCCTATCTGTGGTATCAAACAGGTCACAGTCCTCCACCATTTCTCTCCACTATAATTCAGAATATTAATTATTCAAATGCTAAAATTGCGGATCCGGACCTGTGACAGTCCGAAAAATCAGTATCATTTGAGAAAGCTACTAGAAAGAGAAAATGTCCAAGATGTCACAATACTGGATGTTTGATAAGATACGGCGATTATGGACGATCTCGATATTGATCAAGTCATAACTTTTGTCACAAATTAGGCGTCTTTGGATTCTGACCTGTAAGAATTCGAATCTTACAGATTCTATTTGAAGTTAGAATGACCATGGTATCACAAACGGTCAAAGGATTGCCATACTGTTTATATCATTCCGTCATGGTCCCATGGTCTGCAACACGATAAGATTGATACGATAAATTAGTTGCTCTAAATCTCAAAAATAGACTTGTTGGGTTCAGACCTGTGAGGATTTGAATCTGGATTTTCCGGTCAACTCGTCTTCAAACCGCATGAAAGAAATACAATATGTCTCTCAGAAGCAAAGATTGAATTTTTATCTATTGTTTGCCATCTGTTTTTGGCTGGTCTTTTGCAACCGCCTTTTTAGTACTTTCAAGATAAGCTATTGTAGTTCCCAAGTTTCCAAACCCAATTGAATTAAGCGATTCCGATGGAACCATCACTATGGTATTTCCCTGAACTTTGATTGATTCATAAAGCATATTTGATTGCCTTAAAGCATAGGCAACAGGATTTTCTGCATATACCTGTGCAGCTTGCTCAAATTTCTTTGCTACCAGTATTTCGGATTCCCCGTATGTTACCCTTGCACTCTTCTCACGCTCTGCTTGAGCCTGCATTGACATTGCAGACTCTAGTTCTTGTGGGATTATCACTTGACGAATCTCAACTCCAGTTACCTCTATTCCCCAATTGCTTGCCTCATTTTCTATGATCGTTCTAACTTTGGCGTTAATTTCTTCTCTTTTTGATAAAATATCCTGAAAATCTGAAGATCCTATGTTATTACGAAGTGTAGTCTGGGAAACCTGTTGGATCATCTGATTAAAGTTTTCCACATTTAGGATGGCATCTTTAGCCCTTGCCTCAATTATCCTGTATCTAAGGATGGCATCAATGGTTACAGGCACATTGTCTTTTGTAAGCATTCTTTCTGCTTTAAATTCACTAACCTTTTCCCTGATATCTACCACCAAAATATTATCTGCAAAAGGCAGACGTGTCTGTACTCCCGGCCCAACTTGCCTATTGTATTTCCCAAGACGAAGTATTACAGCTCTTTCAAATTGTCTTATTATCATGAGAAACGCAGAGGTGATAGTAGCAATTCCGGCTGCCACTGCAACATAGAGTATCCAGTCATTGTGAAGGGAAAGGCCTGCGCCTACACCTATGATTAATATTATTATTCCAAGGATGACATAGGAACCGGATCCCTTTTGAGTTACCAATCTGTGTGTAATATCATCAAAATAATTGCTAGACATTACCTTGTATGAAGCTGGCAGTCAGATTTAAAGTAAAATTAAAATTTTGAAGTGGGAATGGTCAAAATAATTCAATGCTATATTGGCGACTTCATTTTTCACAGGATCAGACCTGTGAGTCCGGGAAGAGAACGAAGTGGCAAGAGGATGGTCAGGGATTGATGTTTTTTGTCAACTGCATTACGGTGGTCTAAAGCATAACATAACTTCTAACTATAAGTTGAATCTCGTATAGCACCCCGCCTATTTTGCAACTTTTTCCAAATCAACGTAATTACAAGTGTGCCTATTACAGAACATGTAAAACCATAAAATATGTAATTTTCATAGAATTGTGGCACATTGAAACTCAGACCGTAATATTTCCCACCATACTCAACCCATCCACTATAAATGAGAATTGGAGCAACAGGTTCTGCATTTACTTTTGATAACTGTAAACTATCTACGACTGAATCTAATTGATAGATGTGAATAGATGGCAAGTGATATGGGCATAATGAACTTGATGGCGTATGATATACTGGCGTGCAGTATATGCTTGCTTTTTCCATTATGTTTGGCATGTCTTTAATCCATGGAAACTCTAGAAGATCATTTGTGTCAACTACATGAATTCTGACATTTGGGTTATCACCGTAGGATACCAGAGTTACATCAAATTGAGTAAAGTAATACCATATTAGTAAGGTCGCACATACCACCAAAATATTGAATCCCAGTAACGAAACGTAAAGATGCGATTTTTTCAAAATATGTTATTCAACCCTCATTCAAACTTTAAAAAAATGGCGTAGATTTCCACCCTGACTATCCTGGGAGCACGGCTGTACCACTTTACAGTCTCTCCCTCCCAATCGCGCCCGTCCCGCACCTGCCTGAAATCCCCCTGACGGACGTATAGTACGCGTACCCCAGTATGGCAATCGACACAAGCCGGAGCGGGATGGAATAGTTTGTAAGAAACGCCATCGCCATCCCGCCCGCGGTCCCAAAGGCGGAGATTACGGAAAATCCTACCGAGCTGCACCCGCATGCGCCCGCGCCTGCCCCTATGACTGAACCAAGAAATCCAACACCCGACCTTCTTGCCCCCAGGCCCTGCATGCGCACCCTGCAGATGCTCATGCTGACCACGATTGCTGACAGTATTGCCACTGCCACTACAAGCGAGAAATCAACAGCCTGCTGTGGCTGCACATAGAACACAAACGACGGCGAGAAAAAAACGTACTGTGCAAGATACGAGAGCGCAACCAAGAGTGCAGCAAAGACCGACAGCGAGAGGGCGACATACCGCGGTCTTGAAAATACAAACCTGAAGGCCTCCCGGTGCAACCTACAGTATGAAGGCATCCAAAGTTATTTAATCATACTTTCATGCGGCCCGCATGAATTCCATGGCACACATCAGTCACATAGGCCCAAAAAAAAGTTAAATGACAACAGGCCTGCTCTATGAGCGTGAAAGGCGCCTTGATCTCCATTCTCATCCTTTCAATATCTGTACTGCTTGCCACAGCACATGCCTATGCCGACGGCGGGACGAATCCGTCCTCCTCCGGAAGCATAGACACATCCACCTCGTCGCCCCCTGAGGGCCTGCCAGGCGCCCCCCTTACGATGGTGGAATTTGGCGACTACCAGTGCCCCCACTGCGACGGCTGGTTCAAGAACTCCTACACTGCAATCAAGTCAGACTATATCGATACGGGCAAGCTCAAGTTCTACTTTGTCGACATCCCGTACGAGGGGCCCGACTCCCTTCCCGCATCAGAAGCCACCTACTGCGCAGGCGACCAGGGCAAGTACTGGCAGTACCACGACATGCTTTATGAAAACCAGGGGCCAATCCAGAGCGGGTGGGCAGCCCCGGCCTCCCTCAAGCAGTTTGCATCGCGGCTCGGCCTCAACCAGACAAGCTTCAATTCCTGCCTTGACTCCGGCAAGTATTCCGGCAGGGTCTCACACAACAAGCAGATCGCACTAGACGACGGCGTCCAGGGAACCCCGACATTCTTCATAGTGGGCCCAAACGGCACCGCGGCTAGAATTGTAGGCGACCAGCCAACGGGCGTGTTCACAGGCGCGATAGACTCCATGTACGCGCAGGCAGTTCCGGAATTCGGCCCCGTGGCAGCGGCAGTACTTGCAGTAGCGCTCATATCAATAACGGCAGCAACCGCAAGAAGCAGCCTCCGGCTGTCGCCATGAATCAAATCTGCTGAACCCTACCCCGGGCAGGCATCAGTACGCATTTCCAACTTGCGTCCCGCAGGGAGGCCTGCAGTTACAGGGCCATTTGGAAGAGGCCGCGTCGAAAGTCCCGCCCATCATTATCAACCGTGAGATTTTGCATCCCCTGTTTTATATCGCAGGTACGGTATTGGCTCATTGAGATACATCCTGATAACCGCAGTTGCCGCGATGCTTGCAGCAGCCTGCCTTGCACCCTCCAACTACGCCGGCGCCGTTACCAACCCCTGCACGCCCACAAACCCCTGCAACTACCAGGTGTGCGGCAGCCACCTCTGCTCGCAGGGCGAGTTTGACAACTACATGAGGGCCATGCTTGCAGCCCAGCGCGGAAACGCCACCTCGCAGCCTGCCGCGCAAGTGAACATGACAAGCAGCCAGGCCTCCACGCTCTACGTCGGCACCCAGTCCTACGAGGATGCGGCCCCCGACGGCACCCTCGTAATTGTCAGCACCAACCACCCCATGCAGGGCAAGCCCTCGGTATTTGGCATCGGCTTCTTTTCCGCAAACGGAAGCCCGATACGCGACCAGAACTATGCAATCACCATAAAGCAGGGTAACGTCACGGACTTTGCGTACCAGCAGGGACACGCAACCTCAGGCTTTAACTCCCTGGTCACCGGGCCCATGGCATCCTCTGACGATCCCATCAGCCTCGCGGTAACACTCAAGGGAGTCGGGCCCTCTGGCGCCGACCCGTCAACATGGACCGGCCTCAAGGACTATACCCTTGCATTTGCGCAGGGGCCCATAAACAACAAGGTTCACCTCGTCCCCGGCCCAGAGTTTGGCCAGACGGCACCCATAATGCTTGCACTGGCGGTACTTGGCACCGTGGCCCTTGCGTCAAGGACGCGCTTTGTCCCACGTACATAGGCGTCAACCGCCGCGCCAAATTTACGATTCCAAGACAACACGCTTGCTCCTCCCGCAAGATAATCCAAGGAACTTTCTTGCATCCAAGATCACCCTGCTGTGGTACGGTACAGTCCCTTCAGGCGCCCCCTTGAAGAACATGGCCTGCGTGTTCTGAAAGTCCCCCTGACCCTGCCGCCAGACATCCTGGCTATGAAGACGTGCGAGATGTCATGCCTTGCCCGTGCGGGATTCTCATACGTCCCAAGAAACCCTCCCACTCTTCCTGCAGCCGCAAATTGGCGGCCGTCAAGCCCCAGTGCGCAAACCACTGCTGGTAATCAGCCGGCCTTTTTTTATATTCTGCCGCCCATTATATATTGGACGTAAGCTCCGCCGGGAGAAAACAGCATTTCTTTGGAGGTCTGTTTTTAGGACAGCGGGCGACCAAAGGATCGTCACGATCCGAGTCCCGGAATGTTTGCGTCCATTTTTACAAATGCCTGCAAACCTGCGGCCTTGCTGCACGGCATGAAATCATGTCAGGCAGGCACGAGGCTGCCTGAAAACCTCCTTCCCCACAGCACCAGTATGGGCAGCAAGGCAGCCGAGGCTGCAAGCACTGCAAAAGAACCCTGCGGAAACTCGGGGGCAGGCACCACAGACGTGTCCGGTATCACTGAGACGTTGTTTGAGCTGAGGTTCACCACAAAGACCTTGCCCGTCGCCGGGTCGTACGCCGCAGCCGAAGGCCCCTTGCCCGCGGGCTCCGTAGCTACCACCTTGTCCGTGCTGTCCGATATCACAGACACTGTACTTGAACGGTAGTTTGCAACGAACACCTCTCCCCTCTTCGAGTCGTATGCCGCCGCATCGGGATCCTTGCCCACACTGACTGTCGACACCACCTGGTTGTTGCTGTCCGATATCACCGATACCGTGTTGTCCCCGCTGTTTGCAACAAATGCCTCCCCCTTGCCCGAATCAAACGCAATGCCGTTGGGGCCGCTGCCCACGCTGACCGTAGACACCACCTGGTTGTTGCTGTCCGATATCACCGATACCGTGCCGTCTCCCATGTTCGTCACAAATATCTCGCCCTTTGCCTTGTCGTATGCCACTGCATACGGCGTATTGCCAGTCCCAATGGTTGCCACCACCTGGTTGTTGCTGTCCGATATCACCGAGACGTTGTTTGAGACTCCGTTTGCAACAAATATCTCCCCCTTGCCCGAGTCGTAAGCAATTCCAAACGGGTCGCTCCCCACCGGGATTGTCGCAACGACGGTGCCTGTCCTGTCAAATATCACCGAGACGTTGTTTGAGAGGTTGTTTGTCACAAACACCTCCCCCTTGCCCGAGTCGTACGCCGCACTCAGCGAGTGCACCCCAAGGTCTGCCGAGCCCACAACCTTGAGGTTGCTGTCCGAGATTATCGAGGCAGTCCCAGGTATCCCGTTCACTACGAACAGCTCCCCTGCGCCCGAGTCGTACGCAATTCCGGCAGGCCCGCTCTGCACCATGATGGTCTTTGGCACACCCTCCGCAAGCGCGCATGGTGTGACGGACGCCAGGACAATGAACAATGATGCCGCAAAAACGGTTCTTACCTTCACACCGCATATCGTGCACGATAATATTTAAAATCGGCAACGCAAAAGTCAAGCCCCTAAATTAACCTAGCAGGAAAACACTAGGCGCCGCGCAGCTTCTTTATCAGCGGCTCCCTTGCAAGCCACACTATGACCCCTATGATGGCTGCCCCAAACGCGTACTCTAGTACGGGAAATATCGCGCGCTGCCTGTCCGATATGTTGGGCGGCGGCTGGACTATCGTCACCGGCCCAGCGGGGTGCGGGTTCTGCGCCACGGTTGCGTTGAACGTGGCCGAATCCCCCGTGTCGCCTATGTTCTCAAGGGATATCGTGATCTGGCCCGGGCTGTCAAACGCAAAATACTTGTAATCCCCCGCCTCCGTCGTCGTCCCAAATATGCTGCCAAGCTGCCTGCCGTCCTGCGAGACGACGAACTGGTAGTCAAGGTTCGGCACAAGCGCGCCCGTCTTGTAGTCGTAGAACTGGAAGATGAACATCTCCTTCTGGTCCGTCAGTATCTGGTGGGGCTCCCATGACAGGTCGACCTCGAACCTGTGGTCCTGCGTGTACACCACCTTTGGAAACTTTTGTTCCTGACCCTGGCCCGAGCTTGGCACCGTCTGGAACATCTGGGCATGCGCCGCCGGCAGCATGAATGCAAGAACGAAAGCAAGGACGGCCAGCCACTTCATATGGTAACATCTCTTTGGGGCCTTTTTTTAAGTTGTTGGGTCAAGCAGAACCTGTCGTTTTGCCGGGACCTAGTGCGTGCACATGCAGTCCACAAGCCTTGTGTCAAAAGTGCAGTCGTGCGGCCCTTCCGACCTTGCATCAGTCGGGATCTTGACCATGCACTCGTCATGTCTTCCCTTCTTGCAGAACCAGCAGATGGGCCCCACCTCAGGCCCCGAGCAGTCCCCTAGAATACCGCAACATCCCCCGGGGCAGGCGAGTGCTCCCCACTGTGGAATTCTACAAAATCCTTGTGGTCGCTCTCCTGGTGGGCCCTCAGTGCCTCCAGGTCGTCAAAGAACCGGCTGCACAAAAAACACTTTGGCCTGTGCTGGTCGACCAGAGGTAATACCATTGCATAATTTTGTCGCGCCACGTAAATGAACCTTTCACGGCTAGATCGGGACAAGCCAGTCGGAGAACCTCTCGTCCCTGCCGCGCGAGGCCTCAAAGAAGAGCTCCTGCAGCCTGCGGGTGGTCTGGCCCATCCTGCCGTCGCCTACTGGCACGTCGTCCACCTCGGTGACAGAGCTTACCTCGGCAGCCGTTCCAGTCATAAAGACCTCGTCTGCCGTGTAGAGCTCGTCCCTGTCAACGTCGCGCTCCTCCACATCGATGCCCTCGGCCCTTGCTATCTTGATTATGCTGTCGCGCGTGATGCCGTCAAGAATGCCCGCGTTAAGTGGCGGCGTGGAAATCCTGCCGCCTGACACTATGAATATGTTCTCGGCACTTCCCTCCGAGACCTTTCCCTGGTAGTTTAGCATTATGGCCTCGTCGTATCCAGCCCTAATTGCCTCCATCCTTGCAAGCGCCGCATTTGCATAGTTTGACGCCGCCTTGGCCTGCATCGGCTGGGACCTCGAGTCGATTCGGAGCCAGCTTGAGACCTTGCATCGCGCCCCCCGCACCTTTCCCGCCGTCGACTCGCCCGTCTTCCACTCCCAGCATGCTATCGCAAGGTCCACCTTGTTTGGCGTCGGGGTGAGCCCCATAACTCCATAGCTGTAGTATGCTATGGGCCGTATGTAGCACTCGCGCAGCCCGCTTGCAAGTACCGTCCTTACGATGCCTTCTGAGACCTCCTTTCTTGAGAACGGTATCTTCATGGAGTAAATCTTGGCCGACTTGAAGAGCCTCTCGACGTGCTCCCCGAGGCGGAAGATCACCTTGCCCCTCCCCGTGTGGTAGCACCTTATCCCCTCAAAGACCGCAGTGGAGTAGTGCAGCGCATGCGTCAGCACGTGCACCTTGGCGCTGCCAAACGGGACAAGCTTGCCGTTCATCCATATCCTGCCCTGCTCCCTCATGAGTAGACGGCAGGCACTCTGGTAATTTAAGTTTGAAATCCTGCAGCCTTTGGAGCATTCCCTGCTTTCTTTAAATGAGGTGCCTGACGGCATGCTCTCATGAACTATATCTTCTCGCTTGCAGCGGCCGCCCTCCTTGTGGTGGGGCTTGCAGGCAACGGGTACGAGATGAGGCGCGCGCGCCAGTCCACGGTAAGGGACGAGGATATGGCCCCAAGGAACTTCTTTGGCTCCAAGCGCAACCTCAAGTGGTTTGCACTCATCGGTGCCGCCATAGCCCTTGCTGCCATAGGTGCAAATACTTGAACTATATAGATCATCTCTAAATATCTCCTCGAACAATATTATGTAGCGCGTGTTTTGGGTAACGCCGGGCTGATTCTAGATAGAGGCCCAAGAACAAACCCACTTGACTTCCTACATGTAAGGACGTGTAGGGGTCAATTCTCGATAACCTCCAAAATTAGGAAGTGATTCCTATATCATGCCTAATTTTTTGGCCCTGCCAATGCCCGTCTTGGCGCAGAAGCACGCAACAATCCAATCCATTGCCATTGCATCAAAATCGCCGACCCCGGCAGTCAAGACCTGCTGTTTGCGCCACCAACGGCAGGAACCGCGACCGAAAAGTACAAAGCATGCCCCAGTTCCACCAGATGGGATGGCAGCAAGAAAGAAGGGAAAGCACATGAGGCCAGCCGACCAGAGGGCGGCACGCCGCAAGAGACGCAAGTAGCCGCGCCGCATCTACACGAACTTTATTTTTGATCTCTCCGCATGGACTGCGCGTATAGCGCGCTCTATGCTGTCCCCGCTGTCCTCTATCACGATTATTATCCTGGATGTCTCTTCCTGGGCGTCCATGTTGAGTATGTTCAGTCCGGCATCGCCTATCCTCGAGCTTGCCTTTGATGCTATCTGCTGGACACGCCACATCTCGTCCCCTATGAGGGTTATAACCCCCCTGTTGTACGTGATGGAGGCAAGCGGGTCGAATGCAAGGACGTACCTCTCGTTGCGCTTGAGGTAGTCGCCGTCAAGGAAGAGCACCCTTGTGAACCCGATGCCGTCGCGCGCAAACGGCGAGAGCACTACAAACTCGCTGTACCTGCGGTCGGTCTCAAGCGACTCAAAGAGCCTCTCGGCAGAACTGCTTTCCATCCTCAATATGGCGCAGTTCTTCTTCCCGGTGACTATCTTGAGCGGGTGGCCGTTGCGCGCCGACGGCCTCCTCTCGATGACAGTCACCCTCTCCGGCCTTGACATCTCGGTTATCGTGATCGGCATCTCTACTCCGTTCTCCACTATCTCCTTTATCGCTATAGGGTCAAGTATCTTCATGCCAAACATGCCTGCTATGCGGGCCTCGTTGTATGAGAGGCTGCCGATGAACTCAAGCTCGTCCCGGACCACCCTCGGGTCAGCCGAGAGCACGGCGCTGTCCTTCTCAAAGTCTATCCTCGCGTTGTAGCTCCTGCTGAGCAGGATTCCAAGATCGGCCGCAGTCCTGTCGGAGCCGCCGCGCTCGTACGTGGTCTCAAGCCCGTCGGTTGTCTTGCCGATAAAGCCGCCGATTGAGACCACCTCGTTTTCCGCAAGGAGGCCCTCAAGGCCCGCCATGCTGCGTGACGACTGGGAGGCAAGGAAGTTGGCAGACTCGATGTTCCTGTCTGTGATGATGGGCCATGACTCGAACGGGACAGTCCCTGTCGGAATGCCAGCGCTGCGCAGGACGTGGCCCATCACGTGCGACATGAGCAGCTCTCCCGAGTAGGCAAGCGTCCTTGCGCGGATCTCGTCTGCAAACTCCCTGCGCCTTGCGGCCTCGCCGAGGGACTCGCGCGCCCTTGCAAGGAATGAGTCAAGGGTGCGCCCGCACTCCTCCCTCTCCCTTGGGTCCACCATGGCAAGTATCTTCTCGTAGGGGGCGCGCAGTTGCGATATCCCGGGCGGTGATCCCGACTCTGCCTCTCGGCCAAGTGCAAGCGCTATATCGGTAAGCGACCTCTGCCTCCCATCCTGCATTGTGAGCGGGGCGGAGAATACCGCGACCACCTTTGCATCCTTCTTGAGCTCAGTTATCCTCTTGATTATGACGGGTATGAGGGAGCCGTCGGGGCCGACGGCGCTGCCTCCAAACTTTGCGACTACCAGGTTATGCAAAACTTGATTACATCTCGCGCGACCTGCTATATAGCTTGGGCGAGGACATGCAGGCCCTGCTGCGGATCGAATGAATTGTACGCATCCCTTAATAGCAAAATTCGGCCATCATGGGCATGGCTAAGATCGGAAGGTGCCCGCAGTGAGCATCGAGAACGGGGAGCTCTTCAGGGACAGGAATACAAACCACATACTCCAATACCTGCCCGACGTGGGTCTTGTCCACAACGAGGAGTTTTGTCGGGAGATTACCGGATGCATCGACTTTCAGAAGAACAACTAGCCTGAAAGTGATTTTTTCGGAAGCATTCTGAGACGGTCCTTGGCGCTCCAGCGCAAGCTGGGGGCCAGGGGGTGGCTGCTCGCTGCCGCAATGATTCTTGTGGTGCGCCAGCATATCCTACCGTGGGCATCAATCTAGAGGAACCTGCTTATCGTCTCGGCCGCAACCCTTGCGCCGTCAAAGCGGCGAGGATCCCTCCGCTCGTCTATCTTTTTCGTGATAAGCTCCTCGAGCCGGCCGATGTCCTCGAACCTGAATCCAAGCTCGCGCGCGTTCTCCTCCTGCTCAAAGTGGCCCCTGATTGGGATGAATATCCCCGGCGTTCCAAAGTGCCTCGACTCGTCAATGGTTGACTTGCCTGCAAGCGAGACCACAAGGTCGGCCGCACATATGACCTCATGCATGTCCGGCACAAACCCTAGGTTCCTGTACCCGCCGCCTTCGATCTTCATGACGGGGCCCGAAACTGCCACAAGCTCCGCGTCAAGGCCCGTCCTTGCAAACGCCTCGGCCGTCCTCTCGATGAGGAACCTTCCAAGGGCGGTGCCCCCGGCAGCCACAAGGACCGTCTTCCTGGAAAAACCGTACTTTCTGCGGATCTCGTCGCGCGTCAAGCCGGTCTCCCTGACTATTGGGCCCACCCTGACTATCCTGCCAGAGCTTGCCCCCTCCTCGGGCACCAGCACAAGGTCGCACTTTTCTATTATGCCCCTCATTCCGCGGTTCATCAAGCCCTCTATCACCGAGCCTATGCCGCTTGCAAACCTAGTCTCCAGTATGTCGGTTACAAGTATGTTCTTTATGCCGCGCCTCTGCGCGGAGACAAGCGACGCAAAATCCTCGTCGGAGACCACGACCCGCGGCTTTTCACCCGAAATGAGGTCCGACGAGATCTTCTTGGACTGCCTGTAAAATGAGAGGTACGAGAAGAGCCACCTGAGCGGTCGGCGGAGCCTGCCGTCCTCCACCTGGAAGGGAGGGGGATGATAGAGGTCCATGGCATCAAGGCCGTACCGGGAGAGCAGCATGTATGCGCCTGCCCCAGTTACGAACCTTCTTTTGACCGCCCCCAGATGCTGCGATATCGCCGCACACCTTGTCGCATGGCCAAGCCCGATGGGGCTTGTAAAGAAGAGAATCTCGGTCATGATATCCAAGGACAGGGCCAGTCCTGCCAGTTATAACTTCAACAGCTGAGGATCAAAAATACACTAGGATGTGCGGGTAGTGCGCACCGCATCAATCTCCCTTTTTTGTATCTCCCTTATCGCATAATACATCTTCTCTATAATGTCGGGATCAGGGTCGGTCATCTCTAGGGACTTGCGGTCAATTCCGTAACCCTCTATCGTCCTCCACATCTCATCCTCCGGTATCTTGGCGGGCAAGTACGTATAATGGCACTCCAAAATATTTTAGATTTGCTCAACATGGTTATAGAAGACATGTAGGGAGGCATGCTCCCGATACGGCCCCTGAAACCATGTTAGACTTATATCCATTTCAGAGGGGAGCCTACGTGGGTTCATAGTCCAGTTGGTTATGACGTCGCCCTTACACGGCGAAGATCCAGGGTTCGAATCCCTGTGGACCCACCATGCTGCTGTTCTTTTTGGAACCTTTACGAACGGACAGGCGCAATCCTTTAGCCCAAATCCCATATGGCGGATCCTTTGAGGGCCGGCTGATCTTGGGAACCATCGTACATGATGCAGGCAGAACAAGCGGTCCCCTCCCTCCGTCACTTGAAACTGTCACGGCACATTGGAGCTGCCCTGGCAGGAATGTTGCAAGAAAGTACGGCAGTGCCTTCACCGCCGCACAAAGTCAAATGGCCGGACCTTTGAATTCGAAGAAATGCGCCTGACTGCCACTATTAACGCGTCGGGGGTGCCTCGTCATGAATCCACCCCGAGAGTTTTACTGCAATTCCAGCAAGAAACGCGCCGCAGGAAGATCTTACGATCCCTCATGCTGATGCAAAAAGGCGGTTGGCAGTCAAATCCTGCGGGGGCCTACCATGACATGTTTTCATACAAAAAATCAGAGCCTTGGAGGGCTCCTAGTTCATAAAAAAAAGGGTTGGTCTTTTTAGGACCTACCCCATGTCTACGATGTTTGTCGTGACTGGTGGGACTTGTCTCTCCACGGTCAGTGCAGAGCCTGTCGGCAC
>JAGWHF010000021.1 GCA_028866895.1 Nitrososphaerota archaeon
GCCAATGAGGGCAAGGATCTTGTCGTCGTCGAGCTTCCCAAATATCTTGTAATAGTCCTGTCTCCTAAACGGTTTGAGTCTGGACTCGGGGATTGATTTTCCAAGCCACCATGGGTTGTACTGGTAGAGTGCTCTTAGAATGTCTTCTTCCTTGAACCATGATGACGTGCCTTGTCGAGGCATTGTCCGAGTTTATCGTTTCTATTATTAAAATGTGACCAATATGATGGTGACTTATTTATATACATACATCTAGTATGCTGGAAAATTCAGCGCCTTAAAAGGAATCACATTCTCTAATGGTGGAGCATTTCCTGACCAAGGGAAGTCGCAAACTCGCCGGATAGGTGTTCGAACATAGAAGCAATGAAAGAGAATGCGACAAGATCCAGAAGCAATTTGGCGTGTAGCAACGGTATCAGAGAGTTATCTAAGACGTTTTACTTTTATCTGGAACCATGCATCGAAACAACCTGGGACTATATCCTCCGAGCCCGCAGCTGACTCTAGAATAGGAGAAGGCACATGCTACCTGTCAGGTAAGATCCATCCCTCCAATGCCCAAGACAGGGTTAGAACAGACAAGGAGGATGGGGTCTAGATGGCACTTGAATACGAAGAGTGCGAGTGCGGCCATACACTAATTGTAGATTATGATAATGCTGAGAGAGTATGTGCAAGGTGCGGCAAGGTCTTTCCACTGCTAATGCCGGAGCAGGCGTCGCCTGACAGGTTTGACAAGTATGACAAGAGAATAGGTTACGAAAAGATAGCAGAGATTGGAACAATAACTGGAAAGAAGAATCTTGAATCTCTCCATCTCGACCGCCTGAAGCCGTTTCACTATTCTGATGCACGGCTTGAAGATATCATACGGACGGCCAAAAGAAGGTCGGAAAGATGGATGCCGCTTCAGGACAAGGAGTTTATCGAGATGGTACTTTCAGTGATAGAAAAAAGGATTCGCGTCATTTACAGGGACCTCAATGAAGATGCCGAGAAGGACGCAGCCAGGGCTGGAGTAGAGCATAGGCCAATCTATCCTCCGAAGGCACTGGTCGATGCGATACTGCGGCAAGTCTTTCGGTTCGTGAGGATGCCATATTCACATAGGAAAAAGAAAGCAAGGCCAAGGCATGAGGAGGAGGTGGGGGATTTTGAGAAAAAATATTGGAAGAGGGAAGGGAAAATAAGGAGGGGGCGAAAGAAGGGCACGGCCTTTACCAGTTACGACTTGTGGGAGTATTGCGGAAAATGCCGAAGGTGCGGTGTAGAACTGGAAAAAGGCCAGTCGGTAGCAGACCACATGAAAAAACACCATCCGGAAAAAACAATCCAGTCAGGATACAACTGGTTTTCGAAAAAAATTGCAGGTAAGCGCACCGATGATGTTTCAGAGTGCCCAAAATGCAAAAAACAAGGTTCGCTTTACAGGCGAAGCGACGGATATTATATTTTCCAGCATGATGACTCGAGCCAGCACTATATCGCAAAAGACATGGCAGGGATGGTAATTGAGAAGGCCAGGTACAAAGATGATCAGGGTATTGAGCTAAAATTGTAAAACCCATCAAAGAAATTAAACATCAAAAATTAACTCAATAAAAGGAATTGAGACCTATAGGGTTAGGTAACAGCATTAATTTTCTGCTGACATTTCATGTGTACCGACAGAAACTCGCACGTTTTGATCACCCACCGGCCAAACATAGCCCGGAGTAATTTGTACTGCTATAGCATATAACGTCTGCCGAGCCTAGATTGACTTATTCAGGGCTTCTTGTTATCTGGAGATCATTTCCAAGCCATACTGACTGAAACCCATGTAATGCAAATAGCCAGCTTACCGTACGCTCAAAGTGATCAGACACATCTAATTTTGAACGCTGTACTTCTGCCTGACTGAACATCTTTTGCAGCTCTTCAATGCTACAGAATTTGTTAAAGATTTTTGCCAGAGGATTGGCTTCTAATAATTTCTTTTCAGCCATCATCTTACTGAACCGCTCATGAAAGTAGGAAACATCTACTGATAATGGTTGATAAAATAAATTTACTTCGCACCGGATATCATCACGTGACTGTTCCGGCGGTACACTGTCTACCGTTAGATGCCATATTTCAAAATCTCCCTCTTCTTGAAACTTACCGTGGCTCTGGTCATACGATACTGGCTCTATGTCTTTGAAATTCTTAATCTCATAGCGTAAAAAGAGCCCGCCTAATTTTTTGTGGTACTTGGAAACAATTTGTATCTGTCTTTTTTCAATCTCTACTCTGTCTATTTTTGCAAATACGGGAAGCTTTACGATAACATAAGAGGTTGATTCGGCTACATACTCTGTCTCAAAGATACGACTGATGGCATCAAAGATACTGTCATAACCGAGATGCACTACCTCGCTTCTAGCTTGGTCTACCAGGGGATATAGTGTATTTCTTATTTCATTGCTTGCCGATTCAAATGTCGTAAATGAGCCAAATTTAGCTTCAGCTGAAGAGTTTGGTCGATAATAGCTGAGGCCAAAATTTATGAGGTCTATAGGATGGTAGTAGTAAATTATATTTCCGTCGATTATCTTGATTCCCTTTTGAAAGTTTTCAATTATTTCTGGCAGACTAGCAATTGCAAAATATTTTTTGTATATTCTAAAGATCTTGCCACTCTGCATTCTTTGGAGTTTGGCATTGCATGAAATTTGTTGATTGGATGTAATAGGATTCTGATCCGTGAATTTCACAAGGGTCACAAAATTATTCCATTTATCTTCGTGAAGAACGCAAGCAATGTCTATCTCAACTGATTTGTAGGTCGGTTGCAAATGTGGAAGAATCTCAGATAACTTCAAACGAGTTCTAAGAGAGACTTGGAAGTTAAGTATGTTATTGCGTTTCAGGCGTTCTGGACTAATGCTATTTATTTCTGGGCAAGCTGCCTTCCATGAAGATTAGCCATAATGCATCAGTCTCTTCTCTTCAAGCGTAAGAAGCAGGTTGCCAACAGACCTGTATATATTAGAGGACTTTTTTGCACCTGCGCAGACAAGTTTCCCTGATGCAAATATGAGTAATACAGTAGTTGGGTCAACCATCCTGTGTATCAGTCCTGGAAACTGTTCAGGCTCATACATGGAGCGTGGTAATACTCGTGCTGCCTGCTCGAGGTGTATCCTTCCGCCAAGGTTTGCAGAGGCCACCACGTTCTGGATTGTTATATCGGGCTCGTTTCTTATCTTAATTCCACCTTTTTTGAGGATCCCAACTAGGGTCTTTACTCCTAGGATGGATTGATCTTCTGACTTGGCACCGGTACAGACCATGTTGCCAGAACCAAACACAAGAATTGATGTTTTTGGAGATTTTAGCCTAAACACCAGTCCAGGAAAGCGTTCTGGCCTGTATTCCGTATCAGCAAAATTTTTTGATATAAAGACAAGGTCGATTTTCTGGTTGACTGATGCAGTGGATACGACATTTTCGATACTTACAACAGGCTTTGAGCGGAGCATGTCCTGTACAGTTTGACAGTCCCATAATATATAGTTGCAGCAATTTCTGATATCGTTATACCGAAAATTTTCTATATGATTTTTCTAGAATAAAATTTGTGTTATATCATTTTGTTACATACATCTGAAAATTTAATTTTTGTAAAACTATTCTATGATACAGATTTTTTCTCATACATGTCTAGTAACATCTCTAAAAAGTCGCTTGTATACATTCTGCGGTTCTTCTTCTTTGCTTTATGAACTGCATTAAAAATTCTATCATAGGTCTCGTTTCGTAGCGTAAGCGTATTGTAATATCCAGTTGGCAACAGTTACATGTACAAATAGTTAGAATTTCACTCTATCGATTACACGTATAAACTCAAAGTGAAATAATTCCCTGTACTGTTTTGAGCGAGTACACAAATCCTGCATGGGAACACTCGTCATTTTTGTGAAGCGAACATTCTACCTTACCTTTCTTATAGTATATCTTTACAGGTTTTTTCATCTTGTAATCCATTATTATGACATGGTCGTCGTTATATACAAGCGGCTGGAACCTGATTCCATGCTCTAGTGCTGTATCACGCAGATCAAGCAGTAACTCTACACACTCTGATATTCCGATTGAATAATCAATGTTCTTGTATTCTTTTGCAATCCTGAGTAGCTTGTTTGCAACGTTTTCATGTATGGTTAATGTCTTGAAGCCTTGCTGTGGCACAATCTTTTTCTATGGTACAATGCTGATAAATTATAGCTAGCATCAAGCTGGAAAAATATACCAGTAGTTGCAAATCTACGCAATTCTTTTATTTCAGTAACTAATAGTGGTGAATACTGAAATGACATAGGAAGATTTGGTATCATGTGCAATCAATTGCAAGCAACACAAATGAACGGTACATCAATGCCAGACAGAGCCATGAAAGATATATCAAATTTGATGAAGATAGTGATCATCATTTTATCGCTTGCTGCAATACCGGTATATCTGGAATATGATACACTAACCCAGTCTGGTATCTACCACACAAGACAGAGATTTGTATGCCATGATTTTACAACAGCGCATCTCTTTCCAAACCTTGATTCTTTTGTCTCTATGGGAGCAACCACATCTTGAATAGAAGTGAAAGCATTCTGAAGACCGAAACAGCAACTGCTTTTGATCCCAGCATGAAGATTCTGTCACGCATTTTTAATATCCTGATGGAAAATAATAATGTCATCAAGGCAACATTATTGAAAAAAGCAAACCTCAATCATATACGACTCTCAATGCATCTGGATTGGTTAGAACAAAAAGGTCTCATTGAGTATGTTGTCATAGATAACAAGGTCAATGTAACACTGACTGAAGCGGGCAGAGAATTTGCAAAGCCTCTCGTCTCGTTAGCTGTATGAATTTATACTTTATGGACAGATTTGTCCTTTTTTAGGATAAAAATGTCCTTCTTGCTTATTAGAGATAAACTGAATTGGAAACAGCAATGACAAATAGTAACGCCAAAAACAAAACAAAAACTGCAACAATCGCAGTTGGATTACTTGCTATCTTTATGTTGATTTCATCAGCTACCTTGTTGCCAGCAGTAGGTGCTGTTAACTTGAATAGCAACGCTGAAAAAGAAGCAATAAAACATGCATCACATCACAAATTTCCTCATGCTCCAGATGGCTTTGGTTGCGGTTATTGGACAAATCAGACAGGTTGGGTTAAGAGTCCTTGTGTATCGCCAAATATTCCACATCCATCAGAAGGTGGGTCAAGCCAACTATATGGCCAATCAACCAACGTCAACAATGTATCTGAGGGAACAGTCGAAGTTAGTTTTGTCACGTACTCAGGTGAAAAAGATGATACCTACGGTTCTGGATACTTCAGCATACAATCAAACACCAATCAATTCACAATAGGAACTAGCACATATGAAGTCCAATTTGATGAAGAGAATCCTGGTAGCAGTACTGGGTACGATTGTGTGTGGGAAGTAAATGTTACAGGCCAACTTTATCCACATAAATGCAGTGCTACTGCTCCAGCCAGTCAATCACTCTCAAGTTCATATGACTCGTATGAAGATGGATATATTGATGGATCTGGAAATCTAAACGCAGAATTTTGCAGCTATCAACAAAATAAGTGCTGGATTGCATCTGCCCCTGATAATTACACACTAAGTACACATTGGAGCAAAGTCAATGGCAATATATTGGGATATGGAGACAAGTCAAATGCAGACTTTACCTCTCCTACTGATGAATATACATATGTGACAGTTTTTTCATCTAGCACATATACTCCATCAACATTGTCGTTCTATAGTACTGATGAAACCAACAATCTTAGCTACAAAAGCGAGAGCCAAACAGGTTGTTCAAGTAATAACTGCCAACTCTTTACAGAATCGACCAATTAATCCTCCATTTTTATTTTTTTATTCACATATCTAAAGATTGAATTATAATATTCTTCCAAAAAATAGAAATAACATGAAAGAAAAAAAAACCATGCTATATAACAAAAAGATTACCAAGATAATTATCACTGTATCTTGTATGTCTGTTTTAATTGTTATTGGTGTTTTTTATTTTTCATACGCCTCAGTTCAACAAAATACTGTTTTGCCAGAAAATAATTGTAACAAATTTTATACAATACCCGATAATTCCAATAATCATTTCACTGTTCCAGTTCTCATCATGTCTCCTGATTCGATTGGATGTGCGCGCCTTAATTTCACAATTATTTATGACTACAACGATACAACCTCTGGTGTACGTTGGCCACGAATTGCAGAACTAGATTCACTTTTCCATATAGGCGGATATCATCCATTAACAAATGATAATTCTTCAGATGTAACTGAAAAAAATGTTGCTAGTTTATTTCAGACCCAAGTTATACCTAATACTGTAGATCTAGCAAATATGAAAATCGGTTCAAATTTTACAGTTACCTATATCATAAAACCGCTCAAAAACGCAACTGGTTTCTATGATTATTCGTTGCTAAAGCCTGCTTGTGAACATTATCCACTTGCTGTAGTCTATGACGCAAATACTGTAAACGCATCAGATTTTCCAGCATTTCGTAGGGGGCCTCTTCCTCCTTGTGTTTCTCCACCATACAAACTTTCGACAGTAGAAATTTCTGGTATAAATTATAAAGAATTAACACTTCGATAGAATTTTTATAAAAACAGAAACAAAGATGTTGATATTAATTTTAGAGGTAGACCGTTTTTTCAGATCTATGCCCCATTGCCTCATTCCAAAACTCCGCTAATTGACGAAAGACCAGATTTTGGGGATAAGGCAGGAAAAGGGGGGTTGAAGCATTGGATAGGGGTTTTTGGAACTTTGAATGAACTATGTGGGTGTTGAATCCCTCTAGTTCCGTATTTTATGTAGGATTCTATCTACAGTTTTATTCATTGAGAGAATACGGCTACCTAGAAACCATCCACAATAAACAAGAAATCATACACATCCTGTGACAGTTGTAAGCAAGTAAACGGTACAACAGTTCTCTTTCTTTCATGGCATCATTGTACGATCTGATCTCAGATCTGAATCTACGCTTTATGACAGAAAATATGGTCTCGCATTTGTTTCTCTGGTGGTACAGCGCATCGTCAAAACTTCGCTTCATCTCCTTCCTGCACCTTCCCTTGATGCGCCCTATGCGGTCGCTCTTGTTTCTGACAGGAATCACAGACAGGATTCCATGCTTGCGTATCATTTGATGCACCCATTCCGCATCATATCCCTTGTCCAAGACAAGCACTTGAGGCGTCACTATACCTGTCAAATCTTTGAACAGCGCAGGAAAGTTGCTGATCTCGTGGCCGTTGGCATGGTTCTGAATCACTACAGCTATGATAAGCTGTGTTACCATGTCCGACCCTGTTACTATCCTTGCAAACGAGCGCTTGAGTGAGGCGCGGTGGGTATAATATGACGTTGCATGACCGTCCTCAAATCCTGTGGCATCTGCTCCTGCAAAGAGTCTGCCAGGACAGACCAGTCCGATGAACCTGCCTATTGCCACATGCAGCATGGTATCGCTCAGTCTTGCAGCTGCCTTTTGTAGCGTAGTAAAATGTGGAATTGTCTTGATGCCAAGCATCTGTACTATATTATCTGACACTTGCAGCCATTCTACAAAAGACTCGTAGGATTTTGACTCGTACTGCCTAAGAACCAGCATGATGATATGCTGGTGTAAGGTAAAGATGTGGTTCGACTTTTTGTGAAAATAGAGCGGAACCCGCATCTTCCTTAGAATCTGGCGCATGAGTGCAATCATGCGTTGGTACTTGTTTTTCATGGGGTGCCAAACGGCACCCTACAAAATGGATCTGGTTGTTAACTGTGATCCACAATTTGATAAAATAGGATGGTTTCTAGGTAGCCGAGAATACAAAATGTTTATTATCTCTCCCGGTATTCGCTAACTGCGAAATTATATCGGGATTTTTTTAACCGCTGAGAAAAGGTTTTGCAATTTGTAACTGTGAAATCCGCTATCGAATTTTTTAATTACTGCGCCAATCTCTGCGTCAACCTCGGTATCAAACGGGATTTTCGGTTTCATAATAAACGTAGTCTAGCGATGCAATGAAAGGTCGTTTAATTTTGCAGACTCTAAAGTAAATTATGAGCGAAGATACCGTAACGGTTCCAAGAGGGGTCCTGACCAGCCTTGCAGAAAACAACAGGCAGATCCTGGAGAGACTGGAAAAACTCTCTGAGAGGCTGAAACCAAAAAGCAGAAAGGGATTTTTCATCTTTCCCCCTTTCTGATGAAATTCTGTATCTCTTTTTGTTGTTGCAATACGAGGTGGCGCAACTCCTCGATCTCATTTCTGACCTTTCTGTCCTTTCTGCGATTGTTCTTTTCCCTCGTCTTTTCAAATCTCATGGCGGCGGCATGGTCAAGGAATGCGCCGCAACTGCCACATCTTACCGACAAGGGATCCTCAAGCCTTCCACATCCAGGGCACTTTTTGATTTGAAGCTTGCAAGTTTCTTCCTCGTCGTCGGTGACCTCAAGGCCCGCAGCCTTTTTTGCTGCATTGAGAAGGTCCTTCTGTATTGTGGAAAGGTATATGGCAGTGGTCTTGATGTTCGTGTGACCCAGCATCTTTTGGACCACGTTAATCTGGGTGTTGTTCATGAGCAAGTTTGTTGCACGCGAGTGCCGCAGCTTGTAAGGCGACCTGTACCTTATTCCGGCCTTCTCGCACAACTTTCTCAACAGGTTCAGAACGTATGCATAGGACATTCTGTACGACTTTGTTCTTGGGGAATAGAAAAGATAAGCATCTGGATCATCCCTCAGGGGATGCCTTGCCATGTACTCGACCAATTTTCTGTACGCGATTATGACAGGAATCTTTCGTGGAATGCTCTTTGAGCTGCGAAGTGTAACAAATGCAGTGCTGTTCTTTGTATCAATGTCAATGTCACCAAGCTTCAGGTTGAGGCTTTCCACGGTTCTTGCCGCCGCCTCGTAACTCAGCTCTACAATCAGATAGTCCCGGTCGTAATCGTTGGTCGCCGAGGGCAGGACCTTTAGCATCTTTTCAATCTCTTCCTCGCTGTATCCCTTGCGGTTCTCAAGTACGGAATCCTGCTCTTTTTTCATATAGCGCGAGGCATTGACCCATCTTACCGCCTCGTCATAATCGTCCTCCGTGTCGTAGTTCTTGTTGAGTATCTTGCCAGTCTTGGCATATGTTACAAGCCTCTTAAGCGTCAGGACAAACATCTTGATGGTGTCGTTCTTCCAGCCAAATGTGGTCATCTCGGACACAATCTTTTCGACGTCTTGCCGGGTCATGTCCTTGACATCCATGCCGTCTTCTATCATGGATATCATCTTCCATGCGTGCCAGCCAAGCGAGGATACCCTAATTGCCGTGATGCCGTAGGCAGTCATTGCATCAACAAACCTTACTGCCATCTTGCCGTTTCGCTCAAAACCTGCAAGTCTCTTTTTTATGGCTACAAGCCGTTTGTTTGAATAGTGTATGTCGTCTTCTATCATGTAATCTGATCCCTCTCGTGAAAATTAAAAAAACTGCAAAAAAGTGAACCAATTTTGTTCATTGGGCATCGAATTAGGAGAGATATGCTCCCGCCGGGATTTGAACCCGGGATCACTGCCTTGAGAGGGCAGTATGCTTAGCCGGACTACACCACAGGAGCTATCTTAAACCCTAAGGAATAGCAATTTAAAGGCTGGGTTGGAGTCCGCGGAAACGCCTTGGCACCATGGGTCTTGTTTTTACAACTTTCTGACAATCATCTTTTTTCGCGGGCTAGGTCAGCCCACATCTTTCTTATCTCCATCTTGGGGCCTTTGCTGCCTGTGCCATCTGATTTTTCCTTTATCAGCTGCAGTGCAAGCTCCGCCTCCTTCTGGAAGTAGTTTGTGCCGTTCTTGAAGAAGAATCTCATGATGCCTGATGGTTCGTATTTCATCTGAACCTCGAGGATCGTGCCGTTTCCGCAGGGAAAGAGCATGATGTCCTTGATTCCTGTTATTGGCCCTTTTAGCCAACTTATGTGCACCCCTTCCTTGGGGAAGAGGGTGACTCGCTGATGGCACTTGTTCTCCTCCCCTAGGTATACTTCCCTGTTTATCACGCCTCGCTCCTTGGAGATGTTCCTGATGCGGGTCATGCTTTTCCAGTACTGCGGATCATTGTCAACCTCTGATATTATCTTCCAAATCTTGTCCTGGGATGCGTCGATCTGGATCTTGGCTTCTATCTCGGCCATGTGTTATGAATTACAAATTCGGGATAAATGGATCCGGTATACAGTGCAATATGGGGGATCATCGGATGTGGTGCCTGTCCTATGCGGGTATGCGACGCTGTCCCGTATCTGTGATTGGATTAAAATGGGGTCTCTGATGCGTTCTGCCTAGGACTGGAGTGTGATTATGCCGTTTGTTATCATGTATTGGAGGCCCTGTACGAACTGGCTGTCGGATATCTGGCCGCTTGCCCACCAGCCGGCATTGTTCTTTATCCATGCGGGGATCTGCTGGGATCCGGAGCCCTGACCCTGCTGCGTGGCTGGGATCTGGATTATTCCCTTTTGGATCATGTACTGTACCCCCTTGACAAACTGGTCGTCACCTATCTGTCCCTGGGACCACCACTTGGCATTGTTCTTTATCCATGACGGCAGCACTATGGGCTGCGATGTGGCAGTCTGGTTGGCTGGTGCCGTTTGGCTGGTTGTGGTCTGGTTCATGAGGCCGGTAGCCGTTGTCTGCCCGGTACCTGTCGCATTGGCAAAAGGCGGTGCGATCTTGACGTCTATGGCGACCATTCCGGCCTTGCTCGTGTCGGTCACGCCGGACTCTGCTCCGGTGCCTGCTACATAGATGACATAGTGTGCAAGCGGCGGGGCTGCCTGCTCCAAGAAACGCTCTGTGTCATCACCTACCGCGACGTAAATGTCCTGTCTTCCCAACTGCTGGGCAAGGGAGGTCAGCGGATGGCCCTGATTGTCTACGGTATAAATATCATAGTGTACGTCTGAGACTCTCTGGATGTTGGAATATACGGGCTCGAAGCTTATCCTCCAGCCCATGGGGCACCCTTGGTGCGGTACGGAGGGGCTGTAGTAGTATTCTACTGCCAGGTTGCCCGTGTCGGTAGATTGCGTGTTATGGACTGCATCATTTGCATAATCGATAGATGGGCAAAGCGGACTTCCTCCCTCCGGGTTGGTTGACACTACGTTGAGGAACGAGGGCGGGGTTGCGCTGTTTCCATAGTCAAGCAGGCTGTATTCGTAACCTACTGACGGGGCCCCGCTTGTCTTGATGGCGTAGACCTTGGCCTTTACCGGGAACGGCATCTGTGGGGCAACCCATAGGTAGCTGTCGACTCCGCTGTCGTGGAAATGGAGTGTGGACGCGTCAAATGTACCACCGGGCACCGTGACACTCTGCATTCCTATGGATCCGATGGATACCTCGCCGTAAATTCCTGTCTGTCCCCAGACTGGCGCAAGCGTGTCCACGGGGTGGGTCTTCACTGCAAATGAGTCAAGCCATGTAAGTGTGAGATGGTAAACGTTCGAGTAGGGAGAAATATTGGAATCAGCATAGACGGGGTCTGGTGACACGCTCCCCAGCTTGACCAGGCCCTTCTGTGTTATGGCGCCGTCGTGGGCTACCATCACGGCCCACATTGCTCCGTCGCTTGTCTCGTTCTTTATCCAAAAGTCAAGCTCAAAGGGGGCAAGGTTGTGGTAAAAGATGTCTGCAATGTTGTAGCGAAAGTAATCTCCAGGCTTGAGTCCCATGCCCACGTACCACGGGGATGCAAAGGCCGAAGGCAGGACCATCGTGCTGGCAAGTAGTGCTATTGCAAATATCCCGAGCGAAAATGTCTTTCTTTCCATTCCTCAATTCCATCTTGGTTTTGGGTAACTAATAAACCTCATCAAACCCTGCAAAGCCTACGGAATTCGCAGCTCCCATGATTGGTACAGTCATCAAAGAAAAAAGGGGGAGTCCTACGGGATGGACCTGCTGTACAGCTTGCCTTCTAGGGCCATCTTGTACATCTCGGCGACATGTGGGTTCTCGCCTGGCATCTCTGCGCCAAGCTCGATTAGCCTCGCATATACCCGTACCACGTAGGCAAGTGCACCCATGAAGGCGGTCACAACGCCCATGTTGAACATCCAGTGGTTCGGCACTGCAAAGATCTCCTCCACATACCAAAAGTGCCACAGCTCGTTGATTGCTATCGTGAACATTGTCGCAAGATAGCCTATGATTGTCATCTTGAGACCAGTGTTCATGGTGTTGTGGGGGCCTCTTAGTATGGGCACTTTTCTATCGTACATTGCTACTGCGGACCAGCCGAGCGGCAATGAGATAAAGTGGCTGTAGAGCCACCAGTGTGCAGGCGTGAAGGCGCTGTCCCTGATCGATGTCTGGTGCAGTGATCCGTCCACAAAGTTGTCGACCTCGACTGAAGCTGCAATCGATCCCATGCATATGATTATCATGTAGATCTTCTTCAGCCTCTGAATCTCGACTTCCTTTGGAATCAGTGCCGGCATTTGTGCCATGTCTGGGATTTGTTTTTTTCAATTATAACCGTGGACACGATTTTTATTTTTCAAAACAAGAATTAATGACGAAATCGGAGCCGCACATATCAATTTATTTGAGACATGGGCATTATTCTTTCCAAAAATAAATCCTAGTTGCAAAGCATACGCTTGACACATCTTGGGTTA
>JAGWHF010000022.1 GCA_028866895.1 Nitrososphaerota archaeon
TGTATGGCTGCCACCTTCTCCTTATTGCGCTCTCTGTACTCGCGCTGTATGGCTGCCACCTTCTCCTTATTGCGCTCATAGTACTCGCGATGTATGGCTGCCACCTTCTCCTTATTGCGCTCTCTGTACTCGCGCCTGCTGGCTGCCACCTTCTCCTTATTGCGCTCATAGTACTCGCGATGTATGGCTGCCACCTTCTCCTTATTGCGCTCATAGTACTCGCGCTGTATGGCTGCCACCTTCTCCTTATTGCGCTCTTTTTTTCCAAGACGTCTTATGATGATCCCCTCATCTAAGACGCAGAGAGCATCCTGTATTTTGATTGTTTGCCCTGCGAAGATTGAAAGTTTTGAATCCGGAGTGATCTGCAGTATCGTATTCATACTTCTTCCCTCCAGATAATGAGAAGATCCTGCGGATCCTGTCCAGGACAACATTGCATGCAGAGCCGGCAGGGATCGCAATTGCAGTACTTCTCACCGGTGCGTTCATCGAAGTAAATAGGAGGACATGAAAAAGGAGTCATACGATCACCGCCCCCGGATACACGACTTCACCGTGTGCCTTTTTCCGTCTTAGCACCTTTCCACTGATCAATGCCTGGCTATCGAGCTGAACCTGGCCGGCCAGTTTCCTGGCACAGACCGGACCGTACTTATCTTCTTCTTTCTTCGGAGTAAAATGCCGGTGACATCTGGCACAGAGGTGATCCCTATGTTCACCGGAGGGATATTTTCCACAACACATTCAATTCACCCCCCCGATAACGCCAAAAAGACAGGCCCTGTAAATTCCCTTAATTTCCTGCTTCCGGCTGCAGCCAGGCAATAAAAAAATCAAGCCAGGCGCGTGTTCATAAGAGATCTGTTTAAGCATCATGCATGGATAGCACGGATGTTCTTTCAACGGCGATACTGCTCTTTTAGAGCTTACGCTATTTGTTTGTTCTATCATGTTTTCACTGTTTCATGTTCTCGCTTTCTTCCCTGAAGAGGAGGAAAAACGGCAAAATAAACATAGACCTTAAAGTATATATTCTTTTTCAAAACAAATAGGAAAATATTTTACGTCTTAAGGGTAAAGTTTAATAGTTCTGTGAGCAATTATGTTATTAGAGCTGTGGGCGCTGAAGACGCTCATGGTCCCGGGCTCGCTAAATTTTTCACTGTTCACCTGGGATCTCACGGCCCTGAAAACGCTCCCGGAGGGAAAAAGTTCAATTCCCTCCCGGGGCTTTTTCAGGGTTACGATTTTTTTCTAAAAAAAAAAAATAGCCGGCAGGGGCATATAATACCTGCCACACCTACCTTTTTTTTCTCGGTCTCCCCATATGCTGCCCTCTGGCCCTGGCTGCAGCTATCCCTCTCTTCTGACGATCCTTCAGCAACAGCAATTCAAAACGTGCCATTCCCAGCTGCATCCACCACATCTGGAACTCCATAGGGCCCTGATTCCATCTCGTCAGCCAGGGCTCGGTTAATGAAATGAATTTTACCTGGTGAAGTTCCAGGAGATCAAAGAAACGGATCAGTTCCCGCGGATCCCTGCCAAGACGATCCAGCCGATATACAGTAACTTCCCTTATACTATCGCCCTGGATATCCTCGCAAAGCTTCAGATATTCAGTTCTGGCCACGTTCATACCGCTATCCTGGTCAGAATATATCCTATCAGGTTTTTGATCTTTCAGGAGAGTCTCCTGAAGATCGAGATTCTGATCTTCTGTACTGACCCTCATATACGCTGCAGATATCCGCGAAACTACAGGATCCATCCGAGCAGCAATCAACCCAGATCCGGAGGTCACAACAAAACCCACTCATTTTCTTTTTGCGGATCTAACTTTCCGGATCAGCACATCGCCAGCCTGGGGTTGTATTTCCCCACCCACGACTTCAAACGCAAGTTCATCTCCCGGAATCCATCTTTTCGCTTCTGCGATCCCCTTCCTCAGAGTAATAAAATACCCTGTGCTCCCTTCTTGGATCAAAACCATGATTTTACTATGTATTATATCAATTATATAGTTTATATTTATCTTGATAATAATCAATGGTTTAGTATTTTGAAAAAGGTTTACCTTTTCAAGAGGAATAAAAATTTTGAAAAAGGTTACCTTTACAAGAGGAATAAAAATTTTGAAAAAGGTTACCTTTTCAAGAGGAATAAAAACCCTATGATTATGGCTACATAAATCCAAATATTTTTTTTATCTGGTTTTTCTGTTTCTGTTAGTGTTGGAATATCCGTTGATGTTGGGATATCAGAGATATCAGGACAGATAACATATTTGCAAGAACCGTCTGTATTTTTTTCTGTGCAATTTCGCAAGTCTTGACTTGTATAACAGCTACCAAGACTGAAAATATACTCTATTGCTGCAGCAAAACTATTGAATCTTGTTTCTCCCACGTCATAGAATTCTCCATTCTGTGTTGAAACATAACTTATGTTGATTGTACTCATATTCCCTTCATATCCATCCCTGTTGCTTTGCGTACTCTATCAGCCTCTCAAGGTCTGTCTTGGGCGGTTTTGGCTTCTGTTCCCGTGCCTGGACGTAATCATCATACTCTTTCTTCGTTGCTTCTGTGCTGTCTGGCACATATCCATCATCGTCCATTGTTCCTACATTTCCCTCTTTCTTCCAGTATTTCATATTTCTGACCTCTCTTAACCTATAGCAATCCAATAATACGTAAATGAAAAATTCAGAAAATATGATGGCGCACCTGAACCGACATAAAAATTTGTAGCGTCTGGTGTGCCGCCATTGTCAAATAGTGTATCGGCGGCGGGATTTCCCCATATATTTCCCATGCCTGTAATCCACTGCCCACTTCCTATCGCTGAGCCCATACATTGAATCACAATCATCTTGGGCACCCTTCCTAATCCGTGTGCAATAGCCCTACCAACCGCCGAGTTGCCGCTATATGTTCCAGTTGCTATTACAGGAACGTTTGCAGGCACTGTTATCTTACTCCACGCAATCGCTGCCGCTGCATTGATTTCCGCGTTGCTGATCGATCCGGGAAGGATCAACGCTGGATCCGAAAAAGCGCCCATTATTTCAACCTTCCTTCGATAATTCTCACATCTCCACCTGCTACCGTATCGATCAGATACCAGGCCTTTTGGGGATCAAAACCCGTAAATTTTGAAGCCTCGAACCTGCCATTATTGAAAATCGGGGTACCGTTTGTGGTCGTAAGATCTGGCTCATCGCTTACGTATATCGTGCGGCCGGTTAGATTCGTGATATCGACTACATCCCTTTTCTCATCAACGTTGACAGCTTTATCCGCTGTCGTTTTAGTTACATATGGTTTTGCTACCATGATTCACCTCAGAATAACATGCCAAGAGCTGATGCTGATGGCGGCCTGGGTTTGTGTTCATCATTCAGTTCAGGTACAGTCAGTGTTGAAAACTGTGTCAGGCCTGCAATAATCATCCCAATGAACGCTGCATAAATGTTTGCAATAGTTGGCGGATATGCCACGTTCAGAGTACTGAAAAATGTGATTCCTCCGATGATGCATACATTAAGCAGCACCCTTTCACCAGAGGAGAGTTTGTTTATGTCCATTATTTTATCTCCTAATTATGAGTATAATTGTTCCGAGAATCAGATATGGAAGATACTTTGATATATCATCTGGTTTCGGTTTTACTTTACCTTCTGTTGTGCCTTCATTTGCACACTGACAGTAAGTGTTTGAAATAAGTCCAAGTCCACCGGCACTTTCAGACTGTAAGAAATATCCATCCTGGCAGCCTGCTATAAGAGATTCCCATAATCCAGCATCATATCGTGTTCCTTTCGGACATGGATTTGTTGTTAATGTGGCTGCATTTGATCCCTGGGCATTTATTGCTTTTTGCTGCTCCGCATATTTTTGGTGCATCTGTTCTTTCAGATATTCTGCAGAGTAATCCGGGGATATCGGAGAAGGAACGTAAGGTACAGGGCCCGGTAAAGCCGTGGGCCGGGGAGCTCCGTGTAGTACAAAGTCCTTACTGGCAAAATCAGGTATTCCCAGGAATGTTGCCAGGTCTGATGGTAAGCTGCTCATATTACCTCGAAATTGATTGTTTCATTGTATCCGCTGCTTGTTTTCACATTCACGGTGTACTTCCCTCTATCCTTGATTTCCCAGCCGAACCGTCCCAGGAACTCATATACAACAGGTCCCTTTTCAGTGAACTGTGATATCTTCCTGCCTGCAGGATCCTTCCATGTCATTGTGATACTGTCTTTTGGGCACGGGGATTCAACAAGTACCAGGAACATTTCTGATGGGGATATCCGGGTGCTCATCCCTCCGGATGGAAGATCGTTCATAGGGAACGATTCCAGGGGAAGGATAGCAGCCTTTCCGGTGAGATCCTCAAATTCGGGAATTGATTTCATGTCCCAGGATCCAGGGTTTGGAATGCCGTAGCGAATCGAGATAGGCAAGGGGAATCAATCCCCTTTACGCTACCTTGACGATGTCGAGGGTATAGATGCAGGCTGCTGCTGCATCTGCCGCAGCTGCGAAGATTTCAACCTGCGGGAGATTGTCCTGGGTGAACATACCCCAGACGCCAAGCCCTCCATTCCTGAACAGAGGATGGTCAGGAATCAGCGGGGTAGCTACGGGTATGCATCCAGGCCTGCCGTATGTTTCCTGGAGGTTGACAAGACGTGCTGCCTTTCCTGTCGGGGTCTCAGCTCTCATCCCGATCATTGCGTACTTGCCTGCAGCAAGCTGCTGGTCAAGAGTCAATGCCTGTGCAGTCCATGCATTTGCAGCGGCTGCCACGGCTACAGTTGCTCTGACATGGATGACTGGCATTGTTGCGTATGGATTGACATACACTCCATCACCAAGCAACACTACAGCGCTGAAGATATCCGCTGCTGTTGCGCCGTTTGCGGCCATCATGCACTGCAGGCTTTCGCCTGGTGTGAGCTGGACCGGTGATTTGATGAATTCTGCCAGTGGTGTTGGGTTCGGGGTTGCGTATGCGCTGCCTGCCGCTATTCTTGCGAGTGGCTGGCATTCCAGGTATGCACCGTCTGCCTTCATTCTTGGCGATTCGAGCCTGAGCCTGGTCAGGATATCTGTTGCGTTTGTCATCGTGCCGTATGCTGCGATGATTTCTCTGAACACGTTCGGGACAGTGATGTTATCTCCATTCACTGTGTGCCCGGTATCGCCTCCAAGGCCCGCTACGTTGATCAATGTATTTGCAACGCCGGCCTGTGATTCGTGGTATGCTACAATATCAAATGCCATTTTATCACCTCATGTAAGGATTGGCTGCCTGCCTTAACCCTGCAGGAGGGAGTGAACTGCGACCCATACCGCCTCTGTAACCTGCTCCCTGCTTAAGCGCTGTTGCCAGCTGCTTGGCACCGACATAGTAGCCAAGAGCGCGTATTCCAACGCGTAAATAGGGCTGCTTGATGTGTTTTGCAAGCGTATCCACGCCGATGATCACAGCTATGCCGATGAGGATCTGTGTAAACTTTGCCTTCAGGCCGTCAATAGTGATTGCTGACAGGTCCTTCTGGATCCCGTCTAACCCGCGATCCGCGTAATATTCATAGAATGCGTATATGAACGCCAGGCCTGGTATCCATTGTAATAGGTCTTTTCCTGGTTTCCATGCCATAATTATTTCCTCTCTGTGTGAACTTTGCAGATTTTACGTGCAGAGGTTTTGGATTTTCCGTTAGCCATCGCCTTTCTGACGCATCTTGCTTTTTTTAATCCTTTTGAATGTTTAGCTATAGTCTCATCCTTCCAAGGTTATCCCTTGATGTTCTAAACGTCTGAAGCGGATGATATAAAAAGTATTAAAAAACAATAATAAAATAAATGTTACCATTTGTAAAAATCAAAACCAGTCCAGGAGATTATCCACATGTTTCCGAATCTTCCGGGATATCACTCTATCCACACTGCCCTGTGGTTTTTCTTTTGATTTCTGTTTTTTTCCCATACCGAGCTCATCTTCGATGAATTCCTTCGCTTTCGGGCATGAACCAGGCTCATCCCGTGCTGCGTCCACAACATTCTGCAGCTGGCCTTTTTCAAGGCAGAATTTCTTACCGCTCATTCTTCTTACCCTTCAGCGATAGTATCTTAGCCTTTTCTTCATTCAAGGTTGCTATTGTATTCAAAAGTCTGACTGTTGCATCATGCAACTCTTTATCATTCTCGACAAGATCGACAAGTCGTTCCATAAACTCTTTCATTTTATCATCTTCTCGATCTGTCTTAGAGTCAGGAGCTGCTTGTATGTTTTTTTCTCGATAAGTAGCCCATCTCGCTCTATGATGATGGTTACATCATACATCCTGAATGTTAAGACGTCTGAAACCATAGTGATGATATCGTCCAGGAGATTCATATATCCACTCCAGCGAACTTGGCTATCAGCTTGATGGTGAGAATGGCGACCCCTACTGAGATTATCAGAGCTGCGGGAATCCACCAGGTGCCTTTCAGAGTCTCCACGGTACGCCCAAATTTTGATTTGTTTGCAAAATTGCGGCTCAGGCCTGTCTTCTCCTTGACCCAGGTTTTGATCAGGTCTCCACTGACATCCCTGACAAAGTCGTCTTCAAGTCCTAAGTCCTTGCTCAATCTCTTGAGAACTCCGGGATTTTCCTCTGTTTTTTCCTCTTTTTTTTCTGCCATAGCTCACCCCTCAATTTTTCTATATAAAATTCGACCCAGAAAACTTCGAGAATCGGCATTTTCGATACTTTTCAGTTTTTGCCCCCCTTCGTCGATGAGTTTCTGAAACATATTACAGTACTTTAACGCTGTCGGGTAGCTCACACGAACTTCTTTTGCGATCGAATAGACGCTTCTATTTTGATATATCAAATTTAATATATGGTTTTTCTTAGTTTTTGAAATTTGATGCATTTCAATCTTTACATACAAATTTGATATATAAAAATTGAATGAAAACAATGATAAAAATCAAGGGTTTTTTTCTGTCATTTTCCGCAGATTAATGATGATGACTTCTCCGGAAATCTTCCTGGAGTTTCCCCTGAAATTTGGTTCATATCCTCAGTAGGGCTTTGAACTTTTGGCATAATTGCCGGGATTTTCATCATTGCCAGGTCAAGGTCTGACCCATTCAAATGAACGTAAATTCTGGCCATCTGGCTGCCGACTGTCCAGCCCATATGAGCACACAACTGGGCTTCCTTGAGATAACCGGCCAGGTGAGTTGCGCGTGAATGTCTGAACAAATGGGGATAGATGCGTTTTTGTATGCCGGCTTTTTTAGCCAGGACAGATATCTGTTTCCTGGCGGCTTCATATTTCAGGGGAAATACTCTGTCATCCGGATTGAGTGCGCGCTCGGAGATCCATTCATTCAATGGACCTGCGCTTTCAATCACACGTATCCTTCTCATGCCGGTTTTACCTTCGACCGTCAGCACAGCTCCTATTGTATCGAAGATCACGTTTTTTTTCTGGATCCCAAGGATTTCTCCTATCCTGCATCCGGAATCCCAGAGGACATACACAAGTGCCCTGATGCCCGGTGCACCGGCGCCCGAGCTCTCAAGCAAATCTGATATGTCCTGCGTGGATAGCAGCTCTTCCGGAAGCTTGTTTGTGGCGGCGCCTTTGACCCGGATGAGTTTCACCAGGTCATCCCTTTTGCAGAATGCTAAGTATTTGCGCAGCGCGAGTTTCTGATCATGTTTTGTCCAGGCTGATAGATCAGTGCGCTCTATGCCTGCAAGTATCCCGGTGAGCTCCATGGGTGAGATCTCACCCAGGGGCGCAGCGCTTGCCTCACAGAGTTTCTTGAGGAGCTGGAGGTACTTTGTGATCCTGTGAAGTCCCAGGCCTTCGGCAAAACACTGGTCTCTGAACTGGAATAGCCGGCCCTTCTCCCGGATGCCTGCTGCCGTGATCCCGGCTTCGATAAGCTCAAGGCGCCTTTTCATTCCGTATATGTCTGTTTTCATGGGTAGCCTACTGATATGGAAGCGTTGATACGAACGACTCCTTGAGGCCTACCTTCATCAGCCTGGAATAAGGGTCCCGGAAGGCATAAAGGATATTATCCCGCCTCAGTTTGTTTATAGCTTTATCCAGATCTCCCGGAGGGATGTGGAGATTTTCAGGATCCAGATCCGCTAACCAGACATACCTGGAACCCGTCTTTTTCCAGTGGGCTATGATAGTATCTACTACTACCCGTTCAGGCTCTGAACAGTTATCTTCCCATGCGCTGAGCTTGAATTGCTTGAAGCATTTTACCCCTATTTTACCCCTATTTTTCCCCTGTTTTACCTCTATTTTACCCCTATTATTATTATTAGTATAGTATAAAATAGTATTTCCAAGAGGCGTCAGCCTCCAGCCCCACGATTCAATAGGCTCAATTACTCCTCTATAAAAGCATCTAACACACGTATGTCTTACTTCTTTCTTATTGTATCCAGTTTTCTCGGAAATCTCCTTTGTAGTCAGGCCGCCGAACTCGGAAAGCACGCCCAGGATATCTATGGTTTTTCCCCAGAAGCGATATGGGCTTTTGATGCTGTGAGTAGTAGTAGGTACTGCTATATCCTTCAAGGCATCACCACGTTCTATTGCGCTCTCTGTACTCGCGCTGTATGGCTGCCACCTTCTCCTTATTGCGCTCTCTGTACTCGCGCTGTATGGCTGCCACCTTCTCCTTATTGCGCTC
>JAGWHF010000023.1 GCA_028866895.1 Nitrososphaerota archaeon
TTATTAGAGCCCGTTTTTGCAATAGGCATCCATCGTGTTACCATTTCATTAACTTGATCATTTTTACCAAATTCAAGATATGATGCCTTTGATGGGTATTGCAACATTAGTTGAAACCCCTCGGTCCACCCTTTCGTAGTCCTATACAAGACTACGCAGTGATACTAGCGTTGAGTTAGATTTTCAAATCCCGTAATGGGTCCAAAACTGAACCAAAATAATAGTTGGATCTAAACAGATTCGAACCCTCTGCGGGTTCAGACCTGTAAGAGTTTGAACCTTCAAAGTCAGCTATATTTCAATGAGATCCATTAATTCAAAACTAGGATATTTCCGATATTCCAAACATTTTCTGTAATATCTTTTCCCTTTTTTGTTTGTTAATAAGAAAAAGACCGAACATTATGGCGCCAACAAAACAGGCTATTGTATAAGAATATTGTCGGCTTAGCAACATGAGTATGCCTATGATAGAAAAAGATGCAATCATAGATATCAATATGATGTAATCTTGTCTAGTTTTTTTAGATGTGAAAACTTTCTCATTGATCTTTACAAGAGAGAACCATGCCAAGGGAAATATGGCTAAACTCAATAACATGGAAAAATCAGAAATATACATACCTAGTATTATGAAGAATGGAATTAGACAATAACTGATTCTCTTTTCAATTGTTTTCGTTAACAGCGAATTCTTGTTTAATTTAATTAATATGAATGCATGAATGATAACTCCTAATCCAACTAAACCTAGTATAACATTGAATATTGTGGGAAACTGTGTACTTACATACTCAAAAACTGTCTGCGATGGAGGATAACCCCAAGAAATAGTTGTAAATGTTAGTACTGCTGGAGCTATCAGCCATAAGAAATGATTGGTAAGAACTTTGGCTCTCTTTAATTTTGAGACAATAAGAATTGTGGAATATGACAGAGGGAGCAGAATTATGATTATTACGCCAACAGTTCCGATAACTGTGCTTAGATTTTCTAGTCCAGGATAATTTAAGGACATGTTAAAAATACGTGATGGCCCGTAGATTACTCGACTAAGACCTAGTTCTGTGTACATGATACTGCCAATACTGACCACAAAATACCAAGCTCCTCTCGCTGAACCTATTTTTGTAATTATTGATATTTTTGCACTATCTTCCATTTTACCTTCTTCATCCCATACAGATCTTAGAAATGAGAATGGCTTTGAGCGTAGAATGTTATTGTTTGCAGAATTTTTCAATACGTAGATCATCAACAATATGGAAAGTATGATAGTTATCGGTAAAACTACATCCACTATCTTCAATAATAAACCAAGACAGTAAATCCCCCATATTATTGGAAAAACAGACGTATTCAAGACATGTAGTCTTACCATTTCTTTTTTCTCTAAAGTAAAAACCCAGAATATTTTTTGTTTTGGACTCGTATCAAAAATTGGATCGTCTTCGCGAGCTTCTGTCATGCGTGAATCCAATCTTTTTTTTAATCTATAACTAGGATTGTCGAAATCGATGTTCTTCTTCAATATTCTTATGGAAATCAGCCAGCATGCAATTACAATGATTCCGCCTATGGATATGTTGAATGGATTCGACAGTGGAGAAAATATGAGTACTGCTACTGCCACAAAAGGAAGAGAGCAAATTGAATTGACCTTAACCCCTGAAATGAGTCTTGGAATGTCAAGAGTGAAAATTGACAATCCCAAAGTCAGATAGTCTATTGGTTCTACATACCAGTAAGGAATCACCTGTATTTTAGCTAAAATGGAAAATATCATAGAAGATAATCCGATAAAAATTATGATGATATTTCTTTTAGAATTCATGTTAAAGTAATGCCTATTGTGATTGAACTAACTTTCTTCATCCCAGTTTTCTATTGGAATGTAGATTCTCTGTGAAATTCTACTAATTTCACCATGTTTTCTTATTTTTCCTTTTGGAGACTCATACTCTGCTTCCCAAATTACATATAATTCGCCTTGAGGATCTTCGATTATGCTTTCCTCTTGCGCTGAAAAAACAGTAAATAATTTCATACTGGCTGATGGCATCATGGTTGAACTTTGATCGAACGCTGTGTTTTCTATGTCATTTTTTGTAGGTTGACGTCCTGTAATGATCCTTAATCTGGTTTTTAGTTTTTCCGCTGGTATTTGACCATAGTTTCTAATCTCAATATATCTTCGAAGTCTTTGGAATTTACTTTGTTCATCTTTAGACAAGTTTTCAAAAACTTCTGTTAATACAAATTTATCATCATTATCTAAATATCCGTACACATACCAATGCGGTTCTCCTATTCCTATCCATGCTCTCAGGGTCAATTTGCGTTCTTTTCTTAATGTGAATGTCTTATATCCGACAAAGATTAAACCTCCAGCAGTGGCAAAACCAGCTATTATTGTTACAATCTTTTCAAATAATGGCAAATCCAAACAATTTATTCAATCAAATCCGGTACTTATCCTTTGATCAAATCTATTTTAAATAATTGATAGATGAGTAACAATCAAGTCTTACGAACTGGTGCAAAACCACATTGGAATAATCAAAACCGATAGTCAATTACTACAGAGATTTTTGTTTGAAAAAATACCAAATAGAAACGATGGTAGACCTATGATTGCGCTACCCAACATAACACTGGATGATAGTGAGAAAGACTATGTAGTTAGCACTCTAAAATCATTTGGCCAACTCATTGCGGAAATTAATTCTTCATTACCATCTGGCATGGAGCAACAATTTGGCAATGTAGTTAATACTTATCAAATTGCATTGAGTACTGGTTTGGCAATGCAACAAGGTGCAACATATGGGGATAATGCAGTTTTGTTTGAACCGCTCAATAATTTTATGACTAATGTTCTTGCCTTTGAAAGAGCAGCTACGATAAATGGGGTTTTAACTGGATCTACCAGAGTTAAGAATTACTCCGAGGCAGAAGTTCAGTCCATCATACGAAGTATGGAAAAGCAAAGAAATGAAATAAGAAGAAAACTGCATCTACGAAGAGATAACAACATGAATCAACTCTTTAGTGAACTATCTAGTCCACAAAATGATGAAGTTTTAGATCAAGCGGTTGCCAAATTATTACACCTTGTAGGATTTGATTCTGAAATATATGGAAGGCGGATAACTGGAGAAGTTGATGTTGTTGGCATCCATCTGTACGAAAAGCATCTTGCAATAATAGATACTACCACAGGGAGTATATCTAAAGCAAAAATTGACCAGATTTTGGGAAGAAAAACTGATTATGAGAATTTTTCTACCAAAACTCTTGGAACAAAATTGACAGTTTTTCCTATTGTCGTAACCTCTAACACGAGAGTTTTTTCTGACGATCTTGCCAAAAAAGAAGCCATGATCAATAAGGTAAGTATAATTTCCACTAAAGAAATTGAAGAAGTCCTTCATTCATTAAAAAAAGGAAAAATGAGTCCAGACTCTTTTATACAATATGTGTTAAAGAAGATTCCAGTAAGTTAGTTTCTTTATTCGTCATATTTTTTATTGTTATTGAGTTGATCTACAAAATCTGGATCAACCCAAGTCTCCATCTCGCCCATTATTCTATTTTTGATTGGCCAACGATCGTTTCTTTCCGATGTGATAAGATATGTTGCGTTCTTTCCATGTCCTACGAAAACTTCGAAATCTGATCTAGAGTCATCTCTTAAGTGAGGATTACTCTTTAACATGCTAGTAATCAAATGGAATCTATTTGTATTAGAATACACAAATCTTGTTGAATATCTCAACTGCAAGAAGTTTTCTCTAATCACGTGTTGTTTCGTCAACACTTTCTGTAAATCAGGAATATGACAAAAAAGTGTTGGATCTAATGCATACAGGCATAACGTAGGAGTCAAAGGTAGATGAATTTCGATTCCTTTATTCACAATTCCTAAATTTCCATATGGATTTGTATCATATTCATTTTGTTTGCTTATGGGGTTATCGGAAGTCCAAAACGGAATCTCGGTTTTGTTTAAAAAAATAGCAAATTTCATATTAAAAAACAAAACGGCTAATCTTCTATAATCCGTCATTGTTTTTAGATGCATGTCAATAGAGCCTTTCTCAGTCAATTTTACTTTCAAATTCTCAGGAATTATTTTAGCACCTAGTAAATTGTATGCTTCTTCTGTGAGGCGAGTAATACCTTTTCTAGATTCTTCTGTTCGGAGGTATTGAAATGCTAAAAACTCACAAATTGCTAATTTTTGCTCATGCGGGAGTTTGTAATAATTCTGTTTTTCTATCAAAGTACGCATAGCTATTGCATGATTGCCTTCTAATTGGGAAAATACTGTTTCTAGAGATGGAATTCCTTCATATTCCCCTCCATAAAAATCGGATTTTGCCGCTACGTTCTCAGGAGTTGATTTGAATTTTACATCTTTTTTCTTATCGAAACAGTGTATCTCAGTTCCAAAGTTTCGAAGATAAAATTGGGGCACAAAATGTTGCTTAATTTTACCTTTCTTCGTTATTCTACTATTCTCACTCAATAGTTACTTTTGTTCAATCTTCTTAAAATAGTGTTAGGCAAACAACAGAGAATTAACATTATTAATTGCATTGTAAACCTGAAATTGAAGAAAGTAAATTACATAAGATTAATCTCAAAGATGTACTTCATACAAAAGAATGAGCGAGAAAATACTTCGTATTGTTAGAGGCTGGAACTGAAAAATGAACGCCACAATACTAGGTGAAACACCTTTCCAGTCCACTACAAAACTATCTTAAACAGGTAAGAATCGAATTTTGAGGGTCTGAATTTATTCCAAAACAGTATCCAAGTCTTATCAGACTAGGACCTAGAAATCTTTGCAACTAATTGCTCAAATGTTACAGAGACAATCTACACTAGTTTTTTAAAGTTTGATTAGTGAAGAATAACGTATTTTGAAAACTTTAGGTGTAATACTTATCATCATAGGCTTACTAATGTCAGTATTTGGATATGGGCAATACGGAAACGTTGAATGTATGTGCCCTGCCCAAATAGCTGACTGCCACTGTGGGGATAATCTACAACAAAGCATAGATCACATAGTATTGTATATAGGAATTGCAATAGTTTGCAGTGGAACCATTCTGTTTGTGTTAGGATGGAGAAAAAGCCAATCATTGTCCATGAGTGAAAAATGAAAACTCTGTATCTTTCAATAATTGTAATTGTCATACTGTCACTGCTGCCATCCGTGTTTCCATCAGTGAAAGGTATCGGTGGTCAAGTGTTGTTTATGAAAACAAACTCTATTGCAAAAATCTATGCCAATTTCACATTTCCTGAACCAAGCAACAGAACTTGGAATCTGTCGCCAGGTATCTATGCTGCAATAAATGGTCAGCAAGTATCTGTCACACAACCAAATTTCAAGCCGATTGCAATTGAAGAAAACATGACTTTGGCCAAGCAAGGACTTCCAAATCAAGCAGATGCACAATTGCAAAATGAAGAATTGGGAATCTTGGTTGGAGGAGTTACTATTGCCGCCGTGGGCGGAGTGATGTTCTATGTACTAAGAAGGGAGAAGAAATGAAAACGATGTATCTTTCCATATCCATAATTTTGATCTTACTAACATCATTTTTTCTAAATCAAGTCCAAGCATACGATGGAATTGAGATTCAAAATATTCAGGTTCTGCCGCGTGGAGATATCATAGCCGGTCATCCTATTAAAATCAATGCAACTCTGGTCAACAACTCGACAAACCCAATATTGGTTTCACATGGAGCTTGCGACTCTCCATTTTCAGTGACTTTTGATAACCACGTTCTGGTAAAAAATAACAACATATTCTGCACATTGCAGCTTTTAGTGCACAGACTGGATCCTGGCAAAAGCATGACTTCTACCAGTCCCGGTTCCGGTCTTCTTTACCTTGGAGCATATGGCGGTACGGTAAACGCATCGGTAACATTTCCCTACAAAATATGGAATCCGAGTAACCAGACATACGACAAAGAAAATGTCACAAAATTATTTTCATTTACGATATACAACAGAACCAAGATACCGACATTGTCACAGCCTGAAAACCAAAGCTTGCAGCTCCCACCTCCACCACCAGCACTTTACATACAGGTATATCCATCACCGCTACAACAGTTCAAGACAGGAACCGCAGCAAATGACGTAAAATGCAATTTTGGTTTTCAGTTAATTTTCAAAATAGAAGACGGGTCTCCTGCATGTGTTAAACCTGCCAGTGTTGACAAATTAATGAGAAGGGGATGGGCAACATCAACAACAGATCTTAAACCATGGGTGAAAATTGACATCCCGAGTCTGAACGACACATATGTTGTAAACCAACCAATTTCATTTTCAGTTACTGTAAAAGGATTTGGAAATTATCCATGTGTTTCCCCTCAAATAAAAATTCATGATAACAAAAATCCAAACGTGCCTATCTTTCAAGACAATGGCTTC
>JAGWHF010000024.1 GCA_028866895.1 Nitrososphaerota archaeon
TCAAACGCATCAACCTTGGAACAAGGGCAAGTTGATTGGTCAGAAGGCACCCTTGAAACTGCGCGACATCTGGGCTATCCGCGTCCGGTTGCAGCTGCGACACCAGACGCGCGACTTGGCGTTGTTCAACCTCGCAATTGACTCGAAGCTCCGTGCTTGTGACCTGGTGAAACTGCAAGTCATGGACGTAGCGCATGGCGGACAGATCGCTTCACGAGCGAATGTCATTCAACAGAAAACCAAGCGCCCCGTCCAATTTGAAATCACTGACCTGACGAAGAAATCGCTCAGAGACTGAATCGAGATGGCTTCCCTGCGGCCCGATGCTTTTCTATTTCCGAGCCGAGTCAGCGCATCGCCGCACCTTTCCACCCGACAGTACGCCCGGATTGTGCACCGTTGGGTTGCCGAGATCGGATTGGACGGCGCCGCATACGGCACGCACACGATGCGTCGCACCAAAGCCTCGCTGATCTACCGGCGCACCAAGAACCTGCGCGCGGTACAACTATTGCTCGGCCATACCAAGCTTGAAAGCACCGTCCGCTACCTGGGGATTGAAGTTGATGATGCCTTAGAGATAGCCGAGCAAACTGAAATCTGATGGAAACCTGGCCGGGCGCGCTAACAGGCGCGCTCCGGCCAAAACCAGCCAGTCGTGTCGGTTGTTGAGTTCCCCGATAGCGGTCATTGCAGAATCATCGGAATGTGCAAGCTCGCATGAGTATTACTTGGGCGCACTCCTGCATCCGCTGGCTCAAACTGGACACTGTTCTGACGTCGACTGGACACCAAAACCGACAAAGGCTGGACAGCGCGCTGATGCTGGACACTTTCGGCGCATTTCAGCGCACACGGGCCGCTCGTTTCACGTCATGCCGGTCAGGCGGCGGTGGTGGTACCGGTATCCGGGCTCGTCAGCTTGGTGAGCCGGTCCATGCCGTCGTAGGCATTATTAATGGTTTAGAGTTTAAATCTTCTCCTGGACTAATCATGTTGAATAGTGTCATTGTGTTGAGTCGTATCGCTGTCCGGTATCAACCGGTACGGTTCCTTGACCCTGATCATGCGGAACATAAACTTGTACCGTCGCCGTACATGAACCGCCATCGCTGTCGGATGCATTGAAAGCAATGAAATAGATGCGGCCAGTACCAGTACCAGAACGCTCGGATCTCACCTGCGCAGTCGAGGTACCAACCCCTGCTCCATCAGGCTCAGTATTCCCACTGCCGGGTTCCTCAACAGGCTCATCCTGCTGTATTCCCGTAATTACTATTGCGATGGGTAAATTATTTGGATCCGTTACGCCTTCAATTCCAATACTTACCATTTTATGATTTGGTGGCCACAGACTTGCAATCGTTGGCCCGGCCTTACTGCAGTCGGGCGGCATGATTACCTTCTTTGCTTCAACGGCAATTTCTCTGATCTCGCAATTATTGTTGTAGTTGGTTTCCGCGACGGCACGGTCCCCATTGGCACAAGCGGTAAGATAATATCGCCCCGGGCCGCTGACCGAGGAAGGGAATGTGTAATCCGCCGCGTAGAAGCTCTGTTGGCCAGGCATCAATGCTGGAACTGCTCTGCTGCCAACAGCGATAGCTGTTTGTGGATTTACTGGGGTCGTAGATGATAAGTAATATATTGTGGTTGACGCGCCGATAGGGGTGTTACCAATATTTTTTGTAGTATCTGTTATGTGTACTGTTGAATGTCCATCCCAGTTCATTAACGGTGGCGTGAATTCACTAACGATTAAATCTGGACCTCCTGACCAGATTATGCTTGCGGTGTTCGTTGCTACTACTCGGGTAAGGGGTTTGACAAGCGAACTAGAGGCCGGACTACCAAGGAGTGCGGAGATACTGTCGGTGCCTACACCTTTACCTGTGTAGCTAATGGATGCATCACCATTACTGTCCGTGGGTACCGTAGCAGAAATACCGGCATTCGGTCCGGTATCTACATTAAACACTACATTATAATTTGATATCACCGCATCGTTCTTGTCCTGGTCCACAACTTGCGCTGTGACTGTAACAGTCGAACCCACAGTTGCCGTAGTGATAAGCGAAGCCGGGCTAATGATTGTGAGCTTGGGCGACTGTTGTGGCTGAGGAGGGGTTTGGTTTCCATAAACGGTCAGCATCGCGGTAACGTTAAGATCAAGTAAATTATAGCCGTCTTGTGTGAGTTGACCCGGTGCAGCGCTTGTTACGGTAGCTAATAGTGCTTTAAGAGCTTGTACCGTCGTGAAGTCCCAGTTCCCGGCATCCATGTCGGTTCTTGCAGCTTGTAGCTGGTTTTTAAGTGTTTGTGCAAGGGTTGGATCTGAGACCCAGCCTAGTGAAATAGCTGTATTGAGATCGTTCTGCAACTCATCCCATTGATCCAAGGTGCCCGTCGCTACTGATGATGGCGCAAGTACTGGCACAGTCACGACAAGTGATTGTTGTACCTCTAGTGCTTGAATTTCTTGAGCTTGTGTCGGATCACTACCAGATCCCAGATCCAAAATCCAGTTTGGAATGAGTTGCATCATTTTGATCGTAGGTACTCCAGCGCTAATCATGTTGAAACCACCCATACTCTCGCCGGGTGCGACTAACTGTGCGCCATCCGCTGATGCCCACCCGCCTGCACCATTCACCGTCAACGTCCCTATCCAGTTTGTCGGAGCGATTATTCCGAACGCGATGATTTTGAAATTTATTGGTAAGGACGGATTTGAAATTTGCTGAAGTACAGTGTCGAAAGGGATATCCCCTTCACCCCCGCGCGGTAAGGTCAGACTTGAGCCATCTATTTCCATGTAGGTCAGCGGGGCCTTCATGTCGATCAGTATTTTTCTTATGCTTCCAGTATTTTTGACCGGGTTGGTTACTGTGTAGATGTAAGTATAGAGCCCATAGAATTGACCTTGTGGTGGCGGAACGATGCTGGTTTGAACACTGATATTCTGCACGACCGGTATGGGTACAACTCCAAGCTGGGGCGGGTTAGCCAGCGCGTATGAGGGTGTAAGGACGGCCAATAACAAGAACTGTAATTGCTTAAGGGATTTCATAGGAGATACCTCACTGCGCCGGCGGTAGCGCCTGAATTTGTTCCGGCACATAGACATTGATATTCAGATGATATCTTCCCCCGGATTCACAGAATACCGGAGGGAGCGCTGTATACGGATTAACCCCGCCGACGGATTGCACAAGATCTTGTTCTTCTGCGATGTCTAACAGAAATGTTCCATTAGGGGTACAAGGAGATGAATTCCCAGTTCCATCTGTCTGATTTACATCGAATGCCCTACCCAATCTGTGGTCTTGGTGCGGTACATTCCAATTATCCCCAATATCAAATAGACCTCCCTCGGGAAGACTCATATCGTTGACGCTTAATATCCCATGCCAAGACGTATATTTTTTATATTCGTCAGCAATTTTCAAAAGCTGTTGGATCGTATATGGTGTTCCCCAAGTTGCAAGGTCTTGATCGCTTTCGTTAGTTTGATTGACGCCATTTATGCTGTCATTCCCGTGGCCAGGATCATGTTTTGGATTGCGAACTATTATGTACGCTACAGTCGGATCATTGAGAGGAGTCGGCGGTAAGAGTTCAAAGGCCGTTGCACCCGGAATGTCGTCAGTGAATAAACCAATCAGGTCTGTTTCGTGAATGCGGACGCTATTGTATGTGTAGCAAGTATCGACGCAGATGTAACCAAATGGAAACTGAATATTGATCTCAACCCAATCAGAACCCGCAATATCGGAGACTGCAAATTCAACCGCGCTCCATCCATAGAGCGATCCCATCATACTGTTTCCAGCTACAGTAAGCGGATCAGGTCTAGTATACGCACCACTACTCGGGTCAACCAAGAGAACATTCGCATTGGGAACTACCTGTATATAAGAAGGCTGAGGTTGAGGGTGATATTTAGGATCATGCCCGCCGTTAAGTTCTATGTCGGTTAGGGGTGGATTGAAGCCTACCTCTGGGTCAGCTTGGGTTTCCTGACCCATCAGTGTCATTGTATAAGTACAGTTGATAAGCGCGAATGTATCGGCGTCATAACACACGAACAGATCGCCTGTATAGTTGGGATTGACATCTTGGACCTGATCTTCAATATACGATGGTGATTCCGCATAGACGAGCCATAGAACTTGGCCAAAAGGTCCGGCTGATGCACTTGTACAAAAACTTGATCCAAAAATTAGCAAGAAGCAAGTAGAAAATAGAATACCTTTTTTCATGATAGTTTTCCTCAATACAGAGATTTCATCCTGTTTGTAAGGCTGAATTGAATGTTCATTCAGCGGGTGGGAAACAGGCCCACGAGGAGGCAACTACAGCATTTGCGACGTCGAGTGGTAACAATCCGGTATCACCGCTGAAATTAATATTAAAGTACTTCAGGCTTGTGTGTTTTGTTGAATCTATTAGAACCTTGCCGTTCAGATCAAATTTTATATCTCGCATAATTGAGTAGTTATGTTTTTTACAATCTAAACGTAGCAACATGATTTCTGCTTTGTAAAACCCGTGATTATTTAGCGGCTGAGGATCTTTATACTCAGCCTTCATCCAGATACCAAACACCGCGTTACCTGGATCATTTTTGTTGCCGCTGATCAGGAACATGGGGCCAGAATAAACGCTATGCAGCGGTGGATCACGTGTAGTCACAACAATCTGTTGCCATTCACGCGCACCGGGGATTGAATCTGTGGCAAATGCAAGACCTACATTGGCAACAATGAGAAATAACGCGGTGGCTGTGATTAATGTTTTGCCCATGGTGCGTTCCCTTCAACAAGACAGCTTGTCTGGATTAAAAGAAGTTTGTTAGTTTTACAACAAATTCGTCCTGCGCCGTTGAATCTGAGCAGAGGTATTCGGATACCTATTTTTTGACTTTCTGCAAAGTCCCACATCTCTATATGAAGGTGTAGCAGAATAAATATGGAAGTCAAGGAATTTTATTTGCTAGTGTACCTAAGCAAGATTTGTGAAAACCTCAGGAAATCCCTGGGACTAGCTGGGGTGAAGCGGAATTGCAAACAAATTCAGCCGGGCGTCTCCACAATCTGAAACCGCAGTTGCACGTAGAAGGCCATGGATAGACGCCAGCAGAGGCACTGCCGGTATATGCGACCACGAGTAAAATAAATGAAGCCATACAAAAGACAATGGAACGTTTTGGCTTTACACGGTCAGGTAACCCCTACTCAGGGCGTGATGGCAGGAAGCTCCTCTTGTACCTGCGGGAACCTCAAATATGGAATGGCTCGCCAGGGCCCAATTGGCATTGACATAGATACGGTTACCGTCGTGTCAACACCGCAGTCCTCTTCTCAAAGCGTCGACGCACTCTTGGTTCCCCACCATAAAAAATATACCAAGCCGGGTTCAAGAATCGCGTCACCGAAGGTCCCTATCACTCTTCCGGTAAGCGGACGGTCGCCACCGGCCGGTTAGGGTCGAACTTAGCCAGAAATCTCCTTGAACCGTACTCTTGTCTTCTCCAAATCTTCACAAAGCTGCTGCCCACCTTCCAAAATCCTCGGTGTGGCGCGAGCCAGAAAATCGCCGGAAATGCTGAACAGGCTGCTGGTTTTGACAGCACTGATCTGCGGCCAGCGCTGCCATTCCTTGAGCCGCGCGGCGGTACCAGCGTCGCTGCCGGTGACGATGGCTTGTGGATCGCGCGCGAGCACCGCTTCCAAACTCACCGGCGCAGCAGGCGCAGTAATGTCGCTAAAAATGTTATGGCCGCCACAAAGTTCGATCATGCGACTGATGATCTGCGTTCCGCCGACGGTGTAAAGCGGCTCGCTGGAAATTTCGTAGAACACACGCACCGGTTTACGGCCGGCATATTGCTTGTGCAGCTTTTCCAATCCAGCAAGAAATGTTTGCGCGGCGGCATGCGCCTCGGCTTCATGGCTAGTGGCCTTGCCGATGAGTTCAAGGTTGCTGGCGATGTCCTTAAGTTGATGCGTGCCAACCACCAATACCGGAAGCTTGAGGGCACGGAGACGTGCAATGACCGGTGTTGGCGTGCCGCCCTGCCAAGCCAGCACCAAAT
>JAGWHF010000025.1 GCA_028866895.1 Nitrososphaerota archaeon
CGTCCAACACGCCAGTTCGATACACGGCTCAAGCAGAAGACGCGATTCCGGGTGCGCGCGGGCAGCCGCAAACAGGGCTTTATAGCCGCCATAGTCGTCGACCATCAGGTGACCGTGCCAGTCTTGTAGAAACTGTTGCGCATGCCGGCCGCTGCGACCGGCTTGATAGTCGAAGATGATGATCTTGGGTCCGGGTTGCAAGTCGTTGCTGCGGTAGGCCCACAGATAGGCTTTCTTGGTTTTGCCGTTGCCCGGATCGAGTTGGGGTACAGGCGTCTCATCGGCGTGCAAGCTATCGCGTTGCAATAGATGCCAAGCCAGGCGGTCGGCCAAGGGTTGCAAGGCCACGCCAACGCGCCCGACCCAATCGGCCAGCGTGGAGCGGGATAAGATCACGCCATTCCTGGCGGCGATTTGTTCCAGCCGGTACAGCGGCAAATGATCCAGGAATTTACTAATCATGACCCAGGTCAGCAAACCAACAGCGGCCATGCCGCCATCGATCACCGCCGGCGGAATCGGCGCCGCCGTGATGGTTTCGCAATGCCGGCAGGCGTACTGCGGACGGATATGGCGATGGCCGAAGAACTTGGCCGGTTCGACATCCAGTTGCTCCGTCACGTCTTCGCCGATCTTGACCAAGTCTTTTCCACACTTCCCACACGTACAGGATTCGGGTTCGTGACGGTGTTCGATGCGCGGCAAGTGAGGCGGTAAAGGTTGGCGACCGGCACGGGGGCGTTTGGGGCGCGTGATCGTTTCGCATGAGCTGTCCTCCTGTAGCTGCTCGACTTCGGCTTCGATGGCCGAGATGTCGGTGTTCCAGGTTTCCTCGAACACATCGCGTTGCAACGGCGCCAGAGCTTCGCTCTTGTTACTAAAGCGGATGCCGCTTGTAGTAAGCCAGTTCGTGCGTCAGGGCGGCGATTTTGACGTCTTTGGCCTGCAGACTGGCGTCTTTCTTGGCAATGGTTTGCGCATCCTGCGCGGCTTGCTCGACCAGCGCCTGAATCATCGCCGCGACGTGGGTTTTTGCGGTGGGTTCCAGGTTTAATTGATCGAGTTCGGCCAAGGGGTTCATGGGGTTTATGATACCATCCAACCCCCTGTGAATGTCTTGATTTTATTGGGTTTTGCCGACTTTTAGACCCTCTTTTTCAGCCTCATTTTAAACCTGCCATTCGGCTTTGGGGGCGGCCGATAATCGCTGCCAGTCGACGCCCGCCACCAGCCATTGCCATTGCGCCTGACTGAGCGCAAACACCGCATCATCCTAACGATCATGAAGATGCTTTCATCACCCCAGAAAATGAAAGATACTGTGCGGGAGGCAGTGGAACGAGGTCGATCAAATTTTTAGAGATTTAATCCTGAAACCTAACGTGACCCGCAATGCTGACCCGTACCCCGGAATGAATCGTAAGAGATCGCATGGTAATAAGGCCAAAGGTGTATTGCATCTTTTGGCGGTTTCAGACATTGCCTCTACTGCCTCCCTATTGATAAGTTTATACCTTAGGAGGTCATTATGGAACTCACAGCTATTTACCGATGTGTTGCCGCTTTGGATGTCCACCAAAGTAAATTGACAGTATGCATCCTTTATGAGAACGAGTCCGGTGAGATCATCACGGAATTAAAGGAGTTTGGCGGCTTCAAACGTGATCGCAGGGCCATGGCAGATTGGGTGGTGTCCTTCCAGCCGGAGTTGGTGGTGATGGAAAGTACCGGAATTTACTGGAAAAGCCCTTATGCCGCTTTAGAAAACCAGGGGTTAACGATCTGGGTTGTGAATGCACGTCATGTTAAACAAGTCCCAGGCCGCAAAACCGATTTTGCTGATGCCCAATGGTTAGCGATACTGGCTCGTAATGGGTTATTACGGGGCGGCTTTGTGCCGCCGGCGGTGTTTCGGGAATTACGCTTGATTGCCCGGCAGATGCAAAAACTCACGGGAATTCTGTCAGGTGAAAAGAATCGCCTGCACAAAATCCTGAGCGATGGTGGTATCCGCTTAGGGGTTGTAGTCAGTGATATACACGGCAAATCAGCAAAGGCAATGATTAAAGGCCTGTTAGCCGGAGAATCGCCTGAGCAGGTGTTAAAGTATGCGAGTAATCGCCTCAAAGCCAGCGAAGAAGAGCTTCTGGATGCGTTAGCGGGTGACTTAAGCCCCTCTCATCAATTCGTACTCACCGAACTGATGGCGCACATTGACGAACTTGAAGCCCGGATTGAGACTTTCCGTCAAGCACTATTGCAAGGGCTTGCGCCTTATCAAGCTATTTTGCGGAGTCTACAAACCATCCCCGGGCTGGATGAAGCCGGAGCCGCTTTGTTGTTGGTGGAAATTGGTGATGATATGAGTGCTTTTGGCACACCTGAACGTTTAGCTTCCTGGGCAGGTGTTTGCCCAGGCAATAACGAATCAGCGGGCAAGAAGAAAACCGGCAAAACCCGCAAAGGTAACCCTTACGTACGCCGCATATTATGTGAGGCATCCAATGCGGCGAGTCGAACGCAATGTCGGCTACAGGATATGTTCAAAGGATTATTGATTCGACGAGGGCGAAAGCGAGCAATCTTTGCATTAGCTCACAAAATATTAAAGATTGTCTTTTTATTGATCGAACGGGGCGATTATTACCGGGATGCCACCGTTGATTATGAAAAACTCTCTGTCCAGCGTAACGCGCCGCGCTGGATTAAAACACTAAAAAAATACGGCTATATTGCCGCATAAACGGATTTTGCAATCCTAATTCTACTTTGTCAGATTCATTCACGCGCCACTTGAGACCGTCTGGCGTGTGATTCCTTGGCCTTTCGGCGTAGATAGTGCCGCTTGCTGATAATGTCCGCCAGTTCTTCAGCCGTGAGTTGTCTGCGGGGGAGTAGATGCTGTAGCGCTGTGATCAAATCGTTGAATGACAGCATAGGCCACTGTTGGCGGCCCGCTTTTTTCTGTTTAACCAGAAATAGCGTTCCCAGCATTACCAAAGCCATATGATTGTGCCAGGCATCCCAGCGGCGGACTTGGTAATCGGCCATGCCACATTCGCTTTTCGCCTCCCGAAAACTATGTTCAATGAAGAAGCGTTGCGCCTGCACTCGTGCCAGCTCTTGCCAGGGCGTATCCAGCGGCGCATTCGATAAACAATAGTGAGAGATACTGTCCGCACCGACTTCCCGGCGCACCAAGAGATGCCAACAGCGCGCCTGTTCTTCTTCACCATCCCAAACCCAAACAGGGGCATGCAGGTAATCGGCAATCAATAAGCCTTTTTCGCCCTCACGCAAGGTCAGTCGCTGCCAAGCATCAGCTGTCTGTGCGGCCGCCCATTGATCAACGCGTTGCGGAGCAGATTGAGGTTTACGATGGCTTGGCTGTCTGCCGCGACCTGACCACTCGGGCACCAGCGGCTCCGGGTCTTGCAGATAAATGGTTTGATCGCAATGGACATCCGCTACAAACCTGCAGCCTTGTGCATCGACGCCACGCAGAAACGCCGGTTCCTTGCCGTAACCTCCGTCAATGCCGACGTAGCCGAATTGAATACCACGCTGCTGGGCGATTTTAAGCATCGCCAACGCCAGCTGCGTTTTACTTTGAAACAGCCGTTTATCCTCCGGTATCGCGGCTTTTTTGCAACGTTCGTCATCGTTACACCAGTCCTCCGGCAAATAGAGCCTCGCATCGATCAACGTGGCCATGTCGCCTCGGCATAAAGTCGCGAATACGCCTACCTGGCAGTTATCGACTTTCCCCAAACGGCCATTCCACTGTCTGGCAACGCCGGCAGATGCCTCGCCTTTCTTGGCAAAGCCGCTTTCGTCAAAAATCAATACCGCGTCAGTACCGCCCAACAGCGCGTTGGTTTCCTGAGCAATCTGTCGGCTAAACCCTTGCCAATCAACGCATCCTTCTGTCAACATGTGCTGCATGGATTGGTGGTCAACCTCATTGACTTCGCTCATGCGTAGCATGTTGGCCCTTTCGGATTGGAATAATCCGCGCATATAGCCCTCAAATGTCGCTGTGGCATCGCGGGTGGACGACACAAAAAAAGATGAAAAAGACACCAAATGCGCGTTAAGCGCCTCTGGTAGCCCTTGAAGAGCGTGAATAAGCGAGGTTCTGGTATTTTCACGTCATTATCGTAATTAACATATATAAAACAATAGCTTATTATACACAATATCCTGCCTTCTGTACAGGTCAGTTAATCTAACAAAGTAGAATTAAGTTCAAAAAAATAAAATCGCTTAGGCCTGACCAATTTTGATCTGAGGGGAAAAAATGAAGTCGAGAAACTATGCCGGACACGCATTCTAAAAATTCATACGCTGAAAATATGTCTATACTTAGCTGCGGTCATCAATCTGTTTTTCCGGCAAATGGCCGGCTGGTCAATGGCTTAGCAGATAAGGGCCACGCTGGTAAAAGAGAGCTTATTGATCGCCGTTTGGCAGTGCGAACCAAAGATGAGGCCAAAGAGGATATTTTCGATTATATTGATATGTCTTACAGTCAAGAAAGAAATTTAAACTCTTTCCGGACTCATTTTCCGATAGATTTACACACAGTCTTCAATCCAATTTTTTGGAAAAGACTACAATTGGCCCCCGCTGGGGATTATTATAAAATTTGCTGATACTTAACAGCGCAGCTGGAACAACAATGGATATAGCTAAAGAACTCCTGCAGAGTAAAATCCTGATTGTCGACGATGTCTTGTCCATGCGTAGTCTGACCAAGGCTATTTTACGAGAAGCCGGTTTTGCTCACGTTTTTGATACGCCGGATGGACAGGAGGCGCTAAAACTGATGAGAAAAGTCAAGGTTAATATCGTGGTCTGTGATTGGAACATGCCTGTGATGAGCGGGATAGAATTTTTTAAAGCGGTACAAGAAGAACCCAAATTGGCGGGAACCCCCTTCATTATGCTAACGTCTTCATCAGAAACCAGTAAGGTAAAAGAGGCAATTGAGGCGGGCATAACGGCTTATATGATAAAACCGTTTAAACCCGCCGATTTGTTGAAAAAAATTAATAGCC
>JAGWHF010000026.1 GCA_028866895.1 Nitrososphaerota archaeon
TGAGTGGGGTTGGGCAAAGGGTCCAGTAGGTGTCTCTGCTATGGCAAAGCCATCGGTAGAGCTGAACAATGTGACTGCATCACTGCAACCTGTCATACTTGGGATGTCGTTTTGTGTTAATGCCAATGTGACAAATAACCAAGATGCGCCAATCACATACTATGGAGGATGTGCTTCGCCTCTCTCTGTTACGTTTGACAACATCCAGACCAGTACTGGCGGCATACACTGTCTAGCCGAATCACGGTATGTGCTTGGGCCTCATGAAAGTGCGCACGTTCAGAGCGAGAAGATAAACACTGTATACAATGAGACAGGTCCTGATTATGCCTATGCCCAGGTGAGATTCTCATATGAGAGCAACGGGACAAGCTCGTCGCAGTTTGCATCGGCAGAGTTTCCCATCCTGCATGCTATCAAACTCAACTGCACAGAAACATTTGGAACACAGATGGCAAAGATCACAAGCTCTGTAAACGTAACAAGGGCAATTGCACTTGCGAAAAGCTCACCCGAGTTTCAATCCAAGGTAAGACAGTACGGAAGTGTGACGTACACGGACTTTTACAACGACCTGTATCCCGCCCAGTCGTGCGACTCGTACTGGAAGGGCATCGAGGTGATGTTTACCGCAAACAGCGAAAACGGCACAAGAAACATCCGCGTGACTGAAGACGTCGGCCTTACCAAGGTGCTCAAGGTTGAAGACTTTCAGGCGGTTTTAAATTGAAACCGCTCCATCTTTCAATTACTGTTGGAACAAGTATTGCAGTCATGGTAACAATTACAGCAACTCTGATGTATTTCCAATCTGCCAATGCTGACTCATCCTTGACAATCGGAATGGACAGAAACGTGTATGGGGTTGGAGAACCAATCTCGTTTTTTGTCGAGATTGAAAACGAGAATGGCCTCTATCCAGTTGCATCAATCATAAACGAACAAAACAAGACTGTCTGGTATGATGACGACCTGCCTCCAAACGGATACAAGGGCACCACAAAGGTCTACTACGTGGAACAAAACAGCGAGAATGTTCCAATGATCAACCAAACAGGCAAGTACACACTCATCGTCACTTACGGAGAAAAGAGAGCAAGCAAAGATCTTACAGTTGGCGAGTTTGTCACAGAAGACAATATGATTCATTTCTATGGCTCTTACAAAGGAATTGATAACGACAGCGGAATGGTTGAGATTGCCAACCGGACATACGATTTCATAACTATACACAGCGCACCATCTGACCTGATTGTCTCAAACGATACAACGATAACCTTCCAAGGCGTATCGTTTACGATTCCCGGTTGTGTAAAATGCCTTTCAGCCCCGATGCCATTCAATCCTCTACAATACATACAAGTTCACTTTCCAGACAACACCAATGAAACATTGGCAGTCAGGGACAATATTTGGTCCACCATCAGCGGCCCCCTTGACTCTCAAGAGTATTTCACGAATGGCACCAAGATATTTCCAAATGGCACGAAAGGCACCTGGCATTCTAGACTGCACAAGGACCAGATTGTAACAACCTTTACAAGACACACAAATCCACAAGCTGGAATTACGGTTTTGCATAACGCTGTCAAGTTTCTTGTAAGTTCAGACAATCAGATATCAAACCAAACTTTTACAGGAAATGAGAATCCTCCAGTGATAATTTCTCAGGTGGAGCTTGACAGTGCATTTGTAATCCTTCCTGATAACCAGACATGCTATGACAAGCCTGGCTTTTCTAACACCTATACTTGTTCAACGAGCATAGTTCGAGGTTACAATATACAATGTGCGTACTTTATTGGAAGTAGTTATTGTGAACCCATACACCAACGCACAAGTGGCACAAATCTGAACTGTGCAAATCTATCAATCCCTGTGGGCACGCCGCAATGGTTTGATTTGTACAACACTCAAAACGAGACAGTGCAGATACAGATTTACAGCCTTACTATAGACAGGGGGTCTGGTTTCTGGGGAAAAGAAGGCATACCTACAACAACCTTGACTCTAGGTCCACACCAAAAATGCACGTATGGATTTTACCCTGTGGACGAACCACTCTCATTAGACCAGACAAACATGTCAATGGTAGTTTCCTACATGTATAATGGAAAGAACTATGCAGCATTTTCTCCACCGCTAACTGACATAGAAAATGATAGTAGAACATGGCAGTTTGACGGTGGCAAGTGGGTTTTCGCAGAGCAAAACACCATACCAGTACCAGAATTTCCGTTTGCAATTCCTGTTTTACTAACTGGCATTACATCATTGATTGTCTTTTATAGGATAGTGATTAAAAAATGAAAACCCTACATTTTTCAATAATTACAATTGTTGCCATGACAGTATCAATATTAGTGATTAGTCCCCCGCTTTTGCAAGTAGCTAGCGGGTCCCAGCCTGATGATCATGCACTTCCTCTCATAGACATGCAAAAAATAATGTCAGCTGCGCAAAACAGCACGCTTTTCATAGAAAAGGCTGACAGGTACGACCATTACCTGCTTGCAAGAGCCACGATGGGACCAAGCGAAGAAAGACCGGGCAATACAACGGCCGAAGTGTACGACTTGGTCTATGCACTCTACTTGAATCATGGCTATTGTTATTTTGACCACCTGCTGGATGTAAGGCTTGATGCAGGTCTAGAGGTGACAAACGTGACAGAGTACACCCTCAATGACGAGCCCCCGGGGTATCCTCGCCCGCCAGTCTCCTGCCTTCTCCCTGGTACTCCGAAGATTGACTATGACCGCCTGTTGACCATATTGCCTCCTTCTCCGTTTGCCTCGGTCAATGAAACCTTCAATGCAAGCTCTGATACCATAGTTTTCTCAGGTACAGTCCACAAGATGTTCTCAAGGTACATCCTGCTTGAGGTGTACGGTCCCAGCGGCCAGCGCGTGGCGGCTTCCCAGCCAATGCCAGAGCCTGACGGAACATACTCGCAGGCCTTTCATCCATACAGTCCTCTCTGGGCATCATCCGGAAACTACCTCGCATCAATAACGTCGGGGACGCACAATCTGGTGGAATCTCGATTTTATTTCAAGGGCGTGGGCTGCTGCTTTACAGAGTCGCCTGTATACTACACATACCGCGGACTGCCCCCTCTTGAGCAGTGGAAGGAAATGTATCCCATCAAGGATACTGCCTGCATAACGGGAACACAGTTGGTCTATAGGGCAGAGGACCATTCTCCTGCATGCATCGAGACAAACCATGTCGGTCCACTCTACTTGCGTGGATGGGCCGCCCTCCCAGTGAATGGCCAGATTGTCTATGTCATAAAACCAAATACTACGGGAAAAATACTTGTCAATTATACCAACCTGAGTCCGGACATAGACGCTGAACTTAACACAATACCTTACAACGGAACCACTGCAGGGGAGATTCATACGGAAAATCTCAAGGTAACCGCAAATCCTGACACTGTGCCGCACAAGGAAAGTCTGGTAGCTACATACGAGATTACATCTCGAAACGATACGGGAATCTATTGGCTGCAGTTAGACTCGTGCGCATTCATTCCAATTGCAATATCTGCCGACCAGTCACAAATCACAAGCTCGGACCTGCATTTTCCAACATCGGGTTTGCGTTGCCCCGTTTCGTTTGTAGAGTATAAGGTAGTTGGTGTTTCAAATATTGCAGCAGCATACAAGGATGATTAGAGAATCTGCAAGCAGTACGAGTATTTTGGCACTCTAGGATATGTTGGCCATTGCATGCTCGACTAGTCCTGAAATTGAGGACAAGATTACCGCGATGATAATGTCAGCCTCGGTAAACATCCTGTCAAGCTTGCTGAACTTTTTTCTCCTAATTGAGACTAGAAGTGTCAGGCTCCGGCACATCCCGGTATAATATGCTACAAGCTTTAATGCAGATGCCAAGAAAAAATATGCAAGAAAAAGGCCTGAATCCTTTGCGTGCATTGCCGGCATCGTAGCTAGTACTGCCTTGTCTGCAAGCCCAAGTGTAAAGCCACCAAGCGCGCCCCATGCCAGGCCAAAACCAGGTATGAAGAGTGGGAGTGTGGCAAGCGCCTCCTGCACTATTGCAGTAAAATAGTGAGAGTTGGCAATTACAAACGCTCTTGATACCTGGCTACCGTCTCCGGACAGGGCCTCGGCCTGGCATCCTGCAAGGACAGAGGCCGAGATTGTGATGGCAATTATTGCAATGCTTTTCTTGCTTATCCTTGTGATAGGAAGTACTCCCCGTTTTGATTGTGGAATTTCGTTTGATTGCTCTTCCACATCTTGCTTGTTCAAGCTTGCATTGTAACCTGTTCTCTTTTGAGGGTCTGACAGGACCTCGTAGGCATTGTTTATTGAAACCATTGCCTCTTTTGCAAGTGCCGAGCCTTCCCTGTCAGGGTGGAACTTTAAGACAAGAGATTTGTATCTTGACTTGATATCTTCAAAGGATGAATCTCGGGCAACTCCTAGAATCTCATAATAATTTGGTTCTTGCGTTTTTTTCTGGTACGAAGCTTCCTGTCTACTCAATCAGTCACACCTCTTCCTGATCTCAATTCAGGTCGTCACCCTCTGTTGCCCATAGGTCGTTCTGCTCTGGGTTGGACCTGCGCCAAAGCTCGGAAAATGCA
>JAGWHF010000027.1 GCA_028866895.1 Nitrososphaerota archaeon
AAGGAAAATCACCCGCCCCACTACAGCCCGTTGCACTCTGCCGATGTACATCAGTTTTTTGCTGGGCGAACCCAAATACGGCAGTTGTTGCCGTCTGGCGGAAGTCATGGACATTTCCCACGATAGCGCAAACCGTTTCCTGCAACGGGAACGCTACGAGGGCAAGGACTTATACAACGAATCAGCGCCCCTGCTGAACCTGAAAGGCGGCACGCTGAGTGTCGATGACAGCGTGCTGGACAAGCCGTACAGCCAGTATTTGGCCTTTGTCGGTTATTTCTGGTCGGGCGAGCACCACCGTTCCGTGAAGGGCATCAACCTCATCACGCTGTATTATACGGACACCGAAGGGCAACATTTGCCTATCAACTTCCGCGTCTATGACAAATCGGAAGGCAACACCAAGAACGACTATTTCCGCGAGATGCAAGAAGAAGTCCTGACCTGGGGGCTGGAACCCGCTTATCAGACCGGCGACAGTTGGTACAGCGGCGTAGACAACCTGAAGCGGGTGAAGAACCTCCGGCTGGGTTGGCTGTTCGCCGTGGAAAGCAACCGTACAGTATCCGTGGACCAAGGCCACTGGGTGCAAGTGCAAAAGCTCGACATCCCCGACGACGGCCTGGCCGTTTGGCTGAAGGACTTCGGCAACGTAAAACTGTTTCGGACATGGCTGAAAGACCAGCCACGCCACTATGCGGTTTTCTTGCCCGATGATGGCCAGCTTGCTTCCTTTGACCGGAAAGCCTTCCTCGAACAACACGACAAGCACTGGCATATCGAACAGTACCACCGCGCCATCAAGCAGGTCTGCAACATCGAGAATTTCCAAGTGCGCAGCAAGACCGCTATCAGAAATCACCTGTTTGCCGCCCTTTGTGGCTATGTCCAGCTCCAGAAGCTCAGTGCCATGTCCTTGATAGATCACTGTTATAGCGTCCAACGCAACCTCTTCAATGAAGTCATTGCGGGATTCATCGGCACGTTGATGCCGACCATGGCACATCTCAACCCAGAATTTCAGGCTGTCGTCAATGCGTAACTTCTAAATAACTCTAAATCCAAGCCGGTTTTAATTTCTACATAAAAATTGTTCATGAATGCCTTGATCGCGATAGCGTTCGCTTCAATGAAAGTTTCTTCCGCTTCCTCAAGACTCGTCCGCTACTTGACCGGTTAGGCTTCCCTTCCATCTGCACTCCACTCGGAGTGTCATTAATGATGTCCGTACCCTGGGCGTTTTCAATAGACATCTTTCCTAAATAATCGGCATATGAGTAAGCTTGATAAGGTTAAAATAGCGGACCTTTCTCAGAAAACACGGATAGCCATGACCCCTTATGCCCAACTGCCCACCCACAAACCTGAAGAATACATACGGATTGTTGGTCTGTCACAAGAAGATTTCCTGCATCTCAACAGGAAGCTGGCGGCTTACCTGGACGAACAAAAAGCCCTCAACCCGCTGACAAGACGGGGACGGAAAGACTCCAAGCTGGTCTTGGAAGACCGCTTGTTGCTGACACTTTATTACCTTCGCCACTATCCGACCCTGATAAATCTGGCGGCGGTCTTCGGCATCAGCGAGTCGTATTGCCATAAGGTTTATGCCCGCACCGCAAGGCTATTGGCCAAAGTCGAAAAGCTTCCCAACCGCAAGGCACTGTTGGAAGATCCTGCTGCCACCTTGTCCATTGATGTTTCTGAGCAGCCCATCGAACGCCCTGTCAAAAATCAGAAAGCGTATTACTCAGGAAAAAAAACGCCACACGGTCAAGGCCCAGCTCGTGATCTGCGTATTGACGCTGGCTATCCTCTCCGTGGTGGTGGGTAAAGGCCAACAGCATGATTTTTTGGTCTTTAAAGACAGCCGCCTATTATTGCACCCCGATGCGCTGTTGTTGGCGGATTCGGGATACCAAGGGATGCACAAACACCATCAGAATTCGACCCTGCCGGTCAAAAAGAGAAAAGGACAATCTCTTTCGGTGGCAGACAAAGCGCATAATAAGACACTATCAAAACAGCGGGTTTCTATTGAGCATGTCAACCGCCGATGCAAAATTTTCAGAATTGTCAAAGATGTTTATCGGGGTAAGCACAAAAATTACTCGCTGACATGGAATTTAGTGGCGGCTCTTGTTAACTTGCGCTATGGCTGTATTTAGGAAAGATGTCTAATGGATATGAGATATTCCTCTTTATTTTTTTTATATATAACAGGCGAGCTTGTTTTATTGGTCCTGCTGCTGGTGCATGCGTCTTTTAGCGAAAGCGCCCGGCAACCAGTTCTCAAGGAAAAGGCGGCATTGGTCAAAATTCTGAAACTGACTGATCTGTGCCTTTTCACCGAAGCCCGCTACACCCGGAATCTGTCCCAGGCCGATTTGGGCACTGCATTTCAGGATCATCCCATGTCCCTGGAACATTTCCCGTCCGGTTCGTTTACCCAGCCACCCGAAAGCATAAGAAAATTCCCATGAGACAGTGGATTGAAAAACAACGTTACATTATCGATTTCACCATTTCTTCGCTACTGCGCAGAAAGGTGAAGAATTTTGGCTTGCTGGCTTTATATACGCTCATCGTTTTCATACTGGCCTCGACGATGTTCTTCACGTACTCAATCAAAAAAGAAGCCTCGCTCATATTAAAAGACACGCCGGAAATAATTGTGCAAAAAATAGTGGCCGGGCGGCATGATCTATTTCCGGTCAGTTACATTGGCACCCTTAAAAAAATCCGGGGGGTGGCTGCCGTCGAAAGCCGGTTATGGGGCTATTATTACGATGGCCTTGTAAGCGCCAATTACACGTTGCTCGTTCCGCCAGCCAACGGAGACACTTCCGGCAAATCCAGGCCATCCGCCAAAACCACTGTGGTCGTTAGCGAATCCGGCGGCCAGCAGGCTGATAAGTCAAAACCTCTATTTGAACTGGGCGGCGCCGTGCTTGAACCTGGAACCCTGATCACCGGCAACGGCATTGCCCGTCTTCGCGATATCGGCAAGGACGACTACATGCCGTTTCGAGCCTTTGACGGCAGCGTGTTGAACCTCAGGATTGCCGGCATTTGGCTTCACAATCCGAACTGGTCTCCTCCGATTTGCTGTTGATTACCGGGGAAGACTTTAGAAAACTCTTTGGCATCGACAACCGCTATGTGACCGATGTGACCGTTGCCGTCAACAATCCCAGTGAAGTGGAAATGGTGGCGTCCAAAATTAGGAAAACCCTGCCCGAAGCCCGGCCGATTAGCCGGGTTGAGATTCTGAGAACCTATGACTCCATCTTTAACTGGCGAGGCGGCATGATGATCGTTATTTTCTCGGCTGCCGTGCTTGCCTTCGTTATTTTCGCCTGGGACAAGGCCTCGGGGCTGAGCGCAGGTGAAAGACGGGAGATCGGCATTCTGAAGGCCGTGGGCTGGGAAACCTCGGACGTCATCCAGATGAAATTCTGGGAAGGGGCCGTAGTTTCTCTGACGGCATTTTTTACCGGCGTGATTCTGGCCTACGCGCACGTCTTTTTTACCGGTTCCATTGTGTTCGAACCGGCGCTTAAAGGCTGGTCGAGCCTTTATCCCAATTTCGAGCTGACCCCTTTTGTCAATCTGGAACAGCTGACTACGCTGTTTTTTCTGACCGTGGTTCCCTATACCGTGGCGACCATTGTTCCCATCTGGCGAGCCGCGACCA
>JAGWHF010000028.1 GCA_028866895.1 Nitrososphaerota archaeon
CAATGCGGACAAAGATCTCCTATTCTGATTCGGCCATAGTTCAAAATATCTGAGGATTGGAAATCAGTTTTATCCTGTGAACCTAACAGCAACAACCGCCGCCTCGGTCATTGTCCTTCTGCTGTCTTGTCATCTGCACATCTGCATATTTTTGTGCATGTTCATCAGAACAGAAATACTTGCCAAACCTCTTGACGCTTGCTTCCTTTTTGACATCCATTCCGCAAATAGTACAATGTTTTGTAGAACCAAACATGCCTTATGTGAAAATCAATGATATTTTAATACAATAGTTTACAAATGTAAAAAATTAGTCGTTCCTTTTCCTTGGCGACCATCTCTTCATGGCAAGCGAGCTCATGGTAACTGAAACAGAACTTGCAGCCATTGCAACCCCTGCAAGTGCTGGATACAGCAATCCGACTGCGGCTACAGGTATGAGGACAGCGTTGTACATGAAGGCATAGGTCAGATTCTGCTTTATCTTGCCCACAGTCTTCTTTGCTATTTCGATTGCAGTGACAACATCACGAATGTCGTCCCTGACAAGTATCACCTTGCCTGCCTCTATTGTAATATCTGTACCGGATCCAATTGCAATCCCCACATCGGCGGCAGTAAGAGCCGGCGCATCGTTTATTCCGTCGCCTATCATTGCTACCTTCTTGCCTTCGTTCTGGATCTTTTTCACAACGTCAACCTTCCCAGAAGGCAGCACATCTGCAAAAATTCTCTCTATACCTACCAGATGGGCAACTTTTCTTGCAGTCTTTTCATTGTCTCCTGTAAGCATGACTGGCTCTATCCCCATTGACTTCAAAATCGATACTGCCTCTCTTGCTCCTTGTTTTGGGATATCAAGCAGCCCTATTACTCCAAGTACAGCGTCTCCTGCAGAAACTATCACGGCGGTCTTTCCTTCTTCCTGAAGTTTATCGATTGTCTGTTTCAAAGATGAAATGTCTATGTTTTGGGTTTGCATGAATGCAGTACTGCCTACCTTCAAATTCAAATTGTCATAAGTTGATATCACTCCAAGTCCTGGAATCGCTTCAAAGTATGAAGGATCATCTATCTTCATTCCTTGGTCTTGTGCATGCGATACGATTGCCTTGGCCAGCGGGTGCTCTGAGCCTTTTTCTGCAATTGCAGCAAGATCCAGCGTTGAAATTACGTTTTTGTGAGAACTGTTGGCATGAACTACTGTTGCCAATTCTTTTATTTCTATAACATCTGTAACCTGTGGTTTTCCTTTCGTTAACGTTCCTGTCTTGTCAAATACTGCAACTGAGGTTTTGTTTAGAAGCTCCATCGCTTCACCACCTCGAAATATTACTCCGTTTGATGCACCCTTGCTCATTCCAACCATGATTGCAGTTGGAGTAGCAAGACCCAGTGCACATGGACATGCAACTACTAGAACAGCAACTGCCGGAATTATTGCAGCTGCTGCAACTCCATGCGCCACTGCAAAATACCATATGATGAATGTAGACAGGGCAACTATCATGACAGCATATGCAAAGTATCCCGCAATTCGGTCCACCAGTTTTTGTAGAACTGGTTTTTTGCCCATTGCTTCTTCAACTAGTTTCACCACTTGCGAGAGAAACGAGTCAGAGCCAACCTTGGTTGCCTTGACAAGAATCATGCCTTCACGGTTGATAGTTCCTCCTATGGTACCGTCTCCTACTTTTTTTGTTACAGGGACAGACTCTCCAGTTGCCATTGATTCATCTACCGCTGATGTTCCAAGAACAACAGAAGAATCAACTGGGATCTTTTCACCAGGTCTTACTACAAGGATATCTCCAGGTTGTATGAGTTCAACAGATATCTCAGTCTCCTCGCCATTTTCTTTTCGAATTCTCGCAGTCTTGGGCTGTAACTCTAACATCTTTCTGATTATAGAACTTGTCTTTCCCTTTGTTTTCAATTCCATCCATTTTCCGAGAATTATGAAGGTGATGACTACAGCAGCAGCATCGTAGTACATGCTGTGCCAGTTGGGAACTGGAAACGTGTTGAACGCACTGAAGACATATGCTGTGGTAGTGCCAAGCACTACAAGCGTATCCATGTTCGCAGAACGCATCTTTGCGATTCTAAACGCACCCGTATAGAACCTGCTTCCTGTAACAAACTGGACTACTGATGCAAACACAAACATGCCATATGCTGCTACGTTTGTTCCGGCAGTTGGCAAGAATCTGAAAACTTCGGGATAACTAAATAACATCACGGGAACCGCGAAAATAATTCCAATTATGAACAGGTGCTTGAGCTTTCTTGCCTCTATATCCTGTGTTGATACCCCAAGATCCTCGCCAAGTATTTCATATCCTAGTTCTGTGATCTTCTTTCTAATGTCTACAAGAGAGAGAAGGGCAGAGTTGTATTCTATATTAATTTGCGAACTTCCATAATTGACAGACGCTGATTTGATACCATCGACCTGATGCAGTCTTTGTTCAAGTCTCTCCGCATCTGTGGAATCAGAAACTCCGCCAAGCTTCAAAGTCAATTTTTCATAAACTACCTTGTAGCCTATCTCTCCAATTGTTTTTTCAATATCTTCAAGTCTAACTTTTGATTGATCAAATTCTAGTGTAGCTTTTTCAGTGGCAAGGTTAACCTCTACCTTGCTTACTCCTGGCACCTCTGATACAGATTTCTGAATGGAGTTGACACATCCTGCACAGTGCATGCCTCCTATCTTCAACACCGTACGTCTGGTCTGCTCCTCTTGCTTGGCTGCTTCCACTGTCATGATATCATCATAATATACCACTGACATTTACTTAACTATGAGACTTTACAATTGTAAAGTGTATAAGATATACATCCATGAGACGTAACCTTTGTCATGCCATTCAGGTTAGACGATACGGATATTGCAGTATTAGAGTCCCTCATCAAGGACGGGAGAAAGTCCTTCAGACAGATATCACGTGAGACAGGCGTAACCACCCCTACTGTCAAGCAGCGATACGAGAAGCTGGTCAACATGGGCCTGATCAAGGGTGTCATGCCCGTCAT
>JAGWHF010000029.1 GCA_028866895.1 Nitrososphaerota archaeon
GCACCGCACCCAATAGCGCCACGGCCAAAGCCATTGACTACGGTTTGAAACGCTGGGCCGCGCTCACCCGTTACGCCGAAACCGGCGATTTACCTATCGATAACAACCCGGTGGAAAACTGCATTCGCCCCATTGCACTGGGCAAAAAGAACTGGCTGTTCGCCGGATCAGAACGCGCTGGGCAAAGAGCGGCGGTTATTCAAACCTTGCTTGGCACCGCTAAACTCAATGGCCTCGACCCGTCAGCCTGGCTAAAAGACACTCTGGAAAAACTCCCCACCTGGCCCAACAGCCGCATCGACGAGCTACTACCGCTCAATAACATGGATTAAATCATAGCGGCGACTGGCTGACGATGTGGTACGGCTACACGCTTACCCTTTGACCACATTCCGCCGCAGCAAACGTCATGGAATATCAAAATGCCTGCGGCGCAATAACAACAACTGATTAAAATGAAAAAGAAAATGACTTATTTTTTGAATAATTTGGTTGGGACGATGGGGAGTACCATACTCCGTATAGAAAGAATTGGGACAGCGCCATCCAGCTGTAATGTGTACAGGACTCTATCTTAAACTCTATGAATATTTGTCTGGACCTAGGGGTCCACTTTAAGTTGCCATTTCCATAGCAAGGCAATTTATGGGGAAAACCAAAAACTTTACAGGAGAAAATTTTTGGGCCCGAGGATATTTTGTATCGACGGTGGGACTGGATGAAGAAGTTGTTAAGGCCTATATAAGGGAGCAAGAAAAAGAAGAGGAGCATTATGAACAACTCAGTCTTTGGAAATAGGTAATCGCCTTTAGGCGATTCATGAACATGCCCCTTTGAGGGGCTAACAATAATAAGCCCCCGGCTTTGCCGGGGGTGATTTAACTAAGGATTCCGCCAAAAACAATTTCCCTGAATTGATGAGGCCATTGCCTGGTAATGCGTGGATAATACATGTCTTTGACTAATGGGAAATTGAAAACGCCATGACCAGTTACGACTCTGTCATTGAAACCAAAATGCAGCGCCTTTTTGCGACGTTATCCGAAAAAGACAAGCGCCGCTATGCGGGCATAGAAGCCACAAAATTGGGTCATGGCGGCATTGACTATATCTCGACGCTCTTCGACATAGACCCGAAGACGATCCGGCGGGGCCTGCAGGAATTAGACTTGACCGATGATCCGGCATCGGATCGGGTCCGAAAAAAAAGGCGGTGGCCGGAAAACAGCGATTGAGCGGAAGCCCCAACTGGAAATGAACTTCCTCGAAATCCTGGCGGAATTCACCGCCGGCGACCCGATGCGCGAAGGCGTGCTATGGACCAATCTATCGCGCTGCGAAATCAGCCGCCGTTTACAGGAGCTGGGCACGCCGGCCAGTCGCCATACGGTCCGTAAGCTGTTGAAAAAACACGGCCTGGGTCAGCGCAAGGCGCGCAAGAAAAAGTCGATGGGTGCACATCCCGACCGTAATGCCCAATTTGAAAACATCGCTCGCCTAAAGGCGGAATACTTGGCCAGCGGAGACCCCGTGATCAGTATCGACACCAAAAAGAAAGAATTGATCGGAGACTTCGCCCGCGAAGGACATACCCATACGCAAACCACTGTCGAGACGCTGGATCATGATTTTCCGAGTGCCGGCCTTGGCAAGCTGATTCCGCATGGCATCTATGATGTGGCCCGGAATGAAGGCGCCATGCACCTCAACACCAGCCACGATACTAGCGAATTGTGCTGTGACAGCATTGCGCTCTGGTGGCAACGGCAGGGCCGGCACCACTATCCTAATGCCAAGCGCTTGTTAATCCAATGCGATGGCGGCGGTAGCAATGCCGCCAATCGCCACGTATTCAAGGAAGCCTTGCAGGCTTTGGCCGAACTGTTGGGCTTGGAAATTCGCATCGCGCACTATCCGCCTTATTGCTCAAAACACAATCCGATCGAACATCGCTTGTTTCCACACATCACCCGTGCCTGCCAGGGCGTGGTCTTTCATACCGTCGACATTGCCAAGCAATTGATGGAAAAGACCAAAACAACGACTGGCTTGAAAGTCACCGTGGCGATTTTGACCGGCTTTTACGAGACAGGGAAAAAATGTGCCGCGGATTTCATAGAAAATATGCGAATCGATTTCGATGAACATCTTCCACGCTGGAATTACCGAGCTCTCCCTCAAGACCGGTAATTTCGGGAAGTTATTTTTGGCGGTATCCTTACCGCAGTAAGTATTTCTACTTATTGATCATGGCCCGCCAACATGAAACACTACGTTACGGAATTTTACAAGTCATCCGATAGGGTTGGAAGCTCAGTTGTTTTACTTTGCGCTTTATTCAAATTTCAGTTTAGGGAAATAAGCGACATTGTTTTTTGAGAACATTATCAATGTGGTATATGCAGTCTGTGATAATAAACCTGAGATAAACTATGACTAAGATAATCAATATCCCAATCGCGGACTGGAACCAGGCGTGCTCGTCCGCAATCCACGAGCATGCACTATACGAACTTGAAGAAGGGGGGGTCTTGTTCTTGCCGCGACTCGGTTTCACGATAGGAGAAGACGAGGCTCCGTTCCTGTCTCCTAAGATCGCAGGGAAGAGTAAGAATGTCAGCTTTGATATTTCGACAGGAAAGTTGCGGGGGAGCAGTGCCGGTGCAGCGGAAATTAGACATTTACAGTCCATGATGCACCGTTTCGCTATATACAGTAATGAGTTGCTGTTTAATGTGTTGCCGCATTACAAAGCGGGCTTAATTCAGTCGAGAACCAGTTTCAGGCCTGTGGAGATTGCCGAGCGGCTTACTTCGTGGCGAAAAGACGATACGCGATTGCATGTCGATAGCTTTCCATCGTCGCCCGTCCAGGACAAAAGGATTCTGCGTGTCTTCAGCAATGTAAACCCCAAGGGACTGAGCCGCCGCTGGAAGCTTGGTGAATCATTTGAAAGAGTTGCTAGCCGTTATCTGCCTTCCTTGTCCAGCCCTGTTTGGGGTATCAGCCAGTTTCTTC
>JAGWHF010000002.1:0-241239 GCA_028866895.1 Nitrososphaerota archaeon
AGTGATAACCCAAGATGTGTCAAGCGTATGCTTTGCAACTAGGATTTATTTTTGGAAAGAATAATGCCCATGTCTCATATAACTATTCAGCAAATGGCATGCATGCCGGGTTCCCTTAAAGAATTCTGAGCCAATTGATAAAAAAGTTAGATTTCGCTGATTAACAATGATTACAAAAAGTATCGAGGGTTGAAGCATACCCATATTGCCGCCTTCTCTGCGATGGCCATAGTCGCAATAATCGGATTTTCAAGTATCCAGGCATCTCACTCCGTGCTGACATACAGCATGCTTGTGAACGTAAAGCCACTGAAGGACCCTATAATGCAGGGCGAGTATCCTGTAATAGTTGGCAATGTCACAGACCAAGCATATAGGCCGGTGGCAGACGCGCAGGTGTTCATCATATTTGGTTCCGAGGCAGTAACGACGACCACCGACAATCAGGGCCAGTTCGAGTATAAATCGGCTATACCTGCTACCCCGGGAACATACGAGATTGACGTCACCGTGACCAAACAGGGTTACATCAAGCAGCTTGCATCATCAGTCTATACTGTGGATCCTTATACTTCAACGATGACCACGTCGGGAAATACCACGACCTCACTTACCAATACCATCACAGGACTGCCAGTCAATGCAGGCAACTTTACAGTATACATGGGAAAGGTGGCGCACTGGAACCTTGAAACAACATGCTTTGTCGATTTTTCAGACAAGTACGTTAGGTTCCTCAAGACTTGCGACCTCTACAATCTTGACCCTCAGGACTTTAAGATAGACCAGAATGTGATACCGATAGTGACCGTAATTGAATACAATGGCACCTACAGGCTGTTTCCCGACCAAGTCTACAGTGAAGCCTACTATCTGGGAAATGATACTGCGACTAACTTTATCAATGCAACCTGGAACAGCTACCTGCCGCCAAAACAGCCCTAAGTCCAGCCACTCTGGGACCGTGTCCTGCACAGCGTGATCTTTCCAAGGGCCTAAAATCCTAGTGCTCTCCTGCCTAGGACGGCGGCAAAAAGGACCGAGGCCGCAAGCACTACTGCAGAGGAACCAGCAAATTCTGGCACTGCGACACCAGCTTGGGCGGTGTGGCCTCCGACTAATACCTCCCCAGTCATCCACGGGTGTATCGTGCAGAAATACCGGTACGTGCCGGAACTCATGAACATGAAGGAATATGTGCCGCCGGGCGGTATCTGGCCACTGTCAAACACGGAGCCAATGCTGCTACCGGAAGGGTCCCCGCTTGTAACCGTGTGGGCAGTGGTATCCATGTTAGTCCATGTTACTATCGTCCTTGGAGGTACATTTGCCATGCCTGGATCATAGCAGTCCTTTGCTGCAACGCAGTCTTGGCTTGCCTCGCTGCCCCCGGCTATTTTGATTGTCATGCTGTCCACGTCCGCAAGGGCCGGATGTGACGCAAAGGCTGCCAAGGCCAATACCGGAAAAAGGGAGATGATCCTCACGTTCTAACCTTGCCCTTGCCCGGAAACAAACCTATCGGTAAATACCACACCGTATTGCAAAAGTGGGGAGACGGCTACTGATACCCTACAAATTAAAATAGGAGAAAGCATGAGGTCAGCCGTGAAGGGATCAAGTGCGCTTGACGGCTACGATGTCAAAAAGGCAAACAAGGCCCTTGCAATGCTTTATTCTGACAAGAGCAACGAGTTTCGCGAACTTGCGCTTGCCACCGGTTACCCAGTGGGGGGAAAAGATTGGGAAAAGATAATTCTGAACTTCTGTCTGGATTTTGCCGATTGCTTCATGGCTTGGTCGGATGAGACCATGCCATCAGACCATAACAAAGTGCACAAATGTATGACCATGATGAGGCAGCTTGCCCGCGGGAAAACGAACATGACGGAGGTAACCAAACTTCAGACAATAGCCTACCGGATTGCTGAAGACTTCAAGTCGATATACAGGAGAATGGATTGATGCCTCATCCGGTCTGTGTTGATAGTACTATCTGAGCAACCGCTACGAAAAACCTCACATACGGCCTATTATCAACAGGATATGATGAGAAGCATGCAGAACGGAAAACTGTCGGTGGATGAGATGTTGAAAGCCCTGGAGTGCCTTGGAGTACGTCGAAAGTCGCTTGAAAGGCTTCATCCATCACCCGAGACGATCTCGCGCATTTATCTCTCGCTTAAGGGAGAAAAAACGGAGACCGGAAACCCACATCTGGAATATTTCATGAAATCTACTGGCCTACGACATTCCTAAAGCGGGGGTTCTCCCTTATGCGGTCAAGATCCCCGTCCTGCTTTGCCGCCTCCTTCCACGAGGGGTCAAGCCGTATGGCCTTCTCAAGTGACGTGATTGCCCCGTAAATGTCCCCCTTGAGAGAACACAGGCATGCCTTGTTGTACAAGGCCTCCGCATTGCTGTTGTCAATCCTGATTACCTTGTTGTAAAACTCTAGAGCTTCGGAATTTTTGCCCAATCTGTACAGGCAATGGGCCTTGAATGTCAGTGCGTTGATATACGCCGCATCGACCTTGAGGGCAGCATCGAAGCACTCCAGCGCCTGCTGGTATTTCTCATTCTTGTAAAGAGAGATGCCCTTGTTTGACAGGACATGCACGTTCTCTGGAGCCCTGCTTAGCGCCTCATTGAAAAATTCCAACGCCTCGTCATGCCTGCCAGAGGCATCAAGGACCACGCCCTTGTTGTTAAGAACAGCCATCTTGGCGGGACTCTTCTTGAGGAGCGACTCGTAGAACTCTATAGCGTTCTCAGTCCTTCCTGTTAGATGGTAAAAGTTTGCCGCCCTTAGGAGGTAGTCCTCAGGCTCCTCTACCTGGCGTCCCTGCTCTGTCTCCATTATCTTCTTGTTCTCCTCAAGCCTTGACTCGACTTCCCTTCTCAAGTCTTCATCTAAAGTCAAGACTTGCTCCGATCTGAGGACGAGGGGAATTCCGTGCGCGGCCAGGGTCCTTGCAACCTCCCTCTGATTCTCCTGCAGTCTTGCAGCCATGTCCATGGCAGGCGGGGTCTCTAAAGGCACTGGCACGGGGGTATTCTCATGCACTGCTGCTTCGGCATCCTGCGGCTCAATTTTATCGGCCTCTACAGGGCTTGCCTTGTTTATGGAAGGGAACCGCAACTCTATCATCTCGACATAAACCCGATTAATAATGCAATCTTTTCTATGTCGCGCATAAAGTGTGCAGCCAGAGGGACTGATACAATCCACGAACCCAAAAATTTAGGTCGGGACATGAGGTTTACGGCCCGCACCAGTGATTATCAGGAAGTGGCAATGCAAGGCATAATAACGCGCGACTGGGGCTGGAAAGTGAAGGAACGATTGCAATTAATAGGCTAGCCTGCAATAAATACCGCTGAATCTAAAAATGGCCGCCACCGCTGCGGCAATCGTCATTGCAACAATGCTTTCGGCAGCCTACATTTTTCCGCCGGGATCTCAGACCGTGGAAAACCACGTAGGCGCGCCCGGGTTCAACCAGACGGCCATGCTAGAGCGAGGCGATACCGCAATGGGCTTCAACCAAAGCCTGATCCACCATCACTTCATAACAACCCCAACTGGCGGTGAGATAATTATAATGTCCACAAATATGAGCGATAGCAGGACCATCAGCGAGATAAGATCTCACGTTAGGGAGATAAGGGACGAGTTCTCCCAGGGGAACTTTACAAAACCGTTCTACATTCATGCTCAGAATGTGCCAGGCACGGCCACAATGGCCTCAAAGAAGGACTTGATACGATATTCTATAAGGGACATGGACGGGGGCGCATCACTCATCCTTTCCACAAATGACACGGGACTACTCGAGGCAATTAAGGACTTTATGGATTTTCAATCAAGCCAGCATATGGGCCACTAGTCACTGCAGACTGCCTATGGGTACCTGCAAGAACGCAATTCGAAAAAATCGTGCTTGGCAACAAATATGTTTTTGCTTGGACGGCACAGAAGAAAAAGCAATGATTGTACAGGATCTGCTAACTTGTTGATTACCGATTAATTACAGATTGGAAATGGTGCATTCTGCATGCAATCTTTGGCGTCTTATGTCATGGCAATCCTGCGTCACGACGCAATTACCAAGCGCTTGATTTCAAAATGGCAGTTGGAAGGGCTGTCGCCAGTAGGTAAAGACTGCATGCGCGGCCCTGTACTGGCAGATGATTTTCTGGCAAGAGAAAAACCGGACAAACGACCTCTCAAGCAGGCCTGCATCCGGAGGGATCAAGTTTTTCAATCATTACGGGGTATATTGTACAATGGATGAACCTGTTAAAAAGACCGAGTTTACCACCTTCATCGAGAGGGAGGCAAGAATTCATGTTGACGGATACATTGAGAGCGCCATTCATCTTGCCGAGGAGGTCCATTCGGGAGTCAAAAGGGAGGACGGGAAGTCGCCATTTCTTGAGACCCATATCTTTCCCGTCGCCATGGATGTTATACGGCACTACAAGGAGGCAAACAAACCTATGACGACTGTTCAGGTAGTCTCCGCCATACTCCATGATGTGCTGGAGGATAATGACGGGATACTTGACCCTCATGCCGCAAAGTCGTACGGTTTTGACGCGTACTTTAGCCACAAGTTCGGCGATTATGTGTACAGGGTGGCTGCGACACTCAAGACTAAACCTCTTGAAGGCTTTATGGGTGATACTGACAAGGAAAGGGAAATTGCAAGGTTCAGGCAGTATTCGAACGCCCTCCTCAGGTCGGAGTACGACATAAAGACAATCAAGCTTGCCGACAGGCTGAACAACATGAGGTTCATTAGCAGAATGCCCGACCACGAGAAGGTCGCCAGATATGTACGGGAGGCGGAGGATTTTTACATTGCCTACACAATAATGGAGCCTGTGATGGACGACTACTATCTGGCAATAAGGAAGTCATATGAGAACCTAAAGGACCTTGCGAAGCGGCCCGTGAGAATCACGGCCTGACAGCAATGGTCGGTTCCTTATCCGTAATGGTAGCTTACTCCCTTCTCGCCTATGGGGTGCCTCCAGTCAGTCTCACCAGCGCAAGTGCCGCACTCGACGCATCCCTCATGCTGTATCATCACGCCTGATTCGCCCATAAAGTAACATCTGGTGGGACAGAGCGTTATCATCTTCTTCATGAACTCGCTTGCGGGTTTGAGGACTTTTATGTGCGATACGTTGTAGTCGTTGAACTTGAGCCTTGCTATCCGATCTGCCAGGGAGGGGATGGTGGGGCTGTATGTGCGCGGGACCTCGCTTCCAAGCCTCTCCGCAAGTTCGGTGGGAATCTTCACATACGTATCAGCGGTCTCAATTACCGGAAGCAGCTTCTCATAGCCAAGGATGTTTGCAAACCCTACTGCGAAGCCCCTCAGCGTCTTGCTTGACATCATCTTTATCACCATCCCGTACTTTGAACTTATCATCTCCTTTGGAACATCCTTTGCAGCATCAAGGAATATCTTCAGATAGTCCTTGTCAATTGACTTGAGATCATGCGTGTAGGGGCTCTCGTCGACGGACTGGCTATAATACTGCCCCATATGTCCATCCAAGGGGCTGTTCCTGTCGAGAGCCCTTGAGACCGCGTCAGCCGCCCTTACGGCATCATCAATCCCTACGTTGAGCCCCTCTATTCTCGGCCCCACAAAGACACCCCTGCCTGCAGCATCTCCTACAAAGAGCACGTTCTTGAAAAAGGGCCTTTCCATCCTGCACCGCTTCCCATCGGGAATGAGTTTTGCCCCGTATTCTGCCTCCACGTAATCCGTGCCGAACTTGACGCCGTATTTTGTCGACATCTGTTCCCGGAGGGCCGACAGCTGGGAGGCAATCTCGTCGGGCGATCCGAATTTCCCCTCCGCTATGAGCCGCTCCCTCTCGCCTTTGGAGTAATAGGCCTCCCTCAATTCAGTCCACATCTTTATCATCTTGGTGACAGCAAACCTGATCCTCATCTGTTCCTCCTTTGGCAGATCCTTGTCGATGTCTCCCCTGGAAGGGACCTCGTCCTTGACGAACTCGCCCACCATGGGGTTCTTGAGCATGGCATCGAGCAGGTCAGACGGCTCTGAAGGTGACTCCAGCAGTGAGTCAAGATGGTAAACAGCCCCGAGAGACAGTGTGTTGCGGTTCGTGTAGAGAAACCCCCCACCTATGTGATTCAGGGTGACGTCACCCGCAAAAAGATGGGCTGCTCCCTCATCCTGACCTATGGCAAAACGGTCGCCCATTATGTCCTCGGGCATCTTGACAATTGCCTTCACTCCCTGGTATAGCTGGTATGGGAGAAACTTTTGTCTTGCCCCTGTCATGACTGCAACTTCAGAATTTACACCGTCTGCAGCAATGATTGCCTTTGCCTCTATCTCCTCAAGTTCATCGGTTTGTACGATCGTCCGCTGTCCCTCCCACCTGATGGCGCTAACGTGCACCCCGGAAACCACTCCACCTCCTTGTTTTTCTGCCGCTTCTACCGCCTCTTGCAGGAACCACTGGTTCAGTCTATTCATCAGCACTGAGCAGCCAAAATTCGATTCGTAGTTGTGGGCTGCAGTGAGGTCTATTGAGAAGACCTTTTCACGCGATGTCGCATGGAGTATGTATTTTGTTATCTTCCTCTCGTATGGTGCATCATGCAGGAAGTTCTCGTAAACATCCTCTACATTGTAGACCTTGCCGCTCTTGGGTTTTTTAGAATACAGTATGCCGCCTGAGATGCTCTTTGCCCCTACTTTCTCGCCAGCTTCCAAGATTACTGCCTGTCTTCCCAGAGATGAGAGCCTCTTTAGTGCGGCAAGACCTGCCGAGCCTCCGCCAATTATGGCAACATCGTATTTTTCCATGTCTAGACCTATGCCTGAGTTACCTGCTTCTGCCTTTTTATCTCCTCTATCAGGACAGGCACAACATCCTCCATCCTACCCCTTATGAAGATGTCGCACTCGTTCTTTATCGCTGCCTCGTTGTCCGTATTTATCGCAACTACAAGTTCCGAATCTCTCATGCCTGAAATGTGCTGCATTGCCCCGCTGATTCCTACGGCAACGTAAATCTTAGGACTCACCTTTCTTCCGCTAATGCCTATTACCCTGTCAGGAATCATGTATGTAGAGTCCAGTATCTGGCTTACCGAAAAGGGCTTTTTTGAAAGCGGTAGTGTGATTCCGACCTCTGCCCCGATCTCCTTTGCAAGACTTTCCACCATCTTTATGTTCTGTTCGGGTGAATCCTTGATGCCGCGCCCAAAGCTTACAATTGCCTTGTGGCTGTCGAAATCAATCTCGCTCTTGATTACCTTGCGTGCAACTATCCTTACCTTGAGATCATTCTCGTCAAACTTGGGCAAAAACTCTATCACAATCCCCTTCCTGCTGGGATCTGGCCTGCCCTCATTGAAAACTCCGGGAATTATACTGCATGCCTGGGGGTGGTAGTCTTTTGCCATGGCGGGATTTCTGTTGTCAAGGCAGAGAATGGTGGTCCACAAAAACCCTGAGAAATCAGGCCTGTACATCTCCAGCGTCTTCTCGTAGGTCAGGGGTTTGCCCCCCGTCTTGTTCTGGTGGGTTATCTGAAGGTCGGATACCACCAGCTTGTTGATGTCAGAGGCAAGGCCCGAGTCGAGATGGGCCATCACTGTAGCAGAGAGGTGCCTGCCTATGCTGTCGGCACCAAAAAACATGTACCGGGGACGCTTGAACTGGGCGGCGTATTCCGGCTCAACCTTTGCGGCAACATCCATGTCCTGTACTATTTGGGCAATCACCTTCGTGTACACCGTATTCCTCACATATCGTAGCTCCGGGCTATCGGCAAATACTACGGCATCGGCACCGTGCTCTATGAGCATTTTTGGAACCTCCTTGATGCCTGATCCCAGGAGGATTGCCACGACCTTTTCCTTTGATGAATACTTTGTATTGAAGTCGTCCATCATCCTCCTTGCCTCTCCAAGCATCTCAAGGCCTACCCGGGGGATCTCGCCCTCCTCCTGCTCGATAAAGATGTAAACGTGCCTGTAAAATCCTTCAGTCATTGTACCACCATGGTTGAAAGGGACTGCCTCATTCGGGCAACGATCTTGCGAATCTGCTCGCCATCCTGCCAGTCTATTACCTCGGCCTGCCTGGTCGCTTTTCCCTTGGGTATCCGTTCCACCTTGTAGACAATAGTGGGAGACCCCGAGATGCCGATGCTCTTGGGATCAGCCCCCATCTGGGAGGCGCTGAGTACCTTGAGGAACTTTTTGTAGTCTTGGGATCTCTGCCTTGCCTCCTTCTGGTATCTCTCATAGGAGAGCCTCTGGGAGACCGTGTTGAACGAGGGTCTGTAGGAGGGGTCAATAGCTATGAAGACAGGCAGGGGGGCCTCTACCTCCTCTATGACATCGTGAATCCCCTGCAGCCTGACAAGCCTGCTCGCCCTGACGGTCCGTTCCTCGAGGTTTACATCGTAATCTATAACATGGCCGAGAAATGTCATTCCAAGCTTCCATGCGGTCTGCGGCCCCGTCTGTCCTGTCTCGCCATCGGAGGCCCTATGGCCTGAAAATACGATGTCCATCTTTCCCTGCATGTTCAGTATTCCCGACTTGAGCACCTCCGCCGTGGCAAGGGTATCAGCACCCGCAAAGGCCCTGTCGCTAAAAAGGAATAGCTCGTCTGCATCCGACATGAGTTGGGCATGCTGCAACATCGCCTCTGCTGTAGGGGGCCCCATTGTTCCTATCGATATTCTTGCATCGTGCCTTACCTTGGCAAAGAATGCCGCATTTACTGCAATCGCGCTGTGGGGCCCCAAGATGTTCTTTGTCTCCGCCCGATTGAGTGTGCCGTCGGGATTATAGCTCACATTCCCTTCTGAAAAATCTGGTTCCAACTTTACAATTACCGCAACATTTAGCCGGTCCATCATATCTAGATAATATGCTCTGATTTTATCTATTGTGGTCATTCCCAGCGATGGCTTGAACCCGATCTATTGTAGCGAATAACACTTGTTTCCAGAAACAACCTGTGCTGGTCATTGAAACCTCCATGATGCATTGGAATCGGGATGAAATGGGATGGTGCTGAATGAACATTAGTCAACAAAATTTATAATTGAGATCTGGCATCAAATACTGAAACAAGAGAGGCTCATGAAAAAACTCCTGCCCGTTGCGATTGTAGTGGTACTGCTGGCTGCATCGATCGCTATCAGTCATTCCGCAAGAGCGTACGCCCAGCAGACAGTGATACCGGCATGGATAAAACGTACTGCACAGTGGTGGTCTGAGAACCAGACGGGTGACTCGGACTTTCTTAACGCAATCCAGTATCTGATAAACCAAAACATATTGCGTACGGCTCCTTCGGGGAATGCGGTTTACCAGCACGGGGCAAATAGTACCGGACAGAACAGCAGCCAGATGGCGCAGGAGCTGGATGATTTGCAGGCAAGATATCAGACACTCCAGTCAAAATACAACACACTCCTGCAGGAGGTAAAGAGCATAACCTCTGAGTCATCCGCTGCATCAGAGAACAATGATTCCATCTATGCGGTTGCGGTCAGGCCCGTCATCCAAAGCGACGGATTTTTTGAAACAACTACTTACCAAGGCTCCGTCCTGAAGATAAGCGTAGAAATACGCGACGGGTCGGGCCTTGTACTTGTCAATACTGCCATTCCCACCGGGGTAGACTTTCAGTCGTCTGCACGTACTGCAGTCCAAGTGGCGCAGAATGTGACGGGAATGGATCTTTCCAAAAAAGACGTAATATTCTCCATAAGCTCCAATAACAATGAGGACCTTCAGGCAGTGGACGGCGGAAGCGCAGGAGGTGCCATGACTGTCCTTCTGGTGTCCGACCTCCTTGGGAAGCCGATAAACCAGCACGTCCTGATGACTGGAACCATACAGCCTGATGGCACGATAGGGCAGATTGGCGCCGCGCCAGAAAAGGCAGATGCAGCAGGCCGTTTTGGAGCAAAGGTATTCCTTGTCCCGCAGGGTCAGGCAATAATCTCTGTCCAAAACTGCACCCAAAAGACGGAGGGGCCGATAACCTACCAGACCTGTACGATGGAGCAAAAGCCCCTCTCTCCACTGATGGAGAACAAGTATGGTATGAAGGTGGTGGAGATAGGCAACATCAGGGACGCCCTTGGATACTTTAATTCTCCGTAGTTTCTTTGCAATCAGTTGCAATTATTGAAATCAAGTTTATCTTTATCCGTGTAATGAAATAATGTGACACGATAATCGCACAAGACCACAAAAAAGAGGAAATCCCAGAACCGCTGATGAAGCTGTTGTCGGAGGATAGTGCCGTAAGGATCCTGCAGTCAGCCACGTCCCCGAAGAATGCCTACCAGCTAAGCAAGGATTGTGATGTCTCTCTGACCACAATTTACAGGCAGATCAAGCGACTAAATGACAAGAGATTGCTCAAAGTTTCCGGTTCTATTGACAAGAGCGGTAAAAAGCATTTTGTCTTTACCAGTAAGACAAGCGTTTTCTGCAAATGCGCGTCTTGCAATATCGACATCTCCTCATTTATCGCCTTGGAACGGATAAAGTGAGTTCCTCCAGCGCCAGCCTGGGTACTTTCTTATTAGGTACCACTCTGGAGTTTGCAATTGGCCAAGTTATACCTCAAGAGGGGGCTTGTGATTGTGGCAATCGGAATAGCCATACTGGTCCTCGGGTCCAAGATCTTTGACTACTCTTACAACAACGTAGGCTCGGTGATGGTTGACAAGCACTATCTTATTGACCATAAACAGATGGCGGGTGGCCAGTCGTTGAACTCGACGATAACATGGGATCAGCTGGCGGAACACAGCGTGATCCTCGTGAACTCGCTTCCATCGTCCGCCCCGATAAAACTTCAGGTAGAGGAGCCCGGCCACCAGACATTTGACAAGGAGAGTTCTGACGGGTATTTGTATCACATCATAGGCAAGAGCCCGCAGAATCAGGGCAGCTACAACCTGACCGTATCCAATTCGGGAAGTGATTCCGCCTATGTGACAGTAATTTTCGGCGAGGACCCGTACCTTAGCGGCAAGTGTACTGCATCGGACGAGGTTTCCTGCTACGCAATTCCGGCCGCAATAGGCATCGTCATAGCAGGCATGCTGGCGCTCATCGTGGGCGCATCAATTGCAATACTTGACTTTAGGAAGAAGAGGTAGCGGAATAACGCAGGCATTGCGGCAAACTCAGATCTTGATTATGCCGCTGCTGATGAGGTACTGGATGCCTTTTACAAAATCCTCGTCGGATATCTGGCCGCTTGCCCACCATCCTGCCGACGTCTTGATCCAAGGAGGGATTTGCTCCTGACCTTGGGCCGTACTGTTGGTGTGGGGTACCACTATTATTCCCTGCCTTACCAGATATGTAATTCCACTCAAGAAATTCTTGTCGTCGATTGTTCCATCAGACCACCACTTTGCACTGTTCCTAACCCACGGCGGAATCTTGACATCAGACGGTGGAGGCCCGGCATAAAATGTATATGCAGATCTCTCAAAATCTGCAGCGTTCTTGTAAAAACCGCTCTGTGCGGATGCCATGACGAGAAAGAACTGCCTTCCGTCGTCAAGCCAGAATGAAAACTCCTCGATTATGGGGGAGTTTTTGCCCGTCTGATTCTGCGAGGCTACCGCCTCTATGACAAAACCATCCGAAAACCGCTCTATGTTTTTCTGGTAGACGGTAAATTTTGAGGTGTCAAACAACTTTGGGATCGCCGCAGCCAGAATCTGGGAGTCTGGGACCGAGAGAACTGAGGGAGGTATGGGCTTTCCCTGGCTGAAGTAGATCGCAAAGTTCGCCTCGCTTGCGGGATTCTCGTTGGTGAATACTGCAAGGGCGGAATCAGATTTGTTCTCAGGGCTTGCGAGTATCCACCCCTGAGGGGGGAGGATGGAAAAGTTGTAGGTGGGGTTGGAGTACGAGTTGATCTTGGCATTTGCTGGATTGAACATGGAGTCTGGAGATACCTGTTGGGCTGCCACGGGTGCAGCGCACACCAATCCAATCGTCAACGCCAAACCCGCCAAGAATAGATAAAAGCTTGCTCTCAACTATGCATTTTCGTAGCGGGTGTTATAAGAAGCATTTCAGTTTTCGGAGATCCTCAATTGGGGATGAGCAGATTTTTATCCAATCCTGTTTGCATTACGCTTGTGCTAAGATATGTCCTTCTTGCCCTTCTCTTGGTGCCAGCCCAGTCCTTTGCCTTTACGTCGGGTCAGAACGCCACACTCGTCATAGGTCACACCCATTTTAGCTCGGGCGGGACAATTCATGGTAACCCATCACCAAATACCCTCTACATACCGGAGGGCATTGCCTTTGATCATGAGGGAAACCTCTGGGTGGTAGACACGGGATTCAACCGCATTCTGGAGTTCCATCAGCCATTTAAAAACGGGGAGGCGGCAAGCATGGTGATTGGGCAGGGAAATTTTACCTCTACCGGACCCTCGCTATCTCCTACCGGGCTTGACCAGCCTTACGGCATGGTCTTTGACAATTCTGGCAACATGTGGGTGGCAGACACCAACAACAACCGTATAGTGGAATACAAGGAACCCTTCTCAACGGGAGAGGCTGCCTCAATCGTGATGGGCTCGCCAAGCTTTGACAAGGGCACGTACACAACCACAGCAGGCTCGCTTGCGGCACCATACGGACTTGCATTTGACAAGTCGGGAAACCTCTGGGCGGTGGACTATTATGACAACAGGATACTGGAGTACGTCCCACCATTTTCGAATCTTATGAATGCCTCCATCGTAATTGGGCAGACCGATTTTACAAGCAATTCGGACGGTTCCACTAGGGACAGGACAAACCTTCCCAGTGCCATCGCCTTTGACCGTGCTGGTAACATGTGGGTTACTGACAGCCTCAACAACCGAGTGCTGGAATTCAAGAAGCCGTTTTCCACCGACGAGTCATCCTCGCTTGTGATAGGACAGAAGGATTTTGAGGGAAGTTATGCTGGAATATCAAACGACTCGCTCAATACGCCTTATGGCATAACTTTTGACGGTTTGGGGGATCTCTGGGTCACGGATGGCAATAACGCCCGGGTCCTTGAATACAAACCTCCTTTTGCAGATGGTATGGCTGCATCCGTTGTCCTGGGCCAGGCCGATTTCGAGGGAATGCATACGGGGACATCCTCCAACATGCTATCAGAACCTTATGATGTGAAGGTTGATGGGGCGGGAAACCTCTGGGTGGCAGACACTGACAACAACAGGGTATTGGAGTACGCCACCACCGCCGTGCCGGAATTCGGTCCCATGACAGTAGCTGCACTTGCAGCCTCTATTGCAGTACTTGTCGCCATAGCCTCGAGGATGCGGCCTGTCTTCTTCTGAAACTAGGGCTCCTCACGAACGTGTTGCAAAGTGTTGCTGTCATCTTAATAATGTGCAAACCGATTGAATCATTGACCTGCAGGCGGTCCGGATCTTCAAACCCCATCCATCCGGCCTGCCCGCAGTCTTCTCTAGACTTTGGAACTCCCCGCGTCCATCTCGCGAATCTTGCGAGATTTGATGAACCTTGAAAGATGTGCTGCTCCTATAAATGGCCATACCAGCAAGACGGCAACAAAGGCCAACCAGACCAGATCTTCACGGCCGAGGTCAGTTGCAAGGGAATTTAGTGGAAAGAGGTAGACTGCAAAGCCTCCGCGAAGGTATGGACCTATTGCTGAAGTTATCGGATCTTGGAGTACGTTCCAACCCAAAAATAATGTCACGAAGAAAAGGGCCGTCTTCCTTCCAAAGTACCGCTTAAAGCCACGCCTCTCTAACTTTTGGAGGCGCTCATCTAGATTTCTCACCTCTCCGTACAGCTGGTTGATTGCATTGTCTGCACTCCTCTTTAGTGATTCGGGATCCTGAGGTCCGAGGTAAAGCGGAATTATTCCCTCCAGGTACCGCTGATCCGACAAGGTAAGAGCTCTATTCTTTGAGATCATTTCGAGGAGATATTCGAGTCTTCCTCTATCCCCCTTGCCAAGCAGGATTAGCTGCTGAATGGAACTTACCAGACTTTCAGACACGGCCTCTGGGGGTCTTCGCCCAGATAAAAGGGATGGGGCATCTTAAAGCGATTTGAACTTCCTAATTGCCTCTTTTGCAAGATCTTCCTGGGAGGTCTTTTCAATTTTGGTGGGATCATCTGATGCTAGCGCATCTCGGTACTCTTCGTCAGTGTTCTGCTTTATTCTCTTGCTTTCAGCCGGCAACATGTAACCTCAGCCTTCACTACTGATATTTCTTTCTGCGGGCAGGCAAGGCAGGGAGTGGCATGTTCAGCCCAGGACGCGTCTCTGGCCATGCTCCGAGGCGTACTCGTTTATCCCATCCATGATATTCAGAATAGCAGGATAGTGCATGCTCAAATCCGAAATCTCTCTGCTCATTGCAGCCAGGTAGTGCATTTCCTTTCTTGCCTGACGCGCTTTCTTTGTTCTCGACAAGGACGAGCCTTTGAGTTCCTTAAGGGAGGTAGATATGTCGCATATCTTTATCAACTTCGCCTCGTCGGGGGATTCCCGCAACTGCCTGACGTACTGCCTATCCCTCTGGTCCCTTGGTATCTTTGGGTCAGAAAACAACGCCAAGACCAGCACGGAAACCCTGCTTCCAAACCTGCTGTCCAGCTCGTCAAAACTGGTGGAGGTATGACTCAGAATTCCATGCAGCCAGGCTGCAGCAATGATCTCCTCGTCTGATATTCCGAGGCCCTTGAGTCTTGTGACAACCCCTCTAGCATGTTCGACATGCGGGGTCCCATCGGGCCTTGTGACCTGCCCGTATCTCTCTCTTGCATAAACCTCCGCAGTCTCGGAAATTTTCATTCCTGTTCACCCTCCTCAAGCTCCCTGCAGATGCTCTTGTATGTCTCTACGAGGTCTTTGAAGCAGAGGAACGCCTCATCGACGGTTTTTTTTGCGAGTTCAAACCGCATTGTCTTCTCGACAAGGTATGATGGGTCTTTCGGATCGAGGCCTGTCTCCTCCCAGATCCCCTCCGTCTCTGCAACAATCTTCTGAAGGCGTTTCTCAATTTGTGTTATCTTCTTTTTCATCTCGTTTACCCTAACCTGGTCTGCCATGTACGAGGATGGGATGAGCAAGGTCATATTATAAGGTGGGCAATAGGCCAAGTTTTCTATAAGCGTGCTGGCAATTAGAGCCTTGCCAACAACGAACCCCAGCAAAAGAACGAGCCAGCAAAAGAACGAGCCAGCAAAAGAGAAATACCGGTCTCTTTCAAACCTCTTGTGCGCTGGAAATTCCTTGCCGCCCTGTCTTTTGCACTGCTTTCCATTCCATCATTGCCCGCGTTTGCTCAACAAGCCAGCAGTTATGAGATCAAGAACCCACAGGGCGGGCAGTCCTACGATGTAAACTATACCACAACAGGGGCTGTGATAAACACCATGTTCGTCAACACGCGCGACACATCGCTCATTATTCTTATGAATGCTACAAGTGACGGTAACATCGTGATAGACCTTCCACGATCACTCATAGATGCAAGGACTGGTATTGGGGATGACCAGTTCATCGTGCTGGTGGACGATACCTATACCACGTTCCATGAGACCAAGACTTCCGTGGACAGGACGCTCTCCATCCAGTTTGCTGCCGGATCCTCGAGAATAGAGATAATCGGTACCCAGGTAATGCCGGAATTTGGATCACTGCCACTTGTCATTCTTGCCGTGTCCATAGTTTCAATCGTGATTCTTTCCTCCCGTAACCGACTAAGGTTCAGTACTGGGTAAACCTTGTTCCGTAGAACTGATGCCAGAACCGGTCAGGCGTGAATTGGAGTGCGTTTTTAAGGCTTGTTAAAGCACGGCCTTTGTGGCATCAAAGTAAGGGCTAGTCCTCCTCAAGTTCCTCGTCTAGGTATTCTATGTGCTCTTCGTCATCTTCGGGCGTCTCGTCTAAGAATTCATCCTTTCGCTTCTTGTGCTTGTCCTCCATGCATAGGCTGCCACTCAAAGGTAGATGAATTTTTGCCTTGACCCTAGATCCTACTTGGGTTTATTTCCTGACAAAAAATCAAGCACATACCTCGAGAACTCTTCAGGTCGCTCATCATAAGGTATGTGGCCGCAACCTTCCATCAGCACGAGGTTGCAGTTTGGAATGGATGATTCGAATTCTTTTGCAAATGAGACTGGAATCATCCTGTCTTGGGTCCCCCATATGAGAAGGACTGGCACATTGATGAGTCCCAGCTTTTCCTTTATCGGGGGGGAGTTCTTCATTCCAAGAAGTGTGGATATGAACACCATCTTGGCGTTGGGCCTTGTCATACTTGAGATGAAATTCTCTACCGCCGCATCGCTGCTCTTCCTGTCGCCCCCCATCATCATGCTGTATGCCAGCCTTACAGATTCATGCGTGGGATAAAGAGCCGCCACGGTGTAGGCGTCAAGTGCCGGCGTAGACTTTTTCATTATTCCAGCGGGGGCCACCATTACGACCTTCTTTATGCGATGATTTTTCGTCGAGGCACATTCTGCAACGATCTCGCCTCCAAGCGAAGTTCCCACCATGTATGCCCCGCTTGGTGATACGACGTCCAGGAGCCCGAGGGTCATCCTCTTGAAGAACTCTGGCGTATAATCGGTCTGTGGCTTGTCACTCCTCCCGTAACCAATCATGTCGGGAGCAATTACGCGGTAATTCTTGCTAAAAAGGGGAATTACCGAGGACCACCTCTCCGCCATCCCGCCCAGGCCGTGGAGCAAGACCACGGTATCGCCGGAATTTCCTTCTTCAAGATACCGTATCCTGTTTCCCTCGACTGTCGCAAACCTCTCGAGCATACATCAGGTTGTGATGTGAATGCGAGATAAGCCTTTTTGGCATTGCGGTCATGGTGATGCGACTTGCATTGGGGAGGGAATCAAGGCAATGACAAGTCGCCTGCATTTCGGGTTTTACGGGTCAGGTCCGTTTCAAATAATGCAGTGATCCTGCAAGCATCGCGGAGTAATAGTCAAGCATTAGGCGGATGTACTCATCTGTCGACTTTACTGCAGCTATCTGGTTCTGTAGGGATGTCCTCTGCACATTGTTTGCCATCTCTATCTGGCTAAGGACCATGCTTGTGGCAGCCCTGGAGTAGTTCCCAAAAGCTTGGAGTGTTTTCTGGCTGACCCCGAGTTTCGAGAGAATCTCGTTTTCTGCGATATAACATGCGCCAAAAAGATCCTGTGCTGAGTGTAGGACCTCGGTGTAAAAATTGGAATACAACTCCATGTTCACAGGCAGCAGAGACTCCATCTTCTCAATTATGCTATTGGCACTTGAATGAATAATGTCGCATACTGATATGGTGTCTTCCTGAGTGCCGGAGCCGGCACTCCTTGCCACTATTGGCTTCTTCTGTGACATCCAGACTAAATAATACGAGGTTTCTTTTAACGATTTGTGAAAAAATCAGGGATGGGGGTGGGACATACACGCGCCAGCATACGGGGCAGCCCTCAGTTTCTCAGAAGGCTTGAAGCGGACAAATAATTGAGTAATCTCTATAAGATGTTAATACTATCAAAATACACCTCATGGATTCGAGTGGAGATTATAAAAAATCGCTGGATTATTACAAGCATGTCTCATTATTCTGGACCGACCTGCTATCGCTCATGTCAAGCAGGCCTCAGATGCTCACGTCTACAGGTCCGTTCAGAAAACTTGGAGTCAACGCAAAGCTTGCCAGTGCGGAAATGATAGGGGTCAACCAACACCTGGTGGAATTCAACAACCATCTTCTTGAATACTATAAACAGCTCATGGATACTTGGAATGAGGCACAAAAACAATTCGGAAAGAAGGTACCGGAGATCCCGACTGATACGGAGCATCTTGATTCCACAAAACGCATCTGGATAGACATATTTGAAAACTATTTTACCAGGCTCTTTGACTCGCCTGACTTTGCAGAGAACTTTGGAAAACTTGTTTCAAGCGAACTTGAGCTTGCCAAGCACTGGAACAACATTTCCTCCATTGTGCTTGAATCTGCCAACCTGCCGACCAAGAAGGAGATTGACGAACTGTACAAAGAATTACACTTGTTGCGAAAAAGAGTTGCCAAACTCGAAAAAATATCAGGCATGTCAGGTAATGGGAATGGAAAGCGAGCTTAGGATAGATCCGCGCATAATTGAAGAATTCCTCCAGCTGAACAAGAATATTCTGGAGGCTCCGAAACTTGTGGCTGCACCTGACGAGATAAACCTTGAGATGAGTCCTTATGATGTTGTATACACTGAAGGAAAGATGCGGCTTCTTCACTTCAACTCTAACAGCAAGAGGCAGGCAAGGACACCCCTGTTGATAGCCTACGCGGTGATAAACAGGTACCATATACTTGACATCCACCCTCAAAAAAGCTGGGTGAGAAACCTGATGGATCAGGGGCTTGACGTCTACATGATAGACTGGGGAACCCCCTCTGAGATGGACAGGTACCTTGGCTTTGACGACTATGTGAACACTTACATGGAGAACTGCGTAAACTTTGTTTCAAACGAATCCTCGGTGGAAAAGGTCACGTTGCAGGGATACTGCACGGGGGGAACACTGGCAGCCGTTTATGCCTCCCTCCACCCGGAAAAGATACGGAACTTGGTCTTGACCGCACCCGTAATTGATGGAAGCAAGGATCATTCGGTAGTTGCGAACCTTGCAAAGCACATAGATGTGGACAAGATGGTTGACGTCATAGGTAACGTACCGCCGGAGTTCATGTACTATGTCTTCTCAATCCTGAAGCCGTTCGAGCAGGGCTTTGAAAAATACGTCCAATTCTTCAAAAACATACACAACAAAGATTATGTTGAAAACTTTATCCGCGTGGAAAAATGGCTGAGCGAAACCCCGCCTATTCCGGGGGAGCTCTTCCGGGAGTGGATAAAAAACGTCTATCAGGAAAATCTATTGATAAGGAACAAGATGGTTGTTTCCGGCAGGACTGTCAACCTAAGGGATATCTCCATGCCTGTCTTTACCCAGGTGGCGGTGGGTGACCACCTTGTATCTCCTGAATGTAGCATGCCTATACACTATTCCGTTTCAAGTGAGGACAAGATGCTCCGGATATATGCGACAGGCCACGTGGGAATGATAGCAAGCTCCTTTTCCCAGAAAAAAGTGCTGCCAGAACTCGGCGAATGGATAAAAAATAGATCAGAAAAATAAAACATGTGGGGCTGGGTTTAGTTTCTACCCGGAGTCCATGACGAGAACCATGACTGAAGTATGTTCGCATTCATGTCTGCAAACGCCCTTGTATTCTCGTTGAATGTCTTGATGTTCTGCCTCACCGCATCAATTGCGGCAAGCATTGCCTTGCTCTGGACCGTAGTTGTCTTTACCATCTCCTCCGTGGCATCATTTACAGCTTTGAGGTATGATGGAGGTACGTTGGTTGCGAGTCCTGTTCTTGCCGCATATTCCTGCTGCATGGAGATTGTATTCTCGATCGAGTTCTTACATGCGGTGGCACATTCCTGATGCAGGTTGGTGACTGCCTGCAGGTACTGTGCGACGTTTTTCTCAGTCTCATCAAAACACCTGTCGACATTCTGTTTGTAGATTGCAAATACTTCCTTTGTTTCTGTTGCCTTGCTCATTATTTCACCTCCTCCTTTGGTTTTTTTCTTTCAACTGGAATAACAATCACTTGGACCAGATCCTCCTCCCTTATGTTCAGGGCCTCGCGTTCTGCCTCGGGTATTGATATGCGGCCGTTGCTCCCGACCGACGTCTTGAAGGTTCCCCACGAAAGAAGCGATGGTAGAAACTGGGCGGGATTGAATAGGTTGAAGATTCCGCCGGGATTCATTCCTGACATGTTCTGGACAAACTCGGATTGGGCCTTTTGGGTTTTTGACGATATGTCCTTCAAAGTATCCATCGGATTGGTCTGGTTGTTCTTGCTCATCATCTCTCCAAACGTCCTCATGAAATCCATCTGCGCCTTGCCGCTCCTCTGAATCCACTCGCGGAAGATTTCTGTAGGATCGTATTGGTTGTTATTGCCAGTCATTGGTATTAATTACCAACAACAGTATTTAATCTTATGGGCTTTCCGCCACTACCAGCCTGGAATTGAGAAATTCCAGCACAAATTTTGAGAAAATGGCCGGGTTCTCTACATGCGGAAGGTGCCCTTGCCCTTCTAGCGGGAGGAAGGTGCAGTCTTTTATCCTGCCCGCGAACGCTCCTGCATGGATTATGGGTATGACTTTGTCCTGTCTTCCCCATACAAGCAGAGTTGGCACCTTTATCCTTTGCAATGTAGCCTCGATGGAGGAGTTCTTGATTCCAAGAACGGATGACATGAACGCCAGCTTGGCATTTGGCATGGACATCCTCTTAACAAAGTCAGCAACGGCAGACTCTTCTACTGGGCTGGCGTTTGTCATCATCTCGAGGGCCTCCCTTGCAGAGAGGCTGTTGGGGTAAAGGGCTGCCATCATGTATGCCTCGACGGCCTTTGTCGTTGACTTCATGGCACCAGATGGGGCCACAAGCACGAGTCTCTCAACTGATGGGTCATTGCCTGCACACTCGGCTGCGATCTGTCCTCCCATTGAGGTCCCTACCAATACGACCTTTGTCAGTCCAAGTTTCTTGATAAATGCAGTGAGAAACCTTGCAAAAAAGTCCACAGTGTAATCCTCGGAAGGCTTGTCGCTATATCCAAATCCGATAAGATCGATGGCTATTACCCTGTACTTCTGGCTCAGATTTGGGATAACTCCGAGCCATCTTTCGGCCGATCCTCCGAGGCCGTGGACCAGCAAGACCGACCTTTCAGAAGTTCCCTCCTCCAAGTATCGTATCTTGTTACCCCAGATCTCTGCAAACCTTGTTTGCAACTTGAATTTACGAAATAGGCATGAATGTTAAATCTTTTTCGTTGACGTCGTTGGACATTTGGTAAGCTGAATTTGGTCTTCTGGGCAGGCATCCTCGGTGTGGGTGTGAGTTTTCAAAGATACTGCAGAACAGGGTGATCGGCATACCGGGGGAAATGGCGCCTATTATGAGATGGCATGCCCGTTCTTTGCAAGGGCTTCGCTCGCATCGTTCTCTCCCATGCTTATAAGCTCCTTGATCGTCGCGATCGAAAAGTCGGCATCCTCGAAGAGGAAGTGCTGATGCTCGTGCCGCTGTATCTTCACTACTTGGTCTATGACCGCCCCGCGTTCAGAAGCAAGCTTGTGGTATTCCTGCTCCACCTTTGCAAACTTTTCTTTGGATTTTTCGTCCAGGGTACCTGATTTGAGGATTTCATGCATTTCCCGTATAAGCTTCAAGTAGCGCGTAACTATCCTTGACATGTGCACGGAATGTTCTGTCTTGTCGGCATACATGATGTCCCTTGCCCTGTGCCACACTTCGAACATGTTGTTTGGGATCTCCGTCTGGGTTTTCGGAAAGAGATCGACAACAAACGCCTTCTTGTCGAGCTTCGGAGACGCGTTTATCAGTTCGCGCAGTGGAGTATTGCTAAGGAGAGTCCCGTCCCAGAGGTACTTGCCGTTTTTAAGGGTCCATGATATCCCGTAAAACGGGTAGCCCGCACTTGCAAGGACATTGTCGGCCTCTATCCTGTCGTACTTGCTATCGAAAATGGACGGCTTGGCATTTTGCACGTCAGTTGACGTGACTATGAGTCTCGGTCTCCGAGGATTGCGGATGTTCTCGAAATCCACGTATTGCTCGAGGGTGTTCTTGAGAGGTGATATATCATAAAAGTACTGCCACAGATACGGGGCAAAATAGTCTGCACTTGGGTAGAACCATTTTGGAAAGAAGACCTTAGGGTTGCCAAAGATGGCTGAATTGGTTGCAGCAAAGTATGGGCGTATCTGGTCGGGAAGGCCAGGCGGGGTAATTCCCTCTGCAATGTCGAGCCAAAACTCCTCCAGTGCGATTGCAGGCTCGTCGCTCCTGCTTCCGACTATTATGGATGCATTGACTGCCCCTATGGACGTGCCGGCAATTATGTCGAACTTGACACCATGCTTGTGCAATGCCTTGTAAACCCCGCACTCATAAGCCCCAAGTGATCCACCGCCCTGAAGGACAAGCACCGTCTCAAAATTCAACTCGTTTTTTTCACGCGACGACAAGGACTGCATCCATTAATGGTCACCCTTCAAAATATTAAAAGCTTCGAGATTGCAAATTAAACTATTGCACCATTTAGACTTGATTAAATAGGACGATTTCCCATATGTCTCCATGACAATTACCACAATAAACCCGGCTACCGGGGAGGCCCTTGCAACATATGAGGTGATAAAAAAGGACGAACTGGCAAGGAAGGTCGAGAAGGCCAAGAAGGCCTTCTTCGAATGGAGAAAGGATATCAAGACAAGGTCGGACATGCTCAACATCTTTGCAGGAGTTCTCCGGAAGAACAAGCAGCAACTCGCCATTACGGCAACAAGGGAGATGGGTAAGGCACTCAAGGAATCCCTGTCGGAAGTAGAAAAGTGTGCCTGGGTCATGGAGTTTTATGCCGACAACGGGGCCACCTTCCTGCACGACGAGTCCATAAACACCGACGCAAGAAAGAGCTTCATTTCGTTCGAACCGCTCGGCGTGGTTGGCAGCATAATGCCTTGGAACTTTCCCTACTGGCAGGCCCTGCGGTTTGCGGCCCCTTCGCTCATGGCGGGAAACACGGTAGTCCTAAAACCTGCAAGCGCGACCATGCAGTGCGGCATCGAGATTGAAAACATGTTCCAAAAGGCGGGGATTCCAGACGGGGTATTCCAGACCTCCATCGCTGACTCGTCAATGGCCGAGCAACTGATCGATTACGTGGATGCGGTCACATTCACGGGTAGCAATGTGGCTGGCTCTAGGGTCGCCCAGCGTGCTACATCCAAGGTGAAAAAATGCGTCCTTGAGCTTGGAGGCAGCGACCCGTTCATTGTATGCCGCGATGCCGATGTCGAGAAGGCCTCATCCGGCGCTGTCAAGGGTCGTTTCATCAACTGCGGACAGAGCTGCATAGCATCAAAGAGGTTCTTTGTCACAAAAAACCTTGCCAAGGAGTTCACGGAAAAATTTGTCCAAAAGGCGGAAAATTTGAAGGTGGGCGACCCCATGTTGGAAGAAACGGATATGGGACCCTTGGTAAACGTGGCGGGTCTAGAAAAGATTGAAGAACTCGTCAAGGATGCTGTAGGCAAGGGCGCCGAGATCCTGACTGGCGGAAAGAGGATTGGAACAAAGGGGTACTTTTACGCCCCGACCATAATAGGGAAGGTGGATCACGGCATGCGCATTGCTCAGGAGGAGGCATTTGGGCCGGTAGCGCCGATAACTGTGGTGGAGGACGAGATTGAAGCAGTACGCCTCGCAAACGAGTCACAGTACGGCCTTGGGGGCAGCATATGGACCAAGGACCTTGACAAGGCAGATAAACTCTCAAGGATGGTGGAATCGGGCATAATCACGGTGAACAATGTTGTCATATCAGATCCGAGGATACCATTTGGGGGAGTAAAGCAAAGCGGATTTGGGCGCGAGCTCTCACGGTACGGCATGCTTGAGTTTGTCAACATAAAGTCTGTCAGGTTTTACGACGAACTGGTCGTACACCACCACGTAGAATGAGCGTATCGGGGTTCTCTTTTGTTACGACTTGCATGATCATACAAACTGGGCATATATCCTTGGCAGGAGGAAAGCATGCGGGTCACGATGGCACTGATGCCTAACATGCTATTGTATCAGGGACCGGAGCACGTCGTTGTGACGAATGCGTTGTAAAGGCAAGGCGTGGGGCGTGCGTGATTTCAAGCTTGGCATGAGGATGGGACGGTTAAAAGATGGCTGTCAAAACCAGCAACATTAATCAGTATGGAAGGAGCAGAACTGGGCAATGGATTATGAAACCGTTGGAGAGAAGAACAAGACTGTCACATTCAGAATCGATAAAGAGGTCCTCGACAAGATAAAATCACACGCGGCATTCGAGCGTATAACGCTGAACGCGCTTGTAAACCAGCTTCTCACTCACGCAGTAGACTGGGATCTTGTGGCGGCAAAATCTGGTTGGGTTCCGATATCAAAGGAGATGCTCATTGCTTGGTTTGACAGACTGGATGACAAAGTAATCCAGAGCATAGCGGAGGAGAAAGGGAGGATGATATCAAGGGACATGCTCTATGCCATGAAGGGAAAATACGATATATGGCAGTGGATCTCAGTGCTGCGAGGCAGGGCAAAGGCTGCGGGATTCAGCTTTACACAGCTTGAGGACAAGAATGATCTAAAGTTCATCATGCGTCATGATATGGGATTAAAGTGGTCCAAACACTTCAAGGCCTTCTACGAGGCGGCCTTCAAGGAGCTTGGATGTACGGTGAAATTCGACCTTACTGAAAATACGATTGTCTACAAACTCGACAAGAAATACGCGCACAACGAGGACACGTGAGGTAGGGGGATGGATAATGACGGTTGACAAAAATGCAAGGGAGGCAATCAGACTGCACGAGAAGCTCAAGGGCAAGATAATGGTAACGGGGAGGATGTCAAAGCTGAGGCCAAGCGAAATCAAACTGATATACACGCCGGGAGTGGCTGCTGTCTGCGAGGAGATATATCACCACCCAGAAAAGAAGTACACGCTCACCTCCAAGGGAAACAATGTTGCCATTGTCACTGACGGGACAAGAATACTCGGACTGGGTAATATAGGACCATATGCGGCCATGCCGGTGATGGAGGGGAAGGCTGTCCTGTACCATGAGTTCGGCGGCGTGAGCGCCTTTCCAATCTGTGTGGATACCACAAAGAAGGAGGAGATTATTTCAACAGTCAGGGCGATCGCCCCTGTCTTCGGAGCCATAAACCTGGAGGACATCGAGTCACCCAAGGTTCTCGAGATATCTGACGAGCTTACCAAGTCGCTTAACATTCCAGTTTTCCATGATGACAGGCATGGAACCTCGGTAGTGGTGCTCTCTGCACTTATGAACTCCCTGAAACTCGTAAAAAAGCATATCCCATCGGCACGCATTGTCATTGCAGGGGCAGGTTCTGCGGGTTTCGGTATATGCAACCTCCTAGTCGCGGCAGGGTGTAGGAACATCCTTGTCACAGACTCGGACGGGATAATCTACAAGGGACGGCGCGGGAACATGAACAAATACAAATCCCAGCTGGCAAAAATCACGAACCGACAAGGAAAAAAGGGGATGCTACCTGACGCACTAGAGGGCGCTGATGTCTTCATAGGAGTCTCGGGAAAAAAGAATCTTGTAACTCCAAAAATGATACGAGGTATGGCACGGGATGCGATAATATTCGCATTGACAAACCCGGATCCGGAGGTAAGTCCATGTGTTGCAAAAGAGGCTGGCGCACGGATAATTGCCACGGGGAGTTACCTCTTTCCAAACAAGGTCAACAACGCGCTGGTGTTCCCACACCTGATGCGGGTAATACTGGACATGAAGATCAGGAAGATCACCATGAGCCTACTCCTTGCTACCGCGGCAGCAATCGCAAATACTGTTTCCAAAAGTGATCTGCATTATGACAACATAATGCCAGACATGTACGACAAGAAAATCCAGAAAAATATCGCCAAGGCCGTAGCAGATCTCAGGACATGACGGGTGATATGAATCTGGCGTGGAAATGCCGTACCTCTTGCCACTGGTCCTACTGCACGTTCTCAATCTCAAGCATGGTATTCTGATCCTTCCAGCTAATCCTGTCGAGATCGTCATAGTGGTCGAGTATGTTCTGCACAAACTTGTGCAGCGCCTCCCTGAACTCGTGCCTCTTGTACATCCTGAAGGTTGAATAATGGTGGTTCTTTGCCTGTTCGACAAGCCTTTCAAGTGGAAAAACCCTGTGATGTTCAAACATCTTGACGGAGCTGATGTTGAGATTGGCATCCGTTTCGAAGGCCTGCTTTAATTCCTCTAACTCATACAGCCTGTTTTCCTTTCTTGCAAAGGAGGGAAAGTGCATACCCCAAATTGTTCTGGAATTCTGGTCCTGCAGTCTTGTGTATACGAAGAGCTTGCCGTTGTTCTTCAGTATTCTCGAGGATTCCCTTAGGAATCTTGAGAGTGAAAAATGATGAATTGCATTGAACGATACCACGCAGTCAAGGGAGTCCGTCTGCAGGGGAATCATGTGCGAATCGCTCCGAACGGGCGTAAAGTTAGAAATGCCATTCTCCACGAAATTCTTCCTCAGGTACCGTAGCATGCCTGTGTTGTTGTCTACGCAGAAAAGATGGAATCTCTCGCCAACCCTTTTGGAAATCTCAAGCCCATATCGTCCCGTACCGCATCCTACATCCGCGGCCTGGCCTGACTTGAGTCTTTTCATCTTGTTTGCTATGAAGACAACTGGGGCAAGGTCCGTGGTCCGGAACATGCCATACGTTGGCGCTATGTGCAAAAAATGTTCATACATCTTTGCCACCGCTCCATTGCCGTTCCTTCTAACTTTCATTATGTGGGTTTCTTCCTGATCACTTAAAAATTTTCCCAACCGATAAATTTATGGAATTAGACCTTTGAAATTTTTCAAAGCATAACCTCTGCAAGGATTGGGGAGTATGCGCCTTCTCTGAAATCCCTATCCTTAAGTATGCTTGCTGTGGAACACCCACTTGTGATTGATGCTGATGTCCAAAAGTCTAGAAAGAGTCAGTATGAGATTAACCCGAACATAATCAACCGGTGGTCTCCAAGGTCATTCAGCGGTGAGGTGCTCTCCAATCAAGATCTTTTCAAGCTCTTCGAGGCCGCCCGGTGGGCCCCATCATCCTACAACAACCAGCCGTGGCGCTTCATCTATGCCAAGAGGGAATCAAAACAATGGGACTCGCTGTTCGATCTGCTTGTAGACTTTAACAAGCAGTGGTGTACAAACGCATCCGTGCTAGTGGTGATAATATCAAAAAAGACATTTGAGCACAACGGCATGCCTTCGTTTACACACCAGTTCGACGCAGGGGCAGCATGGGAAAACCTTGCACTCCAGGCCACCTTTCAGGGTCTTGCTGCCCATGCCATGCAGGGTTTTGACTATGAGAAGGCAAGAAGGGACCTTGAGATCCCAGACGACTATGAGGTGACTGTCATGGTGGCCATTGGAAAAAGGGCATCGCCAGAGAAACTTCCGCAGGACCTCCGTCAGAGGGAAGTCCCAAGTAACAGAAAACCAATCAGCGAGATTGTAATGGAAGGAAAGTTTGGAAACCACATTGGCGAACCATAGGGATGATATCTTGACCACCTTTAACTGCGCAAGCGCTTCTGGTGTTTTTGGAAAGTGATTAATAGCGGCAGAGAGAGGTAATCTCATCTTGCCAATAAACACGGGAGATTCTGCCTGGGTCATGATAGCATCATGCCTCGTACTTCTCATGACTCCGGCCCTTGGAATGTTCGAGGCCGGCCTCCTACGAAAAAAGAACACCGTTTCCGTCTTCATGCAGATCTTCTTCGGCCTTGCGATGTTGAGCGTGATGTGGTTCACTTTCGGGTTTAGCCTCACCTTCGGACCGGATACCGGGTCAGGAATATCTGGAAACCTCGACTGGGCCTTCCTGCATGGCGTGCCGCAACACGACTCCATCAAATACGCCCCGATGGTCCCGGGAGTCCTTTTTGCGATGTTCCAGATGATGTTTGCAGTCATCACGCCACTCATACTTACCGGCGCGGTTGCCGAGAGGATGAAGTTTAGTGCCTATATTCTGTTCATTGTAGCTTGGAGCGGCATCATCTATTATCCGCTCGTCCACTGGATATGGGGTGACGGATGGCTGCACTCGCTCGGCGTGGTAGACTTTGCGGGAGGGATCATAATCCATACTACGACGGGGGTGGGAGGAATAGCTGCCGCGCTTGTTTTGGGAAGGCGGCTGAATTTCGGACCGAGCATAATGGTCCCGCATAGCATACCGCTTGCAGTGCTAGGATCCTCCCTCCTCTGGCTCGGCTGGTTTGGCTTCAACGCCGGCAGCGCTTACGCCGCGGCCGGAACTGCAGGGCTTACCATAATTAACACCCAGATTGCCTCAGCGGTATCTGCCCTGATATGGGTTGTAATATACTGGGTGCGCACAAAAAAGTCGAGCGTAATTGCTGCCATAAACGGCGCGGTGGCGGGCCTTGCCGGAATAACGCCAGCCTCTGGCTACGTTGGCGTGGAATATGCCTTTGTAATAGGGATAGTTTGCGGATTTGCATCCTCCCTTATGGTCCCGGTCCTCAAGAACAGATTCAAGATAGACGACGCACTCGATGTAGGCTCGGTACATGGAGTGGCCGGTATAATTGGGTCACTGCTAGTCGGCGTGTTTGCAAGTGCTGCCGTCAACCATGTCGGCGTCAACGGCCTTCTCTTTGGGAACCCGCACCAGCTGGAGGCCCAGGCAATAGGTGTAGGCATTGCCATCCTGATGGGATTTGGAGGCACATGGGCCATATTGAAGGTGCTTCAAGCTCTCATGCCAATACGTGTATCTCCAGAGGTTGAGGAGGCGGGCCTTGACATTTCAGAGCACGCAGAACGTGCATACTCTGACGAAGACGAGTTCGGCAAACTCTAACCTCTCGGAAAATCACTAACATTAAAATAGAAAATTGTACAATTCAGTATAGAAGATGGCAGGTTTTGAGAAAGACTGTCCAATCTGCGCAAAAAAATTCACAAGCCTTGTAGAGTACACGGCGCATCTTGGCAGCGAACACCGGGATATTCCGCCTGAGCGTATCCTGAAGATGGACAAGGAAGAAAAGTGGAGCCTGGCGGACAGGTAGTAAGATACTCTAGACATGCTTCTAAAAACCGTCGGGTCCTACCCAGATGACAGTAGGTTAGCGTGCGGTACGATCAGGCGGCCCTGTTAAGTTTCTGTAAGATCAAGTCTATATGATTAGCACGTGCATACTGGGTAATGACAAATAAGACCATCACGGCAGTTACGGCAGTGGTAACTGTTTTCATTGCCTCTGTTGCCGCTCTTTGCGGAATGTGTGGTCCTGACCATGATGCCTATGCGCAGGCTGCCATGTACTATTATGTGCCACCGCAGAACACAATCTCGGTGACAGGAACTGCTACGGACGCAGCATCGCCTGACCTAGTTGTAATGCAGCTTGGGGCCGATACGCAGGCAAAGACTGCACAGGAAGCAATGGTGCAGAATGCACAAATAATGAATGCGACTACCGCCGCAATAGAAAATCTCGGAATTCCCGCTGACGAGATTGGCACAATCAACTTCCAGATACAGCCAGTTTACAACAATACTGGGGGATATCTTCCATATGGCAAATCGGAAGGCCATCTTCTGGGATACCGGGTATCAAACACGCTGCTTATCAAAACTGCCAAGCTCGGGCTTGCAGGCGCAATCCTTGATACGGCGGTAAGCCAGGGCGCAAACAGGGTGGATACGGTAACATTCACTCTCTCTCCTGCCAAAATGCAAAGCGAGCAGAATAGCCTGATATCCCAGGCTGTAGTGGATGCGCAGAACAAGGCGCAGAAGGCGCTTGCACCACTCAATGAGAAGATTGTAGGAGTGAAATCCGTAAACTTGGCCGAGATCCGGCCACAGCCATTGCAAACCTCGTTTGCCGTGAACCAGATGATTGCCTCTCCGTCGGTGCAGACGCCTATACTTGCGTCAAGCCAGGAAATCACGACTTCGGTAGACGTTGTTTTCCTTATCGGGACCCAGTAGTCCTCCCTTTTTCTTTTTATTGTTACCGTACGTCAATAAAATTTCATATATCAAGCACACGTAGTATTATGGGTTGGAGACTGCATACGTCATGATAAACTGCGAGATGGGATCAGAAAACAACATAGTGGAAAGAATTCGGCCTATAGGGTGCGTCAAGGAGGTCTCAGGAGTCTTTGGAAACTATGACGTCATAGTGAAAATACAGTCCAGGCACATCGACGAGATCCGGAAGACCATAGTGGAGGACATACGCAAACTGGAAAGGATACGCTGCACTACCACACTCATGTGCTCAAAATAGGCCAAGGGACGGTTCTGGGAGATCATCTATCGGCAGATGAGCATGGCTGATAAGAACATCTTTTAAGGTACCATCACTATCCAACTAACATGGAGATCATGGGAAGGGGTTTTATGCAGATAATGCGCGAGACGCCTTGCTACATCCACATTTTCACAAAGATGGCCTCGTACAGGATGTTCAAAAAGCGCAGTCCGATATATGGATCGGCTGACATCATAAACGTGTGCAACCTACACTGCGAGCATTGCTACTGGTGGCTCAACAGGAAGGAAAATGAGGAGCTTACAGTGGAGCAATGGAAGAAGGTAATCGACGAGAAGTTCAAGAAGAACCATGTATTCATAATCACACTTGTAGGCGGCGAGCCAACGATGCGTCCTGATGTCATCGATCTTTTCATAAAGGAATTCCCAAAACGCATCTGCATTGTCTCAAACGGCACCCTGCCGCTAAAGCGTTACACGGACCTTTACTTTTACTGGATATCGATAGACGGTACGAAGGAGATACATGACAAGATCCGCGGTAACGGGGCTTGGGACAAGACAAGGAAGAACGTCACCGATTATGTGGACAAAAATGGCAAGCTTGCCTACAAGGACATCTGGATTACCATGACGATAAACTCGCTAAACTACAAGACGGTAAGAAATGTCATTGAGGACTGGTCGGACTATTCAAACAAGATAGGCTTCCAGTTCCACACTCCGTTTATGAAAAATGATCCGCTATGGATGCCGTTTGGCGAGGAAAGGAACAGGGTTGTGGATGACATCATCTCACTCAAGAAAAAATACCCTGACTATATCATAAACCCGGACAGCCAGCTGGAGCTCATGAAGAGGAACTGGGGCGGAAGGGGCACCACTCCGGTCGACTGTCCTACGTGGGCCATAATTTCAGTGGACCACATGGGGCGGGAAAAGATGCCGTGCTGCATTGGAAGTGCCGAGTCCAAGTCGATGAAGCCCATCTGCGAGGACTGCGGTCTTGGCTGCTATTCAGTGCTTGTCGGCTACGGCATGAAAGGATAGACAGAGCCTGCAATCCAGCAGTCATCATGAATTACATCTGCAAGTCCTGATTGTCTGAAACTGAGAGAGAATGATTGCAAGAATAGCTAGTCCGGTAAGTGCCACCAGGGATCCTCCGGGAAACTCCGGAACGGCAGAACCTGCCACCTGCCGCGGGCTGCTTCCTGCTGCTGGCGGGAGACTCACTGTTGTCTGAAACTCTGTTGATGCAAAACTGCTGCCGTTGAGGTTCTCAAAGGCTATGGTGATGGGCCCTGTGTAATTTGACGGGAAATCGACGCTCAGGTTGTTGCCGCTTGGAGATTCCGCAGTCCTTCCGGTCTTGTGGTATATGATGCGGTTCCCTCCACTGAGCACCGAGAAATCGTACGGGATTGGGGGCACAGTACTGTTCACGGTGAACGGGTCTACCACTCTGAAGTTGAATCTCTCTGTGGCACCTGGCAGGATTACTGCAGGATACCAGCTGAGATCTACCTTGTACTGGGCATTTTTAGTAAACTGGACGATGGGAAACCCCGTCTCATTGCTTGGGTGCAGCGCAAAATCCATGACGTTCCCAGGGTTATTCTGTTCGGAGAGGAGCGTCTGGACATCCGACCTGTATAGGATCAGGTGGACTATCCTGTAGGATGTAAGCGAGTAATCATCTATGGAGATGAGCTTGTCGGGGATCTTGAGGTTGTTCACATAGGCGTCGTACTTTGTAGCGAGCAAGACTCCCAGCGTCCTTGGAATTCTTATCTCTTGATGAACTACTGTGAGCTGCCCTATGTTTTTCTGCGACCAGTCAAACGGCATTGTAAAGTTGATGAACTTCGTTGCCTGGTCGTACCTGACGCCGTGAAGCTGGTCGTAGTATGCAATTATCTGCACCTGGTTTTTTCCGTATTGCGGGTCGTTTATGGTGAGGTTGTAATACTCCGGGATTGATATGCCTGCATCGTAGGACTTGCTCACCTGGTTGTCGTATGCGCCCATGGTCATTACCTCAATCTTGAATCGGTAGAGCCCGCCATTTTTGAACACGGGTCCCTTGACATCATAAGTGCCGCTGTCCTGGCCGAAAAGGCTAGACAGGATCCCGCCCTTTTCATTGAATGTGGTTTGGCCTAAAGTAGCGGGATAAAAGTTCAGGATAAAGTTTCCGCTGTCGCTCTTGAATATGTGGGCAAATACTGGTGTCTGCCCCTTGAAGCCGGAAATGTCAAGGGTTACATCGGGGATGGGCTGCTGAGTGTGTACATCCATCAATACCATGTTGAGTTGCGTGCCGACCTGAGTGTTGTTTACCAAGAACGGACTTGTACCTATGGAGAGCGTGGCGTTCACGGTCCCTATCATGGAAGGGGGGAGGGTTTCAAATGCAAGGCCGTCACCATATGCTCTGAAGGCCGGGACGGAAGCCAGCACGATGATCGCCAATACGAGAAAATGGACTTGTTTCAAGAGCCTATCTCAATTTATGCAGAAAATGGACACTAAATAAACTCTGGACAGTGCTCTCAAAACATCTTCACCGCAGCCTACGATCTCATCTGAATCGCCCTTAAAGTGAGGAGAAGGTGTCCGCCAGATGATCGGCTGAACTTTCTATGATGCTTGGGTGGTATCTTTCAATCACGTCCCGTAGTTTATCCTTCTCTGCCAATCTGTATTTCCTCTTGGAATTGATGAATCTGATTTCTACAATGCGTTCTTCTTCAAGGTGAGCAAGGTACAGGGATATTGTTGCAGGGGATTTCTTTGCCTTGTCGACCATCTCCCCAAAAGACAACAAGTCGTACTGTAGTAGGAGTGAGAGTATTTGCCTGGGAGTTTCCCTCCTCAGGTTCTTTATGAGGCACATCTCGCAATCCGATAATCCCAGAGGATAAAACCTTGTCTGTCCGGGGCTGCGTTCTATCTTTACCACTCCATCCCTCTCAAGTTTTGATGAATAGTGTTCCAAGACGCCATTTTTCAGGCCTGTTTTGCGCATTATCTCGCGAAATTGGATGCCCGGGTTACTTTCAATCACCTGGATTATCTCGGAAGCCCTGTCCATTCCTAATCCCTCCTGAAAACGGACAATGCGAACATCAGGAGGGTGAAGAATATGGTGACATGCCCTATCTCAAAGGATGAGAATGTCCAAAAGTAGTACTTTGACTCCCATGCAGCATCAATCAGCCAGAAAATCTCGGCAAGTATGAAGGTGCCAAAAGCTATTGTTGTAAAAAGAAGTCGTCTGGTTTTGACCCTCCGGTATGCCGTGGCGGCAACAATGGTGAGGAAGGAGGCAAACCCTATGCCTGTCAGGTGCAGGAGGATGTGAAAGTCGGTATAATGCTGTGAGAGTCCGGGGATTATTACCGGTATGGCTAGGATGACCACGAGGGAGAATATCAGCAGGCTTAAAATCTTTGATTTGGGATCTATCAACGACTGCGGCCTGAACACAGTAAAAATCATTCAAAAAGAGATTTAAATCGAGTGGTACAACACATGAACCATTATTCATTTCGAGGACTGCGGCCCATCAGTCGGACTCTTCGGACTGGATATGCATGTTCCGACTGTTAGATCTTGAGAGAAGGCGTCGGCGTGGGCTTTCCGGCAGGTCATATTGGGCTTGACTTTTTGACACTCCCGCCCACCTTTCTTATCAGTATCTCGGTCTCGTTCATGTCATGTGCACTTTTTGTGTAAAAGAAGGCAAGGGCCACAATTGCCACTGCGATGGACGGGCCTGCAACCGTTCCCAATCCTATGCCTGGATAGGCGAACGGGAGGCTGCCTTTGAGGGTTGGTGGCGCCGCTACGCCTGAGGTGGTGGTAAGCAGGCCAATTGCATGACTTCCCTGCTCCACCAGTATTATGTCACCGGCAGAGTCTGCGGTAATGTGCTGTACGAGTGAGCCTGTAGAGGGAACGGGGAACTCGCTCGACTCTCCCGTCCTCGTGTTAATCAATGCGATCCTGTCGAGTGTGTGCTGTGCGACCCAGAGGTCGTGATTGTTATCAAAGACCATTCCAAACGGAAGATCCTGCTGGTTTTGATCCAACGGATACTTTGTAAATGTCTTCAAGATGGGATCAAAAGCAGAGATCTCCTTGCCATCATGTTCAGAAACATAAATCCTTCCCGTGAGCGGGTCTATAAGCATGGATGTCGGCGTCTGGAGAGTACCGTTCCCCGTGGGATATTCGTTGATGGTGTCATCTGAGGGATTGACCTCTGCAATCTTTCCTAATCCGCTCTCCGCAACCCATAAGGTGCCAGTATTGCTGTCGATTGCAATCCCCTGCGGCTGGGAGTTTTTTGGAAGGATGATGGACGAAAAGACCTTCTTCGAGGTGTCAAACTTTAGAAGAAGGCTGGCGTTTGAAAAGCTTGAGACGCTTATCCACACGTTCCCGCCGCTGTCGATTGCAAGGCCAGAAAGTATGCTTCCGGGCCGCACCGGGACATTGTAGAGTACGTTATTATTTGTGTCCGGGTTGTAATTGCCCAAGGTCTTGGATATCGGGTCGAGGTACCACAGGGTGTCGTCGATGCTGTTCAATCGCATTAATGTGATGACATCTGCCCCCTTGAGGTCATGCTCTGCAAAGGTCTTGGTAGCTAGGTCAAACGAGAAGATCCTGCCTGTCTTTATCGCCTCATCGCTTATCCATACAGTGTTTCTTATCTTGTCATACACCGGCATTAATGGCCTGCTGTCGTTTGCAGGCAGGGGGTACTGCTTTATGGATGCAGAGATGGTGTGGATTTGCGGTGCCAGATACAGGTCCTTGTATGATCCTATGATGTTGAGGGAATTTGCTGCAGTCTGCACTCCCTCTATCTGCAAGTTCCAGTGGCCTGAGATTGCAAATGTACTGGTGTCAGCAGAGAACATTCCTTGCGACACAGGCGTCAAGTTCTCGACCACTGGGCCTATTCCCTTGTCCACCTGGGTATATGTGAGCCTTGCCGACTGCATTGGCACAAGGTTGCCCTGGGCATCAAAGAAGGATATCCTCAAATGGTTGCTGCCGGAATAATACGGGTCTATTGTCAGCACCACCATTGTGCCGTTAGTGCCGTAGGCAGTCTCCGTATACGCATTGGTGTTTTCTGGAACCGCAAACGCAGATGCATGAGAGATCTGGAGCAACTGGTCCTGATACTGCGTTGCGGGAAGCCCCGAGTCTACAAGAAGGGAAACTGAGGCAATGAGTACAAAACCTATGATCGACTCTATCATTATGTTCCTGTGGAATCTGGACTCCATTTTTCTTACCTCGTCCATGTCCACCCTGTGCCCGCTGCCCTCGGTTGCAATCAACCTCACCTTGGCAAGCGCCTTGCTCCTTGTGGCCACTTCGTGGTATCCTCCAAACGCTATCATGGCGGCGGCAAGAGACAGCTTTACTATCAGTATCTCGCCGTAAATGGAGACTAGGGTGAGGGAGAAGTTGTTCTCGAGGGTGTAGAGCAGTGTGGGACCTGTAACGGCAACGACTCCTAGGATTGCTATTATCAATATGGTGAACCTGGGGATCATCGTGGACATGACTGAGAGCTTTACTAGGTGGTCTCCAGATTTTTTGAGTGCGGGTAGTACGGCAAAGGCCCCGTAGGCAAGGCCGCCTATCCAGAAGGATGCCGCTACGTCGTGGATGAAATCAAGGAGTGGCGGCAAGGCAAGTCCCGTCGCATTGGCATGGCTTATCATGGTATCGGTAATGAGGACTCCAATGCCTAATCCAAACACGGCCCACTTCCAGGTATTGCGCAGGGGGGTCGCGGAATTTTTCTGCTTTTGATAAAGCACGAATGCGACGGAAATGAGGACAGACGATATGATCATGCGAATAATCCATGACTGCCCGAACTTTGTCAACATGGCATCGGTAAGAGATGCATTGATGGAGACCGCCTCCGCAAAGATCATTGCAATGTTTCCTAGTGTGAGTATAATTGCTCCGATGAGGACAAATTTTGCGGTGTTTTTTTCAATTTGAAGGCGCGTCTTAGCCATTGCATCCCTCAGCCATGCTATCCTCTCTATTGGCTTCCACATCCATAGGGACAAGAAGGCGGCACCAACCACGATAACTTGACCTATCATGGAGGGGAACCTCGCTTCCGCGAATGGAAATGAGATTACGTCGTAGATGGACTCGGTCGGTTGCGCCGTGGTCTTTTGCGGCACTGCCTCTCCTACCCCGAATATGAAGCCGCCGTTTGTCACATGACCGTCTGTCTGATCCAACGTCTTCCATGAAACTGTGTAGACTCCATTTGGAAGGCTGGGGGGCAGCGAGACGGTCACGGTGGATTGATCCTTGCCGGGATAGTGGTCATCCTTCTTATCGACTTCCTTTCCGTTCGAATCCAGAACTGTTATCTTGGTATAATGGATGTCGACAGGATCACTGAAGGTTATGGTCACAGAGCTTGGGGCTGATGAGAGTGACTGGCCTGGATACGGCGTGCTTTTTAACATGAGGGCGTGGGCGTATGACGGGGGAATGCTTGGGGCGGTAATTAGTATGAAAAATGTCAGCAGGACTGCAGCTAGTATCGCTTTTTCCCTTGGATTCTTCACGCTTTAGGACTTCCATTTCTGCGATTTAGTGCATAAACTGCAATTACAATTCCTGCAATTCCTGTCCCTATGCCAATCCCAGATATGATGAAGAGCTCATCAGTAACTCCCTTCAGGTTGTCAAACGACTGCTGCATGGTAACCATGTTTTGGTTTGTCGCATTTGCGATATTCTTTGCATCGTTGATATCGTTTGCAAGGTGGTTAACTATGGAAGAAAACTGAGGGCCGGGTGTGCCGTATGAAGTGGTAGTGGATGTTCCCTGCACTGATGCAAGTCCTCCAGAACTGAGGGGTGGAAAGTAATAGTTGTCCTTGCTCTCTACCTGATCCAGTGGGAATGTGCCGTTGTCAAGGGTCTGCCCGTCTATCGTGCCCTTTAGGATGATGTAGTACGAGCCAAGCTGGGTCGGTATTATCGTTGCATCGTACTCACCGGGGGTGTCATCGCTTGGCGTGAGGCTCAGCGTCTTTGTGATGCCGCCATACTTTATCGTGGTAGTGACATTGTCAAGTGCCGTATCAGCTATGGGCTGCGCGTTGCTGCCCGTACCCTTTGTGACTGTTATCTGTACCTGGTTTGTGTCTCCGATTAGTGGCGGTTCATTTGCAAGGCCCACCTTTACAGTAATGTCTCCAAAAGACTTTTCCACGTGTGCCGACGCCGGCCTTAGCATGAACCCAGAAATTATAATTACCGTCAAAACAACGGCGATGGGAATTATCACCTTTTTGACTCTCAAATTCAAAATTCAAAGGCTCCCGTTCTCTTAAATATCTTCTGGTACATTTCGGGAAAATGGACAACCTTCAATAAGAATTTATGATCAACCGCAATTTTCTCGAGCTCGAGGGAATGACATAATCATCTACACCAAGATACAATCCAGAAAAACTCAAAATGATTGGTACCATGCCATCAATCTTGCTGCGACCAAAACTGTGACAAATGACTGTTATCGAAACATCTGACCGAAAACTGTTTGACGATTAAACCAAAATATTTTAAAATTTTGGAGTGAAATCTTCAAGTACTGTGTACAAAACAATATGTTTCATCTTTCTTGCACTCGTAATTTCTAGCCTTATGGAAGTGTATCATGCTGAAGGGCACGAATTTGTTGATAATTCCAAAGCTGACATTATGGCTAAGATTCAAGAGCTCAAGGCAGAATCCAATCTGGTGGCGCGCAATATCTCAAACAATACACTTTCATCTTGGCATGTCTCAAGGTCACACCTGTATTGGGGGCAAAATGAAACGCACCTGCTTGATCAAAAAGATCCGCCCCTTGCTAGTAACATATCCAATGCCATTCACAACCTTCAATCCCTCTCGGACCAGCAAAATGTGGGCATTACGGATGCAAACCAGGCAGTAAATAATCTCGACCAGCTTTTGGACACGGCCCAGCTTGAAATAGTGGGCTCGGAAGATCAACATAATGCAACGATTCAGGCGCTTGCATTGGTAGGTGTATTAAATGAGGCCCTCAGGGACTACGGAACAGCCATAGGTTCTAAGGTAGATCTTACAAACATGAACAACATGAACATGAGTGCAGTAAGCGGTTCATCATCCGGCGGTAGCATGCCGGGCATGCACGTAGCGAGTAGGTCTGTGCCGATCGTAAACATGGCAGCTTACCAGAGCGCGCAGGCTTTTGCAGGAGACGCGCAGGAAATGTTCAACAACCTGAAATCAATTGCCCCATCATCCACATCGGTTTATCTTGATAAGGCAGGAACCGCATTAAACCAGCTAAACCAACAAATCAGTTCAAAAGACTCTGGCAACGAAGTTATGCTCACGGTTCACATGCATATACATCCTAACCTGATATCTGCCTTTAACATATCTGCGGTACCGGAATTCCCAGCACCAGTGTTGCTTGCCATGATCTCATTTTTTGGCGTCATTGTCTTTTCAAGGGTGTTTTACCGAACTTGGATCCAACGCATCTAAATGCTGTGGAAATCTGGTAACCAAGAACGAAAAATAACACCACAGGCTAGCAAGTACTGGGATACGGGATACGACAACTGGTTTTTTATTTTATGATGTCGTAACTTGGAGCTTGAGGCATGTCTGCAAATTTGATGAAAATACATCTCATGGTGGTTCTCTAGTCCTTTTTGCATGCCGCACACATCATCTCAACTTCACCCATGCCGCTAGATCAGATTCGCACAGTGGTTCAGACAAAATGCAACTTGTGGGTTTGAGGCAAAATCGCTGGCGCTCAATTCCTACGGGAAATTCACGATCTTATCACTCATTTTTCATTATAACAGGTTTCAAATTCGGGAAAAACCGAGGGACTAAACCTTTGGATCATTCAAATAACAGCATTGATCAAAACTCACATTAGTGGATTGGCCGGTATGTGTCATTTGCATGCACGCCTTATCAATGCAGGCTTGAGCGGGACAGATCTTGATCATGCCAGATTGTCAAACAGCTACCTTCACGACGCCATTCTAATTGGACAAACCCGGTTTGTGCAAACGCCAAATTGTAGGATATGGCTTGGGCTAATCTTACCATTGCGAACCCTATGAATGCAAACCTATGCCAGGTAATCTATATATTCTGAGAATTTGCAGGTTGCAAACTTCAAAGACGCCAATCTTAATCTGGCATTGGGAATAACGACCAACCTTTTAGGTGCCAACCTTAGATGGCCCAGCCTGGGAGGCGCATCCTTTGTTGACTTGAAGGCTCAGACTTTAATGGGGCAAATCTCAAGTGCGCCTACCTGGAATATGCAAATCTGGAATGTAAAAGCAATCCGATCTGCAACTAGTCGGGGGCATCTAGTGCCTATGGGAGGGTAGGTTGACTGCGGGTATATCTTGCAGTTTGCAAGACAATCGTAATGGTCCGATTTCTCGACACTTTTTACGCCGTTGGTTGGGATGAAATTCAAATATGAAGCAAGCTACTCTCGTGATCAATCGGTAGGTGTGACCTAATTCCGCAATTCCGAGTCGCTTTATACCTTTGAATCCAATACATGTGTGAGCCCTCCATGCTTGAGTTATTCTGTAAAACCGAGAAATCATCCGCCCGCCATTTGGCCCTTCATTGGCAAACTTGGGCCTCAGGCTGCCTTCGAGGTGGATGTCACACCTACCTTAAATAAGTAAAGTGACAATTATGGTGTTAGACAAGATGGAAAGAGCAGGAGATGCAAGCGAGATGAACGGCGAGAAGGCCATAACCCACGATCAAAATAGGCTGCAGGTATTGATAGATGATTCTGACCGGTTTTCGCTTGACGGCTTTCAGGAAAATGACAAAAAGATCCTTTCCCTATTGCATCAGGACAGCGACCTTGCAGACAACCACTATACATTCAATGGTCTTGCAAGAAAGCTCGGAATGCACCGACAAAGCCTGTCAAGGTCCCTCCACCGGCTGGAATCCTCGGGATTGGTTGAGAAAAGGGGCTCGGGATATTCGCTGAGCAAGGACCTAAGCTCCGTGCTTGTCAAAAAATCCATGGTTGATCTCGAGAACCTGTCAAAAAAGCTATCGATGCAGTCTGCCAATTTCCTTCAAATTCTCCACCTTTACATTCCTGATGAGGTAGAGGTATGCGAGATTGTAAAGGGACTTGTAGGCAAATGGTTTGGAAACCTCAGGTGGCTCGGCCTGGCAGAAGGAGACGGCGGCTTCATACTCCAATGGTCCTGTAGTGAAAAGTTCCAGATGAACCTCAAGATAGTCTCGAGATATGCAACAGTGGAGAGCAATGCGGCAGGCGAGAAGGACAGGAGGGAAGCAGTAGTCTGCTCTTACCGGATATTTGAGAATATCATAAAGATCTTCCAGAGGGAAAATCACTCAATCCGCCAAGGGACCTCATCATTTAGTCACTACAATTAGCCCAACCAGTTAATAGAAGACCGGTCACGGCCGGTAACGACGTTATCAGGGTTGGTATTTTACCCCCTGTATATTTACGACAAATTTGCAGTTGATAATCATGAGGCTGTACTCTCTTGCCGCCCTAGTAGTTGTGGTGATGGGACCTGTACCTGCCATGGGCTTTGAGCCTGAGGGGTTGAACTGCAGCCAGTCAAACCAGGATTATGTCAAGTTTCTCTATAAATCAAACATCGATGGCATCAACGAGGCCGTGAGAATTTACATCGCGAACCATCCAAACTATGACATAAGGTCGCTTGTTGACTACATGTACACACCATTCCTAAACGGAGCGTCCGACAGTGCAAAATGCCTCAAGGATCTTGGTATCAGCCCGTCGTCCGTGGCACAGCTTTCAAACGACTCACTGCGGGTATTCAGCTACGATCACGACAGGCTTGCAAAGATGGCTCCATTTTTTGTACGGGATGTCCCAATACCTGAATTTCAGGTTCCTTTCATCATTCTTGTCTCGTGCCTCGCACTATTGGTTATTTATCGGCGGTACGCCATGTCGGGAAAACTAGATGAAAGCAATGACTGACAAACATGGATTGGAAAAAAGACAAGAGAAATTATATGCCTCGCAGGGGGTCAGTGATATCATATGTCTGGAGCATGTGAATACGAGCCGGGAAGTCTGGACGGGGCTAACGAGCCTCTAAAAGGCAGGATAGCCGGAATAATCAGGCTTGCCGCTGTGGGTATGATCGCTCTTGCAGTAGGGTGGCTGCAGCTGCTGCAGCCTGATTGGCTTGCAAAGTTGACGATTGGGATTGCAGTCGGAATGGGTGGATTTCCGCTTTTCAGGGAGTCGACCTATGCGCTACGGAAGGGCCGCGTAAACATGGAACTCTCGATGGTTGTTGCCATCGTTGCTTCCCTCCTCCTACTCCAGTTTCTCCCCGCAATTGTTATCACATTTTTTGCACTCCTCTCGGAATTTGTCGAGGGACTCATCGTTAAAAAAGGGAGGAAAAACATCGAGAGTCTTTACAGGATGGCACCCAGAATGGCCATAATGAAAGACAGGTCCGGCCACACCTTCCAGAATGAGATAGAGAAGGTAAAGGCGGGAGACGTCGTCATCACACGAGAGGGCGACATTATCGCAGTGGACGGTACCATTATCTCCGGCTCCTCTACTGTGGACCAGTCCAGCATAACAGGCGAGAGCATCCCAGTAGAAAAGAAGGCAGGGGATATGGTCTTTGCCGGGACTTTGAACCTTACCCGCCAGCTTGAGATAAGGTGCGAGAGAAAATCCACCGAGACCACCTTTGCAAAGATAATTCACTTGGTGGAGGAGGCGGAGGTGTCAAAGGCGCCCATCCAGAAACTTACCGACAAGATGGCTACAAGGCTCATCCAGTTTGCAATTGGACTCTCCGTCATAACGTATTTAGTAACACATGACATTGTATCCACCCTCTCAGTCATAGTGGTCGCAGGCGCTTGCGGGCTTGCAGTCGGAACACCGATCGCACTGCTTGCCACCACAGGCAAGTTCTCAAAGCGGGGTATTGTCACCAAGGGCGGGCTACAAATAGAGAACATGAGCCATGTAGAAACCGTGGTCTTTGACAAGACGGGGACCCTTACCCAAGGCAGACTGGAGGTTACGCAGGTAGCCTCCTTGGGGGGCCTAAGCCCAAGAAACATACTCGAATATGCTGCAATAGCAGAACGCAACGTAAACCACCCGCTTGCGATTGCAATCTCCGAGAGGGCCTCGAGGGAGGGAATCCTGATCTCTGCCAAAGTTACAAGCACGCCAGATGTTGGAGTCTCTGGGCGGGGAATTGTATGCACCTACGACGGTATAAGGATAGGAGTGGGAAATCTCGAGTTTGCCAAATGTGAGGTCTCGGGAGCCATATCGGTGGATGAGATCTCGGGAATGCTCAAAGGAAAAAGGGAATCCTTCAAATTCCTTGTCAACGAGCACAAGGACATCAGTGGCGAAACCCTTCAGATTGTCAGGGGAGACGAGGTCGACCTTTTTGACCACGCACTTACAACCATATACGTTACCATTGACAGAAAGCTTGCAGGAGCTATTTTTTTCGAGGACTCTCTGAGACCTGATGCCAAAAAAGCTGTATCCAAACTGCGGTCGATGAAGATCCGGGTGGTCATGCTAACAGGCGACAACAGGAAGATCGCGAAGAGGATTGCCGATGATCTGGGAATAAACGAGTATGACTCTGAACTCCTTCCCGACCAGAAGGTCCAGAGGATTGAGGAGATTGTAAGAAAGAGCGGGAACGCAAGTAAGGTGGTGATGGTGGGGGACGGCATAAACGACGCACCGGCCCTTGCAAAAGCAGACGTAGGGATTGCAATGGGAAAGACTGGGACGGATGTCGCAATAGAGACAGCGGACGTCGTACTGATGACAGAGGACCTCATGAAGATACCCTACCTGATAAAGAATTCAAAGAATGCAATCTCCGTCGTCCGCCAGAACTTCTTCGGAACGCTCTCGGTTGACGGCATAGGCTTCTTGCTTGCATTCACGGGTCACATAAACCCGCTGCTTGCTGCACTCATCCATGTATCGTCCGAGCTCGTCTTCATGGTAAACTCAGCGAGGCTAATTATGGGGAGGAATCCATGATGGTCCAGCTATTCTGGCATGACATTCAACTCACCTGCTCCCTGCCGATTCTCTTCTGTCATTCCAATCCATTGAGAGGCGGGGCGTTTGTCCAGCCCTTGGAAAAAGGAAAGGCTGGACCTACCTGTCAATTGGAATCTTGCGGAATTTTTGACTGCCTGCAGCCAATACTCCTGTCTCCACTACTGGCTTCTCCCCTAGCGCCTTCTCGATTGCCTTCTTTGCAAGTCCAACCGTCTGGTCCAGGTCCATATCAGTGCTGTAGCCCTTTGTTATGACGTCAAGGGCAATCTCGGACTCGTGACCTATCGCAAATCCAGAACCCCTGAAGAAAGTGCCGCTTGGATCCACGTGATACATCTGTATTCCAGTTTGGTCCTCCCCAGCAAGGATTATTGACGAAGCTTGAGGCCTTACCGCATACGTCGTGTAGTTGTGGAGGTACGAGCTTAGGTGCTTTGCAAGCGATTCAGTATCTACCGGCGTTTCAAATGTCAGCTTGTGCTTTTGCGCCTCCAACCTCAGCGTATCTATCAGCTGGAGTGTGTCGCCGATATACCCTGATCCTGTGGCTCCTACGTGGTAGTCGATCGCAAATACCTTCTCAGAAGGTTCTATGAGCGGGTGCGTCGGCTTTATCTGGCTTGAAAGCACGGCAAACTTCGGAGTCTTGATTCCGACCGTGGTAGACCCCCTCCTCACGGCCTCAAGCGCGCTGTCTACAAGGACGAGTCTTCCCTGAGGCCCATAAAATGGGAACCTGCCCTGTCCAGAAACTTCCGACATTACGCAACCGCCTCCTTCGTACCTGCCGGAATTGCAAGGATGTCTATCCCGTTGCCTGACCCGGGGTCCCGCTCCATTGCCGCCGCTACTGCACGCGAGGCAACCTCTCCTGCCTGCTTGATTCCGATGCCCTTGTTGTAAAGACTCTCAAGCACGCCGTATGCGATTGGTGAGCCTGAACCCGACGATGCAAAGTCCTCCTCCGTTACGGCTCCACTCATGTCGGCAGCATAAACATGTGCCCCGTGTCCGTCAACCCCAGCCACTAGAAGTTCTACGTAATATGGCTGGTAGTTCCTCAGCCCAGAGTAGGCAAGGTTCGCTATCAGTCTTGCCGACTCCCTCACAGTAAGGGGAAAGCCCCTCCTTAATTCCATGAGACGCCTCTCCGCCTTTGCCACCTTTATTATGTACTCGGCATCGGAGAGCTGGCCCGCAATGGCTACTGCGAGTGTATCGTCGATTTTTGCTATCTTCTGGACAATCTTTGATCCTATGAAGAATCCCTTGCTTGCCCTCTTGTCAGAGCCCAGGACGACCCCTTCGGTCGTCCTTATTCCTACTATTGTTGTCATACAGTACCTACGGCAGACAGTGATTAATTGACTGGTAATCACAAAAGTAGGTCACAAAAATGTGGGAATTAGGTGGCGAGCAGGGCTCCACACTTTGAGCATTTTACGTGAAACATCCTCAGGTAGACCTCACCCTTGGTATCCACGTCTACGCACTGTTTGCCTCCCTCCTTGCAAATGTGGCAGAACTCTTTTCTCATGAGTCTTAATGGTCAAACAAAGTAATAAAGTTCGTTGTATGTCTGGAAAACACACGGAGGATTGCACGTCATAAACCTACCGTGACAACGGACCGCAAAACCATGGCAAGAGACCAAAATTCATATTTGTCATGCAAAAAGAAAAAGGGAAATCACGAGGAAGAAAAGATATGAGAGACATCAATGATATTCTGCCAAAGATCCCGTCTATGCACTGGGGGGCACTCACTAACATGCCGCCTACAAACGAGAAGGTTTCCCAGATGAACAGGATGTTCCCGCATGACGGGAGGTGGCATACGGTGTTTGAGGAGGAGAAGCAGGTCTTCGTAGACGGGGTTCGTATCTGGAAGAAGAATCCCAAATCGTGGACATGAGGTCCCTGCAACTTTGTCAAATACGAAAAATCATACCATAGAATTAAATTTACTTTCACAAGATCCCTAGCCTAGGATTGACCCAGAGTGTCAAGAAGATAGACCCGTGCCTGCAGATCTTGGAACTTGACGGATCGATACGTTTTGTCGGTAGGATTAAAGACAGGAAGCTCATCTCTTTTGCAAGAAGGCCCGATGCCGCACCACTCCTTGACGATGAACTGAGCGGCATGGCGCACTATCAGGCATCTGTGAAGGCCTCTTGGGAGGACATGTTCAACGAGACCCTCGGCAAGACAAACTGGATGATTACCTCAAAGGAAAAGGTGAAACTGATCACTCTCTTCCTAGACGACGGACTCTTGGTACTTTCCACTGAACCGGATTCTAACCACGATGTGATTATCCTTAAAATAAAGGGCCTGAACGCAAAGCTATAGCGGTACCGTTCATAAATCCAGTAATGCTTGCAAAAACCATGAAAGAAAGCTAGGGTTATTACAAATCAGCTAACCTTATGATAACTAAGCTCCATCTGTGAGCGAATTCTATATGGTACCGAATCTATACATAGACGAAAGCTAAGACCAAGCAATACCTTTTTTGTATTGGAATAGTGTCTCTAAGTCTTTTGCTTGGTCGGGCAAGAAGCTTTCAAATCGGAGGGGAATCCTACCAAAGGCCCTCTCCATTTTTATTTTCAACGTGAAATCCATGCTTGACGGGACTACTCTGCCACCTCTCTTTACTCGGAATATCTCCACAGGTAGTCGTTATTCAATCAAGGCGAGGAATGAATGTCTTCACCATGCCACCCTGGAATTTCTTTACCAAGTGTAGAAATGAATTTACAACTAAAAGAATCACTCCTCCCAATACCCTTGAATTGACAAGGTTGGTTTGACAATTAAAAAAGGACGTGGCCTGCCATTGCAGTTGACTGAGGAACAGTAACCCGGTTCTGAAGGTCCATGCTTCGTTGTTGTTTCTTGATGTGAGCACCGTATCCTGAACAAGGCGTCATTCTGTATTTTGGACGGCCACAACTGACATCGTCGTATGGAAGGATCTCAAAGCATCCGGTGTCCCAAAAAGGGTAGGTCAGGCCTGAAGGACAGTAGCATCGGGCATTACAAAACAGTTATCAGTCAATACTTGGTTTATTTCGTGTTTGCAATGGATATGAAATTGATACTGCGGGGAAGAACAATAGAGGACGAGTCTGTGGCCGATGCCATATTCAAGATCCTAGGGGACAAATACTCGAGGAGAATACTGGCATCACTTGCAGAATCCCCCAAATCCGTCTACGGCATCAGTAAAGAATGCGACATATCCTTGGCGCTTGCCTACAAGAAGATAAAAAACCTCAGAAAATACGATCTTGTACAGGCCTCCACATCAGTAATCGAGGAAGGGAGGAGGTATTCCATTTACAGGAGCAAGGCACACCCCCTGATGGTCCTCCTCAACAACAAGTTCCCCTCCCAGACCATAGTGTTCGACTCAGACAACCTAGTCAACTGTTCTGGATGTGACTCACTCAACTGCGGCGTCTACTATGACGAGAGGTATAACGGCGTGAGGAGCGTATGCTACTCCTGCGGAGCCAACTGGCCAGAATCGTGATTGGCACCAAGCCATCCCCTCTCCCTACCATGCTGTTCAAGCATGCTGTAAATTCTCATGAAAGATTCCTTGGTGATGGTTCCCTGCTCCATGGACCTTTGCACTATGGTCTCTATCTTGATCTCTTTCTGGCGTATCATTTTCATTATCTCCTCAAACAGGCCCCTTAGGATCTCCGACTTTTCATCTTCCTCACTGCCTTTCATGGCGATATATGGGAGGAGGCAGGGTTAAATGTTACTTGGAGCGGCAGCCGAAGGTAACAGAACTAAATATCACGAGAGCTTATCTATAGTATGCCAACCGCATATGTGATGATTGCCTGCGACTACGGTCAGGAAGAACAGGTACTGGAGGAGTTGAAGGCAATAGACAGGGTAAAAGAAGTCCACGGTACAGAAGGGCATTACGACATCGTTGCAGAAGTCCAATCCAGGACAACAGACGAGATAAACTCCACGGTTTCCGAGAAGATAAGGCGAATAAGTGGAGTCAGGTCCACGCTGATACTACTGGCCCAATGCTGACAATTATGCAGCCCAAGGAATTCCCACCAAATACGTAAATACCTTAAACGCCATTAAGCCTTATGAGTAGGGAAAGTTCAGGGAATGAAGCAAACTTTTTTGAAGGCCTCATTGACTCACTTGCAGACAAGCACTCACAGCTTGACATCAACTTCCAAAAGACCAACATAAAACTCCCAGGCATAGAAAAGACCTTGGAGATAGACGGGCTTGTAACGCTGTCCGTACACGTAAGAGATCTTACCGACGAGGAGAAGAAGGCGTCTTCCAAGAAAAACGTAGTACTGATGACACCACGGACCTAGATGATGCCCCTAATTCGGCTCAATCTCTTCGGGTTGAAGCGAATGTAAGGGCCTAGTCGTGAGAATCGTCCTGCAGTCAGTATCTGATCGCCCCGGTCGTACAGCGAGAGCATCCATCCTTTTTTTATCAGCCTCCTCGCAAGGGAGGTTGACTTCAAGAGCATGCTCCTTCTTTTCATTCGCGCCTCGAAAAAGTCTGATAGCCTCATGTTTGCCTTGACGATCCCAGACACCTCCAGGTCAAGCCTCTTGGAGTCCCCGTCAAGCAAAATAACCGGGCTGCCGTTGATGCTTATGGTGATTCTTCCCCGGTTAATCGCATTGATCACGGACTCGCCAGTCATGCTCTCTAGACGCTGCCATGAGATTTAACACTTCATTTGAAGGCCTTCGTGTAGCACACAGGTTTTTTTAAAGGTGCGTCAACCACTGATTGTTGAGCTCCAACACAATCAAGAAGGCAAAGGCCCTTGCAAGGGACGGTGTCATAAAGGTCGAAGACGACCTCTACCAAGTTAGATCCTCAAGCGACCCCACCAAGTCCTACTTTGTAACCGCGGAGACCTGCGAATGTGACGGATTCAAAAACTTTTACAAATTCCACCACGGCAAAGGCATGAAGGCCAATTGCTCCCACCTAGAGGCAGTAAGGATCTTCAAAAAAGAATACGAAAAAAGGTCTGCCTCCAACAGGTGACAGACTCCTCCGACACTCGTAAGATTGCTGACCCCTACAGTCCTGCCTGAATGTCATTTCTGGCACGATGCACTCTGGGGGAGAAAGGTGAACCTATGTTCAATGATGGAAATTCCTTGAATCCATCTGGCTGTTCAATGCTAACAAGCATGTTGCACCTGCCTACTCGGGAGGCAATATAGTTAATTGCCATTCTACGCACCAACGTAAAGTATGACATATTCTTCGGGGCGCTCCCTGTCCTTTTTTGCCTTCAGGGCGTCTTGGTACTTGTCATAATGCTTTATCAGGTACAACCTTCTTCCCAGGGGCTCAAAGAAGTCTATTCCACATAGGTTGAAGCCGCACTGGGGTGTCAGTGCACTCCTCTCCTCGTCCGTCACATCTGGGCTCAAACCTATCGGGTTGTAACCTTGACAAATCTAAAAACCTAGCTAGGACCTCAACAGTTCTCAAGTATTACGCTCTCAAGCTCTTCTGGACGCTCCACTATGTAATCCGGTCTGGACTTTTGGAGGGCCTCCTTTGTGTTGTACCCCCAAGTCACCCCTATGACTCTGATGCCGGCCTTTTTTGCAGCCTCGACATCCCGTATCTCGTCACCCACGTAAATGGGGTCATCATGGGGAATCGTCTTTTCCTTCATCAACTTCTTGAGTAGCCTGCTCTTGCCGTACACTGCCCTTCCGCTATAGACAAAGTCAAAGAATTGCAAGTCGTTGTTCTTGAGAAATTCGGTGACATTCTCCCTAGAGTTTGTAGTTAATATGCCGAGGATGCAGCCCTTCTTCCTCAGGTTGACAAGCGTCTGCCTTATCTCAACCGGGGTCTGCAGGCGGACTATCTCCTTGTTCATCTCAAACCTTATCTTCCTTGCCACGATTGGCAGCTTGAAGAGGGATATCCCCAAGTGCTTTAGCACCTCGCTTGGTCTCTTCTCCCTAAGCTTGGGTATGTCCCCAGCCGGAATCTTGCGGTAGCCGTAGTGGTCCGCAAACCGGTTTGCGATCTTTACGACCACCGAGAGGGTGTCTGCTATCGTGCCGTCAAAGTCGAAGACTATGGTAGGCATAAAAAATCCAGCCCCAATGTCCCTTAAAGACTGTTGTGAATCTACGGGATTGTATCGGCAGGCCTGATAAATTAAACCTCTATCCACAGGCGACACCCGCGCCAGTCACCTGTCTGGACGGGCTAGACTAGGAGCAGAAAGACATAGTAGACCGCCAAGTTGACCGCCGTAACCACGGACCCAACCTTTACGAACTCGAGCAGCGTAAAGGCCTTTATCTTTCTTGATTCCGAGGCTTGGATTATTATGATGTTGCTTGCAGCCGCAAGTATCGTGAGGTTACCAGCAACGGTGCTTGCAGCCGCCAGCATCATCCATGAGGAGACATCAGCCCCCGTGAACCCGTTCTGGAACATGACATAGTGATAAAGCGATACGAACGGTACATTGCTTAATAGCTGCCCTAGGGCCAGGCTTGTCACCGCGATTATGGCATTTCCCTGCCAGATGTTTGACGGACTTGGCTGCGGCAAATTCTTTATTATCATCGGGATAGCTCCAGAAGACCACACAGCAGCAGTCACTACAAACATTGCAGCAAAGAACACAAGGACTGGATAGTCAACATTTTGCATTATCTCCCGCCTGTCACGGCTTACTGCATACAGAACAGCTGCACCAGAGATTGCTATGAGACTCAGGCTTATGTCGGCAACATGCATGAATTTTAACACCTCGGAGACAAAGAATGCCACAATCGTCCCCACGAGGACTCCTACTGATATCCTTGCCATCCCGCTGTTCGTGATGGAACTCTCGCCAAAAGTGACATTCCCAAGATCTACCGCCGCAAGTTCTCTCTTGAAGAAAACACGAAGTATGTAATAGGTAAGGAAGAGGTTGATGATTGTAGGCACAGCTAGGAACCTGACGAAATTGCTAAATGGGAGGTTCATTCCGCTCTGAAGTGCAATAAGGAGATTCTGCGGATTTCCTATGGGTGTCATCGTGCTTCCTACAGTTACCCCAAACGCCAACGCTATCAGTAGGATGGCCGGCCTTATGCCGGCCTTCCTTGCCACGTATGCAACAAGCGGTACCCCCATCAGTGCGATGGTGTCGTTTACAAGGAAGGCGGAAAGTGCGCCCATGCCTACAACAAATATCATGAGTAGCCTGTCCGGGGTCTTGGCCCGTGACAGCATCTTTGCTGCTGCAAACTTGAGCACTCCCGACCTGTCAAGTCCAGAAACTATGCTGAACATTCCGAAAAGGAACATGATGACGTCAATCTGGACCGACTTGAAGGCAGCGGCGGGGCTTATCACCTGAAAACCGATCATCAGTGCCGCACCAGCTAGCATGGCCGCCCATATCGGTATCTTGAACCTGAACCTGCCAAAAATCAACACGTACACGAAGGCGAAGATGCCAAGAGACACGTATTCGTTCATTACCTTGTGGATCTACAGGGGTTATTTCATCATTGATCCACACCCTTGACCCCCGGCGAACATCCATCTCACTAAAAACATATTATCTATGCACATGTTAGACAGAACAGATGAGAAACTCATCGCTTCTTGACGAGGCCTATAACCTGTGCGAGGAAGGCGAGTATACGCTGGCGCTGGAGTATTACGATCTAATCCTTTACAAGGACCCATCCAACGTTGCAGCCCTGATAAACAAAGGCGTGACACTGCAAAATATGGGCAAGATAACGCAGTCCATAAAATGCTACGACACTGCCATCCTGCTTGACTCAAAAAGTGTGGATGCCCTTGTCAACAAGGGTTCGGCCCTCCATACGCTTGGCCGCTTCCATGATGCCATAGACTGCTACGACAGGGCCCTCAAGGTTTACCCAAAATTTGCGATGGCGGTTGCCTACAAGGGTCTTTCCCTCGGCGAGCTCGGACTCCTCAAGGATGCCATACGATGCTTCAACCTCGCCCTCAAGATTGACAAAAAATACGACGTTGCCCTAAACAACAAAGCCCTTGCAATGGAACTCTTGAGAAAAAACTCCAAGCTAAAGCCAAAACTGAGCAGGGCAAACTAGCTTACACCACGAGATCGCATCAATCAAAGCCATTAATCATCCAGTCTCAACGTTGGCATGCCATCTGTTAAGCAAGCCCGTGAGCCTCTGGTCGTCGCACGCAAGAACATGAAACGTCCTGCAATGATCAAGCACGCTTGGGATCTGTACCTGGCATGCATCCGGACTCATCTGCCCGTCTTGGCAGTTCTCAATGAGGAGCAATATCCTCTGGTTTGCCTTCCACTGTGTAAGATCGATTGCCCTGTCAAGAGACTGGTGCGACGAGAAGACCGCTATCCCAAGAATGATTACGGCAACGAATGGGCTGATGCTTGCCATCTTCACTCCTTCGGCACCCCCGAATGACACTCGTAGTTGAGGACCGGGTCCTGCACCCACCTGTCCGGCTTCAAGGCCATCTATTTTGCAATTCCACTATTAACCCTCCTTATCACAAAAAGAGGAGATTATGATAGTTCCCAACCGTGAGACAGGGTTATACCCATGCCGTACGCACGTATTGTCATGAGATATCTGGTACTGCTGCTCCTTCTTCCACTTCCGTTATGCTATGCCCAGTCCACCCTTCCCGGTTCACTGCTTACCTTCTACATCACCGACGGCAATCTGGTCACAAACCATAGGGGCATAATGACTCTCTCTACTGCGGGACTCGTGGACTTTACCATCAATGGAATTCCAATATCCGGGCCATCCAGCATGGTGGAGACCGGCGTTGACACCGGGGTCTTCCAGCTTCAGCTCAGCCTGCCTTCCACCATGGATGGAAGACCGCTTCAAAACGGAGACGTGGTGCAGATGATTTACCACCAGCCGGCAGACTACGCGGGCAACCCGCAGACTATTACGCAATCTGTCACACTGACATCCGTCCCGTCCTCCGTCCAACCCTCGGCATCAAGCGTGGACATTGGCCACTACTTTACACTCCTCCTTGATGCCCCAAACTATAACCTTGATTCCCAAGTCCCGGACGACATACCTCTTGACCTGGTCCAGGTCCACATGGGAGGCGTCAGTACGACGCTAGCAGACAAGGCATTCGATGTAGGCAACGGAGTGCTTCGTGAGACAGGTCCAAACACAGGGTTATTTGCAGCCACATTCAAGATACCTCGGGAGATTGACGGTTTTCCCGTGGAGATCGGCTCCACGATCGAGTTTAGGATCGTTGATACCTCGCAGCCCATTCCATCGGAATCCAGCATCTTCGTGACTGTCGGGACCCAGACCCCGGCTGTAACGGCACCCAGCGGTCCAGTACTTCCAAGAGTGATGAATGTGGTTACAACAAGCACGTCGGGAACTACTGTAAACTTTGCAAACGACACGGTCCTCGAGGGACTCTCGCAGGCATCATGCTTCCCAAAATCTGGGTCCTACTTCCCAGTAGGCAAGACTACCGTCACCTGTGCGGGACTCAACCCAGAGGGGACATCCGTACTTAGGTCGTTTACCGTCACGGTAAGCCTTGCAGGCAAGCCTGTCCCACACTGGGTTAGAAACTTGGCCGGCTTTTGGTGCCAAGGGACAGTCAGCACGTCTGATTTTGCGCAGGCAATAAAATACCTCGCGTCCGCTAAGATAATCTACATCCCGCAATCCCTGTCTGCCTCCATTGACAGGCCAAGAATATGCGCTTGGGCCGAGGGAGGGATCACTGACGTGCAGGTACTACAGCTTTTCTCACCGCTTGTCCGATAGGATTTAATGTCATGGGGCAAGACAGAAGCTGATGAAGGCTACCTTCGGCGCGGGATGCTTCTGGTGCGTGGAACACGAATTTCGAAAATTAAGGGGGGTCACTTCCACCTCCGTCGGGTACATGGGTGGAAATAAAAAGAATCCATCCTATCAGGATGTCTGCACTGATGAGACCGGACATGCCGAGGTGGTGCATCTGGAATTTGACCCTTCAGTCGTCTCCTACGCCGAGATTCTCGCCGCCTTTTGGCGCATCCATGATCCCACGTCGCTGAACAGGCAGGGGCCTGACGTCGGCACCCAGTACAGGTCGGTAATCTTCTGCCACAACAGCGAGCAGCACGAGGAGGCCGCAAGATCAAGGGAGGCAGTACAAAACTCGGGACGCTTTAAAAAGAAGATAGTGACAGAAATCCTCCCGGCCCCGGAATTCTATCGGGCAGAGGAATACCACCAGCAGTACTACGAGAAATGCGGCCTTACCTAGGCCGCCTAGACGCTTGACCGAGCATATCGGGATTCAGCTGCAATTTATAGGCCATGAAATGAATCACAGATCATTGAACTGGAAAAGAATTGGCAGGCTAATCCTCTTCTTTGGCCTTATCGGACTGGGCGCGTTCATCTTTCTCAACATGGACCTTGCACACCGGAAGAGGGATCTCTACATCCTTTTTGCCCTTTCGCTTGCCTCCTTTATTTCTGGCTGGGTCGGCCTGTTCCGGTATACTAGGTTCTCGGCAATGCTTGAATGATACTGCCGGAATCGGACGGGACTGAACGAAGACGAGTTGCCTTGCGCGAGCTGCTCAATCCCTTCTCAAGGCCACGAGTGGGGATAACTTGGACGCCTTCCATGCGGGGAAGACGCCCGCTGCAATGCTCAGAGTAACTGAGAGCACCCACACCTTAAGGAGGTCTGACGGTACGTAGATGGGGGGAATCTTTGCACCCTGCATGGGGCCTGCGGCATGCACCGTGGTAAGCATGCTCATAAAATAACCACCTCCTATTCCTATCATCACGCCAAGCGTCGCCCCTATCATGCCGATTAGGATGGCCTCTGCAAGAAAGAGTGCAAGAATGGTCGTGTTTTGCGCCCCTATTGCCTTGAGGGTGCCAATCTCCCTTATCCTTTCGGTCACAGAGTTGTACAGTGTAGTTACAATTCCAACCGCCCCCACTACTAGCGCAATCATCCCTATCATCAGTACAAAGGCAGCATTGCCGCTTGCAGTCTGCTCCCTTACCGCCATTATCGCCTTTGGGGTTGTGACACCCAACGTCTGACCAAACTGGGCCGTTAACTCCTGTACGACAGGATCTACATACTGAGGTCCTATTGCAAGCACCGTGACCGAGTCGTATTTTTCAGCCTTGTGGAGCAGCTGGTCTCCAGCATCCAGGTTGATTATAACGGAACTGTCAAGGTAGTTGTTACCAGACGGCTTCATTATAGCCGTGACGACAAAGCTTTTGGACTCTTGCACCTGCTTGCCAGTGGGATCTGCATAGGTAAAAGTAGCCTGGACCGTCTGTCCAAGTGTCACAAAGGGGGTGGTCGCGCCAGGGGGGTTTGCTACAGTGTCACCGACTATCATTGCCGCCTGGTCGTCAGGCTTGACTGTAGAGCCGTCGACAAACTCCACGTTGGGCAAGATCTCTGGTATCTTGTTGGGATCCATGGCGTGCACAGGCACGTGCTGGACGTTCCCCTGCGACGTTATCTGTATGGCGCCCGTATAACTGGGGCTTATGTCCTCCACAAAGGGGAGCGACTTTATCCTATTTGCAATCACGCTGTTAATGATAAGGGATGCCGAGGAAGACTCCGCACGGTACGAGTGTAATCCGGAACTCACAAAGATGACATTGTCGGCAAGTACGTTGAACTGCTTCTCGAGGAAAGCAGACTGGCCAGCACTCAGTCCGTTTATCACAACGACAAGGCTGCTTCCCAGCACCACCATCAATACTGTAAGGATGGTCCTTACCTTCCTGTCCACTAGTGCCTCAAAGGCCATCACCCAGATCTCCTTCGCATTCAATTCACTTCACCATTATTTTCCAGCTACTTGCCTGAAAATTCCACACCCAAATTATAAAAATGTAGACGTCAAGATGCGCGCCGCGAGACATGAAGCATGTGTTCTCACCTACATGAGAGAAATATGTCGGTCCAATAAGCATTGATGAACTGTGTTAACCTTTCCGTATATATGATCAGCGTGAAGATAAAGCATGCAAGAACTAGCAGGAACACTCCGTGGGGCAAAACTTTATGCCCTCATTGCTGGAATCTGCGTGGCTGGTGCAGCAGGAATTGCGTTCGGGCTTGAGGCAAGCTCACACTTTGCAACACCGGGATACGTACCTCCGCCCGCTGTTGCTCCAAAGACGGGACACTGTTTCTCGTTTGAGCTGAACTGCAACAATCCTGTAACGCACGCAAAGTCGTTCTACACCACAGGTGCCTACCTGGATCAGCCCGCATCCTGATTTTTTCATTCATGCTAGACATGAAAATGACGTGTAGGAGACATGTTTGTGAAACTGGGCCAATCAGGCTTCCGGGGTTTTACCGATTATCTGCTACCTTCCAGAATGTGGCAAGGGATTATACTCCGGTAACGGGACATGCCCCAGCCTGTCCGGTATCAGACCATGATATGTCCTTCGACAATCCGCGCGCATGCCTGTACCTGTTTTCCCACCTCCCGCCATCGCCAATCTCAAAGTATATCTCAAGAAGGTTGGACTCCACGAGCCTCCTTATCTTCCTGTATGCCGTGCTCTGCGGGACATTGGAATCGGAGATTATCTGCTGGGCCGACTTTCCCACATTGCAGGTTGCATCCATTATCAGTCTTGAATGTCTGTCAGCAAGTATTGTCCAATACACACCGTGCTTTTCCTTTCCGACCGTCTCGCCTTCATCTTGGGCCGTAATCGTACTGCCAGCAGATGGCCCCATCAGGGGTCCTGTCATCCGTGAGGTTTTACCACTCTCCGCGGGAACTTGAGCCATGATTTAGATCCCTGAATTTGCGATAAATATGGGACGTATACACTGCAATTTAGGCCCTGAATCACCCTTCAGCAAACTGGAAGGATATTGTATTCTTGTCTGCCTTCACGGCTATCTTCCTGCTGAACACCTCGTCGAAGATCAGTTCGAGGATGGTCTTGTGGTATGTTGACCAGTTCTTCCCTATGTCGTGCTTCATAACATACGTGTGTACGCCGTCCATTGAAGTATGGCTTACCTGCACTGACGAGTTCACCATCCGTGTTTCAAACCATGAAAGGAAGGTCACCAAGTCCATCCTGCCCTTCATGAAGAGCGCAATGTCCTTTACCTCGTTTTTTCCAATTTTGGTTGCAATCCGCTTTGTCTCCTCCTGAGTCATCTTCCCAAACACTTCGGTGAAAACAGGCTTGTTTATCATGACAAATCCCGAGACCGGCTCGTAGATATCCCATTCAAGAAACCTTCGAAGCGCTTGGTTGGCAAGAGTGTTAGTGCTCACCTGCCGCTTGCCTGACTCATCCCTCAGCCTTCTGATTATGTCATCGTCAAGTCTGAAGGTGATGGTCGTAGTCTTCCTTGAGTTAAGAGTCATCCAATATTGTAAATTTACTGCATTTTTTAAGATTTTTATCCCGCTGCCCGAGCGGTGACGCCTCAAAGGCTGATTTCAGGTCATCTCTTCTTTAAGAGATACCTTCCTATTGCATATACAGCTCCGGCAATTATCCCTATCATCGCTATAAACGGGAGCATCAAGTAGAAGAAGTTCATCGCCTGGAATTGCGGGGATGAGACAAAGACCGTAAATTTCGCCACATCGATAATGGCCGGTGTGTCTATCCTTAGGAAAACCTGGTAGAGCCCCCCATGCTGAAACTTGTAATTGAATGACGTATCGCCTCCTTTAACACTGCTTTCATTGAACTGATGCTCTATCTTGCTAAGAGATGGCTGAGATCTATCGTATTGCACTATGGTAACCCTTTCCGAAAAGTTCTCGAGATGTTCGCGCGTCTTGAGATCCTGCACTGAAAAATTCAAGACGGAACTTTCGCCCACCGACGGCGTGGTGGGAGTCACCTCGAACTGCATCAGCATGTTATCCCTCTGGTTTGTCCACTCCTGCACGTTGAACCCGTAAAGGTGGCCGTAGGATGGAATCGCCGGATAGAGCAAGACGGCAAACAAAAGGCCCAATCTCAAGACTCTCAAAGATCTCAAATCAGTCCTCCACCAAGACTCGTTCTTTCGTTTGCAATATAATGCCTTAGCTGGATGCCAGCTACGAACAAACCTCATAAGAGGGAAAGAATATTTAAGCAATCGTGCTCAACCCGAGACAAATGCGGAGCTCCCTTGTCTTTGTCGGGCTTTCATGCGCCTTGCTGGTTCTTGCCTCAAACCCTGCATATGCCCAGTCCCCTACTTCGGGCTCGCTTATTAACAACATCTTCGGCGGCCTGAACTGGCAGCCTGATGCCCTCAACGCACTGTCCCAGGTCATCGGAAACTACCAGGTTGTCATAACCACGAATCCACTAACCCCGCGCGTAAACCAGACAGTCCACATGGAGTTCAAGGTTTACAACTACAATCAGGGTGCCTACGGTGACAATTCCAACTATGCCGAGACGGGGGTAAACCACTTCACTATGGGTATCAGGATATTTTACAACGACAATCTTGTCGATGAGATACTTCCCCAGATGCATAAGGGCAACACCTGGCGCATGGACTATACGTTCCACAGGTCAGGAAACCATGTCTTCAAGGTCGACCTGTATGACATGGACAAGAACAATCAGGTTGTAACCTACATCTTCAACATACCTGTGGATACAATTCTCGGCCCAATCTTCCAATATATGGTTGCAGCCGCGGCCATGGCGGTTGCCGGGACACTCCTCTGGGTAAAGTTCGTGATGTTGAAGAAGAAGACTCCGTCTAGGTAGATGTACTGACGTTCCGGCTTTATAAAAAAGAGGGAGTTTTAGGGGCAGACCTGGGTTTCCTGAATCCGCCCATGTGTCTCCTGTATCTTTTCATCAGTGTCTCATGTGGCCACGTATTGCTGACCATGCCCCGATGCCGCTCATCGCAGCAGCAATAGCAAGTCCTGCCGCCCACGCTGGCATCTGCAATGGTCCGTGGGGATCATCTTGGGGTGTTATCCCAAGGGCTGAATTGATCTTTGCGTACTGCTGATCCTGCTGTGCGAAGGCATGCGGTGCAAAAGTGCTTACCGCTGCCAAGGCCAAAATGCCGAGCATTATGCCAGCACCATGCACTCTGGCCGGCTTTATTTTCATCATACGGTAACGATGACTTGAAACCGTATTTCAACTCGATAGTTTGCAGTGTGTACGTAAGTTCGATCTAAGGTCTTTGGTATGAAGGGGGTTATACCTTGCGCCAATCCTGAAATTACCAATTGCAAGATAAAAATTGAAATTCCAACTACAAAATGCTAATTTTATGGAACATTGCAAAAATTCGCTGGGAGTTTTTTCAAGATTTCGGATTAATTCTTAAATATTAAGAATTCCATACATTACTATGTCAAGACCACAAAAGATGGTTTGACTGAGCGTGGTTCCGCAGGAGACAATGGGCGAACTTGTGTATTGGCACGTTCAATGGAGGTGATCTCCACATGGCCTGCGATATGGGACCCCGCCATTTTTCAATATCTGAAGTTTGGTTTCTTTCTCTTTGAGAGTATGAAGAGTACTATCACTATTCCTCCCGCACCGCCTGCCCCTGCAATAACAAGGCTCAGGAAGATAGAGTCGTACAGGCTGAGAGTTGTGATGTTAAAATCGTAGGTGTCGATATTGCCGGTGTCAGGGTCAAAGAGATCCACCTCAAAGACGTGGTTGCCAGGCTTGTGAAACACATAATCTGCGTCCCAAGATCCGGGATGCGTGGCTGGGGGGAACTCCTTCATGATCTGGTCCCCGTAGTAGACCTTAACTCCCATCCTGACATTGTCCAGTTGGGTGCCTGAATGGTCCGAAACGACAAAGTGCACCTTGGTTTCCTTTCCGACGTCTGGGACTGAGGGAGTGGTCGAGACATGGATCTCGTAATTGCCCACCCTTGCCGCATCCCTGCTAAAGGGAGGATTCTCCACCTCGTAGGTTATAAGACCTATGAAAAAGGCAAAGTAGACAAACAAAAGGATGTACTTCTTTTCCATTGTTTGGAATAACCTTCTTTGGTATATTATATTTCGGTTCTGTGACATTGTGGGTCGACAAATTAACTTGCTCGATTCTCAGGGTTTGGATGATCTTGATTTTTCGTCTGGCGCCTGTTTGTACGCACATACTGATAAAACAGGGGATTTGTCCCGCCTCCAAGTCTACTGTTTCAAGAAGACCTGAAAAATTTGGTTGTCTACTTTATGCGTGTATGCAACGCAGGTCCGTACCTGACTAATGGGGATCATCAATCGATTTGCACGTGAAGACTTGGACGTGAAAAAATTTTCAGGCAGTTCTTGCAAGCAGCAGTGGCAGCTCACATGAGGTACTGGTCTATTGCATGCTGCCATTTCTAGGTGGATTGTGACCAATTCTTATTTCGTTCTGCCGGGCAAACTCAATCATCTCGGATAGACCCATCTCATCAACCAAGAAATGGATGTAATCCTCCTTGACATTTGGAAGACTCTCCTCCGACCCGTTTACGGGGCTGGTATATCTCTGCATTGGTAGCTGCCTGCCAAGCAGCCTGGAGCACAGCCTCCGGAGCTCCACGACAGTAAACTCGGCAAGCAACGAATATTTCAGAGGCAACTCCTCCGAGAAAATTTTGTCCTCATTCTCAATTGAGGTCTTTATCTTGATAATGTCGTCATTCTTTTGCGGTTCATTCGACCCGTCCCTGAATCTCCCTCCAAAAATCATATATGCTCAAAAAATCCTGTTCTAAAATATAATCGTATGAGACGATCCAGTTTTTTGCACCAAGTCCTGCTGCAGCCCAACGCCTAATTTTTGAATTCATGTTGACGTCTCAAGAGAATCCTGTAGCAAAGCATGGCAGCAATGCCAACTGATATCATTATTACTCCTGTCAAAACTGTCCAAAAATCATAACCTAGGGCTTGTGACTTTGCATTGTAACCTGACGATTCCCCGTATGCCAGGATAAGTACTCCGCAAGTAACAATAACGATGTCGATTTTCCCGTTACACCAGTCAGCTAATCTTCCTCTCAGGATATGCCTCATCCCTTGATGCCACCCCGCTGAGAATGTGACAAATCACCTCGCGTGGAATACCAACAGCCTCTGAGGAGGCCTCGCCAAGTTCGTTCAGATAAAGAAAAGCCATTGTGCCTGTTTCCACATAATGCTTGATAACCTTAACTACCAAATTATCAGTAACTCTTTTACGGTACAGGACTGGTATGAAGTGGTCCTCCAGCCGTACTCGCTCTCACAATGACATTGACAGGCTTCCCTTGACGCCTCATGCAAGGGCATAAAAGCTACATGCGCGGTCAAATCTGCCTATGGGACCCTATAGGCAAAATGTCGGCAAGGGATGGTACTAGGACCTATTCTGGCAGTTTTCTTAAATAACATTATCGCGTAATAATTGCATGTCTCAGGTGATTGAGGCAGAATACGACGAGTTCCTAAAAGACATAGAAGAGAAACTCCAAAAAATAGATCCGGCCCTTGCAATGCAGGCAATGTACTATGAGAGAAAGTTCACAGATGTCGAGCCTCACGGAGAGATTGCTGTACAATACAGGAAGGGAACCGACCTTGACGCCAAAAAATTTGTACTGGGAAGAAGGTATGGATTTGAGATCGCGGCAAGGAACCGAGAACTGGCACTGGTGGGCCTTATGACCCTTGGTACCATATATGAGATTTCAAAAGACCCTGAAGTGGAAAAGATAACAGGAACAGTGTCCTGCGCTTCTTATTAGCAAGATGACGGTACGACGAGGACCGCCTGTCAAGGGGGACCTCTGCCTGTTTTGACGCGTGCCATGCCTCCCCGGCAGGCAGGATGCAAGACTCCGTGCCTAGAACATGTAATTGGTATATATAGTATGAATTTATACCCTAACCAGTGCCGCAAACAAAACCAATTGTAGACATCGTAAACGTCGTTGCTTCCGCGTCGGTCGATCAAAAAATCGACCTCGTCGAGATAACCAAAACATTTCCAGATGTGGAATATCACCCAGAACAATTCCCGGGTCTTGTCTTCAGACTCAAGTCCCCCAAGACTGCCACACTAATCTTCAGTTCGGGCAAGATGGTATGCACCGGCTCCAAATCAGAAGAAGCGGCCATCAACGCTGTCAGGACAGTAGTCCAGAAACTGAGGAAGGGCAAGATTAAGATCAAAAACGACCCTGAAATCACCATCCAGAACATCGTTGCATCAGTGAGCCTTGGTGGGAAGGTTCACCTCGAGCGTGCCGCACGAAGCCTCCCAAGAAGCATGTATGAGCCGGAACAATTTCCAGGCCTCATACACAGGATGCTAGACCCGCGCTCAGTAGTGCTGATATTTGCCTCTGGAAAACTCGTGTGTACTGGCACCAAGAAAGAGTCCGAGGTATACAGGGCAGTCCACAACCTACACACGCTGCTTGAAGAGAAGAAATTGATGGAATACGAGTAGGTCTCCAATCCTACCATTTCCTTCCGCTTTTTATCCGGTCATCTTGTGTGTGCCTTTTCTCAAAAGCAGGCTTCCGACTAGCGCCACTGAGAGGTTTATCGCAAGCGATATCACTGCGATGTAAACCGGCCCGAAAAACGTCCCAAAGAGAGAGACAGTTAGCTGTCCAAAGTTATTGGCAGCCTCCACCATGTATATCCCAGAACCAATCCCCGCCAACAGCCCTATGATGAGCGGCATTCTTTTCAAGGATCTGACATAAAGGCCCAAAAGGACAGCTGGCAGGACCTGGGCGATGAGTATCCCGCCGAGCAGCTGGAGCGAGATGGCATATGTCGCAGGTACAGCAAAGACAAAACCGAGTGCTATAAACTTGAATGCGGTGGATGATATCTTTGTAATCCTCGTCTCGGTAATTCCACTCATGCCGGGCCTGAATTCCTTGATTATGTTCCTTGTAAGCAGATTTGCCTGAGCCATTGCCATGATTGCAGCAGGCACAAGTCCCCCCACGAAGATTCCAAGCAGGGCAATCCCGGAAAACCATCCGGGCAAGGTGTGGAGTATCAGGGATGGCACGACAAGTATTCCCCTTGAACTCTCGGGAAATCCGGAGAGAAACTTCATTGTGGCGGGTGAAGAGTAGGCCATTATGCCCATCAGTGCTAGGACCGCCAGGCCCACGCCGTAGAGTGGAAGAAGAGCAGTGCTTTTTCTAAGCTTTTCTGCACTCTCCGAGCTGAGCACGCCGTTTATGGCGTGGGGGTACAGGTACAGTGCAAGCGCACTTCCAAGTATGAGGGTCACGTAAGCAGGTTCCATGTTCTGTGGAAGTTTCACGTAGCTAGGAGTCATAGGTGCAAACACATGCGCAAATCCACCCATGCCTATGGGTACCGCCACCATCACCACGACGACGGTCGCCCAGATGATTACATCCTTGAAGACTGCAGTCAGGGTCGCCCCCCGCAGACCGCTTGTGTAGGTAAACGCTGCGAGGATGACGAAGGATATTAGCAGGGCAGCCTCCTCGACCAACTGCGAGTTTGCAATCCCGGCCAGCATCACGGTAAGAACGGCCTGCATTCCAACTATTTGCAATGCTATGTACGGTAACTCCGCCACAATGCCGGTCACCGCTATCATTATTGAAAGCGCGGTGCTCCCAAACCTATCCTTTACAAAATCAGACGCCGTAATGTACCCTTTCTCCCTTGCAAGGCTCCACAGCCTTGGCATCGTGACCATTGCTACGCCGAACGTGAGCATGACATACGGTATTGCAAAAAAATAGAGCGAGCCCTTTGCAAAGACGCCTGACGGGATGGCCACAAAACTGTATGCCGTATAGAGGTCGGCACCTATGAGGAAGAATACAAGCCATGTCCCAAGCTTCCTGCCTGCAAGCGACCATTCGTGGACATGGCTGAGGTCTCCCCTCCTCCAATACTTGCCGTAAAAACCAAGGCCTATGAACAGGGCAAAAAGAGATACAAACACAGCAGTTACGTCTAATCCTATCAATTCCGGCCTTCCTTCATGCGTGCAAATGCCATGTAAAACCCGGCAGATGCCACAAGCCAGAATGTCTGGAACCAGTAAAAGAAAGGGATTCCGTAAAACCTCGGCGCATCCCTGTTGTAGATAGGCACCCATAGGCCCAGAACGGCCGGGACCGCTATCAGCAAGGCAAGCATGACGTGCCTCTTCCTGACATGCATACCAAGGTTGGGTCAGATGATACCGATATAAGGATTGAGCATGAGGACATTCACCTCTTACGTTCCTTCTTTCCTATTGCAAGCATGAACATGACACTCTTCCTTTCCGCATGTGGGGAGAAGAATTCCGTCACCTCGTTGTCATAGAATGTTAGGCCTGTTGCCCCGATGTCAAGCGCGTATGCAGCAAGATACATCCTGCCTGCAGTGATGCTCGCATCCATCTGTGCCACCCTGTATCCCCTGTTACCAAAGGCCTCCAAGACGTGCTGCAGGTCGGACATGAAGAAGACAGTGGCAGCCGAATCATAGGCAAGATCCTGGTCCAGCCCGAGGTGCCCTGAAACGTCTCTCATACATCCCTCCTGAAGAACAGCAAGCATGCCATCCGTCTTGTCATAAAAATAAGAGCCGGGACTTAACCCTTCCACCGCGTTTGCAATCAAGTACATATCGCAAATGGTGCCTTGCAATTGCAGGTCACAAGGGATTCCTGTTATAGACGACCATAGTACATTCGTGAGCTGATCAGCCGTGATGGATTCGTGTGAAAACTTGCGTGTAGAACCGCGTCTTATGATCGTCTCCTCAAGAGGCAACCCACGGGCCGTTACCTTGCATGGTTCCTCAACTCCTGACCCATGGCGAGGCTGCAGGAGATGACCACACCTCCAAGAGGCCACCTCGCCCGGCCCATGAAGTGACGATGCCTCGTGCATTTGGGCTATTGCAGGAAATTCCGAGGTATACTCGGGCGGGGGAGCCTTGGGGACATCTCCCATGGGAGGGATGGCACGGGACCCGTAATCCGTATTGCCCAGAGCAAGCAGCGCAACTGCTCCCTCGTTCCTCCAGTCAATACCGAGCAAGCCTGAGATCCGCTCATCCCAAAATCCCATCAGAAGCCTGTACGGAACCTTGTATGCTGCCGAGGTTGCCATGGCATTTGCGAGGATAGTCCCGCTATCCCAGAACGCATGCCTGTATTCCCTTGCCTGATACTTTACGGAATTCCTTGCAAATATGTCGGTAAATACAAGGACGGCAGGGGAACGGGACGCAAATGTCTCGTCCGCAGTAGCATCATCTATGACCCCCATGTGGTTCCCGCTCCTGAGCAGGCAGAGCGTGTTTCCTTTTGGCTCGTAATAGTATACCCCGGCCCCAAGTCCTGCCAGATCCGAACAAACAAGGTATGCCTCTATGTGATAAAGCGCGCCTGTGCAAGACGCAGCCCTGAAATCTATCCTGCCTACCGGCGGGCCAAAATCTATGGACTTTGTGATTCCGCAAGAAAAATAGAGGATCTTCGATACCAGGCCGATATCCGGTACCGATCCTCTGTCTGCATGCTCTCTGGTGGATATTGCCTCGATTGCTGAGACCGTGCTTTGCCTGCCTTCAAGGCAAAGGTCCGTGCGCGCACTGCGGGGGTAGACCTTGAAGGGCGTCGGCCTCCTCGATGGGTGATATCTGTACGCTCGATCGAGCAGATATCCGTTTGGATGCATCGTTCCATTGTGGTACCACCAAGCGGTCCCTATCTCGGAGTTTTCCATCCTACAACACTGGAAGATACCTGAGGTACAAATATCTTAAAACCTCCAAAAGGCAAGATTATTAGATGTTGAGGGGATGGAGCCATCGTGGACGTAGACGAGCAGGTCATGGCAAGAATTATCGGCACGGGCAGCCTTAGGTGCACAATGCACGTCGACGGCAGGACCTTCGATCTTGAGGATGTGACAATATCAAAATCAAAGATACCAGTAAGGAAGCCTACCACTAGGGGGGGTGCATACTTTACCGACACCACTGCCTACAAGATAAGGGCTACTACGCGCGATTTCTCGATACTGCCACTCCTTCCAAGGCTCATGCTTGGACCAAACACCGAGTTTGTCCCAGTGGAGGTGAGAACTCATCTCAGGGCAGGAGAAGACACGCACAATCTTGCGCTCCAATCGCATATCTCAAACACCGTCAACACAAAGGAGAGAGTCGAACTCTACATGATAGTGGACAGGTGCCCCTGCTAAGACCTCATTGCCAAAGCCTGTAAAAATCCAAGGTTGAGATTTGCAGGCCATCCTCTCATGCAAACGATCTTATAATCCGGAAAAATTTTCTATGTGTGCGAAATTTAATGCTCGCAGGACTCATACTTACCATTGCATTTACGATACTTGCGGCACATGCCCAAACTGGCCCTTCAGGTTTTGAAAGCCCGATACAACTAAGCCCATCCTCAGAGAATTCTACAATCCCGCAGCTTGCAGTATCGGGAAATGATGTGTATCTTGCTTGGATATACAACGGTAACGGGGAGTTTGGCGCAAAATTTGCACGTAGTGTGGATGGAGGCTCCACCTTCGGGCAGCCGCAGGACTTGGGTTTGCTCGGGGGTGCACCTGACAACATACGGATTGCGGCTGAAGGGGAGAGCGTAGTGGCAGTCTGGCAGTCATTTTCTGAAAACAAGTCCAGCATAATATTAGTTCGAAGCAGCAACAGTGGCGCTACGTTCAGCTCTCCAATCAGGATAAGCTCGCCCTCCGCAGACGCGGCATTTCCGCAGGTCGCCATCAACGGTACACACGTGTATGTTGCATGGCTTGAGAGGACCGCAGGTGACATCACAAATGTTCTCTTTGCAAAAAGCGACAACGGGGGACAGACCTTCGGCAGCCCGGTGTCCATAACTGATCATGGAGGGAACTCTGGAATCCCCAAGATCTATGCCTACGGAAGCAACGTATACCTCATCTGGGAAGACAACAGCGCCAAAAATTTTGACATATTCCTAAGCAAGAGCGGGGATTTTGGAGGAACGTTTGACTCTCCTGTCAACATCAGCGCAAACTCTGGAAATTCCGGGGTCCCGCAGATGGCGGTGGCTGACAACGCCATCTATGCAGTGTGGATGGACGACTCCTCGGGCCACTTTGACATTTACTTTGCCAAAAGCACTGACGGCGGAAAAATCTTTGCGGCACCGCTTGACGTCAGCAACGGCACCCAAGATGCTGGATACCCGCAGCTTGCCGTATACGGCCAAAATGTCTATGTAACGTGGACTAACACCATGAATTCAAACAATTATGATGTCTTTTTCTCAAAAAGCACTGATGGTGGCAGGACATTTGGCAAGCCCATAAACATAAGCGACGACCCAGGGGCGTCAGGCTGGCCGCTTATTTCGGCAGACGGGGACATCTACGTCAGCTGGCTTGACAACTCGCCTGGAAGGTTTGACGTCTACATTGCCAAAAGCACCGACAATGGGGAAACATTCGAGCCACCGGTCGACGTGAGCAGCAGCACTTACGGAACATGGTACGGTCAGATGTCAGTCTCGTCGGGCACAGTATATCTTGCCTGGCTTGGAGTCGGAAACCAGAGCAACGGTATAATGTTCTCAAAGAGCACCACATTTGTACCGGAATTTGGCACAGCTGCAATGTATGTTCTTGCAGCATCTACTGTTGCCATTGTCCTTGCAGCCAGGTTCTCAAAATTCAGACTCAAATAATTTAGTACACGAGGCCTGGGAGCCCAGCATCCCGCAATAGTTACGGTGAGCGCCTTTCCTTCTCGATGAACTCTACAAGGCCACACTTTGTACGCACGCCCAGGTCCACAAAGGCAATGCGCCTCTCGTCAAACCCGCGTTCCGGGCTTACAAGAAGCGACGCCCCCTTCCTTACCATCATGCTGATCTCCTCATCAATGTCATCCACCTCGAAGCAGAGGTGATGGATCCCGCCTCCGCCGGCAGCAAACCCGGCAACCGACGAATCTGGGGCTGAAGGCTCGATAAGCTCAAGAAATGGCTCACCAATCTTCAGGAAGCAGACATTAACCTTCCGAGTTCCGACAGGCATGGGAAGGCCCGATGTCTTGAATTCAAAGAACCTCCCGAGCTCCCCAAGCGAATCACGTATGCTGGGAACGACGACTCCTATGTGGTGAAGTCTCATGGTTTTGGGACCTGCGCCGCGGTAAAATAACGTAGCGGGTGCACTCTTATCCATGCTGAAAGTCCTAAATCCGGCCTTGACGTACCAAATTCATGGTCCAAGAGCAGTACAGGAAGGGAAGGAAGTACTACTTTTGTGAGATGTGCGGATTCGGATATGAGGAACCGCATACTGCAAGGGAGTGTCAGGAATACTGCATGCACAACAACAAGTGCTCCCAGCAGATCACAAGACGGGCACTGTTCCGTTAACCCCGTGGTTTACTTTTATATTGGCAGGAAATCAAAAAATGGTGTGCTTGAAAAACTAATCAAGGATTCGAGGGCGATCGAGAAGGCCATGGCAGGAGAGGAGCTCACATACGAGGATGGCCTTGAACTCATGTCATACGATAACCTATACGTACTTGGGGCCGCGGCCGATCTTGCACGGCAGAGGCTTGCAGGAAATACCGTAACGTTTGCCGCATCATACTACCTAAATTATACAAACGTCTGTGCAGCAAGCTGCCAGATGTGCGCTTTTTACAGGAAGGGGGGAGAGAAGGACGCATACACTCTGAGCCCGCAGGACATAGAGGCAAGGGTGGGCAAGGCAAAGGATCTTGGTGCCACGGAGGTCCATATCGTAGGGGGTTTTCATCCGGAACTTCCACTCGATTATTATGAGGAGATGTTTAGAACGATAAAAAAAAGCCATCCTGAGATGAACATCAAGGCCCTTACCGCAGCCGAGGTGTTCTTCCTCTCAAAGCTTACAAAGAACTCGGTCAAGGAAGTGCTCGCAAGATTCAAGGCGGCGGGCCTTGACACGATGCCCGGGGGAGGGGCAGAGCTCTTCCACGAAGACATTCGCGGCAAGATAGTGAGAGGCAAGTGTTCGGGACAGGAGTGGCTTGATACGATAGAGCAGGCACACAACCTTGGAATAAGGAGCAACGCCACCATGCTGTTTGGCCATATTGAAAAACCAGAACACATTGTTGACCACCTTGTGAGGCTCCGCGATGTTCAGAAGAGAACAAAAGGCTTCATCACCTTCATACCGCTCAAGTTCAGTCTCGAGAATACCGAGCTTGAAAAGAAGGGCCTCGTCAAGTCCGAGAGCCCCTCCCCTTACGACCTGAGGATAATTGCTGTCTCTCGACTCATGCTTGCAGGCCATCTGGACAACATTTCAGTCTACTGGGTTGCGCTCGGCAAGAAGCTTGCCCAGGTTGCACTCACGTACGGGGGAAACGACCTTGTAGGCACTGCGTTCTCCGAGGAGATCTACCGTGCCGCGGGCAAGGGCACAAATTCCTCAATTCAGGAGCTTGCAAACATGATAAAGGAGATAGGCAGGACCGCGTCACAGCGCGACACCCTCTTTAAAACAATCAGGACATTCTAGGTCTGGGCGGGCTTGCTCGTAATTGATTTTCCGGCACCGTCCTTCTTCCTCCGCCTGAGGCCTACGCTGATAAGAGCAATGAAGAATCCGATTCCTGCCACCATGCCAGAGAGGTTCTGCATCCCTGCGTTAGTCGCCATGTCCTCATAAAACGCATTTGTCTGATCAGTCGTCATGCCAGATGTAGCGACAGGCTGGGTGGTGTTAAAATAAAACCATGACAAGCCACCTGCTGCAAGCAAGCTCACACCTAGCAGAAAGACACGCTTGTCCATTCTACTGATCTTACATATCTACTAAATAACCGTTAAATCGGCGGTCACGTCTTCCGTCAGGCAAAACTTGGCTCAAAATCCGGGATGAGCCCCTTTTCCAGCCCTAAGCGGAAGAGCGTCCTTATTGCCTGCTCGCCAAGCAGGCCCATCTCTATTGTAATATCGTTTACGTACATGCGGACAAACCTTTCTATGAGATCCCTTGGCTGCCCCCTGCTGTACTGCATCGCATAATCGAGGGCATCGCCTACGTGGGCCATCCCATGCATTATAGACTCGCGAAAGAACTCATCGAATTTTTTTATCATCTCGGGGCCGAATTTGCTGCTCATGACGTTTATGCCTAGTGGTACCGGCAACCCTCCTGTGCTGTTTCTCCACCACTCCCCCGCATCCAATATCTTTGTGAGGCTGTTCTGGGCATATGTTATCTGCGTCTCATGTATGACGAGGCCAGCATCAACCTCGCCCCTTGAGACAGCGTCCGGGATATCGCTGAACCTCATCTCTACAGCCTCAAACCTACCTATCATGAGCTGCAGCATCAGGAAGGCGGAGGTCATCCTGCCCGGGATTGCGATCCTTGAGTGGGTAAGCCTCTCGGCCGTCATGGGCTCTCTTGCTATTACAATGGGCCCGTAGCCTTTTCCAAAGCTACCTCCGCTCCTAAGTATTGTGTAGTCATTGATGTAAGCGCACGCATGGGCTGAGACTGCCGTCACATCGAGCTCGTGCTTGATTGCGCGCTTGTTCAGGGTCTCGATGTCCTCCACGACATGCCTTACCTGAAAGTGAGGCGAGGTGACCTTGCCTGTCAGCATCGCGTAAAACATGAAGGCGTCATCGGAGTCGGGGGTATGCCCGACGGTGATTTCCATAAATAGGATTTTTAGCCCTATTATAAATATCAGAGCCATGCGGACCATAGACGCCCTCGAAAAAGAGATTGGAATGCAGCTTGACCTTGTTGCAAGGTTCATCCCGCCAAGGCCTATACCGGTAAGCAGACAGTCAAAGTCGATCTTCTGCGGGGCAGGAGATTCGTTTGCCTCGTCCTTACTGGCAGAGGCCTTTTCACTGCATGGGACAAGAGCATACGATCCGCTCGACCTACTCAAGAACAAAAGGCTGCTTGCGGGCCGAGACCTGTACCTTGTATCAGTTTCTGGCAACACCTCGTCAAACATCAAGGTTGCCTTGGTTCATCGCAGGGCGGTCGCTATCACTGCAAACACGGATAGCAGGCTTGCATTGGCATGTGCAAGGACGATTCCTCTCAAGTTCAACTCGACGGGCCTCCAGACTGCAGGGAGCATAAGCTTCCTGGCAAGCGTACTTACCTGCATCTGTCTTGTGTCAGGGTTCAGGCCCACAGACGCCGAAAGGTTGTACCGGAGAGCCCAAAGGGAGGCAAGGAACATCCTTCTCCGCGGCAAGGTTTTCATCCTCGGAAACTTGTACACATTACCTGTTGCCATGTTCTGCGCTGCCAAGATGTACGAGGTGCTTGGACTGGATGCTCACTATGAGAGGATCGAGCAGTTCTCCCACATGGAGCTCTTCTCCGCAAGGAGGGGCGATACTGTAATCGTGTTCGAACAGAGGAACATGCATAACGAGAGGCTGGTAAAGACGCTGGGGAAATGCGGGATATCGGCAAAGAGGGTGGAACCTGGAACCAGATGTCCTTACGAGCAGGTATTGTTCTTCATCTTCCTATCCGAGTTTCTTGCCCTTTACGGTGCTAGAAGAAAAAAGAGGAGGGATTGTTTTTTTGTTGAAGAAAATAAACTGCAACGTGCCAGTTCTTCCATGATCTACTGATTTGTTGCATAATTCTTCTAAACGTTTAATAGCGGCTATAAAAGGACTTAGCTAAAACATGAAATTCAAGGCGACGGAGCAGATTTTAAAAATTATCGGGGACAAGAAGCACATCAGGAACTTTGGTGTGATAGCTCATGTGGACCATGGAAAGACCACGATGAGCGATAGTCTTCTTGCATCAAGCGGTATCATTAGCCCATCTGTCGCAGGCCAGGCCCTTGCGCTTGACTCTATGAAGCTCGAACAGGACAGGCAGATGACCATCGTCCAGGCAAACGTGACCCTCCTTTACGAGAAAAATGACGAGGAGTACGTCATTAACATGATCGATACACCGGGCCACATCGACTTTACGGGGCGTGTCACAAGAAGCCTTAGGGCAATAGACGGCGCAGTCGTGGTATCTGATTCTGTAGAGGGAATAATGACACAAACCGAGACAGTTACTCGTCAGGCACTTGAAGAAAGGGTAAGGCCGGTGCTTTACATCAACAAGATTGACCGCCTCATAAAGGAGCTGAGGCTGACCCCTGACAAGATGCAGGAATGGCTACTCGAGATTATCACCAACTTTAACAGGCTTATCGATATTTACGCGGAACCCGAATACAGGGACAAGTGGAAGGTGAGCATACAAGACGGGAGCGTCTCGTTCGGTTCTGCAAAGGACAGGTGGGGATTCAATGCGGACGTCATGAAGGCCAAGGGGATATCATTCAAGGACATTTTTGCCGCCTATTCGGAAGGAGGAGATGTCAAGGCGCTAGCCGAGAAGGCGCCCCTATACGACGCGGTGCTCGGGATGGTGGTGAAGCATCATCCGAACCCTGCGGAGGCGCAAAAGTACAGGATTCCAAAGATCTGGAAGGGCGACCTCAACTCCGACATTGGCAAGGCATTGTTAAACTGCGATGACAACGGCCCGGCAGTCATGATGATAGTCAACATGACGGTAGACCCGGCCGCAGGTCCGGTCGCAATAGGGCGGCTGTTTTCAGGGAGACTCAAGGACGGGGACAGGGTCTATCTCATCGACAGCAAGAGAGAGGGAAGGATACAGTCAGTCAACTTTTTCATGGGCAACCAGAGGGAGATGGTGGGCGAGCTTGCAGCAGGCAACATCCCTGCGCTCCTTGGGCTTGAGCATGCAAGGGCAGGCCAGACAATCTCAACCATATCGGATGTCCACACGTTTGAGGGCATCCAGTACGTCTCGGAACCTGTTGTGCAGATTGCAGTAGAACCCAAGCATCCAAAGGACCTTCCAAAACTTGTGGAGGCATTAAACAGGATCACAATTGAGGACCCGAACCTTCAAGTGAAGATCAACGAGGAGAGCGGTGAGACGGTCATAGCAGGAATGGGAGTGCTTCATCTGGAGATCGCAACCGCCCTGATTGCGGATGCAAAAGTGGAGATTGTAACTTCGCAGCCGCTCATCAACTATAGGGAGACAATAAGGACGGCGGCGGGTCCGATAATGTCCAAATCGCCTAACAGGCACAACAAGATCTTCATGAAGGTGGAACCGCTCGATGAGAAGGTGGCAGAGATGATACGGAACGGTACGTTAAACGAGTACAAGGATAAGAAGGAGGTTGCGGAGATCCTCAAGGAAGCTGGTTGGGACAAGGAGGATGCAAAACGCGTCATGAAGTTCGATCCTAGAGGAAATGTCATGGTGGACGGAACGAAGGGTGTGCAGTTTGTCCAGGAATCAACCGACTCGATACTTTCAGGCTTTGATGATACCATGAAGGAGGGACCGCTCACAAGGGAGCAGGTCAGGGGTTGCAAGTTCACATTCCACCACTTTGTACCTCACGAGGACCCAGCGCACAGGGGACTCTCTCAGCTTGGTCCTGCCTCAAGGCGCGCATGCATGGGTGCAATGCTGCTAGCTAACCCCGTCCTACTGGAGCCGACGCTTGGGATTGAGGTAAGAATTCCACAGGAACTGATAGGCAATGTGGCAGGTGTGATATCGGGCAAGAGAGGAAAGGTGCTCAACATGGAACAGAAGGGAGTGGTAAATATTGTAACAGGAGAGATTCCAGCATCTGAGACATTCGATCTATCCGAGGTCATGAGGGGACAGACGGCGGGAAAGGCAATGTGGAATACCCACTTTAAGGCATGGACGCCAATACCAAACTCCATACTGCCTACGATAGTTGCAGACATCAGAAAAAGGAAGGGCCTGAGCCCAGAACCGCCAACCGCTGACGAGTTTATCGACAAAGAGTAAAAAGACAAACCCCGCGATTTGTGCGTGGGAATACTCTAGTTGTCGTAAAGGTTACCGTTTAGAACAAAGGATATCTTGCCTGTGTTAGGAGTTGCATGGTTCTAGATATCGCGAATACCGCAAGTGTAAAGGATGTGGTAGAATGGAAGTTTTATCGCATATCGAATCGAACATGGAAGAGCGCTGATTATGAATTTAGAACAGAAGTCTGGTCAATTTCAAAACACATGTATGGCGAAACCATTGTTTGTATAGATCAAACAAGCGATTTGTGGTAATGGATGGTAAGGATTTATTATATTGACTCTAAAAGGTGCGAAGATCATTATAATGTCAAACCCATGAAGGACACAAACTTTCACGCCCGTTCTGGACTGAGCCCAGGCCTGTTGTACCTAGCAGGATACTTTTGGACCACCTCATGGGCGCCCTTTATGCTACTAAAGAGGCACTTCTCCGAGCAGTGGGTGGCGTAGGGATCAGGTACTGACTTGCCGCAAACCTCGCATTTTTTCTTCAAGGATTTCTGCCACGTATTCTTTAGCCTTTTTAATATATCATAATTTTTCAGATTATCAACATTGATTATCATCCAAAATCCTTGTCGCGTGCACGCTTCCAATACATTGGCATCCTTGACCGTACGACAGGCTCTCAAAACACTCCCACAGCCAGGATCGAATCTCCATCCGGAGGTTAACTGTGCAACAGCCTTCCGTACCCGACGATTCCGTTGACATTCACATCCCACACTGCCGGCTTTATCCACAAATCTCCTGTCCCATCAGCCTCTAGGAAGAGCAGGGGCAGCACATTTGAGGGAGGGGCCTGAAGTGATGCAGGACCCGCAAAGGCCTTTCCGTTAAGCATGTTGTACATGCTTCCATGGCACGGGCACTCGCCACGCCTCCTTCCAATCTCCGGCCAGTATTTCCACAGGCACCAGAGGTGGAGGCAGACCATGCTGTACACTCGGAACGCCGAGATATCGTTGACGGATCCTCCCATCTCGGGGGGAAGCCTTACAAACTGCCACTTTTTGAATGCCTCCGAATCCAGCACGGGGTCTCCCGTTACGGGATATGTTATCACCTCGGAACTGTTTACCGGAAATGTCTTTAGATTTGCAGTCGTCCCGTCAGAGAGCGTTACCTTGACCTTTTTTGGCACAATGTTGGATGGGTTTGGCATGAACTGCCCCCAAGGTATGAAGGGTGCAAACGCCAGACCGACTCCAGCAGCCCCAAGGAGCCTAAGAAAGTCCCTTCTTGTCACAGTGCCCCTGGTATCAATCTCCCCTGTTTCGCTTTCAGCCATGCGTCATTACTCCCGTTCGCACTAGCGATCTCTCACTGCCTTGCAACTTCGCCCATAAAAGGGTCGATTTTTAATTTAAGCCTGAGTTAACATTGTTATTCGATTTGTCAATCATCCAAACCGATTCTCGACGTGGCTACCATTTGCTAATCCATCCAACAAAATCAACCCAATTTCAGCTAACCTTATGATAAATAAGCTTGGTTGTTGAACTTGAGTAATAAGCAATTTTTACCAAAGGCCTCCATGCTCAAGGCAGAGGTCCAGAGTAAGGCGGAAACCGCATTTGTAATGATAAACTGCGAGGCAGGCCAGGAGGCAAATGTCATAGAGCAGATAAGAGCAATAAGCGGCGTAAAGGAGGCCTTCAGGACAAACGGACAGCATGACATCCTTAGCAGTGTCGAGGCCTCTTCCGTAGAATCTCTACGGGAGATAATAGACCAGAGGATCCGCAAGACCCCGCACGTAAGATCGACCACAACACTCATCAAGTCCTACTAGCCCGTCATGTAGGGCGGCCGTCACGCCAAACCAATATCCTGCGCGCCATCATGAAGATGTCTAAAACCATTTTTAATGAAATCATTTAACTAGGAACCGCCCCAAGGGGAACCATGGGCTCCAAGCCGTCGGGAATCGAGCGGTTTATCGCACCCTCGCTTGGCAAGATAGGCGAGGAACTCGGTTCAATCCATTCGGCGATTGACAGTCTGACAGCAAGGATGGCTGAGATGGAAGAACGGTTCTCAAATCTTGAAGGCGACTGCCGCAAGCTTGAGACGCGGATGGACAAGAAGGGCGAAGCCCCGCCGCCAGAGACCCAGCTCCTTATCACAAACATCGGGGAGATGGAACAACGGGACAGGGACGAGATTGATACACTCAAAAGATTCATGGATGTGGCACAGCGAAGGCTTGCCATCCTTGAAGCGAAGATGAAGGAACTAGGGCAGTAGCAGGCCTCCTAAGGCACAAGGAGGACACGATCCTGCACAACACAGCCCAGAGATGACTAACAATGTTAATCCAGACATAATAGAGCGCTTGGAAGATAAACTTTGAAAAATGTTTGACCAGTCGCTTGGAGAAGTTGTCGTCAGCGTATTTGCCTACATCGGAGTCGGCGGCGGCATATTCCTTGGAGGAGTAATAGGCATGGTCCTAATAGGGGACGCATTCCACAAAGCACCCAAGGCCGAGACCTAGCCGTTGCGCGCCAGACCATATGAGTTAACAATGTTAATCAGGGAATAAATAGTAAGACCGGAGGTCTGCTTACATGATAAGGCCCGGAAAATGGCTTGCAGTTCCTGCAGCTATTGTCATACTGCTGTCCTCCGCCTTGGAGGCTGCAACTTTCCACTATTCGGAACTCTTCATCGCGTCCGTTACCATGCTTGCACTTGTCTGCTGGTTTACCCTGCTAAGCTCGTGCGTGATGGCAGTGGGAAGAGTCATGGCATAAGTTCCTGCACGCCACACCGGCATTGCCCCGAATCCAAGGCAGCGCAATCCGAGATCATTATGTTAGCCTGCCCGATGATGCCTGCCAGTACCGCACTTTTATCCTAGATCCATGCCTGTGCGGTGCACGGCGACGCCAGTATAGTCTTAATTAGGGCCTTTGTCGAACCCAAATTCGATGATCCTTCAAGATTGGTGGTTTACTACGTTAATGGGAGGCACGCAAGCTATAAAGCCTCCGCTCAGGGGGGACCACAAGGCCGACGTCCTCATCGTGGGCGCCGGGGCCTCCGGCCTTGCTGCTGCACTCCGCCTGATGGATTCTGGCAGGAAGGTCATACTGCTTGACAAGAACATTTGCGGTGGCAGCTCCACAGGAAAGAGTGCGGGCTTTCTTACCCCAGACAGCGAGCTTGAACTCTCACAGCTTCTCCGCAAGTACGGCCCCAAAGGCGCCAAGGACCTCTGGGAGGTTGCTGCAAGGGGGGTAGACATAATGGTAGAGAACATAAAAAAGCACAACATCGCATGCGACCTGCAGGTCCAAGACTGCCTCTTTCTAGGAAAGGGTCAGAGCGGCTGGAAGGACGTCCAGGATGAGGTCGAGGCAAGAAAGAAGCTAGGGTACTCCAGCTCCGTTTACAATGAGGCCGATGTCCCATCAGTCATAGGTTCCAAGGCATATTCCGGAGCCATTCGGTATACCGGGACATACGGCGTCAACCCGCTCCTATACGCACAGGGAATAAAGAAGGTACTCCTTGACGGGGGCATCGAGATCTTCGAGTCCTCCGAGGTGCTATCATGGAAGGAGAGGACCGTACGCACACACCTTGGAACGGTCACGGCAGACAAGATAATCTTCTGCATCGACAAACCCAAGCCCTACATTACAAGATATTATCAGGAGGTCTATCATGCGCAGACCTTCCTCTCAATCAGCGAGCCGCTTGGCGACTCGGACATAGCGCAGCTCTTCCCCCAGGGCCCTCTCCAGTGCTGGGACTCTGACCTCATCTACACCTACTTCCGCCTGACGGGAGACAAGAGGCTCCTTGTGGGGGGCGGGGACATGATGACGACATACGCAAAGAACGACACCACCACACCCCGAGTGATGGACAAGGTACTGAAGGGTATCAAGGAAACAATACCATCCCTTAGGTCATTGAGATTCATCCAGTACTGGCAGGGCCGCATTGACATGACACGTGACCTGATACCAACCGTGCTTGTTGACCCAGAACACCCCTGGGCCCACTTTGTCCTCGGCTGCGTCGGTCTTCCATGGGCCACGTTTTGCGGCAACTTTGCCGCAAGAAACGTCATCGACGACAAGGAAATAGACAACGAAAAGTACTACCAGTACTTCTCCCCAAACCGCAAGTTCCTCCTCCCCGTCTGGCTCGAACGCGTGATAGGAAAAAGGATTGTATTTACTGTAAACAATGCTTGGGCAAAATACAGGCAGAAAGACGTTTCCCAGGGCCAGGCCTAGATCCGTTTGCAAGTACCAGGAGCCTTTACCTCTCCAATCCGGGTCTTCGGGGCATCGCGCATATTCTGGATTAACAATATTACGCAAATCTTATCTGATAAAAACTGCCCATAACCACAGAAGCTGTAGGACCTCCAAAGGACAGCGACCCACCAATCTTGTTACCTTTCCTACAGTTTCTAACCTGTTATCACAAGCTGCCACAATCCTCATACTGCCTTAGCGTATCTTCCTTCCTCCAGCAATTACAGTCCCGCTACAAGACTCTGGTATTGAAGATATCCTTCCCCCGACCTCGATGACACCGCCTGACATGTATGTACCCGTATGGCATCCAGCGTCCCCCCGCACTGTTATTCGTCCCCCCGACATGCAGTACCCTGCATAGTTGCCCACCCTTCCCCTGACAGTAATCTCGCCGCCTCGCATCCTCTCACCTAGGTAGTCCCCGGCGCCTCCCTCCACTATTATGCTGCCCCTCTCAAGGGCATACCCTATGCAGTCGACAGGACATCCGAGCAATCCAAACTCCAAGACAACGGAGCTCATTTCCGTAGCCATCTTGTTGATCGCAGCAGAGACAAAGAGTCCGGACGTCCAATAGTTTGCCTTGTCTGAGAACCTGCTGCCGCTTATGCCTTGGGCAAACTGTCCCACATCATCAAGTGAAAATATTGTGCCTGCAACCTTTGAGGCTGCAAGCTTGTAAGAAATATCCGAGGTCATCATATTCGCATCCCTGATGTACTCCTTAAATGCCCTTTCTATTGATGGAAGATTCCCAGTCCCAACTTGTCTCATTTGGATTGCTGCTAGACGAAACCCGTCAAGAAAATTAAGGATTTGCCCTCGGGAGCCTAGCCGGAGAGCAGACTTGCAATACTCCCGTCCTGTTCTAAGGCTGACTTGAAGGATTGCAGCGGAGTGACCTTCCACTTGACCATTCCCCAGAACGGAATTGCCTTTAGGATCTTTCCGACCTCCTCGTTTGATGATGCCTCCATCACGAACGCTCCTGCCCTCTGCCCTGCCAGCAGTCCGCCCTTTATCTTGTTCTCCGCCTCCATCTTTATGAGCTGCTCATAGCTTGGAATGACTATGTGACTTATGTACTCGGGGACTTCCTTCATTGGGACGAGGCCGTCTATGTTCTCGGCTTCTATGAGATACTGCATTGCTAATTATGGGACCAAAATTAATTAAGAATTGCTGTACTGTCACAATGATACCAGACCAATCCCTGCAGGGCTTCCCTCCGGTTTTGCAGCTTTTGATCAAGCTATCCCTTAATGGGCAGGCCGCCCAATAAGGCCCAATGGCAAAACTTGCGTGCGCCGACTATGGCTTTGAATGCAGGTATGAGACGGAAGGCGACGACGACGTCGTGGTATCGAGATTCATGCGCCACTCGCTTGACGAGCACGGTATAGAATACTCGTACGGCGGGCTTCGCCAGTTCCTCCTCAGGAAGACGGGCTCGTTCTCCCAAGACTCCCAGGTCCACCTTGCCGGGGAGGACGTAAGGACCATAATCTCCATCCTTGAATACGCGTCCGACTTTTTACCGCTCTCCGCAATAAGTGATGGCAAGATAGATGCCAATTCTGCCCGCCAGATAATTGAGAAACTCTCATGCTCACTTCATGCTGCCGCCCCATAGATCATAGGCGCCAGTTATTTCTTTGCAACCATTCCGGAAAAATCGTACCCTTTCCCCACGCTCCCGTTTACAGAACCCGTGAGGTCTATAGTAATCGAAAGCACCTTGTCGGTATGTTCGCACCTTGACATCACGCCGAACTGGGCAAGCGTCACTGTGACCACCCTTTCAATATATGCCGACCACTTGGCCCCTAGGTCATGCAGCACAATGAACCTGTGGATACCGCAGTCCTCATCGTAAGAGTACGGGAACCCGCTCATCCTCAACCACTCCTCAAAAGCCTTGAGGGAGTTTAGCACGTCAAACTGTTTAGTCAACCTTATCACCGTATCCATGTTGCTTGTCTGTCCGACTATTCCAGCCAGTGTCTCCACCTCCTCCTGGGTGCACATGTCGAGAAATCTTGCAAGAAGTGCCTTCCTTATCGGGATGAACTCATTATTGCGTACGTTCCACAATGTAAAGTTCTCAAGCGTTCTGCTTATCAGGCCGTTTACCGGCATGTTTTCCTTGGCAGCGGCGTTCCTCAAGTTCTCAAGCACATCGTCTGAGATTGAGACGCTGAACTTCTTCCTCTTGCCCAATATCATAGTACCGTTCTTTCACTTAATAAGAATGATCGAGCAGCTTTCCGACCAAAGATTTTATGATGCATGTACGCACTCGAGAACAACTTGAGGATGTACTACATAGCGCCCATCATGTTGGTCGCTGTCCTACTGTTTTTCCTCCTCCACACCTCCGAGGGAACGCTCGAGTTTGCGGCCGACTCGATAGGCAGGGTGGATGCCTCTGGCATTCAAGTCTCATTCCTCATATGCAATCCTTCGCCAATGCCAATCACTCTTGAGGGCGCACGCGAAAGTCTTGATGGTCCCAAAGGGGCATACGGCACCCTCTCCATGCCAGCGCTGACCGTGCCAGCAGTCTCCTCGGCAACCCTTGAGGGCTGGGCGGACTTTGCCTCCCCTGCAGCCATGAAGGGGTTCATAGACTCGATACTTTCCAACCGGACATCCACCAACGCTACGCTCGCTGTCAGCGAGAAGCTTCTGGGGCTGGTTCCTTATTCCTTCAAAAGCGAATCCCGCCAGTCCCTTGCCGGACTGTTCACTGGCAGCGTCAAATGGGACTGCAAGGACATTCCAAACCACGGCCTCCAGATACGGCAGCGCCTAGAGGTTGCAGACGCGCAGATCTCAGCGGCGCACCTACTCTATCTTGGCGGTACTGCAACCGAGGGGCAGTCGGGCCCTGTTGCTGGCCTGCGGTCCCCCCAGGAGGGAGGCTGAACTATGCAATCCTTATGCCGTGCCTTTTTGCAAAATCCAAAATCTCACCCTCGCTGAAAAACCCCGCAACATATGGTATGAACCTCTTCTTTATTATCTCGGGCTCCGTCTCTCCTATGACAACCCTGTCCAGATAGTCTAGCCTGTGCATCTCCCTCTTGTGCTCCCTACAGAGTTCCTGCAGCTGCTCAAGCGAGAAGCCTTCGAGCAGTGCCTTGTTTGCCTCATGCCTCCTCATGTGTCACGTCCCCTACTGATTCGCATGACGCGTCCCCTAAAGGCCTTCCTCCGGGGTTGCTCCGGCCTAAGAATCACCATCTGGAAAACCAAGACCCCGCGAGTATGGGATGAACCTCCTCCTTGTGCTTGCCCGCCGCCTTGTGTGCAGCAAGGACGCAATGGTGCATCATACCACACCGTGCCCTTTTGGGATTTCTATAAAAAAAGGCGCCCCTTGCCTGTGTGGGTAGAGATCGTTCAGGCCACGGTGGTGGGCCCGAGTTCCTTTCTTTCACAAACAAGGAGGTTCGCCAGTGAAGCGAGCCCCACATGGCTTATTAGTGGTGGGAAGGACTTCTGAACAAAATTTTTATCCCAACACGAGCAAGAAGAACTTTGAAAAAATCATAGAGGGAGGCACATGCAAGAGTGGGGCCTAGAACTCGATCTTTTCCTTCTCGTTGAGAAGGAACTTTTTGGACTTTCTTGTCCCCTTGAGATCAAACCAGCTGATCTTCAAAGTGACCTTCTTTCCCTTGATCTCGTCTATGACTATCCTGTCTGCCATCTTGACAAGCTCGTTTATCGTTTGATTTGCCATTTGGTTCGCTAAAATATTTTTTAATTTATTCCTTGGGAATAAATTTTTGATACTTTGGATTAAACATTATTCAACGAGCCCCTTCCCAAAATATCAAAAAATACCCCCCATGATGGATTTTTTTACATTTATACGGTGATTAACCCAACATTGTTGTGTAGGAAATGCCAGGGTTGACCAGTTTTTTCAATGTCGTCCGGAAGCAGACGGCGGTGTAGGACGTGGAGATCTACAGATGCTACGAGGTACTCGGGCTCAATCCAGGGGCAACACAGAAGGAGATCAGGCAGGCGTACAGGCGACTTGTCCTCAAATACCATCCAGACAGGAATCAGGACAAGGAGGGAGACCGTTTCAAGATGATAACCGAGGCGTACCTTGCCCTAAGGACGGCCCTGCCAGAAGAGACCCGCAATCCGAGAGCGTTTTCCGACCTGTACCCTGAAGAGGCGGCCGCGTGGTTTGAAGATGCCGAAAACATGCGTGCAAGGAGGCAGTATGCCGAGGCCGCAGTTCTCTATGACAGGGTGACTTCCAGCCTTCCAAGGTATGAGAGGGCCTGGCTTCAGAAGGGAGCCTGCCTTGACGCCCTAAAGAGGCATGACGAGGCCCTTGCTTGCTACGGTAGGGCCCTTGAGATCAACCCGGAATCGATGGGCGCCTGGAACCTGCGAGGTATATGCCTCTCAGATCTCAAAAGATACGAAGAGGCTTTGGATTCATTCGAGGCCGCGATAGAGAGGAGTCCCGTACACGGCGAGGTCTGGAACCTGCGAGGCGTCTGCCTCTACAACCTCAAAAGATACGACGAGGCGCTGGAATCTTTTGACAGGGCCATCAAGCTAGACTCTGCGCTTGTTACAGCCTGGAAAAACAAGGGAAGCCTGCTGCTGCAGAGGGGACAAAAGGAGGAGGGCAGGAGGTGCATCGAAGAGGCACTACGGCTATTGGGCTGACCACTCCTTATTACCAACCGCATCTTTCAACATGTCATGGCAAAAGGAATGAGCTACAAGAAGTTCCGAGAATCACCCAAGGACTTTTACACTTCAAAGGCCGGAAGGCTGAGCCGCGGCGAGGTGATAGCACGGCTCGAGTCCTTCATAGTGCAAAAGGAGGGCGAGGGCCAGGACTTTTTTGACCGGTACGAGGTCCGGGAAGAAGGTTGACCCTAGTGCTTTGTGGTTAGCCTGTCGTGAATCTGGGCGAGAATTAGTTCTGCCTTGTCCTTGTTCTCAAAGGCCTCCTCCTTTTCGTCCATTATGGCGTCAATCTCGTAGCTCTTGTCGACAAGCACGTTTGCCACATGATCATCAAGGGTGCCGTTTCCTATCAGATAATAGGCAAACACTGTGTTTTTTTGTCCTATTCTGTGGCAGTTGTGGACGGATGCTTGCCCAACCACAAACGAATGGTCATCTTCCACCGTGAGATCGTACACTGTTGCCCTGTCATGGTACGTTCTAACGTCTTTTACAGGCTGGTAGCAGTATTCGTTGTCTTTTACATCATGTTTTTTATCGCCTGGATCCCCGTTGATTGCATATCCGCCAATCCACTGGCCGCCTTCTTTTCCATTTTCGATTTCCATCAGTGAGGGCATAAAACCGCATTTGAGTGCAATTAGATTAATTTGTGAGGCTAATTGTCTACTATCAGTAACCCATTCTTGCCGGCTGTCTCTAAGATTATCTTCCCCTTTACAATATGCGCCAAAAAATATTTTTAATTTTTGAGCGGGAAGATCAAGTATGAATTCCGGAATCCTTTTTTCATGAGCATTTCCTCCAAACCATTTGCTAAACCATGTGGCTAGTCCTGCTGAGTATGCTCTCAGTTCTGCATTGCCTTCATTACATTCGATGGAATAGGTCGCCCCAAGTTTTCCCAGTCTCTCTCCTAATTTTTCCAATACTGGCATTTCTCTTACGTGTCCTGGCAAAGAAATGAAACTGCCTTTGCCATCTGTCTTGCCTGAAAACCCTTCTGCAGTGTACAAGCCAAAGAGGCAAAGCAAATCATCGTCGAGCTCGGTTCTTCTCTGAATTTGGATATACCTTCCATCAGTTAAGACGGATCCAAGCTGGTTTTTTCGTGTTGGATTGTGAAAACACTCTTCTGGCATGTCGACGGTTGTTTTATCTAAAATTTTTGTTGGTACCGGTGTCAAAACAAAGTCGCCAGGCAATATTTCATCTGCATTTATCCATTTTGGTTTTGCCTGATCTTGTTTGAGAACCAGTATCCTATGATCATGTGTACAGATTAATGGCTTGCTATATCTGTGGTAGGTAATTTCTGTCATTAAACCTCGGTGTTCTCTTCTTTTTATGTTTTGAACTTTCTTCCAGTTGCCTAGATGTGTTAAAACAAGGTCGTTTAATTTTACATTCTCAATCTCGATCAAGCCTTTGTTCTGTACATTTACCAGTTGTCCTTGCTTGATGCACCTGTCTTCGGCTTGTCTGTGAATTGCTGGACTCCAGTCAAGCTCTGCAAATATTACGTATCTTGCAACGGACAAATTAATTCCAACGTTTCCTGCGCGGAGCCCAGCTATCATCAGCTTGGTCTGCCCATTTTGGAACCGCTCGATGTTGTTCTGCCTCTCCTTGTCTGACTGGCCTCCGATAATTGAGGATGGGGAAAATTCCTGCAGGCTCTTGTGTAAAAGGGCATGGATTGCCTTGTGGTGGCAGAATACGACCACGCTTTCCTCAATCTCCATGATATTTTTTACAAACTCTATGACATGGGGAAGCTTGGCGGCGCCTGCGGCCTGGCGCTCGCTCTGAATTGCTCTCTTGTACGACGAGAACTTGTCAAATGCCGAGGTCGCGTTCTTTTGCTCCTCTTCCAACCTCTTCCAGATCTTGTCAAGCTCTGAATGATAGTAATTGATATCTGAATCAATAAACTCCTTGTACCTTACCTTTTCTTTTAGTTCTTTTAGGACATCTGACTTTTTGCGTCGAAGCATGACGTGCTTTCGGAGCTCGTCGCCAAGCGAGGCCCTCTTGTTCTCAAGAACTATCGCCTTTCCTTTCTCGTTGACATAGCAAAAGTATTCGCAAAACTCTTCAAAACTTCCAAGAAGGCCAGGTCTTAGTATGTCCACTATCGGCCAAATCTCAGAGCCCCTGTTGTAAATTGGAGTGCCGGAAAGTCCTATTCTGTATTTTACCGATTCTAGGGCAGCGAGTTTCTTTACTGCGGAGTACTTTTTTGTCGATTTTGAGCGGAGATGTTGTACCTCGTCGCATACGATTGTCCTGATTCCAAGCTTGGAGAGGTCGCCAAGTCTCTTGTACAAAAGGTCGTAATTTATTATGTACACGTCATGCCTTTCTATCTCCTGCGACTTGCCTGTCCTGATAAGAATTGATGACGGAAATTGGGCTTCTAAAATTCGTCCATTCTTGCTCCTTTTCTTGAGGAATTTCTGTGCCTCTCGTTCCCAGTTGGTCAGAGTTACAAGTGGTGCGACAATTAGTGCGGGGAAAGTTTGTTTTTCAGTGGCAAGATATGCCAAGGTCATTATTGTGTTATGCGTTATGATGCCGTTTGCGATATAATTGTGGGTTTCGGGAACGGAAAGATCGTACACATATCCGGCATGGTGCTTTACCTTCAGGGATTTTACCGGACACCAGTTGATTGAATCCGAAGAAATTCCGTGTAACCCCCATGGGATCTCATGCATGTGAAGCGGTTCCATCTTGGCGCGACCTGAGGCTGAAATCTCTTTGCACATCCATTGTGATTGATCGTGAGGAGTGAAAAGTCTGAGTGAACGCATTGGCATCCCATCCTCTGTTATCTTCTGGGTGGTTTCCTGCAACGGAAAATGATCAATGTTTTTACCGTGATTCTCTGCTGCCAGTAGGTCAAGCGCCTTTTGCTTATGTATTGCAAGTGGTCTGAACTCGCTGTGGAATCTCGACACCGAGTTGGCGTCAATTGTGCATACATAGCCTTTTCGGCGTATCTTGGAGCCGTTTGTTGCAAACTTTCTTGCTTCTCTGATTCTGAGCCAAACGCCAAAATGTAATAAAATCTCGCGCAGTGACAGGGCAATGGATTTTGATGCTGTTGTGAACTCGCACTGGCTCTTTCGTACGTGACCTCCAGCATCAAACAAGGCTTGTACGAATGCTTTCTGTGTTTCTATTGGTGCCTCAAGTATTGCGCGCTGGATGTCCTTGTCCTTTGACTTTTTGGTCCACTCGTGGCGGAATTTTGAAAATTCCTTGTATGTCCCGCTTGTGCCACTGACAAAGTTCGTCGGATTATTTGCGCGAGGCCCTGGATTGGGAATTTCATTTCCGTTCTGTTTGGCAAGTTTCTGAACTCGAGTCAGTGCACTGTAATCAGAATTTGAAAATGCTGAACGTGCATATTTTTTTTCCTCGTGATATTCATTTTCTTCTGCCACTTGCCATGCCATCAATTCTGCGGCTTCTGGTGAGAGTATGCTCTTACCTTGGTGCAATGTCTTTGCGGGGATCGCAACCATGTCATTCATGGTGAGCCTGCCTGCCATCTTCCAACCTTCTGGAGTGCAAAGCCTGTGACGCTTGGTGCATTCTATCGAGGCACCGTCGGCAAATGTGATCTTCATTATGTCCTCGTCAATCTTTTGTCTGAATACGCGCGTGACTTCTTTAGTCACAACCCTCCTTCCGTTAAATGACTGGACCTTGATTGGTTTTTTCAGGCTTGCCCACTCCTCATGGTTGTCCTTCTCCGTCACCTCGCCCTTGTCCCAGATTTCCTTAATTGTAACTTGACCATTTAGTGTGCTTATCAAAGTGTCTGGTAAAACGCACTTTCCAAGGCCCATTTCGTCTGCAAGCAGCGCATTGCCCGATGACTTGAGCAGAAAGTCGAGCCCTTCCCTCTGGAAGTTGAGCAACGTGCCCCTGAACTGGCCTCCGGGAGTCGCCTTCCTGAGCTTTTCTATCTTGGTCCACCTTCTCTTGGGCACCTTCATATGCCTGGTCTTACGCTGCCATATGTTCCTCGACTTTATCTCAAGGGGATATGTCTCCATGATCCACTTTATCTTCTCGACGTTCTGTACAGTGTCAGGAACCATCGCCTCCTCTGGGCCGTCGCCGTACCATGCCTGTGGTATGACGCGGGCGACCATGCTTACCGCCCTTGAGCCTGTCAACTTCCATGTCCAGTTTTTAGAGTACGTATCCAAGACGTACTCTAGGGTTCCAAATTCTTTCATGCCTATCTAATTTCCCGAGAGTTGAGCAATTCGGTTTATGAACCTTTTACTTTCAGCCCAGAATGCAGATATTCCATTTTTATGCCGGATTCGGTCAATTTTTAACAGAATTGATCTTTTTTATCATAATATGTAGCGCATGATGCGGCCTTAGCAAAAGATCGTCTTCCTTGAGCACGACCCACTGGCCTTATTCCTTTCCGGTCGAGGTCTTGTGTACTGTCTTTATCTTCCCGTTGTCGCTGTCGTACCTCAGAAGCAACGCATACCTCCCCCACTCTACAATCCAGCTGAACGTCTGCTCAGGGTCGACGTCGGGCATGTTATCCTTGAGGAACCCTACCAGCTCCTCCTTCGTCACCTCGCCCCCGTGCTCCATCCTGATAAAGTCTATTATCGCCTTGAACTCGCCGGATGAGGCAAGCATCTTGTTGAGCATCCTCTTTCTGGCAGCCGCACTCTTTGAGAGCAGCATCCTGCCCTCGTCTGTAAGTATCAGATCGCCCGAGTCCACCTGCAGCATGTGCAGAAGCTTTGCGGCGTCAACGGCGGGAAGTATGTCGTCAAGCTCAAGTCTCAGCTCGTCGGCAACCTTGGCCAGATCAACCTTTCCCTTGAAGTCCTGGAGGACCTCCAAGAGGCCGATCATGTTCCCTACCTGCACCCGGGGAATGGTCACCTGTCTAGTTCCTCCACAAAACAAGTTTCGTTCGATGCTTGCGCCAAATAAAGTTTCATCATACTATCATTCCTGTGATCTCGTCGACCAGCCTGTAAAGCTCGGCGCTCCTTGGGTCTCGCGGCCTTGGGATGTTTACCATTACCTCCTTTGCAATCGTCCCGGGCCTAGACGTGAGTACCACTATCCTGTCTGACATGTACACTGCCTCCTCCACATTATGGGTCACCATTACCACTGCCTCGGGAGGCAGTGTTGGATCTGCCCAGAGGTGCAGCACCTCCTCCCTAAGGTGAGTTGATGTCAGGGGATCAAGTGCTGAGAACGGCTCGTCCATCAGGAGGATCTCGGGCTCGGACACCATTGCCCTGGCAAGTCCTACCCTCTGCTTCATACCCCCTGAGAGCTCCCTCGGATACGCCTCTTCGTATCCTTCGAGGCCTATCACCTTGATGACTTCAAGCGACCTTCTTCTCTTCTCCTCCTTCCCGAAGGGCTTGCCCTCGAGACCAAGCTCCACATTCTCGACTACGTTGAGCCACGGAAAGAGGGCAAATGTCTGGAAGACCATCGACATGGCCTCGCAGACCCCATCTAGCTTCCTGTCGTGGTAGTACACCTCGCCATCTTCCGGCTTTGAGAGGCCCATCATTATGCGCAGGAGAGTCGACTTGCCGCACCCCGATGGTCCCACGATGCTGACAAACTCGTGCTGCGTGATTGATAGATTGATGTGCTCAAGGACCACATGGGGCCTTGCTGCCATCTGCCCGTAAGCCTTTGTGACATTGCGCAATTCGACGAGTTTTTGCAAATTTGTCTGCTCTGTCAATCCCAATCCCTCAATCTAGCCTGTACTTGGAAAAAGTAATCTTGTAAAGGCGCCTCCAGACTAGTCTGTTGAGTCCGACTACGACGCATACCATGACGACTATGGTGAGCATCAGGAGGCTGACGTTGCCAATCTCATATGCAGCCCGGTTCATCAGGGATCCTATGCCAAGGACAGACATTGTTTGCTTGTTGAACGTGATGTACTCCGAGAGCACAAGCGCGTTCCAGCCCCCGCCCCATGCTGTGATGCTGCCTGTTATGAAGGAGGGCAGGATTGCGGGGAAGATAAGCTTGCGCATCTTCTGGAAGCCTGTTATCCTGTATGTCTTTGATACCTCGACTAGATCCGACGGGATTGCCTTTACACCGCCTAGTATGTTGAACAGGAGGTACCACTGCATGCCCGTCATCGTAAGTATGATTGATGTCAACTGCAGGCCGCCTGGAAGGTTCATGGTCCCAAGCACGATGAGGGGGAAGAGCGCGGTGGCAGGGAGTGACGCCAGAATCTCCATTGCAAATACCGAGGTGCCAAAAGATCTGGGCTTTCCCGAAATTTTGAGAGCAAGAGGGAGTATCCAGGCAATGCTCAGGAGGTATGCCACCATCAGCCTCAAAAGCGAGAAGCCGAGCGCCGCAGGAATCTGGCTTGCGGCCGAGATTACCTCCTGCTTTCTAAGGTCGTTTGATATGCTTGCGGGAATGGAGATGAGGCCGGCTATGACGGCCTCGCTTGTAACTATAAAGACTGCAGCTGCAACGACGGATGCGACCACTATGACCAACTTCCGGTGCCTCTGCATTATCCTGCCCTCTTCTGCCGCATACCTTACGGTCTGGGCGATTGGCCTGAACGTGGTAGTGGTGATGGCATGGGTGAGCGCAGTGGGTGGCCTGACAGGCAGGACTGCAAGGTGGCTTCTCAGCCATGTTATCCTCTGGTCGTGCGGGGACCTGCCGTCCTCCTCCGAGGATATGGACTCGTACCGGAACCTGTCTGCATAATGTCTCAGCGGCCTCCACAGTGCAAGGTCGACAATCAGTATCATCGTGACAAGTACGATCAGTCCTAGTACCGTACCCTGATAGTTGCCCGCATATGTCGCATCTGCAAGGTAGCTTCCTATGCCCTGCAGCTTGAACTGCTGCGAACCTATGGAGATCATCTCTGCTGCCACAAGGTAGTACCATCCAGTTGACCAGGACAGGATGCCGTTGTAAATGAGCTTTGGAACAGAGGCCGGGATGTAAAGCGTCCGGAACTTCCTCCATCCTTTGAGGCTAAACGATCCTGCCGCCTCCTCGAGGTCAGCCGGAATGGACGAGACAGACTCGTAGACCGCAAACGCCAAGTTCCATGCCTGGCTTGTAAATATGAGGAAGACTGCCGCAAGCTCGACGCCCACCCAGCTATGCTGAAAGAGCGCAATGAAGAAGAAGATCGCCGCGGGAAAGAAACCGAGTATCGGCACCGACTGCAGTATGTCGAGGACAGGCATCAATATCCTCTCCGCCCTCTTGTTGCGGGCAGCTGCCACTCCGTACGATATGGCAAAGGCGTATGATATTACAAGTGCGATTGCCATCCGCAGGAGAGAGTAGGAGGAGTAGAGGAACACATGCAGGATCCCACCTAGGGAAAGGCCAGAAAGTATGTCTGCTGCCATGGTATGCTAGGGCGGACTGGACGGGTTTATACGCATTTTGATCCTGCAAGTCCCCCGGGGTTTACTACACGGGCTGCCATTCCTGCCATTGTTCCATGCCAAATGGTAAAATATGATCCGCTCCGAGGTACTCGTATGAAGGTCTTGGTCGATGAGATGTATGACGGGATGGACGCAAGGCTCAGGGATTTCGGATACGAAGCCTTTAGCGTAAAAAAACTCATCCAAGACGGCAAAAAGCTGACAAGCGATTACTCGGTGATAAGATTTGCGGAGGAGAACGGCATGGTGGTAGTGACGGAGGACGTCGAGATGGGCAAGGCATGCAGGGAGAACAACATACCGTGCGTACTGCTTGACACCGAGGCGCTCTTCAAGATAATGCTTGAGGAACTAGGCAACTTCAGGAATAGATGACCTTCTCTTCCTCCAGTAGTAGATTATAGCTATTATTACCGCTATCACCACTATGGCGTCAAAGAAACTCGAGTATTTTTTTATGCCGACCCAGTTCTGGCCGAGTTTTATCCCTATGAATGTAAGGGCGGCATTCCAGATTATCGAGCCTGCAAGCGTGAGTATGGAAAACCTGCCCAGGCTCATCTTTCCCGTCCCTGCAGGCAGTGATACGTATGTCCTTACTATGGGTAGCAGTCTGCTTACGAAGGTGGCCCTGTCGCCGTATTTTTTAAAATAAGATTCTGCGATGTCCAGGTGCGACTTTCTGATGAGTATGTACCTTCCATATTTCAGTACGAGCCCCCTGCCAACATAAGCCCCCACAAAGTAGGCTATGAGGGAGCCTGCAAGGTTTCCAAGAGAGCCTGCAGCAATCACCAACAATACGTTGAATTTTCCAGACGATACAAGGTATCCAGAAAATGGCATGACGACCTCACTTGGTATGGGGATGAGTGCGCTTTCACCCACCATGAGCAGGAAGATCCCAATGTAGCCCGAATTTGATATTGTCTGCACTACGAAATTGGTAAGGCTTGAAAGAATCTCAAGTGTGACCAACCCTTCTATAGCCGTGATACTACTGAATTATACCTATCGGGACCCTACCACGTGCCGCTTGTGGTAAAGCCTGGCTCATCGAAGTTCCTCTGCGGGGCATGCTTGTGCGCCTTCTTCATGTGTCTGTCCAGACGTACTGGGTCATTGAGCTCAAGGCCGCATTCCTTGCATTTCGTCTGAGCCTCTTCCTTCTTCTTGAACAAGCCCATGATGCTACTACCCAAAATATGCTAATATTCTTTTCCGGTATTTCCACGGGCCATGGTCTCTCGATGGTGCGTATAACATGCGTGGATTGGATCGCATAGGTGGATAAAAATGGCACCTGCGTAGGAACTTGCTACGCAGTGGGTACCAGCGGAACTGGTATTACAGGGTGGTGTAACATCTGCAGGAAGATAAGGTTTTGTTCGTTCTTATGCGACACACTTTATAAGAGCATATTCGATGCGCCGTCGGTTGGAAACCTCCCTCATCTTGAGGAGGGACCTGTAGAGGATCCCCTCTACATACGAGGGGTACCTCTCGAGGATCTTCTTTCTAAGGTATTCCCTGTTCTGCAGGTAGTAATCTGCAAGCGGGTTGTAGACTTTCTTGCCTATGAGTTCGGAGGAGGCGACCTTCATGCCGGATTTGCTTAAGGTCCGGGTCAGATCATCGAGCATGTAGTGCTCCGAGGACCACGTGAACGAGAGTATTCCAAGCTTGAAAAGATGAATCCGTGCGGGCTCGACGACCACGGGTATGGCAATGGCAAGTATGCCGCCTGGCCTGAGCACTCTCCTTGACTCGTGCACAAACTCAGAAAATGGCCTAAAATGCTGGGCGGACTCGAGCGCAATCACCCTGTCCATCGACCCATCTGCAAGGGGCAACCTTGTCGCAGTCGAGTTTATGAGGCCGATACCTGTCCCGGCATCGGGTCTTCCTATACCGGCAAGCCTCATTGATGCCTCAAGCTGTCCCCTGTTGACGTTGAGGCAGGAGATCCTAATCTGCGGAAAGTCGCCCTTCCACACATCGGCAGGCTCGGAGAACCCACTGCCGACATCCAGCACGTCCCGGGCCGAGCCAAGCTCTGCAAGCCCGCCGATCATCCTGCATAGTGCAGTCTGGGCCTCGGACGGCGCCGTGGTTTTATCTGTCCAGTACCCGAAGTTGAGCATATTTCCGCCTGTGGAGATCTGCATCAGCAGGGCAAGCGCATCATACATGTTTACTACGTCGGCCTCATTTCTGCGGAACGTCCAGAGCAGTACATCCAACGGCCTTATCTTGGCCGATTTCTTGCGGTCCACCTGCATCATCCCACCTCTGCCCGTAACATGCTTAAAAATCTGCGGAACGGAACTCAACTTTTTATCACGGGAGGAGTATGAAATCCCATGGACGCATGCGATGCAAGGACCAAGGCGTACAAGAACGGAAGGACGTTTGACCAGAGTAGGAAGGTTGCCGAATCACTCTCGTCCGAGATTGCAGGTAGGGTGGATGTGGAGGGACAGGTTGCATGGAAGGACATACTCGAGGTCTCAGGCCATGACGAGCTTGTCTACAAACTCACGCTGAAGTACCTCCGGCAGGCAGGCTACAACATCGGGGACTGGAAAGTCCCGCGTGTCACTGCACCTACTGCCTAGGTTCTAGGGCACAGCTCCCATTTTGCGCCTTCCTTATCCTCCTTGCCATGATATACGGTGTGAGGAACAGGATGGGAAGCGAGATTGCAATGAATATCGTCTGCAATTGTGCCTCATAGCTTGTCAGAAAGAGGGTGATGCCGGTCGCGCTTGCGCCAAGTCCAAAGAGCATGGTAAATGCGGTACCGGCGCACGTCGGGCAGCCCACAAAAAGACCGGTCAGTGCACCAAAGGTCCCGAATCTTCCACCCGTCTTTGCAGCAGCAAATGTGGATGCAGAGAGCGCAAAGTTCAGCCCTACCATGAAGGAGACCACCACGAGCAGTACTAGGTTGAGCGGCACTATCTGTAGTCCTACATGCTGCGTGAAGAAGGCGAAGATCATGGGCATGTAGCCAGGAAGGTCACAGCAGGGTGAGAGCTCGATATGAGGCGGGGTGGGAAAGCCGTAATCTGTGGCATTGATCTCCGGCTTGTAAAGTATGACGCCGGAGGTCAGACCGAAGAATATACCGTAGGCTATGGAGCTGATAAGCAGGATTCTTTTTGCCTTCCTACTGTTGATGGAGTTTGCTATTATCGAGGAGATTGACGAGTCAGGGAAATCTATCTTTACCTTGTAAAACTTGTGTAGGCCCCAGCCTATCGAGATGAAGGATGCAAAGAGTACTGCGTATGTTGCATATGCCATGTTCTGGAGTGCTGGCATGGCCGCGGGCGTCACGGTAATCTCGTCATTCCGGGCATATGCCAGAAATGATACTGCGATTGCCAAAAAGCCCACAATCAACAGCGCCCTATGTGAGCGGCGAATGGTCCTCTGCTTTTCCAACGGTTAAAAACGACGCAGGGTGACATTAATTCCTATCTGTTTTTTCCAATGCAAGGGATGATCTGCGACGCTGGGCGGTTTGGCATGTGGTTGTCTTTACAAAGTATTTATCTGATAAGGGCTGATATATGTTCATAATGAAGATCGACGAGCCGCAGGATTCAGATTATGTCGAGACCAAGATTGTTCATGTGGGCTTTGTCGACCCGTACGGAGTTGAGGGGTTAGTCGTGCTAAGGTCGGATGACGAGCGCGAGTTCCACATGCGCGCGTTCTCGGGCGAGGTGGCAAGGCACATATCGAACTTTGTAGAGGGCGAGCGCGGCGCGATTCCTACCATTTACAACATGATAGAGGAGCTCTCCGAGGTAAACGAACTCGTACTTGTCAGGATAAAGGTCTATGAGAGCGGAAGCGTCCTGCGCGCAAACCTGTACCTTACTGGAAAACAGGAAATCGTGATGCGGAACTATAGGGCGTCAGACGCGATAGCTCTTGCCTCGTTCTACAATGTCCCCATTCTCGTGCGAAAAAACCTTCTGAAAGAAAAGATGGAGGCATAGTGGCCTTGGAATCGTCTATGTGACTATCTGAGAGATCTTCCCCTCTTGGTGTGCCTTCCTTATCTCCATGGCAATCCGCCTGCCTACGCCAAAGGTTATACCGTACTTGTACTTTGTGTACGGGCTAGTGGTCGCAAGTATGGGGTTTCCTGGGACCCTAAGTGATACATCGTACACCACGATCTCGAGGTCCCGTGTGATCACACTCTGAAGGGAGAACGGTCCTATTATCCCTGGGGGGTATTCCTTTTTCACCGCGGCGACAAACTTGTCTCCTGCAGCAAGCACCTTCTCAAGAAGTGACTCGCGTATGCTTGCAGGGGTGTGCCCCACCTCTATGTTCTGCAGCTCGATGTTTGTCTCGAGCTGCTGCTTTGCAGGCAGGGAGACGAAGTCATGTACGTTTGTCTGCAGCCTGCGCTCGATGCCTAGGAAGTCGACTTCGTCCGAGATTGGGGTGTGGAAATAGTTGAAATTGAAATACGTGCCCACGACAAACTCCTCTATGCTTGCCATCTTTAGTGCCTCGCGTGATATCAGGCCCTGCCTTATCCTTCGCTCTGTCTTATCCTTATAGTCTGCATACGAGGTTGCAATGAAGAAGGCCCTCTCGAGCTTGCGGGACTTTTCTTGGACCTTCACAATGACAGGCCTGTCTATCTCTCTTGGTTCGTGGAATATTCTGGGAAGGTGTATTCGTGCCTTCTGGAGCAGGTAGTATTGGTTCTTCTTGTGAGAACGCTCCTCGGCTTGGAAGAGGGAACGGTTGCCAAAGAGTGGGATCGCAAGTCTGTCCTCCACGGCCTCGTATCCGAGGTATGCAGTAAGCGCCCTGTGCGGCACGAAGATGGTCTGCTCGGCCCTCAAATCCGATTGGATCCTGCGTGATAGCATATCCTTGAACCTTTCTAGCACGATTATCTTGTCGGCAATCCTTGAGAACCTCCTGTAGGCAATCTCGCGGCCCTTCTGGCAGATTACCAACGTCCTAAAATTCTCGTCCTTTGCCCCGTCCATTATCTCGAGGGCCGAATGGCTGCCAAGTGTGCCAACGGAGGGATCCGAGTAACTGCTGACAATCTTCTGCATCTCGGACCGCCTTATCATGCGGAATCTATTTTTGAATGGGTAAAAAAGCCTTGTCAGGAGATTTGTCGGACACTGGGAACGCTGCAGACGATATGAAAATCGCGGATCCTACTTGAGCTCTTCCTTGTCCTTGAACTCTTTCAATTCTTTCTCGGACTCTATCCTGCCCTTCTCGTACTCTCCCTTTGCACGTCCAAACGTCCTTGCCAGTTCCGGAATTTTCTTTGCCCCGAATATCAGGACGCCGATAATCACCACAGCAATGATGACGTTTTCATAGGCCATTGACGGTATTAGTTGGTCGGATTAAGATTTAAGTGTTCCAATCCGAGATGCGCGCCTCTCCGAGAGGATCATGCCTCCGAGGTAGAGTCCTATGAGGGGACCTGCCACGAACCACATTGTGATTCCGCTGCCGTCAGGCGTTATGGCTGCGCCCAGGATAACGATTGCAATCACGGCCCATTTTATGTTGTTCCTCCAGAACTTGCGGTCCACCATCCCGGAGGATGTGACGGCGTACATTATCAGCGGAAGCTGGAACGAGATCCCAAACGCCAGCATGAACTGCAGTACAAAGTTGATGAAATCCACCACGTTGAGAAATGTTAGAAGGCCTGCCGACTGGCCGTACCTGTAGAGGAATGTAAGCATGTAGGGCGTAATGACTGAATATGAGAAAACGCAACCCGAGACGAATAGGCCTAGCGCGGGGAGGGTGACGGACTTGATTATCTGCACCTCCTTCTTCTCTAGTGCTGGCGTGAGGAATGCCATGAACTCGCGCACGATGACGGGCATTGCAACTGCAATGCCTAGCATCACGGCAATGTAGAATTGTGAGAAGAAGGCCTGGCCGGGCGCTGTCTGGATGAGCTGGACAGTGGGCGGCAGCAACTGGTGCCTCATGTCCACAGTTACTTGCGCTGCGATGTTGTCAAGCGGGCTGAAGGTAGGGTAGTAGAAGTGCAGCCCTCGGTAGACAAACGGAGTCAGGTGGAAGCCAAGTATGAAGAACGTCACTCCGCCTATGGCTGCAACCATCCTGAAGATCCGCTTCCTCAGCTCCTCGAGATGCTCCATTATTGTCATTGACATGTCTGTCAGGGATCTTATGATTTGTGAAAACCCTATTTATCTACTTGCCGGGTATCGGGAGTATCTTGCTTGAGGGCAGGTTGCTCTGCTCCTGTTCTGGCACGGTAAAATTCTCAAGCTCCACCGTAAGCTCGGTACTTGCCTCGAACTTGTCGCCAAGCTGCACTGCAAGGTCAGCTATCTCCCCTGGCTGATAGATCTCGCTTGAGCCTTTGAGGAAGATCCTGCTTCCCTTCTCTGCGGGCTCACCACCAAACTTGTCCTTTAGGAACTTTGTAATCTTGCTCACCTCGTCGGCCGATATCTGGTTGTGGTAGAAGACTATGCCGTTCACGGATGCATAGTCCCATGGGGTTCCATTTCTGTAGCAAAAGACTCCAAAGTGCGTCCCTGCGTCGTCCTTGGTGCACTTGATCTCCCAGATGAGGACCTTTTTTGGATCATACTGGGCTTTGCGCATGTCGTCCACTGTCAACTTCCAGTATCGTAGCCTGCTCATACTAGTAGTTGAAATAAATATGCGATTATAAAATCGTGTGCATGGAAATCGTTCCCAAGGGGCGTCTTGAGACTTTGTCGGAGATGGAGGAGAGGTATGAGAAAAAGGACAAGGACTATTTTGTCAAGATGCTTGAAAGCGGGGATTTTGTGATAAGGTGCAGGGCTGTATGCATCCTAGTCGACATGGGGGGAGAGGATGTAGTCCCCCACATAGCACGGGTACTAAAGAATGATGCCAACGAGCTTGTGCGCCACGAGGCGGCATTCTCTCTTGGGCAGATGTGTCTTAGAAGCGGGATCAAGCCGCTTGAAGATGCCACTATGGGTGATCCGAGCCTCTTTGTTCGCCACGAGGCGGCAGTCGCGTTGGGCGTGATAGGTTCGCAGGATGCCAGGGAGACGCTGCAAAGGGCACTTGACGATTCTAGCGAGCAGGTGAGGGATTCAGCCGTCGTGGCTCTCTCGAACCTCAAGTTCATGGAACGCCTCTGCAAGAATGAGCGTTTTGCAAAGCTGACGGGAGGGTGAGGGAGAGGTCATGGCCTGCCGGTCATGCGGGTAATCTTTGAGATGCCGGAATCCTTGCTTACTTGGAATATGTTGTCTACGTATGTCTCAAGCTCCTTCTCGTGAGAGACCAGGATTATCTGCTCAGAATTCATCTCCATCAGAAGGGATTTTACCTTCGCAAGCTGGGTCTTGCTGAAGCCATCTGTTGGCTCATCGAGGATGAGCAGGTTCGTATTCATTGTGGAGGATCCTCTCCTGATGAGCGAGTTTAATGTCAACCGGTAGGCAAGGGCTATGCTGGTCTTTTCACCGCCGCTTAGAAACTCGACGTCCTGTTCGTACCCGTCCTGCTCTACAATGGGCGTGAAACTCTCGTCGATTCTTGACTCTTTTGTGGGATCATCGATAAGGATGGAGTACCAGTGCCTGTAAGCCTCGTTGAAATCCTGCTGGATTGCAAGCAGAACCTGCCTTTCTATCTGTTCCAATGTGGGTATGAAGAACTTGCTTAGCCATTCGTGGAAATTTGAGTATCTTCTGTACCACTTTTGCCAGTACAGTGCCTCCGCTATACTGTTCTCATGTCCACTTTTCTTGTCCTCAAGTGAGGTCCTTGTCTGCTCCTGCCTTGCCAGGTCTTGTGAGGCTTCGCCCAGCATCCGCTGGCATGCAGCCTCTTCGCGTTCGAGGGATTCCGTCCTGGCCTCCAGACCTTCAAGCTGGCCAATCTCGCTCTTCATTTTTTGTATTTCATCGCAAAGCCTGCCCATCTCGAGGCGACTTGATTCGATCTCCATCTTGCGGCAGTCCATTGTCTGCGCAAGCTTTGCTTTCTGCACCTCCTTCTCCTTGATCCTATCGCATGCATTTTGGTACCTCAAAAGGGCCTCCTTGACTGTGGCAAGACGCTCAACGGGATCTTCCTTGCCGTCTCCTGGTCCTATCTCCTCCTCTAGGTTGATTGCCACCTCTTCAAGCCTTTCAAGTCCTATCCTTGCGGCCTGCATCTCAACCGCGTTTTCCGAGGCCTTCTTGAGGGCGGGGATGATCTTTCTTATCATGTCTCTCTCTAACTCCTTCTCTGAAATCCTGGCCTTTAGGGTGACCCGCCGTGATTGGAGGGATGATATCTCCTCTGATATTCCGCCTATCTTCGATGCAGCCTCTTCAAGCCTTGCCTCCCTGTCCCTCTCCACACGTTCCTTGTGTTCGTGGCTTATGTTGCTCTCGCAGACCGGGCACTTGGAGTCGAGGCTCCTTATCTGGCCGAGGTCTCTTGTGTACTCCTCTACGTTGGTCTCGTATTTGGTTAGAAGTTTGGAACATTCTACTATCTGTCCATCCGTACTTTCAAGCCCAGACTGCAGCGACGCAATCTCGGCTAAGAGGCCGTCAAGGCAGGTCTCGAGATCGTCGGCGCCAGCCAGGGCATGCTGCCCAATCTCTCGTTCAAGAACTGCCGACTGTCTTGACAGAACCTCGATCTTTGACGCAAGCTCATGCTTTGCCTTGTTCGACTCTGAAAATTCCTTGATTAGGCAGTTTACCCTCTCAAGATTTGTTGTTGCCGGCCTAGTGACCTCCTTTAGTGATGCTATCTCCTTCTCGGTACGACTAATCTCGGAAATTGCGTCCTCCAACTCTCTTGAGATCTTTGCTATCTCCATTTCCCTGTTTGATGCCTGTGCCTGCGCGTTTTTTATCTCGGCAGACAGCCTCACCGATTTCTCACGGTCCTTCCTTGCCTGCTCCACCTTCAGCCTTATTTCCGCTAACTGCCTTTCAAGACGCGCCTTCTCCTTTTCTAGCCGCCCTGTTATGATTGCGCAGTCCTCAAGCGACTTTTTGGTCCTTCCCAGCTCCTCCTCATGCCTTGGGAGGTCGTGGAACCTCTCGCCTAGGATGCCTGCCTGCTTGTCCAAAAACCTCCTGAAATTCTCAGAGTTCTCGATTGCAGTTTTATAGTCCTCCACGCGGAACGCCTTCCGTATCGTCTCCAACCTCTTGGAAGGATCACGCAGGATCTCTTTCATCTCCTCCTGCGGCGTAAAGACTGCATAACGGAAGATCCTGCTCTCCGAGCGCGGATCCTCCGACTCGTTGAAGCGGAGTATCTGCAACACCCTCTGCTTCAGCTCGGAGGGCGAGAGCGGTTCAAGCACGTCGCCCACCTTGAGGTATGATGATTTAGGATCCTGGCTCACAGACTCTCCCTTCCTCCTAAGCGTCCGCCGTATCTCACATTTCTGCCCGTTGGCCTCGAAGTTTAGCGTGACGACGCCTTCATTTGCCTTCTTTGAGAGAAGGGCCTCCGGCTTCTGTGATCCTAGCCCGAACAGAGCAAACTCTATACCCATGAGGACCGATGACTTTCCGGATCCTATGTCGCCCTCAAATAGGGTGATGCCACGGGGGAATTCTATCCTTTCCCTCTCATAACTCCTGATGTTTTCAAGTTCAATCGATTCGAGCAACATCTCTAATTTTTAGTCCCGCTGTTCCAAGCATGTTTTCAATTATCCTGTTCTGGTAATCTGTTCTCTTCTCATTTTGCAGGATGGGCAGAATGGCTGCACTGAGCATCGCCCGTGCTGTATTGATGCCAGCATCCCCCATAAGCTCACGCTCATCCATCCTGACCTCGCCTATGTTTTCCCTAAACGCGTTGGTCTCAATCTCTGTCCTGTCCCTCCCGCCAGCAGGAGTGATGGCGTATTCCCTTGAGGTAAGCCTGCTCCTGTTGACCTTTATCTCCAGTGCCCCGTACAGGCCCTCCTTTGCCTTCGCGTACTCGATGTCGGTAGTCTTGCCTTCTGACAGTTCGCCGTGAATCTTAATTACTACAATCTTGTCCTTTGAATCAGACTGCCGCACCTTTTCGAGAAGTTCACTGTTCACGGTGCTTGCCCTCTTTCTTTCTGCGTCAATGTCTATGAGGGTGTATTCCGCGTTGGGCAGTGGGACGAATTCGACGGTTAGACCATCCTGCCCGACCTCGACGAACACCATGCCCCTCTCCTGTCCTCTGGCATTCTCCTCCAAGTCGCTGTGGTAGCCGGCAAACAGCGTCCCGGGATATACCACGTTTGGATGGTCGGGATATCTTGCATGGTGATACTTGTGCATGTGTCCTCCCGCATAGTAGTCAAAGCCCCTTGGCAACGATGAAAGTGCCATAAAGTCAGTCTCAGGCCCTACCTCGGTCTTCATCTCGTCAATTCCTCCGTGGAACAAGAATATCTTAAAGCCGCCTTCACGCTCAAGCGCCGCCCTGTCCAGCTTCTCATAATAGACCGAATCCTTGCCAGCCTTGAGGCCGGGAAGTCCTGTTATCTTTGCACCTGTCTTTTTGTCAACAGTAAACTCGAGGGAAATCCTGTCGTCGCCCGTCTCCACTACATTGGTTACCTTGGTGAGGTATCTAGTTTCATTTAGAAGATCTATCACGGAATTTGAGACCGGGCTAAAGTCATGACTGCCGTATACGGCGTAGACCGGGATCCCTGCCTCGTAGACCTGCCTGAATTTTGCAAAAGCGGCCTTTTGGACACGCATCTCGGGAATATTTACGTGGAACAGATCTCCTGCAATGAGGATGAAGTCCACCTTCCTGCGGATGCATTCGTCTATTGCGCGCTCGAAGACGGACCGCTCTGTTCTCTGAAGATTCTCGGACTTTTGAAACCCAAGGTGAATGTCAGACAAGTGCGCGAATTTCATTTAAAACACCTTTGTCCTCGCAGCACGTTTTTCAGAGCCGTTGTTGCCTACCATTTCCTCGAAGAGTGGTATCTTGATTGGGAGTGCGAACGGTACGAATATGCTCGAGATAATCCCCTCGCCCTTGTCAAGGCTCGCTATGTTCTTATCATCTTCCGACAGGTCCTGGGACGCGCTCTCTATGATGGCATCCCTCTCCTGCTTCATCTCATTTCCAAGTATTATCTTTGTATTCATGTTCGCAAGGATGGTCCTTGGGATCACACTGGAAAGCTGAGTTATTGCAGTCAGGCCTACCTTGAACTTCCTGCCCTCCTTTGCTATGATGCTGTATATGTTGTCGTTCTTCGAAACTAGGACATCCTCCCCAATCACTCGCGGGGCCTCCTCTATGACGACGGTCACGACCGGCTTCCTTTCAAGCTGCCCCTTTTGCTTGTAGTCTTTGTATCTCTCGAGCACCTTTGACGCTATTATGTTCCCCACGATTATTTCCGCCTCGTTGCCGAGCCTCGAGGTATCGAGAATAACCTTCTTGCCTGCCTCAAGGTCATTGACAATGTCATCCACCGTGGTAATCCCCTTTGTGGCAGCATCGAACACCTCGTTTTTGCATTCCACTTGGTTTTGTTCATTGAGATCAAGCCCGAGTATGATCCTCATCTTTCTCTTCACGACTGACATGGTAACTGCCGCATTCTCGGACGAGGCAAACTCCTCGGGTGATGTCATCATTATCTGTGATATCCACGTATCCCTGTGCGTCCTGTAGGCTCCTCTGATTGCCTGGTACTGCGCATCGGAAAAGTCTATGATCCCTTCAAAGTGCTCAGGCCTTACAGAGCGGAGGTTTATGGTGAGCATATTCGTTCCGGGTGGCGGGCTTGCTGGGGTATAGTAGACAAGGTTCTCCCTTGATCTAGGATGGTCCTTCAGTCCAGGGCCATGCCTGCCGTAATACTCATCATGCGCATCAAGGACAAGTGCGCCGACCCTATTAGAATCAAGGGCATGCCACAAGATGGTCTTGACTAGATTGCTTTTTCCCCTTCCAGTTGTGGCTGGGATCAGGATATGGTGTGAGAACACGTCTTCGGCATTGAGCCAGACTTCAGCGTCCTTGATGACCTTGGTGCCACTCCTGATGTGACCTACGAAAATCTGTTCGGTCGACCTCTTCAGAAATCTCAGGTCTTCGTTTTTAATGAATCTGAGTTTGTTGAAAAAGGAGGGAAGGGACTTTGGCAGTGTGACTTTGTTGTCCGTGCGGGAGACTCTGGCCAGGGGTTTTATTCTTGCTAGGACGTAATTGACAAATTCTGGCTCGTAAAACTCCGCATTTCCCACACCCTGCTCCAGGTTGACTCCAGACATCATTTGCTGCATCCTGTCTTGGATCTGGCTGCCGTACTCCAAGGCAAACACTTGGAGTATGAGATAAGATCCGTCCTCTTCCGATATCAACAGATCCCCGATCTCCAAATTTTTGCCAAATTTTTCCCTAATCACGATGTCGCCAAAACTTCCCCCGATTACCTGTCCCACAATGTCAATCTCGTCCAATTAACTAGTCACCCAGTTGAGGTCATCATGGACGACGTTGGTGAGGGTATACTTTGAGAGGCGCTTCCACTGTGGGTCCCTCGATTTTTCAGCCATTATCATGCCGCGGTACATCTCAAGCTCATTTATTCTGACTTGGGCAAACCTATCCGCGTCGATTGATCCGTATGGGTATCCAAGCATGGAGATGTCCTCGGCATTGACCGCCAGGCTGGCCAGCACGTTGTTCCGCTCATCCTCGCCCATGGCGTTGAACTGCTCAAGGAGGATCTCAAACCTAAACACGTGCCTTGATTTGGGGTGGAGCTTGCACACCACCATGAAGCCCCTGTCATCGGATGACACCTTCTCTGCTACAGGGATGTACCACCTTGGAAGATCCGTCCTCTCTGAAATCTCGGCAATCCTTGCCAGCAGGGGATCTCCAGATTGTGTGACAAGCCTGCTGGTCTTTGTCAGTCCGCAAACTATGACGCCTTTCTCCGTTGCAAGCTCATACAACCTGTTTGCGTATTTTACCTCGTTCTCAAAGCTTGTCTGAAGAGACCCGTCAATTACAATCACATCCCCGCTCGAAAGCTCGTTTTCGACAATCCTGCAGGCCATATTCCACTCGGCAAAGCGCCTTGAAAGGGAAACTAGTTTTGAGCCCTGCAGGATTGAAGAATATTCCACCTTGGATGTCAGGTCGGCAACATCTGGCAGGTATTCCAAGTCGCCGTCATCATAAGTGAAGAGGTTGGTGTTGTAGCTTATGCTCTGCCTCTCACCAACTTTCTTGATCTCGGATACTACGTAGGAGAAAAATTCAATCCGGCGCTTGAGTTTTTGCGGCATTATTCGCTTTTTTCCGCGGAATATCGAGAAGTAGAGCCTATTTATCACAATCATGTAATTGGGGGATTCCTCCAGTATGCCATCCCCACCGTCCACAAACGCGATCTTCTTTGGATTGATGGTACCACTTATCTCTATAAAATTCTCCGCCCTTATTGGAAACGTCCTAGTCTTGCCGTCTGATAATACCTGGTCGGTGTGTTCCTTCTCGGTAAGATCGCTCCTCAGTCTGTCAAGGAGCGACCTGACAGGATTCTCAGGCATGTTGCGACGTACCCCCAGTTAGTTCCAAGTTGACGCGCATGGTTGACACAGACCATCTTATCCCAGGGGATAAAACGTTTCAGGTGTGGAGCCCGTTAGCTCCATCGTGTCATCGGTTTCAACAAAGACATTTATAATACATGACCGTAAAATACGGTACCATGTTAAAAGTTCGCGGTAAATTGTGGTTTTAGAGCCTGCGGCGAAAAACCTTCTGTGGAACACTGGATCTCTTGAGGGTGAGTCACCTGCTGCAAAGGTTCTACCTGCACCTGATTTTTATTGTGCTTTTCCATTCGTGGATGTCAAACTGTTTTAAGGCAGTAATTTCACATTACCGGTATGTTCAGAAACGAAAAGACGTGGGCAGGTTTTGTAGAAAACAACAATACTGATGAGTTTCATAAAAAGTTTGACGATGCGGTAGGCGAGGTACAGAAGGAACTCGGAAGGAATTATCCGATGATTGTGGGCGGAAAGGAGGTGTTCTCAGGCAACCAGTTCCAGGTACGCTCGCCCGCTGACAGGAACCTCATCCTTGCCAGCTTTCCGCTTGCCTCCGAGGAGGACGCGCTTCACGCCATCGAGACTGCCAAGAATGCCTTTCATGCCTGGTCGCAGGTCTCATACAGAAGTAGGGTGCAAATATTCCGCGAAGTGGCGGATATTTTCTCCCATGAAAAGTTCAAACTTGCGGCAACAATGAGTTTTGAAAATGGAAAGAACAGGCTTGAGGCAATAGGTGACCTCGACGAGTCCATAGACTTTATGCGGTTTTATGCGGAACAGCTTGAGATCAATGAGGGATTTACAAAGGAGACTCGTAGCGCCAGTAAAAACGAGAAGACGCGCAGCGTTCTCAAGCCATACGGTGTATGGGGGATAATTGCGCCATTCAACTTCCCCTCCGCAATTGCCATTGGCATGACCTCCGGCGCCCTCATGACCGGCAACACTGTCGTCCTGAAGCCGTCAAGCGATTCGCCCATCTCCTCCTTCAAGTTCGTAGAGGCTATATATCACAAGCTTCCTCCAGCAGCCGTCAACTTTGTGACGGGCGCGGGCAGCATTGTAGGCAAGGCAATAATTGAGAGTCCGGATGTCTCCGGGATTGCATTTACGGGATCAAAAGAGGTAGGAATTTCAGGCTACAATGACTTTGTAACCCGGACACCTCGTCCGTTCATATCCGAGATGGGAGGAAAGAATCCGGCCATTATATCGAAGACCGCGGATCTTGACAAGGCAACCGACGGTGTCTTGAGGGCTGCCTTCGGGTACAGCGGACAAAAATGTAGCGCTTGTTCTAGGGTCTACGTACAGAAAGAGGTAGCACCGATATTTCTTGAAAATCTTGTGACAAAGGCTAGGGCATTGAAGATTGGCAAGCCATGGGAGCGGGACACTTTCATAAGCCCCGTCATTAACGAGTCGGCACTCAAGAAATTTGAAAGGGCCTCGGAGGCTGCAAAAAGGGATGGTAAGGTTCTTTGCGGCGGCTCCATCGTGTCAAGTTCTGAGCTCGCAGCTGGGAACTTTGTAGAGCCTACGATAGTGACGGGGCTCCCAAGGGATCATGATCTTGTAAGAGAGGAGCTATTCATCCCGTTCCTCTGCGTGCAGGAATTCGAAAATTTTGATGAAGCCGTAGCAGAGGCGAACAAGAGCCATTACGGGCTTACTGCGGGACTTTTCAGCAGGGATGGGGCCGAGATTGAAAAGTTCTTTGAGCGAATAGAGGCGGGGGTGACATACCTTAACAGGTCAGCAAGCGCAACGACTGGCGCTATGGTGGGGGCGCAGCCGTTTGTCGGATGGAAGGATTCGGGAATCTCGGGCAAGGGCGCAGGAGGAGAATATTATCTCCTACAGTTCATGAGGGAACAAACTCAAACTCGGTGCGATTGAAGGAAGGAACTTCCAAGGAGAAGTATGTTGCGTTTTTTCTCCTTTAGCCTCCTGATGGAGTATGGCAGCCAGTTGGTGCCATACGGAATGTATTCGGAGACAGAGAACCCGTTCCTTACAAGCTTCGGCTTCAACTCATCCCTTATTCCCTTTAACATCTGGAACTCGAACCTTCTCTCATGGTCACGCGAGAGCTTTACAGCAAAATCTATCATTGCAGAGTCATGCGTAGCTATTGCGAACTCGTTTCCCTCAGAGAACAAGGACTCGGTGATCTTCCTGTAATTGCCGTCGACCTCCCTTCTTGTCCTAAATGCGGTCTTTGCGTTCTCCCTGTAGGCGCCCTTTACGAGCCGGATCTTTGCCCCGTGGCGTAGCAGCATTGATACATCCCGCCCCGTGCGCCTGAGGTTTGCCTGGACGGCAATACCGAGCCGCTCATACTTCTCGAAGAGTTTCAGGTAGATGCTTATGGTGTCCTCCGTGTACTCGGAAGACTCCATGTCTATCCAGACAAATGACTGTGACTGGGACGCCTTGTTGATTATCCTTTCAAGGTTGTTGGTGCACTCTCTTGCGCTCTTTGCAAGTCCAACCTGCGTGGGCTTTATGGAAATCCCACCGATGACACCGTTTTTCCTCATGTTTGCGGCAAGCATGAGGTATTCGGAGACTGTCTTCTCTATCTGCTCGCCTGACACCATGTGTTCTCCAAGCCTGTTTATTATGGCGCCCATCTGCTTCTTGTTCGCATCCCTTGCATATGCTATTGCCTCATCCATGGTGTTTCCGGCAATCCACTGCTTTGCAATACTAAAAAGAAACCTCTCCATAAGGGTTGATCCGTCTCGTCCAACGCGGCCCACATGCTCATCTCCAAGTAGTTTGTAATTCAATTTTGTGCTTCCAGCCGCGATAACGATTTAACATGGGTAGTAGACAAGAGAGACTGGCTTGAAAAGAATAGGCCTCTTAGGATGCGGCGCAATCGGCACTGAGATCGCACTTGCGATCGACTCGGGCAGGATTCCTGCAAAATTGACACACATATTCGACTTTTCAAAAACCTCGTCGGAAATGCTGGCATCAAAGCTCAAGACAAGGCCGGTCATTTCCGAGAACGCTGGACTCTTGGCAGCCTCGCCTGTGGATTTGGTAGTCGAGGCAGCATCTCAGGACGCGGTCCGGGATAACGTACTCTCGATACTGCAAAACAGGAAGGATTTGATGGTAATGAGTGTAGGCGCACTGCTTGACGAGTCGGTGTTTGACACCGTCCTTGAGGGTTGCCGGGACTTTAACAGGCATGTCTACCTGCCTACTGGGGCTATTGCGGGCCTCGATGCTGTACGTTCAGTACGGGACGAGTTGGAATCGATGACGCTTGTTACCACTAAGAACCCTAGGGCCCTCAAGGGGGCAAAGTTTTTTGAGGTCTCGGGAACCGACCCTGACAGCATTCTTGCACCTACCGTTATCTATGAGGGGACAGCAGAGGAGGCAGTACGACTCTTTCCTTCAAACATCAACGTGGCTGCACTGCTCAGCTTGGCAGGTATTGGCAGTACTAGGACAAAGGTAAGGATAGTTGCAGATCCTGGCACAGACAAGAACACGCACGAGATTGAGGCTAGGGGAAGGTTCGGAAGATTTTCAATCAAGGTTGAAAACGTGCCAAGCCACAACAACCCAAAGACGAGCAGGCTTGCCATACTCTCTGCAATCGAATGCCTCCGCAAGATTTGCAGTGCGGGAATTCAGATTGGTACGTGATTGGCAAATATTGCCACGGCATATTTGTACGACCGTGAAATTTGTCAGCATCGCGACCCTTTAAATGGAAAGGTGAGCAGCTTTATTTTGAATTGGACCTGAAATCCGAGATACTCAGACTAAAGAGGGAGAAAGACGTGCTGATTCTTGCGCACAACTACCAGCTACCCGAAGTGCAAGACGTGGCTGATTTTGTGGGCGACTCACTGGGGCTTTCGCGCCAAGCTGCAAAGACCGACCACCGGATAATCCTATTCTGCGGCGTCCACTTTATGGCGGAAACTGCGGCGATAACCTGTCCAGACAAGAAAGTCCTGATACCGGACATGGCAGCCGGATGTTCGCTTGCAGATACAATCACGGCCGAGCAGGTACGCAAATGGAAGGACGAACACCCGGCGGCAGTCACCGTGGGCTATGTCAATACTTCGGCCGAGGTGAAGGCGGAGCTTGATTATTGCTGTACTTCCTCGAACGCGGTAAATGTGGTACGCTCAATACCTGATGATAGGGAGATACTTTTTCTACCAGATATGTTCCTTGGATCCTATGTCGCGAAGGTGACTGGGCGGACGAATATGTTCATCTGGGCTGGTGAATGCCACGTACATGCAGGCATAAGGCCGAGCGATGTGAGGGAAAAGCTTGCACAGTATGCCAACGCGGAATTCCTTGTACACCCAGAATGCAGTTGCACATCGTCAGTGATGTACGACGTTGCCTGCGGTGATTATGGGGGCAGTCAGGTGCAGATATTGTCAACAGAAGGTATGATGAATCATGCTAGGAGCTCCACGAGCAAGAAATTCGTGGTAGCCACAGAGACAGGTATATTGTACAGGATGAGGAAACAGAACCCGGGAAAAGAGTTCGTACCGATCTCGGATTCAGCTGTCTGCAAGTACATGAAGATGATAACGCTTGACAAGGTTCATGCCTCTTTGAACGAGGAAAAATATCACGTCAAGGTTCCAACCAACGTGGCCAAGAGGGCCCAGCTTGCAATAGAGCGGATGCTTGCTATCAGCTGACCTCGAGGCTAAGATCCAAGCCCTTTGCGGAACTTGTAAGCCATCCAACTGATATCATGTCGACACCACTTTTGGCATAGGATCTGAGGTTGGACGCGTCGATTCCGCCTGAAGCTTCTATTGTTACCTTCTTTCTCAGACCTTCTCGTTTTAGTGCCGCGACGGTCCTTGAGATCTCCCTTGGCGGCATGTTGTCGAGCATGATGATGGGGGCGCCTTCCCTTGCAGCCAGCACTGCATCCTCGAGAGTCTCTACCTCTACCTCAAACCTGCCATGGTGTTTCCTTGCTGCTCGCACCATGTCGCGTAGGCCCATCACCGCTAGGTGGTTGTCCTTTATCATTATCATCTCGTCAAGGGTGAGGCGGTGCCTCCTGCCGCCGCCAATCGCCACGGCCTCTTTGTCAAAGATGCGGAGTCCAGGCGCGGTCTTTCTTGTCGAGTACAGGAGTACCTTGGGATTTGATTTCTTGACAACCGCTGCCATGCTGTTCGTCGCTGTTGCAATACCACTCATTCTTGACATGAGGTTAAGTGCAGTCCTCTCACATGAGAGTACCGAATATGCACTGCCTGAAACCGTCATTATGGTGTCGTTTCTGCCCACCTTGCTTCCATCACGCCTCGAGATCTTTACCTTGCAGTTTCTTGAAACAAATATCTCCCTCGCATACAGCACCCCTGCCACTATGCCCCTCTGCCGAGAGATTATTCTTGCAGAGATGGTAACTTTGGGGAGAAGTCTACTTGTGATGTCGGCCATCCCTATGTCCTCCCTGAGGAAGTATTCTAGCGCCTTTTTTGCGCGGGCATCCAATCTAGGTTACCTTGAGAGCGTACTTTCCCTTCTCTTTAATGCCTAAAGACTTGGCAACGACGGAGTTTTCGGGATCTACTATGAGAACTGCACCTTGCCAGTCAGGGGTAAGATCTGATGACTTGCAGATGGGGCACACCTTGCCTATTGTGACGCACTTGCACTTGCGGCAAGCCATCTCCCTTACCATGTGTTATCACTTGGCCTCCGCTGCTTTCTTGGGCTTCTCAGCCTGGGGCGCGGGAGGGGATTTGGCCTTCTTTATCTCCTCCTCTATCCACTCGTCTGCACCTAGGAAGGGCTGCCTGCACGTGATACCGACCTTCATTGCGGCCGTCTTTCCAAGCGAGACTGCCGTGATTCTGGCCCGCAACATTGTTCCGATCTTCATGCTCCTTCCGCTTTGGTTTGCAAGGATCATGCCTGATTTTACATCGCTCTTGAGGTAATCATCCATTATCTGCGAGAGGTGAAGGAGGGCATCCGTAGCGCCTATTCTGACGAAGGCCCCAAAGTCTGTAATCTCGACAATCTCTCCCCTGACGATTTCCTGGAGCTTCGGATAGAATGTAAGCGCGGTAAACTCAACTCTGTGATATGTGCCGCCGTCACCGGCAATTATCTTTCCCATCTTCTCTACCTTCGTGTCCATTATCATGATGACATAGCCCAGTTCCGGGTTAATCATGGACTCGTACTTCTCCCGGAGGATAGTTATTGCGGCTTTTCTGAGCGACTCGCCGAACAGTTTGGGCGGTACCCTGACTACATCAGTAAGTGTTGATATAGAAAACATCCGAAAAAACTGGTTAAATTTGAATTTATGAATCTTTGGATGGGTTGTGTGCTATTTTTGCCTATGTTTAAATATCGTCCTCATGAAATTTTTATCAATGGTGTCAGTAGACCAAGTTTTACAGACTCTTAGCACGGTAATAGATCCGGATCTGAAAAAAGACATCGTCTCAATGGGGATGATAAAAGATCTGGAGATAAACGGAAATGATCTCAAGTTCACGTTGGAGCTTACCACTCCAGCCTGTCCCTTCAATGATCAGATAGAACAAGATGTCAGGAACGCCGTATCCAAGATTCAAGGGATATCAAAGACGGACATAAAGGTAACAGCAAAGGTGATGGAGGGAAGGGCTCTCTCCATGGATGAAATGCTGCCAAACGTTAAGAACATAATCGGCGTGGCAAGCGGCAAGGGCGGGGTTGGCAAGACTACCGTTTCCGTAAACCTTGCACTCGCGCTTGCAAGCACTGGTGCCAAGGTTGGAATTCTCGATGCTGACATTTACGGACCGAGCGTTCCACTTATGCTTGGGATGGGAAAGGCAACGATGGAGGTTGAGAACAACAAGCTTCAGCCTGCAGTCTCCCATGGCCTGAAGGTGGTGTCATTTGGGTTCTTTGCAGACCAGGAACACCAAGCTGCGATATATCGTGGTCCAATAATATCTGGAATCCTAAAACAGTTCTTGGTGGACACGGAGTGGAGCGACTTGGATTACTTAATCGTAGACCTCCCACCAGGAACGGGCGACATTCCGCTTACGCTGGCTCAGACCATACCTATAACAGGCATAGTGGTTGTGACCACACCTCAGGAGGTGGCAAGCAATGTTGCAGTAAAGGCCTTTGGGATGTTCCAAAAACTCAATGTGCCAATCATCGGCGTAATAGAAAACATGAGCTACTTCAGGTGTGGCACCTGCAAGACAGACCATTATATTTTTGGCAAGGACGGTGCAAAAAAGATGAGCGAAAAATACAACCTTCCATTCTTGGGAGGGATTCCGCTCAACCCTGGCATAATGGAGAGCTCTGACACGGGAAGACCCGTCCTAGTAACCGATCCCAACTCGCCCCACGCCCAAGCATTCATGGTAGTGGCAAAGAATGTGGCTGCACGATGCAGCGTCATTGCATCCCAGCTGAGCGAGGAAATGAAGGCAGAAGCAACCACGTGACCGTTGCCGGCCGAATACGCGACGTCCATCCAGCCTAAATTTTACTCTGCGCCTGTCTTGTGATTTGCATATTTAAGATCGGGTTGTTATGTTTGTAATCCATCAGCTGGCCTGATCAAATGATCTTCTTGCCAAAAAATGATAAAGAGTCTGGTCCTAAGGGACCTTGTGCATCTCCCAGAAAACCTTCGAGAAACACTCCGTAAGCCGATGGGTCTTCTTATAGAGGACAAGGCCGTCACAAAAGAGAATCTGGCGAAGTACATACCCGGAGGGGCATTTGTCATAACTGTCGGGGATGCCACAACCGAGAAGATGATAAAATTCGGCTTGGAGCCGTCATTACAGATAGTCGATTCTATGGAGAAGCGGCGCAAGAGGGGCAAGGTGGCAGGACTGGTAAGGACGACTCTTACGTGCTCCAACCCTGCGTCAGGAATAACGAATGAGAGCGTGGTAACCATAAAGCGAGGGCTTGAGGGCGAGTCGCCTGTAAGGATAGAGGTGGAAGGAGAGGAAGACCTTCTAGTTCTACCCGCGGTAATATATGCGCCGAGGAACTCGGTCATCCTTTATGGGCAGCCAAACGAGGGCCTTGTGGTGGTGACTGTAAACGAAGCGATGCGGCAGAGGGCCCGCGAGATAATGGACCTTATGACATGAGCGGACAAACCTGTCCAGCCAGTGATACTCCGCAGGGCATAATCATAATACGCCTTGGGCAATCACCCGTGACTAAGCCCGGTAATGCATTGCCGCACGTTCCAGTGATTTTCACTAGAAGGGACATACACCGGCATCTGACGCTCGAAAGGAATCTGTCTTTTAACAGACTCTTTTTATGACCTTTGTGCAATCATGAGAGTTGGGGTATGATGAGCCGGTGGCTGTATGACCCGTGATTAAGCTACACAAATTCTGACCCTGCTTACCATGCTTTTGGTAAAATGGAAAAATTCCACAAACGCTGGGACCATTTTTGACAACCCTTGTTATAGCATCCGTACTGGCTTGTCTTTTGATGCTGTTGGATGCAGGGCTCAGGATGAGCATACTTGAGAAGGTCGGGATCTATTCGGCAAGGTTTGGAATCCCCGAACCTAGGTCGGTAATGAGCACACGGGAGGTGCTTGACCTGCCGAGGGAAATTACCGAGGGCAGAAGGACCTCAGCATACAAGTATCTGGGTGTCTCATACCTACAACACAATTTGGTCTTTATCAACGTAAAGAAAATTCCAGACGAAAAGACACTTGAGAATACTATAGTTCATGAGCTAATTCATCTGAGGTTTCCGTACCTCAGCCACGGGAGGAGATTCAACAGCCTTGTCAGAAAGGGGCTCTCGGGACGGGGCTTCAAGCCATATAAGAAAAGATCGAGAAAAGCCGGGTAGGCACGTAAAACTTGCCTTGTTACATGTAAAATCCGTGCGCCTCCTCCACGTCTTTGAGAATCTCTAACCTGCAGAGTTCTTATCGTCCACCACTAGGGTCATGTCAAGCTCGTCTATCTGGGCCTCTATCGTGCGCTTCATGGCGTTGTTGTGCGTCTTGCAGAACTTGAAAAAGCCGTCCGCTGTCTCAAAACACCCGCATATCCACTTGGTGGCGATCTCGCCTTCGACCGTGAGCTTGCGGTACTTGCTGCCTTCCGTCATGTGTAATGTCTCTGTAGTCGTGCTAAAAAGATTTTTTAAAAATATTGAGATTAAAAATTAAAGGTGGTCCTAAGGACAGCCTTCCATCTTCTGGATGAAATATCCTTTCTTCTGGATCTCGTCGGCTATCGGCGCCGGGGCTCCCTGGGAATGGCAGAACTGGCATTCCTCGGTAGTTACTTTGGATTCTTCCTCGCCTATGGTCTTGAGCCATTCCTTGGCATACTGGATTGCCTTTTGGTGATCCTTGACTGCCGTTATCACGTCAAAATGCATCGTATGTCCGTCCTTTGCTTCCACGTACGTATCGTATACATGAATTTCCATGTTTTTGATGGTCGGAAAGGGCTATTTATTCTAAATCCTGCAGGTTTTTATTATGAAGCACAGGGTGAGGGTCGATCTGGCAGGTGGCAGGACGATCTTGTTGGATCTTGACGATGAAATCTGCCCGATTACCGTAAGGTCTTTCATCGAACACCTTCCTCTGGAAACAAACATGAATGTTTGGGGGGATGAGCTCTACACTGATGAGACCACGGTATCTGTGGGCCCTGAAAACTCCAAGCCGGTTGTGAGCTTGATGGATGTGGCCTATTGGCCTGATGGGAGGGCGATCTGTCTCTTTTTTGGGCCTACGCCGATAGGTTCTGTGGGGGAGATAAGACCATACTCCCCGGTAAACGTGATGGGCAAGATAATACCGACTGAAAAGGTCCTATTGAAGGACATAAAGGGCGGAACGGCCGCCGTCTTCAGACTGCAGCAAGAATGACGGGCAAGTACTTGCAGAATCCTTTTACGTTACTTGAGGGTATATCTTGTCGTTGTGGGGTCAAAAATCTGGGTTCAGGTGCAAGGACTGCAGCGCTACATTTGTAGACAAGGAGCATTTTGAGCGCCACAAGAGGAACATACACAAGCAGTAATGCTACCTGACTCGTACAGTGACAGGAACAACCTCTGATTCTAAAATATAGGCCTTCAGTTCGTCCTTTGTATTTGAGTAGATGAGCCAGGGGACGGGGTTTATCTCCATGTATTTCAGGTCTATGGGGGAGGGGTATGCCTCGGAATCTGGATGGGAGTGAAATATGGCTGTAACCTCGAGCTTCCTTGCTTCCAACTCCCTATACGCCCTGATGAGGTCATCGCTTGATATCGCAAAACTGACCGGTGAGTGGAGTGAATTCTCCACTAGAAAGATCCCCGTCACGGAAAAACACGAGCCTTCGGACTTGCCGAAAAGCACCGCGCATGACTCGTTTGGCTGTTCTTTTCTTGCATGTCCTTTGAGGGTCCGGATGCTGTTTTGGGAAATTGCAATCTCTCTTCGGGCTTTCATCCCACGGTAACTTTTCCGGTCATCCATGGGTGGATTGTACAAAAGTAGTCCGTGGTTCCCACCGCGGTGAAGGCATGCTTGAAGGTGTCTCCAGGCTTGATCAAGCCTGAATCAAACTGCCCTGAAGGACCGGCGCTTGGATCCCCGCTTGTCACCGTATGTGCAGTGTTATCCTTGTTGGTCCATATGACTGTAGTACCGTTCTTGACAGATATGTTTGACGGGTCGAAATATTTCTGTCCGGCGCTCTGGGTGTGTGCACCGCTTGAAATCGTAACATTTGCCACAAGGGGCTTTGTAATAATTATCTTGCCTGTCATGTAGGGGTGCACGGTGCACATGTAATCATACTCTGTTCCATTAAGCTTCGATGTGTCAAGTGAGAATGTCTTTCCCGGGGCAATCAAGCCGGAATCAAATGTGGCTCCGGCATCCTTGGCACTTGTCACCGTGTGCGGGACGGTGTCATTGTTTGTCCATGTTATGATGTCTCCCTTTGGAACCGTGACCACGTCGGGCGTAAAGTTAGGGTTTCCCTTTACGTAGGCCTTGGCAGCGATGAGCACGTTGATAACAGGTGCGTTTGGAAGGACCGCGGTATTGTTTGTCATGGTTGCGTTTGTCTCGTTCTGTGAATGGAGGGAAAACTGTGCCCCTGGCCCCATGAAGCCAAATGCTGTGTATGAGCCTATTCCCACTGCCATGGATGCCACGAATATCACGGCAATTGGCTTGAAGTATTTCTGCATCTTCATTGATGTAAATGCCAATACTATCGTGGGGATAATCATGATAAGGATGATCCACACAAACCTCGGAAGGCTTGGAATGTTGGTGTTAAGCGTCATTGCATAAGCGGCAACAGACCCTGCTAAGCCAAATATGACAAGCGTCGTGGCTTTCGCTCTTGGGCTGGTTGAGACCCCCCCATTCAAGATTCCGGCTGAAAGAAATATCATACCCATGATCATGGTAAGGCCGGACAGCGCCTGCATACCGGTAAGAAACGTGTCGGCTATGCCCATGTATGATAAGATGACGCCTGAAAGACCTATTGCAGTCAGACCCATGCCTGGCATCATGAGGTCCCAGTCGCTCATCGTGTTAACTCGATGAAGGGAGGTACTTAATTCTTTTGACCTCGCATGGCAAGCTTCGAAGAAATTAAATTCCCAGCACAGCCGCTAGGTCTAGTGGGATTAAAAGAAGTCCTGGAGATATCGAAACCACGAATCGTAGTTTTACTAGTAATTACTGCTGTGACTTCGATGTACGCTGCCAGCAAACTCATAGGCCCGTCTCTCAACTATGTGGGCCTTCTTAACCTCATTATCGCCGGATCGCTCTCATCCGCGGGCTCTAGTGCCCTGAACCATTACTATGACAGAGACATAGACCCGCTTATGAAGAGGACTAGCAAGAGGCCCATCCCATCAGGCCGTATGGCAGCAAGGAGCGTCCTTATCTACGGCCTAGCAGTAAGTGCGATCTCTGTAATCTATGCATGGTTCACGCTTAACCCATTGTCAACCTTCTTCATCGCGCTTGGAGTCTTCTTCTATGTGATAGTCTACACTGTATGGCTCAAGAGGGCAAATTCCTCCAACATTGTGATCGGAGGCTTTGCTGGCAGCTGTGCCTCGATGGCTGGCTGGTCTGCGGCAACGGGCTCGATGGACCTTCTCGGTGCATTGGTCGGAATCCTTGTCTTCGTCTGGACTCCCTCACACTTTTGGTGTCTGGCAATGAAGATCCGAGATGATTATGCGGAGGCACACGTGCCAATGCTTCCAGTTCTAATAGGGATGCAAAAGACCTCGAAATACATACTTGCAAACACGACAATACTCCTTCCCTACTCTCTAATGCTCGTGGCATTTGGTCTTGGTTACGTCTACCTTGCAATAGCGGCAGCCTCGGGAGGGTTAATGCTTGTTTACCACTATAAACTGACAAAGAATCCCACCTCGGACTTTGCTTGGAAGGCGTACAAGGTGACGGCTCCATACCTTACGATAATCTTCGTTGGGATAGCGCTTGATGCCGCCTTCCACTATCCTGTCATCCACTGAATTATTCCTAGGCGTCTTCCTGCTCTACGCCGGGAAATCCGGCCTCGTACTCCCTCTCAAGTGTCTCGCGATTCTGCCGTTCAACGTCATCTTCCTCGGACTCTTTTGTCGCGATCTCTATCCTCCTCTCGTCCTTGGTAAGCCATGTCACCTTGATGAGACCATAGATCTCAAGATTAAGCAGCGTCTTGTTGAACTCGTCCTCGGGGATCGAGATCCCCTTTTTTATCAATGTCTTTGAGAGCTCGGAATCCGTCATGGAGCCCGCGTTTTTTACAATCTCATACACTGAGTTTCGTAATGGCATTGTTGTCATATCTAACCGTAAAAGGCCTTGTCTATTGGCTTTGGAAGTGCGTAGGATATATTGTCTTTGATTGACGAATACCATTCCTCAACCCCCTTAGTTATGGAGGGCTTGACGACCTTTAGAGCAGCCGCAAAATCGACGCTGTTTATCTTGGGCGAGTTGTTCCTCATTGCCTGTACTGCGGCCTCCCTGCAAACGGCAACAAGGTCAGCGCCAGTATAGCCCTTTGTAGAGAGTGCGATCTCTTTGAGGTCGACGTCCCCCGAAAGTGGCATCTGCCGCGTAAGTGACTTTATTATCTCAAACCTTCCTTTTTCCTCAGGAGGAGGTATGAAGAGTATCAAATCAAGGCGTCCAGGCCGCAGTAGCGAGGGATCTATGAGGTCTGGCCTGTTTGAAATTCCAACTACCACCACTCTTGCAGATCCGCCGTCCTCCATCTCAGTTAGGAGCTGGCTGAGAAGCCTCTCACCCACCCCGCTCTCCTCAAGGGATTTTGAACGCGCAAGTGAGTCGAGCTCGTCGAAGATGATAATGCATGGTGATGATGCTTTTGCCTTCCTGAAGATCTCCCTTATGGCCTTTTCAGATTCGCCAACCCATTTTGAGAGTATCTCGGCACCCCTGACGAGAATCATGTTGCCACCGCTCTCGGTCGCAAGAGCCCTTGCCAGCAGGGTCTTACCGCATCCAGGTGGTCCGTAAAGGAGTGCCCCCTTGGGCGGCTTGATGCCCATCTTTTGAAACTTGGCAGGCTCCTTGATTGCGGTGATTAGGTTGTCATTTAACGTCCTCTTTGCATCGTCAAGACCACCCACATCCCTCCACCAGATCTTGGGACTTTCCACGTAAAACTCCCTCATAGCGGTTGGAACAATTTCATGGGTAGCATCGTAAAAGTCCTGCAACCTTATTGTTAGCTTTTGTAGTATCTCGGGGGAGATCTTTTCAGTCTCCATCTCGATCTCGGGCAGGAAAGTCCTCAACGCCTTCATGGCAGCCTCTCTACAGAGAGACTTTATGTCCGCACCGGTATACCCATGTAACTCGGCCGCCAGCATCCTCAGGTCAATATCATCTGCAAGGGGCATTCCCCTGGTGTGAATCTGTAATATTTCGAGCCTACCGTCGGCGTTTGGAACGGAAATCTCAATCTCCCTGTCAAATCTCCCCGGCCTCCTCAAAGCTGGGTCCACGCTTTCCGGCCTGTTGGTCGCACCAAGCACGATTACATTTCCTCTGTCGGTGAGCCCGTCCATGAGGGCAAGCAACTGAGCTACGACCCGCTTCTCTACATCGCCGTACGCTTCCTCCCTCTTGGGGGCTATCGCGTCAATCTCGTCGATAAATATCACGCTTGGAGCGTTGTCCTTTGCCTCCTTGAATATGTCCCTCAGTCTGGCCTCGGTCTCTCCGTAATACTTGTTCATTATCTCGGGGCCATTTATGGAAAAAAAGTTGGCCTCGGACTCGCTGGCAAGAACCTTGGCTATAAGCGTCTTGCCGCAGCCGGGGGGTCCGTAAAGCAGTATTCCACTATGTGGTTCTATGTTGAGCTGGTTGAACACCTCGGGGTGCTTGAGGGGAAGCTCCACAATCTCCCTCATCCTGTTTATCTGTGCCCTCAGGCCGCCTATCTCTTCGTAGGTTACCCTTATCTTCTTGTCGTCTGACGACTCGTTTAGAATGGTAAGAGATGTGCCGCGTTCGATCTTGACTACGCCCTTGGGTGAGATCTTGTGAATTTTAAAATCCATTGAATTTCCAAGTATCATTACCGATATTTCATCACCCTCTGAGAGCGGGAGGCCCTTCAGCCTGTTCTTTACAAAATCTGTAAACTCTTTGTCCACGGTGACGTTGCCGTTGACAGGCATCAATACAACGGTCTTGGCAGCCTTGGCTGTGACTTTTCGCACACTTACAAGGTCGTTAATGCCGATTCCGACATTCTTTCGCGTCTGTCCATCGATCCTTATCATGTCGGGCGCCTTGTTATCGTCATCCGCTGGCCAGACTATGGCACAGCTGGATTTTTTTCCTACTATCTCGATCATGTCACCGGGTTCAACCTTTAGAAACTCCATGGCCTCGGGCTCAATTCTTGCCCTTCTCTTTCCCACATCCCTCTGCTTTGCCTCACCGACGCGCATCTGGAGTAGCTCGTCTTTTCTTACCATGGGGACACCTACTTTGCATCCACAGAAGCTCGACTAATGCCTAGGACTTCAAACTCACCTACGCCCTCAGTTGCGCGCACGCTGTTTTCAAGAGAGTCCATCTGGCCCTCCTTGTCATCCAATGAGAATTCGGCATTGATGAAGTATAGGCCAAAAGCAAGAGGCTCTTTTTGGTAACCTGAGAGGGTAATGCCGTCCTTCAAGGAAACTTTTATCTTTGCGGCAACGCTGTCGAGGTCAACTTCGGTCCCGGTCGGTAGAATTTTTGCCCTTAATGTTAATCGCGGCATCTTCTCTACGGTCCTTCAAACTTGCATGAGCTGCAGACGTACGTCCTTGCAGCTTCCCTGCAGCTCTCACATCTCCAAAGCAGCAGTTCACCGCAGCTTGGACAGTTGAATTTTACGCATTTATCATTAGGCATTATAGGCCTGTGACAAGAACTGCACACTGGTAGTGAGATCGATGAAGACATGATTAAACTGCTTTTCTACCGAATTTATATCTTCCCTATCGATCAGCATCCATCTAGCCTAATAGTCTCCTCAACTCGTTTCCCAAAATTGCCTGTGCTGCCTTCAAGGATCCCTTCACTCCCAAGAGTTTTGCAATTGAGACTGCATGAAAATCAAAGCTGCCGTCTTTGGAGATCTCGCTTAAAGAATCTGGGGTTATGGAATCAAACAAGCCCTCGATTGCCTTGTTGTCGAGCCTCTCAAGGATAGATCTCGCAAGGAGCATCTGCTCAAACTCTCTTCCAAACTTAGCTGACCACTCCCTCTGATACTCGCCCAGGTCATCCGGATTGGAACTTTCCAAAAATTTTGAGATTGCCTTTCCTGCAAATATCCCGCCAAGTCCTGACGAATAAATCCCTCCTGCGGTAGTGGGTTTTGCCTGTCCTGCAGCATCTCCAATGGTGACCATGTTCCCTGTGACAAACTCCGGAATCGGCCCTTTTATCCAGATGGGAGCAAAAATTTTCCTTACGGCTGAATATCTTCCCTTCCGAGCAAGGAATTCCTCCAGTACTCTTGCGGCATTAATTCCTCTTCCCGCCACCCCGACCTTTGCCTCGTCATGGCGGGTGGGGATTATCCATGCGAAGAACCCGGGATATCGTTCCTGGTCGAGGTAAACCTCCACCATCTCCTTGTCAATCCAGTCTGCATAGACCTCGTATTGTGCTGACTGGAGAGTCCCAGTCCTATCCCTGTTGATTAGTGACGAGACCCCCCTTGCATCCACAGCTATCCTGCATTTCACATGCCCATCGCTTGTCCTGACACCGTCTTTGACTACCTCCCGCAGAGATGCTCTGACGCGTATCTCGGCGCCGTTTGTCCTAGCCTGGTGTGCAATTTGTTTGTCAAATTCACGTCTATCAAGTACGATTACCTGTTGCGGTCTTGCATCGAGGGTAAACTCCTTTCCTGAGGGCGATATCATCCGTGCAGATCTTATCTTGTTGTCAAGTGTGCCCCTCATGGGGATGATTCCTAGGTCGTCCATTGCTGGTATGCTTACTAGCCCACCGCAGTGTTCCGGAGTCCCGATCTCGTAATCCTCCTCCAACACAAGGACTCTGTAGCCCTTTGCCGCCACCTCCCTTGCACAGAGCAGGCCGGCCACACTTCCTCCTGCTACAATGACGTCATAATCCACAAACTTCACGCCCCGTTCAATTATTTATATCAACATAATTCGTTTTAGGTGAATTCCTGCCTGTCTTGACTCTCATTGAATGCATTGGAACCTGTATTTTGAGGCACATGCTCTATGAAACCACTTGTCGCCAAATATTACGTCGCCCTCCTCGAACTTCATCTCGGCGCCGCAATGCGTGCATTTCAGGATGAATTGTTGGCCTGATTCCATTATGTTTCCCCGGCGTTCCTAAGATATATCGTCCTGTGTGTAACAATCGGTCAAACCGACCAGTGGTAGGCTGACTTTAGGAAAGAATGAACCCATTCAAAAGTTTAACATGTACTATATTGGTTCTGAACAGGTATGGGTTCCATAAAACAAGTGATAGTAGTGAGGCGTGATCTGGGCATGGGTACTGGCAAGATAGCAGCACAGGTGGGACATGCTTGCGTACTTGGAGCTGAGCACGTCCGAAAATCACACAGGGAGTGGTTTGAGAAATGGTCCGAGTTTGGGCAGGAAAAAGTGGTACTAAAGGTTTCTAGCCTCCAAGAACTTGATGAGGTGAAAAAACATGCCATCCTGCTTGGTTTACCATGGTCCGAGGTAACAGATGCCGGACACACCCAGATAGAGCCTGGGACGGTAACATGTATCTCGATAGGCCCCGCACCGGAGGACCAAATTGACAGGGTTACCGGGCATCTAAAACTCCTGTAGTCGTTCTTCCTAGAGTAATTTCTGCAATCGTTCGTGTTATCCCGTCCTGATCTAGCTTTTGCTTGGCGAAGGGGACACCAACCACGAGCGCTTGCGATCGCCTCTCTGTTCTGTCCTGTATCTAGAATCCAAGTACCTGAAACCGCCTGATAGAATGGGCGCACTTCTGCGAGTTGCCGCTTCGTATTTCTGGCTTCATTATCTTCATTCCACCCTACGGAAAGGCCTCTTCATGCCGTCCCCGTGCCTCAATATAGCTGGCTGAAAATGGGAATATGAGAAATCCTCTTAAATCCATTAAACCCGCTAGGATCTTGTGTTTGTTGCGGTAGTAGAGGTCCAACTGAAAAAAGGTCTGGAGGAGGAGTTTAGAAAATGGGTAAACGAGTCTAACAAAGACCTTTCCAAGTTTGACGGGTTTGTCAACAGAAGGCTGTTGGCTACTCGAACTGGAAAACATGCAATGCTGGTAGAATTTGAGACACAGGAAAAGTTTGAAAAGATGCATCAAACTCAGGAACATTTCAAGATCCAGTCAAAGGGACACTCATACATGGAGGCCCCGCCAAAGCCTATGTTTTACGAAGTTATCAGCTGACAGTACGGGTTTATCCTTCAAGAAGAGATTGGCTCGACTATTTCAAAGGTAGTGAATCTTCATGTGGTTGTTGTGAATTGTCTCAAACTGAGTTACATGGCCGCAATGTATGCAGGAGAAGAACTGGTCAGACTTTCCTTGGGGGTGTGTTTCTAGCTTGTATCCGTCAAGCGAGACAACTGTGATGACGCTGTTCTTCTGAATGACTGCAAAATGCCTTTCGCATCCTATCGAAGCAAGAAACATTTTGATTGCAGTGATTACTTCTGTAGGGTTCACATCCTCATCGTCAACCGGTGAAAGCATGAACTCGTGCTGTTTCAAGGCAGGCACCGCCCCTATTTGGTCGGAAGTATAGACTGCCAGGGAGGACTTGATGGATGGAACGTCCCTACAATTGACCGTAATCATTAGATGTTAAAAACAGCCTATCGCTATTTTAGTTTAACAATCTATTCTGCCTTTTTTGGTATGAGTAAATTGCTCTTGTATAATGTCTCTCTTTTTCCAGAATCATTTATGGTTCCTATCTTTCGTATTATCTTGCGGTCGGCAAGTCTCTGAATCTTCCTGTAGGCAGTGCTTGTTGGTATGTTGCATTCCGTGCAGATCTGGCTTGCAGATTTTGGATTTGTCATTATGGATTCAAGTATTGCTCTGTTGGTTTGGTCGGACAAAAGATCCATGATCTCCCTGTCCTTCGAATCTTGGATTTTTAGCATATATCATTACATTGCCCTTTTAGTATAATGCATTACTTAACATAGTTAACTGAATTTATCATCTCATTTCAACTTACTATAATTTACATCAAGTTGTCTTAAAATCAGGAAGAATTTTTATTTTAGGCTAGAGCAAAGATTTACATTAATACGTCCTAGAACCTTGTCAGTGGCAAACATATATGAAAACGCCGCAAATGACTTTCTAGAGCTTGCAAGCGAACAGCGTCTAAACATCATATTCAAACTTTTGGAGAAAAATTCCAAGGTATCAAGCATGGCAAAGGAACTCAACGCAACCGTACAAGAGGTACACAGGAATTTTGAGCGCCTTGCAACGGCAGGTTTGATAATGAAGGACAAGGATGGCATGTATGACCTTACTACCTACGGCAAGACCATGTGTACCCAAGTCCCCTCGCTTGTCTTCCTATCGAAAAACAGGAAGTACTTTGAGGATCACGACTTTGGTGACGTTCCGATGAAATTCATACAAAGAATCGGGGCACTTGCTGGAGGACAGAGAATAAAGGGCTTCGTCAAGGTCCTTGAGCAATGGAAGTCCATTTACAAGGATGCAGACCAGTATGTCTATGAGATCTTTACCGAGGTTCCATTGGATCTCATAGAGCCGCTCCTTACCCGGGTAAAGCATGGGATACAACTTCACTACATATTTGCCGAATCTGTAATAGTTCCAAAGGGGAGAAAAGAGCTGCTCAACAAGCTGGGCATGGATAATCTGATTGAAAAGGGTCTTGTTGAGCGAAGGATGCGGGCAGAAACAAACGTGGTGGTAGTCCTAAACGAGAAGGAGGCATGTGTCGGATTTCCCACGCTTGACGGTGCCTCTGACATGAGGGAGATGTTCTACAGCAAGGATCCGCTTTTCCACGAATGGTGTCTGGATTATTTCCGATATTGCTGGTACAACTCTTCTACCTTTCAGGAAAGCAAGATACAAGAGTAGGGGGCATGAATTCTCTCTCCGACACTTCGTAAGCGCAAATGTTTGATCACACTGCGGGATTACTTAGGTGTCTTTTTTGCTCATCCGCCCTTTCAATTAATACAATCTCGGGAGGCCGTGAAATCGACGAGGGCTTTCTTGACTGTCCAAACTGCTCGTCACGCTTCCCAGTGGTCTTGTCCGTCCCGTTGATGGTCAGGGATGTGGCATCATATCTTTCCATAAGGACATCACTTGGTGGGTACCTCATGTTGCATTCCAAATCCTATGAGATGAAGGATTTCTTCAGGAGAGTTCTGAGAGGTATTGTAAATGCAGGAAATGACACCTCGGGTATTGAAAAGCGATGGGTTGAAATCTACAGGCAAAGCATAAGGTCGAGATTCTACTCCTTCATAGGGGGATTGTTGGAAGGACTTTCCCCAAGTGGGACCATGCTAGAGCACGGGTGTTCCATTGGTAATGTGGCACTCAAAAGGCGGAGAACCGGCGGGCATGTGATGGGAATTGACAAGTCATTTTATGCCATACTTGAGGCAAAGAAACAACGGTTAACCGATTCGGATTTCTTGGTGGCCGATTCGCTTGAGCCTCCATTTGGCAGCAAAAAATTCGACACCGTCTTGGGCCTCAACCTGCTTGACATAGTGGAACCTTATCCACTTATCAGGACTATGGCTGATCAGGTAGATAGATACCTTGTTCTGTCGGACCCGTATGATTTTGAACGCGGCAAGCTTTCCGTGAGGGAGAAGGTCTCCCCCGAGGGGGTACGCTCATACCTGGAGAATATCGGATTCAAAATGATTCACCACACCGAAGAACCCGCGCAAATCCCGTGGAGAATTAAAGTGAATTCCAGGCTTGAACTTGATTACAAGGTTGATGTTATAGTGGCAGAGCGAGCCTAGATATTCTCTCCTATCTCCGGTGCATGCTGTCCAATGATCTTGGAAAGCCCCCTCATGTAATTTTGAGCAAAGGTGGTGACAGGCTGTGACGAGTACCAGATGCAGCCCAGCACTTCGCAATCATGACAGGTCCTTGCGATCTCCCACTGCGGCGCGCTCCATATCTCCTCTACACTTTTCTCAAGTAGGTTGTATGTGTTCTCCGGACTGTTGTACTTCCAACAAGGGACCATGACGGTGCCGTTGCCGTTGACGAATATGCTCTTCCAGACGCCACATTCGTCATACATGCCCCTTCCGTGCTCGATTATCTGTTCGAAATACTGCGCGGGTAGCATTATTTGTGGATCCTCTTTGCTACGTATGTGTTCAAGGATGCTCTTGCAGGCTTTCACAATTGAATCTCTGTCTGGAAGCAGAGAGTAGTCGACATCAGCCCTGTCCTCAACAAATGTCAGTGAGACAGAGTTTACCCCTAGCTCCTTTGCCCTCTTGAAGTAGGAACCATCGATAAATTCCTTGGTATTGAATTTTGTTATCACCGAGTTGAAATAGTGTGGGACCTTGTGCTCATTGAGAAGCTGCAAATTCTGCATCACCCGCTGGTATGTCTGCGGAGTAACGCCTCTTACTTTGCAGTAGGGATCCTCAAATACGGAGTCTATGCTACAGGTGATGAACTGGATGTATTGCTTAAGTTCATCAAGGTTGATTGTATGCAACAGCGAGCAGTTTGTTATGAGCGTGATGGGCACCCTGAGACTGTAAAGGTGACGAACAAGCTCCATGAAATCTGGCCTGCTTGTAGGCTCCCCTCCCTCTATTATTGACCAGATGGCGTATCCTGAAACTTTCTCGAATATCTGCTTCCACTGGTCTGTCGTAAGGTCATTCTTGCCTGCAAGTTTTAACTGACCCTGCTTGTCAGGATCTCCAAAAGGACACATGGGACAGAAGTAATTGCAGTAATGCGTCAGGCTGAACACCGCCACGAGAGGCCTGCGCTTGCCCACCGCCCGGTTTAGGGACCACCTGCCTACTTTGTTTATGGTTCTGATGATGTCTACCATGACTCTGCTTTGAATACAAATCTATTAAATTTTGTAGTCTGGACATTTTTCGACCCGACCGTAGCCCGGTATCTGATTATCCGATCCATTCAGGAAGATGACAGTACATTATGAGGTCAGCGCACCATGCACGATGTCAATCTCGCCCTTCATCCAAGGGTGTACTTTGCAGTAATATGGGATATTTGCCTCTTGAGTAAAGAGAAACGTGTATTTCTTTCCTGGCATTATTACCTCCGACCCAAACTGGCCACTGTAAGAATCCTTGTGTGGCTTGTCAGGTGTTACATAATGTCCTACATCGTCTTGGTTTGTCCACATGACAAGGTTGTCTACCCCCAACTGGACTTGGATTTTTTTTGGAACAAAATTTTGCTGTTGATCCTGGTTTGATGAGCCCTTTACGATGTCAATCTTGGTAATCTGACCCGGATTTAGGATCCTTGGGTCCACGTGCGGCTTGCTGTTATATTCCGGAATGTAATACATCTGGTAGTATCCTATTCCTACCGCGGCACCGACGATGACTGCTATGAGAACTATTCCATATGCATGGCTTGAGGTCTTATTGCTCAAGTTTACTGTATCTACAAATCAAAAAATAAAAATCTGTGCAATGGGTTGCACTAAATTTATTGCAAATCTTTCCCGTAGTTTTTAAATCATAGTGACTAATCCGCAATGTGGGACATTTTGTCTTTACGGAAAAACGCGAAAATTGTAGCGGTAATGTGTTGAAGGGAAGATGTTTGTTGGGCAGAGGGTCAAGGATCATCTCATAGATCTTCCAAGATACGGCGTAATGGCTGTTTTTCTATGGGCGGGCATTGACAAGTTTCTGCTTCACCAATACTATACTTCATGGTTCTCATCAAGCGAGACAATATCTTTTTTCTTCCCGTTCCATCATCCAGGGATATCGGTCTATGTGGTAGGTACGGGAGAACTTTGCATTGCAACATTGCTCTTTCTGAATTTCAAGACCAGAGTGGTTTCCATGGCTGTGATTGGGTTTCTTGCATTGACTCTCTTTGCAGCTGGGTACCCAGCAAGCTTTCCAGAGGATCTTGGCTTGATTGGCATTGCTATGATGCTTGTGCTCATTGATGACTCCTCTCAGGAAGTTAGGAAACAAAGACTTGTCAAATACTGGCCATTGGCCTCATATTCCATATCGGGAGTGCTCTCGATCTGGGCCTATGATTATCTTGCTTATTCCCATAGGCATGCAGCATGGATACATCAAACAAGTCCGATATTTTACAATATGGGAGCCACGAACCTTGTGAATCTTTCAATGGTAGTGGGAATGGCGGAGGTCATACTTGCAGTCTTGATGCTGCTCGGGGTTTACTTCAAAAGCATGTATCCATTCCTTATGACCTCGGCATTCCTTGTCTTTGGCATTATCGCCTTGGATCCTCCAGTGATTACAATCCAAACGGTTGGCTTTATTGTAGTATCAATCTGGCTCGCCCATTGGTGTTTCTCATGCCAAAAGAATAGAATTCCAAAAAACATGGAAAATCGGTAGATGATGAATAAAAAACATGTGAGACCATTTCTTATCTGAATTGCTCATTGAATCGGACGCGGTAAATTATTGCCGTATCTCGTTTTTGCTATCTTGCGGTTTGAAATAAAGCAGCTCCAACTATAGGGAGAAGTTTATCAACTCATGGCGAGATGACTGCCGGGCTTATGGATGGGTCACAGAACTCATCCTGCCCACGCAGTATCGCTCAATAGTTTTTGCAGATCTATGCCAGCAGTACCGACATAATGTGATGTGCTCTCTGACACTACCTCCCATGACATCCTGTGCAGTTCGGGAAACTTCCTGAAAAACTGCAGACCAGAAATACCAATCAACGTCTAGGGCTATACCTGATGACAAATCAGTTGGATCGCACTACCGAAACAGACGTACTTGGTCTGGCACGACTTTAAATTCTAACACATTCCAACCATGTTTTGCATCAACGTCTTTGATATATTTTGGGCATCATGCAAAATGACAGTTAATGTTGTGCTACGCAGGACCTTACGCCTGTCTTTCATAAATGTTTTAACTATAGTACAAATACCAAAAGTATTGCAACGTACATTCAAGTTCAGACCGTATCCATCACATGCCGAGACACAAAAACTGCATCATACCCTTGGGGCGTTCAGATGGACATTGCCAGGATGGTTCCAAAGACCTGCTTGTCAGGTAGAGGCTCACCATGAAATCTGAAGTAAAATTCTCGAAAATACTTGCAGCCATAGACGGTTCAAGGCAATCGATTGAGGCAGCACATCACGCGCTTTCTTTGGCAAAAAAAGACAATGCCAAACTTTTTATTCTCACTGTAATTTTTGCCCCCGAATATGTCTTCACCGTTGACACCAAAAAAGAATTTGGAGGGTTTCTGACAAAATCAAAAAAGGAAGCGGAAAAATGGTCTGCTGGCATAATAAGGGAGGCCTCAGAGATGGGAGTGGAAACAAATACGAAAGCGACGGGGGAGGCTTATTCTGTTGCAGGTGCAATCATCAACTATGCAGAAAAAATTGGTGCGGACCTCATCGTGCTTGGAAGTACTGGCACTTCGGGATTCAAGAAACTTTTACTTGGCAGTGTTTCAGAAGATGTGGTAAGATACGCTCATTGTCCAGTCCTAGTTGTAAGATGATGGCTAGGGAATTTCTATGCACCCGTATTTTACCAGCCGCTCATCATTGTCAATAGTAGTAGATGAATTGCAATGGCCCGTAGATGATCAATGCAGATTCATCCAAAAGACCTACAAGTGTGGAAATTTCGGGTAAACCGACTGAGATGTGCCAAATAAGAGTAAAACTAGCATAAAAAGAAGTTTTCTGCTCAAGTAGGGACACCGAAATAAGACTACGACCAAATGTTTTGTACTCATCGAAATCCAAAAGCATGAATGGAACGATGCCATTGTTTGTCCGCTTTGTGGCAAATTAGCATCATCATGATTAACAAGTTAACGAGTGTGAATCAACGGCAAGATAAAGGGCGGTTCATAGTAGAGTCATTGCCTAGCTTGCTCACATTTCAGCCCGCGGCGCGTGACATGACGTATGCAGTCTTTGGATCACTGTTGTGATTGTTGCATATTCTCAAAACCCCCCCGTGTGCTTGACAAGTCTCTCCATCTCAAGATGGAGTGTAAGTTTTTCAGGGCGTCAAAAGACTTAAACATGTAATAGCCTAGATACAAATACACGGCTATGACATTAGCCTTGGCAAACCTGCCAGAACCGCGTCAAACGACGATAATAATGTCTACTACAAAAAAAATTGGTAGACAAAAATGAAAGGAATCGAACTCTTACTACTTGGGGCAGGAGGGCTGGCAGGAACGTTTCTGCGGTTCAAGATTACGCAGTCGCCCCTCCTTTGGGGGACTCTTCCCATGAATGTCCTAATAGTTAACATAGTCGGTAGTTTCGTAATAGGAATCTTCGCAGTCGTCTCGCAGCAGTGGAACTTGGACTTCAGGTACACGCTACTTGTGGCAGTGGGTTTTTGCGGAGCCCTTACCACCATGTCCTCGTTTGTACTTGAGACAAGCAACCTTTTTGACAATCGACAGTTTGCGATAATGGCGGTAAACGTGATTACAAATGTGGGACTTTCTCTTGGATCGGTGATGGGGGGGAAGGTCATGGCTGCTTCCCTCTTGGCGGGAGGTTGGAGGTAAATGAGGACAATGAAGTCGTGGTGCCTCACCATAAGGATAAAGAAGAACGACAACTTTAATGGAAAAAGAACGCACCGCCTGATCCTAGAGGTGCTGAAAAAATCGAACATATCCGGGGCCACCGCGTGGACTGGGGTTGAGGGATACGGCAAGCGTGGGAAATCCAACTTTCAGATAGAGGGGATATCAGTCAACATGCCGCTCATAATTGAGGCAATCGACGACCTTCAAAAGATCGAATCAGCCCTACCAGAGATAAAAAGAATTGTAGGGGACAACGGCCTGGTTACACTAAGCGAAGTTGATGTGATCTGACCGTGATTCCTCATGGCTGTGGGTCTGCAAGTACTCCACAAGATATTTTACTAGTTGCAATTTCTTACAGGTAAAATGAAGTCAGTCAATTACACCCTCCTTGCAGATGAGTCACTTGCAAAGGATTTAGGTAAGAAGGGTACCTCGACCGACCTTGCAATTTATGACAAAAAAGAAACTGGGTTTGTAAGAACGTGGACTCTTCCGACCGGATTTCCTGAGAAGATACAACCACTACTCCAGGCAATCAACATGGGGGAGTACGTCATATTTCACGTGTCGAGACTGGACAAGTTCACCGGTGAACAGATAGTGGCACTCGACGTCCTAGGGAAGGATAAGGGTATTCTTTCGCACTCTTATGATGTTGATAGAGAAAAACTTCTCACAATGATAAAGGGTACGGCGGTCGAGCGATACAAACTGGTTGAGATCTCCGACCTGAAAAAGGAAATGGATGGCCTGCCGGCACTCCCACAAGACGGTGAGACACGCATCCCTATCGACCACTGCTTCGATGTCAAGGGAGTGGGGACGGTAATACTCGGTAAGGTGGCAAAAGGAACAGTCAGGGCATACGACAAGCTTAGGCTTTTTCCAAAAGGTGATGAGGTTGTGGTAAAATCAATACAGATGCATGATGATCCCGTGGAGATGGCATCCTCACCGGCAAGGGTGGGTCTTGCGGTAAAAGGAGTGCTCCCAAACGATGTTCAAAGGGGCGACCTGCTTTCTACAGGTAATGGTCCTCTGGTGTCGCAAGAGATCACCGTGGATTATGCTCAAAGCAGGTTCTTCAGGGATAAGATTGCAGAAAACCAGACATTTCTTATCAATGTTGGACTGCAGACAAGAGCTGCAAGAATAATCTCACTCGATCCAATGAAAATCTCGCTTAACAAGCCAGCTGCATTTGAAAAAGGTGATATCTGCGTAATCCTAAAACCAGAATCCCAAACAATACGGATTGTGGGAAGTGGCCCGATAATTTCCTGAGGAGCAGACCGTATGCATCTTGTCGCACTTCAATCCGCCTCCTTCAATATTGACTAAAATACCTCCAAAGGATAAATGTGGCAGGATGAACGGTTTTGATATTGTGGCGTTTGCCTCTTGGTCAGTGATTACGGGGGGGCTCTTTGTGATTACTGCTCTAGTTTACAAGAAATACGCAGGAGGGGGTAATGATGAACCATATCCGCCTTGAGAAGAAGGGCCTCAGAGGTCTCGCAGTAGCTGAAAGCTTCAGGGAGTCAGACAAGACTTCGACACTGGCAGGGGTGGTGATGAGGAGGGACTTAGTGATTGATGGCTTTGTCCTAGGCAGTACTACCTTGGAGGGAGATGATTCAACTGACGAAATCATATCAATGTATGAGAAACTCTCACGACAGGATATTAGTTTTGTAATGGTGTCGGGCCTGATAATCTCGATGTACAATATTGTGGATATCAAAAGACTGTGGACCATGCTCAGCGTACCAATCATAGGCGTGACATACGAAGAGTCTGGCGGAATTGAGGCCGCAATAAAGCACCACTTTCCAGACTCCTACCAGCCAAAAATCGACCAGTATCAGAGATTAGGATCACGGACAAAAGTCTCATTACACACCAACCATGACATTTTTCTGCGCATAGAGGGATGCAGTATGAATGAGGCAAAGCGGCTCCTTGACACACTTACCATACAAGGTTCAGTACCGGAACCCCTGCGCATTGCACAACTTCTTGCAAAAGCGGTGCATGATGCAGATAAGTAACTACTTACGTTCTTCCTTGCTTACCATCCACTTACTCTGTGTGAGTCTCGATGACGTGAATTCGATCTGACCTATGACCCTGTCGCCGCGTCTTACCAGCCCATACTCGTTACGTTCTACCTTGATTATCATTCGTCGCGTCTTGTATCCTCCCTCTATCACCTTGATCTTGAATCTCTTGCTTGCCTTGATGATGAGTTCCCTTGCTGCTTTGGGATCTCCAATCCATGAATACATCTCAAACGTACCAAAACTTCTGGTTGCGATCTCATGATCGTAAAGTCTGGCCTCAAACTTCCATTCTGCTTTTTTTGCCTCCTCATTCATCCAATCTACAGCTTGCCGCCCGTAACCTTTCTCTACGCCAAAAGACTCCGAGTCTGCCAACTTGGTCTCACCTTCGGGTGGGTCGAATATAACTTACTACAAATCCATCGCAGGAACTAGGAGTTGGGATGCCGGCCGGAAGTTCGGAGGTCGACGGAATCGCTCTATACCGCTAACCCGAATGCCTTTCAGTTGAGTATTTTGGGCATTTTTCCGCCAGCATGCAAGATGGCCAGATCGGTCGCTTTCTGCCGCAATATGTTATTAGGTACAACAAGCTAAGGAGGGAATGGTGCCAAGAACTGCCTCCGAGATAAGGAGATCACTTGAATCAAACTGGAACGAGTACCTTTCAAAATATGCCAACCTATTTTCATCCAACTATGTGGAAGGTTCGAGCCCTCCATCAGTATTTGTGGGGTCCTACGGATATCCCACGGTCTTGGTAGGGCCAATGGTGCCACCTATGCATGGAAACACCGAGGTAATGGACCTTCCAGAAGCGTGGGCCGGAAAGAAACTTGAGGATATAGTGAACTACAGGCTGTCCATGGTCCGTGGGGTACAGGCGGTGAAGGTCCAAGAACCCAGAGGCAGATATGTGGAGAGCCTGCAGGATCTTGTCATGGCAGAAAGATCCACGCCCTCTGAGGTTGAATTTGTAGGCAATGCAATGCCATCGTCCTTCGCCGACTCTGAGAGTGCACCGTATGGACCTATTGGTGAAGTAAAGAGTGCCAAGTTCGCAAACTCCTCGCCAAATGGCAAGATTCAGGACATGTATTACGACAAGGATGTTCTTGCCAGGGATGCCATCCTTGAGCTCTATAACGACGGCATAGAGGTAAGCAAGATCCAAAAGTGCCTTAGCGTCGGCATGTTTGGCAGGGAGAGGAAGCTAGTGCCTACAAGATGGAGCATCACCGCCACTGACGATACAATATCAAAGGCCATCATTAGTGAGATGATCGATCTTCCTGAGATTGACTGCTGTCAACTGTTCTCATTTCAACACCTCGGAAACCTGTATGCCGTCATCCTCTTTCCAGGTAGGTGGATGTTTGAGATGCAGGAAGCCTGGTATGACAAGGACGGCAATATAGGATTTGGTTCAGCTTTCGAGGATGCTAGCGGTCTCTTCCATTATCCGGAAACTGCAGGGGCCCATTTTGCCTCTAGGCTTGCTGTTTCAGAATACTTGGCGGATAAACAGATCCGAGCAGGTGCACTGGTACTCAGAGAGATCAGACCTGAATACATTGTGCCAGTTGGTGTATGGCAAGTAAGAGAGGGTGTACGGATGGCACTGAGGCAGAAGCCAATGATTGTACCAAGCTTGGAGGAAGGACTTGAAATTGCGTGCGGTAGCCTGAGTGTAGACAAGAAGGAGTGGATCTCAAGAAGCCGACTGTTCAAGGAAAGAAGACAAAAATCTATAGCCGACTTTTTCTGAGGGCGCATATGGACTGCTAGAGTTTTTATTGGCCACAAATTTCACTAGATTGTTGCAAAATCGGAGCATTCTGGTAGCCATCGCGATCATTGCCTCGCCGGTAATGTTCGCACTAGCTGTCTTTCCAGACTCTTTCAGTCTAGGCTGGAACCAGGGCCGGGGAGGATTTCTCTTTGCACTTGCATTCATTGCCGCAGAGCTAGTGGGTTTGAAACTTGAAATTCCACGAAGGAGGCTTTTTGCAGCAATCCCTGTCGCGGCCGGAGCAATTGCCTACCTTGTGGGACTGGAGTTCGGCCTCAGGAAGTACCTTGTAGCCATAGCGCCTCAGTTTAACGTCCATCTAGTGGATTCATGGACATGGATGTGGGACTTTATTGCAATTGCGGCGTTTTTCATGATAACACTCTCGATCCTGTTCGGAAGGCGTTGGATCCGTATATCTCCAGCAGGGCCTATATATGCTGCAGGAACAGCAATTATCCTCTCACTGGACGCATTCTTCCCCTATGACTCGCTCGGACCTCTCCAGTACGTGGTACCGTACCTTGTAAAGCTAGATGTCTTCCTGATAACCACATTCCATCTCGGCATTGCCTCCTCCCATGGGAACATCATGTTCTTAAACGGGGATCACGGGCCATTTGCACTCCAAGTCTTCTGGCCCTCTGCGGGAGTACACAGCATGATAATCTATTCCTTGGTAATGATGGCATTCCTGTTCAAAATGAACATCCAAAGAAATAGAAAGGCTGCCTACTTTGCCATGGGGGTAATTGGAACCATAGGTGTAAATGTTATACGCATACTCTCACTCTCGCTGTTTGTCCTCAAGGTTTCCACTGACGTAAACGAATTCCAGTCATTTCACGGAATAGCTGGAGAGATAATGTTCCTTCCATGGATATTCATTTTCCTACTTATCGTCACATACGTGGAAACAAAGCGGCTAAAAAAAAATGAAGTAGAAATCGCAAAGCATGGACTCGATAAGAATCTATAGGGATCTGGATCCAGGCGAGTATTCGATCGAGGATGTTTTTGTAGGATTAAAGGGGGTTGAAATAATTCGAAAGGTCTTCAGTTCCGACGGGGAACTGGAGGAAGTCTTCTTTAACACGAAGCTTATACTGGACACGACTTCCCACTATATGCATGTAAAAAATGAGGACGCCACAATCGTGGTGGGATTGGACCACCTCAGAAATTCAGATACCACCACGCTATACCTCGATATAATTCACGAGCTTGTCCACGTCAGACAGCAACGTCTGGGGCTTGACCTCTATGACGAATCGTATTCCTATGTAGACCGGCCTACGGAGATTGAAGCCTACAAGGTTGCAGTCGGAGAGGCAAAAAGACTGGGACTTTTATATGATCAGATAATGGACTATTTGAGGGTTGAATGGATAAGTCCTGAAGAGCACCACCGGTTGGCCTCTCATGTAGGACTAGTGCCCTAGAAGAACTTGGTGATGTCTGCCTGCCCGCTGACTTCTGTAAAGTCTGATACCTTCACACCAAGCCTCCTGACACGAAGCCTCTGGTCGGACAGCAGTTCTTTTAGCAACTGGAGGGCGGTCTTTTTCAGCTCCCCAAGGCTAGAGGTGGGGTTTTTCATGGTTCGTGACTTGGTCCTACTTGACAGATCTTCTTGTACGAACTGGATTCCGACCGATTTGAATACCAGGTTGTCCCTTATCACGGAATCATGAACCTCTGCGCACAGTCGCTCAAGGTCCTTTGAGAGCGATTCGAGTTCCCTCGAATCCTCCCTTAGGGTGATTATCCTGCTATATTGTATTGGATCGCCGCGTGGCGAAACGGGGGTATCGTCAATCCCTCTTGCGGCGTTGTAGAGGTACGTTCCCGTCTTCCTACCGAAGAGGCTGTTTAACGCAAACACGTCAAGCTTTTTGAGATCTGCGACTGTCTTGAGGCCCATGTCATGAAATTTGTCCTCGGATTTCTTGCCAATCCCGGGTATGACCTTGATAGGAAGGGGATCCAGAAACAATTCTGCCTTGGAAGGCTCAACCACCGTGAGTCCGTCCGGCTTCTTAAAATCCGTGGCAATCTTTGCCAATAACTTGTTTGCAGAGACGCCTACAGTCGAGGAAAGCCTGACGCGTTTTCTTATCGCATTTTTTAATTGTTGTGCTAGGTGTGATGCGTTAACAAAACTTCCCTCCGTCCTCCTTGTAACGTCAAGATATGCCTCGTCCTTACCAACATACTCGAAGATATCTGCATGCTCCCTAATTACAGCCATGGCACGCTCAGAAACCTCTGCATAGTACTCAAAATCCGTGGGAAGGAATACGGCGTCGCCTGTATCTTTCAACCTCCTTTTTGCAAACGTTATGGGCATACCTGATTTCACGCCATACTTTCTTGCTTGGTAATTTGCAGTGGCTACGGCCCCGCTATCTCCCCCTCTATCAGAAAAGACACACACGATCACGGGCCTTGTCTGCAGGTCTGGCCTCCTCAATTCCTCACATTGTGCATAAAAATAATCAAAATCCACATGGAAAACAACGCGCTGGGCCATAAATCCATTGGAGGCCCAATTTACTTAATATTTTGTTGCTCTATGGCCTTCTGCGAATAAATTACATCTAAATACCAAACAGGCAAATCCTAGGTGTGGAATATCCAGTTTCGATAGAAAAAGAGGGAATAAAGATCCGCACCGAGATGATGGAAACTGACAAGCTGTATTATTGTATGTATCAGGACAAGGTGTTGCTTTTTTTCAAGGACAAAAACGATTTGCTGAACTGCTACGAAATAGAGGATAATGAGATTGTAGATGAAGTAAGGAAGTCTAAACTCCAAGACATCGAGAAAACACTCGAGAAATACATTGAAAAAAAGAATCTCAACCATTAAATAAAACACTCAAAGAGTCTGGTTGTGACAAGGCCGCCAAACATAGTTTTTATCGGCAAAAAACCAATCCTTACGTACGTCAATGCCACACTTACCCTGCTTGCAAATGAGCCGACAGTAACGATCAAGGCTAGGGGGAAGAGCATAACAGCTGCAGTCGACGTCTCTCAGATGATCGTCAAGAGGATGAATGCCGTAGGCTACAAGGTAAGTGGGGTGAGGATCTTCTCTGAAAGGATGGAATCAAAGGACGGAAAAGAGAGGAACGTGTCTACCATAGAGGTGGACGTATCAAAACCTGAAGACGAGAATTAATTTTTCACGTTTATGTAAATTGCTTGTCCGCTTATGTAATGGGAGGTCAACGCAATGCGTCTAACAGAAAGGTAATTCCGTAATACACTAATACCACGCTTAACGCGACCATGAAAATCTTGTAGTCTCTTATCGAAAATATGTGGCTGCCTCGGCTTGACATCAGGCCTACTACCCCAAGCCATGCGTAATCCATCCATATGTGGAATACAAAAACCAAACCTATGCCAATCAGTGAGTACAGGACAATTGCGTCTGAAATTAGCTTGACCCCTATTGTAAGCCACCATACAATGAAGAAAGGATTGAGGCCGCTTAACACCACTCCTGCAAGGAATGGTCCTCTTGAATGCCGTTGCTTGGCCGTTTGGCCCAGGTATGTGGACCTAATCTGCAATCCGGCAAAAACGAACAGGCTTGCGGCACCGAGTATTGATACATACTCCCTAAACTGAGGAAATGTTCCAAGAGAAACCGCACCGATCCCAATGAGAATTACAAGGGGCAGCTCGACCAGAGTATGCCCGTAAGCCATCTTTATGCCCGATTTCCATCCTCCCTTGATCCCGTAGGCGACGTTTGAGGCAAAGAGCGGTCCTGGGGCCATCACTCCTGATGCGGAGATTACGACCACCGTCAGGGCAAAACCTGGTAACGATGTCATGGTGGCACTGCAGCTGCTAATATGCAAAAATTCTGGCGGACGACCCAATCCTTTGAGCCAGAAATTGCAGAACTTCCTCCGCATGGGCCATGTACAAAAACTCGTCCTTGTCTCCTAGATGTGTGTTGATGCAATACCTCCGGGAGGTCCTGTTGACGAATATTTTTTCCCCATTTGTCTCTATTCGGATTCCCTCGTCGGAGTCCAAGACCTTGATGTGCTTCTGAAGTCCCTCTATTGAGATCTCGTTCTCTTGGTAGCTCATCCGTAGATGGCATCCCGGAGCGGTCCAGCCTCCTCTTCTGCCTGCTTCATCTGAACCTCTACGTTCTCGGCCTCGCTCATTAGTGTTCTCAGGTCGCAAGCGGCACCTGGCACGAGTTTTGACATTGCCATGCAGATTTCCGCACCTGCCCTAAAATCCGGACCAGTGTCCCGTCCCTTGTATAATAGAACAATTACGTTCGTATTTGTAATTGATCCTTCATTCAGGAGAATTCCCGGGATACCGGGAACGGTTCCGTTCTTGAGTATGGGAATTTCAGCATCCGAGAGTTTTTTCCTAGCCTCCGCAGTCGTAGCCACACCGATTACAAACGGTTTTTCCTCCTCCGTCTTTACCGCTGAACTGCTAACGATAAGGGAGCACTTGTGCTCAGTTGCCCATTCAAGCATTACCCTGGCAACTTCTCTGTGTAGTGATTCGTGCGGAGTCAGGTATGATGAAAACACTGCAACCTTGAGCTGCTTGTTTACAAATATCCTGGCTGGAAAGCCGGGAACTTCATCCCTGATTATGCTAATCGGTGGAAACAATTCGGAATCAAGCACCCCCATCAACTCGAATTGTGATGTGGTATTGATGAGGGATTCAGTTGCAATGGCATTTGCAAGTCCCGCGTAAGGAAATCCATCTATCACAAAACCGCCTTCCATGTCCACTGCCTGGAGTTCCCTTATGACTATCCCGTTATTCATTGCTTGTCCTATTATGTACGTACTTTTAAATCATGAATATGATTCGGGGATGATTATCAACTCAAGCGTGCCGCCAGATCTTGGTTTGAACGATTGTCATGATTACAAAGCCTTTTTTCCACAAATGGGGATTTGTGACGTAGACCTGAGGAGTGCAAGATTCCTCCTTTCATCCTGAACAAAAGTAAGGATATTTTTACTATCTTCTTGACTGACTGAAGCGTATGAAATGCCTTGCTTTTTTTGCTGGCGCAGTCCTTCTGGGACTCGTCCTCATCCCGCAAGCATTTGCCCTTACGCCAAGGAATTTCGACCATCTGCATGACAACCACTACACCTATCTTCACCCGGGTGGGACCATGATATATGGGAACCACATATGCGTGCCCGGCGAGTGGAGCCATTGGGTGGACAACATGATGTCGGACCAAATTAAAAATGGAACCTTAGGAATGCCACCTACAATCGGTGCGAAGTCTGCCGGAATCATTGGGGCACCTCTAACGATGAATCTTGGAAACGGTTGGTATTCCTCAATAGTGCCTCTCACGTACTATGGTCAACAGCCAATCCACCATGTAACAATAGTCTTGAACGGTGGAAAGAACATTGAGATCAGGTCTGCCTTTATCACCCCCAGTGGAATGCTAAGATCGGATCAAATGCCGTAACCTTTGACTCGGCACATACGCAGATAGGACACGGGGAAACTGTGGCCATCATATTCCAGACAAACGTAAGGCCTGCCGGTTTTCAAGTGGGTTCGATCTCCTAATTCCATAGTTTAGTGCCTGTCAGTCACATGGAAGGCGGCAATTTGGGTTTCCGGTGTCCCATCATAGAAGATTTTTTATCCACCAACGATATTCCAATAGTCCAATGGAGTCAAACCAAAAGTCGCAGGCAAACCAACTTGTCATGCTGTTTGGTGTTTTGGTGATGGTTTCAATCGTCGCCATACTGCCACAAGCCTTTGCTCAGACCGAATACACCGATATCAACAACCCGACTGGTCCACTGATGTCGATTGCGTGGACAGCAGGAATGGTGGTGGCAGGTGTATCTACCGGAATTGGAGTCTGGGCTGCAGTAAGAAAGCACTAAGACAAACCAGAACGGATCCAATTTTTTTACTATTTTATCTCACTAAACAGCAGCGCATCGTCGCCATATTGCAAAGGTCCACATGATACGTCCCAATCCTACGGAGAGATCTACATGAAGGAAAATTGATTCCCCGCACACGGTAATCCTGCAGGCGTCGTAAATGTAGATTCAGGCATATCCGAAGTTCCACAAACCCATTTCGACGAGATGACTGAGAATGGAACCAGGTGAAAAGCAGATCCCAGAATCCTTTAAGGTCGCGAGTAAGTCAGAAATTGTGACCTGCAAACGTTCGTGCCTTAGCGCTAGAGATTGTCGGAATGGATATAATTTTAAGTGCATGATTATACCAATAGCTATGGAAAGCCTTTACATCCTCATTAATTGTGATCTTGGTGCAGAGATAGAGATCATACAGGAACTTGCAAAGATTCCGGAAGTAGTGGAGGTCCGCGGTACATACGGGATATATGATATCTTTGCAAAGGTCCAGGCTGGTAATAAGGAAATCCTTGAAGAAATTATAACGAACAAGATAAGACGGATTTCAAGAGTACGATCCACAGTGACACTCACCCCTATTATGTCACAGGGCGGAAGATAACCAGCGCCATGATATGCATATTCAACTCAATCTCATTGCGCAAGGACTCTTTCAAACCACTTGATGAAAATACTGCAAGAATATTCATCTGCGGTCCAACACTCTATGATTTCACCCACCTTGGTCACGCAAGAATATTCCTTACATATGATCTCATGTGCCGGCACCTAAACCAAAGGGGAATACCTACGGACGTCCTCGTGAACATGACTGACATAAACCAGAATGTGTTCAACAAGGCGGCCCTTGAGGGGCGGGATTACCGAGAAGTGGCCCATTTCTATGCAAATGCATTTGCAGACGATCTCTCGCTTCTCAACATACGGTCGGTCAGCAGGCTTGCGTACGTCTCGGATTTTTTGGAATCGATAAAAGAACACATTCTGAAGCTTTTGGATGACGACTTTGCTTATTATGCTAATGGAAATGTATATCTTGATTCCTCAAAGCTTGAATCCTATGGAAACCTATCCCGGCAGTCCCAAGATCAACTCCTCGACCACAGGCTGGATATAGGCCCTCACAAGAAGAACCAGACAGACATCATGCTGTGGAACTGTTCTGAGGAATTCGATTTTACGTGGGACAGCAAGTTCGGCCAAGGCATCCCGTGGTGGCATATTCAGGATACTGCCGTAGCATTTGAAAATTTTGGGATCAATTACGACATACATGGGGGAGCAAGAGAGCTTCTTTACCCGCACCATGAGGCACACCTTGCACAGTACAAGTTGCTATCCAAGTCAAATAACCCGGTAGGCACTTGGATGCACGTGGGGCTTGTCACAGTGTGTGGCGAGAAGATGTCGAAGTCTCTTGGCAACGTGGTATGGTCAAAGGATTTGGTAAGGAAGCATGGACAGAATCTCCTGAGGTTGTATCTGTTCTCAAGTCACTACAGGTCTGATATTGCATATGAAGAGAAGGTCCTTGTCGGCATGAAATCTCTGCTTCAGAAAGCAGAACTTGCTAGCTTGCAGACCTCTGGAAGGACAGACAACGCATTGTCAAAACTCGTCGAGGAATTTTCTGCTGCACTGGATGACGACCTTGACTCTCCAAGGGCCATCTCCGTATTTGAGAAGATATGCTCCATGACAATTTCAGGAAGCAATCTTGATGCGCGGGATTTTAAAAGGATATGCGACGTGCTCGGACTGGAAATCTGAAGGCCCGCTTGGAAAAGGTGGACCTGGAATTTACAGGTTTCTGGAGCGACTGTATGCACCTGCGGTGCGGTGATTTTTTCTTCAATCCGGAACTTGCAGGAGATCCATTTTTTTGCAAAATTACCAACATTACCTGTCTTGATGAGGATGCGCCTGCAGATTTTATAGCACAGTTCAAGAAATACCGGATGACACCGTATCTCTACCTAGAGGCGGATTCAGAATTTGAGAAACGGTTTGAAAATCAATTCAAGTTATACGACACTCAGCATGTCCTTATAAAACCCCATGGCACAGTAAATCAGGTACATGCCTATCAGGTTACTCCACAGACGTCAACTGTCTGGACGGATATTTTCTGTCGTGCTTATGACTGTAGTAACTGGTTTTTGACGGTAGACAGGATTGTGAACAAATCCATGGGTTCTATCGGGTATTACGTTGACGAGTCATACAACTCATGCGTTGCATTAATTGAGACAGGCTCAATTCTTGGGCTCTACTGCCTAGGAACGGCGCCTGAGATGAGGGGAAGAGGACATGCGGCTTCACTGATTGAGTTTGCAATGTCGGAACTTGACCGAAAGGGCTTGGATTTCCTTATGCTTGAAACCTACGGCAGGGACAACCTGCTTGATTTTTACTCCAAGCTTGGATTTGAGGAGGCTTATAGAAAAAAAGTCTACACTACTTGATTCTCGAGAGTAGCGCGAGATAGAGGAACGGGAGTACGGTGGTGGCTTCCGCATGAATCGTAGTCTGCTTTGCGTTCTGCGTAACCTTGCCCCATGATATTGCTTCCCTCACTAATGCACCGCTCAGACTTCCATCAAATTCTTGGGCAGTAGTTATGTATACTGCGTAATCTAGGCCCTCGCGATACTGGTTCCACCAGAGTGTGTGATGCTTTGATATGCCCCCTCCTATCATTAACGCACCGGATTTTTTTGCCTTGAAGATTAGGCCTGACAGGAGATCTCCGTCGGCGGCCACATTCAACTTGAAATCGTTGTGTTTCTGCGTAAACATCCAGATCTGACTGCCCACCGCGCCATCCATGATGCCTGGGACCACTACGGGAATGTTGTTCCTGTATGCCCAGTAAAGAAATGAATCCTCTCCAAGATTTCCACCAATCGCCCTGCAAATCTCATGGGTGGACATCTCTCTCCGACCATTGTCATACTCCTTTTGAAGGAAGGCTTGGACTTTTTCCTCAATCAGAGGCCCGTAGCTTTCAAGAGGTACGAGGACGTTTCCCAGCCTGTGAATCCCATCGTCCGCCAGTTTGCTGTCATCAAGAGTGAAGGATCCTTCCAAATAATTGGAATAATGCCTTGCGATGTCATGGTCAAGCGCACCACATGTGGTGATTACTACGTCGCACATCTTCCTCCTTACCATGTCTGTAATTATTCCCCTGAGACCGGTTGAAACTATCGCGCCAACAAAGGAAAGGAACTTCAGGCAATCCTCGTCATCAATCATGGTTGTAAGGATATTCAAACCGTCTGCCATGTTTCTCGATTCAAATCCTCCTGACTCGTACATTTTCTCAAAAATATCCACTACACTGTCATCCTTTTTTACTGCTATGTCCTTGACGGGCCTTCCTGACTTTGACACGAATTCCTATCGGTTACCGGATATAAAATCCTCTGCACGAGTTATTTCCTTTACCGGGCAAGCACAGCATAATTGACTAGGATCATGCATTTTCTTGCCACATGATAGGCACCTGCAAACCATGTCTCCTTCCTGACCTCGAATGCGGGTTGAGGCGTATGTCTTTTCCACGCCCGCCTCACGATCCAACCGCGGTACTCTTCATGTTTGTTTCCCGATTTTTTTTTAACCGGTGCACAGGGGGCAGCCAAAGGGACCTACCGTAAAATACAATTAATATGTAGGTGTAATTTGGAAGCTATCGAACAAGTTGGGAAAGAAGATCAAGATTGCAATAGCAGGCGTAGGAAATTGTGCCTCCGCTCTTATTCAAGGGTCTAAATATTATACCGACAACCCGCATGATACAGTTGGTCTTACAGCCTACAACCTTGGAGGATATGAACCGGGTGATATCGAAGTGGTTGCAGCTTTTGATGTTGCTGACACAAAGGTAGGAAAGGATCTTTCCGAGGCGATTTACGCAAGGCCGAACAACACGATTACGGTTGCCGATGTCACCTCAACCGGAGTTATTGTAAGCCGCGGGCCCACGAAGGACGGCCTAGGCAGACATCTCAGCAGGATAGTTACTTCTTCCAAAGAACCGGAGGTTGACGTAAAGAAGGTCCTTCAAGACAGTGGTGCAGAGATGCTGGTAAACTATCTTCCAGTAGGTAGCACGGAGGCTGTAAGGCACTATGCTGCCCAAGCTCTCGAGGCAGGCATAGGCTTCCTCAATGCGATCCCGGTCTTTATTGCCTCCGAGCCGAAATGGCAGCAAATGTATGCCGAGAAAAAGATCCCCTTGGCAGGTGATGATGTAATGAGCCAGCTTGGGGCAACCGTAGTCCACAAAACTCTGGTCAAACTTTTTGTCGATAGGGGAGTCCTTGTAGATGGAACGTATCAGCTTAACATAGGCGGTGACATGGATTTTTACAACATGCTTGACGAGGAAAGGCTCGAGGACAAGAGAATAAGCAAGACAAGCGCAGTCAAGGCAATGGCCGATTATGACATACCGATGAGGATCGGCCCGAGCGACTACGTGGATTTTATTGACAATGAGAAGATCTGCTATATCAACATTGAAGGCAAGTATTTTGGAAAGATCCCCATCAAACTGGATCTGAAACTCAAAGTAATTGACGCATACAACAGTGCAGGAATAATGATCGATGCCATACGTGGACTGAAGATATCGCTTGACAGGAAGCTCTCGGGGCCTATGACAAGCATATCCTCGTATTGCTTCAAGCATCCGCCGATCCAGATGCCTTATACGGAGGCAAAGAAGGCCTTTCAGGAGTTCGTCGAGGGAAAACGCGAACGATAAATTAGGCATTGTAATTATTGTTTCCCTAGTCAATGAAACTTGTCAATAATCTGTTATTTCACATGCGAGGCCATCGGTTACATTGGTACACATACGCAAGCTAGAGATCTTCGGATTCAAGTCATTTGGATACAAGAACACGATTGTAAACTTTGAATCTGGCCTCATTGCAATATCTGGGGCCAACGGATCAGGCAAAAGCAACATACTTGACGCGATCTCATTTTCTCTTGGCGAGAACTCTCCGAAGGTAATGAGAGTTGATAAGCTGCGATCGTTGCTCCATGATGTTGATAATGCACGACATGGCGCGAAGATTGCACGAGTCAGCTGCCATTTTGACAACACTGACAGGAAGATACCAATCGACTCTAACATAGTTACAATTACTCGCGAGATGGACGAGTCTGGCGAGAACATATATTACCTAAACCAGAAAAAAGTCCTCCGAAACTACATTCTCGACCTACTCGAGATTGCCAACTGCGGAATTCACAAGCTTAACATCGTACAACAAGGCACAATCACCCGAATATCAGAATTCAATTCAGAGGAGAGGAGGAGGATAATCGAGGACATCATTGGGCTTGCATACTTTGATGAGAAAAAGACTGAGGCACTAAAACAGCTTGATGAGGCTGACAGGAGGCTTGAGATCGCACTTGCCCGAATGGACGAGATAAAAAAACGAATTGACGAACTTGAGGCGGAAAGGAACAGCCAACTCCGTTATGATTTTTTGGACAAGGAACTTAAGAGGCTCTATGCTATTCAGGCATCAAACAAACTGAGGGAAATTGACACTCAAAAGGTTTCCAAGGAAAGGAGTCTCAATGCAATACAGTCAGAATTCAAAAAACTTGACGAACAACGCACACAACTGAGGGAGCAGATTAAGATGCTTGAAGATGAGAAACAAAAATTTATGGACGAGGTGAACGCCTATAACGTCGCAAAGGCCTCGATAGATTCGGAACTTTCTGCCGCCATGCATCAGTCGGAGGCCGCGAACAGCAAGATTGCCACCAACAACAGGCGAGTACTTCAGATAATCTCAAGACTCCCTGAGCTAGAGGCTGAAGTGACCGCGCTTCAAGAAAAAAGGTCAATCCTAGAATCCCAGTCTGCGGAGCTTAAAAACTCCATAAATGCTCTAGATGAATCAAGGAAGAGCATAAACGCCGATCTTGCCAACGTGGATTCCGAGATAAACCAGACACTCCGGCAGCAATCGCAGGTCACAAATAACAAGATTAAGACTGACGAAAAGGTGCGGAATTTGACCTTCACACTAAACGAGGCAAAGCTTACAAGTTCCAGGCTTGAGCAGGAGCGTTCCGACATTAAAAACAAAATCGACCAGAACACTTCCAAGGCAGCTGGACTTGAGGCGGAAAAATCCAAACTGCTTGACCTTGAGTTGAAGCTTAGGAAGGTGAGAGCAGGACACGAATCTGCCATAGCCGCCTTGAAATCAAAACTTTCTGACTTGCGGGAGAGGATGTCAAAGACGGAAAGGGACGTGGAGGAGACAAGCATTATCTTCGAAAAGGCAAGCAAGGCAGCAGCTCAATATGAGGCAAAGATAAAGGTCGTAAAGGAGGTCATGCATGAGGATTATTCCATTGCAAAATTGAAGGAAGATTCCAAGAGACTTGGAATCCAGGGTCTCGTATATGAGCTACTTGCGTGGGATAAACAATATGAGAGGGCCATCCTAGCTGTGGGCTCCGACTGGCTCAAGGCCCTTGTTGTAAACGACTTTGCCACGCTTCTTGGGATTGCCGAATTCGCCCAGCAAAAGAATCTCCCAAAGATAAGAATAATCCCGTTGGACGCTGTATCTAATTCTAAGGTTGAGATCAAAAATGAGGATGGGATAATTGGAATTCTTTCTGATTTTATCAGTTGTGACGAAAAGCTCCAACCGCTCAAGAATTTCATCTTCGGAAGTATCGGACTTGCCTCCTCCAAAGAGGCAGCTTACTCATTATCGAAAAAGGGCTACAGGGCGGTAACACTTGACGGCCAGTTCTTTGAGGCGGACGCAAACGCCGTCATAGTTGATATCAACTCCAAGGTATCAAACCTTACCAAGATAATATTGCTTAGCACGTCGGTAGATGGTCTGGTCCAATCTCTTGAACTCTTAAAAAAATTCATCCAGAACAAGAAAAACCAGATGAAGAAAATAGAGCGGATCACGCAAAACCTGAATGCCAGGTACAACGCTTCTGAGACGGGCCTTGCCAACGTGGACCTGAGCCTGACAGACGTCAATTCCAAACTCAAGTCTGTCGGCATCTCCCTTGAACAGATCTCCTCGAGGATAGGGCAACTCAGGAGAAGGGATGAGGCAATAACGGTCGAGTTTTCAAAGGTCTCAACTTACATAGATTCTCTAAACGAAAGGATCAACCTTACAAAGGAAAACTATGCAGAAGAAGAGCAGGCGAGGATTGCAAGCGTCCTTTCGTCTCTCAACGAGAGACGCGCATCATTAATGAGCGCGCAAACCTCGATTACAACCCAGTTCCGTGACCTCACGGCTAGACAGGCAGAAATCAACAATGATGAGAACTCGCTCAAGGCAAACATGCGTCGCCTCTCGGAAGAGCAGTCATCCCTAAAACATGAACAAGAAGATCTTGAATTACATTCCCAGACCCTATCGAGGGAAAAAGAAGCGGCCGACATCCTGCTAGTGCAATTGAGGGAGAAGGAGCAACAGCTAATATCGACGTCCGGCACCTCTGTCTCCACGCTAAAGGAATATGATACTAAACTTAAAGGCCTGTACGAGTCTGAGAGGACACTTACAAAAGAAATAAACTCGATGGAAAGGCAGTCCGACTCTATCCTAAGGGATGTGAAGGACTTGGAAGAAAACGAGGAGAGAATACGGAAGACTCTTTTCTCTTACGGGTATGATGACTTGCTGGAATCGTTTGATGTTGATGCAATACTTCTTGCATTAGAGTCAGAAAAGAAAAAAATATCGGGATCTCTAAACACCAAAGCTCCTGAGACATACGCCGAAGTCTCGAGCGGATACCGCTCCATGTCTACAAGAAAGAACGAGCTTGAGGCTGAACGAAATTCCATCGTAAAATTCATAGAGGAGATAGACAAGGACAAGAGGCAAACATTTTTGGAGTCTTATGACAAGGTCGACAAAGACATAAGGGAGATATTCAACAGGATGACTGGCGGAAACGCTTGGCTTGAGATCCAAAATGAGGACGACATATTCTCGTCTGGAATCTCGTACCTCGTACAGTTTCCAAACAAGCCAAAAAGGGAGTCCACATCCATCAGCGGTGGGGAGAAAACGCTTGCGGCAATCACCTTTCTGCTTGCCCTTCAGAAGTTGAAACCGTCTCCTTTCTACCTTCTCGACGAGGTAGATGCGCACTTGGATGCGCTAAATACTGAGCGGCTATCTAGGATTCTTGAAGAGCGGGCCGCGGGCAGCCAGATAATAATGGTATCACTCAAGGACTCGGTAGTACAAAAGGCAAAACTCATCTACGGGGTATTTCCAAGAGGAGGTGTCTCCCAGGTGGTATCTCACAGAATTTCCAACACTCAGCAGGTTGCAAACTAGTTCCATCTAAAGAAGCACGCAACAAACCTTCCTTCCTCGACTTTTTCAAGCTCCGGCTCCTCAAGACACTTCTCTGTAGCATAGGGGCATCTCGTCCTAAACCGGCAGCCCTTATCTGAGCCTGACTCCTCAGTTCTGTTTATCCGAAACTTCTTCTCTCCCTGATGATTGCCGGGATAGGGGTCTGGAATTGAATTGATAAGTGCTTGGGTGTAGGGATGCAAAGGCCTCTTGATGACGTTGTTGATTTCGCCCATCTCCACTATGCTCCCACGATACAAAATCGCAATCACATGTCCAACATATCTTGCCGTGGAAAGGTCATGGGTAATGTAAAGGAAGGAGATGCCGTGCCTTTGCTGGAGCTTGCTCATCAGTTCCAGAACGCCAACTCTTATTGAAACATCTAACATGGAGACAGGCTCATCAGCAATGATCATCTTAGGCTTGGTTGTAATCGCTCTTGCGATTGCCACTCTCTGTCTCTGTCCGCCCGACAACATGTGGGGATATTTTGATGCGATCTCATCGGGATCTAGGCTGACATCTCTGAGCGCATCAAGAACTAAGGATTGCCTTTCTGATGGCCTTCCTATGCCATGTATGTCAAGAGGTTCGCGCACAATGTCGACAACTTTCATCCTAGGATCTATGGCCGAGTACGGATCTTGGTATATCATCTGGCAGTTTCTCCTGACCTTATTTATGCTCTGCAATCTTCCATCAAGAGATATTCCGTCAAAGATAATTTCCCCCGAATCCGGCTCTATGGCGCCAAGAATCAAACGAGCAATTGTCGTCTTACCCGATCCGGATTCCCCCGCAAGTACAAATGTCTGGCCCTTTATCACCGAAAACGATACATTGTCCACCGCCCGTATGGTTTCCTTTTTGTGGAAGAAACCCTTCTTTTCAAAGGATTTCTTGAGGTTCTTTACAATGAGGATCTCGTCCACTGGCTTTGGTTTGCCATCCAAGTATATCAAGAAACCTGACGGTTCCGAGAATTCGGCGCTTGCACTGTCAGGGAAACCTGGGTATTGTACGACTTTGCGGATTAGACGATCTCTTGGTCAAATTCTTACCATCGCAAAGTTTTAAAAGCTATCCTTTGCCATACTCAAGCGTGAACGCTAAACTCCTAGCCGCGGTAATGATTACCGGTTTAGTTCTAAGTGGTAGTTCGGTGTACCTCAGCAGGATGGTCTTTGCGGACGATCAATGGTCAAGCATTGCGCAAAGACAGATGGTCGCTCAACAGACGGCGGCTCTTCTCTATGCTACCAAGTACATGTACAACAACATGAACCAGTCCGCAGCAGATTGGTCCGGCCTGACTTATACCACTACCGATGAGAACACCAAGGGGAGAAACTTGGACGCAGCAGCACTGGCATCTGAACAAAACGCCTTGTCAGAATTCGACAAGATTCATGTGCGACAGCTTGTAAGTCTGCAATCGACAAATTATACGGGGTTGAACAGTACCACGACTGATGAACAGGGGCGCGACAGAAATATGCTGATTGCACAGGCCGAGGCAGATTCTCTGAACAAGTCCCAGGCAATAGTCTCTCAGCTGTCGCAGATTAATGCTGCATACCTCAATATTACAAGCCAGGGCACAACCAACGAGCAGTCACCTGACAGACAGGCCCAACTCCAAAAGACTTGGAATGATATGGAAACTCAGGCAACATCTCTTGTGAACTCAATCTCAAAGATTGACACCGAGTATGTGAATCTTCAGGCAGGTCCTACAACAAACGAGAATACGCCTGGACGGTCACTCGATTATGCCCAAGCTTACGCATTGAGTAAGGCAATACAGATATTCCAAGAAATTCACGCCAAGAACCTTGCGGCAACACAGTCAACAGACTATGTGGGTCTGAACAGCTCTACAACTAATGAGCACGTCGCAATCAGCAGGAACACGGCGATAGAGGATGCAAGCCAGCGGGCACTGCAAAACGCAATAGATACTTACAATGCGTACTACAACGGTGCAGGGCTTAACCAGACACTGTATTCCCACTAGGTTAAACCTCTTAATTTTATTTTTCTATCTCGTAAAGCCAGCACTCGACGTACCCCGTCTTGGTCTTGATTATAGGGGGATCAGATCTGCACTTTTCCATTGCCTGTGAGCATCTGTCGTAAAACCTGCATCCTTTCGGTAGGTTCGAGGGACTTGGCGGGTACCCCTCGAGGGTTACCAAATTGGATTCGCCTCTTATTTTTGGCGTCAGCCTGAGCAAGGCCTGCGTATATGGGTGCATCGGTCTTGAATATATCTCCGTCACAGCCCCAAACTCAACCATCCTCCCGGCATACATTATTCCTACCATATCGGAAACCTCCGCGATTATCCCAAGGTCATGCGAAATTAGCACAAGGGACATGCCTCCTGTCTTGAGGCTCTTGAGAAGCTCAAGGATTTGAGCCTGAACCAAAACGTCCAAGGCGGTTGTCGGCTCATCGGCTATTACTAGCACCGGTCTCAAAAGCAAGGCCATTGCAATGACAACCCTCTGTTTCATTCCACCACTAAGCTCGTGGGGGAACATGTCAAGGACGCCTTCCTCCAGGCCGACTGATGCGATTGTATTTTTTATTGTTATCTGACTATCCGAGCCACCGTCATGTACATTGAGGACCTCCTCAAACTGCTGCCTTATCGAAAATACTGGGTCTAGGGCATTCATTGCCCCCTGAAAAACCATTGCAATCTTCTTCCACCTAAATTCCCTTGAAAACTCGCTTTCTTGCATCTCCATGAGTGGTTTGCCGTCGAGTAATATCTCGCCTGAATCTATCCTGCCTCCAAAGACCGATCTTAAAATTGCGAGGCCCAAGGTGCTTTTGCCACATCCGCTCTCCCCAACAATGCCCAGGGATTTTTTATTATCGAGGTAAAATGAAACCCCATCTACTGCGGTGACAGGCCGTTCTCTCATTCTATAGCTGACGGTAAGATCCTTTACAGCAAGAGTTGTCATCAAATAGCATAAAACGTCCTTCTACATTTGCCTTTGGTTCTGATTGCATCCTTTCTCGCCATAATTTCCAACGAAGGTGGTTCCGCCTTTGCTCCAATCCAAAACCATTCCCAATTTGAATTCGTACAATTTCTAGGCCATAACCGTACATTTTACATTTATCAGGACCTGAAGTTCAGGGCATGGCTTCAAATTCAAGGAAACGGAGCACATTATCCATATGATGGAAAACGTTCTAGAATTTTCTGACCTAGGATTATACCATGTAATGTTATGCGGTCTGTCATTGGCTACCTACGGTAGAGCTCTTAGTTCCATTGATTGATGGGAAAAATGGCAGAGAGACCACTTGAATTTCTTACAGCCGCATTGTTCTTTATTGGATGCAGAAAACCAGTCCTGAGGGGATCCTTCCGGGAAGTCGAGGTAACTGCATCACCCCCTATTCACAAACAATTCGTGGTCAGGAAAGATACGAAAACCGGAAAGATACCGAGTTGCCGATAAAATAAGCAAAAAAATTCCTGCCTACACCCAAGGGAGTAAAATGCATTTTGATCTGCAAAAAGTTTGGCATTATGGGGTAGATGTGACAATCGTTGTGCAATTATTGCACTGTTGCAAACCATCCGAATATCAGTAAAATGCGGTCGCGCCTTCAGTATTTGACAACATTATGCGATTTCAGGCTGACCCACACAAAAACAGTTCACAACCTTGATGATCTTGTCCATCTCGATGGGTTTCGGCAGTACGGCAGTAGCCCCACAACCATCAATTCTATCATCAACGTTTATGGATCCAGTGACCATTACCACAACGGCGTCTGGGTTGCACTCCTTTATTTTTTGCAACCCATAAAACCCGTCATACTCTGGCATCAAGGCGTCAATGAATACTACGTCTGGTCGTAGCTCATTATACAGTTCAGCCGCCTCCCTTCCGTTCTTACCTGTCCCGATGACATCCAACTTTGCAATCTTGAGCAGTTCTGTAAAGACGCTTCTTACTCCACTGTCATCATCCACCACTATGGCTCTTATGCTCATGCCCAAGATATATCACGGATTGGATATTAAAACAAGTTTGTCCGGGATAAACGAACGTGGTTGGATTAGGGGCGTGAGCCCTTTTAACAACCATGAATACCTACCACTCGGGTGTTTTAATCCTCAGGTTTGATGGAAGATCTGTACTGTGTCATACACGGCTGGGCGTTTGCTGGAATGTTGCAGAACTGACAGTCCACCAATTGTGGTATCCGAGTATCTGTGCAACTTGTGCGATGCGACAAGTGAAATCATGCCAAAAATCCATATTTTTCTGTTCATCAATTTCCACCAGTACCTGATTTCGAAGCAAAACCGCTGGTGCCAGAAATGTCCTCAGATTTGCCACTTTTATCCGTGGATCGTACCATCTGCCCATGCGATCTTCCCTGAGACGTCCTGAGCCGACATTCTTAAATGAGCCAAGACGTAGTAGGAAAATCGATTTCCTTGAGGACACCCATTTGCAGTTTTGATGCGATGAATGGCATTCTATGTCCACAATGTGAGTCCAAACTGGATTCCGGAAAGCTTACAAAGGCAGACGTAGACGCTTCCATAAAACTTGTGCAGCTTTCCCAGAAGATACCGCAGATTGAGAAATTCACCCTGAATTCTTGCCAGGAATCTGGAGGAAATTATGTCTTGTACCTGAACAGTTCGGACATAATGACCGTAAGGCAGAGTAGGGAACTCTACAGGATACTACAGGGCGAGTTTCAGGGGAAGATCTGGCTCGTAGAGGAACGGTGTGATGACAAAAAGTTCATCGAGGACCTCTTTTTCCCAATAAAGATACTTACCATAAACCAACTATGGGCTCCCGGGGGCGTGAGAAAGACCAAGGTCATAGTCTCCGGAAAAAAGACTTCAAGATTTCCCATCGATGTAGACAAAGTCATTTCGATATCCAAGAATCTCCGAAACATCGAGCTTATCGTGGAGTTTGAAAGAAGGTGATGGTTTGGACATAAAGCGAACCCACCGTATTGGATGCCTATCCCCCGCAATGAAGGGACAAAAGGTAACGGTTGGCGGCTGGGTGGAGGATCTGCGAGAACTTGGGAAGCTCTCCTTCCTCACCTTGAGGGATGTCACAGGCGTCGCTCAGATAGTAATAGTCGGCGAGGAAGGCCTTCGCGAGGTAAGAGATCTTACCAGGCAAAGTGTCATAAGGGTAACTGGGACCGTGCAGGAAACCAAGGCAAGAGACTTTCCTTTTGAGATAAAATCCGAAAAAATCGAGATTCTCTCGATGGCAGTCCATCCGCTTCCAATAGATCCAATAGGCCGCCTTGAGAGCAATATAGACAACAGGCTAAACGCCCGGGCGCTGGACCTTAGGAACCAGAAGACTGCCTCAATCTTTAAGATAAGGCACCATGTCTTGCAGTCGATTCGTGCGACTCTGACAGACCTAGGCTTCCTTGAGGTGAACACTCCGAAGATAATCGGGAGTGCAAGCGAGGGTGGAGCAAACCTCTTCTCCTTAAAATATTTTGAAAAGCAGGCCTATCTTGCACAAAGCCCCCAGCTTTACAAGGAACAACTGACCCTGGGACTCGAAAGGATTTTCGAGATTTCCTCCTTTTACAGGGCCGAAAAATCCCATACGGTAAGGCACCTCACAGAGTTTACTAGCGTGGACATTGAGGCTGACTTCATGGACTATACGGATGTCATGGAGATCCTCGAGACCGTCATAACGAATGCGTTTGAAAATGTGGAAAGGAACTGCCTTGAGGAGCAAAAAATGCTTGGTGTGGAAGTGAGGAGGCCACAGACCCCGTTTGCGAGGATTACCTACCAGCAGGCAATACTGGAATTGGGGCGGGAAGGAATAGATCTTGCAGTAGGGGACGACCTTCAGGATGCCCACCTCAGAAAGCTTGGTGATCTGCATCCGGGCTTTTATTTCCTTACGGACTGGCCAATGAGCCTCAAACCGTTTTACATACACGAGAAGGATGACAACCCGATGCTCTCAAAATCCTTTGATCTTCAATACGGCTACCTTGAACTTTCCTCTGGGGGAATGCGCCTACATGATCCTCGCAGGATAAGGGCAAGGCTAAAGGAACAGGGACTAGATCCCGCGCAATTTGAGGATCATCTGAAGGCCTTTGACTGGGGCATGCCCCCGCACTCTGGATGGGGTCTAGGTCTTGACAGGCTCATTGCAGTCATTACAAAGATGGAAAACGTAAGGGAGACCGTACTCTATCCCAGAGACCCGGAAAGACTATTTCCCTAAAAGATAAATCTGGATCATACAGTATACAACTGTGCAACAGTGTGACTTCTGCGGCTCGGATTTTGGCGATCATACCTGCTACTTTTGCGATAAAAAATGCTGCGATTCTTGCATGACCAACGACAGGACAAGATGCAAGAAATGCTATATTGCAAAGAGGAAGCTGGGCTGGAAGATCTTCAAGAAGAACAAAGTGTTACTTGGATTCTTGGGTTTTGTGTGGGCCTATACTGTCTTCCCAGTGCCTCTCATCAAAGGGATTGATCCCACCTTTTACTGGATTTGTTTTGGTGTTGCCGTGATGATTATGATACCAGTATGCCTAGCCATGTTCTTCTGGTCAAGGGAGCCTCCGGTATCTGATCTTAGGTAAGTCTTGAGATTACTTCTTGCGTAAATTCCATGGTGGTCTTGTTGCCACCTATGTCTTTTGTCTTGGTACCGGAAGCAACCACGTCGTATACCGCCTTCTCCAACTTTCTTGCAACTTCTGCAGCCTTGGGATCTTTCTTCCTTGCTGCAAGCCATTCAAACATCATCTTTGCAGAGAGGATGAATGATGACGGGTTGGCAGCCCGTTTGCCCGCAATATCGAATGCGGCTCCGTGAACCGGTTCAAATAATGCAAAATCTTCCCCTATGTTGGCTGCAGGAGCCATGCCAAGTCCCCCTACCACTTGGGCAGCCTCGTCCGACAAGATGTCCCCGAAAAGATTGGTGGTAACTATTACGTCAAATGATTCCGGTTGTCTTATCAGGTTCATTGCACAGGCATCTACATACATCTGATCAAAACTTATGCCCTTGAATTCCTCTGCGACTGCCGCACAAGACCTTGCGAAGAGACCGTCAGTCTTACGCATTACGTTTGCCTTGTGCACGCAGGTGACCTTGCCTTTCCTCTGGCTTGCCGCCATGAAGGCGTATCTGGCAATCCGCTTTGATGCAGATTCTGATATGGTCCTAAGAGCAACCGCCGTACTTCCTATGTCAAACTCCATCCCAGCATACAAGTCCTCGGTGTTTTCCCTTACTATGACGAGGTCGATATTTTCCTTGAGAGCTGGCATGTTAGGCCAGGATTTTGCCGGTCTTATGTTGGCGTAAAGATTCAACAACCGCCTTAGATACACTATGACATCTGCAGCGCTCTCACCTACTGGTGCCTTGAGGCATGCATCGGACCTTGTTATCACGTCGATAACCTCCTGAGGCAATGCCTTACCGGTCTTCTTTAGCGCCTTGTCTCCTGCCTCAAGGCTCCTGATCTCCAAGCCAAGCCCAAACCTGTCGTTTATTGCATTGAGCACGTCTAAAACCGACTCCGATATCTCGGGGCCAATTCCGTCGCCCGTAATGAGGGATATCCTATACATCTAGGGTCCCAAGTTTTTCTGTTTAAGTATATTCTTGAGCATTATTCTGTTTATTCCGTCAATCATGGCTTGTACACTTGTTATCACTATGTCCTCCCCTACAGATTTTGCTGATGCTTGGTTACCGTATGCGTCCTCCACCTTTATTGTTACCTCGCAGAGCGCCTCCGATCCGCCTGATATGGAGTCGAGTTTGTACTCCTTTATCCTGACCTTTGCAATCTCGCCTGTTATCTTTTGTATCGCGTTAATGGATGCATCCACGGGGCCTACGCCATAGTCCGTCCCTATGAAATCCTTCCCCTCGATATTCAGCTTTACAAAGGCATACGGCATGTTTCCTATGCCTGTGGATACTGAGAAGCCTGCAAGGTGTACGAGTCTTCTCAGTCCCTCTTGGTGCATCACCTCGCCTGTAATGGATAGCAACTCGACATCGGTAACATGCTTTCCTTGATCACCGAGATTCTTTACCCGCTCAAGTATTTCATGAGTCTGCTCCTTTGAAGGCTGTATTCCATACTCCTCTAGCATGGCAGACACTCCGTGGGCTCCAGCATGTTTCCCCACTTGGAACCATCGCGTCCTCCCAACGATTTCCGGACTTATCGGCTCATATGTCAGTGGATTGCTCAAAACCCCATGCGTGTGGATTCCAGACTCGTGGCCGAATGCGTTCTCACCAACTATTGCCTTGTTGGGTTGCACTTGCACGCCCACAATCTTGGAAACAAATCTGGAGGTATCGTAAAGTAGCCGCGAGTTTATGTTTGTTTCATACTTGTTTTCAAATTGCAGACACTGGAGGGCCATGACAAATTCCTCAAGGGAGGCGTTCCCTGCTCTCTCACCTATGCCGTTGATGGTGACATGTGCGCATTGTGCTCCTGCCTGTATTCCAGATATAGCGTTTGCGACAGCAAGACCAAAATCGTTGTGACAGTGGACACTGACCGGCAGGTGGGTTGCCTCTATCGCATCCTTTGTAATGGCGGCAATGTACTGGGGTGTTGAGTATCCTACAGTATCAGGTATGTCAATCCTGTCAGCACCAGCCTCAGTTACTGCCTTAAAGACACTTTTGAGGAACTCTCTCTCCGTCCTGGTGGCATCCTCGGCAGAAAATTCAACCTGCAGACCACGTGACTTTGCATACTCCACTGCCTCTACGGCCTTTGCAACTGCCTGTTCCCGTGTGAGGTTGAGCTTATACTTTAGGTGAATGTCCGAAGTGGCGATGAAAGTGTGAATGTATCCCAGACCTGCGCCCACGGCGGCATCTATGTCCTTCCTCTCCGTCCTTGCAAGTCCGCATACTTCGGCGCGCAGGTTTGCGTTTGCTATCTCCCTTACGGCCTTCCTTTCTCCTTCTGAGATGATGGGAAATCCAGCCTCTATGGCATCAACGCCCAACTCGTCCAATTTGTGTGCGATCGCAAGCTTTTGCTCTGGCGTCAATGCAACACCAGGGGTCTGCTCTCCGTCCCTCAAGGTGGTATCAAAAATCCTTACCTTCAATTTCCAACCCCCCTTTCCAGTGCGCAGATGCCAGTCCTTGTTATCTCGAGAATCCCGTACTCCCTAACCAGCTCCTCAAAAGCGTTTATCCTGTCTGGAGTAGCTGTTATCTCTACAACTATGGAAGACTTCCTCACGTCATGGACGTTACACTTGAAGGCATTTGCAAGGTCTGTTATCTCCATTATGTCAGAGGGTTTTGAAATCTTGATCTTCATCAACACCAGCTCCCGATAGATGCTCTTTTTCTCATCTAATAGTTTTACCTCAACGGTATCTATCATCTTTTCAAGCTGCTTGATTATCTGGTTGAGCTGTCTCTCGTCTGCAGAGGTTGTAATGGTCATCCTGGAGAACTCGGGGTTCTCAGTGACTCCTACTGATATGCTGTCAATATTGTAATTCCTTGACCTGAAGAGATTGGTAACCTTGAAGAGCACGCCGGGTTTGTTCTCAACAAGGACGGAAATTATGGACCACATGAGAATCCCTGTCTACGATGGTAGGATCATGTCCTTGAGGGGCGTGCCGGGGGCTACAAACGGCAAGACGTCCTCCTGCGGGTCGATGGGTATGTCTATGACTGTTGCCACGTTACTCTTTAGTGCCATCTGGACTGCCTTTCCAATCTCATCTAGGTTTTCTGCCCTTATTCCTTGGGCTCCGTATGATTCTGCCAGCTTTACATAGTCAGGACAGTTCTTGAGGTCTATCCCGATCATCCGTCTGTCGTAGAACGTGCGCTGCCACTGTGCCACCATTCCGAGCGAAAAATTGTTCAGCAAGAATACTATCACTGGCAGGTCGTCTAATACTGAGACCGCGAGAGAGTTCTCCGTCATGTTGAAGCTTCCCTCCCCAGCGATGTCTACCACGGGCACATCAGGCTTGGCAGCCTTGGCACCTATGGCGGCAGGGAATCCCCACCCCATCGTTCCAAGACCTGTAGAGCTGAAGAAGGTTCCAGGGTGGATGACATCAAAGAACAAAGACGCCCACATCTGGTGCTGCCCGACCTCAGTTGTAACAATCGACTGCGCGGGGAGGACTTCCCTTAATTTCCGTAATACCTTGGCGGCACCCAGGGGATGTGGATGAAGTTTCAAATTCTCCCTAAAGTAATCCCTTGTCTCATTCACTCTCTTTAGCCAGAGGTTGTCCCCCTCTCTCTTTACTGCCTTCTGAATGAGCATCTTGACCATTATCCTAAGCGACGCCTTGATGTCTCCAACCACGGCTATGTGGGTGGTCTGGTTTTTACCAATCTCGGCGGGATCCACATCCATGTGTATTATCTTGAGATTCCTTTCAAATTCCTCGAATGTACCGACTGACCTGTCTGAGAATCTGGAACCGCATGCTAACACGCAGTCTGCCTCAACCATTATCTTGTTTGCCTCGGCATGGCCGTGCATCCCAATCGGGCCCAGTGAAAGAGGATGGTTTTCAGGAAAAGCTCCCTTGCCCTTAAACGTGGTCACTACCGGAATCATCAGCATCTCAGCTAGTGACTGGAGCTCCGCAAAAGCACCTGAAATTATCACGCCACCTCCTGCGAGTATGACGGGCCTCTCGGAGGAGAGCAGCATCTCAATTGCACGTTCTATCTTTCCTAAATCGGGGTCAACCCATGGGTGGTACCCGCGTATCTTCACTTCTGAGGGAAACACCATGTCTGCCTCATTCTGCTGTACATCTTTGGGAATGTCAATCAAAACAGGACCCGGTCTGCCAGTAGCCGATATGTAAAAAGCCTTTTTTACCACCTCTGGAATCTCCGAGGCATTCATAGGCTGAAATGCGTATTTCACGATGGGCGTTGTTATGCCGATTATGTCGCTTTCCTGAAACGCGTCCTTTCCAATCATCTTTGTGGGGACCTGTCCTGTGATTGCCACCATTGGGGCCGAATCCGCCTGTGCGGTGGCAATGCCAGTTACGATGTTTGTTGCACCGGGTCCAGAGGTGGCGAAGCATACGCCTGGCCTCCTGCTAACCCTGCCAAAACCGTCGGCCATGTGGGAAGCAGACTGCTCATGTCTTACAAGTATGTGCCTGATGTTGCTCTTGTACAACTCGTCGTAAATGGGAAGGTTTGCCCCGCCAGGAAGTCCGAAGACTATGTTTGCGCCCTCCTTCTCGAGGGCAACCATTAATGATCTAGCACCTGACATTTTTTCCATAATTTTTATCTCCAAACAGTTGCTGTAGCCTACAGCAGGAGGTCGACTAGCAGCACAATACCAGAAATGCTTGCCGAGCCTCCTAACTTCATTTCAGTCCGTAATTTTTCACCGGATAGAATTAATAAATATTGCTGGAATCCTATCACCCCGGTCCCTTTAGCCCCTTCCTGCAGGTGTAATTTTCTCACTTTCGTCCAGAAGACCCACACAAGACTTAAACTAGAACCTCATAAACCAAAAGCGATTTTGGGAGACAAAGAGGAGATACTTGGCGTACTTGAGACGTTTTTTGAGGCAGGCAAGACAAAGAATCTTGCACCACTGGGTGCAATCCAGCTAGATGATCCGAGGTTCTCAAGCTACAGCGATGTCCCTCCATTCGACCTCAAGGATTATGCGACAACAATCGCCTTACAGCAGCTGAGATTTGTGAGCATATCAGACTATGAATACGAAATAAAAAATCCAAGGGTTGATATTTTCGATTCCTTTGCAGTGGCCACTTTCATCATAACCCAGAGTGGAATGATTGTGGATGGCTATAGCTTCAGAGGACAGCATATGTCGATGGAAAGTAGAGGAACGTTTGTACTTGCAAGGCAGTCAAGGTGGAAAATAGTACACCTGCACCTTTCTAAGGTTTCTTAGCTCGTATGACGGGATTTTCTTCCTTTTCCGAAGCCTTCAATTTCGTGAAGATCTCGTGGGCCTCCTTTATGGTTGCATTCTGGTGTACGATGGCCTTTACAGCCTTTATCATTGCGACGGGATGATCCGACTGCCAGATGTTTCTTCCCATGTCCACACCGGCAGCACCTGCCTGTATTGCGTCGTGGGTCAGCTTGAGTGCGTCCATCTCGGTGGCCAGTTTGGGGCCACCTGCTATTATCACCGGTACGGGACAGGACCGTACGACCTTCTCGAAATGCTCGCAATAGTATGTCTTTACAAGATGTGCGCCAAACTCAGCTGCGATCCTGCATGCGAGGCCTAAGTATCTTGCATCACGTTTCTCCAGCTCCTTTCCGACCGCGGTTACAGCCAGGATGGGAATCCCATACTCCTCACCCTCATTTACCAAATTGCCCAAGCTCACAAGAGAATCATGCTCATAAGGCGCCCCGACAAATATTGACATTGCTAGTGCCGAGACATTAAGCCTTATGGCATCCTTCACTGAGGTTGTTATCTTTTCATTTGATAGATCCTTTCCAATTATGCTGGAGCCCCCAGATACCCTGAGGACTACTGGTACCGGATAACCTGGGTCCACGGATGTCCTAAGGACACCCCTCGTAAGCATCAGCGAGTCTGCATGGGGTAAAAGCGGAGCAATTGTCTTTCTAGGTTCCTCCAACCTTTCGGTCGGGCCAAGGAAATATCCATGGTCTACCGCAAGCATTACGCCTCGTTTATCATATGGCTTTATTATTCGGGAAAGGCGATTTTTTAATCCCCAGTCCATACCACCTTCAAAAAGATCTGCCTTAGTTAAGCCTTTCTGAATTTCTAGTCTGAATTTGTGATCACTATCTTCATTGCGTCGTTACCTTGGTGCGCATATTCAAGAGCCTTTGCTGAATCTGGGAGGCAGAACCGATGTGTTATCAGCTGCTTTACATCCACTTTTCCGTCTTTTATCATCTCAAAGGCCCCCCGTGTATCATTCTCAGATGCTGCGTAGGTCGGCGTTATTGTGATTTCCTTTGAATACACCTTACTTATGTCAAGCGAGAGTTTGGCGTCCTTGGTGGGCACACCGAACAATACTACCGTGCCCCCCTTCCTTACACTGTCAACCGCTTGAGTTATTGCGGAAAGGTTTCCCGTGGAGACTATGGCCACATCGACTCCCCTTTCCTGTGTGCGGGAAAGGATCTTCCTTGCGGCATCCCTGTCTGCCGAATGAATGGTTGATGTTACCCCTAGCCGGCTTGCAAACTTTAGCCTGAACTCGTTGATGTCGAGACAAAAGATGTCTCCCATTCCAAACGTTTTGGCAAGCATCACATGCATCATGCCAGTGGGACCTGCGCCCAGTATTGCAACAGAATCGCCCTCTAGATGTTTTGCCTTTTTCCAAGCCCTGATGCAGCATGCGAGGGGCTCTATCATCGAGGCCTCCTCAAAACTGACATGGTCTGGAAGCTTTATGACGCCGCCATGGGAGACATTCCATTCGGGCACCAAAAATTCCTCGGCAAGACCGCACGGACTCAGGTTCGTCTCGGCATACTTCAGGCACATCGTCTCATTTCCATGGACGCAATAATGACATGAATAACAAGGCACATGGTGATGAACAAAAACCCTGTCTCCCTCCTCGAACTCCTTTATCCCGGCTCCGGCCTTGGAGACCACTCCTGCTGGCTCGTGCCCAAGCCTCATGGATGGCTGGCTGTACTGGCCGTAAATCTTTTCCAAATCGGACCCGCAAACGCCGCATGCCTTCATCGATATTAGGAGTTCGCCGTTCTCCGGCCTAGGGCTCTCGACGTTTTTAATCTCTACTTGCGAGGGACCTCTTACGTACGCAGCTCTCATACCATGACGAGATCCAACTGTTTCTTATTTGAATTATCTGTTTCAACTGGGTAATTCTTGGAATAATTTGGGATCGTTGACAGAAATTGTCGCAATTTTTGCGTCTTGTTTAGACAAAAATAGTTAGTTTATGGCTGGAAAAGAAGAAAATCCATGGCTTTCATTTGCGGGAACAGAATGTCAATTAAATTAGGCCCCATCTGAGGTATTCGTCATGGACTTGTGGCACGATATTGAGACAGGACCCAAAGTACCACACGTCCTCAACGTAATCATAGAGATACCAAAGGGATCTCAAAACAAATACGAATATGACAAAAAAAACAACATAATGAAACTTGACAGGGTTCTCTTTTCCCCCCTCTACTATCCGGGCGATTACGGAATAATACCGCAAACATTTGCAGAGGATGGAGATCCACTTGATGCCCTCGTCCTTGTAACTAATCCTACTTATCCGGGAGTCCTGATAGAGGCAAGACCGATAGGGCTCCTGCGGATGAGAGACTCGAACGAGATGGATTACAAGATACTATGCGTGGCGAAAAACGATCCCAGGTACGCTGGTATGAAGGACATAGGGGACGTTGAAAAACACCACCTCAAAGAGATTGCGCACTTCTTCCAGGTATACAAGCAACTTGAGGGAAAGAAGGTGGAGATAAATGGATGGGGTAACGCGGCAAATGCGAGAAAAACAGTCATGGACTCGGTAAAACTCTACCAGAAGACGTTCAAAAAGTCATATCTGATCTAGAGAACTCGGACCCTGCAAGGCATGAAAAGGTCTTAAACCTGTGGAGCCAATGTAAAATCATGAATGAAGGTGATATGGCACCTGACTTTGAGCTTGTAGCAAACGATGGAAGGACGATAAAACTAAGTTCATTCAGGGGTCAGAAGAAAATCGTTCTCTGTTTTTATCCGAAAAACCACCTCTTTGCATGCCCCTCGAAAAAGGTTTTCCAGATGGCAGAGGCTACAATAACGGCGTATCCTAAGATAGCAGGACAAAACGCAGAACTTTTTGCCATCTCGATAGACACGGTGGAGGACCAGAAGGCGTTTGTAGACAAATATAAGATCCCGTACCTACACCTGAGCGACCCAACCAAATCCACCTGCAAGGCATATGCTGGACTCAACTTGGCGGGCCTTGCCAAGCGATCCACCTTCATAATCGGCAAGGATGGAAAGGCCGCAAAAATATTCCGGGATGTAAAGGTGGAATCCCACGGGCAACAAATAGTGGATGCTCTGCAATCGCTCGACTAATTTCTCACCCTTTCAATAAATTTTTAAAGATCCGAAATTAGAATGGATTCGTGCTAGATCTTGTTGCTAAAAAACTATTCCTTACAAGGGGTAAGGGCGTTCATCCGGATAGACTTACTAGCTTTGAGTATGCTCTGCGTGACGCAGGAATAGCTGGGACAAACATAGTTCTCATCTCAAGCATATTCCCGCCCAACGCAAAGCTTATCTCCAGGGCCGAAGGCTTGAAGCTCATCAGGCCAGGCAGCGTCCAGTTTGTAATTTATGCAAGAAACGAGACAAACGAACCCCATCGGCTCCTTGCGGCATCTGTTGGTATTGCTGAGCCCAAGGACAAGACAAAGTACGGCTACCTGTCTGAATACCACTCTTTTGGAGAGACAGAGAGAGAGGCAGGCGAGTATGCGGAAGACATTGCAGCCCAGATGCTCGCATCATCCCTCGGTATAGAGTTCGATATAAACAAGAGCTGGGATGAAAAAAAGCAGCAGTGGAAGATATCTGGCCAGATATACAAGACGCGGAACATTACACAAAGTGCTGTGGGAGATCCGCAGGGAAGGTGGACTACAGTCTTTGCGGCCGCCGTCCTTATACTTTGACTATCTTCGCCTTGTGAAGAGGAAGATGGCAGCCCCGCCAGCAATCACGATTCCTATGATTGCGTAGGTGGAATAATCGCTACCTCCCAACGCAGTTCCACCGTTCTGTTTCTGGTTTGCTGGCAAAAGATTTACGGGAGATGCGGAGTTGCCAACTGATAGGGCAAGGTCACTACTCGTCACGGAGGCCGACTTTCCAAAGAGGTATATCCCTGTTATCCGCTGGCCCGAGGAGGGGTCAAACACCCAACCTGCCTTGGTAAGGTCCGTTGGAATGCCTTGGCTATTTGTCGGGATGATTTCTCCACCATGTCCAGTTATCGCCGTAGTGTCATTGTCGGAAATTATGGAAACTTCAAGGAGCGAGTTGAGTGGGAAGAAACCTCCGCTAAAATACGATGATCTGTTAAGCTGTGAGATGCCAAACATATCCAAGGGGTTTATCTGTCGCACCTCACCTCTTATGGGCTTGCTGGTAGATACTTGGAACTGGTATATCGACTGGTTGTTGTTGGTGGTTGGGGTAATTGCAAAGGTCACAGTCGAGTTTGGCATGTCCGCCATCATCTTCGCCACATTGTAGAAACCTCCGGCATTCCGAATCTGGGAGGGCAAGAGAATTGTTGAAAGTTGATCAAACAGATATGATGACTTTACCTGCGGCGCAGCGTATACAACGGATATTGTCCTGTTTCCAACAAGGGTACCTGATGTCCCCAATGCTTGGCTAAACACACCCTTTGGCTGCACATAAACTTCCCAGAACTTTGCATCCAACACGAATGCCTTGTTGGTGTCATTTATGAGAGTGTCTCCAATTGCCTTCGCTGTACTTTGTATCTTCGTAATATTGTACGATTCAATGAGGGACGGGGAATAAATTGTAAAAATTATGCATGTCTGGTCGTTTACCCCCTCGACACAGGGGCTTGCATTAGTGATGGCTACTGATGTGACATTTGCAGCATTGGAAATCTTCTGGTCTAGTGAAGTTGGAACTCTCATCTCGAGAGGGCTGGTGCTACTTAATGTGACAAATGCAGTGGTCCGATTCTGAATCTTCTCATCTACTAGCACCTGTGCCGTCTCACGATAGGTGGCAAGCTGAGGTTGCTGGGCATAGGCGCTTGCAAAGGAGCTTACCAATATCGCAATGACGATCAAAAAGCTGACATACTTCATTTAATGCCACTTTTTGGGCCGATTTATTAAGTCTACCCACGCAACTTTTCAATCTTTACGGCAAACCGCTGGAAAGGCTCTTCCTTGAAATGATCTTTGCATACCAGCATGGTTTCCTGGGGATCGGGACCACAGTCATAAGTAATCAGGTATTCCGGCTCCTTGTTGCAGCACCTTGGATATTTCACTTGTGAGTATTGTGGCAAGAGAAAATAAAATATCTTTGGACTCCGTAAATTTGGACTCCTAGGAACTAAACTGGGTAGAAAATCCAAAACATGTTCTGATTTTCCTGCCAATCGGTTAGAGGGATGCTTGAATTAGGGCGAAACTCTTGATTTTCATTGCTGATAATCTGAAATTTCTTAAAATAATATGATTGCCAATCAGACCTCATGAGCAACTGGGATGAAGATTTCAATGATTGGTTTCGAAGATGGAGGAAACCGAGATTCGGCTTGGGCCCTTCACCTTTCAGTGATATCGACGAGCTAAGGCGGGAGTTTGAACGAATGTTTGAAGAGCAGTACAAGAAGCTTCCAAAGGCACCGAAGGAACTCATACGTGAATACGAGACTCCAGAGGGCAGCAAGGTTCGGGAGGTCGGACCAATAGTATATGGGTATTCTATGACTATAGGCCCAGATGGAAAGCCGCAGGTACGGGAATTCGGCAATGTAAAGCCTAACCTTGCAGAAGGCCCGCAACTTACGGCAGAACGAGAGCCTCTTGCAGACGTAATCACTTCAGAGAATGAAATCAAGGTAGTCCTAGAAATGCCCGGTGTGGAAAAAGAAAATATTCAGGTTAGCGCACACGATCATGTTGTGGAGATTTCTGCGCAGGCAACTACCAGAAAATACAGAAGGTCCGTCGAGATTCCCCCCGAGGCTGATAACGAGTCTGTCCGATCTACTTACAAAAATGGTGTCCTGGAGATAATCTTCAAAAAAACTTCCCAGCAAAAAGGAAAATCAATTAAGGTAGAATGAATGCTTCCTCAAACCGTACTGGCGGATATTTTCAGGTGTGATAATTTGCAATCATGATATTAACGGTTAACCAATCTTAATTATTATGAAAGACGGTAACATCCTGAAGGAGCTGGACTCCCTCACGGTTGCTGAAGCAAACAAAAATGATGTAGGCCGCAGAATTGCGCGGATCGATCCGCAAGTAGCCGAGAAATTGAACCTGTCGGGCGGGGATGCCATTGAGATCACTGCTGGAAAGAACAAGACAACGGTACTCAACTGGCCTGCATATTCAAATGATCAAGGAAAGGGCCTGATAAGGATAGATGGCTACATTCGAAACAGGCTGGATGTTGGGATTGGGGACAGGGTGTTCGTTAAAAAAGTAAAGGTAAGCGAAGCTAAATCGATAACACTTGCTCCTACGGAACCGTTGAGGATCAACGGCGTGGAGGAATACCTTGCAGAAGAGATCCTAAATGGCCAGCTTGTAAGCAAGGGCGATACAGTACCCATCTCCATAATGGGCCAGAGGATCGATCTAGTGATTACCTCGACAAACCCGACCGGTGCGGTCATAGTGGAAAAGGACACCAAGGTCGCAATTTCTGAAATGGTTGCAAAGCCACAAGGAGAGGGAGGAATTCCATCCGTTACCTATGAGGACATTGGAGGTTTGAAGGACGAGGTATCGAAAGTCAGGGAGTTGGTGGACTTACCATTGAGGCACCCGGAACTATTCAAAAGGCTAGGGGTGGAAGCACCCAAGGGCGTACTTCTGTATGGCGCTCCGGGCACTGGAAAAACATTGCTTGCGAAGGCGATTGCTAATGAATCGAACGCAAATTTCTTCTCAATTGGGGGTCCTGAGATAATGAGTAAATTCTATGGCGAGAGCGAGGAGCGACTCAGGGAGATCTTCAAGCAAGCCGAAGCCAGCGCCCCATCCATAATCTTCATAGACGAGCTTGACTCCATAGCACCAAAAAGAGAGGAGGTTTCAGGGGAAGTTGAAAGAAGGGTGGTGGCACAGTTACTTTCCTTGATGGATGGTCTCTCTGCAAGGGGAAAGGTAGTGGTAATTGGGGCAACCAACAGAATAAACGCGATAGATCCGGCCCTGAGGAGGACTGGCAGGTTTGACAGGGAGATCGAACTTGGAATTCCAGACAGGGATGGAAGGCTTGAGATCCTTCAGATTCACACGCGTGGAATGCCGCTTACCGATAATGTCAGGCTTGAAAAACTTGCTGATGTGACCCACGGTTACGTTGGCTCAGACCTTCAAGCCCTGTCAAAGGAGGCAGCAATGAGAGCCCTTCGGCGCGTTCTACCCTCAGTAGATCTCTCCCAAGAGAGCATACCGCGTGAAATCCTCAACAAGATCCAGGTAACCATGGAGGATTTTACTGCCGTTCTCGCCGAGATGGAACCCTCCGCAATGAGGGAAGTATTCGTCGAGATTCCTAACGTGAAATGGGCTGATGTAGGGGGACTTGAAAAGGTAAAACAGGAGCTTCTAGAAGCGGTTGAATGGCCCCTCCGGTACAGGGAACTTTTTTCGTATTCCGGGGCCTCGCCTCCTAAGGGTATCTTCCTCTACGGCCCGCCTGGAACGGGCAAAACCCTCATCGCAAAGGCAGTTGCAAACGAGAGTGAGGCGAACTTCATCAGCATAAAGGGCCCAGAACTTCTGTCCAAATGGGTGGGCGAGTCTGAGAAGGGCGTGCGCGAAGTCTTCCGAAAGGCAAGGCAAGCGGCTCCCTGCATAATATTCTTCGACGAGATAGATGCCATAGCACCTGTCCGTGGAGGAGAATTTGGTGATTCGCATGTCACAGAGAGGGTGATTAGCCAACTATTGACTGAGCTTGACGGCCTAGAGGTCCTAAGGAATGTCGTAGTAATTGCAGCCACCAACCGCCCCGACATTGTGGATCCTGCTCTATTGAGGCCCGGTAGGTTTGACAGGATGATCTACCTTCCTCCGCCCGATCTCGAGTCTAGAATCCAGATCATAAAAATCCATACAAAAAAAATTCCACTTGCCACTGAGGTGAAGCTGGAAAAACTTGCCCAACTTACAGAGGGCTACACGGGGGCGGATATAGCCTCAATAGCCTCAGCTGCTGTCATGCTTGCCATGCGCGAACATGTTGCTAAATATCCTGACGCCGGCATGGCGGAAAAGAATGCAAAGGAACTTAGAGTATGCATGAATCACATTGAGGAGGCGATGAAAAAAATAAGACCGCTCTCCCAAACAGAACTCGACTGGTACAAGAAGATATCAGACGTATTTGGCAAGCCCAGACTCTCCGCCGAGCCTGTCAAGGGAGGCGTACTTTGATTTGATAATCGCTAGATTCTAGGAACCTCCCCAATCGGACAGAAGATGTGAAAATCGTCATTGCACGAGAAATTACCAATGGTGAAAAACAGGTATCATCTTAATATTGAAAACCCGGCATTTTTGAGCATTGGAAAAGGAAGCCATACTCTATGAGAGGACCCAATATGACAAGGTACGATGTTTGGCTTGCGGTAGGTACTGCGAGTTGGGGAGAGGGCAGACTGGCCTCTGCGGTGTCCGTGGAAACAAGGACGGAAAATTAGTCCTTTTTGTATACGGGAAAGTTGCTGCATGCCATATTGATCCGATAGAAAAAAAACCAGTCACTCATTACAAGCCGGGATCGCAAGTCCTTTCAATAGGAACCACTGGTTGCAACTGGTTGTGCAAATACTGCCAGAATTTCGACCTGAGTCAACGCAGGAAGATCGAGGGCTCGGACATTTCTCCAGAGCAGATAGTCAACCTTGCAATTGAACGCGGAGTTCAGGGGATTGCCTATACATACAACGAACCTGCCATATTTTTGGAGTTCGCACGGGATTGCGGGGTACTTGCAAGGGGGAAGGGACTATTCAATGTATTTGTTTCAAACGGGTACGGCACTCCTCAATCTGTAGCTTTGATGAATGAGTTCTTGGATTGCATAACTGTGGACTTCAAGGGAAACGGTGAGGACAACTTTGTAAGGAAGTATGTCGGGATTCCAAACGCGCAGTGTGTTTTTGATACCTTGGTTGAAATCCATGATAAGACGAAAATTCACGTTGAAATTACAGATCTTGTCGTTCCAAGGGTAGGGGATGACCTAAATCAAGCAGAGAGGCTTTGCAAGTTTGTATATGACCTGTTCGGCCCAGACATGCCCATCCATTTTCTGAGGTTTTTCCCCCACTACAAAATGATGGAATTTCAAGAAACCCCGCTAGATACTCTTGAAAAACACCATGCGGTAGCAAAAAAGGTGGGTTTGAAATATGCCTATGTTGGAAATGTCCCCGGTCACCCGCTTGAACACACGTATTGCCCCGAATGTGGAAAGGTAGTTGTTCACAGGTTCAACTTTGAAATTCTAAAGTGGGATCTAGACAAAAACAACAGATGCGTATTTTGCGGAAACAGCATTCCAATAGTGGGTGGGCTGGCGAAGGGATATAACGAAAGACGCTTTGAATTTGTTTTTTAGTCTTCAACATGGTTAACATTTCAAGAAGCGGACAGAATCAGACCCCCTTGTCAAGCGACTAAAGCCTTGCCAGACATGAGGTATTTGCAAAATTCATCCATACCCGAGATGTTTTCTGCCACTATTTCCTCTATTGTAGGGTCTCTGACAGGACTCTTTGACGAGGACTGTATCACCACTGCCTTTGGATGGTCTATCCTCCTTCCTATTGAATTATACATCCAGACAAACACCTCTTCCAAATCCGGGATTTCCCTGTATATCTCGGCTGCAATCTTGAAGCACATCATGTTGTAAATTTTACCTATGTGGCTTACGGCATTCTTGCCTGCAATTGCCTCTGACCCGGCAGGTCTGCTCAACGAGATAAGCCGGTTAGCCCTGTTGCCTCTTCCCACCTGCCCCGAGTCTGAATTATCAGCCGAGGTTCCAAGCACAGTCAAATACAATCCTTCTAACCCCATCCCATGTCGGTCCAAATTGTTCATGGTTATCCGTACATCTCGGAACCTTCCCATGTTCCTGTGGAACTCTTCCAACGTCTGTACCATCTCTGATTTGCGCTGGAAATATCTTTCCTCTGATGGAACCCAAGAATCCACAAATGCCATGGCAATGGTAAGCTCGAGCGAGTCCTTGTTCCTAAAACCCATCACCTTTATGTCCTCGCCAGACTCGCAAAACTCTGACTTGAACTTGCCGGAGTTTAAAAATTCCTCAGTCTGAAGGACAGAATTTTCTGTTTCCGTCATGGGGGCATATCCTACCAGCGCCGACGTATCGTTTGCCCCCATCCATGTTGGCCCGGAAAAGATTGAACGGAGTTCTCCTGAGGCCTGCCCGATCTCAAGCTGGTATTCAACATCGTTTTTTCTAACATACCTCATATTATTCTCAAACCAACTATTGCAGACACTCGTTACAGTCTCTTCTATCCGTCTTCGCGAAACCGTGCCGTCAAAGGTTGCTCTGTCTCCTACAACAAGCCTCATTGGCTTGGTCACTTTCCCACCTCCAAATTTGTTCTCGCTCTGTCCTGCAACCAGTAGTGCCTTGTCCATATTGTGGTGTTGAACTGACCCAGTGACCTCCAAGTATAGCCTCGAAAGTGCTATCTCGACTTCTTCCATCATGAGGTCGCAGATTGTGTCGGGATGCCCTATGCCTTTCCTCTCAACAATCTCAAAACTCTTCTTGAAGGTAGGTGTACTCCCTGACGGCTCTACGAATAACTGGTACTCTTTTGTCACACCGTTGATTCACCCATCTGTTTTCATGAAAGTTTGACCACGTGATATCATAAAAAGAGGGAATCAAATTATCACTGCTGAAAACCTGTAATCGCAGCCGATCCCTTCGCCTTCAAATGGTTTAAATTATAATAAAATAATCTGCAGTTTGACATCGGTTCAAACCGTAGGGGAACATGCCTGGCAGTCGAGGGCGCTTGGCTGCCAGGCGCTTTAATCTAATACATTTTCGAGCCTCTTTGTCTGGTTCTTAATGTAGTTAAATCCATCTTGCCAGAATCTCTCTGTGGTAATGTCTACTCCATTCTCCTTTAGGAGCTTCTCGGGCTTCTTCGCTCCACCCGAGGAAAGAATGGCCTCATATGTGGGCACAAACGAACTTCCTTCTGTCTTGTATTGCTGGAAGAGTGACAACGACAATAGATTCCCAAAAGAATATGAATAGCAGTAAAATGGCGAGTGGAAGAAGTGTGGTATGCACGTCCATTCTATAGCAAAATCGGGTGTCATCTTGACAGAGGAGCCGAACTGCTCCCTAAGTGATGCCATATAAACTTCTGACAGGTCCTTCACGGTTGCACCTTTGCCTATCTTTTCATGGGCGGCAATCTCAAAGATGGTAAAAAATGCCTGTCTTCCCACAGTGGCGTAGAGGTCGTCAATATGTTCCAAAAGGATGGATTGTTGCTCTTTCTGGGAAACATGATTGAGGATCTTGTCAAAAAGGAGCATCTCCGAAAAAGTGGAAGCCGTCTCGGCAAGAGGAAGCGGCGCTTCCTGTATGAAGATGGATTTGCCTGAGGCCGACATGCTGTGTATGGCATGTCCTAACTCATGTGCCATGGTGAAAACATCGTTGCTCTTACCTTTGAAGTTCAACAATACAAAAGGCGTTATCTTCGGCCCAATGGTACTGCAAAAGGCGCCACTCCTTTTCCCATGTCTTATCTGCGAGTCTACGTGGTTCTCAACAAAAACTCGTCTTGCCATCTCCCCAAGACGGGGGCTGAAATCATGGAGGGTCTCAAGGACCATCCTCACCGCGCTATCATACGTGTGGCGCTTTTCTTCCTTTTTCGGCATAGGAGCATAGATGTCATACCTCCAAAGTTTTTCAATCTTCAATAATCGTGCTTTCAAGGCAAAAAATTTTCTAAAAACATCCGCATTTCTTCTGCAAACATGGATAAGAGATTCTACCGTCATGTCATCAACATCATTTCCAATATTTCTAACGGAGATTGGCGATTCATACCCGCGAATCTGGACACATTCATCCCTCCAATTCTGCACTATGTTCTGGTAAATCTCTCCCAAAACTCCCTTGTGGCTGTCAAATTGTGAGAGCAGGACTTCGTAGGCATGCCTTCTCGTCTTTGCCACTGGACTCCTGACAAACTGGCTTAGCTCCTCCCTAGTGCATGTCCTCTCCTTTCCATTAATCCTCACCTTGAACTGGAAGGCGTTAGTAATCTTGTCGTAAAGTTTCACAAGAGCTGAATGACCTGTAACATCCAGCGTGTTGATTATTTTTTCTTCCGGCTCGGACAATGAATATCTGGCCAATGTCCTCTTATGCCTAAGAAATTCTTGCAGATCGCCGGCATTTTTCATCAACCTTCTGGCGTTTCCTTCATCGAGGTACTTTTTCCACCATTGGTCAAAAAATAGCGTCCGGTTGTCAATCTCGGAACCTATCTTGCTCATCCTTGTCAGAAGGGATGTGGCCCTGTCAGACTGGGTATCTGAGGAGTATTCAAGTGAAGCGTACCCAGAAACAACACTGAATCTCTCTGTTATCTCCTCTAACGACTTGAGGATCGTAATGAACCTCATTGCCGACATTCTTGATGAAAGATTTCCCCTGTTTTTTTCAAAAGCCTTTACCTTGGATTCTATCTCTCCAAGCTGCCTCCTGAAGGCAGGCGAGTCCTGATCTTTGACAAGTTCCTCGAGGTCCCATCTGCCCTGCCTGAACGGTCGCATTTACCACCAGTGCTTCCGACTTACTAAAATACTATGTGCAAAAATCTCTGCAAGCCGCAACTTTTGACCTGAGATTTTTCATCACTTCGATCTCAAGAGTGGAAATCCTACGCGTCTCTTATATATCAAAATCTCAATAAGGTACAAGTGAGCATGACAGCATGGAAGTGTTACAGATGCAACTTGGTTTTCAAAGAAAAATCACATGTTGACATGCACAACGAAGTATCGAGACATTTTGCGACCGAGGTAAAACTACCCACCTCTTAACCGCGGGTCCTGGCGCAGGAAAGGATTCCAATCGTAGGACAATGGCAAGTATTTATTTAACCCTGATTTCGATTACCCGTTCGTGGATCCCCATAATTTTCACGGTAGGGACATACCGCATCTCAAGGTTGAGCCTGGGATGGGCATTGATGATCTCGTCGAACTCTTCGCAAGCACCGGTTACAACGCACGCCAGCTTGGTGAGGCAGCAAAGCTTTACTGCAGGATGATAGAAGACGATGCTACCATCTGCCTTACAGTATCCGGTGCCATGACGCCGGTTGGCTTTGGAGGCCTCTTCAAGACGCTCATCGAAAAGGGATTCATCGACTGGATTGTCTCTACAGGCGCAAATGTATATCATGAAGATCATTTTGCATGGAACCTTCCAGTTAAGCAGGGTCACTTCGAGGTAGATGATATGATTTTGTATGAAAAGGACATTGTAAGGATAAGGGATGTTTACATCAAAGGGGAGGAGACGCTCAAGGCAGAGGACAGGATAGTGCAGAAAATGTTTTCCAACGGTCTTACTGACAAGCCCTTTACCACTGCAGAATTTTGTCATGCCATGGGGAGGTACTCAAAGGAAAATTCGAAGAACCCTCAAAAAAGCTTCGTCGTTACTGCCTATGATTACGACGTGCCAGTTTACATCTCAACCCTGAAGGACTCATCACTTGCCTTAGATCTTGCTCCACTAAGACTTGCAAACAAACCCTACAGTCTTGATTTTGTAAGGGAAATAATAGAGCAGGCAGCAATAGTATACAACTCTAAAAAATCTGGGATCGTGGAGATCGGAGGAGGCGTTCCAAAAAATACAGCCCAGCAGACAGGCCCACTACTCGACCAGATCCTAGGCCTAGGACATGGCGGTCAGAATTACATAATTCAGATAACAGATGCCCGGCCTGACACAGGGGGTCTATCAGGAGCCACCCTTCAGGAAGGTAAGAGTTGGGGCAAGGTGAAAGATTCCCACGAGGACGTCATCATGGTATATGCCGATGCTACCATCGCATTTCCTGTGCTTTGTCTCTACGCACTGAGTACTGAAAAGCCCAGAAAACCCAAGCGCCTATACAAGAAGCTTGACGAGTATTACAAGGGTTTGACAGAGACCTATTTTGCCAATAGGAAAAGAACAAAATAATAAAAATGAAAAATAGGGATCTAGAGTTTTAGGAATCCTCTAGTCTTTGAGGTGAATATGACGACACTAATGATTGCTAATACAAGAACTAGTGACGCCACTGGACCAAATTCCGGAACTGCTTGACTGCTTGCGTTAGAAGTTGTCATGTTTGAAGTTGTCATGTTAGAAGTTCCAGTCATATTGCTGCTACTTGTCGTTGCTGGACTAGTTGCTCCTGCTGCCCCCACTATTATCTCTCCTGTCATCCAAGGATGGACCTGACAGAAATAGCTGTAGGTGCCTGCAGTGGTAAAAGCTGGGGTGGTATATGATTTGCCAGCTGAAATCAAACTGCTGTCAAAGACAGTACCTGTCTGATTGTCTGATGGCTTACCACTTGTTGCAGTGTGCCCTACCGTGTCAGCGTTTGTCCATGTGACGGTGTCACCAACGTTGACGTTAACAACCTGCGGGTTGAAGCAATCGGTCGACGTGCACGCTCCCTTGGTATTTGACGCGCCGCTGCTAATTGTTACCTGCACGTTTGCTGCATAAGCCGGTTGAGCTACTGCAATTACAGCAACTAGAGCCAAAACTCCAAATAGTGCGCCTATTGGTTTTGACTTCATCGGATTTTCTGACAAATGAGGGCATTATAAAGGCTCTCGTCGGAATGTTCTTGTTGCAAATAGGAACATGATCTTCTAGAATCTGTCGTATCTTGCCCGTTCTACGTCGCGGTCTTCTTTAGTGGCCTTCTTCCATTCTTTGTAATGTTCCTTGCATAGAACCGTCTTCTTCCCGCCGGAGACGCTCAGGCCAGTGCCCTCCACCTTGGAAGTTGTCAGCGAACGAACGCCATCTTTGTCGCAGCCAAGGACGTTGCATTTTGCGCCCTTTGCTATGATACCCATGGGACCCCTTCCACCCCATATTATTTGAGGATTATTGGAATCTTGGACATAAACCCTTTAATCTTAAAGGGCATTTGGGAGTAAAAGATGCTCAATAACCTCAGAGAGGGGCTAAAACCGGTACTAGAAAAGTTAGGTAAAACATTTGCCTCAACAGGTCTTTCTGCCAACTTCTGGACTGGTATGGGACTCGGCTTTGCCTTTGCCTCTGCAATAGCCTATGCATCGCACATGCAATACTCATTTGTTGTAGGGGGCATACTCCTGCTCATCTCTGGCTTCTTTGACATTGTGGATGGTCAGGTTGCGAGAGTCACTGGGAAAACCTCCAAGAGGGGTGCATTCCTGGATTCAGTATTTGACAAGATTGCCGAGGTTGCAATATTTCTTGGCATTCTCATTGGGAACTATTCTCCAGGATATTTGGTCCTGTTGGCCATTACCATGTCACTGCTTGTAAGCTATACGCGCTCCCGCGCCGAATCTCTCGGTATCAGGTTGCAGGGGATTGGAATAGGTGAACGTGCAGAAAGACTGTTAGTCATCGCGATTGTCGGGATGATAGGTCCTGTATTCTTGAAATATGCGGTCGGAATAGTAATCATCCTTGCAGGCATAACTCTTTTCCAGCGGATTGCATTTGCCTCAAAAAATCTTGGTAACTAGCGGAGCCTGCCTGTCTGATGCCTCGAGTCAGCAGACCTTATCTTCAGGATGCCAAAGTGAATTGCGCAGGAGATGCAGTAGTACTTGAGCACTGTTGGAGCTGCAATATATGCGCCTTGGGCCCTGAGTTCCTTTGCGAGACTATGTTCCACCAAGTTCAGCCTGGATGTCACTTTTTTTGCCTTGTCACGAGGTACTGTTGCGCCGCAGTTGGTGCACTGGATTCGATCAGAAGATCCTTTGCCACCCTTCCTTCGCCCTCTGCTTGCACGCTTTAACGGCATGAGTTACCTGTAATGTGCCTCTAAATAAACCAATTTGACTGGTGTGGTTTATCACAGAAATGACCCTCAAGATATCTTGTAGGCCTACAAATTCAACCTCTGCGAGTAGGTGCGTTTCTTTCCCCGTCCAAATTCGGCCACCTGTGAGGGGAGAGTCCATAATTTTGCTTGCCTACAGGGGAATGGACAGAAAAGGACTAAATGGAAAGATATGAGGGTATAATTGATGGAGATTGCCATACTGTCTCATTGTACAATAGATGAGATTTCCAGAAACGGCAATGTCGTGGAAACTCCCGGCGGGCCGGCAACATACTGCGGCCTTACGGCAAAGAAGATGGGCTTTGGCGTCGAACTTCACACCAAGGTGGGGCCTGACTTTAAGTTCAAACAAGACATAGAGATATTGGGTCTGCCTCTACCCGAAAGGTCATTCTCGAACACGCCCACAACGAGGTTCCTACTAGATATCCGCGGGGCAGAAAGGGAACTGTATCTAAAGTCTATGTGCGACCCTGTAGAATACCACTCTTCTGACGCCGACGGCTTCATTATAAGCCCAGTCTTCAATGAAGTGGCAGAGGAAACACTGGATGAGATTCGCGAAAGCTCCAACTTCCTCCTACTCGACCCGCAAGGGTATCTTCGTCGTGTAGATAATTCTGGCAGGATATTTCTTGACCGGACGTTACTTGACATTTCCAAGGTGACAGCAATCAAGACCGATCCCGAGGAAGCCTTCCATCTTACTGGGTTAAGAGAGAGGGACGCCATGCTTGCACTTCAAAAAAGAGGGGCAAAACATGTCCTTTACACCAACAAACAGGAAATAACAATGCTTGTCAAGGATCGGATGTACAGCCTCCGCATTCCAGATATGACAATAAGTGATACTACTGGAGTGGGCGATATTTTTTGCTCGGCCTTTGCGTGCTCCTACCTCAAGGAGAGAGACTCGCTTTGGGCAATCTGCTTTGCGGTGGGAGCAGCCCAGGCCGCGCTCGAAACAAAGTCCATAGGGCTGTCGAAGACGCCACATCCTGGAGCAATCCAGCAAAACGCGGCCTACCTGTACAACCTAGTAAAGTTCTCCGAAGTCTAAGCTTTTATTGTGTGGGTGACTTCTCCACGATATGAAGGTCGCAGTCTACAGCCAAGATCAGGATCAAACTGTAAAATCCGTTCGCCTGGCTCTTGAGAGTCACGGTATAGAAACATTCGTACTTTCAAACAAACCTCTTGCCAAGGAGGTAGATTATGTTGTAGTGGCTGGAGGGGACAGAGGCGTGAGATCATATTTCCACCGTTTCATGAACAGTACCATACCTGTGCTTGGAATCAACGAGTTTGAGTCCGGCGGATACATGGCCCAAACTGACCTAAAGGAGTTTCCAACATATCTCAACCGGCTAAAAAAGGGCGATTTTTCCATAGAACACCTGACAAGGGTTGGTGTGAAGATCGACGGCAAGAATGTCTATCCAACCCTAAATGACGTTGCTATATTCTCATCAAAGAGCGCCACTCTGGTTGAGCATGTACTTCGCGTAAACGGCGAGGAATTCTGGCACGATAGTAGCGACGGCCTCATAGTGTCTACACCCATAGGCTCGTCGGCATACTCCATGTCTGCCGGAGGTCCCGCCATTTACCAAGGATCCCGCGTGTTATGCATCGTTTCCGTTAATTCCCTAGACATCACAAGAAGACCTCTCATAGTACCAGAGGACAGCTTCATAGAAGTGGATGACATATCTTCGAGCTTGAGATGCGAGGTAGTAATGGATGGCAAGGACAGGTTCAAGGTTGACAAGATTGTCGAGTGCACCAAGTTTCCACAGCCTGCTAATATAATACGAATGAAGAAGGACTCGACTACTGTCTCTGCCATGGCTAAAAAAGTAAAACTCGCTGACGAGCTGTTGAACATGCCCCCAAGCTCAAAACTGCTACTCAAGACACTAGAGTATGAAGGGGCGCTCACACAGAAGGAGCTCGCCGCAAAAACTCTGCTGCCTGACAGGACTGTACGCCTTGCTCTGAGGCACCTGCTGGATAAAGGCTATGTAAAAAGGCGTGTCTCTCTGCGAGACACTAGGCAGCGAATTTACGAGGTCCCAAAATAATCAAACCGCGGATGCCGCCTTTACGAATGCCTCAAATGATTCTTCCGGATATCCGGGCCTACTGCTAAATTCAGGGTGGAACTGGACGCCAAGGTAAAACCTGTGACCTGGCAACTCTAGAATTTCCATCCTTTTTTTGCTGTCACTATGTCCTGAGAACTTTAGGCCTTTTGAGTTAAAAAGTTCCAAATAACTCTGGTTGAACTCGTACCTGTGCCTGTGCCTTTTGGAAACTGTGTTTGATTTGTAGATCTTGAATCCTAGGGTCTCATCCTCTACCTTGACCTCGTTAGCACCAAGCCTCAGAGAGCCTCCCTTCTTTTCCACCATTTTCTGCTCCGGCAGGAGGTCTATCACCGGGTCCTTCGTATGCGGGTTTATCTCCGTGGAGTTTGCATCCCCAAGTCCGCACACGTACCTGCCAAATGCAACTGCGGCCAGTTGGAAGCCAAAACATATCCCGAGATACGGTATGTTTTTTTCCCTCGCAAAGTTCGCCGTCCTGATTATCCCCTCTGCCCCGCGTTCTCCAAACCCGCCTGGAACGATTATTCCGTGATACTGTATCAGTTTGTCGATCTCTCCATTGAGCTCCTCAGAATCTATCCAGTCAATAACCACGTTCTTGCCAATCTTGGCTCCGGCATGTTTTAACGCATGGTTTACGCTAACATAGCTGTCAGCCAACTTTACGTACTTGCCCACCATTGCAATCCTTACCTGCTCCCCGGGGTTTGCAAATGAGTTTACTATGGAGTTCCACCTGTCCCAGTTGGCCGATGTGTTTACAAGTCCCACCTTGCCAAATTTCTTGAAAATAATATCCACTATTCCCTGGTCGTAGAGCATCTGTGGTACCATCAGAATGGAATCTGCATCATGGCATGAGAATACATCCCTTTCTGATACGTTGGAAAATAGCGATATCTTCCTCTTGGCTGATGTCTCAAGGGGTCTCGTGCATCTTACCGCCATAAGGTCAGGCTGTATGCCGATCCTTCTCAACTCTTGGACGCTGTGCTGCGTCGGTTTGGTTTTCTGTTCGCCCACTACGTCAAGGGAGGGGGCAAGCGTTACGTGTATGAATATTACTTTGTCGGACCCCTCTTCTAGCCTCATCTGTCTTAACGCCTCTAAGAAGGGAAGACTCTCTATGTCTCCTACAGTGCCACCGCACTCTACGACAAGGACGTCCAATCCTTCGGATTTAGAAATTGACCTTATCCTGTCTTTTATGGCATCTGTCACATGCGGTATTATCTGCACACATGCCCCCAAGTACTCTCCCCTCCGTTCCGCCTCTATCACGCTAGAATAAATCTGAGCCGTGGTAATGTTATGGGTCTTGGGTATGCTCTGGTTGAGGAATCTCTCGTAGTTGCCAATGTCCATATCGCATTCTCCGCCGTCATCCGTAACGAAAACTTCACCATGTGCTATGGGATTCATCGTACCTGCATCATAATTCAAGTACGGGTCAATCTTTACGCAGGAGACCTTCTGATTGGATAGTTGGAGAAGTTTTGCGACGGATGATGAAACCACGCCTTTTCCAAGACCTGACATTACGCCACCTGTCACAAAAATATATTTTGTATCAGTCTGCATATCTATGATGGATTTATGGTATTTTTATTTGTTTATTGAGATCGTGGTTTTCTTTAGTTTTTTTGCAAGAAGGGTAATTTTTGAATTTATTGCAGATCGTGGATTTTTCTCAATCAGCCTGAGGAAGGCACTTGCAACAATTATGGCGTCCGCCCCAGCATGCAAGACAGATCTTGCCTGCTCGGGGTTGTTTACCCCGAATCCGACGCCAAGGGGGATTCTGCCACCAAGTATCTCTTTTGCGTTTTTTATGGCATCTATTGTGTAGCGCTGGAACTGTTTCTGGATACCTCCGGTTGTACCATAGACTGAAACCAGATATACGAACCCATTTGATACCCCAGCTATCCTTCTTATCCTTTCCTTGGAGGTGTTGGGCGAAATTAGGAATATTGCATCCATTCCTAGTCTTTTTAGCACCTTCAAGTATTTGCCTGCCTCCTCTATTGCCATGTCGGGAAGGATTATGCCATCTATCCCTGCCTTTTTAACTATGGTGACAAACCTCTCATAACCTATATGGTACAAGAGGTTAGAATAGGTCATTAGGACAAGCGGAATTTCAGTCTCTTTCCTGATCCTCCTGACTATCCTCAAAAACCTTTCAAGGTTCATGCCCTTCTGTAGGGCTTGAAAGCTGGCATTTTGAATAACTGGCCCATCAGCAAGCGGGTCAGAGAATGGTAGCCCTATCTCGATGATGTCTGCACCTCCTTTCACTAGACTGCGTACTATGGAAATCGTATCGGAATCATTTGGGTATCCTGCCATGGCGTATGCTATCAGGGCTTTCTGATTTTTTGACTGCAGACTCGCGAACTTATCCTGAATTCTCGACATTCTCACCAATGTACCTCTCTACAACTTCGACATCCTTGTCGCCTCTTCCCGACAATGTGATTACAATAGTCTGATTACTTCTCATTTTGCGAGCCACTCTCATTGCATATGCCACCGCATGAGACGACTCGAGGGCAGGAATAATTCCCTCGTGTTTTGAGAGAGTCAAGAAAGCGCGCACCGCCTCACCATCACTCACGGTATCATACTTTACCCTTTTAGAGTCCTTTAGGAAGGAATGCTCAGGTCCAACACCGGGATAGTCTAGACCTGCCGCTATGCTATGTGTGTCCTTAATCTGCCCTGACTTGTCCTGAAGTAGGTAAGTCAACATCCCATGAAGAATGCCTTTAGAACCAGATGTGAGGGTTGCCGAGTGATGCTCCGTCCTGACGCCCTCGCCACCCGCCTCAACTCCAAACATCACAGTCTCTTTGTCCACCAGCGGGTAAAATGTACCGATTGCATTTGATCCACCTCCCACGCAGGCAACAACCGAGTCAGGCGCACCGCCCTCTAGATTCCTCATCTGCGCTAGAATTTCGTTTCCAATTACTGACTGGAAATCCCTTACCATGACGGGGTATGGATGGGGTCCGACAGCTGATCCTAGAAGATAATATGTGCTGTTTACATTTGTTATCCAGTCCCTTATTGCCTCATTGATTGCATCCTTGAGCGTCTGCGTTCCCTCCATTACCGGGTGGACCTTTGAGCCTAGAAGCCTCATCCTAAAGACATTCAGCCGTTGCCTCTCTGTATCCTTGTAACCCATGTATACTTCGGACTTGAGTCCAAGAGCGGCGCATGCCATTGCTGTTGCCACTCCATGCTGTCCTGCACCGGTCTCTGCGATAATCCTTTTTTTCCCCATCCGTTTCGCAAGGAGTGCCTGCCCAAGCGTGTTGTTGATCTTATGCGCTCCTCCGTGAAGTAGGTCCTCCCTTTTGAGGTAAATCTTGGCACCACCTACCATTTTTGTGAGATTTCTTGCAAAGTAAAGGGGAGTCGGTCTTCCGGCATATTCTCTTAGATAATAATCAAGCTCGTCCTGAAAATTCTTGTTGTTCCTAAACCTAAGGTATGCCTTCTCGAGCTCGTCTACCGCAGGTACCAATGTTTCCGGTATGAACCTACCTCCAAATTCTCCAAATTTGCCATCTTCTGGATATGGTATTTTCATATTGCTGACACCAAACTTGAAACTGAACCCTTGATATCTTTACTCTTCATTATGCTACTTCCCACAAGGAATGCGTCGGCACCACAACTCCTGAGGAACCTTATGTCTTCCGGTCTACTTATCCCACTTTCAGAAACCACGACCCTTCCATCTTTTTGCTGCCGTCCAAGGATGTTCTGAGTGGTCTGGAGATCGATCTCCAAGGTGTCAAGGTTCCTGTTGTTGATGCCAATAAGGTCGGCTCCAGTCTTTGCGGATTCCTCGAATTCTTTGCACGTGTGCGCCTCCATCAAGACCAAGAGGTTTTTTCTGTGGGCGTATTCTATGAATTCATCGCTTTCCTTTGCAATCTTCTTCTCGAATACCGACTGGATAAGGAGAATAATGTCAGCTCCTAGCCTTTCAGCAGCATCTATCTGGACCTTGTCTACCACTATATCCTTCATCAGCATAGGAACATCAACATTCCTCCTAATCTCTGCAAAGTATTCTGGTGATCCATTGAAGAGATGCGGCTGTGTGAGGACCGATAGACCCAAGGTTCCACCCTCTATCATGGCATCTGCAATCTTAATTGGATCTGACGGTGGTCGAATGGTTCCCAGGGAGGGGGATGAGAATTTGACCTCGGTAATGAGTGAAGCATGAGTGTTTTGCTTGATTTCATGGATTATGTTTTTGCTTGATTTTGAGAGCCTCACTCCAACCTCATATACCCCGTCATCAACTGCCTTCTTGGAATTCTCGGCCAGTCTCATTATCATGTCCTTCATAAGCAAGCCACCTCCTCCAACTTTCCTGCATCCCCGCAAAATCTCACAAACTTCCTTAGGAGGTCAAATGACTTGCCGCTCCTTATAGTCTCAGATGCTATCCCGATTGCCTCCTCCCATCTATCCGTTACCCCTCCTACGATGAGTCCAGCCGCCGCGTTCAAAGTCGTTACATCTATCATTGCCCTACTTCCCGTGCCATGAAGCACTGACACGAAAGATCTTACAGCCTCCGCTCTAGTTGAAACTTGTATTTCTGAAAGACTAGACCTCTCCAAGCCAAAGGTGTACGGGTCCAGTGTAAATTTTTGGATCTTTCCTTCCTTCAACTCTGTTATCTGGTTTGACGAAGTGGTTGTAAGCTCATCAAGTCCGTCCTCCGAGATTACCGCCATTACGTTTTCTGCCCCTCTAGCCTGTAATAGTGTTATGACGCGTTGCAGGTACGACGGTGCGAAGACCCCTACCATCTGATTCTTGACTCCGGCAGGATTACTCAGGGGTCCCAAGAGGTTGAACGCAGTTCTTGTTCCCAGAGCCCTCCTTGCCTCCGCTACATTCTTCATCGCCGGATGAAACTTTTGTGCAAACATGAACCCTATGTTGAATCTCTCGATTAACTCCTTGACCCTTTCAGGACTCATGCTTAGGTCGTAACCAAAGTATTCGAATATGTCTGCACTTCCGGTAACGCCAGAGGCTGATCTGTTCCCGTGCTTTGCGACCCCCACCCCTGATGCGGCTATGATAAATGCTGAGGTGGTAGATACATTGAAAGTGGATCTGCTGTCGCCTCCCGTACCGCATACATCGATCAATCTTCCCTTGTGTCGGGGGTTTATTTTTATGGAGTGTTCATCCATGACATTGAGCATCGCTAGGAGCTCTTCGTCCGACTCGCCCTTTAAGGCAAGGTTCTTAAGAAATTCAGCGGTTTCCCTGACTGGTATATTGCCTCCAAGGATCTGCTCCATGACAGCGCGCATCTCATCATAGTGGATGTCCTTTTTCAGTGAAAGCCTCACAATAGTGTCTGAAATCATTTTCTAACCAACTTTATGAAATTGCCGAGGATTTTCCTGCCCTCGTCTGTCATGATGGATTCGGGATGAAACTGTACCCCTACTATAAGGTGTTTCTTGTGGCTGACTGCCATTATCTCGTTGTCGTCCTTGGCTACCGCAGTTACAACAAGATCATCTGGTATGACCGTCTTGTCTCCTACCAATGAGTGGTATCTTGTTGCCCTGAATGGGTTCTTAACCCCATCAAAAAGCGGTGATTTTTTGTACTCAACTTGGCTTGTCTTACCATGTCTTACATTCCCAGCGTTCACCACTCTGCCCCCAAACGCGTGGATTATTCCTTGGTGTCCTAGGCAGACGCCCAGAATTGGCTTTGTAGGCCCTATCTCCTTTATGACCTTTGTACAGACACCAAAGTACTTTTCATCCTCCGGCGTCCCTGGGCCTGGCGAGATAATTATGGCGTCATAATGGCCTTTCCGTATTTCATCCAATGTTATCTTGTCGTTTCTTATCACGTCGGAGTCAACTCCAAGCTCTCCTAGCATCTGAGCTATGTTGTAAACAAAAGAATCATAGTTATCTATTATCAAAAATTTCATCGCGACGCCTCCTTCAAGGCAGAGATCATCGCATTCGCTTTGTGTTGCGTCTCCATCCACTCGTTATCAGCTACTGAATCAGATACTATGCCCGCACCTGTCTGGATAAATCCCTTGCACCCATCCATGAATATGGTCCTGATGGCAATTGCAAAGTCACAGCAGCCGTTAAATGAAAAATACCCCACAGCTCCAGCGTACGGCCCCCTTCCACATGGCTCTAGTTCGTCAATTATTTCCATTGCACGGATCTTGGGTGCACCAGAAACGGTCCCCGCCGGAAAGACCGCCCTTATTGCATCAAACATGTCATATTTTTTATCAAGTGTTCCAATGACATGTGTTACAATATGCTGTACGTGGCTGAACCTCTTTACTGCCATCAAATCCTTAACGCGCACAGAACCGTACCTGCAAACCCTTCCTATATCATTTCTGCCAAGATCCACCAACATTGTATGCTCCGCCAGTTCCTTCTCATCGTGCAGAAGTTCCTCCCTCAAAGCTGCATTCTTTTCTTCATCGTCTGTGATGGGCCTGGTCCCAGCTATAGGAAATGTTTCCACGGAGCTTCCCGTTATTCGTAGCAGCATTTCAGGACTGGAGCCTATTACAGTTCGCTCGCCCAACCTCATGTGATAAAGGTAAGGGGAGGGATTGATCTGTCTTAGGTGCCTGTACACTTTCAGAAAGTCCCCCTGTGCTGTAAAGTTGAATCTGCGTGACAGGACCACTTGGAATATGTCGCCCTCTACGATGTATCGCTTTGCGCTTTCCACCATTTTGCCGAAGCGATCCTTTCCTATGTCCTCCTGAATCTCTGAGGCCGAAAACTTGCAGGGATCATCCATATCCTGTGAAATCTCATTGAGCCTGTTTGTATCGTAATAGAAATAGAATGCTTTCTTCTTTTTATTATCGTACAATATGCCATCATCGTAAATTCCAAATTCCATGAGAGGGGCGGTATCATCCCGGTGCGACTGTGGAATGTCTTCCCACAATCTTATCGCATCGTAATTTATTATTCCAACTGCTCCCCCAACAAAGCGGTATCTCTGGTCAGGAACTTTTCTGATGAATCTTCTTATCTCTGAAATAGGATCCTTCGTGGCAACTGTGTTAGTTGTACCGTCCTTATGGCTGAGAATTACCCTGTCTGAAAAACCCTTTATTACTATGGACGGACCAAATCCAATTATGGATGTCTCGGCTAGCTCTTCTGGGCCTGTGAGAGACTCGAATAGAAATGAGTATTCGTACCTTCTTGAAATCGTTGTATACAAATCGAACTGGGAGCCAGAATAATCTAGGGGTATTATCTTAAAGGCTGAATGCCCAAATGTGGCCACCCATAAGAATCGTCCTTGAAGACCCTATTTAAAACTAAGTAGCTTGAAAGGACCTCCGATTACCGTAAGGTACGGTACCTTTATATGCCATGCTGCTGATCGGTATGGTATGGCCCAGATGCTAATCCAGAGAAAGAAAAATGGTGATATCGTCCTCTTCCAAGACCTGTTTTTTTCGAAAAAGAAATCCTATGTAAGGTCTACGGCAAACGAGGCTGTATGCGTGGTCTGTTCCAAAGGGATAGGAGATGGTGTTTCAGTTACGGCCAAGAGACTGGGACAAAAAACGAGGCTTTTCTGCCATTTTCATATAAGTTAAATTCTTGACCAAGTGGCTACCATTTCGGCTTCGTTATGGCACCCTCGGAGGCCGATGATACTAGAGACGCAAACTTCGCAAGCGCGCCTCTCTCATAATTTGGCTTTCTTGGCTTCCATTCTTTCCTGCGTCTTGAAAGTTCTTCTTCTGATACAATCATGTCAATTGAGTTTTTTTCAATGTTTATCCTTATCTCGTCCCCATTCTTTACCATCGCGATATTTCCTCCTACTGCTGCTTCTGGTGATACGTGTCCAATCATCAGTCCTCGCGTAGCTCCGGAAAACCTACCGTCAGTTACAAGGGCCACCTTCTCACCAAGCTTCTGCCCTACAAGGGCGGCAGTAACGCCAAGCATCTCGCGCATCCCGGGGCCTCCTTTGGGGCCCTCGTACCTTATTATCACAACGTCATTCTCAATTATCTCCCGTTTTGAAATTGCCTCAAATGCATCCTCCTCCCTATCAAATGCCTTGGCCCTACCGACAAATTCCGTGGTGTGCATGCCTGCAACTTTGACAACCGCGCCATCTGGAGCGAGCGAACCCCTTAGTATGGTAAGCGTACCTACATCATGAATGGGCCGTTCAATCGGTTTTAGGACCTTCTGGTCATCTGTAAATGTTAGCTTGATTTCGTCCAAGTTCTGACGTACATTCCTTCCTGTGACTGTAACTTGGTTTTCGTTCAAGAGATTCTTTTTCTGCAGACTCTTCATAACTAAGGGAATCCCTCCTATCTTGTCTAGGTCTAGCATTACGTAATACCCGCCAGGCCTCATGTCAGCAATATGCGGTGTGCGTCGTCGTATTCGCTCAAAATCCTCCAAGGTCAGATTTACCCCTATCTCCTTTGAGATGGCAAGTAGATGGAGCACCGCATTTGTGGACCCGCCGATTGCGTTTGCCACAGTTATCGCATTTTCAAATGCCTCAAAAGTAAGAATATCCTTCGGTCTGATTCCAATCTTCAGCAGGTTCATTACCGCCCTACCGCTGTCATGTACAAATTTCTCTCTCCTAGGATCTTCTGCGGGCGGAGAAGCACTACCTGGGAGGGCAAGGCCTATAGCTTCGCTTATTGACGCCATGGTGTTGGCTGTATACATTCCACCACATGAGCCTGCGTTAGGACAAGCCACATTCTCCAAGTTTTTCAATGCCTCAAGGGTCAGCTGTCCGGCTTCATACGAGCCTACTGCCTCATAAACATCTTGTACGGTGACCTGTTTTCCCTCATAAATCCCGGGCATGATGGTGCCTCCGTAGACAAAAACTGATGGCACGTTTAGCCGTGCCATGGCCATCATTGATCCCGGCAAACTTTTGTCACATCCTGCAATACCGACAAGCCCATCGTATTGATGCGCTCTTACCATAAGCTCTATCGAATCAGCAATTATCTCTCTGCTAACCAGTGATGATTTCATCCCCTCGTGACCCATTGCAATCCCGTCACTTACGGCGATAGTAGAGAACTCCCTTGGAGTGCCGCCGGCCTCCTGAACCCCCGCCTTTGCATGGAGTGACAATCTGCCTAGGTGGATGTTACAGGGGGTTGCTTCGTTGCCGGTATGCGAGACACCTATGAAGGGCTTCGCAAGATCTGTGTCATTCAATCCCATGGCCTTGTACATGGCCCTGTGGGGAGCCCGTGAAGGACCCTCTACGACGTTCCTGCTAGAAATCTCCATCCGATAACAATGTTACTTTCTGACAGTATAATTTTAGCCTTCGTGAAGAATTAGACCGGCCTTGGTTGGCATTCCGCTATCTAAAGTTACGCCTTTTTCGGAATTGCCTTCGGCAGTTTTATGGTGAACGTAGTACCCTTGTTAATCCCGGTATTGACTGATATCGAACCGCCGTGCTTCTCAACAATGGTCTTGCAGCTGACCAACCCCAGACAAGTCCCTATCTGCCTTGTGGTAAACATTGGTTCGAATATTTTAGGCAGAAGTTCTGCGGGGATCCCATGCCCGGTGTCCTCAACTTCTACGGTCACGCAATCGTTTTCCTCCCGTGCCCTCACACGTATGTATCCAATTCCATCCATTGCCTGTACTGCGTTTAGTATCAAGTTTGAAAAAACAATCTCCATCTTTGTGGCGTCACAAAGAATCTTGACGTCCTTCTCCGGAACCTCGAATACAACCTGTTGAACGTTGCTTCTAGATTTTACCAATTTCAGGATGTGGAGGAGGGATGTTTCAGATAGATTGAGGGGCCTCGGCCATATGTACTCGAGCACTTCTTCTATCTGATGGGAAATCCTGACAGTAGCCCTTTCTATCCTGTCAAAATCATTCTTGGCCCTACTGTCCATGTTGTTTGTCCTCATTCTCATGAGTTCTACGCTGTTCTTTATGACTGATAATGGATTCTTAAGATCGTGTGCAATGCGCGAGGATAGCAATCCGGCATCTCCCACATATTTTATCTTCTGACCTTCAACAACTCTTATCGCTGTATTTATTTCCGACATATCTCGGTGTGACATGATGCATCCAATCATCTTTCCATCGGCGTCAAAAAGGCTTGTGCCACTCAGCAAGGTAGGAAACTCGCTACCGTTCTTCCTTCTAAGCCAGACCTGCCTTGATTTTATCGAACCAGCAGTCCTCCAAACCGTAAGGATATCTGCGATCTCATCCCTATCCCTTTGTGCAACAAACGAGGCAAAGGGTCTGCCAACTACCTCCTTCCTTGAATAATCTAGATTTTCAAGACAGGCCTGATTGCAATCAACAATCTTGTCATCAAGGCCTACCGTAAGGAACAGGTCGGTGGAATTCTCATAAAGACTCTTGTTTCTTTCCTCGGCTCTGTGGCAGTGCTCAATAATGGCATCCAGATTTTTCTCAATAAAGTTGTCGTAATCCTTGCCGTTCTTCTCACAGTTGAGTCGGTAATCTGATTTGATGTCTCATCCCTCCCTCTGACTGTTCTTTTTCAATCCCATGCTGTTGATTGCTATCATATCTTCTCCAGTCTCAAATGACTGTCTTGAGTTATCAATGATTTGTTTTTCAGCTCGAACAAGCTACCTCCATAATTCTGAAAGCAAAATTTGGTCGGGGTGGTACTACAATATGACTTTTAATCTAAGAGACGGGAATTCGAAGCGTCACAGGAGAGGAGAGTGCGTTTGGCTCTGTCACACCCTCCCATACAAAAACCTGCGCGGTGTAAATCCCAGCAGATTTTGGCAACCAAGACTGACTTAGGTTCATGCTCTGACCAGATGCGAGGGAGCCTGTAATCCAAGACAGAGACACTGCAATCCCATTGCTGTCCTGAATTTGTACCAAATACGCAAATGGCTGATCCCTGTCCATCCTGTTTGTTACATCAGATGTGATGCCTATCTGCTGGCCTGATGTCACCTTTTCAAGAAGTCTTCCAGTAGAGTCCACGATCCGAGTATTATTCACTCCAACCCTTTCAAGCGGAGGAATCACCGACCCGACGGTAGCAGTGGCAAACACCTTGACCTGGCTCGAGGGGGAAGCAGGTGGAGGGGGAGTCCTGTCTGTATACTCCCCCGTCACGGTATCACCCTCAGATACGTGAAGCCTGTTGCCGGACGACGGGTATTGAGTTGTGAAAGTAACCGTGCCCTGGAATATCCCTGAGCCTTGCGCAGTCTCCGTCATGGTGAGCTTGATCCCACTCCTGTCAGAATCGGACCAAACATTCGTATCAAATTTGTTCAACGTGTCAGGGTTTATGCTCATGTCTGGATCTGCCACCTGCAGCACTCCCTGACCGTCAGTAGAATAGTTTGGCTGGAGCCATTGGATCTTTCCAAGATGCCACCGAATGAGAGCAGAACCAGTAACTGTTTGATCCCGAGAGTATTCGAACGATACCGAGATCCCGTCGTTACCCGTGCTCGGCAGCATCCCATCTGTCGGACCACATATCGTATTGCAAGACGATGTGGTGCCTGCAGGGTTCTCGCCGCTACCATCGATCCCCCCTGGGCCCTTCTGCGTGGGGTCGCCAGTCAGATCCACGTAACCAGCAAAGATCCCCGTATCTGGCCCAGTTTCGGAAAGCCTGTATGGTATGCAGTGTCCGGTCGTGCAAACAGTGACCTTGTCATCCTGCGTATCTCCAATCGTATCTACAAGGTTGGGATCTGAGTTGAAGTCGGGAGCATACACTGTAATGTACACCCTGTCAGTCCATGAAAACACCTTCTTGTTGAACTGTATTGGCATGCTACCGGATTCTGCCTGGGTGACAACTCCCTGGGAGGGTGACGCTTGGGCATGCGCAGTTATCCCCGTGGCAAATGACAGATAAATTAAAAGAGGCAGAACCATGGTGACACCTTGACAGGCATGTAGAACCTTTCTATTCAATCTGGTTCTTTCATTTATGAGGGGCGTTTTGTACTTTCCCTTTTGGTACGAAAGTTTAACTGCAGTCACGCGACGAGGGAGTTCAAAGGTAGGTAAGGTTTTCCGAAACCTCTTCCTTACTTCTTTCCAAAACAGAGTAGATGGGTGTCTCAAGTCTAGTCAGGGTCTTCTTCTTGATGAAGCCGACGGTCATTATGTCAGCCCTGAATATGGAATGTAGCAGCCAGTCAAAAGCCACTTTTATCTTCTTCTCGTTAGTGGGCAGGTTTGACCAATAAAAGAGTCTCCAAAGCAGCCAAGCAGTCAAACCTTGCACCTTCCTTCCATTGATTAGGGCCACACCCATACGCTTTCCAATTGTAGCCATGACGCCCTTGTTTTTATAATCAAACTCGTCAACCATGTCCTCACGTCCAAGTAGCTCTGCCGCAATGTTTTTCGCAAGAACCTTGGCCTGCCTGATGGCTATCTGGGCGGTAGTCGGATAGACAGTGCCTGCACGGCAGTCTACCAGGTGGGCGCAATCCCCGAGGGCATAGATGTTTGGATAATCCTTCAACCTCATGTGGTTATCCACTACAACCCTTCCTGACGGCCCATGTTCGCATCTGAGCGAAGCTATCAGAGGCTCCACTATCACCCCTCCTGCCCATATGAGTGTGGCGCATGGTATGATTGTGTTGTCGCTTAGAAGCACGTGGTCCTCTCCTGCGTCCACCGCCTTGGTATTTGTCAGCACCTCCATTCCGGATTTTCGTACATAATCTATTGCAAATGACCCAAGTTCGTCGCCAAGTTCTGGCAGTATTCCATTTCTTGCCGAAACAACTATGACGCGAATCTTGCTTGAATCTATATTCTTGTAGAAATCCTTGACAGAATCACGTATGAAGTGGTTTATCTCAGTCGCAATCTCGATGCCCGCAAATCCACCGCCAACAACGACGAAGCGGAGGAGCTGTTCCTGCAAAACGGAGTCCTTTTCCTGGTCAGCACACTCAAGTACGCTTATGATGTGATTCCTAATAGCTATGGCGTCCTCTAGTGTCTTTATTGTAAACGAAAACTCCTCCAAGTTAACATTTCCAAAAAAGTTATCCTTGCTTCCCATGGCAAGCACGAGGTAATCATAATCAAACGTGGTTTCTTTCTGGTCGAAAATCCTGACAGTCGTCACCTTCCTGCTATCAAGATCAATGGATAGTATCTTGGCGTGGCAAAAGTTCGCTGTCTTACAGAATGTCCGAATAGGGGTGGAGATATCGCTTGGATGCACCATACCTGATGAGATTTCGGGAAGGATTGGGGTGAAAAGGAAAAAGTTATCCTGACTTATCAGCGTTATATCTGCCTTGTCTCCGAGTCTTTTTTGCACTTCACGCAGAACATTGCTGCCAGCAAACCCGCCTCCCAAAATCACTATTTTTGACCTGCGATCCTTGCTGAGGCTTGACCTCCATGTCATGCCTGAATCCACCCTTGAACTCCTGCCGCTGAGATAATGACTTTTTCGTATGGGCTCATAATCCAAATTGTGCCATCTTTGCCAATAAATCTGTAGCTTCATTGGCGTGAACAAACTAAGTAGAACGCGTCCACCAAAGGAGGCCTATGGCGTGTCAAATTTTTCTAATTTAATTAACACTTATTCGCAATTCTCTGTATTTTTAATAATTTTTACGTTTCATAGTTGATGACGTCCAGACTCGCCCTCCAGATTTCAGTGGCCGTTATCCTGACCTCTGCAATGCTTCCTGCATATGCAGAGGTAACTTCTCTGGGTACTGACAGATCATTCTACTCGGTTGATATGACAATCTTCTTCACAGGAACGGTGGACCTTTCTGACTCGCAAAAGCTTGTGAATCTCATGATCCAAGATCCTACTGGAAAGATTGTCCTAATGACGGGAAACCCTGCAGGACCTAACGGGAGGTTTCAAATTACCGTAAACACTAATGATGAAAAACAATTCAGCCTCAAAGGTACGTATTCTGCCACAGCCTTTGTAAATTCAGCCACTACGGGAAAGACTGTCCTCCTCGACTTCTCCCCGGACGGCTCTCCGGTTGTGCATACTGTGAATGGGAATCTTTCCGCGCAGGCGACACAGCAAACAAACGGCTCTAACCTAGTAGATCTATCTTCCGAAAAAAGGTACAGCACACTTCTCTTTGAGAATGTTGGAATACTCGACCACGCAAACTTTACAGAAAAAGGAAATCAGCCTTATGCACTTTCAAGAGGTTCTTCCACTCCCATTCCTGATACCATCATTGGTTACCCGCTCATGATTGCTGCAGGCGCTATACTGGTGGGATTCATATTGTACCGAAGGAGGAAGAAGCAACTTGGGAAGGAAGAAATCACAACATCCAACAAAATGGATCTTGCGGATGAAGACTACGCCATGGCAATACTGAAAAACAGGCTTGCCAAGGGTGAAATTACTCTTGCGGAGTTCAAGGCAACAAAAGATGTACTAGGCGAGCCTTAAGAGGTTAGGTTGAAGGCGTCTACCTTTGACAGTTGGGCCGCAATCTGGGTGGAATTCTCATTGCCGTATGAAATCAGTATCCTGTCGTTGTTCTTTATTACATAATTCGTAATGTCTTGTACTTGATGATGGTTCACGAAAAACTTGAGGCTGTACTTGTCATCGGTGCAGTAGTTTCTCTTGTCTGGGAATGTGAAACACTTGTCAGTCATTCCGATATGCAGTGAATTAAACAGGAATCCCAAGGTAACGTTTGCCGCATGCATATTGACTACCTCGCCGTTGCCATGTTCAAAGTCTATGTAACTGCTTTTAAGCTGGTAGGCGGGAGATGAGTAATCAAACTGCTCGCCAAAGATCATGGTAAGAAGTCCAGCCCGTATGTCTACCGCCCCTAGCGGCCCTGCCCCGGGAGGAGTGCCTACAGGAACCACATGTGATGACAGTTCATAGAAATTATAACTTGTTACTATCAAGACTGCGACTATTCCCGCAAGTACGCCTAACCCTATTGCCTTATACTTGAACTGTTCCTTCTGGCGTTTTTCATAAAAGGTCTCACGTTCTTGCTCGCGTTCTTCTCTCTCTTTTTTTCCCATTTGACGATAAAATTCAAAGTCCTACCCTAAATAACTATATCTTCCAGAGAAAAAATCGTGAATGTTTGGGTTTGTACAGCTTATGCTGGCTTGTTCCAAAAAAAGATGTAAAATTTGGGTGGATCTTAGTGGTACGAGAATGGCACATAAGATATGTTAAGCCCGTTCTCTACTTTGGCGGTTCCTATCGACAACTGGTTGTCCCACGCAGTCAGTATTATCCATGAGGTCTTCATTGGATTTTGTGGCGTAAAGTGGAATGTTACATACATGAACTTTTGATCGTATTTCACGCTGGCTGTAACATTGCCGAGAATGTTGTTGGGATCGTGCACAGTAACTCCTGTTACCTTCGAATACTGTACCCAAGTGTCACTCTGCGAAGGACTAGGGTCATGACCTCTTACATTGAGGAACATGGCCACTCCCTGAATCTGCCAAGTTCCTCCATACTCCCATAGCTTTGTGGTTATGGTTGTAGGTGCCCCGACATAAACGGTTTCAGTTGGTATTTTCTGCACGTAGTTTGATACGTCAAACGTATCTCCGTTGATGGTCAGGCCATCATTATATGAAAATCCGGAACCACCTAATACAGAACCTATCGCCATGCTGCCAAACGATGGTGCATAGGACATGCCATGTCCTGAAAGTGCGTAAACAGAGGGACCGATTCCCACAAGCGTTAGCGCCAGTGTAGCGATAATCGCGCCAGTTATTACCTGCTTGTGCATTAACGATGGTTGATTCCACGTATACATAAGCGTTTTCCATAATCTCTTCGCTGGTTTACCTTGCAAGGTGGACTTTCAACCCCAGGTGGAGGTTTTGACCTAGTGATATCACATTTCTTATCATGGCTTTGCTAGTGATTGACTTGAGCAGAACCTGAAGGAACTACACATCATGCCTCATACTATAAATAAAATACAGAAACCGAAGATCTCATGGGCTGCCTTTTCTGTGATATTGCAGGTGGACGGCACGATGCTCACCTCATTTATGAGGACGACTCGCACATAGCAATACTCGACAAGTATCCAATTCAGCCCGGGCACTCACTTGTAATTCCAAGGGAGCATCATGAAAAGATTATTGACGTTCCAGAAGAGGGCGTTTCTTCGCTTTTTACAAAGGTGCCCATGTTGGCAAGGGCTATACTGAAGGCAACCGGCGCCGACGGCTTCAACATTGGCCAGAACAATGGCAAGGCGGCAAATCAGATTATCCCGCATGTACACGTGCACATAATTCCGAGATACGAGAAACTTAGCAACCCATGGAAGCGAAGGATGATTGCAACTGATGAAGAACTTCGGGAACTTGCAGGCAGGATCAGAAAGTTCGTGAGTTCAGCATAAATCGGCTATCATTGATTCCATGTCCTTCTTGGAGAGTCCGATGTTCTTTCTTGCATCCCTTCGCGCTATGATTCGTCCTCCTTCGAAAACAATCATTGTTGGAACCGCCCTGATGTCAAATCTATCCCAGAGTGGGTTCTCATCCTCGTCTATCGTCGCCCCTACCTTCCTGACCTCTGAGGAGCCCAACGACTCGAAGGTGGGCCTAAAGTCCGTGCAGAAGGGGCACCATGTTGCATAAAACAGGACGATCGTTCTCCCGCCATCCTTTAGAATCTTAGAATCAAACTCCTCAGCCTTTACGTGTTCCATGACTTACAAGAGGCTGTAAACAATATAGAGCTATTTCCCTTGGCCGTCTACTGGTTGGGATTGTATCTTAAAAAGGCACCGACCTTGCCTATGCTTGAGAGCATTGCCCCATGCTCGGTCGAACCTGAGATGACCTCTATCTTCGTTCCAGTCTGATCTGCAAGTAAGGAAAGATAATCGACGATATCCCTTTCTGACGATTCTAGGTCCATGCTTTTACAGTTTGGACAAGGCGTACTCATAAGCTCCTGAATTCGTGGGATTACCTTCGGCCTTTCCAGAATCTCGGACTGGACTGTCTGACATCTCTTGCAAGTTATGTCTATCTTCCGCAGGTTGGTATCGTCGGTTATAAGTATGGTATCAACAACGTTTCTCTTAAGCAGATCAATTATGTCCTTCAAACCGTACGTGGCAAGTCCTTTGCTATTGTGTATATCGTAAAACAGTTTTTCAACAAATTTTTTCTCCTCCACCATGCGAAAGTCTGTAAGTACATCCTGGGCCCTTGAAAATGCCTCTCTCACGCCTTCAGCCCCGGCATAGGAGGTATCAAGCGTGGCAAGGATCATGTTTTGAAGTCTGTATTCCAAGTATTCTTCTTTTATGAAATTCTCCTTGGTTGGGCCTGGGCCAGATATGATGAGGCCTTTTATGGGATAAATATCGACGAAATACTCCTTTGTTGTACTGGCAACCCTGTTATAGTAGTCATTAAGCTCCATCTCGCGAAGTCTTTCAAACCTCCTTGCCGATTGTCCGCCCTGCCTGTGTTTTCCAGCCACGCCGGAAGAAGTCTCAGAAAGCACGTCGAGCTTGTCGCCTTGCAGCAAACCCCAACCCGCATCCTTGGCATCGATTGCAAGAAAGCCAATCATATTATCCTCCTTGAGCATATCTTTGAGGATGTCTACGTGGAAATGATCGTCACACCGATAAAGGAATGTCTGCAGCTCCTTCGGCGGCTCTATCTCGTACATCTTTATTACCTCGCTGCCAATTGGTCCGCCCCCAGCAGGCGGCAGCGCCCCGCAAAACATGACTAGCCCGTTATCCGGTGCCTTCTTGTACAACTTCAGCCTCTGAATTACCCTGGAAAGCGCATCAACCACATGGGTCCTTGTGAGATCCGACTTGATGTTGTCTGCGGTACCCTGCTCCTCCCTAAGACCATTGATTACCTCGTGCAATGCCTTCTTCGGCGGCACATAAAGCGAGATAAGTTCAGTACCGCGACCGCTTTTGTCAGAGAGCTCCTCCAACGTCTTTCGTAGTCGGTATAATTTTACAGAATCATGTTTTTCGATTTTTGGTTTCACCATTTCATAAATCCCAGATTTAATTAGATGCTATCTATTACCTGTTTAAAGACGGAAAGGGGCTGTGCTCCTTCTACTTTCGTCGCCTTGTCATTGGTAAATATGATGAATGTGGGTGTTGCATCTACGCCTATTTCTTGACCAAACTTCTGGTTGTCCAGCACCTTCTCCTCGTACTTTTTGTCTGCCAAGCATTGATCAAATGGCCCCAAATTCAAGCCCACATTTGTCGCAAAACGGTCAAGCGATGCTTGGGTTATCCATCCGGTCCTCTCGCCCCCCCAATTCCTGTAAAGCTCGTCATGGTACTGCCAATATTTGTTCTGATCTCCGGCACAGTATGACGCCTCGGCTGCAAAGACGGAGTCTGGCCCATTCAATGGAAAGTCGCGGAAGACAAAATTAGCCTTCCCAGTGTCAACATAATCGCTTATCAATTGGTCTTTGGTATTCTCTTGGAACAGGTGGCAGTAGGTACACTGGTAATCCCCCCATTCAACTATGGTAATTTTTGCATTAGGATCACCAAGAAGCGGCGAGCCGTTTTCCATGAGGGCTTTGACTGGAATAGTTGTATTGGTGGTGCTATTGTGAGGGTAGGAAAGAAAACCCGAAATTCCGGCAATTGCAATTATCGCGGGTATTACAAAGTAGTATTTTTTCACAATCTTTCATTTATTTGATGCCAATATTAGGATTTATGGGATTGACGAAGGTTAGGTCCTCATGGTTTGTATGCGTGTGGGTCGACGCTACAGACAAACCGCTGTTCAAGATCTTTATCCATGCAATTAGAGAGGGACACAAACCTATGTTTCCTGATTTGGAGTCAGGATGATCGTCGGCTCAGGTTTTCGTATGACGATGTCCGCCTTGCTAATCCTGCTCTTATAGACTTTGAATCTCTTTCCATTCTCGGATAGTTCCCACCTGTCTACTTTTACTAGAGCAATGTCTTCCAGGTCGGTTATCTTTTTGTATACCGAGCTTAAGGGTATCCTGTACTTTTCTGACAGCTCAAGAGCCGTCCTGCCTTCCTTGACTATGGAAAAAAGTATGGTCCTTGCCTGTGCATCTGATAATGCTTCCAGAACTTTTTGGTTGATATCATATTTCTTTAGTTGCGAGAACGGAATTTTCTTCAAGGTTTTCTGAATTAGGCAAGCCTAACTATTTAAACCAAATGAGATGTTCCAAGATTTTGGAACAATTCTGTCGTTTAAATAAGTTAGCTTATCCTAACTAAGATGGATGGATTACTGGCAATTGATCCTGCTTGGAGCAATCGCGGGCTTTACGATATTCCTCGGGCTTCCGGTAGCAGTGATGAAAAATTTGACCTTAAAAAAGAAGGGCTTCCTCAATGCTGTCGCTCTTGGAATCTTGGTATTTCTCATAATCGACGTTTTCAGTCACGGTTACGAGACCGCATCAGATGCTGCGACCAATGCTTTTGCAGGCAAGGCTCCAATGGGAACAGCAGTGGTCGACCTTCTTGCACTCTTCGGCGGTATAGCCATTGGCCTCCTTGGACTATCGTGGTTTGAACACAAAACGATGACAAAAAATGTGCCTCAAATTCTATCGCTTGAAAATATCCAAAAAGGCGATGATCATTTACGCCAGTCGTTCCACGACATCAATGCCTATCGTCTTGCCATGATGATTGCAGTAGGAATTGGCGCACACAACTTCAGCGAGGGGCTGGCAATAGGACAGTCTTATGTGGCAGGGGAAATTGGCCTGGCGATTCTCCTGATTATTGGATTTGGTGCACACAACACGACGGAGGGATTCGGAATAGCTGGTCCTCTCACAGGAGTTTTGAAAAAACCTACTGCAAAGTTCCTGTTGCTGGCGGGGCTTGTCGGTGGAGGGCCCACCTTTCTTGGCACGGTACTTGGAAGCCTAATATTTTCAAATGTAGCTTATATCTTGTTTCTCTCAATTGCAGGTGGTGCTTTGATCTACGTTTCCATGTTGATGTATAACGCGGCAAGAAAACAAACCGCTAACAACATCGTCATGATTGGGATTTTTGTCGGTGTATGCGCAGGTTTTGCAACTGATCTTATTGTAACACTTGGCGGTGCCTAATTACCGGACTGGATATGACGGGTATCAGACCAGTCTGAACAGTACCTTGCATAAGATTAAATGCTTCAATTCCTCGGGAATAGAAAGGTGGTACAATTGATTCAAACTGTACGAAATGTTTCCGCCGTGCTAATTTTCGTTGTTATCCTGTCCATCCTGCCTCTTTCAGTAGCAAGACCTGTCGAGGCAATGGAAGGCCTCATACCAAAGTTGGAACCTGTCCAACATGTCTCTTCAAATCCTAACTTGTATGTATCTGCCGAGAACCCCTTATTCAAAAATTATTTTGCTGGGCCTATGGTGGTTGAGGTAATAGTATCAGATCCCGATATCCAAAGACTTGATCAGGCATATGGCGAACCTGTTGTGACCGTTAATGGAAAAAGACTACACATGGCACAAGGAACGGACGGCAACTGGTACGCCTATTTTGCAGACAGAAACGAGGCTATTGCGGCAGCAAATACGGCAGTTTTGACAGGAAAGGGGCTTAACTTCGGTGGTTTTTGCGGCCCTAACAGCTCATTCTCGCCCAAGGCTGGCGTGGATTACTCTGAAACCGTAGGGTTCACAGTTGCAAGGGGCGGGTATAACTCCATAAACGACACAAACAATGCGGGCTCGAAGATCACAGCCGCAAACCTACCATCATGTACAAACACAAAGGACACTCTCACCACAAACCAGATGGAGCATGTAGTAAGGGAGAACAACACGCTTAACACCAATACTGCAGGCTTTGCCGCGAGCAGTCAATATGAGAATGTCTGGCCAATCATCCAACTCTATGATTTTTCGGGGGTTCCTACCCCTGTAACCGTGGACTATCAGAAAGGGGGAGGAGACCAGGCGGTGAACCTCATCTTTGACAGAATTCCTTCAAACCTCATCCATGTCTATGCTCCTAGACCTGATTTTCCTCCCGGCTCGCAAATACAGGGCGACCTGCTGGACCCACAATTGAATATAGACCCCACTTCGGATGACTCGTGGACATGGGGTGCGTCTCCCACGAACAATACTCTGTATTATATGGCCTTTGATAGGAACGGAAAACCTGATGCCGACGGCACACTTGCAATGCAAAACCTGGTTGGCAATCTTACCACCTTCATGTTTAACCATAATGGCAGATTGACAGAAAATGCGAAACCCCAAGGGGTTGTGGTATTTGAATCGCAGAGCAATGGAATCCAGACCTTGTTCAAGGCCTCTGACGGACTTATGAGAACGGAATCGATCAACCCCCTCTCGGCCCCCATAACTTTGCGGGAGATACAGGCAAATGCAGGAATTTTCGGCGATTACGATGAAGGTGGAATCGCAGACCTTGTTATGAAGAACGACGCACCAAGAGACAAGTCATTTACTATCGACTACAACGACAGATCATATACAGTGATAGTGAAATACCACACAGCAACGCTCACTATGGGCTGATTCCTACCTGAGTCGTCTTTCAAATTATGATGACCTGTCCATCACTGGAGAATATCACGTTACTACGCTTGACAATCTGCCTTGAGCGATGGCCGACTTTATCTCTCTTGCTATTCTCCTCCCCATGCTCATCGGCTCATCATACATAAACGGCGAATACGGAGAACCACCAACGTACAGGTTGGTACCAGCCACAATCCTTGCTGAAAATTCAAAGGTGGTAAATTCCCCATTTTCGTTATATACTCCTTCAAGGCAGAAAGGCCCGTTCATTCCTGGAGGGACGAGTCTTTTTGCGGCTTCCACAAACCTCTCCCCCATCGAGTAAACCTCGTCGAGCAAGGACTCCCTCAGAACAAGCGGACTGTTGCCAATTACATTAAAGGAAGGAATTTTCTCGACATCCATCTGCTGCCTTGCGGGTATTCTTCCGAGTCCATCGATGTCTGATTCATACCGCCTGTCGACTCCAAAGAATTCCAAATCGTCTTGAATTGCAGAATAGAAATATTGGAGGTAAGCCGAAACGCCAAAAGCATACTCCTGCAAGTACAGGTCGTCATCTCCCTTGATTATTCCAAGGGTTGTCAGCGCATCTCTTTTTTTTTCGTAGTCCTTCTTGCTGGTAGTGAGAAAATATCCTTTTCCGCCAGCAGCGCCATGTCTTTTAGCAATGGCCAATCCGTTGATGTCAGAAGGGGATGCTAGTGATCTTGGCACATTTAGTCCAGCCTCTATCATCAGTTTTTCCTTCATCTTCCTGTCCGACTCCCATCTTAAGATCCATTTGTTCCCAAAAATTGGTGTCTGGATTGACTCTATCTCCGGAGGGGACATTTGAGAGAGAAGTGTCCCGTGAGGTATGATTATGGATTCTTTCTCTCCAAGTTTTTCATTCAAATTTTGATTCAAAATTTCATTAAAGGAATCCACCAGTACTAACTCGTCTATGAACGGGAATCTGCGATATAATTTCTCACGTCTCTTCTCACAGACCAGAAGCGTTTGAAATCCTTCGTCTTTCGCACCTTTAAGTACTTGCAGGGCGCAGTGAGAGCCCAAAGTGGATATTGTGGTCATGTCCAACCCTCACAAGACTGCAGATCCTTATGAAAGTTCCATGTTGTTGCTCGAAATAAACGCCATGACATCATCAATTAGATCCATACTCAGCTTGGATCTGTACTGTTCTGGCATTGCCTTTAAGACAAAATCAATAACTGATTGGTTCTTTGGGATGTTGCCTTCCCGCATCCTGTTTGAATAAAATGTTATTGCCTGTGATATGAGGATGTAGATCTTTTCCTTGTCCGTTAGGGTCATAAGTTTATGGTAAGGCATTTTAAATTTGAATTTTGCCACTTGTTTGTTTGCCGTTTGACGAAACGGCACATGCTTGACGATGCTAAAGGCGATTAAAGGGACTAATTCTCCACGCCTGCATATTTTTCATAATTTATATTGGCTTAAAATGGGAAATAATGAATCCAAGTTTCACTATGAAGGTAATGTATAAGTATTAGTGCCTGATTATTATTACAATGGGAAAATCGGCCACCTCTGACCTTACATTTGCCCACTCATCTCTAGGAAAAATGCTGGATATGGTAGAAACCCCTCAGGTCATTTCCAAATTATCTGACATCCTTTCCATAATGTCAAAGACTGATGCATTGTTAATCTTTCTTTCCGCAAAGGATGGGCTTGCTTCGGAACTTGACACTCCGCAAAAAATTGGCCTTACCAAAAAACAGTACTATACAAGACTAAAACAACTTGTTGAATATGGCTTGTTGAACAAGAGTGACAACAGATATGTCCATACAGCATTAGGCAGCATTGTCTACAACAAGCACTTGGTGGGCCTTTTAGAGAGCATGAAAATTTCAAAAGAGTTGGAGATGATAGATCTCCTGAAGAGAAGCTCAAAATTTAAGGCAGACGAGATTGCCAAGTTTGTTTCCAAGTTGAATCCTACGATTAACCAACATGAAAAATCTGCTTCAAGACACTTTGAGATTTCTTCAACATACGAATCTATGACCCGCCAGGTAATAGAAATAATCGAGTCGGCCGAGAATGATATAATGCTTGCTACTAGGTTCCAAAATGAGCTTATAATAAATGCCATGCTAAAAAAGGCGACTAGGGGGGTAGAAATCAGAGTTATCTCCGACATCAACATGGTAGAAGGATATTTCAAGACTGAAAACACGAGGGAAAGATCCAACGATAAAAATCACAGAGAGCGCATTAACGTGGTATCGAATCCATTCTATCCTTCAAAAGTTTCGCGCAAGTATGCAAAAGTGCCCTACTGCATGCTGATAGCGGACAAAAAACACGTAGGAATAGAAGTTATCGACAATTATGAACCAAACAAATTCAAACTGGCTTTTTTCGGAATTGATGAGGCATTCTCACAAGACTTAGTTAACGAATTTGAGAAAATATGGGATGCCGCCACGGTCAGCCATCCGCAAGTTAGGCGGGCTTAGAGCACACAACGGCCTAGAACCACATCATTGTTCCCAGCAGCAAGGCAACTTGACACGCAAAAACACAATATCTTATCATTTTTCGACATCTGCTTAATTCAAGTTTATCTGACCTTCTTTTGGATGCTAGGATGATCCTTGTAATTATGAAGCCAGATATGGCAATTCCGGTTATTTCACCGACCCTGCTTATGCCCAATAGCAGGTTCGCAAGCACAAAGATGGAAAGTATGGTAAATGTGGCTATTATCATGACTATGAAAGACTTTCGTATCCCGATTATTATGGGGAGCGTTCTCCTACCAGCTTCCTTGTCGCCCTTGAGATCGCTGATATCTCCCAGAGGACCAAGTATGAAATAAAACAGGAATGCAATCAATGAGGCCATAAAACCTAGTAGTGAGAATTCACCTGATGCGAGACACCCCATCATGGATGCAATAAACGCACCGCCACCCGTAACCGCGGTCTTTACCACAAACATGTCCTTGAGGTGTGTACGGGGATGTGAATACGCTAACGCCAGACCTGCAAAGGCAACTGACGCCAACCCTGAAAAAATGTTGATTGAGAACGCAAGTAAGATTGAGATTGTGAAGAAAGCAACGGTATATTGTACGGTGATTGCCTTCTTTGTACCTTCGAGAGAATGAACAGTTTTTCTGGCATTTACTGCGTCTGTACGGTAATCAGTAATGTCGTTGTAAAGATATGTTGCTAGGGCCAACAAATATGCAGAAGGGACTAGTCTAAGAGGTACGGTTATGTCGGTAACCCTTCCCCCTGTGGCAACGAGAAAAACCCCCAGAGCAGACATCGCAAATGCGTAAACAAGCGTCCTTGACTTCACTAGGTGTATGAACATAAAGCACCAGAGGTGAAGGCGAGATAGGCTGGACTTCGCACTGAATTCACAATAAACTACTGCCGATCCCCTCCCGATCTATTGCGAATGACTTTGCACACCCTAGTGCTAAAATTCACCATATATGGTAAATACACTCATATATTATAACTTTTTAGCAAATTGAATCCAGTTATATAAAAATTTATATCAATGTGGTAAACATTGGCAAATTTTTTTAATCGTGTTTAAATAATGTTGGTCCACCTAATGATCGAAATTTCAGGGAATGTAGGCAAAATTTTTTGATGCCAAAGCCTACGATACACAAATTAACACTAACTAGGGCACATTTGATGAATCCCATGATAGATACCGAGCTTGGAGAATGGCGTAGGACGATATACTCCAAAGACGTCGCGCCAACGCTTGAGGGAAAGGAAGCAATAGTCATGGGATGGGTCTCAAGCGTTCGAGACCATGGGAATCTCGTCTTTGTTATGTTAAATGACAGTCAGGGTGAAATGCAAATCACGGCCAAATCAGGTGCCTGTCCAGATGAAATTAAGAATGCGCTCGCAAAGATCAAGGAACAGTCTACCATTGCAGTAAAGGGCACAATAAAACCATCCGGCAAGGCACCAAATGGTGCGGAGCTAATGCCTTCCGAGTTGAAGGTTTTTTCAAGTGTGGAGAAAATTGCCCCGTTTACCTGGCAAACCAAGACCGTCGCAAACATCGACACAAGGCTTGAGATTAGGGCAGTAGACCTCAGAAGGAACATCTTGCAACAGATCTTCAGAATGAGGGGTAGTGTTTTAAGAACGATCCGTGATTATTTGTATGAAAATGGATTCCTTGAAGTGAACACTCCGAAGATGATTGCCACAGCAACGGAAGGTGGGGCGGCGCTTTTCCCAATTTTCTATTACAACAAGGAGGCCTTTCTTGCACAGAGTCCCCAGCTTTACAAGGAACAACTCACGATGAGTTTTGAGCGGGTGTTTGAGATAGCCCCGATCTTCAGAGCGGAGCCCTCTAGGACGAACCGTCATCTTTCTGAGGCCATCTCGATAGACCTTGAAGAGGCATTTGTAGATTACAATGACATAATGAGACACATTGAAAACATTGTAGTCAAATCAATCGAGGCTGTTCGAATGCAAGCTTCATCTCTTAAAGAATCAGAGTATCAGATTCCAGAGGTGCCAAACAAAATACCGCAATATACCTACTCAGAGCTTGTGGAGAGGATGAAAAGTGCCGGGGTCAGGATAAATTGGGGCGATGATCTCTACCCGTCGCAATTAAAAAAGATAGATATAAGCGGGTTTTATTTTGTCAAGGACTGGCCCCTTGCACCAAAACCGTTCTATGTGAAAGCAAAGGCAGATGATCCAAAAATATCGGAATCTTTTGACTTGATGTTTGGCGACCTGGAATTGTCATCTGGTAGTACAAGAATTGAGCGGAGGGCTGATTTGGAGGAGAGGATGAAAAACAAGGGGTTCAAGCTTGACGCATTTGATTACCACCTGAGGGTTTTTGATTATGGAGTCCCGCCACATGCGGGATGCGGCATAGGGCTAGAGAGGCTGATGATGGCTCTAACTGGAACTGAAAACATAAGGGATGCCACATTTTATCCAAGAGACGTTGATAGGCTTACACCTTAGTGGACTAAAATGGTTGATAGAAAAGAAATAGCACACCTCGGGGATCTCGTAAAAGTTGAAATCGACGAGCCGGAAAAATACATCCATCAAGTGGATGAAATACTGAAATACTTTGAGGGACTTGACAGTGTGGAATTTCAGTCTTACAAATCCGTCCAAAAAGAGATATCATATGAGGATCTCCGAGAAGACACATGTGAAGAGTTCCTTGTAGATGGAAAACCTCTAATAGAGTCACTCAAAAGGGACCAAAATAACTTTGTAAGAGCACCCAAGATGATTTGAATGAAAATTGAAATTTCTGCAACCGAGTACTTGTCATTGGTCCGTAGCGGAAGCATATCGGTAGAGGAGTTTATTGCGAAGACCCTTGACCACGTGCATTCGATCGAACCTCGACTGCGTGCATACATCACCCTGGACGCAGATAATGCTCTTGACAAAGCAAGGTCCATCGACAAGAAGATGAGAACGGGAGAGAAGGTAGGATCTCTCCTGGGAATTCCAGTATCAATTAAGGATAACATCTGTACGGCCGGAATCAGGACAACCTGTGCATCGCGAATGCTTGAGAATTTTGTTGCTCCATATGACGCCACGGTAGTTTCAAGGCTTAGACAGGAAGATGCCATCATAATTGGTAAGGTAAACCTAGACGAGTTTGCAATGGGTTCAACAACAGAGTTTAGCTGCTTTGGGCCAAGCAGGAACCCATGGAACACAGATTACGTACCGGGCGGGTCCTCTGGAGGAAGTGGTGTTTCCGTCAGCGCCTACGAATGCATTATCTCTCTTGGGTCAGACACTGGAGGCTCGGTGAGAAGCCCCGCAAGTTTCTGCTCTGTAGTGGGGTTGAAGCCAACTTATGGGCTTGTGAGCAGATATGGCTTGATATCTTACTCCAATAGTATAGAGCAAATTGGTCCACTTGGCAGGAAGGTCGAGGACGTGGCTCTGGCTTTGAACGTGATTGCTGGGCATGACCTGCGTGATGGGACTACCTCATCAGGTGCCAAAATTGACTATGTTGCAGATATAGGCGATGGGATTGAAGGCAAGAAGATTGGAATTATCAAGCAGATGATGGGCGAGGGCGTAGACGGGGAAGTCATCTCTGCCACCGAGTCTGCCATTGCAAGATTCCAGGAGCTTGGTGCAGAATGTGTCCCGATATCTCTGGATGCTGTGGAACACTCGGTTGCTGCATATTATACCATTGCTTCTGCGGAGGCTAGCAGCAACCTCGCGCGATATGATAACCTAAGATATGGATACGATTTTGCAAGTGAGGGGTACGAATTTAAGGCATACGTATCAAAGGCTAGAAGCAGGTTTGGTCCTGAAGTGACAAGAAGGATGCTCCTTGGCGCATTCGTACTCTCTGCGGGGTACTATGGAAAGTATTACCTGAAGGCGCAAAAAGTAAGGGAGATGATAAAATCCCAGATTGAGAACGCCTTTAACTCTGTAGACTTTCTTGTAACCCCCACAATGCCCATCCTCCCATTCCGGATAGGGGAGAAGATCGAGGATCCTCTCACCCTGTACTTACTTGATATCAATACGATAACTGCCAACCTTGCGGGAATTCCTGCTATTTCTGTCCCCATGGCATTTTCATCATCCAATCTACCGATTGGCATCCAGATCCTTGCAAATTCATTTGAGGAAAAAGATCTGCTAAAGGCTGCTTATGCACTGGAGCAAACAACAAACCTTCCGGGGGTAAAAATTTGACGAAGATAGGATTGGAAATTCATTGTCAGCTGACCAAGCTACGAAGCAAGCTCTTTTGCAATTGTAGGGCGAACTACAGGGGGTTGCCGCCAAATTCCAATATCTGCCCGGTGTGCGCAGGCCTCCCAGGCTCGTTGCCAGTACTCAACAAAAGAGCCGTTGAGAAGGCTGCAATGATAGCCCTTGCGCTAGGTTGCGAAATTCCTGAAAGAGTGAGCTTCTTTCGTAAAAACTATTTTTATCCAGACCTCCCGAAAAATTTCCAGATTACTCAGTACAACGCATACGGTCCTACCAGCATTGGTTCTGAAGGTAATGTCGAGATCGAGGGGAAGGTCATAAGAATGCGGAGAATCCAACTGGAGGAGGATCCGGGAAGGCTGGTTTATGAGGGAAGTTCGGAGAAGACGCAATTAACTCTCGTTGACTACAACCGGGCAGGGACCCCGCTAGTGGAGTTGGTAACGGAGCCAGATTTTGAAAACCCACGTCAAGTCAGAATCTTCCTTAATGTCTTGGCTGATTTGGTCGAAAATTTGGGTGTGTCAGACCCATACCTCGACGGTGCGATGCGTGTAGATGGTAACGTCTCAGTTGAAGGGGGGAATAGGGTTGAGATAAAAAACGTAGGATCATTCAAGGATATTGAAAAGGCACTTAATTTCGAAATAACGAGGCAACAAAGCCTAGTTGACAGGAAAATCCCAGTTATAGCAGAGACAAGACATTGGGATGAGGCACGAAAGATCACCGTGTCCGCACGCTCAAAGGAGGAGGAACAGGATTATCGCTATTTGCCGGAATCTGACATTCCTGTCATAATAGTGTCACGGGAGAAAATTGAAAATCTTAGAAAGCAGATGCCGGAGAGCCTTGCAGAGAAAAAGGACCGTTACATTAAAAAACTTGGAATCCCAGCCCAGGTGGCAGAGGTTCTCTCGTCTGATAAATTTTATTCTGATCTTTTCGACAAGACTCATACCGAATCAAACGCGCGGGAAGTTGCGAACCTTATAACGACAGACTTGATGGGTGTTGCTGACACGAGGGAGAAAAAAAGCGAACTTAAAATCGACAATAAAGCCATCTCAGACTTAGCAGATGCTATTGTTGGAAATAAGTTGACGAGGAATTCTGGCAAAATCGCGCTCCTTGAATTGGTTAAAACTGGAAAGTCCTTTTCTGAAGTAATCTCGACTCTTGACTTGAGTAATGTAAGCGACATTGCCACCCTTGAGAAAATAATAGGCGAAGTTTTCAAAGAGGAAGAAAAAGCAGTAATCGAGGCTAACACCAATCCAGATGCTGTAAACTATATTGTTGGCAGGGTAATGAGGAAGACAAAAGGCAAGGCGGATCCAAGTGTTACGCTTGAGATAATCAAGAAGATGATCTCCATTAAGTAATCTATTTGAAATTCGCACCAGGTCCTGTGAAACCTCTCGCAGTCAAGTTGAGCAGATTATACATATAATTTATAAGTGGAATGTGAAAAATTTGATAAATGCGAATTAATTCCTGCAGGAATTGTGGGTCAAATATGGAAGAATTACAAAGGTGCAATACGTGTAACGAGGTAATTCTGCAGGTATGCGCAGATTGTAACAAACCTGGTGAAGCTTCAGTGCATGCACACCGACAAATGGATAACGCTGCGATAATCAACTAGAAGGTTTCATGCATCTTATTGGTAGAACAAAGGAATGATTGGCACCACCTTTTGGATTTTCCAAGAAAATATTGCAGGTCGATGATGGATGAGGGCAGGTTGCAATCTTATACTCAATTCCTGTGGTGGCCTGCCAGATTTGCATAACATTATATCATCGGTATGAGGTGAGCGTTCTTATTGAGTTATGTTGACCTCTTCATGAATCGAAATCCGCTGATAACCAGCCCAAGCGAGGAAGGTGATGTCTCCGCAATTGTCTACGGTATACCGTTTGATTCGACTCACTCGTTTAGGCCCGGAACCAGATTCGGTCCTGATGCAATACGACTTGCATTTAACAACATTGAGATCTTTTCCAACAAGTTTAACGTAGATCTAGAGTCCATAAATATCGAGGATCTCGGAAATACGCGGCACACGGTGGTGGCAACCGAAGTCTTAGATATGATTGGCAAGGTTACATCCGAGCTTGTAGAGAGGCAAAAACAGATGATTATTCTCGGAGGAGAACACCTTATCACATACGGGACGTATATGAGCTTCCCAAAGGATACGGGCTTCATAGTTTTTGATGCCCATTATGATTTACGCGATGAATATGCCGACATCAAACTAAGCCACGCCGCGTATCTTAGACGGATAATTGAAAAAAGGGGAGCAGACAACATTGTTCACGTTGGAGCAAGGTCCTTTGTCAAAGAAGAACTGGCCTTCAAGATGGAACACAAGATAAAAACAGTAACTGACAAGGATATCAGGGATGGTAACGGGCCAAAACTGGTAAGAGATGCGCTTTCTACATTTGATAGAGTTTATGTCAGCATAGACCTAGACGTACTTGACCCGGCATTTGCTCCGGGCGTTGGAAACCCTGAGGCAATGGGGCTGACATCAAGGGAGCTGTTTGACATGATGTATGCCATGGAAAACAATGTGATAAGCTGCTTGGATGTGGTTGAACTGTGTCCTCAATACGACAATGGAGCAACAGCGTCAATCGCTGCAAAATTGATGGCCGAAGTTATCGCAATGAGTTTATCACGTAAATGACGACCGTGCGTGTTGGTCAGACATGCCAGAAACAGACTAATTTTACCGGCAGGTTCGACAGGACTGACCTCTAGACCATTATTTGGGGTCTTTTGGAAACAAACCTGCTCATGTTTAGCTTGAAAAACGGCATGCCGTGAGTTTCCATCTTTATTTCAGAAACAAGCTCGTCTGCAGTCCATTCTTTGACCGTGCCAGATTTTCTATCCCTTATGCTAAGCTTCGCAGCATTTACTTCCTTGTCTCCTATTACGATTATGTACCTTATCCACTCCGTTTCCGCATCTCGGATACTCTTGCCTACACTCTCGTTTCTATCGTCCAAGTCTGCCCTGATGTCTTTTTGCGAGAGGCCGTCAACCAATTTCTCGCAGAAACTCATGAATTCTGGCCTTACGGGGATGACTCTTACTTGTGTTGGTGCAAGCCAAAGCGGCAGGCTTGGTTTTCTACCCTCTTTCTGGTCCTTCGCAGCCTTTTCAAGCAAGACGTACATCACCCTCTCTATAGCCCCGCTTGGGGAGTTGTGAAGTATGATGGGGAACCTTGGCTTGTTTTCCTCATCGATGAACTCTATGTTGTACCGCTTTCCGTTCTCTACGTCTATTTGGTCCGTCGATAGAGCAGATGCCTTGCCAAGGCTGTCGACATAATTGAATTCCCACTTCAAGACAAAGTAGAAGAATCTCTCCTTCCACATCTCTACAAGGACGGGTTTTCCCAACTTGCCCACAAGTTCCTCAATCAGCGCTTTGTTCTCATGGTAAAATTCCTCCGTAAACCTGATTGCCATCTCGAAATCGGCCTCATCCAATCCGAGGCCCCTGATAACGCTTCGTGAGAGATCAAAACGCTTACGGAATTCCTCCTTTGCTTGTTCCATATCCTTGCACATGGCATGGCAGTCTGGCATCGTAAAGGCACGCAACCTTCTGAGACCTACAAGCTCTCCGGACTGTTCACGTCTGAAACTGTACCTTGTGAGCTCATACAATCTTAACGGTAAATTCTTGTAGGACATATGAAAGTCCTTGGCCATCAAAAACTGTCCGAAGCACGCAGCGAACCTGAGGAAAAGGTGCTTGCCTTCGGAATTTACATTGTACTGCCTCGCAGGAAATCTGTTGAAGTAGCTTTCCATGCTTGGATGGTGCGAGTCGTACATGATAGGTGTCTCGACCTCGAAACCACCGTACTCGATTACCCTTTCTGTTACATATCTCTCTATAAGGGATTTTATCAGCCTACCGTTTGGAAAAAACCTCATGTTTCCTGCATCAGAAGCGGGTTCATAGTCTGCTATTGCAAGTTTCTTCATCAGCTTTACGTGGGGTGGAGGCTCATCCACAGAACGCTTCTTTGCGGCCTCATACTTTGCAAGAACCTCCAAGTTCTTGTATTTTGAGAAATCAAACTTTCCTACGTCATGCATCTTCCCATCAGGCGTCATTATGTGCCAATAGGACTGAATCTTTGATTCTGCCTTCAAGGCTTCAGACGTTGACTCCTTTTCATCACCTGCCATTATTGTCTTAGAATTTTCGGCCAGTGGATGTCCTTTTACTTGGAGCTGGTATGATTTTGTCCATCCAAACGGTGCCCTATGAACTTCAAGCCCGTCTGCCAATGACTGCATCTCTTTTATGAGGGATAAAGCCGTACTTGGGGAGGCAAGCTTGGAACTTAAGTGTGCATAAGGGTACAACAGTAATCGGTTGCACCCAATCTTTTGCATTGACTGGGATATCTCGCCGATTGCCCTTCTTGCAACATCGGAATTATCGCCTTCCTCGACAGCCACGAATGCAACCACAACTTCCTCAAGGCGCATCTTTGCGGGGTCTATTTCCTCGGCAGACTTTATCTCCTTTCTTATGGGGGTAAACTCTATGTAATCGCAGTGTAACTGCAATATCCGCATGGTTTGCACTGAATCCTGCTATTGAATTAAACCTTATGTCGGCCATAAAACTCATGGCAAAGGAAACCGCCCCATTTTTCTGACCGGGCAAAGACAAAATAGGTACCTTATTTTGAGAAGGCTTGGATCGGTGGTCTAGCTGGTAGGATACCGCACTCACACTGCGGTGGTCAGGGGTTCAAATCCCTTCCGATCCACTATTTTTCATGAAGTAAGGAAACACCAAATTCATTTCTTGCAATTCCTTAAATGTAATTTTAAGATCAGGGTAAGAGGGAACCCATACCCGTTCGGAGTTATTTTATCAACGTAACAGAGCCGTATATCGAAACTATTGAACTGTACAAGATTAAATTGAGATGAACAGAGTATATCTGTTGGTTATTCTAGGAGTTTTTTTATGGTCCTTGACGCAAGTACTTGAAAGATGACGGTTGAGATTGCAAGTACCAGTATGTCAATTGGCAGATTAGCATAATTCCCCTCAACTAGCAAGGACCTTATGGCGTCTACGGCATATGTGAGAGGGTTTACAATTGATACGTATTGCAGCCATGATGGCATGATCGAGATCGGGTAAATTGCATTGCTAGCAAAAAAAAGCGGCATGGTAAGTGCCTGTCCGATCCCCATCATTCTATCCCTTGTCTTCATGTATGATGCAAGTAACATTGAGAGGCAGGAAAAGCACATCGCAAACAGTATGACTACCAGGAAGACTCCTGTGATATCAAATGGGTCGAATCTTACCTTTACTCCCAGAATTAATGCCAAGAGAAATATCATTATTGCCTGAAGTACTCCTCTCAGACCTGCTGCGATTGACTTGCCCAAAACAATGGAATATCGAGGGGAGGGAGTCGACAAGAGTCGCGTAATTATTCCTACGTCTCTTTCCCAGACAACTGTTATTCCATAAAAGATTGAGATGAACAGGACTGACTGTGCTAGTATGCCTGGAGTAAGAAACTGGAGGTATGAGAAGTTTCCAGACGGTATTGCCCTTATGGTGTTGAAGGTTTCTCCAAAGATCAAGAGCCAGAGGGCTGGCTGTATGATTCTGGTCCAAAGTTCTGTCGAATCATGCCTTATCTTTCTTGCCTCCATCTCCGTTATCGTAATTGCACTCGAGAAAAATCGTCTAATGTTCATCTTGAATGCCTCGCAAAGTCCCGACGCGTCTTACGGACACTTTTGAACATCTCGTCTGTCAGTCTTCTCTTGGCATACTTCATAAAGACATCATCCAGATTCGCCTTGTTGATTGAAATGGATTCCACACTGATCCCATGCCCGCGAAAGAAATCGGCAATGAGCGGAATTGCCTGTTCCCCATCTTCTGTAAGGATCTCAATTTCTAGATCGTCATTTCGTATTATCTTTCCTATTACCTTTGGGAATGATGGTATGTGGTAAGAATCACTCATTTCAACTGTGATAATGTCGCCTCCGACTTCTCGTTTCAATTCGGCAGGAGTGCCCATTACTGCTATCTTGCCTTCCGACATTATTGCAATCCTATCACAGAGCTCGTCTGCCTCGTTCATATCGTGAGTGGTGATCAGGATGGTAGTGCCAAACTCCTGATTTAACTGCCTTATGCTGTCCCACACTTGTTTTTTTGAGGAAGGGTCAAGGCCAATGCTAGGTTCATCTAAAAGCAAGAGTTTTGGATGGTTTACAAGAGCTTGGGCAATCTCAAGCCTTCGCATCATGCCGCCGCTGTATCGTTTTACAATCTCGTCTTTTCTGGCTGATAAGCCCATATATTCAAGTGCCTTGTGTATCCTACTATCGCGTTCTTTTTTTTCAACGTACGAAAGCTTTGAAAAGATAAGGAGGTTCTCATAGGCTGTCAGGTCAGCGTCGACGGATATGCTCTGTGGAATGTATCCGATCATTTTCCTGACCTGCTCCGAATATTTCGATACGTCTAGACCAAAGACATGTAGGCTACCGCTAGTCTTTGTTGTAAGTGTCATTATCATTTTGATGGTAGTTGTCTTTCCCGCGCCGTTCGGACCAAGAAGGCCGAATATCTCGCCTTGGTCTATGCTGAATGTTATTCCATCTACTGCCTTGATATTTCCACGGTATATCTTGGCAAGATTCTCCGCCTCTATGGCCTTGTTATTCAGAGCAGTCTTGGCAGATTCTCGAGGGCGAAAAACATCCATATCTTATACAGTAAACCGCCACTCTGGCTTGTTTTTAGTCTACTGGTTCAACTTGGAATGAATTTGAGAAAAAGGATCGTTCAGACAACGAACTGTACGTCTGAGTTCCTTTACTCCAAAGGAGGCATTTATGGTGTGATTCCATTTGGACTTAAAACCGGTAGCTAATTTAGAACCATAGAATGCCAAAAAGATTCTCATGGACTGCATGGATTGGGAAATTATTCATCTCCCATAATAAATCCGCGGGGGAATTTTCGATAGATGGGCGGTTGGCAGAATTTTTTGAAAAACTGTTTTACGAGAGGGAGCCTAAAAACAACAGGGATGCCACTGATATGGTAACGATAGAATGTTTGCGACAATGTGGAACTGGCCGGGGATACATTTTTCTAAATCATGCAGGATTTGGAAAATTAATCGAGAAAATTGCAAATTTTCTTGAGACTTGATGATTTTCGGGTTACCGTTGTCAGAATTGATTTATTGTGTCAATTAAACTCCCACATTCTACGAAATTCAAGGATCTACCGTGCTTCAATACGCTGCAGGAAGTAACCATAATAGATAAAATCAGATGAGACGGTATCTAGATCATGAAAGTAACAAGTTCCGCCTTTGAAGACGGTGGCCCAATTCCCTCGGAGTTTACATGCGATGGGCAGGACGTTTCTCCACCGCTTGCAATATCTGATGTACCAAACGGCGCAAAGAGCCTTGCAATAATAATGGATGATCCCGACGCGCCGATGGGGACGTTTACACATTGGGTAGTCTGGAACATCCCACCACAAAAGAGCGAATTCACAACCGGCGAGAAGATCCAGGCTCCACACGGGAAGACCAGTTTTGGGAGAAAATCATACGGAGGACCATGCCCTCCGGGAGGAACTCATAGATATTTTTTCAAAGTGTTTGCTCTTGATACCATGTTGGAAATTAAGGACGGATCATCGAGAAATGGGCTCGAGAAAGCAATGATGGGGCACATCTTAAGCGAGTCCGCATTAATGGGAAAATATTCTCGAAGATGAGTTTCAACCTAACCCGCCGCTATCCGATGGCATCAATCCTAGCTTGAAGGAGCCCGTCAGTTCAAAATCTGACTATTGGCCAATCACCATCGTTTCATTTTGTAATTTTTGAATCCTAACACTAGATCTTAGGTAATTCATTCCAAACTCTCATGATACCTTGAAATATATCGGAATAGGCAAGAAACTTACGTCAAAAAATAACCTTGGTGTGGTAAGCTTTGTCTTTGCTGCGATCGGCTTTATCATCATCATCTTCTCCTTCTTCAACCTTTCAAATCCGCATTACTCTTCGCTAACATATGCTGCATTTGCACTCCTCCTTGCTTCCATAGCAACAGGAGCGCTGGCAAAGCGCAAGTCAAAAAAGGCAACAACGTAAGGCCTTCTCATTACAATTGGTGGATTATCTTCCCAAAGCAGCTTATCTTGTGTTTGCTTCCACAATGGGTGCAAAACTTAGGAATTTTTCACAGGCATGCCGCAATGCCTGCAATTCTGCATTCCTGTCTGCTCCTTGGTATTACTTACCCGTTGCGAAAGAGTTGCAGTGGTTATAAAAGATGAAATCGAATGCGTTTTTGCCGGTCCCCTGCCTGCCTCTTTGTCATGCCTGAAATGGATGACCCCTTGATTCCTAACGCCGGATTTTTTGATCTCAAACATTGACCTGATAAGAAAAAACTCGAGGACGGAAAACCCCGACATTACTTCTATGACTAGCCGGAAAAACTCGCCTTCTCCTATCCTCGCCTTCCTGTAGTTCAGGATTTATGCAACGAATTCATCACGCATATTTCCGTACTCGTTGAAAATATAGCCTAGCCGATCAAAGGTCAGGTTTAGGGTATCTACGTCGCCACCGAAGGTCATGCCACAAAGGTCTAGAAGTCAACAAACATTTTTTCCCTTATGGCATGTTTTCAACCCTGTTCATCCAGGTCAATTTTTACTTAGACGTTACGTTTGCCTGTTTTCTGGCTGGTGTTCTTCAAGTAACAATCTTGAACAAGATGTTCCTCTGTTTGAGGTTGGCTATGAGGCGTTGTGCATGTTTTGGATTCTCCGTCTCAAGGCTCAAGGTAACACCTGCTGTACCAGCAGGTATGTTGGAGCTCAGCCGGTCGTGCACCACTTCCACGATGTTTACACTCAGGGAGGAAATCACGTCAATTACCTCTTTCAAGGCCCCGGGCTTGTCCGTGAGCACGATAAAGATCTTAACCATCCTTCCCATCTCGGTAAGGCCTTTGGCTACAATCTGCCCGAGAAGATACATGTCCACATTCCCGCCTGAAAGTATCGGCACGACGTTCTTGCCCTTGGGCGGGCTTTTCTCAAGCAAGTACGCGAGGCTCACCGCTCCAGCCGGCTCCACCACCATCTTCGCTCTCTCCATCAACAAGAACATGGCCTTTACAATGAGCGAGTCGTCAACAAGAACGATGTCATCTACCAACTCTTCTATTATCTTAAATGTCAACTCTCCTGGTTTTTTTACCGATATGCCATCCGCGATAGTGCGTTGTCCCTTCACCGTCTCAAGCCTTCCTGAATCAAATGACTTTTTCATTGCAGGAAAAGCAGAAGACTGTACACCTACTACCTTTACGTGTGGTTTCTTGGACTTTACAGCTTTCAAAATCCCAGCTACCAGCCCTCCACCACCTATTGGGACGTAGATCTCGTCAACATTCGGGAGGTCTTGCAATATCTCAAGTCCTATCACACCCTGGGCAGCAATAATCGTCTCGTCGTCAAACGCATGTATTATGGTAGCTCCGGTGCTTTTCGAGAGCTCCTCTGCCTTTGACCACGACTCATCGTATATGGTCCCGTAGAGCAGCACATTTGCACCGTATGATCTTGTTGCGGCTACCTTTGCGGGAGATGCCGTAACTGGCATCACAATCGTGCACGGTATTCCCTCAAGTGCTGAAGCAAATGCTACACCCTGGGCATGATTTCCTGCAGAAGCGGCAATCACTCCCTTCTTTTTCTCTTGTGCCGACAATGTCGCTATCTTTGAGTAAGCACCGCGAACTTTGAAAGAGCCGGTCTTTTGAAGGCATTCGGATTTAAGATAAATCTGAGAGCCCAGCATCTTGCTGAAAGTACGCGAAAGTTCAAGAGGGGTCCTCCTGATAACATTTCCCTGAATCTTCTGTGATTTTACAACATCTTCATAGCCTAAATTCAATACAATCCAACTCCGGTCAGAGTATATTTGGCTTCTTGATCCGTCATCTTGAGGGCCACCTGCCCCTTCGCGAACCACAATTTAACGAATTCGTCCAAAAACTGTCAAAGGCATTACAATACAACAAAACTCAAAAGTATCTTCGAGGGGATCAAAACTATAGCAAATGGATCGGCACGGCGTCAACTCCCAATTTCTAATGTCTTCCCTAGATTCCATGGCCCTTTGGTTTGAACCATCAGATTGTTGCAGGAACTAGAATATAAACAATATTTGGTCATGTTTAATTGCCGATCGACAACCCGGTCCACTTTCTTCCATCAGTTTCTGGCATTAATCCAACCTATTCCGCCCTACAACTCTCTTTCATTTTGAATTGAGCTGGCATGCCAAAACCTAGTGTACGTCGCCTTGCCACGCTTTCCATAGGAAACAGTACTATATTTTCATGACCTTTGTGATATCGTCCATTCTTCTGAGAAGTTCCTCCTTAACAGTGGTTGGGATTTTCTCTAGGTTGATAGTACCTTCCCGTGAGCCGCCCCGCACGTATTCCAAATTAAAAACACACAGGCATCCCTCCTCGGCAGCAATCATCCTCATCTCATCGATGAGGACTGCAGTTGTCTGATACAACTCCAAAAGCAGGCTGTCCATCTCTTTCAGAAGTGCTTCTTGTCTGTCAGTGAGCTTTTTAAGGTCGTTTTGGCCCGAATTTACTGCTTCCACAAGAGTCTTTGTGAGGTCATCATGCTCGAATAACACCTCGAAAAGCTTCTGATGATCCATGTTATCGTACCCTTTCTTCCTAAGCTCCTTCTCGACTATCCTGTCACTTTCGGGGGCAATCCTCTCCTGAAGGTCTTTTATACCATCAGAAATGCTCGATAACTCTCGCTGTATCTCGATCACCCTGTGGTCAGGCTTGTAAAACAAGAGTGCGTGGTATTGAAGGGACATGTGGCCTGAGAGTACGTATCTGTCCTTCCCAGTCTCAAACTTCACGAAGCTGCGCCTGAGGTCCTTTTCATTGGTTGTAGAAACCCCATCTGAAGTCCAATTGCTTAACCCGCTAAGCATATTGGTAAAAAACGCCCTTATCTTTGCCGGGTCAAATGATTCCTGATTGGACACAGTCCCGTCCGCAAGCATTACCTTTACAACCTCTTTTCGTGCAAGGTTCTTTATCGATTCTAGGAAAAGATTCCTTATCTCCTCAGCCTTCTCAGACATTTGCCTTACAAATGGGTCTGCCACGAGCGAAGGGATTTGCACGTTTTTTTCAGATCCTCCTTAAATAAAACTGATAGGTAGTTTAAATATTCAAAAAGTGCAACTTTATCGTACGGAAATATGGCAAAACCATCGTTTAAGAAGATAATTTGCTGGAATTGCGACGTAGAAATTGTGCAATACTTTGACATTAAATACAAAGGAGAAAGAGGACAGTGTCCTGTATGTGGGGTTAATTTTCCGCTGGATTGATTGCAAATGGGCGAAGAATCAGATTTCAAACAAGAAGACAAGATTACTACAAGCAAGATAGTGGACATGATGCTCAGTGGTGGCAGGACGGGATGCCTTGATACTGAATCTCTGATAAAAGAGACCCAAAAGCGTGTATGGGGATCCCTGAAGAAGGGTTACGAGTATGGCTATGTTGAGGACGAGTCTGATCAGTTCCTAAGGGAGCATGCCTCACAGAGGATGCATATGATAGTGATGTTCGTGGATTTGGTTGGTTCCACAGAGATGTCACTCAGACTTCCTGCAGAAAAACTAGGCATCATAATAAGCTCATTTTCGCAGGAGATGAGATATGTTATCAAGAATTATGGCGGGTATGTGCTCAAGTACGTGGGAGATGCGGTAATTGGATATTTTGTGGCAGAAGAAAACCCACTTGTAGTCTCTGACAGCGCAGTCAACTGCGCCAAAACCATCATAGACGTCATAGAGCGAGGCATCAATCCGATCCTTAGTGAATACGACTATCCGGAACTCCGCGTAAAAATTGGTATGGATTTTGGCGAAAATGCGATTGTCAGATACGGGTCAGACAAGATACGATCCCATGTGGATATCCTGGGACCTGCCGTCAGCATTGCGGCAAAGATAACTGCCCTGGCAAGGCCAAGTCAGATCCTGATAGGCGAGGACGTCTATGAGAAACTACACCCCTCACTGAAGGACCTTTTCAAGAAAGTCGAGTGGCATGGAAGCCAGTGGAATTATCACGATAGGGAAACTGGAAGGATCTACGGCGTATATGCATTACATGTCTAGACCGTGAACTTTTCTGGACATTCGATATGCTCGTAATGGTGATCGGTGAACTTTTCGTCGACAACATACATCACAATTTTGTACAAATCTGTAGAAACAATACCTTTTTTACATTTTATACAGTTCATAGACATTGTTTTTGACATTTCCTTGATCTCGATCAGCCTATTCTATAAGGATCTGCGATCAACGGAATTTGATAAAAAATGACGAACCCTTGACATTAGGGGTTATCTAAGGCCCTTCTTTCTGCGCAAACATGAAATAAGGGCCGACTGAACCTGCGTACATGTGGGATTATTTCTACGCTAGACGTGCACTTGAGTTTGGCCATCCATTTGATGGTGTGAACTCACCTTTTGCCTTCCCTCATCTACCGCCTAGAGCAAACCCGCCCCTTGGAATTTCGAATACGGCAAGGATAAAGGATTCCATAGTGCATGACAACGAACAAATGATAGCAAGATTGACCAATCATCAGGCAACCTTCCAAAGGTATGCATGTGGTCTTTTCAACTTTACACCCCTTCAATTCGTTCCAGGTCATCCCATGGGCAAGAAGTTCGATGAAGTCAGCACTCTCCAAGAGGAAAACGAGAAGTTGAGGCAGGAAAACTCAACGCTCAGGGCATCACAACGCAAGGAAAAGCGCTCATAGCTCGAACTTTATAAGTACATTTGGTAATACCAATTATCGTGGTAAAAACACCAAACCAGAAATGGAGCGAAGAGATCTCAAGTTACAAAAAGAAATGCCAGAAGATTCTCAATCTATCTCCCTCCATCAGGTATGTCGGTTTGATAAACCAGTATGGAAGGACGCTAACCGGCATCATAAGGCCAGGCATCCCTATCCTCCTAAAGGCAGATTCTGCAAGAAACGAGTTCTTTCTGGTTTCTACCCTGTTTAACATGCGGAACAAGATTGATACCGCAATCGGTGAGATGGATTATGCCATCTTCAAGCACGAAAAGGTCACCCTTTTGGTCTTTCAAAGCCGGGATGGCATCTATTACGTGTCACTTGGCCGGAACCTTCCCGCCACATCCGTGACGAAGATTCTGGGAAGAATCAGGAAGACAATCTAAACTGGCGCGAACCCGTGAAATCCGCGCGCCTGTTGCGGCCCTCCCTCATTTGAGGGCTCAAATAATGAGATCATATAGTTGTCGGGATCAAGTATGATGCAGTTCTTTCCTGCCCGGTGTGATGCAATCTCTCTGTACACCTCAACTTTTTTAGACTTGAGTTCCTGGAGAGCAGTTTCTATGTCACCTACAACCAAGCCTATCACTATCCCGTTCTCAATCGACGTGCCGGTATTGATTGCCCTTGTAGCTGAATGGAGAATCAATGTAGCGCCATCCCTTCCAAGTTCAGCCCAGTCGCCATGCATGTTCTTCACGGGTAGGCCGATAATTTCCTTGTAAAAATGGACGGATTTTTCCATGTTGGAAACTGCTATTATCACACTTCCGAGGTGCTTGATATTCATAAGAAGTCTAAAGTGTCCATTGTTAAAACTATTATGTTCCTCTCGCGGTCAGACTACTTGGACCATAGTTTCTGTCCTCTCCACCCCGTTGATTCCCTGTATCTCATTTGTAACATCCTTTATTCTGGGCAGTTCTGATACCTCAATCAGTGCCACCGCGTCGAATTGGCCGCTTACGGCAAATGAATCATAGACAGACTTTACCATGCGAAGCCTTGCTGCAATAAGCTTCTTCGGTGACTTGACCAGAACTACGGCTTTGACCATCCTAAATCCACCTCTACTTCCATCAGGGTCTCAGTGGTGACTATCTCCTTTATCTTCTTGAAATCTATCACCGTGTTATTTATCTCGTCGATAGTCCCCTGCAAGACGACAATCACATCGGCCCTTCCTGTGACCACCATTATTTCCTTTATAATCTTCCTCACCCTCTTCAATAACCGCAGGACATTGTCGACCTTTCCTGGCTTTACCGCAATAAGGCACAATGCCCTCATGGTTCTATAATCTCGCTATGACGGATAAGTCTTTGCGATTGAGCCTGATACAGTAAACCCCTAGTCTTCGCCGGCTTCCTGAGATCTGGCCTCTTCGAGGTATGCCTTTCTTGCCTCAAGCTCGGCCTCTTTGTCAACATCACTGTCTTCCTCAACCACAATTATGCCGGAATCTTCCTCAACGACATCCTCTTTCAACTTTGCCTTCTCCTTCTGTTTGGCCTTTGGTGTTTCCTTCTTTTTGGCTTCTTTTTTTGCCGGTTTTTTTACTTCCTTTTTCTTTTCCTTTGCCATAACAACGATTAACCAACAATGCATACCATCCTTTTAAACTTGTCTTATCTGGTATTAAAAGCAAGAAATTGATTAAATAAGAAGCGACAGGCCGATTCCGGGTAAATGTGTACCTTACAGAGGCAGATTTTTTATTTTGTTGATTATGGAATGATGATCTGATGTAGGCTCGGTTGAAAGTATCAGTATCCCATCCTTCTGGAAGATTGTCAGAAGCTTGACCTTGCCTTTTGATTCCACAATCCAATCCGTATTTCCCATCTTGTCTGTGAACATCTTGTCCATCATTGCCTTTACTACAACTTGGTGGTGTGCCAGATCAGCAAGTTGTTTATCAAGCAGCGGTATCACGCCGTCTCTCCTTGCCGAGGACACCAGCTGGTCTTCTATTATCTTTCCCGCAAACCGAATTTGAGGATCAAGTTCCAAGATTTTTTTACAATAGTTGCCATATTTCGTACTAGTGCTCATACCTTGTTTCCTTTCCTCATCTATACAATGGTCTAATATTTAAGATAGTGGAAAACAAGATTTTTGAAAACAAGGGGCATTTTTATTATCTATGCCCTTTTTACTGTCTCATGGAGAAAAATATCAGGGTGGCGATAGTTCTTTCAGCAGTATCGGTTGTTGGCGCACTGGGTATTCCGCTTGGAGACCCACGCTTCGTAGTACAAGCCCTACTGCTTGAGGGATGTTTCATAACGTTGGCTGTCCTGACTGTAAAAAACTTTAAGCATGTCTACATACCAAATTTTGCAATCGCCGGCATAGTCATGGCAGGAAACAGCGCCTTCTACAAACACATAGAAATCATGACGACTTTTCATCCTCTTTACAATGCCCTTGTCCTAATCACGGGAGGGTATGTGTTGCAGGTCCTCCTCATTCTGACTAATTATGCAGCCTACAAGCAGTATAAACAACTTCGATTAACCACATAACCGCAGCAAATCCAGCAGTCATTTTAAATTTTATGGTGCCACCGGCGGGACTTGAACGCGCGACAGCTCGGTCTTCAGCCGAGTGCTCTCCCGGGCTGAGCTACGGTGGCACAACGAATCATCGCCTAGTGGGGGAATTAAAGTGTGTCTGTCCTATTTTTTCCAAGCGACATCGTTTATCTTTCCGCGTTTGTTTACGGCTCTCGCCAATACGAAAAGGAGATCGGATAACCTGTTAAGGTATGCCTTGCACTCCTTGTTTACTGTTTCTGATTCCGAAACCATGACAACGTTTATCTCCGCTCTCCTGCAGACTGTCCTAGAAATATGGAGCTGTGCCGCAACAAGGCTCCCGCCGGGAAGTATGAAATAGGTTATCGGATCAAGCTCAGACTCTAGTCTGTCAATTTGAGTCTCCAGAAATTCCACCATCTTAGCCGTAACCCTGTTTGTAGTAATTTCCATGTCGGGATTTGCAAGATCAGATCCTACAATAAAAAGATCATTTTGAATTTTTGTAAGTATGTCCCTGACATCGGAATCTAGCGTACCTGACAAGACCATACCGATTGAGGAATTTATCTCATCAACAGAACCGTACGCGCCAATACGAAGATTGGATTTTTTTACACGCATACCGCCGATAAGACCGGTGGTCCCATCGTCCCCTGTTTTTGTATATATCTTCACCAACAATCATTGTATAATTACTCTGCTTTTATCTTGTTCGCATGGTTTGGAAACAAAAGCCTAAAAAAATCCACAGACTACCAATACAATGGGAATGCTTTCAGAATTCTTTAATATCGTGTCAGAACTGAAGAAAACTCCGCGGAGAGGTTGGAAGGAAAAGGTGGGAATCTCACAACCAGAATCAGTTGCTGACCATTCATATGGCGTAGCCGTGATGGCAATGATATTCTCAGATCTTGCTGCGATGGATACAGTAAAAATATTAAAGATGGCACTACTTCACGATCTTGCAGAATCTATTACCGGGGATTACATGCCAGGTGAAATTTCTAAAGAAAACAAACAAATGGTCGAAAATCAAGCAATGTCAGAGATCCTTGGAAAACTGCCGCCAAAACTGGCCAAAACCTATCAGGCAATCTGGGACGAATATTCAAAATGTCATTCGGAGGAGTCAGTTCTGCTTCATGAAGTTGACAAGCTAGAGATGGCAGTACAGGCAGCAAAATATTTTGGAGAAGGAATGCCACGAGAAAAGCTGGAGGAATTCATCATTTCATCTAGAAAAGAAATAAAGAGAACGGATCTCAAATCGGTCTTGGACACAATATGATATAAATAACAAATTTACAATAATATGCAAGATGCAATATTTTGCGGCGCTGAAAATAGGTGAAAAGAGAGTCAAGGCAGCAAAAGAATACCTTGATAGAATTTCAAACGGGCAAGCCATGCCCGCACTTGCACTCAAAGACAATAAATCAAATGTCTGGGAGCCGGTGGGGGAGGAAAATCTTTACTCCATATTAAACGATGCCGGCGGGTATGTTTTGAGTGATGTAACTGGATATATGCTCGTATTATGTGACAAAAATGGTGTTTCAAAGGCAATAGCTAGAGGCCTGAGTTCGGAGCATCTGAACGCAATTATAAAATCACTCCAGTCCGACAACATTCCAGAACACAAGGGTGAAGTATCCCTGCCAGTATAGTGACAAATTCTCAAGCAAGACCACAAAATTGCAGCTAAATTGATATCATGATGTGATCGAACTGATTGCATCCAAATGAAGGTGATACAGTTTTTGACAAGATCGAACTACATAATCCCCGCAGTACTGTTTCTGATTTCCTTTGCAGTTTATCAATACCACCTGTCAGGTCAGCCATGGCATGGCGACGAGGTGACATACTTGGGATGGGGAGGAAACTACTTCAACGTTTTATCCCATGGCAATCTCAGTGATCCCTGTCTTTTGTCGCTTGATCACTGCAAACACCTTTTTCACATCCCGGCCTTCGGACTCACCTATAGCCCGCTAAGAAATCTCATCATAGGATTTCCAATGTACCTTTCAGGCCACGACGAAGGAAATTTTTACAACTGGTCTTGCTATTGGGACTGCTACAATCATCTAGAGGGTCCAACCATCCAAGAGATGACTTCCGGCAGGCTCCTTTCGCCACTTTTTGGGTCATTGACCGTGGCGATTTCATTCTTGATAGGAAAAATGCTCTTTAACAGGAATGTAGGATTGATTGCATCTCTTCTCCTCCTTTTTTACGACATGTGGATGTGGTACAGCAGGACAATAATGGTGGAGGTCCACTACATATTTTTTGCTCTTCTCTCGTGTTTGCTCCTGCTTCAAGCATTCAAGACCGGCCGAATACGATTCTCATATTTTATACTAAGCGGGATTGCGTTAGGGGTATCTCTTGACTTCAAATTGCTAGCCGTCTGCTTTTCAGGATTGTTCCTATCCATCTTACTTTTCAGGCCATGCCAATCTCAAAACAAGATTCGTTTTGGTAAAGGCTACATTGTCAGAACAATAATACTTTCATTCTCTTTTTTTTCCATCGCCTTAGTGGGAATGACTGCAGTAGAACCTGGATTCTATCAAAACCCGCTAAATGAGATTCGACTGATAAAATCCGACATGGATAATTACAATCATGACGTCTGGTATATCGGATACCCATCCATCAGCAACTTGCAGCTAAAATCAACCTTGTCGCTCTTCCATTTTGCCATCTTTCCAAGCTTCATAGAGGAATTAATATCAAACCCGACTGTGAATCTCAGCAATAATTTTGGCTGGACATATCCGCCGACCTACTCGAGTATTGCAATGACCGTATTCTTTTTTGTAGGGCTTGGAAGCATGATTTACAGACTAGCAAAGATTAGGGAATGGACATCAGCGGAGTCAATGACCCTGATCTGGTTCGTGACGGCTCTTTTCCTCTCGCTTCTGATAGTGAAGGACTTTTCTCTTGAAAGATACCTGCTTCCGCTTGAGATCTCTGTCATTTACATATCAGCATACGGCTTTTTCACCTTCCTAAAACAGGTGAAGAGCAAAAAGGCAAAAATCGTTCTGGCGTCGTTTTTCATAATGGTGCATTCAGCTACGGCATTGTCATTTTGGGATAAAACCTATTTTTCGCCGGGGACGACTTGGGTTAACCCACTCCATTATGGAACTCTTCAGCAATCGCTCGATAACCCGTATACTTTCTGGGCAAACATGTCCTTTCTTCTCGTTATTTTTGCAGTAACGTGCGCCACACGAGGAGCTCCCCATCTCAGGGTGGTTTGGACCAAAAGGACGTTGTGGAAACTTAAACGTTAAATTAGAACACCACCCAAATTTCTTAAAATGGTAAAATTCCAGCACGTAATAGAGGTAAAAGGTCACCTGATTGACTCGATGATACTTACCAAAATCTTTGACATCATAATGGATTTGCAAGGCGAATTTCACGTCCAGAAATTCATCGTAGGAAAGAAAAAGAAGGACGAAAGCTATGCAAAACTACTAGTGGAAGGAAAATCACGTGAACATCTCAATCAAATTCTCGAGGCAGTTTACCGGGAAGGCGCCACCTCAAAGATACAACAAGAGGTGATTTTAGAATCTGCGGCGAAGGATATGGTTATGCCTGATGATTTCTACAGCACCACAAACAATCACACTGATGTTTTTCACAAAGGAAAATGGCTCAGAGTGGAGAACATGATGATGGATAAATGCATCGTGATAAAAGGAGAGCGAGCTTTTTGTATCCCAATACGGGACATCAGGCGCGGCGACAGGATTGTTACCGGGGAGCAAGGCATTCGAATCACGCCGCCTGAGAGGCCGAGAGAGGGGGTTAACCTCTTTCAGTTCATGGGTAGCGGGAGCTCAAGTGAGAGACCAACCCAACACATTGCTCGAAGGGTGGCAGAGGACATTTTCATGACGAAGAAGAGGAAAGGAAAGATTGTACTTGTAGGGGGACCTGCAATAGTTCATACAGGGGCCTCAGATTCAATTGCGGCCCTCATCAGAATGGGTTTCATTGACGCGGTGCTTGCAGGAAACGCTCTCGCCGTACACGACATAGAATATTCCACACTGGGTACATCGCTTGGTATGAATGTCAAGGACGGCACACTTGCAGTACGTGGACACAGGAACCACATGCAGGCTATCAATTCGGTCTTCAAGGCAGGTTCCATATCGAAGATGGTGGCACAGAGGAATCTAACAAAGGGTATAATGTACGAGTGCGTAAAAAACAACATACCGTTTGTTCTGGCAGGTTCACTCCGTGATGATGGTCCACTACCTGATGTCATAACGGATATGACTGTGGCTCAACGAAGATACAAGGAAGTCCTAAGGAATGCAAAAATGGTCATAATGGTGGCAACCATGCTCCATTCAATTGCCACCGGAAATATGCTGCCAGCAGACGTAAAGGTCGTGGTGGTGGATATCAATCAACCAACTGTAACCAAACTTATGGATCGTGGAACATGGCAGGCTCTCGGCATCGTTACTGATGTGGGCGCCTTTCTGCCTCTTGTTACTCAAGCAATACAAAAACTTGCCAAATCGTCCTAATTTCATCTTTCTAAGCAGGTTTTTTGATTTCCACCTCTGGATTTCATGGTGACTTTTTTTAATGGGGTCATCCAAGAGAAGATAATGAGGCTTCAGGATAAAGTAGCAATAGTGACGGGAGGATCAAGCGAAATAGGCCTTGAAATTTCAAGGCGTTTTGTGGAAGAGGGTGCAAAGGTGATACTGATAGGCCGTAACACGGAAAAATTAGAAAAGGCGCGATCATCCATAAAAAATTATCAGTCGTCAACAGTAGCCATGCAGTGTGACATCACAAACGAGTCACAAGTCATACAGGTAATAGACCAGATATACCAGCATTATGGGAGGATAGACATACTCGTCAACAACGCAGGGGCCATCAACGACCCTGTACACTTCCATGAAATGAAGGAATCAGACTGGATGCCGCTCTTAAATACAAACATAATTGGGACATTCAAAATAACAAAATCGACAATAGTCAAGATGCTTGAAAACCAAAATGGCGTGATCTTGAACATAGGATCCATATCGGGTGAACGGGCGATACCTAAAGTGCACCTTACGGTATACTGCACAACAAAGGCGGCCATCAACATGTTCACCAAAGGCATAGCCATAGAATATGCAAGGAAGAACATACGTTGTAACTGCATAAATCCAGGAATAATCAAGGCGGGCATGATAATTCCTTATTTAGAATATCCGGAAGCGCGAAAGGTCCTGGAAGACAGGCAGCCGCTGAACCGGATTGGTACGCCCAATGATGTTGCAAATGCGGCTGTTTATCTTGCCTCCGATGAGGCTAACTGGATTACTGGTGTAATACTCAACGTTGACGGCGGTAAATCCTCTTCTGAGGGATAGGACACAATAGAATTTTGCACATGTGTATTTCCATCTTTTAGGAATGCCTTTTTCAAGGGATGAGTAAAATCCAACACATTGGAAAGTAAAATTAATCGAGAGTCTTAAATAATCAAAATCCGCCCGTTAGATGTTGAAAGTTGAACTGGCTTGTATCGGGATTGTACTTACCTTATTTTTGGTTGGTACGGCATATGGTCAAACGGGCTTATCATCTATTACCGTTGCATCCAATCAACAAACGTATTCTAATGGGGATCAAATGGTTATATCGGGAACGGTTAGCTCTCAGCTCAACGTGCCAATATCTATAGTTGTTAAGGACCCATCGGGCGTCATAGTGTTGATAGGTCAAGTCGCTCCAAATCGGAACAATTCATATTCCACCACTGTGACTGCTGGCGGAGATTTGTGGACTGCCGCTGGAACGTACACGATCTACGTCACATATGGAAGCAAAGATAATACCGCAAGCACCACTTTTGCATACACTGGTACCAAGATAATATTTCCTATCACAATAGAAGGCTCTGTCTACAATGCAACCTATGAGATCACGAATGGAAAGGTCTTGGGAATTATCCCGACCACCTCTACAAGATCCCTAACCGTGCGAATTCAGCCTTCTGGCAGTGGGTTGCTTACAATAAATTTGCCACGATCGTTGATTGACGCAAAAACAGAAGGTCAGGATAGCAATTATGCAGTCCAGGAGGATGGGGTAAGCGTGCCGTTCAATCAAACAAGTTCAGACACTAACAGCAGAACGCTTGCAATCCCCTTTAATTCCACAAATTCCCAAATCACAATCATAGGTACGCAAATGGTTCCAGAATTCGAGACCATTGCTGTACTAGTGCTCGGTATCTCGATGACTGTCCCAATTGTATACCTCAGAATAAAGACACCGTTAAAATCCTGATATTTTCCCCGTCATGCCGACGTCATCAATCCTGATAACCTGGTGTAAGCCCACGAAGAATTTTTCACACAGACAACTTTAGTCGAGCAAGAAATTGGGTTGTCCATGGACAATTAACACTCCGCCCAAGAGTCTCAAGTGATGCTTTACCACAAGACGAACTAATTGCGAATTTCGCAGCTAAATTGCCTTTTCATTCTCTTCACCAGATGCAATATCTAAAGCCCTGATTATCGGAGAGATGAATATTTTGCCGATTTTCGCATTTTCTCTAATGATCCGAATTACGTCGCCTTCGCTTTTCTCCTCGACTATTATCTGGATGATGAATTTGTCATTGAATTCAGGGGTAAACATCTCTGTACCTTTTGCCGCATGTATCTTCGGATTTTTGCTCTTTCCGCGCCCCCTTACCTTCATTACAGTAATGCCGCCGACCTCCACCTTCTTCAAACCGTCACTTATCCCCTTTATGTCACCCTGACCAACTACAACCTCTATTCGAATCATGATTGGCAAAATCCTTTGACGTTAATTAACGATTACGGAAATTTGATTAGATTACCTGCTCGTCTTTTTTCTCTGTTTGTATGTCAAATGCTTCAGTGATTGGAGTAACAAAAATTTTTCCCAGTTTTGCCTTTGACCTTGCTATCTCTATTACGTCATTCTTCTTGTCATCCGATACGATAACTTCCAGGATGAATCTCTCTCCAAACTCAGGAGTGAAAATCTCAGTTCCTTTCGAAGCATGTATTTGAGGGCTAACTGTTTTTCCTCTCCCCCATCCCCTATAGGCTGTAATTCCGCCAACTGATAATTTCTTGAGGGCATCGCTAATGGGCCTCACATCATTCTCCGGTAAGATTATTTCGATCTTAATCAAAGTTGTAACAGAATTCTAATACGTATTAAAAAATCTTGTGCACGATAATCCCACCTCGGAGATGTAAAAAAGCAATTAACTTTTATACCACCTTTTTTTTAATAGAGAAATCTTGCCAATCGACACCGGAGACACAGCTTGGATGCTGATAGCATCCAGCCTTGTATTGCTCATGATCCCAGCATTGGGATTATTTGAGGCAGGACTGCTAAGGAAGAAAAACACGGTTTCAGTTTTCATGCAAATATTCTTCGGTCTGGCAATTCTAAGCGTAATGTGGTTCACCTTCGGTTTTAGCTTATCATTTGGTCCCGATACCGGTGTCGGCCTTGTAGGCAATATGGATTGGATTTTCCTAAAGAATGTACCATATGATTCTGGACTGCATTATGCCCCCACGATACCCGGGGTCTTGTTCGCAAAATTCCAGATGATGTTCGCCACAATTACACCGCTTCTCCTCACGGGCGCTATTGCAGAAAGGATGAAGTTCAGTGCATACGTCTTGTTTATCGTAGCTTGGAGCGGCTTGATATACTATCCACTGGTTCATTGGGTGTGGGGAGGGGGATGGCTAGAGAAGATGGGCGTGGTGGATTTTGCAGGAGGGATAGTCATTCACACAAGCGCTGGCATGGGTGCCTTGGCAGCCGCCCTTGCTCTGGGAAGGAGGTTAAATTATGGACCGTCAATTATGATACCACATAGCATCCCGTTGGCGGTATTAGGTTCGTCACTTTTATGGCTGGGCTGGTTCGGATTCAATGCAGGAAGCGCCTTGGCATCTGGCAGCTTGGCAGGTAACACGATAATTAACACCCACATTGCATCGTCAGTGTCGGCCCTTATTTGGGTGGGCCTATCGTGGATGAAAACTGGGAAGCCCAGCGTCATCGCTGCTATAAACGGGGCAATTGCAGGGCTTGCAGGAATTACTCCAGCCTCAGGTTATGTTAGCGTAGAACATGCTTTTGTTATTGGAATCGCCATAGGCATAGTGTCATATCTTGGAGTCATATTCTTCAAGGAAAAACTCCACATCGATGATGCATTGGATGTGAGTTCCGTACATGGAGTTGCTGGCATAGTGGGTGCTCTCGCAATAGGTGTCTTTGCAAGCAGTGCTATCAATCCAGCAGGTCCAAACGGACTCTTATTTGGCAACCCGCACCAGCTCTTGGTCCAGGCAATAGGGGTTGGGGTGGCCGGTGTCATGGGGTTCTTTGGAACTTATGCCATACTGAAGGTATTGGATGTCCTCATAGGCATACGCGTTTCGCCAAAGGTTGAGGAGGCAGGCCTGGACATAGAGGAGCATGCCGAGCGCGCATATTCCGACGAGGACGAATTTGGTAAAATGTAATTCAGACAAGCCAAGTAAAGCCCTTAAACCAGACATAGAACCTCCTCAAATTCAATATCTGCAAAAACCAATTTTCCATGAAATATCAAAACCCCGATAAAAATGTCGGTGTACAAGTCGCGAAAGAGAAATGTTAATACTTTAGCCGAGTATCCCGGGCTAATTCCAAAAAAACTGATCCAATCCAGTCTGTTTCGGAGCACCTATGAGTGTGTTAAAGTCCAAGTCCATAGATGAGAGTATCTGATCAAACGTACTTTCCATAAACTCGACATATTTTGCAGAATCTATCTCATCAGGCCTTGCCATCTCGACAGGCTTGACCCCGGGCTTGTTTATTATCTTGACATATGAAATTATATCGCCCTTTTTTATCTCCCTTGTAGACTCGAGCAACTTTGCTGCCCTTATGTGCTGCGGAACAGTCTTGACATACTCTGAAGGTGCCTTGCTTATCATGACATTGAATGCAAGGTCGGTCAGTGGAATCTGACGAGCCTTTAACTTCTTGGCATATTGCGATATCATGTCACCTATCTTCTGCTTTGATTGTGCAAATTCCTCTTCCGATTTTACGCTGGAGAGTATGTCAAGTATTTCATAAAAGAGGTTCCGTATGAATGGCGGTGTGTGTGATTTCTTGCCAGTCAATCCTTTGACATCCACCTTTCCGTCCTTCTGAACTCCTAGGTAGTTCTTCTTCCTCGTGCTGAATACGACGTACCGGTATTCTTTGTCAAGATCGAGATCTACCCCGAACTCCTCCTTGGCCCAATTTACTGTGCTTTGAATCTGCTCCCTTGTTGGACCCTTGAGAAAGAGAGAATCAGTGTTATGAAGTAAAACATTACCGAGGCCACCGCAAAAGTGATGGTTGTCAGTTTCCAAGTCATACACATATTCGTTTATCTCGAATTGCTCGATATTTTTGATAACATCTGGAGGATCTACCTTGCACTCTTCGCATCTTCTGAATATCCTTACCACTATTGTGCCAAGACTTCCTTGATCCATCTCAAGTGAATATTCAAACTCACTCCTTTCCAATATTGCCAAGAGTCCGGCAATGGCAGTCTTACGTGTAGCATCTAGCGTGATACGTACCTCCGCATCTCTGATGCTACTCGCCAACATGTTGTTACAATTTGATTCGATCTTAGTCATGCCGTAATCATGCAGGTATTCCATAATGCTGCTTACAGGCCATTTTGTGCATGCCGCGCCGAAGGCCTGCTCAAATAGTTTTTCTTCTGTTGGAAGATGAATCATCTGTAATGGCTGCTCTACCTCAAATACCAACCCCGTCCTTGCGAAGGGATGCTTCCAGCCGTTCTCCTCTGCCCAGGCCGCAACCGTATTATGCGATTCCATATGATGTGGGGAATTCCCTGCGTTTCCAACAGATTCCATGGAGACGAGAATCGACGATGTGCCTTCCTTAACAACCAACATCCCAGTTGCAAAAAATGGAATCAATTCAATCCGGTCCCCCACTTTAAGGTCCGTTGGCCTAACCTTCCTTCCGTCTATGACAAGACTGTGATCCCCAGTGCACTCTACGAATGACTTTCTTGTAAGGATTCTGAATCCCTGCTTTCTTACCTTGTGTTTGTATGCATACCTTACTCTGGTAAAGCCCTTCTCAGTGAGAACCTCAACATCGTGCAATTCGTCGTACCTAGTGCCATCAAATTCATTTGGGATTAGCGACCTTATGGGCACAATCTCGACAGCCTTTCCATTCCGCCGAATAATCACCGGTGTATCGGGCAGAACGCTGTCTCCATATAGTACCTCTATCCCTATTGAATTGCATTTTGCGATGGTTTCCAGAATAGTAAACCTACCGACTGCGGTAGTAGCTTCCGCCACCGGCAGACAGTACAATGGAAAAATCTCTGCCCCCATCACACCGTAACTTGCATTGAGTATGACCTTGAGTGCCTGACTTACCACCACATAAAGCTGTTTCTGGTCATCGCTGAGACTTTGATTCTTCGAGAGACTCTTGTAGTAGTTCACCCTTAGATCTCGGAGTGAACCTATCAATATGGCAGTCAGTCCATCCTTTTTGGTGCACACCCAGTGCGCAGTCTCGGGTATCATATTCTTTCTGCACTCATCATGAGTACATCTTACTGTCTCGTACGAGAGGTTCCTCACTTTGATAATGCTTGGATACAGGCTGGCAAAATCCATGACAAAAACGTTGAAGTGAATTCCCTCCTTAGGTTCCACCACTAAACCACCTCGATATTTCTTATCCTTTATTACTGCCTCGGTCGAGGCGGTGCCAGACTTTGCCTCCAGTTCCTCCCTGCGTGGAATCAAGAAGTTGTGATTCCTATGTTCGTAGTAGAACAGGCTGCGTATCCATTGAGACACACCCATTCTCGATATGTCGTCAATCGGCATCCGTCCAATTCTTGTTATGACCACAAGGAGGTTCATCAGAAGGTCATTGTTAAAACTGGTAAGTTTCAGCGTAATTCGTGCATCATTGAAACAGTAGTTCGCAAGCTCGTGAAGCGATATATCGTTTAGGTCGCCGTCATATTCCACTTTCGATTCCTCGATAAGACCTTCAGCGATGCTGTTGAGTGAGAAATCGTTATATTTGTGACTAAATGCGTAAATTTGAAACGAACGGTTGGAGAAAGTCCTGTACAAGTCTATATGCACTCCCTGTTTCAGCGTTGCCGAATCCCTCATCATTATTAGAGGTATGTCCTTTAGCTCTGTTCCTAATCTCTCGGCTCTGTTGTACATATATGGCATGTCAAAATCATCACCGTTGAAAGTTATCACGAAAGGATAACTCGTAAGGATCTCAAATGCGTCCCTTATCATTTCAGATTCCTTGTCATCATCATAGAACACAATTTTGACGTCCGGGGGCATCTCGTTTGTGCCCAAGGGATTGCCGGGTCTTTTGAGGACAGATACCTGCTTGAACCCGTCGCTTCCGCAAAATCCAATTGCTGTTATCTTCTTTTCAGCAGTTTTGGCATCCGGAATCCTTCCAATCTCAGCCTCGACCTCTATGTCAAAGCTTAGACGCCTTATGTTTGGAATGGGTTGGTTGAGCAGGTTTGCCCACTGCGTGATGTGATCTTGAAATCCCTTCTTGTCGATGATTCCAACGCTTGTCACCTTGTCAAAAAGCAATCCCTTGAGAGCAAGTTGCACTTCGTCTGGGATTGGATATGAAAACTCCTTCAACTTGCCGGCCTCTAGCGTATAATATCTGCCAACTATGAGAGAATTGTCATACAGGTAATTCTCATAGTATTTGATGTCGGACTCCCATGTTTCCAAGATGTTTCTTATGCTCTTGTCTGTTTGTGTTCCTCCTATTGCCAGAGGATCTGTCACTACGATCTTTGTAAGGTCAACATTCCTGTCTTTTAGAAGATCTCGCTTTTGCACTCTCTCCAATTTTATCACGTCCTTCCTTTCAGAAAGGAAGGCAAGCTCCTCGGGTGACAATCTGGAATAACAGTATGGTTTGTGCCCAGTATTATCAGTCCACAAGAGGATCTTCTTAGAATCCGGCTCGTAAAATTTCAGGACGGCGCTTTTTTTCAAACTGTCATAGGTGGCAGAAACCAGCAATGCTGGCGGCATCCTTTCTGTGATTTCTTCAGCTGCCTTTGTTGACTGCATGTCCAACTCACCCAGGTATCAAGCCTGATCCCGTTTCTTCAAGCAGAACAGCCAGCCAATACCTCATCCTTTCCCCGTCCAATACCACTACCTCTACTCCTGCATCATGGAGGAGTTGATAATCCGTTTCCGGATAGGAGCCGAGGCAGACAATCCTCTTAATTCCAGTTGTTATTGCCATTTTGCTGCATTCGAGGCACGTGACAAACGTAGTATAAAGGGTTGTATCTTTTGTGCCAGATCCTATACCCAAAATCGCACAATGCATTATGGCATTAGCTTCCGCGTGGTTGCAGATGCACCTATCCAGTGCCTCGCCGGATGCTATCTTGCCCTCCACACGGAGCTGGCACCTTTTGCACCCTCCCTCATAGCAGTTTTTCACGCCTGGAGGAGTTCCATTATATCCTGTTGCAATCTGCCTATGATCCCTAACTATGACCGCGCCAACATGTCTCGCTATGCAGTTAGATCTCAATTTTGCAAGCTCTGCCTGCAACATAAAATACTCGTCCCACGTGGGCCTATCAAACCCTTTATTCACAATGGATCTCTTACTTGGGCCAATATAAGACCTACAAAGACAGGACTGAGACAATAAGCTTTGGGTTGCAATTGACTTCAACGAACATTTTTACACCCATGTGAGAATCTTATGGTGTTTGGCTTCCCGGTTTGTAGAACACCCGCTTATAAAAAAATCGTCAATAGAATACAGAGACTATCAGGCAAATCTTGCGAGGCAGGCAATAGATCAGAACTGCCTTGTTGTTCTCCCTACTGGACTTGGTAAGACCGCAGTTGCACTACAAGTTATGGTTGACTTTCTCTCCAAGCGTACTGGAGGCGTCCTCTTCCTTGCTCCTACGCGGGTGCTTGCCAACCAGCACTTTGAATTTCTCAAGTCAAACCTTCTACTCGATGATGTAACTCTCATTACTGGCGAGGATCCTCTGGCAAGGCGTAAGAAATTGTGGATAAGCAGCGTAGTCTGTGCGACTCCGGAAATAGTAAAAAATGACCTAGATCGGCAGATTGTATCCCCATCACAATTTTCACTACTTATATTCGACGAAGCTCATAGGACAGTGGGCGAGTATGCCTATGCCGGCATAGCAGAACGATTTTCAAAATTGCCCGTCCGTGTACTGGGCATGACCGCAACCCTTCCAAGTGAGCGGGAAAAAGCCGCTGAAATGCTACGCATACTGAAGATCTCAACAATAGCTCAGAGGACTGAGGAAAGCCCAGATGTGCAACCATATGTACAGCAGACTGATACTCAGTGGGTGTCAGTCGACCTCCCTTATGAAATGAAGGAGATTCAGCACTGCATAAAGGCATCCATCGAGTCCCAATACCAAGAACTTGGGCGTCTGGGCCTTCGATTATCAACCTCGCGTTCTCTGTCTGAACTTTTGCGTTCAAGAAAATTTGTTCTACAGCAAAACAAGAAGGCAGCAAAACCACTCTTTACCGCAATTAGGCTTGTTCATGCGCTAAATGTATTCGAGTCACACGGCATTACATCATTTCTACGATTCTGCGACAGGACAAGGGAAAAAAAAGGGGTGGGAATAAAAGATCTTTTTGAGAACGACCCCAACTTTTCAAGGGCTGTCAGATTGGCACGGGAGGCGCAGCAAAAGGGAATAGAGCATTCCAAAATTACAAAACTCCAGGAAATTATCAAGGGTCTTCCGGGGAAGGTCCTAATATTTACAAGCTATCGGGATTCAGTGGATGTAATACACAAGAAACTAACCGAGATGAACATTCCGGCAGGATTCCTCATAGGAAAGGCTGGAGAGACTGGACTTAAACAGAGCAAACAAGTCGAGACAGTGCAGAAGTTTAGAGAAGGACAATACAAGGCACTTATTGCCACGCGGGTCGGAGAGGAGGGTTTGGATATCTCCGAAGTGAATACTGTGATCTTCTTTGACAACGTACCGTCATCCATACGGTATGTGCAGCGCAAGGGGCGCACTGGAAGGAAGGATTATGGTAGGCTCATAGTCCTAATCGCCAAGGGCACCACGGATGAGACATACTACTGGATTGGCAAGCGGAAGGTGAGCGCTGCGAACAAGATGGGTGAAAAAATGTCAAAAATCCTCAAGGAACAAGCCATTCCGCAAAAGTCTGGACTTGATGCCTATCTGGGGTAAGGCCAGAAAATTATTTGAATGTTCATTGTCTATGTCAAGAAATCATGAAGGTTCAGACTAGATCTCAATCGTTGCCATGTTGACTCCTAAGTCGATCCTTGAAATGTGTATGCATGTCGGCTAGGGAACATTGAGAAAATGTTTGACATGAGCCCAAATCGGTCCCAGATAAATGATTTAGATTATGGCAACCTAAAAAATCGAGGTTTTAAGATTCCATAGATTTCATTTTTGAACTGGGTATCTCAAGGTGTGAGACAATCCTCAAGACAAATGAACGGAGGAACATGGAAGTGACAATTAAAGACAGGATGGAATCTTTTGACAGGTTATAGTGAAGGTTGCAGGTTCTCGAATCTACAGTTAAATACTGTTGCGCAAACAAAAATCCAGATGTACCGATTATTTTCTGTATTTTTTGTTCTGTTATTGATATATCCTGCAGGCAATTTTGCCTTCGCCAACCCTCCGGACGGACTTACGACAAGCACGAGTAACCCCACATATGAACCGGGTGATCAGGTAATAATAACCGGCACCGTTCAACCAGTAACTGACAACAATCCAGTAACGATAATCGTCCGGAATCCAATTGGTAACGTCTATGCTGTGGGACAAATACCGTTGAATAATAACATGTTCGTTGATGAGTTCGTATTGGGAGATAATGCGCAGGGGGGTCTTTACACGGTAAACATAAGACAGGACAACAAAACAACACAGATACAGTTTCAAGTCATTACCGGGCTTTCGCAGATAATTCCTGTCTACGAAAGCAAGATCCGGGTAAGTGGACAAAATGATGACCTCATCAAATATGGCAATGTTCAGGTCTCAACTGCTCTCAACTCAATAACAATAAGTGTTGACACATCCAAGATGCGAAACGGTCCGGTCATGGAAACATTCCACATACCAAAGCGTGTTGTAGACACTAACGCTGGCGGACTTGTAGTGCAGGAGGGTGGAAACATTGTTTCATGTACCCAGCGGTCGTCCGATGTTGAGAGAGTACTGGACTGCCCTATAACCAAAGGTATAACGCAGATCACCATAACAGGGACTTCTGTCATACCAGAGTTCGGCTTGTCGGCCAGCTTGGTGTTTGCCTCAAGCATAGCAGTAGCTGTGATAATTTTCTCAAAAATCCGCGGGACGGTCTTCTCAGATAGTTTATTTAACAGCCGTCATATCTGAGAGGTATGATTGCCTATATCCTAGCTACTTGCATACCTGGAAATGAGAAGGAGGTCATTGCAAAGATAAGATCTCTTCCCGATATATCTGAGGTAAATGGCGTTATGGGAAGATATGACGTCTTTGTAAAGATTGAGGCGAAGGATCCCTCCAAAGTTGATACTGCAATATCCAAGGTGAGGAATATCTCCCATGTGACGAGTACTGTAACTATGCCTGCAATTTATGGCCAGGGCGGAACAGTAGATGATACCTGAGATCATCTCCAACCCAAAACTTTAGCAATAAAAAATCCGTGATTTTTTCTTTGCATTGCATGAAGATATGCAAAATCGCATGTAAACTCAAGGAAGATTATTTAGAAAGGTGCATGTATTGAGGTTATTGAAGATAAAGGACGTATTACAACCCGAGCTGCTTGACAATGGACCGCAAAAGACAATCATCTTAATGTCGTCAGGAACATTTTCAGAGCGTGGGTATGTGGTGAAGAAAATACAGCTCAACCAATACCTCCAAAGAAAAGACCCAGTCCTCGGACCATATTCCCTGATAACGGTATGCGTAGAGACCGATAGAGGTTCCATCGAGACCACTTATGATGAAGGATACAGGGGCGAAAATGCACTCGAGGAGGCAGCTGCATTCCTTACCTCACATCTAGGTCTGTCTGCACTCGTACTTCGTTCGATAATACAGTTTGAAAACCTTTCAAGGTAGATTGCGGGAAGTTTTGATGGAATATATTCCCGTGGGTCATTTCAACTACATTGAATTTTGAACGCGGGCCTATTGAACCAGATCCTACATGTGCAATGTGTGGAAGATCAATAAGGAGACACACCAAAGAAGAGATAAAGAATTGTTCAAACGAACGCAGGAATGCAACCAGAGGGCAGGAGGGTGTGAAAAACAAGTGAAGAGTTTCAGGTATGCTTTTGTCGTAAATTCTGGCATAGAGGATGTATGGAAATTTTACACCGACATAAACCACTTGAAAATCATAACACCGAAGGAAATGGGTTTAAAGATAATTGAACATGATGACGAAATCCTAAAGGAGGGTGCGGAGGCAGAGATGAGTGCAAAACTGGTGACAAAATCAAAGTGGCGGTCCAAGATTACTTACATAAAGCCATACGAATACGTCGACGAGATGATGACTGGAAGATTTCGAAAATGGAAACACAAACACACATTCGAGAAAATAACAGATAACAAAACTGAGGTGGTTGACCAGATAGAGTTTGAGCTTCCGTATGGAGTACTAGGACGAATTTTTGAAAATTACGTTATGGGGCGCCTCTCTGAAATTTTCAAATACCGACAAAAAGCCACCGTCCTGGCCCTAGAATCAAAGGTCTAGCTCGCTTGTCTCTTGCAACCTTCCAATCATATCGACATACGAATATGGATCAAGCTGTTTTGCAAAACATTTGTCTATGTTGATCAGGTAAACAGAGTGAAGCCTAGCGTTTAAAATGTCATCCGTCTCGATTGGAGGATTCCTGTAAAACCTATCACACATGTCTTTGATTTTTTTTATCTCATCTGAGGTCCTTTTGCTGGGGGGTTTGAGGAAGATCCTGGGAATCGGTAGTATGCCCACAACAGGCGTCGCGAGGGCAAATTTAGAACAAAATTGGCTATACCTCGCAATCTTGCTAGCAATCCTTGCGACATAGTAGTCGATGGTGTCAAGCGCGTGATCAGGTGGGGTAAAACCGGTCTCAATTTCCATGATAAAAGTCCCATCACCTTTGGTAGCAAAAACGTCGCAGACAAGGATGTCCGAAAGGTGCTTTTCTATGTCGACTGAATAACCGTTGGAAATTAGGCTTGAAGCACAGATCATTTCAAGGACGGAATGGTTAATTTTTACCAAGTTCTTTTGGTACAGCTCGATCAGCCTCTCCCGGACGAAATTTATCCTTGCCTTCATTTCTGGTGTCTTTTCCTGCGTTAGCTTTTCAGCCACAGTATAAACATCGTCAGTAAACTTCTCTATGTCCAAAATCCAATATTGTTCAAATGCCTCTTGGTTTTAAGAATATGGGTATCTGCGGCATGCCTGCCCGGTAAAACGTATTTTTCTAAAAACATTTTTTATCAGCAGGCTATTGTGATGATCATGGAAAATCTCACAAACAATGACAAACTTGTCCTCCTACAGCATGCCATAAATAAATACGGTGATGAGAACACTCTCATCCAAAAACTGAGTACATTCCTGCCGCAAAAGGAGATTGACCGGGGCATCGCCACCCTTATAGCTACACAGCAAGTAAGACGCATAGGCCCAGATATGCTCCAGAACAACACCAGTCACATAGGAGAACTTCCAGATATTCCTCCCAACTTAAAATCGATCATCGATAACCTGTGAGGAAAACCGAATAACTTACAAAGGGACTGATTGACAGAATTTCATCATGGCAATCAAAAACATAACTGTGCTGGGCTCAGGAATAATGGGTCACGGAATAGCTCAGATTTCAGCAATGTCGGGTTATAATGTGGTCTTGAGGGATGTGGAGCAACAATTTCTGGACAAGGCAATGGAAAAGATCAAGTGGAGTCTTGACAAACTAGTCTCAAAACAGAAGATATCTGAAAAGGATGCTCAAGAAATCTTAACAAGGATAAGCCCAAAAATAAGCTTGAAAGACGCAATGAAGGATTGCGACCTAATGATAGAAGCTGTGCCTGAGATAATGGACTTGAAAAGAAAAGTTTACGCAGAGGTAGACTCTGTTGCAAATGCTAATACTATTTACGCTTCGAATACCAGCACACTGCCAATAACAGAGATTGCGGGCATTACAAGCAGACCAGAACGATTCATAGGGATTCATTTTTTCAATCCTCCACAACTCATGAAGCTTGTTGAGGTAATACCTGGGAACAAGACTTCGAAAGAGATTATAGACTCTGCAATATCTTTTGTCAGGTCAGTATCAAAGGAACCAGTCCTTTGTAAAAGGGACGTTGTAGGATTCATAGTGAACAGATTGTTCATTCCGCTCGTTCATGAGGCGGCATGGGCTATGGACAGGACTCAATCATCCATGACTGAAATAGATTCGGCAGTTAAATTCAGGCTAAATTTTCCTATGGGGATATTCGAGCTTGCGGACTTTACTGGGCTTGATGTGATTCATAAAGCTACTATAGAAATGCATTCTCGCGACAAAAGAGTCGTCAATCCGCATCCGCTCATCCAAAAGCTATTTGATCAGAAAAAACTCGGACAAAAAACTGGTAGTGGGTTTTACGATTATTCTGGTGAAAAATACGAAAGGGTGAACTTGACAGAGGACCTAGCACTAAAGTTCAATCCAATACCACTTTTAGGAACAATACTCAACAGTGCTGCATGGCTTGTAACGAATCAAGTTAGCGATGTCCAAGAGATTGAAAAAGCATTAAACCTTGGGATGGGGCTGAAAAAACCGATCTTCGAGACTGCAAAAACTTTCGGGATGAAAAACATAGTTGCGGAATTGAATCTACTATCCAAACAACATGGCAATTTCTACGAGCCTGACCCCTACTTGGTTTCTATTTCGATCTGATCAGATCTAAAACCACCCTTACCGCATCCCTTGGTGAATCGACACCGATTATCTTTACCTGTTCCCTATGATCTATGTATTGGTCGGCATATCTGTCTGCCATGCCCCCGGTGTTCCTTATGGCCACGATTGGTCTCTTATGCATGTAGGCGGCACAGGCCTCAGCCAGGGTCCCAGATCCACCACCAATCATTATCACACAGTCACCTGAAAGAGCTGTAAGAAAATCCCTCGCAAGCCCTAGTCCGGTTGGAATAACTATATCGCAATACTCGTTCGCAAAAGAGGCCTCGTTTTGGGGTATTATTCCTATTACGAGTCCTCCTGCCTCCTTGGCACCTTGCGATGCAGCCTTCATTACGCCCCCCAAACCACCAGTAATTAGGACGGCTCCAGAGTGTGCTACTTCCTTGCCAGTATCATACGAGACACGTTCAAGGTATGGGGAAAAACCGTTCTCATTGTTGCCTATGACGAGAATTTGTGGCTTTTTTGCCAACAACTTGTGCTGGTAAATCGATAATAAAAATTGTAATAGGGATAAAACTGCCCTATTTGGATTCGATCTGGGGTGATTTTTTTTCTTCCACCTTTTGTTCGGGAGCTTTTAATTGCACCGGTTTTTTTGTCTTGGCTGGTTTTGGTGCTGATTGTGTCTGTTTTCCACCATGTTGGGGATGCTGTCCTTGCCCGTATTGTTGTTTTCCGCCCTGCTGCGGTCTGGTACCCTGCTGCGGTCTGGTACCCTGCTGCGGTCTGGTACCCTGCTGCGGTCTGGTACCCTGCTGCGGTCTGGTACCCTGC
>JAGWHF010000002.1:241278-281258 GCA_028866895.1 Nitrososphaerota archaeon
CTGCGGCTTCTTTTGTTGTACCTGTTGTGAGCCTTTCGATCCTGGCATCGGCCTCATTTTACTCCGTAACACATTCATCCTAGCCCTGTACCCCTCAGCATATTCAAGCTCGGATGGAATGAGTGTTGCAGGATGTATGAATCCTTGACTCCTTATCGCGAATGCTCTCTTTACAGCAATGTGTCTTACGTACTCCCAATCCGCAGAAGCAAACCCGTCAACCGGTCCTACCAATCTTCCGTTATGCATACTAAAGACCAGTGCAGACACTATCGGAATTGCAAAGTTGATGCTTGCGGGCGAGTTAATCTTAACAGGCATCAACGGGACATGATGGCTGCCACGAGTGTTTCCAGCTACAAGATGAGGGTTGCTGAATGCTGCACCAACCTCTTCAGTTGCAGGGAAGTCCTTCTGAGTCCTAATTATACATATGGGATCATCCTTTCCCACATATTTTCCCGCTATGTTGTGCAACCTGTCAGTAGAGGCTGCAAGAATAGGTTGGTTATCTCTAGTATAAACACTGGAAACGACATAGCGTCCAGGATACATCAATGCAGCTTCTAGCGTAGGTTTGTCTTGCCACATTACAAGTTGAGCCACCGTTCCCTTTTCAACATCCATTACGTTAATCTTCACCCCACCAGCAAGGTTCTGGTTGACAATTAGGCCAGTATTGCTCAAGGTGTCAACAAACATCCTGTAAAATGGATAGTTGAATGCACCAGGTTCTGTCTTATCTGCCGCGTAAACCGTGAAGGCTTCGTTCGGCCTCTCCTCAAAGGTCATTTCTGCTACTCCTGGACCCATCCCTTTTACATTTCCAGAGAATGAATCCTTTAGGAGATCCTGACCGGCCCCATAGAGGCCTTCATTCTTCGCCACCTTTGTTGCAGCCTCGAAAGATCTCCAAGCAAGTTGATGGATTTCTTTGTTGTCCGTTCCTTTGGTGTGAGTCATAACAATGTGGATGTCATCACCACAGTATCCGATATACGAGTCAATGAGGAGACCTTTTCCATTTCGATTCACTTGGGATTTTACGATGTTTCTAACGGCATTGAGGAGGCCATCGCTGGGTCTTGTATGACCCCCAATACCGCCAACATCAGCTTTGATTACAGTTACAGTGATTTTCATTGTATTTTTAACCACAAAAATCCTCGATTTATAGTATGTGAAAAACAGTTCTAGATAGCTATATTTTTTCAGAACATGATCTAGTCCAACCAAGATACAAAAACAACGCCTAGGAAGACTTTTGGACGAGAGACAACTACGAATCTCCAGAACAGCTGGTGCCCCTCCACCTCTGCGCAGAAGGTTGAATGGATGTATGAAGTAATGGCATGCCCAAGCAATGATGATATACGTCGTTAAGAAACCGGAAGATTAGACTCAAAACATACGACTTGACGACATGGATTTCTAAAAGCCAGTAAACGTGGCTTGAGTCAAAACATCGGGCAAATAGCTGAGTCCTATCAAAATCAATTCTAAAAAATCGAAATGGTAATAAAGCCCAAGACTTCAAGGGTTCGGTATGAGCGCTTCGAGTAAAAAGCCACACTTGAACATGATAGTTGTTGGTCACATCGACAATGGTAAATCCACAACTATGGGACATTTCCTAATGGAATTGGGTTTGGTTGATGAGAGAACAATTGCAGCACATGCCGCAGAGTCTGAGAAGACTGGCAAGGGTGATACTTTCAAGTATGCGTGGGTCATGGACAACATAAAAGATGAGCGAGAGAGAGGTATTACGATAGATTTAGCGTTTCAGAAGTTCGAGTCTCCGAAATTTTTCTTTACTTTGATTGACGCTCCAGGACACAGAGACTTCATTAAAAATATGATAACTGGAGCCTCCGAGGCTGATTGTGCAGTTCTTGTGCTCTCCGCTAAAGAGGGAGAAACTGACACCGCAATAGCCCCAGGCGGTCAAGCAAGAGAACATGCATTCCTTCTAAGGACACTTGGCGTAGGCCAGCTGGTGGTTGCCATAAACAAGATGGATGACAGTAATTACTCCGAACAGGCTTACAAGGTGGCAAAAGAGAAGGCTGAAAAACTACTGAAATCCGTGGGTTACAAACTCGAACAGGTTCCAATAATTCCGGTTTCAGGTTGGAAGGGAGACAACCTTGTGAAGAAATCCGGCAACATGCCTTGGTGGACAGGAAAAACACTCTACGAGGCATTTGATGATTTCAAGCTTCCAGATAAACCAACTAACAAACCACTAAGGATTCCAGTGCAGGATGTATACACTATTACAGGTGTAGGAACCGTGCCGGTTGGCCGTGTTGAAACAGGAGTAGCAAAACCAAACATGAAGATTGTGGTAATGCCTTCCGGAGCAAGTGGAGAAATAAAGAGTATTGAGACACATCACACACAGATGGAGTCTGCAGAACCTGGCGACAACATCGGATTCAACTTGAGAGGAATAGAGAAAAAAGACATCAAGAGAGGTGATGTCATCGGATCACCAGACAATCCTCCGAATGTTGCAAAGGAATTCAGGGCACAGATTATAGTCATACACCACCCCACTGCCATCGCGCCAGGATATACGCCTGTAATGCATGCACATACGGCACAAGTCGCGGCAACAATTGTCGCGTTTGAAGCAAAGATCAACCCACAGTCAGGTGCAGTGGAGGAGAAGGATCCAAAGTTTCTGAAGGCAGGAGATTCTGCGATTGTAAGGATCAAGCCGGTCAGGCCGCTACCAATTGAGACATTCCAGGACTTTCCAGAGCTTGGAAGATTCGCATTAAGAGACATGGGTGCCACAATTGCTGCAGGCATTGTAAAAGAGATCACAGAGAAGTTCACAAAATAAGATCTAAATGACCCAGACAGCCAGGATAAAATTGACAAGTACTAGTCTCCAAAGGCTGGACGGGGTATGTAGTGAAATAAAGGGAATAGGAGAGAAGACAGGAGTCAAAGTGAAAGGACCAACTCCGCTCCCGGTGAAGAAGTTAAATGTTGTAACTCGCAAATCACCCTGCGGTCAAGGAACCAACACATACGAAAAGTGGGAAATGAGAATACACCGGAGAGTCATAGACTTGAGCGCAGATGACAGGGCAATAAGGCAACTAATGAGAATAAAAATTCCAAATGATGTCTATATAGAACTTACCCTCAAGTAATTTGGTAGCCTTAAATTACAGATAACCAAGTGATCATCTATGTCTGAACCTGTTGAAGAACAAAATACCACCCCGGAAAAACAGTCAACATTCAGTGTTTACTATTCCTGCATGAGATGTGGGACACAAGTCAGCCAGTCTGAACTGACCAGACTGCCAGAAATAAAATGCATCTGTGGATTCAGGGTCTTCACCAAGGTGAGACCACCGATAGTTAAGACGATCAAGGCCTACTGATTGTCATTTTTTCCCTTATAGCTATGTTCTCTCTGCAGGTGAGTGCGCATCTCTTCCATGCTTGAGAAATTGAGACCGCATGCCTTGCAATCATACAAGGAATTACCATGCGCCAGTAACTCATGGTGCATCATCTCTTCTTCCTGCCCAAATTTTCGCCCACATTTTTGGCACTTGTGTCTTTTTAAAAAATGCATTTATCCCATCTTTGCTTTCTGAGAGTCCCAGCATTCCCTGCATAATTGCCCGTCCATAGACCACTTGCTTTTAGGATGATACCGTATAACCCCGAGTTTCTTACCACACATCTTGCAGTATTCTTTCAAGTTTTTGTACTCTCCTTCCTTCTTATCAAAACATTCTTTGCACAACAGCCCCTTCATGTCCCACTGGTACCGCGGTTCCCACAAGTCTGGCACGTCTTTCTCGACGCCACACGTAACACAGTTTTGCTTCAAACTCAATTCGTGAAATTTACGCATCTGGTCAACATAACAGTCTCCACACAGCGGCCCTTCCACCTGCCATTCGCTTTTTGGTTTGTGCTTATGCTTTATTTCCTTCCTACAAATTGCACAAAAATAACTCTTCTTTCCAAGTAATGGCACACTTTAAGGTTGATTCGATTCATTAAAAAAGATAATGCATTTACTCTGAAACCAAAAATAAGAAAAACTGTGGCGCTTATATCTCGCCTAGGATCTCTTCGATGAGCTGGCTTGCGTTTAGCATTCCTCTCTGTTTTGCAATCTGCTCGATCCTTCCGTATTGTTCTGCGCTAAAGCAGATCGGCATTGAACGATCTTTCATGCAATACCTACATTGCCTGAATTAATATCTTTTTTGCTGATTGTCCAGATCGTACTTTCCAGCAAGCCTACTCTTTGAAGACGTATTTTCGCTGCCCTCTCATCTCAGGCGCCTTTTCTACACCTACGAGAACAAACTCCTTTTTACTGTCAAGTAAGTTCTCGTTGAGCCCCCTCTTATTCTCGTGGATTTCCTCGTATTCCTCAAGTGAAATCTTTATCCTACTGCCTATCTCTGATTCCAGATTCATGTCCTTTACAATCTCCTTGTAAGTTGGCATTATGACGCCGCTAAAGACCATGGCACTGCTGCCGCTTCCATACGATCCAAATCCGAACCGCTTGCCTTCTAAATCCGTCCCCTTTTGAAACTCGAATTCGAGGCAACTCCTAAAGCCCATGTAAAGCGAGGCCGTGTAAAGATTCCCAACTATTCTTGATGCTATCAACGAACTTGCAAGCTTTGAATCATACACGTCTTGAAATTCCTCTGTCTGGGTAAATCGCTTGGTAAACTCATGATCCCTTGCCATGAATTCCTCGTCGGCAAGAACTGATTCTATTGTCCCCCTGGGGTCCTTCGGTGCCGGTTCTTCCATTCCCATCTTCTGAACAATTTCCTTCCAGTATGGCATGGATCTCCATTCGTGTCTGAGCAAGTACGCCAGAGCTTTCTTCCCCATGTTACTGTATGGCAGATGCATGTTTATGAAATCAATATAATCCAAAATGGTTTCTCCCTCCTTGAGCGCGATAAGACCTGTGGAAAGTGCCTTTTCCTTGTATGCCATAAGGGCTTTCTTTACCTGAATCATGTAGAGTAGATTGGAGTACTGACCGTTTACAATGGGGGTCTCCTTTCCAAAAGGTCTGTAAAAGTCATATTCGTTTTTTATCGAGGTTGACGTCACCTTGGGGTCGAATGTCATGATTCTCGGGTCATCATTGAGCAGCATGGCCACAGCACCAGCACCTTGGGTGTACTCGCCACTTGAACCAAGATCGTACTTGGCAATATCTGAGACTACCACTATTGCATGTTTACCCTCTGCCTCTCCTGCCCTAATCCAGTTCGAGTTGTCGTATAATGCATAAGAACCACTCACACATGCAAACTTGCATTCAATCCCGCCGCAGTGTTCAAAGGAGTCTTCGCCATAGACCTGTTCAAGCATTCCTATTACGTAGGAATTCATGGCTTTGGATTCATCAAGGGACGACTCGGTCGCGACATATAACCTACCTATATCCTTGGGAGCAATCTTGTTTCTCTCCATTATCCTAAGGCATGCATTTGCAGCCATGCATGCAGGATCTTGATTAGTATCAACCATAGCCATCTTCGATACCCCCAATCCACGTTGAAGTTTATCTGGGTCCATACCGCGGGCTTTTGCGAAATCCCGCGCATCGACAAATAATCTTGGAACGTAGATGGCTATGTCGTCAATTCCTGCAGCCAACAGCTAAAACTTTATTGCAACAAATATAAGGATTTTGAGATCCAAATTTGATCTAACAGGATCATAAATTTTACTTATTTTCTCTATAAAAGATAAAAAAATATCAAGATTGGAGTTTAGACTTAAAAATCTCATCAAAAACCGAATAAGGCTGTGCTCCTACCACCTTGGTGACCGAGTTATCCGGCCCTATGATGAAAAAATCAGGAGTTCCCGTTAGGCCTAGATTGTTGGCATCCGATACACTGTCGCGTATGATCGGGATGTATTTGGACTGGTTCATACACTGGTCAAACTGGCTCTGATTTAGTCCTAATTGCTTTGCAAATTCCGTCAAATGTGTGGTTGAAGCCCAGCCCGTGTTCTCTCCCGACCAGTTAGTGTAAAGCATGTCATGAAACTGCCAAAATTTCCCCTGTTCCTGAGCACAATGTGCAGCATTAGCTGCATAAACCGAGTCTTGTCCGATTATGGTAAAATCTTTGAAGTACATCTTGACCTTTCCGGTGTCGATATAGTTCTTCACTATGGCAGGCTCCGTGTTGTGAAAAAAGTTGTTGCAATAAAAACACTGGTAGTCACCAAACTCTATCATTGTTATTGGAGCTTCAGGAGACCCTAGGACGGGAGAAGAATTGAAGGTAATAAGGTCCATCCCAACATTCGGTACGCCGCTCTTTCCTGCCTGCATGGAAGCATCAGACTGGGGTGTCACCACCGGGAATCCATGTCCAAATACTAGGAAAAAAGATGCTACCAAGGCTACTACAATACCAGACCCAATCCCTACTGATGGGAGGTGTATCTTCACATTACGATCTGAGCCAGAAGTCTATTTAGTTCTTGTCAGCGCATATCTAAATAAGAGGGAATGCAACTTTGACAAACATGAAGCGCGTTTTTGTAAACGGCTACGGCTCAATCGGCAGTAGGATAGCCCAATTTATTGCAGATGACAAGGATATCACGGTGACAGGAATAGGAAAGTATTCGCCAGATGAAAAGGTATCAGATGCTTTATCCAGAGGTTTCAATGTATACGTTCCCAAAAGCAGGATAGAGGATTTCAAAAATTACAGGATCTCTGGAAGTATTGAGGAGGCTGTGTCAAACTGTGATCTCATAATAGATGCCTCACCCGGTGGTCTTGGTTATGAAAATAAAAAGACTATTTATGAACCGCTCAATGCTAGGGCCATTTTTCAGGGGGGAGAAAAGATCACAGGCAAGAAGTCAGTTGCACACCTAATCTTCAATTCCAGAGTGAATTATGAGGGAGCATTTGACAAGCAATTCGTAATGCAGGGAAGCTGTAATGTTACGGGTATGGGTAGGATTATCCAGCCCCTCAAGGAGAAATACGGAAAAAGGATCAAGCGACTGGATGCCACACTACTCAGGCGTTGGGCTGACTTGGAGGACCTCAAGACCCCGATAAAAGATTCTATCGAATGGACCCGCAATCCTCATCATGATGACGACGTCAAAAGCTACATGGGAGCGGATACGCCGCTCTTCATCCGAGTATTCAAAGTGCCCACTAGACAGATGCATGTTCACCTGATGGACATAAGGTTTGACGGGAAGGCACCTTCCATATCGGAGATAACTGAAATTTACAAAAACGAATACGGCGTTGCCACACTTTACGGGGTGAAAGGTACAAAAGACATCCGCGACTTTGCAGATTCGACAAAGTTCAGTTTCAAGGACACTAACATGATACACATACATGCAGACCTGACTGAGGTTCAAGACGACACAGTCAAGATCACATATTCCGACGACCAGACCGGAATAGTAGTACCGGAAAACCATCTCCTCATGCAGGCAATGCTGTTTAAGAGGGACAGACAAGAAGCATTCAGACACACAGAAGAATTATTCCACATGAACGAGAAAAAAAAGATGCTTGAAGAACACTTTAGTCCAACATAGTGCACAGATTGTTTAAAAATAACGGGTTGCAAACTAGTACAGATAAGGTTTCGAGTTGAGTTCTACAGAAAAGAGTAAGGGATTGAGCCGTTCTGATGTGTTAACGAAGGCCCAGATTGCAGCAAAATTGTCGGTGATAACGCTTGCCGCAATAGGCATAGCGGAACTTATTGTGACTCTCTTTACTGGAAGTACCACACTTACTGCTGACGGTCTAGACTCTCTTGCAGATTCCATGATATCGTTTGTTGTTTGGTTTGGAATTGGCATGATTAGAAAACCAAGAAGTAATCTGTTCCCGTTCGGGTACCGAAAGGTGGAGGTTCTTGCAGCATTTACAGCTGCCATCATAATAGTCATCCTTGGTGCGCTGATCACATTTCATGCCGCCAGCGTCTTATTCAACCACGTTCCAACGCACTATCCGGAGATAACCATGATAACACTAGTCTTGGCGGGAAGCATATCGCTGCACCGTGCATTCACCATACGGAAAGTGGCCAACGAGTCAAACCTGATTTCTCTTCAGCTTGATGCGAAAAACTCAATCAAAGACGGAACGGCGTCATTTGTAGGTTTTGCCAGTGTCCTCATAGGGACATTTACAAGTTTCAAGTTCATGGATGCCGTGGGTGGGATAATAATAGCTGGCTATATTTTCCTAATGGCCTACACTGCAATTCGTGAATCTACCTTGGTTTTGGTCGATGCGGTCGAAAATCCTCAGATGACCGACAACATAAAAAATTTTATTTTTTCCAGATTTAACCTCAGGACGAGGGATATCTTCCTTAGACCGGTAGGAAGAGAATTCAATGCAGAGATTCACGTGATGTTCCCAAACGATGCAAGACTTGCAGAGACAAGTAAAGCCATCAAAATCATCTCGACCGCGGTAAAGTCCGAAATGAACCTAGCCAGGGTGCTAATAATTCCAGAACCCGAAAGCGACTAGGATTTGGGCGGGTGGGCAAACCTGTTTTTCGGATTCTTGTGGTACTCTACAGGGATGCTGGAGTCTTTCTGCCTCCCAGTCAGAATCCCAACAACCGTATCATCCTTTTTGATGACACCTTCCTGCATCAGCTTCCTGATTCCAGCGGGCACTGCGCCTGAGGCCATTTCGCAATCAAACCCGTTTAGTCCAACCAAGGCCATCCCATCCAACATATCGCCGTCAGAAACTTGGGTGACTACACCGTCTGTAAAGTCCAAAGCCCTTAATCCCTTGACTATGTTTGCAGGTTTTGCAATTTGAATTGCGGTCGCCTTCGTCTTGGGTTTTATTCCATTTGAATCCATGAATTTGTAATATCTGTTTATTATATCCGTGTCAGGCTTGCCATTGTTCCATCTGACTTCCACGCCCTCGAACTTCCCGTTGTACAAGGTGTAGAGCGTATTTGCACCCTCAGAATTCACTACCGCAATTCTGGGAATCTTTTTAATCCACCCCCATTCATAAAGCTCCATCAGGCTTTTTCCGCAACTTGATGTATTCCCAAGCGCCCCTCCGGGATATACTATCCAATCAGGGGCGTTCCAGTCTAAAGACTCGAGAGCTCTGAAAACGATTGTCTTCTGCCCCTCTATCCTGAAAGGATTTACAGAATTTACGGTGTACCCACCTCCCTCTCCAGCCCGCTTGAGCGAAGTCGAGAGGGCATCGTCGAAATTTCCTTTTATCTCTATTACCTGAGCCCCAAATTGAAATGCCTGCCCTAATTTCCCAGGAGCCACTTCTCCAGCTGGTATGTATACATCGCATTCCATGTTCTCATTGGCGGCGTACATTGCAGCCGAGGCGGATGTGTTGCCAGTCGATGCGCAAATGATTTTCTTGATATTTACAAGCTTGGCGTGTGTAACAGCGGTTGTCATGCCGTTGTCCTTGAAAGATCCGCTTGGGTTGTACCCCTCTGGCTGAAGCCACAGGTTTTGCACGCCAACATAATCCGATACTTTGGACATGTGATACGGTTTCGAGAGTCTACCCTCTGCCCCGTCAAGCGAAACAAGAAATTTTGAACAATCTTCTATGCTTTCGGTATCAATCTCGCAAAAATTGAGCAGTTCCCTGAACCTCCAGACCCCACTCTCGTTGAAAATGTTATTAGCATGATTCCTGCGCTTGTAAAAAACTTCCTTGAGAGAGGTTGACGGCGTTGATTTGTATCTCACATCCAGAAGGTGTCCACGCTCGCATTCGATTCTGACCTCCCGGATGGGATATTCCAGACCGCAACTTGGGTCTATGCATTTCTGGAACGCTTCAATCGGCATTATGGAAAATTTAGGCGGTACTTATTTAAAGCTAGGGGGTTCCCATTTCCCACACAACGATTGCAAGAAAACCCCACTTACTTTGTAGACAGGAATAAAAGAGATAACGCGCATGACTTTCCAGCAGGTGATCAGCAATGCGGTTTACCATAATGTCATACGGGGGGGCAATTCTGATAATTTCTGCAATTATGCACTACTTGGTGGTTCCAGGACTGGAGAATTGCAGCTCCATGACGGGAATAGTCTCAACCTACATGTCAAAGGATTATTCCCTTGGATGTCGTATCCTCTCAGACATTCAAATCGGTGTAGTGGCAGGCGAGATAGCCGGCGCCGCAATCATTGCGGTGGGCCTGTTGCTAAAACCCAGAATTGTATGAATCATCTTTTCGGTCCTGACCTCATGTGAAAATTTACACAACATTTGCATTCCTTTAAAATGCAATCCCTCTCCGTCAAATGACCGCAAATCCCGCATTCACAGTGTGTTTGCATACCTTTCCTTGACATATCTTAACATTTCACCCATATGAGGGTTATTTTCTGATTAATTTGTGAATTTGAGCTATTTTTTTAGCTTTTTTTGTTTTGCGGCCGTCTTGCCTTTTTCTGTCTTGGCTTTCTCCTCGGCATGCCTAGCCCGTGCTTCCTCCGTTTCTTTGCTCTTCTCATCAACCGCCTTCATCACAGCTTGAATTAATGCGTCAAGATCACTGTCGGAAACAGCTGGCTCCACCGTGCTTGCAATCTGGTTTATCGCATCAGAAATTGCAGAACTTACCTCGCCAAAACTTTCAGGGTCCTCGTAGGCCGCATTATAAAGAGCTTTGAGCCTCCTTACGTCCGACAGAAGCTGATCAGTCAGTGTTATTCTATACTTCTTGCCGCTTAATGTGATCTCCTGACTTATCATGTTTGGATTCTTCATCCTACTGTCATAAAGTTTTCTGTGGTAAATCGACGTTACCCGGATCCTGATGGGAACTGATATGAATCTGGTATGATCGAGGGGGCTTTACCATAAACCAAGACCACCTCCCCATTTTGCGGCAGGATGGTATCGTTTAGATCAGATGCGGCCTTCTTACCGTCAATGAATATGGCCGGGCTTCCAAGAGGTGGCAGACTGCTTGTACCTTTCCAAACATCGATAAGCTGGGAGAGACTGAATTGTCTTTGCTCTGGGGCCTCAATATTTATGATTCCGCCAGTGTTACCAGTATTTATCCAGTATTTGCAAGTACCATTCATGATTCCAATATTGCTTGGAACTGTCTGCGGCTTACCATCGATGAAGATGTCCATATGGGCCTCGCCCCTGAAACCATAGGTCGCCATTTCGTCGCATTGAACTCCGTCAATTATGGGGGCGGCGGTCGAACCAGTTTGTTTTGGATTCAACCCAAAAGAAAGGCCGACCAATAATGCCACAAAAGCTCCTATTGCCACTACTGCAATAATTGTCTTCTTATCCTTCCCGCGCTCTTTTTCCACATCTATTTTGCCTGTTTTCTTTCTAGTTTTTTTTACCAAATCTTCCCACGTTTTGAGGTTTCAAACCCTCTAGTTTTCAATCTAATTTTAACCTCTTGTTTGCTCGCCTCTCTTTTGGACAACATTGGGCCCACTCCTTGGGAAATCTTATAAGATATCATGACCCTTGAGAGAAATTTCAGGCCCTCAAAACAAACCAAGGTAGACTATTATTCGCGGAAACTGAAAACCATCCTATGAAATCCAACCAGATGGGAGAGGCCCAAAGATTTTTTCTTACCAGCGTCAGCCTCATAACTTCAGACGGTCCATACGGTCAAAACGTCATGGCTGCCGAATGGACCATGCAGATATCATATAGGCCCATGCTTATTGCAGTTTTCATTCATGAAGGTTCTGCCACACTTTACAACATAAAAATGAAGAAAAAGTTTGCCATAAACTTGGCATCTGAAGATCAATCCGCACTCGTAAGTGTAGCTGGAGGATATTCAAGGAGAGAGGTAGACAAGCTAAGGTTAACTGGATTGTTCAATACGAGGACCGGCAGGTTTGGCCTTCCATTAATTAGAGATTGCGTGGTTGCTGCCGAATGCAAATTGTTTTCCATTGAAAAATTCGGTGATCACACCATGGTTGTAGGAAAGGTCTTGTCGATAGAATACAATCCGGAAAAAAAACCATTGATTTACCATCAAAGAAGGTATTTCAAAGTTGGCCGGAAGATTGAACCCAGGAGGAAGGAGGTCAAAGTTGGTAAGAAAATTTTTGATGTTTTCAATAGTGGGAACAAGGAATTTGTAGCAAAGTATGCTGGTTTCAGGGTTATTTCAAAAGGCATGGTCCTAGTCTCTCAAAATGACACGCATGCGACCAATTGCTTCATACCGTATGTGCGCACAACAAAACATCACGATAACAAGAAAGAGTTAGAGTCTCATTTGAAAAGGCTTCAATTGAAGATCCAACTGTATGACGAACCCGAGATAAAACGCCTGATGTTAAAATACAACGGAAGGTGTCTTCGAACCAATTTCATCCTTTTCGGTGGCAAACTTGGCGATACACCAAAAAATTACCAATGGAAGCCTTTTGCACGTGACGCATTTCTAAAGTCCCTTATCAAATAACAATGTAATCAAGCGCCACCGCATCGCCTAAAAGAGATGCATGTCTTGTACTCAGTATATACCCGTTTTTTATATCGGTTGTCTGGACCCAACGGTTTGTTGAGCTGTAATGCCTCTTCTCCTTCATCTCCTTTTCAATTTCTTGAAGGTCAAACTCACCCTCCTCCACCTGCTGTGTCTTAATGTGTTTTATTGTAACTAGGATTTTTTTCACTTTTACCCTTACTCCGAACCTCCAGACATGGTCAGAGGTATCATCCTGCACCTCGAGAAGCTTGAGCTTTATTTCTTTGGTGCCCAGAGCATCATGGCTTACAAGACTTCGCTCATCTACAAAGTCCTCAAAACTCATTAGCACTGATATGTATGGTCGCCATTAAAGAAGTTATTGGATCCTGGGCATGCTTTCCGATGGAGCCGCATTCTCAATCGGCGTAATCCTGACCCTGGTCCTAAAAGGCATAAAACAATCCTCCAAATTCAACGGGTTCCTTTTTCCATCCACTATGGAATATGTCGACCCATCATACGTGCATACAAAATTGGTTACCGGGTTTGAATCTGACCACACCTTGTAGTATTCCCGCAGTTCCCGCTGCTCATACCTTCCTTTCCCTATCCTTTTCTTAGAGAGAAACTTGAAGGCAACAATCATTTTCCTCGTCTCATAAATCTCGAACGTGTTAATCCATTTAAGACATCGGAGGATCTGATCATGTGGAACTTGGAGTGTCGTACTTGTTCCTGACTTGGCCTCTATGGTGTAAATCGTGTTCGCTCTTGAACTCACAGCTAAAATATCCGGCAAGCCCACGCTTGGTGACCCAAGTCGAAATGCTTTCCACCCTTCAACTGAATTGAATCTTTTCACAAGCGTATCCTCCCAGTTGTATCCGCGTTGCCTCCTCACCCGTGCAACTTTCTGGTTTTCCGACTTGTAATCATGCCTGCCCGGCCGCCTTCCATTATTAACTACTCGCCCGATCCCTGTCTCTTCCATCTCCATGGTTAACAATACCGATTTACAAATAAAGTAATAGACTTGTGGGTAATTCTGATATGACCTGCAGACCAACTGTGCCATATACTGATACCGCGATCCGAATTGCCAATAATCTGCCATCTGGTCCGTCCCATTACACTTAACCGGGAATGGATGCCTTTTCAAAACGGATGGTTAGCCACGGGATGTCAGGTTCCCGAGAATTCAAGCCCGTAACTACTGGCAACTCTTGCTGGGAAGAACCCTGGGAGATCGCCAAACCATCATTCATTTTGATTCAACCAGAACGCGGATTGAACATTACTATATAAATCCGAGAGAAAACAAACTCAGGATTAATATGTTGTAGTGAAATTTGAAAAGACATGTCCTCAAATGAGGTCTTCACCTATCTGAAATACAAAGACTATGTCGATCTACTGAAGGTTATCCTTTATTCATCTCAGTCCATGTTGGGCGCCATCCCGTTACTTTATCACATAAACCACAACGGCCAAAACGTCATTTTCATCCAGACAGGAACAATAGGAGGCATCGTTGTTCATTATCTCACCGCACCTGAGAAACCAAAAAAGAAATTCGTCGAGCTAAAACGACTCACCGGTGATTTTGCCTTTGTGGACAAGATTGGAAGCGACAGCATGTCGATATACATCCCGATATTGGAGCTTGAAAAATCGACCCTGGTCTTTCCTTAGGAGTTTTGGCTGCCATTTCGTTGCACCGTTGAAGAAAAAATAAAGATCTCATCGCCGTCATAATCGCATTTTTCAAGATTCATTATCTGTCCTACATCTGGCCTTTCTGAACCCTTTACGGTTCCTACAATTCTTATCTGACTCTCAAATTCAACTATGCCAAAGCATTCTCCTTTATTATACGAATATTCGACCAGTTTTCCTTTCCGAGAAATCTCCCTCCAAGTTGTCTCGTTAAGGCATTTGTTGCAGTAATTGCTAGGGGGCCACACAATTTTTTTGCACCTAGAGCATTCGCTACACACGAATTTGTCTCTCTTCAATTCCTCCTCGAATCTGCTCATGCCTGAAGGATTAAGACTGTAGAAGAGGTTGCCGCCGCAGACATGTTGTGAATCAAGGCGGTCTTTGCACTTTCTACCTGCCTCCCGCCTGCGGTTCCTTGCAGTTGATAGAAACCCTCTATTGTCTGTGCAACGCCAGTTGCTCCCAACGGATGACCCGTACCAATTAATCCCCCCCGAGGATTCACCTTCTTACAGTTTGTATCATGCAATTCCCTAACCAACGACGAGCCTTTTCCTCGCTCGGCTAGTTGCAAATCCTCCAAGGCCATTATCTCGCAAATACTGAAAGCATCATGAACCTCTGCCACGTCTATATCTTTTGGGGATTTTCGCGCCATGCTGTACGCATCACGTGAGGCTAGTACAGTACTTTCCATAGATGACAGGTCCGCGTTCTTCGTAAATCCGGCCGATATCGACTTTTGTCCAATCCCAGCAATCCAAACTGGACTATCTGTAAATTGTCGGATGGCATCTTCAGAAGCGAGCAGGATGGAGGCTGCACCATTACACGGCATGGAACAATCCAAAAGCCTTACATTGTCAGTCAGGGTCTTTGATCTCATCACTTCACCTACAGAATATGAGCGGTCAAAAAAAGAATACGGATTTTCCAGCCCGTTTCTGTGATTTTTAGCCGAGACGTAAGCCAAGTCTTCCAATGTAGTCCCAAACTTTCTCATATGCGAGCTTGCAAATAGGGAAGACCAGAATATAGGGTGCTTGTACTTCCCTCTTGATTTGTCCCAACTCAGGACAAGCCCAGGGCTATCTGTCCTTTCAGCCCCCGTTACCAATGCCACATCTGCAAGTCCGGATGAGATGTAGGCAAATGCTGATACGATGCAGTTTGTTCCAGAGTTACAGAGGCTCTCTACGGAGTGGGCAATCCTTGGAGATATGCCTGCAAGTTCGGAAACTATGCTTGCAAGATATTTTTCATTAGCATTGGTTGATGTCAGTACAACATCAATATCCTCCTGGCTCAGGTTCCGAGTCTTATCAAAAATCGGCCTCATGGATGAAATCATCAATGATTCAACCGTATCTGGTTCTTTACTAAACTTAGCAAGACCAGCTGATGCAATACCCACTCTCTTCAAATTACATGACCTCCTCCATAGTGGATGCAAGTAACCTGAAGGATTCCAGGACATTCCCCACGGGATTAAATTGCAGAATGGGGATTGTTATCCCAGCCCTCGCAAATTTTTCAATTTTTCTTACTGCATCGTTTGGGGTACCATACAAGGCAAGGGATTCCACCATGGAGTCTGGAACAAATTCGAAAGTTTCTTCAAGGCCCGACCGACGGTATTCCTCAAATATGGCACTGACTTCCCTTTCAAACCCATGCCCGGCCAAAAACTCTCGGTAGGTTTTTCCCACTGACACATAAAACGCTATTGTTTTTTTTGCCCTTACCAATGCCTGTTCCAGATCTTCAGAGACACATGTTATCAACTGACATGCCACGTCAATCTCGCGCCTACTTTGCATCTGTGATATAGTTGCCTTCATCTCTTCGAGAGGTCTGAGGTAAAAAATTACGCCATCCCCCAGATCCCAGGCAAGGTCAACCATTTTTTTATTGATTGCTGCAAGAAAGATAGGGATTTTCGTCCTTACTGGTTTTACCAGCAAGGCAAAATTCCGGAGGTGAAAAAATTTGCCATCATATGTAACTTTCTTTCCGCACAATATCATCCTGATCACCTCCACGTATTCTCTCATCCTGCCAATATTATGTGCATATTCCAACCCGTGCCAGTCTTCCACTATGGCCTTGCTGCTTGCCCCCAATCCCAACAACAGCCTTCCGTTGGAAAGTGCATCCAATGTAACTGCACTCATTGCTATGAGCGCTGGAGTCCTCGAATAGGTGTTAATAATCGAAGAGCCAATTTTTGGTTTTTTTGCAATCTGCGATATTGACGCCAACATGGCGCCGCTTTCCATGCCCCATGTCTCTGGAATCCATATTGAATCGGCAGAATGCCGGGACAAAACCTCTGCACAGTCCAGAACCTCACGTATTGTGAGGAGAGAGCCCAAACTAAACCCTATTCTCATATTAAGTCACACTACGCAGAGAGGAATTCCTCATAATGAATTGCTTCCATCTTTAGGGTACATTCATCCACATCCTTGTGTGAATCTATGGAATACCAGAAAGGCTTGACATATGTGACTGCTTGCAATTTTCCTGATTCGGCAAGATGCGGAAACACTGCCTGTTCTATGTTGCCTACTTTCGGAAGGACTCTCAAGACGTCGTTCTGAAGGTAGTATATGCCGGCATTCATCCAATAATTCGAAAGTTCTGGTTTTTCTTCGAATTTTTCTACCTTACCCTCCTTGAGGTGCACAACACCAAAATTGGTTCTCAGCGGAATCACTGCCATGCTGTTCTTATTCTTCGCCATTCTCTTTAAATCCAAATTGGTGATGACATCCCCGTTTATGACAAAGAAATCTTCTTGTCCTATGAGCCGTCGGGCATGACGTATTGCCCCCCCAGTACCAAGTGCTTCCCTTTCCACAGAAAACCCCAAGCCCACGCCAAAATCCTTCGCCTCAAAAAAACTTATGATTTGTTCTGCCCTGTAGCCTGCACAAACTATGATCTCATCAACGCCAAATTTTTTAAAATACCTAATCTGCCATTCGATTATAGGAACACTGTCTACTGGAACCAACGATTTAGGAAGATAATCCGTCAGAGGCTTCAGTCTTTTCCCCATTCCGCCAGATAGAATTACAGCCTTCACAATCCAACACTCTATGACTTTAAATTAAAACATTTGGAAATGCGCTCGAACAGAACGTAGATCACGGGATGTAAGCCTCATCCTGCAAGAAAAAAACCCCGTTAGTTGTCAGAGATTTCCTTGCACTCGGAAGATTCCAATTATGATTTTTTCTTCCCTTCCGTCAAATAGTAATGCAATTCCGTATAGCATTCCACACAAAAGTCCTGTTCCGCAGTATGTTCGCAATCATAAAGCTTTTTTGATTCTTTGCCACATTTTGCACAGGACTGCACTGGATCATTAGTACCACAGTTGTGAAGATTTTCATCCTGATCCTCTTTCATGGTGCAGGATTGGCCTTTCTCGATTTCTTGATTTTGATGCCGCCCAGAACCAGAATCACTATCCCTATTACAACAACTGCTCCAAACTCTCCAGCAACTCTGCCGCCACCTTGGGACTGGTTTCCTTGCATGGCCAGTATTACTCCAGTTCCCACAATTATCAAGCCCCCTCCAATAATCAAGAGGATTCCTAGAAGGTTAGATGGCTCCTTTCTAGTTATGAAAAACGACGCGATTAGCATTGCGGAAGGAATTATCCCGAAAATCGAACCCCTAGTAGAGGCATCCATTGGAAGAAACCCTGTCTTTCCCGCCTGACTTGCCTGAGGACCAGCTGAGATCACATCAGCTCCATAAACTGCAAGCATGACTATCGAGATTATGGACATAACCATAGCCGCCTTCAAAGCCATGATCTTTGCTAATTTTGATTAGGTAATAAACCTTCAAATGCCATTCGAGAATCTACCATGCGTTTCCAAATTTGTTATGTGTGAGCCCATCCAAAAAGCGATCGGATGACATCCCTCAAAATTTTATCATGAATTTGGTTATGCTACGACAAAAATGATTCCATCATAGGATCATTTTGCCCATCAAATAAACCGCTCCATACACAGCGCACATGAATTTCCAGAATCCAATAAGAAAATCAGACTACCTGCCGTAAACGTTTGTTTATTTTGGACAAACATCATCTCATATCCCCCAAGTGATTGAAACCCAGTGAAATGAACTCATCATGCGGTAGAACCGTCAAAAATTTCTGGGTCAGAGTCAATAGAAATAGACACGACCTAGGCAAATGTGAAGCGATCTTCTTATATACTAATAGCGATCATATCCGATCTCCGTTGATCGCTATGAGAAACAGCAAACCTTGGACGGACTATTTTCCTCCTCGAAATGCAAAGATTTCAGGTTTTACAGCATCGATGGGATTTTGTTCAGGACAAGCCATAGAGACAGAGAAAAAAGGATTGGAAAAACTATGAGCTCTGAAGAAGATCTAATTTCTGCATTAAAGTATTTTGGTCTGGAAGGCGATGACGCAAAGATTTACCTGGGACTTTTGAGAACAGGAGAAGTTACAGTTGGAAGCCTCTCGGCAAAATTGGACGTGGACCGGGGGAAGACCTACCGGGCCCTGAACAAACTTCGAAATTCCGGGCTCATAACCACTACGCTGTCAAACCCAACAATCTGCAAAGCTGTAGACCCTCAGGAAGCACTGAAGAACATAATTGCAAAAAAACAGGACGAGATTACCACCATGGAAAAGCTTTCAAAACAACTGATCACAAACTTGGAAGAATTGAGAAGACCAACTCCTGTAACCGAGGTTTCATCATTCTCCATAATCCAGGGTCGGTCAAACATATATTCCAGGATCGGCAAAATGATTACCGAGTCCTCAGATGTGGTGTACATTGTAACGACTGTGGAGGACATCATGAGGATGTATCACACCGCTATTCCAGAGAAGATAAAGGAATGCACCAAAAAAGGAGGCCAAGTAAGGATAATAACCGAGATTTCAAACAAGCAGTCAATCCAGCTTGTCAACAGGCTTGGTGCAAGTGAGATAAGACTTGGTAAACTTCCCTCCAAGGGCAGGATAGTGGGAGAAAAAGACAAGCAGATAATCATGTCAGGATCAATGAAGGGTTCTATGGATCTAAATGACGATGCAGATTCCATCGTACATACGAACTCAATCGAGATTGTAAATAACATCCTGAGCCTCTGCTCACACCTCTGGAAGAAGTCGAAACCTCTGGAAGTTATGTACCAATCAGTCTGATTTCGGCATGATCTCCAAATATGGAGAAATTAAAATCAGATAAAAAGTCAATAGATTCGTTCAAAAAAGATACACAGAATCTTATATCGGAATTTTTTGAACATTAGTATGTATTGAGAAGATTATTGATAATTATAATTTTACTTTCTGGCTTCATGACCATAAAATCGTATGAGGATCAAGGAACTTTTGGTATCAGGCTCATCCCAAACAACATGGTGGAGAACTCTCTCGGTATTCTCGAGGTCTACCCCCTATACGGTGGTCATGTTTTTCCTACACCAATTGAAAATCTTGCATACTCTTCAACAAATTCCAACATAATTCAAGTAATTGGAGAAAAACAGAACAGTACGGGATTTTCCACCGAATTGATGGTCAAGGCAAACAACCCTGGAAAGGCTAACATTGTACTTGCCGCACCTGGATTTACACCAGAACAGTATCCCATAACGGTGTATACCGATAAGATATCTCCAAGCAGCATAATCATAAAGGCGGTTCCCCAGGCATTTTCGTTAGGAGGCCCCAAAAATGGCTATTTCTCAGTAGAGCTTACCAACAAGGATGGACTTCCAGTGACCTCGCAGAACGACCTCCCCGTAACTATTGTGAGCACGAACGATAAGATTCTGATGCCCCACACATCGCAATTAACCATCAAAAAGGGACAATATTATGCGGAAGGTCAATTCAGCACAGGACAGCCCGGATCTGCAAGATTGCTTGCCTCTGCATCCTCCTTCCAAGTTTCCAATGCCACGATTTCCGTATCGGCATCAAACACCCCAATCATACAGGCTTATGTTTATCCCTCAGTCATCAACAATTTCCAGACTTCTACCGCCTTTGTTATAGCCCAGCTTCGCGACAAAACGGGCAGTGAGATACTGGCAAATGAGGACATACCCATTTCCATCATGGTGTCAAATTCCACCACGACTGGACTGGTAAATACTAGTCCGCAAAACCAGCTTATCAGCGCCAACACGCCGCTGGTAATAAAGAAAGGAGATTATGAAGGATATGCCCCAATCCAGGTTGAAGCTGGTCTGAACGGAACCTTCAACATAGGTTTGTCAGCACCCGCGGGATATCTAGTCTCCAACCATACCGCAGCACCTGCAGACTGTGTGGAGATAAGCGGATGCGTCGTGCCATCAACCACCACCCTAGAATCCGTGCCAGTTCAACTGACCACCGAAACATCCCAGATCCTCGACGACAAATCGGCCAAACTCGACCTGGTTCCCATGTTGGCAACAGGAAAAAAGGAACTGATCGGAGTGATGCACCTAGAGGATCCATATGGAAAACCGGTGATTGCAAACAAAGACATTCAGATAGAGGTGGACTCCTCCGAACCAAACTACCTTTCCGTTGATCCCGTCGACATAAGCCAAGGCCAAGCTGCAACGCCTGTCTTTGGCACCTTAAGCAACACCGCCCCGCCAAGTTCGTCCGTGTCTGATGGGTTGCCCTCCCTGGTTCAACTTCACGTGATCACCTACAAGGACACCACAGTCTCCGCTGCAATAAATGCCTCTTCGACAAACTCCTTCAACCTAGTGGCAACGCCTCTTGTCTCCAAGATTCTCAGCCAGTCAAGCTTCCCAATTGCGCTATACCTTACCGATCCCTCAAATACGCTAACCTATTTTCCAAATAGCTACAATCCTACCATCCTTCCAAACGATAACTTTCAAGTCAAATCACAAAAAATAGCCGAGGGGGATTCCGTGGAAGTATTGAATGCCACCGCAGTGCATGACGGCTCTTCGACCCTCCAGATAATCGCAGGAAACTACCCAACAAACCTACAGCTTGCATCCGTCAGCTCTTCACCAGCAAAGGCTGATTTGGATTATTCCTCACCCCTTTTCGCAAATTTCACCAACCTAATGAGTGTCCAAGTCCTTGATTCTAATTCAAATCCAAGGTACTTGGACAAGAACATGTCCATAAAGTTGATCTCAAGCAATGATTCAATAATCCAGATGCCTTCAAACGTCACAATTTCAAAGGATACGTACTATTCCACATTCGATGTCATGCCTAGGATGCCGGGGATTGTGACAATCTCAGTGGTGGCAAACAACCTTCCACTTGAGACCTACCCTGTCAACATCGATACCCTAGTTCCTGATGCCAGTATCAATGCTACAAAATCAGTACTTCCAAGCGAGACCTTTTTTGCCACGTTAAAAGTGGAAAAATACGGAAAACCCCTGCCAAACATGAGCGTAAACTGGAAAGTCTCAGGTGGTAAGATTCAGACAGCAGATAAGACGACCAACAGGTTTGGAATTGCAAACATTGCCTTGCTGTCGGACCCTAATGGGACAATTAACCTTGACCCGTCAGTCTCAGGACATGGATTTAATCCTACCACTGTTAAGGAAATCGTAAGGATAAACTCAACATCATCATTTCCAAATATGACAAAAGATACGACAAAATCATCGAACACGCCAACAAACAAACTGTTTCGGATCCATGGGGTGGACCCACTTCCCTTCGTGGTCCTTGGTTCGATAGCTGTAGGTGGGTTGATGATGAAAAAGAAAACCATCTTCAGATCAAAAAAGAATAAGCAACCTGGCATTCCAACCAATAAATAAAAATCAATGACTGAAATCTGTTGCGGGGAGGAAGATCAGGTTTTGAACAGATTTTGCTGTTGATTCGGCAAGACCATACAAACGTCTGTTCAATGTGAACATACTAAAAAATATCATTCCTGTGCCACAAGATAGAACGTGTTTCATGAAACCTCTTCAATTAAGACGCGCCATAGTTTTCAAGCGATGATACCTTATGAATGCTAACTTTATGCTTAACCTAAGGAAGAAATTGTACGGCAGCGATGGAGTTTCAAGACCATGGAAGCAACACCCGTTTCCATTTAAGGCCGGAACTAGAATTTCAGTTCAGAAAGGTTGTACCATCGAAGGCATACTCCCGCACCTGCTGGTCAGTTCCTCATTTGCCTCGATAGGCTCCAAAGAAAAGATGTGGGTGGCAACATCCATGCTCGTAAGGTTTCTTGGTACGACCACCAACAACTTGGTCGTGATCGAAAACGACGAACCATCAGGATTACTCGGAGGAAGCGAGGCCTTGGAGAACTTCTCCAAAAACCCATCATATTCGTTCTTCTTAGACACTACAGTAGAGGACGTAATGAGTAAGAGTTTGTACCTGGCCTCATCACAGACCCGAATAGCCGACCTAGTGGAAAAGATGCGCAAGATCAGGAGGGATTTTGCACTAGTCCAGAATAGCGAGGGTGCGTATTCCACCGTATCCGCAAGGCGATTGCTCGAGGCCGGCATTCTTAGCGAGTCACACCTCAAAGTTGCCGATATCCCTAGAAAGGAAATTTGTGCCTTTAAGAGGGATGACACAATAGGCATGGTTATTTCTACCATGATCAGAAATGAGACCGAAATACTTACCCTGGAAAACACCCCGCAGTATGTCAACCCCCAAACCATATTTGAAAAGATTGTGGAATTGAACTACCTTGAGAAGATAGACAACTTCCTTGATTTGAAAGGAACCGCCCTCAACCTAAAATACGGGAGAATCATCTCCGAGAACACCTCGCTCCCCGAAACGTGCAGAATTATGCTAAGCATGAAGAATTCATTCGTTATGACCTCTAACAATGTGGTAACTCCTTGGGACATTGTGCAAGCATTAAGGTGGGAATAAGGAAATTGTTGAGAGGTATATCATAGGATGCGATTGGACCAATCGTCTGAAAAGAGCAGATCCATAAAGGAACTTCGGGATCAGCTGCTTGCGCTTACAAGAGAACTCAACAATACAACCGAGAAGCTTCAGGTGCTAGAACTTATTACAGATTTAAACGAGCTGCCTGACAGCGATCTCACGCCTGACGAGATAGGGGATCTGATCAAGAAAAGAAAAAAAATCTCGCATGAAATAATCGCAATAAAAAAAAGGATACAAAAACTAAGCGCTAAAACAATACTCAAGACCGAGCTTGTGGTGCTTCCACTCATAGCCGTCCTACTTTTCTATGGGGCAGAGAATCAAATTCATCATACAATAGCCCAACCGAACCACATCAAAACAAGATACCTTATCGAAAACCTCGCAGGAAATCCAAACCCGACTTACAAGTACTGGAATATCGCAAAGGGAATTCCCCTGACGGTAAGCATTGTGAACCCCAACAATTTAAATCAAGATAAAATTTCCGTAGTGAAAAAAGCTATTCTCTCCACCCAATCCGTAGAGATAAGCAACCTCCAACTCGGAACGTCACCATCAAGCGGAAACACCTTATACTTTAAAGGTTGGCAGGGCGCACTAGATACAATCAATAATACAAGGTTCAACATCCCCACCAACTTCCACATTGTGCAATCAATAGATGGACCCGGTCAGATCGTAATCACATTGTCAGACCTGGAGGACCCAGACGGCTATTCTGGATACACAAGATCCATAGTGGACAATTCCCAGATCCTAAAATCCTACATCACAATATATGACGCTGGCAACCTCTCAGACCATCGTCTTGCAGCTATAGTTCGTCATGAGTTCGGTCATGCCCTAGGTCTCCCACATACCAGCGACGCACAAGACCTGATGCATGCAGTAATAGAGACCAATTACCCTTATGTCTCACCGTGTGACATCAAAGATATTCAGGACGTTTATGACGGCAATCCAAGCCCTAATAGTTGCAGTATCCAGTGACAATCAGATACTGCAAGGACACATCTGGACACGCTATTTCCTAAAATGTCCTTCCTTTCTGTAGCCTGCAGAGAACATCAAAATATGCCTTGATTTGCGCATGGGACGGATTGAGTTCCTTGATTGCAGCGACATCCACGTTCAACTTTTCAAGTTCGGAATAGATCTCGTTGTCCTCTATTGTATCCGCAAGCGCCTGCAGGGAGAACGGTTTTTTCATTATTTCCGTTACCTGCCTTAACTGCTTTATGGAATCAAGAAAAGTCTCCTGAATGTATCCAGAGGCGAAAATAATTCGCTGGTGCGGGTTTAAGGCCAGAATCCTCTGTGCAACCTCTATCCCGTTTTTTTTAGGCATCTGATAGTCCAAAACAACGGCATCAAAGGGTGTTGCAGAATCATTTCCCTCAATCTGTTTCGATTCCACTTCGTAAACTTTGAGGCATTGCTCGCCATCCAGGCAGGTAGTTACGTTGTGGCCCCTTCCCTCCAAACTAGACTTGTATTGGTCAAGCAGGTCCCTCTCATCGTCAGCAATTAATACCTCCATCCACATCTCAAATCCTCCCATCATTATATCATATTTACGGAAGCGTGTTCATTCCGTACAAACGGGACTTAATTTACCTCCGTCTGTCATGTTAATCAGGCACTGGGGCCTATCTATCATTCCCAACCTATAGGTTCCCAGTCCTGTTTTTTACACCTTGATATGACCATCTTGGCATGATTTTTTGCCCCAAGATTCCAGCCCAGTTAAACCGTGCCCCCGCCTACCTTATCTAGCATGAAGATAAAGACCGTCTGCCTAGTCCTAATAATTGCCATGTTCGCCACCCTTTCCATTCATGATGCTGCGGGCGCAATGATGAACATCAATGTTGGATGGGGAAGTAGTGGAATTTCGGTCAATCCGGCAACCGACAGGATCTACGTGACAAGTTATGTGTTCGGATTCGTGGCAGTCATAGATGGAACAATTGACAAGGTAATAGCCACCATACCGCTGGCACATGAAAATCTCCTAGTAGGTTCCGGTCCAGTCCAAATAGTTGTAAACCCCCTCAGTAACATGGGTTATGTCACAAACCGTTTCTCAAACGACGTATCAGTTATCGATCTTGAAACAAACCACGTAGTGACAAACATCAAGACGAGTGGCAGCCCATGGGGAATTGCAGTAAATCCCTCTACAAACCTAGTTTATGTTACAAACTTGGGCTCTGATTCGGTAACCGTAATCAACGGGTCCGACAACATTACACTTGAAAATATTAAGGTCGGAAATGGCCCCTGGGATATAGCTGTAAACCCTTTTACTAACAGAATTTACGTGCCAAACAGCATCTCAAATACGGTCACGGTGATTGACGGGGCCACAAATGAGGCAATCTCCTCCATACCCGTTTCCGGAGGGCCTTGGGAAATAGCCGTAAATCCCATGACCAACCTCATATATGTTACAGGTTGGGATAGCGGTTCAGTCAATGTAATTAACGGTACAACCAACAGCCTTATCACGACGATTCCCACCATGGCAGGATCATCCGCCCTAGCAATAAATCCCGTTACTAACAGGATTTACGAAGCAAATGAGCAAGCGGGTATAATTTTTGAAATAGACGGGAATTCGAACACGGTGCTGAGGGAGATAAACTCCGGGACTTCGGTCAGGAACATGGCATTGAATTCCATGACTGACCAACTTTACATCTCCAGTCTCTTCTCAAATGCAGTAGTATCGATACCCCTTACAAATCCCACCTTAGGAAACCAGACATCCTCCGTCCAGTATGGCAACACCTCTCTAGGAATCTCCCCTTACAACAATGCCCACATGGGCGTCACTCTCCAACAACTGCATGCAATGGCTAAGCAGAATCTTACTGTTGGAATGACAGATGAGAATCTCAAGTATGTGCTGGATGGAAACGCAACGCTGAACATGACTCCTGGCCAGATTGGAAAACTTTTGGGCAACTCATCGGCTGCCTATTACCTTGGCAACGAATCAAAGTACAACAATACAATCAGAATCACTGCAGAAGAATTGGCAAAATTATACGATGGAAACGCAACGCTGAACATGACTCCTGGCCAGATTGGAAAACTCTTGAATCTAAACTATACCTCAAACCCCACACTACAAATGCTGCGGACTGCATTGCCGGAGGGTCCCAAATCATATTTTGACGGCAATCTCACCCTCTCAAAAGCAGAATGGCGGGAGATAAATTCAACATTAGGGAGCCTAGGTAACGAATCAGCCAATAATGCCAACGTGAACAGCTCTGGCATGAACCTACTACATGTTTCCTGCATAATCAAAAGATCAGATCTCGGAATTCTATTCGACAATTTTTCAATACCGCTATCGGACTGCAGGGTCGGCGAATAGGCCGTTTCATTCCAGACTCAGACACATATACCGCGTACGCCATGTAAAATGATTAGATCTTAAACGATCCCAAGAAGCAAAGGTTGGAATGAGAGATAAATAATTCAGGTGTTTCTCCATGCCAATTATTGATTGTTCTCAGTTCCAGAAAAAACTTTGTAATTGCTTATAATTTGTAGAGTAGCAAAACGGACGGACAAGAAATACCCAGTGCCAGATCTGGGTCTTTTAAAACAGGAGCTTGTCTCGTGAATCACTCAACATACCCCCGTCCGCGGCAAATTGTAATCACATGATATCACAGATTGACTCCAATAGGTCATTTTTTGGGGGGCAAAGTCTTGACATCTTTTGGACAATACTTGAATCTAGCCGCCCTGGCCTTTTACCATTTTATTCAAAATTAACCGGCGCATGCGCTTTGGTTACCAATCCACTCCAATGTACAAGGGATGAAGGAATGAGTTGTTAGACCTTCTCTAGTTTCAGATATCAGACGATTCCCGATACACGGATTTGTTGAAAAATGGAAGAGATTTAGAAATTTTCATGACCGACTAGCTTTGAAGGACTTGCAAACCAATCACAGATTCCAAGAATAATGTCAAATTTACGCATGTTGTGTTTAATATAGACAAACAAGATACTATATGGAAAACACAGATAAAAAAGAAGGATGTACAAGAATGGCTCTTAAGATACTTGTAGCTGAGGACAGTACAGACCTAGCTGAAACATACAGGATGGCCCTTGAAAGTAGGGGTCATGTTGTCATTTCTGCCAGAGATGGTATCGAATGCCTTCAAACATATTCTGACAACCTTAAGAAAACAGGCAAAGATACCAAATCATTTGTCGATGTGGTTATACTAGACCAGCAAATGCCAGGAATGGACGGCATAGACGTGGCAAGGGAGATCCAAAAAGTAAATCCAAAGCAGCGGATAATTTTCATCACAGGTTACGGTTTCGAGGTGATAAAGAAGCTAAGAGAACTCACCGAGGAGGTGGAGGTCATGAACAAACCTTTCACGCTAAAGGCGCTCGTAATTCAGATTGAGGGATGGTCACTATATTCATGGAGAGAAAATGCAAGAAAAGGATTCAGAGATTGGGATGGATATACGGGAACCTCCGTTCCAGTAGGTCCCAGTAGATCTACATAGCACACAAATTTGAGTTGAACCGGTATTGGGTTATCAAAAAACAAGCACGGGCTTCAAAATGGGGGCTTCCGTAGGAATAATAATTTTGATGCTTGGCGTGGCAACAGTCCTCAGTTTTTCCGCAACCTCCACCATAAACGACCAGATGAGAATAATGACCATCTTCAACACTCCCCTTGAAAAAGCAATAATTCAGATGAACGGCCTACAAAAAATTCAAAACTTGACCGTTGAAAATTCTGTCTTATTTTACGAGTCCAAGGACGTAAAAAACTTTGAAGTGGTCAAAAACCAGTTTTATGTCAATTCCGCCCTAATGACAGACCAAATAGAGGAGGCCAGGAATATCATCATCTCATCTGGCAAGACCCTTCCACCGGAATATGCAAAGTCATCTGTCAACTCCCTATCCCAGAAAATGGACTCCCTCGATGGCCTTGAAATTGCCTATCTCAATACGGCGGAGAGGTTTTTCAAGTCAACCAGCTCCAATGGCACGACAAACATTGCCGCCATTGCAAACGAATTGAGATTGGAGGAAAAACTTTCCGAATCCCAGCAGAAGGACATTCTTGCCGAGCTGCAAAATTCAGACAAAAGCATTGAATCTACTGCTCACGCAAACAAGGAAAAATTACTGACACTGGAGGTGATCCTAATCGTTTCTGTCGGGATCATCTCCCTCACTTCGAGCCATCTAGTGAACCAAATAAACAAGGATCTTATTCTCGAGGTGGTAAAAAAGACCAAATCTCTACAGAAAGCTAACGAAAAACTCAGAAGATTAAACAACCTCAAAGACGAATTCATCAGTGAGGCATCGCACGAGCTCATAAGCCCGCTCAATCCCATCTACGGCTTTGTGGAATTGGCAAAATGTGGAGACATTGACAAGGAGGAGGCGTTGACGGGAATAGCTAAACAGGCCCACCAGATTGAGGAGGTCGCCAATAAGATGTTAGACATAGGAAAGATAGACAGGAACCGACTGCAGTTATCATTTGAAAAGTTTGACCTCAACGAACTCTTATTCGACATAGTCCAAGCATCTCGTTTAGAGTTGGTAAAAGGAGTAAAAATCCAGACCAGACTGGAGGGAATCATAGAGGTGGAAGCAGACAGGACGCGAATAGGTCAAGTTGTTAGAAACATGATTAACAATTCCTTAAAATTCACAAGCTGCGGAACAATACTTGTTGCCTCTTCCAATGACGGCACCCATGCGGAAGTAAGGATAAAGGACACTGGCGCTGGCATACATCCTGCCATGTTTCCCAATCTTTTCAACAAATTTTCCACAATGAGTAACAACAAACACAATCCAAACGGAAACGGCCTTGGTCTACACCTTTCTAAAGGAATCATAGATGCACACAATGGGAGGATTGGAGCATTCAATAACCCCGATGGAGGCGCCACCTTCTTTTTCTCCCTTCCCAAAACCTGCCAGAAGGCAGGCGTTATTCAAAATTCGCTTACAACATAGCTGTTCGTATGGTCCGAACACACTAGTGTTAATCTATTAACCACAGTGTGACAATATTAATGGGCCTTCAAATCCTATCGGGCGAGGACAACGAATTTGCCGCCATGCAATACAAGAAGATATTTGAAAAGTACCAACACCGCATAACCATCGCAAAAGACGGGGATGATTGTGTCGCAACCTACAGGAAAGCCTTGAAGGAATCTGCGGACGGGCAAACGCCCTTTGACATTGTTTTGTTAGACTTTATAATGCCAAAGAAAAACGGTGTGAGAGTGGCAAAGGAGATACTCGACATGAAGCCGAACCAAAGGATAATCTTTGCCTCCGCCTTTGGTACCGGGATCTTGGACGATGCCTCTGCCATCCTCAAGGATTCAGTTGAGATACTGCAAAAGCCATTTTCACTAGATTTCCTTGTTAAAAAAATAGAGAACGCCTGCACGTTGAAGACCCCCCGCTAGTCACACACCTTCCAATCTGGAAGCATCCAACAGCCAGAAATTCCGGAGTTCTTATCTTTTCCAGTATGACCATAGTTACATGGACGTTTCCACTAGCATCACCATGCCGGAAGCAATGATGAGGAGTTTGCAGGACCTCTCAAAGGGCAAGAATTGCTCCAGCAATACCATAATCAAGTTGGCAATAGCAAAATTTTTGTTTGACCAGACACTAAAGGGACCCCAGGCGGAAACCCTTGAATTTGGCGATGTCCCGACCGACAGATCTGATGACGGGTTATGTGAAAAGATACCTTTGGACAGGATCGTTTCTGTTCGGTATACACTCGACGATGGAAGGATCATACACGTCGTGCGAGAAAGAAAGATACGCTGACTGCAGACTGAACACATCAGCCCTATGATGCACGTATTGAAGGTACTTCATACTTTGGGATATTCTTTGGCAGCCTTATCGTGAAGACTGTGGGCTTGGACCTTACTGATATGGTCCCTCCATGCTGCTCCACGATGCTCTTACAAATCGACAAACCTAGCCCTGTTCCAGTCTGTTTAGTTGTAAAAAGCGGGTCAAATATCTTTGGAAGGGCGTCAGCAGAGATTCCCGGACCCGTATCTTCAAATTCCAACTGGACGCCAGAGTTCAAATCCACCATCCTAATTATGACATCACCGCTGTCCTCCATGGCCTGGATTGCATTTATTATTATGTTGGAAAAAACCGCCTCAAGCTTCCTGGAATCACACCTTATCTGGGCATCGGAATCGGGCTTGATTATTCTAATGCCAGCAGGAATCATCAGCCCCACTATCACACTGTCAAGCATGGCTTGGACTGATGCGGTCTGCATTGTGAGATCCGAACGCTTTACAAAATTCAAAACATCATCTATCTGGTGTGCCATCCTTTGAACTGCCCTGTCAAACCTAGTAAAGTGCTGGAGACGCTCCTCCACCTTCATGTTGGGCTTTGCTCTCATTATGTCCATCGTGTTTTTTACTATCGAGAGTGGGTTGCGAAGGTCGTGAGCAAGCCTTGCCGCAAGCTCTCCGATTACCGTAAATTTCGCAGACTTGATTAAATCCTGGGTTTTCTCATCAACCTGTTTTGCAAGAAAATCCCTCTGCAGGGAAAGCTCTCTCTCCTCGGAAATGACCTTGTCGAGCTTTTGCCTCAATTCAGATGTCATTTTGTTATAATGAAACTTTTGCTGCTCTAGTTCCTTGTTGGACTTGACGAGTTCGTCATTCTTCTTGTTCATGGAAGCACTAAGATCGAGCAAAAACCCCACCTTGTCCTGCAAGTCATGATTGATTTTAGAGAGTTCCTTTATCTTTTCCAGGGATTCGAATGAGAGGTGGTTGAGAAGTTTTTCCTTCTCCAAAAGCTCCGACTTTGTTGCGTCCAGCTCCTTAAAGGCCCTGCTGGTCAATAGGCTCAGGTCTTCCACTAGTGATTTTTTTTCCGAATCCACAGGTTGCTGCCCCATACAACCTCTAATATTTCAATGAATCATTAACTTTTATGTTTGTATAAAATGAACGAACATCTTTTTGGAAAGACATGACCTCCTTTAATAAATGGTCCAAACCTGCTTCCTGCATTTTTTATTCCGATAAAGCACCGGGCATGGAATTTGGATGTCTCTGCACTCTGGATTTGGTTACGTAAGCCTACTTGACCGTAATTGATCCTACCTTTTCAGCCAGGGGTTTTTGGAAGTATCTTGGAAATACCTCTCTGTAGAAAAATATCAGGCCCAAAACTTCAAACTGTTCGACCAACAAGATAGTATCCAAATTGACGAGCCATCCGCCCATCTTGTCATTCATTATTGCATAGGTCATGGACATCACCTGATCAAATTTAGAGAATACCGAGAGGGAGTTAACCTCACCTCCCCTCATAACCGCGCTGATGTTTTTTACTTGTACTCCACTTGGATGGTGGTTTGAAAAGATCATCTGTACAATTACCTGTTTTTCGTCCGCATATACTGTTTCTCCCCTCTCGATCCACACAATTGTGCATCCAAGATAGGCTATTAGTATGACAGACACGATCACTGCAAAAATTCCGGATTTTCCCTTCATGGTCTTCGTCATCTGAGCAACAAAAATGCCTCCAAACCAGCCAAGCTTGTTTTTGTATGCAAGAAAGGTAATCCCCAAAAGGACCGACGATACCATCCCCAAACTGCCAATCCAATGGGCGGAGATGAATCCGTAAAAGAGCAGCCTGACCGGCAGGAAAATCCCCGTAATCACTGAAAACACGATTAACTTATCCCTAATCCCTTGTAGCCGCAGCCCCAACCGCCATCATTCCCATTCACATTACGTCGAGGATGGATATTTATTTATCTGAACATTTGTTCGTGCCTGTGAAAATGCCTTTTTTGCCTACCCTCTCCAGTCCCCCAGGACACGTTTGGAGGCATTGAACAAATATCCTATATCACTTTCTCAAGTTTCTTAAAATTTGATGTAATAGTCATCTTGCCAGATGCGAGACTGAATATTACTTTTCTTCCAAAGTTGCTTCCCGTATCCTCAGATATGAGAGGGATGTTCTTCTCATGAAGAATCCCTTTTATTGCCTGGACGTTCCTTTTCCCGACATCTATACTTCCTCCTCCTGCCCGGCTTGGAAACATAGAGGCCCCGCCTGCAATTTTCGACCTTATTCTAGTCCTTTCTGCGCCCATTCGAACCAATCCATCAATCATGTTGGCAATCGCCTCGTCAGCATACTTGCCCTCCATGCCCACCGTCGTACTCTTGCCAGATGCTTCTTTCCTTGGAAGCATCACGTGGGCCATGCCAGCAACCTTGGCATTAAAGTCAAAGAGGCACACAGCCACGCATGATCCAACGAAAGTTTTCAGATCCACATTTTTTCCGCTCATCATTGCTATTCCCCCCATTTCTACCTCCCCGACTATCTTCATTTGTCATCACCCTTGCTGGATAGCTATTTTTCCTAACTCCTTGGTGCCTTTGGCAGGATCTATTTTTTGATAAATCCTTTCACGTGCCATCAGGGGAGAAAATAATTTTTCACACCGTCTACCTAGCATCGTTTCATCCATCCCCAACACTAGATATCCCGTTGGTTTGAGGATTTGGTGGAATTTACTCAAAATAAGATCCTGTGCTTCCTTTTCGTAATAAATCAGCACGTTCCTGCAAAAAATTGCGTCCAGCCCCCTTGCATCACTTGACAAAATATCAGACATTCCAAACGAGACCATGTTTTTTATAAACTGGCATATCTCGTACTCTTTATCTTCCTCCTCCCCGACCGGAGTGAAATGCTTTCCAATTACCTCTACCGGTAGATTCTCAAGGCTTTTTGACGGATATCTGCCAAGGCGCGCCCATTCGATGGCCTTTTGACTGATATCACTTGCGATTATCTCTACCGTCAAGTCCCTTGTTTTCTCGAGAACCCGTGAAAACATTATCGCGATAGAATAAGGTTCTTCCCCTGACGCGCAGCCCGCACTCCACACCCTTATCTTGCCGCTTTGTCCAGCGTTAGAAATCATGCTTGGCACAATTGTCGAGCTAAAAACCTCGTAAACGGTAGGGTCCCTAAAAAAATTTGTAACATTTATGGAGAACGACCTAAATAATTCCTCAAACTCCTTCCTGTTATTTTTTAAAAAATCCGCATAGTCTTGGTACGCACCTATCCCGAGGATGCTCATCCTTCTGTCAAGCCTCCTTTTGAGGAAATTTGCCTTGTACCTCGTAAAATCGAGTCCGTAACCTTCAAAGATTTTTGAAAATGAATCCAAAACCTCTCCAGCAGGGGGATCTTCCTGCCTCTGACTTGTTTCTTCCTCGAAGAATCCCTCGTATGGCATCCTACCGTTTTTCTCCGATGCTCCCGCGTGCTGTTTCTCCATTTTTCATCCCTTCCGACCCAGAAGTTTGCGCGCATTCTCCGGGTCTTGAATTATCAGCATGTGAACCCTTATACCACTACCTTTGCAGGAGAACTCCACCTCGGTCATGATGTCGCCTTCGGCGGGAACGAATTTGGAGACAATAGGATCAAACAGGGATGAGAACGGAGCCATGGCAAACCCTGGTGTGGAAAGGTCCACCTTCAGCCCCGTATGGTCAGACAGTGCATTGAAAAAGGAGCCAGACATTATATTTCCAACCTCTGATACTGCAGACTTTCCCAGGTCGTCAAGAGTTTCAACCGATTCCAGACACAAAAGTTTTGCAGCAATCATCTTTGCGTCTCTCTCAGGGATCGAATACAATATGCCCAATCGTATATCACCTCCCCCATGGAGGAAAACGCAGCAGAGGGCAAGATCCTTTGTATGATTCCTAACATCCTGAATCTCCCCAAGTCCCGTACGTGTTTTCGTAACGACATGACCCACGGGCTCCCCAATAAGTGCAGATAGCGCCACCGCGGTTTTTTCAGCTATGTAGGAGCTTAGGAGGTTTTCAAGAGAGCCCAGTTCAGCACTGTCAAGTGAAGCGATTTTCATTTCAATGCACCAACAACAGGGTAGGTTCCAAGATCAAGGCAACCTTTCCATCTGGAAGGATCGTTGCGTTTGCAAAGTCAGCAAAAAGACCAGAAGATCCTTCCAGTCGCTTTATTACAATTTCCTGCTCCTTTTCCAGAGAGTCAACCACTAGGCCGTACGGTGCGCCTTCCTTGTTTACCACAATGATGTTTACCTGTCCGTCCTTTCTGCAACTATCATTTGTCAATCCAAGCACTTCGGAAGCTCTTACGACTGGCATTATCCTTCCCCTCAAATTTATCATCTCCCTCCCGTGAACCCGCTGAATCTCCCTGCTATCGACAGTGACTGTGGAAGAAATGCTCGACATTGGCATGATGAATTTCTGATTGGAGACGTTCACAAGCAGTCCGCCTATCACAGCCAAGCTGGTAGGTATCGTCAGTACGATTCTAGTTCCCTTGCCTTTTTCAGTCCGTATCTTAACCTGTCCTCCCACGTTTTTTACCTGAGTGATGACGACATCCATTCCGACACCCCTGCCGGAGATGTCAGTTATTTCCTTCGCTGTTGAGAGTCCCGGGGTACCTACCAGCCCTATTATGTCCTCATCCGACATCGTCTCCACCTCTTCCCTTGTCTTGACCTTCCTTTCGACTGCCTTACTCTTGATTGCTTCCAAGTCAAACCCACGTCCGTCGTCCCCAACCTCGATCTCAACCTTCTGGCCAACCCTTCTTGCCCTAAGATGGATGGTTCCAACAGCCGGTTTGCCCAAAGCTTCCCGCTCCTCTGCCTTTTCAAGCCCATGGTCTACCGAATTTCTGAGCATGTGCAGGACAGGTTCCATTATGGCATCGAGTACAGTCCTGTCCAACTCTATGCCAGAATCCTCAGTCTCCATCCTTACCTTTTTTCCAAGCGATGTGGAAAGATCTCTCACCATTCTTGAAAACCTGTTAAATATCTGTTCAATCGGGACCAGTCTTATCTGCATCGTGTGGTACTGAAGGTCGGCAACCAGCCTGCCGAGGGTCATCAGAACATCCCTCCCCTCGCCCATTTTGTGGGACTGTAGCACCATATCCAGTTGCATCTTCGAGATCATTATCTGACCCACCAGATTTACTAGCGAGTCAAGATCCTGCATTTTTACCCTTACCGTGGGGGTTTGTGCAGGTTTGTGCGGACTATCTTGTCCACCTACAGCCTCAGGCTTTATTGAGCCCGGATTCCTTACCTGTTCTAAAAATCCTTCCAGATCAATTCGCTTTGTCTCGTCACTGACCAGTTCCCTTAGGTGATCCACACCAAGAAGAAGGACATTGCCCAATCCCGCAGATATGGAGGTCTCTCCCTGTCTTAATTTTTCAAAAATCCCCTCAATTGCCTTGCAGATCTCGGTAATCTGACCATACTGCATGGTGGCAGCCATTCCCTTAAGGGTGTGGGCAGATCGGAACAGGACGTCCACATGCTCCTTTACCGACGGCTCCTCCTCCAGTTTAACAAGGTAAAGACTCAGGTTATCCACATGTTCCAAAGCTTCCTGTACAAACAGTTCTCGATACTTGCTGTTCTCAGACACCTCTTACCACCCTGGCTATCTCGTTTGCGATCTCCCCAGCCCCCACCATCCTGTCCACTGCATGGAGGTCGTTTGCAGCCTTTGCCATGCCGAAAACCACCGATGTGGATTCATCTTGCGCCAGGGTGATTCCGTGCCTTTTCTTTATCATCTTCATCCCGAATGCGCCATCCTGACCCATTCCAGAAAGGAGGACTCCGATCGTATCTGCCCCAAATACTTCCGACGCCGAGACCATTGTGACGTTTATTGCAGGCCTTACACCAAACCTCTTCGGCCCCTGGTTGAGGGCAATCCTGCGATTATTTGATACCTCCATGTGCATGTCTCCAGGTGCGAGCAAGGCAACTCCCTCCCTTATCAAGTCGTTCTGCTCGGCCTCCTTGACATGTATCTTGGAAACCTCATTGAGTCTTTCTGAGAAGGATGTTACAAAATCCTTGGACATGTGTTGTACTATCAAAAAACCAGCGGGTAGATCCTCCGGCATCTCAGACAATATGTCAGATATGACCCGAGGGGCACCCGTAGAAGCACCAATGACAACCACCTTTGAAGCCATGTTGCAGGAAAATTTTTCCTTGATTGCAGGAGGCCTCAACTTTGAGATTGCCTTTGGAACAAGCATTTCAGGGTTTGATCTTGAGGCTACCTCTATCTTCGATACCAAAATAGACTTGAGATTTTTCAAAATTTCACTGCCATCCTGCGGAATTGGAACAAAATCCACGGCCCCAAGCTCCAGTGAATCAAGAATGAGCTTCGTCCCAGACTTGCTGTAATTGCTTACCACTATTATGTTGACTGTTCTTTCCCTCATGACATTCTCTATGAATGACAGTCCGTCCATATTTGGCATCTCAAGGTCTAGCAATACGACATCAACAGCAACATGCCTGATTTTCCGCATTGCCTCCAGCCCGTCCCGCGCCGTTTCTACCACTTTTATGTTGGTCTCGCCCGCAAGAAGGTCCTTTAGGAGCTCTATCATGTATGCAGAATCATTTACTATCATGATGCGTATCTGGTTTTTTTCGGATGATACCATCATGCCTATCTTGCCCTGATAACCTTGCTAATCACCATTGCTACATTTGATCTGTCAAAAGGCTTAACCACGTAGTCCCTTGCCCCGGCCCTTATCGCATCCTGTACGATGTGCTTCTGCTCAACCGACGTCACCATGACCACCTTTGCTCTAGGATTGATCTGTATTATCGCCTTGAGGGCCTGTATTCCGTCAGCCTTTGGCATGTTGACGTCCATGGTGACAATATCCGGCTTTACCTGCCTGTATGACTCTACAGCCGCAACGCCATCTCCTGCCTCGTAAACCTGCGAGACAAGCCCGTGTGATACAAGGATGTCCTTCAGGACAACCCTCATGAAAGACGCGTCATCAACAATTAAGACCTTTACTGCACTCGTTGTAGAAAAATCTCACACCCCCTTTATTGCATCTGCACTGCCATCATCCAGTAACTTTACGATATCAAGAAGCACTATCAACCTGCCAGATGTCTTTGCAACCCCCTTTATGTATTCGAGAGACTCGAACCCTCCTGAAAGGTGTGTCTCTACCTCTTTTAGCGGAATGCGCATGACTTGGTCCACCTCATCAATCAAAAGTCCGACGAGTTTGCCATTTGCCTCCGATACCAGGATTCTTGCCTTTGGATTCAATTCGCCCAGTCCGAGGCCAAGCTTTTCCTTCATATCTATGACCGGAATTATAGTTCCCCTCAGGTTCATCACCCCCCTGACGAATCTTTTTGCATTTGGAACCTTAGTGACTGATTCCAATGGTCTAATCTCCCTTACCTGTTCTATACTAACACCGTAATCCTCCTTCCTGCCCCCCCTGCCATCCCGAAGACAAAACGCCACCACCTGCAGATTGTCCTCGATTAATGTCTCGCTCATCCCTATGCCAGAGCCTCCTCTCCCCTCGCTTTCTGAATGTCGGCAAGGATCGCCCCTTCAGGAAGTCTGAACCCAGACGCAATCTTGGAGAGATTATCAGCCATACTTGCCATCTTTTGTACGGAAGCTGCGATCTCCTGCGTCCCAGCGGTCTGCTGTTCTGTTGCAGCAGATGCCTCTTCGGTAGCAGATGCATTTTGTTCCGAAACTGCGGCGATCTCAGAGGCTGATCTTGACAGCTTCTCTATTTCGGCAACCTGGGTTTGCGTGGTGTTTGCCACATCCATCACGTTTACTGAAACTTCCTTTACCTTTGCAGCAATCTCGTTGAGGGCCTTTAATGCCTTGTCAATCACAACCCTCCCCTCAGAAACCTCCTTGCTTCCACCCTCGATACTCTCAACCGTTGCCTTGGCATCATCCTGAATCTGTCTTATCAATGCGTCTATCTCCTCAGACGATTTTGCGGAGCCTTCTGCAAGCCTTTTTACCTCATCTGCAACCACGGCAAAGCCCCTTCCCGCCTCGCCTGCACGCGCGGCCTCTATTGCAGCGTTCAATGCGAGAAGGTTTGTCTGGTCGGCGATCTTCCTTATTACATCAAGTACAGATGTTATCTGCCCGCTCCTTTCAGCCAACTCCCTTATCTTGGTAGCAGACTCGTTTGTGACGCTGATTATTTTTGACATCCTAAAATCAGCCTCTGATGCCGATTTTGAACCTGTCTCTGAGATCATTCCGACATCCCTTGTCAGACTGGCTGTAGATGCTGCCTTTAGTGCAAGGTTCTTCATGTCCTTGCTTAGTTTCGTCACCACTCTACTGGTCTCTTCCAATTCATGGGCCTGCGTCTGTGAGCCCTTAGAAATCTGCTGTATTGTCGACGAAATCTGTTGGACCGAGGAGTTCATCTGCTCAGTAGATGAAGCAACTTGTTCCGAATTTGATGCAACAAGCGATGAGCTGTCTCGTACCTGTTTTACTAACAACCTGAGATTTACAATCATGTGATTGAATGCTCTCGTCAGTTTGCCCACCTCGTCGTTTGATTTTGATTCCATGGTTTCTACCGTCAAGTCTCCCTTGCCAATCTTCTCAGCCATGGTTGCCATCCTCAGTATAGGTTTTGTAATAGAACGGGCTACAAAATAAGCTGGAATTCCCACCACCGCCTGCATCACTATGCCTGTCAAGACGTAATGGATCGTGTTGTCAGCACCTCCGTTTCCTCCCGCAGAATAGCTGGAAAGGGAAACAGTAGCAATGGAGACGGCAGACGCCACGTTAACCATTGCGTTTATTTTCGTCTTCAGTCCAATCTTGAAAATTCGATCCAAACTCATAGCTGCGACGGCATTTTTTATCTAGCTACAAATAATATGTTCACGTTTGTTTGATTTGATCATACAAAAACTGCCGCTCGTCTACACTCTGAAACCCAGCTGACTGTCCTGGCAGTTAAAAATCAGACCCCGTTTGTCAGACTTTTCCTAAGTTCCTCTTGCACTTCCAACGCACGCAGCTTTGAATTAACGATGCTGTGAAGCATTTCTTCATCCCGCCTATTCAACGCCCGTTCCTCCAGCTTTTGAAGTTCTTTTTTCACGTATTCTATGTGCAAGAGTCCCCATCTGTACCCGTCCTCCCTGCTTATGGATTCAGGCTCGTGCCTTCCAAGGAATCTCCAAATCCCATCAAACGCCTCGCCGCCAGTGCTATCATGCATATTTTAAGGTCAAGATTCATGAATTAAAACGATTAGGCAATTTCCCTTGAAATAATACTCCTTTTTGGAACTTGATGTCATATTTCTGGTACCAGTCCCATTCATTTTCAATATTTAGAGCGACCCGGCGAGTTCTAGACGAAGAACAGACAGTGCGAGACATAAGGAACTCAATTAGGTTTCTCAGGCTTCAATTGCGGCCTCCCCGGGTCAGTCTTGCCCATGACGAAAGCACACGGTAGCAAAAACCAACAGCCGTTTTAATACCTATTTCCCGAATGCAGAACATATTCCCTACAAACCAAGTGCCTGACAAACGGCAAAACCGCAAGCCATGAGCCTTCGGCTTCCCCAGGCCTATCGTCCTATGTCTCTCCCAACAATTTCGGTTTGTTCAAAAAAGACAAACTTGTGGATAATACCCCAGACATTTATCCACAAGCAATGAACTCTGTTTCAAGACGCAGAACTCGTCGTGGAGTCATGGGTATAGAAGCTGCAATTGTTATGATTGCATTTG